>NZ_SLWY01000015.1 GCF_004341245.1 Plasticicumulans lactativorans | reverse complement strand
GCCAGGCACCCATTGCCCCGAACGCCCTCGCCCTCACCCGGCCAGGGCGTTCGGCTTTTCAGGGCACCCGCAACCCCCCGCCGCCTCGCCCCCGCTCGCGACGCCCACCGCCGCCGCGCAGCGGGCCGGGCGCGCGCGCCGCCCGCCCCACGCGCCCGACAACCCTCCCACCAACCCCCTCAGCCCGTGTTGCGCATCCCGGCCGCCAGCGCGTTGATCGAGCGCAGCAGCGGATTCAGCCACAGCGCGCGCTCCGCCTCTCCCCCACTCGCGGCACCACGATAGCGCTTGAGCAGCATCACCTTGAATTGTCCGGTTCGGCGCCCATTTCCCCGTCCAGATACCACCATACCTGCGGGGGACACAGACACCATGCGAATGGACAAGCTGACCAGCAAATTCCAGATGGCGCTCGCGGACGCGCAGTCGCTCGCGCTCGGGCGTGATCACCAGTTCATCGAACCGTTGCACCTGATGGCCGCGCTGATCGATCAGGCGGGCGGGACGGTGAAGCCGCTCCTCGCGCAGGTGGGCATCAACGTCAACACCTTGCGCGCCCAGATCGGCGAAGCGCTGGATCGCTTGCCCAAGGTCCACGGCATCGGTGGCGACGTGCAACTCGGGCGGGATCTGATCAACCTACTGAATCTCACCGACAAACTCGCCCAGCAGAACAAGGATCAGTTCATCGCCTCGGAATGGTTCGTGCTCGCCGCCGCCGAGGACAAGGGGGCGCTCGGCGAACTGCTGCGCCGGCACGGCGCGACGGCCCAGAAGCTCAGCACGGCCATCGCCGCGTTGCGCGGCGGCCAGGCGGTCGACGATCCGAATGCCGAGGACGCGCGCAAGGCACTGGAGAAGTACACGATCGACCTCACCGCGCGCGCCGAATCCGGCAAGCTCGACCCGGTGATCGGCCGTGACGACGAGATCCGGCGCGTCACCCAGGTACTGGCCCGGCGCACCAAGAACAACCCGGTGCTGATCGGCGAGCCGGGTGTCGGCAAGACCGCCATCGTCGAAGGACTGGCGCAGCGCATCGTCAACGGCGAGGTGCCGGAAGGCATCAAGGGCAAGCGCGTGCTGTCTCTGGACATGGGCGCGCTGATCGCCGGCGCCAAGTTCAGGGGTGAGTTCGAGGAGCGCCTGAAGGCGGTGCTGAACGACCTCGCCAAACAGGAAGGCCAGATCATCCTGTTCATCGACGAACTGCACACGATGGTCGGTGCCGGCAAGGCTGAAGGGGCGATGGATGCCGGCAACATGCTGAAGCCGGCGCTCGCCCGCGGCGAACTGCACTGCATCGGCGCGACCACGCTCGATGAATACCGCCAGTACATCGAGAAGGATGCCGCGCTGGAGCGCCGCTTTCAGAAGGTGCTGGTCGACGAGCCCTCGGTCGAGGACACCATCGCGATCCTGCGTGGCCTCAAGGAACGCTACGAGGTGCACCACAAGGTTGAGATCACCGACCCGGCCATCGTGGCCGCGGCGACGCTCTCGCACCGCTACATCACCGACCGCCAGCTCCCGGACAAGGCCATCGACCTGATCGACGAGGCCGCCTCGCGCATCCGCATGGAGATGGACTCCAAGCCCGAGGAGATGGACCGGCTCGACCGCCGCCTGATCCAGCTCAAGATGGAGCGCGTCGCTCTCAGGAAGGAGAGCGACGAGGCGTCGCGCAAACGCCTCGACGCCCTGGAGGCGGAGGTCGCGCGCCTGGAGCACGAGTACGCCGATCTCGAAGAGATCTGGAAAGCCGAGAAGGCCACGCTCACCGGTGCCGCGGACGTCAAGGCCGCGCTGGAGAAGGCCCGCCTCGATTTCGACGCCGCCAAGCGTGCCGGCGACCTCAACAAGATGTCGGAGCTGCAGTACGGCCGCATCCCGGAGCTGGAGCGGCGCCTGCAGGCCGCCGAGGCCGGCCAGCAGGCCGACTTCAAGCTGCTGCGCAACCGCGTCACCGACGAGGAGATCGCCGAGGTCGTCAGCAAGTGGACCGGCATCCCGGTGAGCAAGATGCTCGAAGGCGAGCGCGAGAAGCTGCTGCGCATGGAAAGCGTGCTGGCGACGCGGGTCGTCGGCCAGCCCGAGGCGGTGCGCGTGGTCAGCGACGCGATACGCCGCGCCCGTGCCGGCCTGTCGGACCCCAACCGCCCGAACGGCAGTTTCCTGTTCCTAGGCCCGACCGGCGTCGGCAAGACCGAACTCTGCAAGGCGCTCGCGAACTTCCTGTTCGATACCGATGAAGCCATGGTGCGCATCGACATGAGCGAGTTCATGGAGAAGCACTCGGTCGCCCGCCTGATCGGCGCGCCTCCGGGCTACGTCGGCTACGAGGAAGGCGGTTACCTGACCGAGGCGGTGCGCCGCAAGCCGTACAGCGTGATCCTGCTCGACGAGATCGAGAAGGCGCACCCGGATGTCTTCAACGTGCTGCTGCAGGTGCTCGACGACGGCCGCCTCACCGATGGCCAGGGCCGCACCGTCGACTTCCGCAACAGCGTGGTGGTGATGACCTCGAACCTCGGCTCCCAGACCATCCAGGAAATGGCCGGCGAGGACAACTACGGCGCGATGAAGGCCGCGGTGATGGCGATCCTTGCCGCGCATTTCCGCCCCGAGTTCCTCAACCGCATCGACGAGACCGTGGTGTTCCACCCGCTCGGCCGTGAACAGATCCGCGCCATCGCCGGCATCCAGGTCGAGGGGCTGCGCAAGCGCCTGGCGGCGCGCGACATCGGCCTCGAACTCGACGCCGCGGCACTCGACCGCCTCGGCGAAGCCGGCTTCGACCCGGTGTACGGCGCGCGTCCGCTGAAGCGGGCGATCCAGCAGCAGCTGGAGAACCCGCTGGCGAAGCGTATCCTCGCCGGCGAGTTCGGCCCCGGCGACACGGTGTGGGTGGAGCCCGACCTGAGCCTGCGCCGCAACGTCGGCAGGGGCTGAGCGGTCGCGCAGCGGCGACGGTCGGCACACCGACCGCCGCCGCTGCGTGTCTTCGCGGGCGGTGCGCCGGCAGCGCGGGGTGGCTGCCCAGGCGCGGCACGGCGCGTTACGCTGCGGCCGGTTTGCAGGCCACGCGGTTTCCGCCCATGCACGATGACACCCTGCTCAGCCACACCGGCACCGCCGGCCCCGAGGGGCACGGCCTCGTCAATCCGCCGGTGGCGCGAGCGTCGACCATCCTCTTCCCATCGCTCGATGCGCTCGAAGGGCGCACGCCGGTGCGCATGACCTACGGCCGCCACGGCACGGCCACGCATGCGGCGCTCGCCGAGGCCCTGACTGCGCTGGAGGGGGGCGCCGGCACCCTGCTGGTGCCCTCGGGGCTCGCCGCCTGCGCGCTCGCGCTGCAGGCACTGGTGCGCGCCGGCGACCACGTGCTGGTCGCCGACAGCGTCTACGCGCCCACCCGGGTGTTCTGCAACGAGGTGCTCGCGCGCTTCGGTGTCGAAACCACCTATTACGACCCGCTGATCGGCGCCGGCATCGCCGGCCTGCTGCGACCGAACACGCGGCTGGTGTTCTGCGAGTCGCCGGGCTCGCAGACCTTCGAGGTGCAGGACCTGCCGGCGATCGTGGCGGCAGCCCATGCCGCGGGTGCCCGGGTCGCGGTCGACAACACCTGGGGCGCGGGCTACTGGCACAAGCCGCTCGCCCTCGGTGCCGACGTGTCGATCCAGGCCGTCACCAAGTACATCGGAGGGCACTCCGATCTGCTGATGGGCGCGCTGATCTGCAACGAGGCCACCCTCGGCCCGTTGCGGGCGCAACTGCGCTGGCAGGGCAACAACGTGTCGGCGGACGACGCCGCGCTTGCGCTGCGCGGCCTGCGCACGCTGGGCGTGCGCCTGCGCCAGCATCAGGCCGGCGGCCTCGCGGTCGCGCAGTGGCTGCGCGCGCAGCCCCAGGTCGCGCGCGTGCTGCACCCGGCCCTGCCCGACGATCCGGGGCATGCCCTGTGGCGGCGCGACTTCAGTGGCGCGTGCGGGCTGTTCGGCGTGGAGTTGCGCCGCCGCCACCGGGCCGGACTCGCCGCCCTGCTCGAAGGGCTCGAACTGTTCGGCATGGGCTACTCGTGGGGCGGCTTCGAGAGCCTGATCGTGCCCGCGCACCCGCTGCGCAGCGTGCGCCGCTGGGAAGGCGCGGGCACCCTGCTGCGCCTGCACGTCGGGCTCGAAGACCCGGCGGACCTCATCGCCGATCTCGCCGCCGGCCTGGCGCGCTTCGACGCCGCGGCCTGATGCGTGCAAGCCGCAGGCTTGCCGCCCCCCGGTCGACTCGCCAGAATGGCGCGCCATTCGTACCCCAACTCGTCGAGGGACTTCGATCGTGAAGCGCAAGATTCGCAAGGCGGTATTCCCGGTGGCCGGTCTCGGTACCCGGTTTCTGCCGGCCACCAAGGCGAGCCCGAAGGAGATGCTCCCCATCGTCGACAAGCCGCTGATCCAGTACGCGGTGGAGGAGGCCGTGGCGGCGGGGGTGGATACCCTGGTGTTCGTGATCGGACGCACCAAGAACGCGATCGCCGACCACTTCGACAAGGCCTACGAGCTCGAGACCGAACTCGCCTCGCGCGGCAAGAAGGACCTGCTCAAGGTCGTGCAGGGCATCGTTCCGCCGCACGTGAGCTGCGTGTACGTGCGCCAGGCCGATGCGCTCGGCCTCGGCCACGCCGTGCTCTGCGCCAAGCCCGTGGTCGGCCAGGAGCCCTGCGCGGTGCTGCTCGCCGATGACATGATCGATGCGCCCGGCGGCGGCGCCCTGGCGCAGATGGCGACGCATTTCGACAAGTACCAGTGCTCGATCCTCGGCGTCGAGCGCGTGCCGCCGGAGGAAACCTTCAAGTACGGCATCGTCACGCCGCTGCCGTTCGCCAAGGGGCTGTCGAACATCGACAGCATCGTCGAGAAGCCCAAGCCCGAGGAGGCGCCGTCGAACCTCGCGGTGGTCGGGCGCTACATCCTGACGCCGCGCATCTTCGAGTTGCTGGAAAAGACCCCCCGCGGCGCCGGCAACGAGATCCAGCTGACCGACGCCATCGCCGCGCTGCTGCTCGAAGAGCAGGTGCTGGCCTACGAGTTCGACGGCCGCCGTTTCGATTGCGGCAGCAAGCTCGGTTACCTCACCGCGACGGTCGAGTACGGCATGAAGCATCCCGAACTCGGCGAGCAGTTCCGCCAGTACCTGAAGACGCTGGTCTGCGACATCGACAGCGGCCTGCCGGGGGCGCCGGAACGGGTGACGCCCATGCTCAAGTCGGCCAAGGGCTGACGCCGTCGTTCCGCAGGCGACGCCCGGTTCGTGCCGGGCGTTTTCATTTGTGGGTCTTGACCCGCGTCAACCTGATGCCGCAATCGTGTTGCAACGCAGCGCGATGTCATGTTTCTTTCACCGCGGCGTGGTATCCCACGAGATCGGTGGAGCGGAGGCGTCGATGCCAGAATCCCAGTACCAGGCGTTCAGGAATCCGCAGGACCGCATGCTGAACGGGGCGGTGGCGCGCCTCACGCAGGGCCTGTCGCCGATTTCGCTGACGCTGGCGTGGTTCGACTGGGCCGCGCACCTGGCGATGGCGCCCGGCCTGCAGATGCGCCTGATCGAGAAGACCGGGCGCAAGGCCGCCAAGCTCGCGCTGTACGCGCGCCGCTCGCTGGCGGATCCCGCCGCCGAGCGGGCGGTCGAGCCGCTGCCGGGCGACCATCGCTTCAACGATCCCGAATGGGGCGCCTTCCCGTTCAACCTCTACGCCCAGTCCTTCCTGCTGTCGCAGCAGTGGTGGTATGCCGCCACCCACAGCGTGCGCGGGCCGTCGCAGCACCATCAGGACATGGTCTGGTTCGTCGCCCGGCAGATGCTCGACGTGATGTCACCGGCGAACTTCATCGCGACCAACCCGGTGCTGCTGAAGCGCACGCTGGAGCAGGGGGGGACGAATCTGTTGCGCGGCTGGCAGAACTGGGTCGAGGACCAGGAGCGGCGCATCGCGAACAAGCCGCCGGCCGGCGCCGAGGCCTTCCAGGTCGGGCGCAACCTGGCGCTGACCCCCGGCAAGGTGGTGTTCCGCAACCATCTGATCGAACTGATCCAGTACGCGCCGACGACCGCGCAGGTCCACCCGGAGCCGGTGCTGATCGTGCCGGCGTGGATCATGAAGTACTACATCCTCGACCTCACCCCGCAGAACTCGCTGGTCAAGTTCCTGGTCGACCGCGGCCACACGGTGTTCATGATCTCCTGGCGCAACCCGCACAGCGACGACCATGCGCTGGGGATGGAGGACTACCTGCGCAAGGGCGTGTTCGCAGCCCTCGACGCGATCAACGCCGTCGTTCCGGGGCAGCAGGTGCACGGCGTGGGCTACTGTCTGGGCGGCACGCTGCTGACGATCGCGGCGGCGGCGCTCGATCGCGACGACGACCGGCGGCTCGCCAGCATGACGCTGTTCGCTGCGCAGACCGACTTCCGCCAGGCGGGCGAACTGCTGCTGTTCATCGACGACAGCCAGGTCACCTTCATCGAGGATATGATGTGGGACCGCGGTTACCTCGATGCCAGCCAGATGGCCGGCGCCTTCCAGATGCTGCGCTCGAACGACCTGCTGTGGTCGCGCATGGTGCGCGAGTACGTGCTCGGCGAGCGCACGCCGCTCAACGAACTGATGGCCTGGAACGCCGATCCCACACGCATGCCCTACAAGATGCACAAGGAATACCTGCACAGCCTGTTCCTCGACAACGCCCTCGCCAACGGCCATTACCTGGTCGACGAGCGGCCGGTGGCGATCAGCGACATTCGCTGCCCGATCTTCGCGGTCGGCGCCGATGCCGACCACATCGCGCCGTGGCAGTCCGTGTACAAGATCCAGCTGCAGAGCGACGTGCCCGTCACCTTCCTGCTCGCGAGCGGCGGGCACAACGCCGGCATCGTCAGCGAGCCCGGCCGTCGCAACCGGCGCTACCAGGTGGCCACCCGCAGCGAGACCGACCACTACGTCGATCCCGAGACCTGGCGCGAACGCACCCCGGTGCGCGAAGGCTCGTGGTGGCCGCAGTGGGCCGACTGGCTCGCCGAGCGCTCCGGCGCGCTGCAGGTCCCGCCGGCCCTCGGGCGGGCCGAGGCCGGTCTGGTCGCGCTGTGTGACGCTCCCGGCACCTACGTGTTCCAGACGTGAACCGCGGCGGGGAACTCCGGCGCGGGCCGGCCGTCTCCTTGTTGCAGTGCGCAACTTCGTCCGTCATGTTAAAGAGCCTCGAATTCATCCCTGAAGCCTGCCGGGGCCGCTTGCACGCCTCCCGGTGAATCGGCCTTCCACACCAAGGTAATCGCGATGTCCCAGACGCCCGCATCCGTCACCACGGATCCCCTCCGTTCCTCCACGGCGCTGGCCGAGTGGGCCGCTGCGCTGGCCCGCGCGGCCGTCGCACACGTCGAGCGCTTCGGACGCGGTGCCACGCAGCGGCAGACCGAACAGTTCGAGGCGTGGCTGCGTGCCAGCACGCAGATGCTGCCGCTGCCGCGCCCGGCCGACGTGATCGAATACGGGATCGACTTCGTGCAGCGCCAGGCGCTGTTCTGGGACACGATCCGCGTGCGGGGCGACCGGTGGCTCGATCACGAGGCCGCCGGCAAGCCGCCGCTGCTCGCCTTCGCCTATGACCTCGTGCTCGACGGCCGCACCCTGCCGCATCCGGTCAACTACGCCCTGGCGCGCATCGTGCCGCCCGCCGGGGTGAGCGTCGACGAGACGCGCCGCCCCTACGTGATCGTCGATCCGCGGGCCGGGCACGGGGCCGGCGTGGGCGGCTTCAAGAGCGACTCGCAGGTCGGCATGGCGCTGCGCGCCGGGCACCCGGTCTACTTCGTGGTGTTCTCCGCCGATCCCGTCGAGGGCCAGACGCTGCGCGACGTCGCCGCCGCCGAGGCGGTGTTCCTGCGCGAGGTGACGCGGCGGCATCGCCAGAGCCCCAAGCCCTGCGTGATCGGCAACTGCCAGGCGGGCTGGGCGGTGATGGCGCTCGCCGCGGTCGAGCCCGAGCTCGCCGGGCCGATCGTGATCAACGGCGCGCCGCTGTCGTACTGGGCGGGCGTCGACGGCAAGAACCCGATGCGCTATTCCGGCGGGCTGCTCGGCGGCACGTGGCTCGCGCAACTCGTTTCCGACCTCGGGGCCGGGCAGTTCGACGGCGCCTGGCTGGTGCAGAACTTCGCCAACCTCAACCCGGGGCACAACTTCTGGGCGAAGTACTACGACCTCTACGCCACGGTCGATACCGGCGTGCAGCGCTTCCTCGGCTTCGAGCGCTGGTGGGGGGCGTATTCGGTCCTGAACGGCACCGAGATCCGCGGCATCGTCGAGAACCTGTTCGTCGGCAACCGCCTCGCGGCGGGCACCATCACCACCGAGGACGGACGCCGCATCGACCTGCGCAACATCCGCTCGCCGATCCTGGTGTTCTGCTCCGAGGGCGACAACATCACGCCGCCGCAGCAGGCGCTGAACTGGATCGTCGACGTCTATCGCGAGGACCGCGCGATCAAGGCCTACGGCCACACCATCGTCTACCTGCGCCACCTCTCGGTCGGTCACCTCGGCATCTTCGTGTCGGGCGGCGTGGCGCGTAAGGAATACAGGGAGATCGTCGCGACGCTCGACGCCATCGAGATGCTGCCACCCGGGCTCTACGAGATGAACGTGCGCGAGGCCGGGCACGGCGCCGACGGCGTGCCCGTCTACGACGTCTCGCTCGCCGAACGTTCGATCGCCGACATCGTCGCGCTCGACACCGACAGCCGCGAGGAAGAGCGCTACTTCCGCGTGGTCAGCGAGTTCTCGGCGCTCAACGCGCACGCCTACGACGTGCTCGCGAGCCCGCTGGTGCGGGCCGGTGCGACCGGCAGCGGCGCCGAACTCGCGCGCCTGCTGCACCCGCTGCGCGTGGAGCACTACGGCCTGTCGAGCGCCAACCCGTGGATGGCGACGCTGGCGCCGTGGGCCGACTGGGCGCGGGCCTGGCGCCGGCCGCGGCGCGCCGACAACCCGCTGGGGGCCGTCGAGCGCGCCTGCGCCGATGCGCTGACCGCCTGGTTCGACATCGGGCGCGACCTGCGCGACAGCGCCGCCGAACTGAGCTTCCGGGCGCTCTACGGCTGGCTCGACGCGCTCGGCCTGCCGGGGCGCATGTGGAACGAGCCGGCCGAGGATGCGAGCGGCAAGCAGATCGAAACCCTCGATGCCCAGGTCGAGCGCTTCGTCGACGAGCACATCGCGCGCGGCGGACCGGCGGCGGCGCTGGTGCGCCTCCTGCTCATGTACACGCAGGCGCGTGGCGAGTTCGGCCGCGAGGCGATCGAGCGCATCGTCGAGGGCGTCCGTGCGCTGCCGCTGGCGACCGCGCTCGATCCCGCGCAGCGCCGGCGGCTGGTGCACGAGCAGTCGATGATCGTCGCCTACGCGCCCGAGCGCGCGCTGGCGACGCTCCCGGAGCTGCTGCCCGGTGCCGGCGACCGCGAGGCGATGGCCGCGACGCTCAGCGGGCTGCTCGGTGCCGAGCCGGCGTCGCCGCCGGTGCTGGCGCTGGTCCGCGAGGTCCGTGCCGTGCTCGGTCTGCCGTCCGCGGGCAGCAGCGCCGACCTGCCGGTCGTCCCGGCGGCCTGAACCATCACCCGCGCGCCGTACCGCCACGGCGCGCGGTTTCCCACGTTCATCCCCTCACCTTTGCCCTCACCCTCAGGGAGCGTTTCTCATGAGCCATCCGTTCAGTCTGCACGGCAAGCGCGGCCTCGTGGTCGGCATCGCCAATGACAGCTCGATCGCCTACGGCGTCGCCAAGGCCATCCGCGAGCTCGGCGGCGACCTCGCCATCACCTATCTCAACGCCAAGGCCGAGCCGTACGTGCGCCCGCTCGCCGAGGGGCTCGGCGCGCCGATCATCATGCCGCTCGACGTGGGCCAGCCGGGCGAACTGGAAGCGGTGTTCGAGCGCATGAAGGCCTGCTGGGGGACGATCGACTTCGTCGTGCATTCGATCGCGTTCTCGCCGCTCAACGAACTGCACGGGCGCCTGGTGGATTCCACCAGCGAGGGCTTCAGCGTCGCGATGGATGTCTCGTGCCACTCCTTCATCCGCATGGCCAAGCTCGCCGAGCCGCTGATGCCGAATGGTGGCACGCTGCTGGCGATGTCGTATTACGGCGCCGAGAAGGTGATCGAGCACTACGACCTGATGGGGCCGGTGAAGGCCGCGCTGGAAACCTCGGTGCGCTACCTCGCCGCCGAGCTCGGCCCGCTCAACATCCGTGTCAACTGCATCTCGCCGGGGCCGATGCTGACCCGCGCCGCGAGCGGCATCAAGGACTTCGACGAACTGATGGGCGGTGCCATCGAGCGCTCGCCGCTGCGCCGGCTGGCCACGCCGGAAGACGTCGGCCGCCTCGCGGCGTTCTACATCGCGGAAACGGGCAACAACATCACCGGCAACGTCGGCTACGTCGACGCCGGCTACCACGTGCGCGGCTGATGCCCGTACCGGGCGCCCCCAGGGCGCCCGGCGCCCCCGACCGAAGGCTCCACCGATGGATCGCTCCCCATGAATGACGACGTCAGATTCCTCGAAAACCGCACCTTCGACGAGATCGCAGTCGGCGACAGCGCGAGCGCCGAGCACACGCTGAGCCACCGCGACATCGAACTGTTCGCCCTGCTGTCGGGCGACCTCAACCCCACCCACATCGACGAGGAATTCGCGCGCGGCGCGAAGTTCGAACGCATCGTCGGCCACAGCATGTGGGGCGCGAGCCTGATTTCGGGGGTGCTCGGCACCCACCTGCCGGGCGCCGGCACGCTGTACCGCTCGCAGACGCTGAGCTTCCACGGCGTGATCTACGTCGGCGACGTGATGCGCGCCACGGTCACGGTCACCGGCAAGGACAGCGAGCGGCGCACCGTGACGCTGGCGTGCCGGTGCGAGAACCAGGACGGCATGCTCCTGATCGACGGCGAGGCGGTGGTGTCGGCGCCGCCGGTGAAGATCCGGCGACCGTCGGTGACGCTGCCCGAGGTGCACTTCAGCGCCCACGGCGCGCGGCACAAGAAGCTGGTCGAGACCGCCGCGCAGGGCAGCGCCGTGCCCACCGCCGTGGTGCACCCGGTCGATCAGGTGTCGCTGGAAGGCGCCGTGCGGGCTGCCGACGCGGGGTTGATCGTGCCCCTGCTGGTCGGTCCCAAGGCGAGGATCGAGGGGACCGCGGCGCAGTTCGACCTTGACATCGGGCGCTTCGAGATCGTCGACGCGCCGCACAGCCACGCTGCGGCCGAGCGCGGCGTGGCGCTGGTCCGCGAGGGCCGCGCCGAAGTGCTGATGAAGGGCAGCCTGCACACCGACGAGTTCATGGGGGCGGTGGTCGCCAAGGAAACCGGGCTGCGGACCGCGCGGCGCATCAGCCACGTGTTCGTGATGGATGTGCCGACGTATCCGAAGCTGCTGCTGATCACCGATGCCGCGATCAACATCTACCCCGACCTCGAGGTGAAGGTCGACATCGTGCAGAACGCGATCGAGCTCGCGCAGGCGCTCGGCGTGAAGTGCCCGAATGTCGCCATCCTGTCGGCCGTGGAGACGGTGACACCGAAGATCGCTTCCACGATGGACGCGGCGGCGCTGTGCAAGATGGCCGATCGCGGACAGATCACCGGCGGCGTCCTCGATGGCCCGCTCGCGTTCGACAACGCCATCTCGAAGGCGGCTGCCAAGACCAAGGGCATCGTCTCGACGGTCAGCGGCGAGGCCGACATCCTGGTCGCACCCGATCTCGAGGCCGGCAACATGATCGCCAAGCAGCTCGAGTACCTGGCCGAGGCCTCGGGTGCCGGGGTCGTGCTCGGGGCGCGCGTGCCGATCGTGCTGACCTCGCGCGCCGACGGTACCCTCGCGCGCATGGCGTCGTGCGCGGTCGCCGCGCTGCTGGCGCGCCAGTTGCGGGGGGGCAAGCGATGAGCGCGAAGGGCAATGGCCTGCTGGTCCTGAACGCGGGATCGTCGAGCATCAAATTCGGCGTGTACGCCATCGAAGACGACCACACGCGGGAGGTGGCGAACGGGCTGATCGAGAACATCGGCAGCCACGATGCGCATGCCGTGGCCAAGGATGCGGACGGGTACGTGCTGGCGGCCTACCGGCCGACGGTGCCGGACGGCCCGTACACCCATCAGCACGCCCTCGCCGATCTGTTGCGCTGGCTCGGCGAGCGCCCCGATTTTCCGGCGATCACGGCGGTCGGGCATCGGGTCGTGCACGGTGGTACCCGCTACGCTGCGCCGGTACGGGTCGATGCCGAGGTGCGCACCGCCCTGGGCGCGCTGGTGCCGCTCGCACCCCTGCACCAGCCGCACAATCTCGCCGGCATCGACGCCATCACCGAACTGGATGCCGCGCTGCCGCAGGTGGCGTGCTTCGATACGGCCTTCCACTGCACCCAGCCCGCGCTCGCCCGGCTGTTCGCGATCCCCAAGGCGTATCGCGACGAAGGCGTGCAGCGCTACGGCTTTCACGGCCTGTCCTACGAGTTCGTGGCGGGGCACCTGTCGCAGGTGATCGGCGCGGAGCGCGCGGGCGGCAAGGTGGTGATCGCGCATCTCGGCAACGGTGCCAGCATGTGTGCCATCGAAGCGGGGCGCAGCGTCGCCAGCACGATGGGATTCACCGCGGTCGAAGGCTTGCCGATGGGCACGCGTACCGGTGCGCTCGATCCCGGGGTCCTCCTTTACCTGATCGAGCGCCACGGGCTGGGGCCGAAACAGCTGACCGACTTCCTCTACAAGCAGTCGGGGCTGCTGGGGCTGTCGGGCCTGTCGAACGACATGCGCACCTTGCTGGCCAGCGACGATCCGGATGCGCGGCAGGCGGTGGACTACTTCTGCTACCGCATCGCGCGCGAACTCGGCTCGCTCGCCGCCGCGCTCGGCGGACTCGATGCGCTGGTCTTCACCGGCGGCATCGGCGAGCATGCGGCTGCGGTGCGCGAGCAGGTGTGCCGTCGCGCGGCCTGGCTCGGCGTCGATCTTGATGCCGAGGCGAATGCCGCCGGGCGGGCGCTGATTTCGACCGCCGACAGCCGGGTGGTGGTCGCCGTCGTGCCGACCGACGAGGAGGGGGTGATCGCCGCCCACACGCGTCGTTTGGTATCCGGCTGATCGACGTTGTTGCGGGCAGTCAACAATCGTGGCGCTCCCGACCACTTGGTTGTCGCAGTAAGGCCGGACTCGGTACTCTTGGACGGCAATTTGCTAGGTACCACCACGGAAAGTCCCTGATCATGTGTGGAATCGTCGGAGCCATCGCCGAGCGTAACGTCACCCCCATCCTGCTTGAGGGATTGCGGCGGCTGGAATATCGAGGTTATGACTCGGCGGGGGTGGCGACGCTCGACGCCGAACGTCACCTAAACCGCAAACGCGCGGTGGGCAAGGTGCAGGCGCTTGCCGATCTGCTCGAAGCCGACCCCGCCCCGGGGCGCCTCGGCATCGCGCATACCCGCTGGGCTACGCACGGGGTGCCCTCCGAGCGCAATGCTCACCCGCACGTGAGCGGAGCCGACGTCGCCCTGGTGCACAACGGCATCATCGAGAATTACAAGGAGCTCAAGGAGGAGCTCATCGGGCTCGGTTACCGTTTCGAGTCCGAGACAGATACCGAGGTGGTCGCCCACCTCATCGCGCATCATCTCGTCCAGGAGGGTGACCTGCTCTCCGCGGTGCAGCGTGCCGTTGCGCGCCTCACCGGCGCCTTCAGTCTGGGGGTGATCAGCCGTCACGAACCCGGACGCCTGGTGGCAGCACGGGTGGGCAGCCCGCTGGTGATCGGCATCGGCATCGGCGAGCATTTCATCGCATCCGATGTGTTCGCGCTGCTGCCGGTTACGCAAAACTTCGTGTTTCTCGAGGAGGGCGATGTCGCCGACCTGTCGCGCTCGGGGTTCACGATTTACGACCGCGCCGGGCATCTCGTCGAGCGGCCGCGTGCCGTGTCGGCACAAAGTGCAGGGGTTGCCGACAAGGGCACCTATCGGCACTTCATGCTGAAGGAAATCTTCGAGCAGCCAGCGGTGATCGCCGATACGCTCGAAGGTCGCATCAGCAACGGCCGAGTGCTCGAAAGCTGCTTTGGCTTCGAAGCCCCCGCGGTGCTGGATGCCGTGCAGCAGGTGCACATCGTCGCGTGCGGGACGAGTTTCCACGCCGGCATGGTGGCGCGCTACTGGCTCGAAGAGCAGGGGGTGCCGTGCAGCGTGGAAGTCGCGAGCGAATACCGCTATCGGCGCCCCGTGATCGCTCCCGGTACGTTGTTCGTCAGCATTTCCCAATCGGGCGAGACGGCCGATACGCTGGCGGCCCTGCGCAGCGCCAAGGCGGCGGGGTGCCTGTCGAGCCTGGCGATCTGCAACGTGCCCGAAAGCTCACTGGTGCGTGAATCCGCGCTGACCTTGATGACACGGGCCGGGCGCGAGATCGGTGTTGCGTCGACCAAGGCCTTCACCACGCAGCTCGTCGCGCTGCGTCTGCTCGCAATCGTTCTCGGGCGCCGACGGGGTTTGGCGGCCGAGCAGGAGGCGGCGCTGGTGGCGGCGCTCGAACATCTGCCGCGGCAGGTCGAGGAGGCGCTGGGGCTCAACGATGCCGTCGAGGCGATGGCGCAGTTCTTCGGTGAGAAGGAGCATGCGCTGTTCCTCGGGCGCGGGTCGGAGTATCCGGTGGCCATGGAGGGAGCGCTCAAGCTCAAGGAGATCTCGTACATCCACGCTGAGGCATATGCCGCAGGCGAGCTCAAGCATGGTCCGCTCGCCCTGGTCGATGCCAACATGCCGGTCGTCTGCGTCATTCCTGACAATGCGCTGGTTGAGAAAGTGATTTCCAATTTGCAGGAAGTGCGTGCTCGCGGCGGTGAGTTGTTCCTGTTCGCCGATAGTGGCGTGGCGTCGCATTTCAGCGAGGGCACCCACCTTCTTCAGGTGGGGCACGTAGACGATTCGATTGCACCGGTTGTATTTACGGTGCCCCTGCAGTTGCTCGCCTACCATGTGGCCGTGCTCAAGGGGACCGACGTTGACCAGCCACGCAATCTGGCGAAATCGGTCACGGTCGAATGACTTCTCGCTGAACATCGCACGGATCGTGCTGCAGCATGATTTGAGCATCATCAATTCGAGGTTTCTGGGATGGATCTGAGCAATGTGCGCATCGCCCTGATCGGGTTGGGCTATGTCGGCCTGCCCTTGGCGGTGGAGTTTGGTCGTCACTATCCGACCATCGGTTTCGACATCAAGGCCGATCGTGTCGCCGAATTACGTGAGGGGCGCGACAGCACCCTTGAGGTCGAATCCGAAGCGTTGGCGGGCGCCGTCAAGCTCGAGTACACCAGTTCGATCGACGATATTCGCCCGTGCAATGTATATATCGTCACCGTACCGACACCGATCGATAGTGCCAAGCGTCCCGATCTCACCCCGCTGATAAAGGCGAGTGAAACCATCGGCCACGTGCTCAAACGTGGCGATGTCGTGGTCTACGAATCCACGGTTTACCCGGGGGCTACCGAGGAGGTCTGTGTACCCATCCTTGAACGCGTGTCAGGGCTCGTTTTCAATCGTGATTTTTATGCTGGCTACAGCCCCGAGCGCATCAATCCGGGCGACAAGGAGCACCGTGTCACCACGATTCGCAAGGTCACGTCGGGCTCTACCCCTGAAGTCGCAGAGTTCGTGGATGCGTTGTATGCCAGCATCATCGTCGCCGGCACGCATCGGGCGAGCAGCATTCGCGTGGCCGAGGCCGCCAAAGTGATCGAGAACACTCAGCGGGATGTCAACATCGCGCTGATCAACGAACTTGCCCTGATTTTCGGGCGACTCGGTATCGATACCGAAGAGGTGCTGCTCGCCGCCGGCACCAAGTGGAACTTCCTGCCATTCCGCCCAGGGTTGGTCGGCGGTCATTGCATCGGTGTCGACCCTTACTACCTGACGCATAAGGCACAGGAAATCGGTTATCACCCGGAGGTTATCCTTGCCGGGCGCCGCATCAACGACGGCATGGGGGTGCATGTCGCCGAGCAGGTAGTGAAGTTAATGCTTAAGAAGCGCATGCACGTCGTCGGTGCGCGTATTCTAATAATGGGGCTTGCTTTCAAAGAGAACTGCCCCGACCTGCGCAATACCCGCGTCGTCGACATCATTCAGGAACTGAAGACCTACAGCGCACACGTCGATGTCTACGATCCGTGGGTTTCAGTGGCCGAGGCTGAGCATGAATATGGCATCCATCCGGTCAGTGAATTGATCGCCGGTCAGTACGATGCCATCATCCTCGCCGTTGCGCATGATCAGTTTCGCGCAATGGGGGCAGAGGTGATTCGTGCGCTCGGCAAGCCTCATGCAGTGTTGTACGATATCAAGTACATTTTACCCCGCACCGCTGTTGACGGTCGTATTTGACGGCGAGTCGGCCTGTCCGACGTCCTTCTGCAGCCGGGGCCTTAGCGGGAGCCCCGGCTGTTTGCTATGTCCAAATGGGTGTATGTTTTGCGGGTTTTCGTAGTGCCTGCATCAGCGCTTTGCAGGATGCATGGGGTACTAGTGTTGGTATGGGGGTTGAACGATGCTAGCGGTTTTGTCACTCCCTCCGTGCAGGAAAGTTCCTGATCGCGCCGGAAGGGCCGCAAGAGAGAGTAGTGGCGGCACGATTCAGGCATAGCAGTTGGGCGTTCGTCGGGCAGGCAGACAACTTAGACTTGGTGTCCCGGATCACGCGTAGCGCGCCGGTTCCGTGACTGGAGCGCCCTCTAGCGGCGCGATTTAGGAGCTTCATGAGCAACCCAACTCCCATGCCAAGCCTTGGCAACAAGATTCTTTGCATCGTCGGCGCACGGCCGAACTTCATGAAGATTGCCCCGATCATGGCGGCCTTCCGTACGCGTACACCGCAACTCGCGGTCAAGCTCGTGCACACTGGCCAGCACTACGACGTGGCGATGAACGGCCGGTTCTTCGAACAACTCGGGATTCCTGCGCCGGACATTTCGCTTGAGGTCGGCTCCGGCAGCCACGCGCAGCAAACTGCCGAAATCATGAAACGCTTCGAACCGGTCATCGATGCGGAAGCGCCTACGGTGGTGCTCGTGGTTGGAGATGTCAATTCCACGATCGCTTGCGCTTTGGTCGCGGCGAAGAGAAGAGTGAAGGTAGTGCATGTGGAGGCCGGCCTACGCTCGCGTGACCGCAGCATGCCAGAGGAAATCAACCGCATTTTGACGGACCAGCTTTCGGATCGGCTCTACACCACCGAGGCAGAGGCGCTGGACAATCTCGTTGCAGAAGGCATCGCCGCTGAGCGTGTGGTGTTTGCCGGCAACGTGATGATCGACACCTTGCAGGCCAGCTTGGCGCAGGCGGTGCCGGCAGAGGCTACGTTGGCCGCAGCGCGCGATCCCGAGATTTTTCTGCAGGCCTCCCAAGGCTATGCGGTGCTTACATTACACCGTCCGTCGAACGTCGACGACGTGCAGGCGCTAACGCGCTTGCTCACGGTGCTTGGTGAGCTGAGTGCCGAGCTTCCGATCGTTTTTCCGGTGCATCCGCGTACGCAGAACAAAATCCGCGAGGCCGGCTTGGGCGCCTTCTTGGATAATCCCCATCTTCTGGCGCTTCCCCCCGTCGGCTATTTCGAGATGATTGGGTTGATGCGTGAGGCAAAACTGGTACTGACCGATTCCGGTGGCCTGCAGGAGGAAACCACGGCGCTTGGCGTGCCGTGCCTGACGCTGCGCGAGAATACCGAACGTCTGATCACATTATCGCAAGGCACCAATACCCTCGTTGGTGCAGATCCCGACACTATCCGCAAGGCAGTCAACGACGTCCTCACGACGGGCGGCAAGGTTGGCCGCGCACCTGCACTGTGGGACGGGCACGCCGCTGAACGCATCGTCGATGATTTGGCCTGTTGGCTTGGTGTCTCGGCCTGACGGATCCGCCAAGCAGTCTCATCCGGAACACACCATCATGAAGATTTTGGTTACCGGTGCCGCCGGCTTCATTGGTTATCACCTGAGTGAACGCCTGCTCGCGCGGGGCGATGAGGTTGTCGGTCTCGACAATCTGAATGATTACTATGATGTTGGTCTCAAAGAGGCGCGCCTTACCCGCCTGGTTAGGCATGCCAAGTTTCGCTTCGTAAAACTGGATCTTGCCGATCGCAATGGCATGGCGGAGATGTTCGCGCGAGAAGATTTCGAGCGCGTGGTTCACCTCGCCGCGCAGGCGGGTGTGCGTTATTCGCTAAAAAATCCGCATGCCTACGTCGACAGCAATCTCGTCGGCTTCGTCAATGTTCTCGAAGGCTGTAGGCACAATGATGTGCAGCACTTGGTATATGCATCGTCCAGTTCAGTGTACGGCGCCAATACCGAGATGCCCTTCTCGGTGCATCACAATGTTGATCATCCGGTCAGCCTCTACGCTGCGAGCAAGAAGGCCAATGAGCTCATGGCGCATACGTATAGTCACCTATACGGGCTACCAACCACAGGGCTGCGCTTTTTCACCGTGTATGGTCCGTGGGGGCGGCCGGACATGGCGCTGTTCTTGTTCACCAAGGCAATTATCGAGGGGCGGCCGATCGATGTCTTCAATTACGGCAACATGCGCCGTGATTTCACGTACATCGGGGACATCATCGAGGGGGTGCTCCGTGTCACTGATCGAGTTGCAACGCCGAACCCAGTTTGGACAGGGAGCGCACCTGATTCGGCCACAAGTTATGCCCCTTATCGGCTCTATAACATCGGGAACAACAGCCCCGTGGAACTGCTGCGCATGATCGAACTGGTCGAGACCTGTCTCGGCTGCAAGGCTGAGAAGAATTTGCTACCGATTCAGCCTGGTGACGTGCCGGCAACCTATGCCGATGTCGATGATTTGGTGCGCGACGTAGGCTTCAGACCTGAAACACCTCTGGAGCAGGGTATCCCTCGCTTCGTTGACTGGTATCGTCAATACTACGGTGTTTGATAGCTGGGTGATGTGTGAATTGCTCATCTCCGGCCGAGTGCCGGAATGATCGGACGTCCGCTAGTTATGCCTTCTGCTAGGCGACATTACTTACGGGCTTACAATTCTGGCCGGCATCAAACGAAGTGTCAGTGATCGCCGCGGCGTACGACCATGAGGCCTGCATCACGCTCTCGGTAACATCATTAAGCGCGGGGCGAACCGACGCTAGTCTCGCTGCGCACTTCGAATGCCTTGCCACGCCGCTTGCCAAGAATGGCAGCGGTCAGTACCTGTCCGATCTGCTGAAGCGGGAGTAGCGCGCATGAGGATCATTCAAACCTGCCTGCCCGGTGTCCTGGTTTTCGAGCCCAAAGTGTTTGGTGACACCCGTGGTTTCTTCGTCGAAACCTATCGCGCCAGTTGGTTCGAAGGATCTGGTGTCGCGCCTACATTCGTACAGGACAACCAGTCCCGTTCGCGCCGAGGCGTGTTGCGCGGGTTGCATTACCAAACCGTTAACCCTCAAGGAAAACTGGTGCGCTGTTCTCGTGGTCGCGTGTTCGATGTTGCCGTTGATGTGCGTCGGGAGTCACCGCATTTTGGACAATGGGTGGGGGTCGAACTTGACGATGTCACCCATAGGCAATTGTGGATACCTCCTGGTTATGCCCATGGTTTCTGCGTACTCAGCGAGGAAGCAGATTTCGTCTACAAATGCACAAGCTACTACCATCCGTCCTCCGACGGCGGTGTGTTATGGAACGATCCTGCCATTGGGATCGACTGGCCAATCGATCCAGCGGAACTTCTACTATCGGACAAGGATCGCGTCTTGCCGCGTCTCGCCGAGCAACCGTTGGAGCGCCTGACGGTATACGAGGGCTGAAGCGATGAGCATTCTTGTAACGGGTGCGCAAGGGCAGGTCGGCTATGAGCTCTTGATCCGAAGGGGTGACTTACCGGTTGTCGGTCTTGGACGTACAGAGCTTGATCTCACCGATGCGATTGCCATCGATAATGCCTTTGCTGTGTATACGCCACGTATCGTCATCAATGCCGCTGCTTATACTGCTGTAGATAAAGCTGAAAGTGATATAGCTGCCGCATATGCGGTCAACCGTGATGCCCCAGGATATCTCGCTGCAGCGTGTGCGCGAACAGGTGCTGCATTGCTGCATCTGTCGACCGACTATGTGTTCAATGGCAATGCTATAGGCCCTATACCAGTTGATGCTCCTGCGGCGCCATTGGGAGTATATGGCGATTCAAAATGGCAGGGCGAGTGTTTGATTCGCGAAGGCTTGAACGAACATCTGATAATGCGCGTCGCTTGGGTGTTCGGAGCGCATGGCAATAATTTCGTTAAGACGATGTTGCGTCTCGGACGTGAGCGCGATGAGTTGCGTGTCGTTGCCGATCAGCGAGGCGGTCCCACCCCCGCTGCAGCGATTGCCGAGTGTTTGCTCGAATTGGCACAACGCTATCTGGCTGGCGGGACATTGCCGTGGGGTACATACCATTACTGCGGCCAACCAGAGACTAGTTGGCATGGTTTTGCCGAAGCGATTTTCATACGTGCTGTTGCCAAAGGCCTGTTGCCATGCCTCCCTCGTGTGCACGCGATAACGAGTGCCGACTACCCGACTCCCGCGCGGCGTCCGACGAACTCCATGCTTGACTGCACAGGACTGACTGTTCTCGGCATTGCTCCACCTGATTGGCGTGCAGGACTCGACGCCGTGCTCGAAGCACTGTCTGCCTGAAGGCAATAGATTTGGGGCGTGCATATGCGGTGTATACCGTCCTTCAAGGAGCAATCATCTTCTGGATTAAATTGGGCCGACTATCATAATGACTACATAAAATAATGGATGGACCACGCACGGTATATCAGCGAATCGATGCGACACATAATGGGCCGGGCGGCGATGAGGGGCAGACCTATGATGCAGTCCATGCCGGCCAGGTTGCTCATCGGCAGCGACGCCGCGGCTTGGTGAAGTTGAAGGTCGGGTCGATGTTGATGAACAAAGTGATCGACAAAATGCGTCAGGGCTGGTCACCGGAGCAGATTGCCGGCAGGCTACGGCAGATGCACCCAAACGATCCCAGCTTTCATGTATCGCATGAAACGATATACCGGACGATTTACGTGACTCCGCGTGGGGAGTTGCGTAAGGAATTGATTTCTTTACTACGAAAGTCTCACCAGACTCGTCTGCCTCGAGCGCGTGGTGAGCGTCGACGAAGCTTGATCGACATGGTTTCGATTCATGAACGGTCAGTCGAAGTGCTATCACGCGCAGTCCCTGGTCATTGGGAAGGTGATTTGATCAAAGGGGCCTATAACCGGAGTGCGGTAGGGACGCTGGTAGAGCGCACTAGTCGTTTTGTATTGCTGGCCAAGATGGCCGATGCGACTGCGGATTCGGCCCTGGAAGCGTTCACACGCCGTTTTCGGTATGTGCCCGCCAGCATCCGCAAAACGCTGACCTACGACTAAGGAAAGGAAATGGCACACCATGCGGAATTGGCGCGACGCCTGAAGATCGACATCTACTTCGCCGATCCCCACAGCCCCTGGCAGCGTCCGAGTAATGAAAACATGAACGAGACCATCCGCGAGTATTTGCCCAAAGGGATCGATCTGTCGGTCTTCTCGCAGACCTACCTCAATGACATCGCCCGCGCTCTCAATAATCGGCCACGTAAATGCCTCGGCTTTCGAACGCCGAGCGAGTATTCCTTGAACTAATCAACAATTTGAAGAGCGGTGTTGCACTTCATTCTTGACTCCGCCGATAAATCATCCACTCTTGGAGGCTACGACTTCGGCGACGAATATGCCAGACCGATATCGTCTAGCGACTCAGGGTAGGCCTGCGTGCTGGCTCCCGGGGTGTTTTTGATAGCGCATGGTGAAGATGCGGGAGTGGATAATATAAATAAGGCAAATTCGTTGATTGTTAGGTTCGGCGATGCTGCCGCTCAGAGGATAGTAGTATGACGAGAGTGTTTTTTGCACGAAAAATTCTTCGTGGTTTACACGAGTGGTTGGATCAATTCGCATTGATTGACTGCCAGTGTCGAGCGCAGTGAGTAGGTTCAATGAACGCGCTGGTTCAAATATTGATCTTGACCAGTGGATTGCTGATGAATTTCGCATACCCACTGGTGTTTGGGCTGAAATCCTACGGTAGCTTTTTACAAACCGTGCTGTTAACGCTGGTTTGTCACAGATTGATCGATATCGTTGCCGAACCACTCATCGCGCTGATTGCCGAAGAGCGTTTTTTTGTCACCAGTCTTGCATTCAACTTGGTTTTGGGGGCGCTGGCTTGGACGGTTGCTCCCCTGTTTGGAGTCGGCGAAGTCGATCTACCATTATTATTTGTTATGCTGAGCAGTTCATCGGTCATGCTCAGCCTGCATAGGCTGCGCCTGCTGCGTGCTTTGGTTGGTTATCTGATTGTCTTTAATGTCAGCTTTATCGGACTGGTGCTGTTTCAACTCTACGATTCTGAAAGCGGTCCTGGCTTGCGCGGTATTCTGCTGATAACAAACTCCGTTGGAGTGGTGGTCGGTTTCGTTCTGCTGGCACGTGTCTCCACTTGGCGTGGTGGAATCAGCCATACCTTGCTCGGCGTGATGCGGACTGCTGCAGTGCAGATGCCGATTGCGTTATGTTCGACCTTGATCTTCAGTTTTCTTACGACAATTTTTCCTCTCCTGTGCTCGCCGATACTGGATGCGAGTTCATTGGCACGCCTGCGTGTGCTTATTTCCATTGCACAAGCCAGCATCAGTGCTTTTCCGGTGAATGCCAAAGCGATTTTTGTGGCAATGCACTCCAGTGGGGCTGCGGCGCGTCTGATTCCTCTACTGCGAGTGGCATTCTGGTATTTTTTTGTCGCTGCTGCTTTTGTAGTCGTTCTGGCCAGATTTCGATTGGAATTCGAACCCTATGCGAATGTCTCAGGGGTTATGATCACTTTTTTCTGGATGGTTTGTCTTGAGCGCTATTTGCTAGCACTCGGCTTGCGCAAGCGGTTGATGGCGATGAATGCCATTGGCTTCGTAGCGTTGTGTACAGTGAGTTTTTGGGTGAAAGATTTTCAGGATGCTTTATCTGTTTACGCGGTAAGTGTCGGCCTGTATGCGACGTTGCTGATTGTTGTTGCTCAAGTAGGGCGGTCAGCGTCGATCGCTTTGATGCTCATACCTGCGATCGTTTCCATTATGGTCGTTGGGGCTGTAATGCAGGTCTTCGATCTCCTGTTGGCAGTAGCGTGTCTCGGGGGGCTGGCGTTTGTTTTTTTCCCGTTGCGGCGCGGCGACTGGGAAATTCTGACTGGACGCATATGAACGCGATAAATTTTTATCGAATAGCCCATTTTCTCTACTTAAAACGAGTCCCTGCATTGCCGTGGTTGGTTCGCAATCTTATTTTTTTGATTTTCAACTCATACATTCCACCATCGGCAAAAATCGGTCGCGGGACAGTGTTTGCGTATGGTGGCATGGGGGTGGTGATCCATGCAGATGCGGTGATTGGTGATTATTGCGTCATTGGTCAGGGAATTACTATCGGAGCTACTGAAGGTTTTTTTTCGCGCGTACCGAATCGCTGTCCAAAAATTGGCGATCATGTATACCTTGCGGCTGGAGCGCGGATATTGGGTGATATTCAGATAGGTAACCGAGTGATCGTGGGCGCCAGTGCAGTGGTTACGCATGACGTTGACGATCACTCTATCGTTGCCGGGGTGCCCGCGCGTAAGATTGGTGAAACTGAAAAAGATTATCGAGCAATACGCGATTAGCTTTTTAGTTTTATTTTTTTTGTTGGTAGTGCTGGTGCGTTGAATTTCGTCGGTACGCTCAATATTTTGTAATGACGGTTTGTCTGAGATGTTCGTGTTGGCGATTAGGGTAATCTAGAGAATGTGTGGAATTGCAGGTTATGCCGGCGTTGATGCTGAATTCGATATGCGTGCAGCGCTTGCAGCCATGCGTCATCGTGGACCTGATGCCCAGAATGAATGGCGTTCTGCTGGACTACGATGTCCAGTGGGGCTCGGACATGTCCGCTTAAGTATCCTGGATTTAACCGAAGCAGCCAACCAGCCGTTCGTGTCAAGCGATGGGCGCTATGTAATCGTATTCAACGGAGAAATCTATAATCACGAGTATTTACGTGAGCAACTGTCGGCGAATGGTGCGGCATTCCGGACACGATCCGATACCGAGGTCTTGCTTGAAGCTTTCCGCAAATGGGGCGAAGCTTGTCTGCCGATGCTGGACGGCATGTTCGCTTTTGCCATCCTGGATTGTGTGGAGCAGTTCTTGTTTATGGCCCGCGATCCTTTTGGTATTAAGCCGCTTTACTTCTCTGTGGATGCAGCAAATGGAACTCTGGCATTTGCCTCCGAGATTCGCGCTCTTGTAGCGTTGGCACGCTTGACGAAAGAGCCCGACACTGACTCGCTTGCCGAGTTTTTGATGAATGGGTGGCTATATGAACCCGCCACCGGTATTCGAAACGTGCAAAAGCTTGCGCCAGGAGAATGCGCGCGGTTCTCGCTTGCGACGAAACAGATGACAGTTCATCGTTATTACGATCCTTTGATCTTGGATGTTCAAGAGCGGAGGAGAGAGATCGACGAACTATTGTTGGAGTCGATGCGGTTACAGTGTTTGGCAGATGTGCCTGTGGGGCTGTTTTTTAGTGGTGGTCTCGATTCATCCGTCCTTGCTGCAATGGCACCAACGGGGCTCGAGGCGTTATTTGTTGACTATGGAATACATGCTGGGAGTGGTGACGTCGGTTACGCCGAAGCGATTGCTGGGCGCTTTGGCATGCCGATGTCGGTGGTTACTCATACTCCTGAAGTGCTTGGTGCCGACGCCATTTTGGCAGGTTTTGAGGCTGTTGCTCATGGTACCGAGGAGCCCATATCTGATTACACTTATCTTGCCAGCGAGGAGATTGCACACGTCGCCCGGCGGCGCGGCTTCAAAGTAATGCTCAGTGGTATGGGAGGTGACGAGTTGTTTGCAGGATACCCTCGGCATCGTCTGGTGCGATTCAGTGCGACAACGCGTGCGATAAGTCCGTTCCTGAAATTGGCGGCGCCTCTTCTGCGCAGACAAAAGCATTTTGCCAAGAAAACCGACCGCTTGATCGGATTCGCAGAGGATGCGGATTTTACTGCGGCATATACGCGTTTGATTGGCTATTTTTCACCGTTGGAAGTTGGTCGCTTGCTCGGAAAACATGATGCGATTGCTCAGTACCAAGCACGTGTGGAGGAGTTGTTGCAACCAGCTGTTCATCTATCGCCGCTAAAGCAGGCTTTGTACCTAGATCGCTACGGATTTCTTGCTCATAACTTGACGGTGACAGATCGGTCAAGCATGGCCCATTCCATTGAAGTGCGGGTTCCGCTGATTACGACGAAACTGGCTGCGGCTGCCATGGCGCTTCCGGACGCTGCGCTTTTGAGTTTAAGCCAGACCAAGCGGCCATTGCGACAGTTATTACGCAAACGCTTGCCGAAATCGTTGGTTGATCGACCGAAGGTTGGCTTTAACCCGCCTCTCGACAGCAAGATTGCAATGCTCGGTGCGGCATTGATTGGTGAAACGCTGCGCACTGGGCCGTTGCGGGACCATGTTGATCTCGACTTGTGTGATGAACTTATAACACGCCATTTTTCTGGCCAATCAAATGAGTCCTACAAGTTGTGGCAGTTGCTTTACCTCGGCTTCTGGTTGGGGGCTCATAAGGCTGCTGGAGTAGAGGCTGAGGGGGCTTATGCATGATCACTATTCCGGCACTGGGCAGACTTGCTCGGACGGTAGTCCACCTACGCCCAAGACAGATCTATTGGCGTATCCGTAATCACTGGGTGCGTATTCGTCCGGATATCCGACCCGCTCCCGCGCTAAGATCGCCGGTTGAGCGCTGGCAACCATCGATCGCCGGACCGATCTGCATGGTCGCCCCTGATCGTTTCCGTTTTCTAAATGTCGAACATCAAGTAGCGTCTGCCGCAGACTGGATCTCACCAAGGCGTGATCGGCTATGGTCGTACAATCTGCATTACTTCGCCGATCTCGTCGCAGTTGACGCCGCTTCGCGGCGCGATTGGCATCGTGACTTGATCGCGCGCTGGCTTAGAGACAATCCCCCGGGACATGGAACAGGATGGGAGCCCTTTTGTCTGTCCTTGCGCATTGTGAACTGGCTGAAATGGTATTGCCAAGGCGGTGATCTAAGCGCGGATGCGCGTGGGAGCCTCGCTGTACAGGTGCGCTATTTGGCGCGCTCCATCGAGTGGCATTTACTGGGAAATCATGTTTTCGAAAATGCCCGCGCCTTGATGTTCGCCGGTTTATGCTTTGATGGCCCAGAGAGTAGCGAATGGCTTGAAACTGGCATTCAACTGCTGGATGAACAAATCGGTGAACAGATCTTGGCTGATGGCGGTCATTTCGAACGCAGTCCAATGTATCATGCGCTTGTTTTGGAGGGCGTTCTTGATCTTATCAATCTTATGTCTGGACACAGATCCGATTCGCGCTTGGATTTTCTGTGTGTTCGATTGGGCAATGCCGCACAGCGAATGTTGCTATGGCTAAAAGCCATGGTGCATCCCGATGGGGAAATTGCGTTGTTTAACGACGCGGCTTTCGGAATTGCCCCAACGCTGGCGGAATTGGTGGATTACGCGGCGCGTTTGACTATCGTGGCATCAGCGCCAGAGTCTGGATTACATCTTAGCGATTCGGGTTACGTCAGCGTGCGTAACTCGCTGATAACACTGATTGCCGATATTGGAGAACTCGGCCCAGCCTATCAGCCGGGGCATGGTCATGCCGATACGCTGAGTTTTGAGTTATCGCTGGCTGGTCGTCGAGTCATCGTCGATACCGGTACTTCATGCTATGGGACGAGCCCCGAGCGGTTGGCATTGCGGCGTACGGATGCCCATAACACATTAATGGTGGATGGGCAAGACTCATCGGAGGTTTGGTCGGGGTTCCGCGTGGGGCGTCGAGCGCACGTATACGATGCCATATTTGCGGCGGATTCAAACCGTAAGTGGGTTTTTGGTGCATGCCATGATGGGTATCGCTACTTGCCAGGGCGGCCCCGACACCGTCGTGACTGGGTGGTTGTCGACAATTTCATTGATATTGTTGATAAGGTTTCGGGCGATGGTGTGCATGATGTGGCGATTAGTTTGCTGGTGCACCCTGGCATCACAGTCGTCCACGCTGCCCAAGATACTGTAGAACTTATTATCGACGCGGATGTGCGTAAACCGCTTTGTATAATTCGATTTGCCGGGTTCGATGCGCTAGAACTTCGCCCAGCAGATTATCATCCAGAGTTCGGAAAAGTGTTGTCCTGTACGCGGATTGTGCTCAATCGTCGCGGCCGGTTGCCGTTGGAAATGAGCACCCGTATTGAATGGTCTCTGCACGATAAAACGGCGAATCCATGAATATCCTTTTCCTGACCGAAAATTTTCCTCCTGAAGTGAATGCCTCGGCTACGCGGGTATTCGAGCGTGCATGTTATTGGGTGGAGTGGGGGCATAAAGTCACGGTGATCACCTGTGCGCCGAACTTTCCGACTGGTCAGGTTTATGAAGGTTACCACAACGACTGGTACCGAACAGAGGATATGCGTGGAATCCGTGTGGTGCGGGTCAAAACCTACATTGCCAAGAATGAAGGTGTCGCCAAGCGGACGGCGGATTTCATTTCCTACATGTTTACGGCTGTGGCAGCCGGACTATTCCAGCAGCGGCCGGATGTGGTAGTGGCGACGTCGCCGCAGTTTTTTGCCGCGGTCGGCGGTTGGATGCTGAGCGGCTTGCGCAGGGTTCCGTTTGTTTTCGAACTGGGCGATCTATGGCCTGCTTCGATCATGGCCGTCGGTGCGATGCGGAAAAACCTGTTTTTACGCTGGATGGAGAGGCTCGAGCTCTTTCTCTATCGCAGATCGGCTGCGGTCGTTGCGCTTACGCGTTCATTCAAAGAAGATCTTGTTTTCAGAGCAATTCCGGCCGATAAAATCGCCGTCGTCATCAATGGTGTGGACCTTCCTCGCTACAGTCCGCGGGCGCGCGACCCTGAACTCGCAAATGAACTCGGTATAGGTGATCGCTTTGTTGTTGGCTATATCGGCACGCATGGCATGGCGCACGGTCTCGACAATGTGATTCGTGCGGCCGATCTGCTGCGTGACGACGATCGTGTGAGATTCTTGTTCGTCGGTACCGGTGCAGCGAAAGAGCAACTCCAGGCTGATGCGCAGCGGTTGCGGCTGAGCAACGTCATATTCGTGCCGACCCGCCCAAAGGACGAAATGCCGCGTTATTGGAGTCTCTGCTCGATGGCGCTGATCCACTTGAAGGATGACCCAGTTTTCGCCGGAGTCATTCCGTCGAAAATGTTCGAGGCCATGGGAATGGGATTGCCGCTTCTGATCGTTTCCCCGGAAGGTGAAGCGAGTCGAATCGTGGTTGGAGAAAATGCCGGGGTCTGGGTGCCTGCTGCTCGCCCGGAAGTCCTCGCCGAGACCGTGAAGATGTTGGCAAGCAGCCCTGATCGAGTGCGTGAACTGGCAACGTCCAGTTACGCGGCGTCGCCATCGTATACTCGGGAAAAACAAGCGCAGGATATGCTCGCAGTCTTGGAAAGCGTGATCCAAGGACATGGTCATGAGGCTGGATCTGAGTTGGAGCGAATGCAGGCGGCCGGGCGTCGCTCGCCCGCGGCGAGTGCGGATTAGTGCGGTAGTGGCGCCAGCACCCTAGGAGTCAAGTTTTCAAGGAGCCACACTGACAAATGCCTAAAGAGCGTGGTTTTGCGCCAGATGACAGGTCGATGCACGGTTGCTGCGGCAGGTGTTGGCGGTGGAGCCACATGGCGAGACATGCTGAGTGTTCGTTGGCTGGCTTCGACAGACTAAAATTGAGGTGTCGTCGCCGGGCGTGTTGGTGCCCAACCAACTGATCCCCGCACTCCATTCAATGGGTATTTATGGCCTCCCGTTCATCTTTGTATATTGCCATCGGTCTTGCCACGCTCGCGGCGATTCTCGCGGTCCACGCCGGGGAAGGCATGCGCTACGTGGTACTCGCTGTAACCGTTGCATTGGCGGCTTGGTCACTGCGCCAACCCGCGGTTGGCCTGGTCGCCGCCTTGCCGCTGATGTACATGATCAACCCCACGCCGACCACCGTTGGGTGGCGAGAGTTCGGTTTCGCCATCACGATTACGGTTGCTGGTCTGTCTAGCATCTGGCGCCACCGCTCGATGCTCGCAGGCCTGCCGCGAGCAGGTTGCATTTGGTTGTCGATTGTGACTGGCTGGTTTGTTTTAAATTTTTTTACGGCATTCTGGAACGGAGTATCTGTTGCTGACTGGGTGCGGGGTGCCGCACCTTTCGTTTTTATGAGTTATTTTCTACCTATCTGGCTGGAAGCGAGAGCCAATAGGGTGTTCGCACATGGTTGGCAATGGGCGGCAGGTATTGCCGCAGCACTTTTCTCTTGGCATGTCGTACAAGTTTATGTAGGCGAGCAGCTTTGGCGGCCTGCGACTTATATTTTTGATAATGGCACATGGATATCAATGGGCTATGCCGAGGCTCAGGCGCTAGGCAAGCAGGTGTTCGAATTTGCCATACGTGTCACTCAGCGCTTGCAGCAGGCGACCGATACCCTGCTTTGTCTCGGAGTGGTGTGGGGGGCTTGGGCCAGTTTGTGGCTGAGCAACTGGTTGTTGCGCATGCTCGGACTTGGGTTGAGCATATTGGCAACCACCGCAATTGTTCTTACCTATACGCGGAGCATGTTGTTATCGAGTTTTCTGGTAGCGCTGGTACTTATGCTCGTGGCCATCAGGAGGGGAGGGGCGAAGCGTGTCGTCGTTCTTTTCCTCGCCCTCGTTGCCACTGGTGCTGGCACGATCACCGGATTCAATCTGGAAGCCATTTACCTTAACCGTCTTGTCCAAATGCAAGAACAGGCCAGCGTTTCCTTCGATGCGTCGCCTAATCAAGGGAAGGAGGGTATGGCTGCATCATCCGTGGATGGTTCCATTGCATCCTTGAGGGCCCCGACCCCCTTACAATCTGCGATGCCCGGAAAAATGGAGGGGCAGCCGAAAGACGCCAATATCGCGTCGCGTATGGAGGAGTATCGTATTGCATGGGATCACTTTCGCGCCTCGCCACTGGTCGGGCATGGCCTGGGAGTTCAGCATAACATCCGATTCGATGCGGGCAATGGCGAATGGCTGGATACCCGTGTGGGGTATGTTCATAACTGGGTGATGTATGTCTTGATGACCGGCGGGTTGCTCGGGCTTGGGGTTTATGCTGCGGTATTGTTCGGCCCTGCAGTGCTCGCATGGCGTCGCTGCCCGAGGGAGAGTGGATTACCCGAACTGACGTTTGCTACCGTTGCAGTCATGGCGGTTTATGGTCTTTTCTTTGCGGTTTTCCGCCTGATTCCGTTCAACTTGGTACTCGGAGGCATGTGGGGGTTGCTGCTCGGGGTACAGCGTGAACATGCACGGGGATGATCAGTGCGGGGGCATGCATGTGGGGATGGGCCTCGTATGATCCGCTCACCGCGGCGTTTCTTTGTCCGCACATATGCGAGGTCTTGCGATGCCGTTGATTGAACTGAACACGGAGGCGGTCAAGGAGTGCCCGCTTTGCGGCAGCCTTGAACATGATCAATTTGACAGGGTCGTCGACACTTTAATGAAGGAAATCAATCGGTATCTCCCCGGTGGCATGGCGCAATTACCAGTAGATGTCGAAAATGTGCGACATCGCTGCCGGGAGTGCGAGTTGATTTTCCTTGGACAACGGTTCGACTCGACGAGCCTGTCGCGTGTCTACGAACTTTGGTACGGCTATGCTTATCGGCGAGTGATGGCCGATCCGCAGCATGTTGCAGAACGACTACGCGAGTTCGAGCAGCATCACTTACGCCTACTTGAGACATATTGTGCACCACCAGGTCGATTGCTCGACGTAGGGTGTGGCAGTGGTCTTTTCCTGCAACTGGCACAAACTCGGGGCTGGTGTGTCAGTGGCGTGGAACTTGATCCTGACACGGCTGCCTGGGGGCGCCGGAACGGTATTGCCGATATCCGCTGTGGGACCCTGGCCATGACACTGGCGCCGGACGAATATTTCGACGTGGTGACGCTGTTTGATTACTTGGAGCACACGACCACGCCAGGTGAGGATCTGGACAGCCTGATAGCGCACCTGGCACCCGGCGGTACGTTGATGGTGCGCGTCCCCAATGCAAACGGATGGCAGGCCCGCCGGATGGGGCGCAACTGGATTGCCGTGATGTCCACCCATCTCAGTTATTTTACTCCGGAGGTCCTCAGCAAAGCGGCCAGCCAACGTGGATTGGAAATCCTCTATCTCCGCGCAGGCAATACCCGCAGTGAAGGCGATATCCTGCGCCACCAGGCAGCATGGTTACGCCAGCGTCTGGCGCCGCGCCGCAGCGCCGTGACGGGGAGTGCGGCGCAACATCAGGTGGAAGAGGTGCCGCAAGCGCCGCTCGGTAATCTTGGCGGAGCAGCCAAGCGCTGGCTGTACAGCTTGTGGATCGAGCAGATCGATCACATTGGTGGATGGCTCGGACAGGGCAATAACCTGACACTGATTGCTCGTAAGGTGAAGCATTGAGACCGTACCTGCGAGCCACTGCGCTGATCGCGAGCCTCACGCTGGCGGCGAATCTACTCGGTTTCGTCCGCGAGATACTGTTCGCGCGTGCTTTTGGTGCGGCTGGTGTTGCGGATGTCTTTGTGAGCGCATTCTCTATCGCCGCGGTGTGTTTTTTGATCTTTTCGGCAGGATCGCTGCAAGGCGCGTTCATGCCGCGTTATCAACGGGCACTGGTGCAGAATGCGTCGGCCCAAGCGTATGGTCTGTGGCGCAAGACGCTTCACGGACTGACCCTGCTGCTGTTGGCGATTGCGATGGCGCTGTGGCTGGGGGCGGATTTCTGGGTGGCACTGGTGCTCCCGGGATTTGATGCCGAACGCCAGGCGCTAACAGCGCAGATGCTGCACTGGCTCGCACCGATGGTGGTGATGGCGGGGCTTGGCAGTTTGCTGCAGTCCGTCCTGCACGCGCATCAGCGCTTTTTTCTTCCCGCCTTGATCCCGGTTCTCAACAACATCGTACTGATTGTCTTTTTATTGCTCGTCGTTCCCACGGCCGGCATCGTCGGCCTTGCGCAGGGCACGTTGCTGGGGGCGGCAGTCGCGCTGGTTCTTGTTCCCCAAGTAAGGGCCGTGCTGCCGCGCTGCGAGCCTGAATACAGCCCTGGGGCGCTGCGTGAACTCGTCGGCGCGATGCTGCCCCTGGTATTTCTGCTGGTCGCGGATCAGGTCAGTGCGCTGATTCAGAAGGCGCTGGTTTCCGATCTGGCGCCCGGCAGTATCGCGGTTCTGAACTATGCTGCCCGGCTCGAAGGGTTGCCGATCGGAATTTTTGCTGCGGCTGTCGCAGCAGTTTTTTTTCCGGCGCTGGTCGAGGCTCTTTCGCGTGGGAGCGCCGAAGAGGCGAGGAGCCGCTTTGCCCTGGGGCTAGGTCTCGTCTGTTTTTGCATGATCCCTGCAATGATATTCCTGTTGTGCGAGTCACGACTTATCGTACGCGTGCTGTTTGAACGCGGAGCTTTCGACGCCGAAGCGACATCGCGAGCTGCTGCCGCCCTTGTTTATTATGCCATCGGCCTATTGCCGCAAAGTTTCATCGTTTTGCTCAACCGGATCTATTTCGCAGCGGGCGATACACGTACCCCGATGCATATCGGCGTGCTATCGGCATTGCTGCACGTGGGGGTGTGCTGGGTTCTGGTCGAAACAATGGGCTACCTCGGCATTGCCTTGGGTACCAGCGTCTATGCCCTCATTTACGCGGTACTGCTGAGCATGCGCTTGAAGGGCGTATTGCAGACGACGCCCGATTTATGGTGGAAGAGCGTCTGGCGGGCCCTTGTGGCGGGGACGCTGATGGCGATGCTCTATCAGGCATGGGATTTTCCTGAATCGATATCGGGTTTGCTGCTGGCTTTGAGCTCGGGGACGGTGCTCTACTGCTTGGCTGCGTGGATTCTGCGCGACCCCGTATTCAAGTGGCGCCGCCCTGGAATTACCTGATCTTTGCCGGGCTTCGGTAGCGATGGGGGTCTCCATTCCTGTGAAGCAGACCCGCTGCAGAGGGCTGGCTTGCTGTGATTGCATGCTCACCCGTTCAGATGGTGAGTGTCAGAGAGAGGCCACATGAATGTTGTTCTGGTCACCGGTGCCACGGGTTTCATAGGCAGTGAGGTATGTCGTCAGTTACTCGATCGCGGTTGGCGGGTGCGTGCGGCGTTGCGTCGCGCCTTTGCACTGCCCACCGGAGTCGAATCTGCCGTGGTGGGGGATATTGGCGCCGATACCGATTGGAGCGCGGCGCTGGACGGTGTGGGGGCCGTGATACATCTTGCAGCCCGTGTGCACGTGATGCATGAGCAGGCCAGCGATCCGCTCAACGAGTTCCGTCGCGTCAACGTGGCGGGTACCAGCCGGCTCGCGACGCAGGCTGCTGCGGCTGGTGTCGGGCGCTTGGTGTTCGTCAGTTCGATCAAGGTCAACGGCGAGTCAACGGATGAGCGCCCGCCCTTCACTGAAACCGATCCGGCTGCTCCGGTGGATCCCTATGGCATTTCGAAATGGGAGGCGGAAACAGAACTTCTGCGTATCTCGGCGGCGAGCCACCTCGAAGTGGCCATCGTACGACCGCCGCTGGTGTACGGCCCCGGGGTGGGCGGCAATTTGCGGCGGATCCTGCGGGCCGTGGCAAGTGGATTGCCCTTGCCATTCGCTTCGATCGATAACCGCCGCAGTTTGATTGGCGTCTGGAATCTGGCCGACCTCCTGCTGTGTGCCCTGACGCATCCGCGGGCGGCGGGTGAAATCTTTCTGGCAGCCGACGGGCGTGATTTATCCACCCCGGCATTGATTCGCGGGCTGGCTGCGGGCATGGGGCGGCCGGCGCGCCTGTTTCCGGTGCCGCAGGGATTGCTGACTGCGCTTGGACGATGGAGCGGACGTGGTGCCGAGATGAATCGACTGTGTGGGTCGCTGGAAGTCGACGCGGGCAAAGCCCGGACATTGTTGGGCTGGGAACCACCGGTAGCGGTCGAGGATGGCCTGCGCAGGACGGCACAGGCCATCCTCGGCAATGGAGGTGGTTGACATGTTTGGTAATGGATTGATCCTCATCGCAGTGTTTGCCGCGGCCTACGCGGGCACGCTGTGCCTGCGCCGCTATGCCCTGGCTCGGCAGATCCTGGATGTGCCGAACGAACGCAGTTCTCATGTGCGGCCCACTCCACGCGGCGGCGGGGTGGCGATCGTCATGAGTTTCCTGGCGGGCATCGGAATGCTCTACGCCAAAGGTGACGTCGACTCCGGCCTGCTTGGCATTCTTGCGGGGGGAGGGGGATTAATCGCGCTGATCGGTTTCTGGGATGATCATGCATCGCTGCCGGCGCGTGTCCGCATCGTCTTCCATGTCGCCGCCGCGGTCTGGGCGTTGTTTATCCTTGGCGGCTGGCCGACACTCGATCTCGGATTCGGCAGTGTCGCATGGGGTATTGCCGGTGCCGTGGTCGGGGTGGTGGGGCTCGTATGGCTCCTCAACCTTTATAACTTCATGGACGGTATCGATGGCATCGCCGGTACGGAAGCCGTTTTCGTGGCGAGTGCGGGCGCCTTGATGCTCGGCCTGGAGGGGGGGGCGCCGTTCCCGTTGCTCATGCTCGCCGCGGCCAGCCTCGGCTTTCTGCTGCTCAACTGGCCACCGGCCCGTATTTTCATGGGGGATGCGGGTAGCGGTTTCATCGGTTACGCCCTCGGTGGCTTTGCCCTGCATGCCGTGGTGACCGGCGTCACGGCCGTGTGGCCGTGGCTGATTCTTCTGGGGGTCTTCTGCGTCGATGCGACCGTCACCCTCGTGCGCCGGTGGCTGCGGGGACAGAAGTGGTACGCTGCGCATCGGAGCCATGCCTATCAATGGGCGTCGCGCCGCTATGCAGGGCACCGTCCAGTGACGCTGGCCGTCTTGCTCATCGATATCGTCTGGTTGTTCCCCTGCGCCTTGTTGGCGCAGTCGTATCCGCAGTGGGCCATACCGACGGTCCTTGTCGCTTACCTGCCGCTGGTGTTGCTGGCTCTGCACTTCAACGCCGGTGAGGCAGAGGAAGCAGGGAAAAGAAGCTGATGTGGACCCCTTTACTGCGGCGCCTGATTGATTCACCACGCCTGGCACGTCGCCTTGCCCTGGTCACGAGCGACACCGTGGCGGTCGCGATCGCGCTTTGGGCTGCGTTTTCGCTGCGTTTCGGCCAGTTATGGCCGCAGATGCTCGAACAGGTCACATGGCTGTTTCCTGTCGCCATCCTGGTGTCCCTGCCCGTCTTTCACGCGCTGCGCTTCTATCGCTCGCTCATCCGCTACGCGGGTGCGGAGATGCTGTACGCGATCGTGAAAGCGGTCACGCTCAGCCTGCTGATCATCATCGCGATCTGGGTGTTCAGTCACGGCGATACGGTGCCGCGCTCTTCATGGTTCATCTACTGGTTCGTGCTCATCGGTCTGATCGGTGGCAGTCGCCTGCTGGCGCGCGATGTCCTGCGCAGCGAACTGATGACCCGTGGTGACCGCCAGCGGGTGGCCATCTACGGGGCAGGTGCGGCCGGCGTGCAATTGGCGACTGCCCTGCGACACAGCACGGAGTTCCGCCCGGTGGTGTTCGTCGATGACAAGCGCGACCTGCGTGGCAGCGAGATCAATGGACTGCGGGTCTATTCACCGTCCCGGCTTAAGAAGCTGGTCCAGCAGAGGGAGATTGACGGCATTCTGCTGGCGATGCCTTCGGTTTCCAGTGGCAGGCGCCGGCAGATCCTCGATGCATTGGCGCCCCTGCCGGTTCAGGTGCTGGCGATGCCAGGGCTTCCGGAGCTGGCGAGTGGTGCCAAACGTATCGACGAACTGCGCGAGGTCGACGTCGAAGACATCCTCGGCCGCGATCCTGTCGGCCCGCGCGGTTCTTTGCTGGAGCGCTGCGTACGTGGCAAGGCGGTGCTGGTGTCCGGCGCCGGCGGCTCGATTGGCTCCGAGTTGTGCCGACAGATCATCCAGCACGCTCCGCGGCTGCTGGTGCTCTTCGAGCATTCCGAATACGCGCTGTACGCCATTGAGCGTGAACTGAACGCCACGCTCAGGGCGAAAGGCGTCAATGTGGAAATCGTGCCCATACTGGGATCGGTACTTCACCGGCAGCGCGTTCAGCGCGTCATGCAGGCTTTCGGTGTCGAAACGGTCTACCACGCGGCTGCCTACAAGCATGTGCCGATCGTCGAACACAATCCCATCGAGGGCATCCAGAACAATATCTTCGGTACCCTGCACGTGGCACAGGCGGCGATCGCCGCGGGCGTCGAGACATTCGTGCTCATTTCGACCGACAAGGCCGTGAGGCCGACGAACGTGATGGGGGCGACCAAGCGCTTTGCCGAATTGATCCTGCAGGCGCTGGCCCAGGAAAAATCCTCCACCCGGTTCTGCATGGTGCGTTTCGGCAACGTGCTGGCCTCGAGCGGATCGGTGGTTCCCTTGTTCCGTGAGCAGATTCGCCGTGGCGGTCCGGTGACGGTGACTCACCCCGATATCGTGCGCTACTTCATGACGATTCCCGAAGCGGCCCAGCTGGTCATCCAGGCGGGGGCCATGGGGGAGGGTGGGGATGTATTCGTGCTCGACATGGGAGAACCGGTCCGCATCCTTGATTTGGCCAAACGCATGATCCGACTCTCGGGGCTCGAGGTACGTGACGAGGTGCATCCGCACGGTGACATCGAAATCGTATACACGGGATTGCGTCCTGGCGAAAAGCTATATGAAGAATTGCTGATCGGCGATCACGATGCGCCCACGGAGCATCCGATGATCATGCGGGCGGAGGAGGAGCAACTGGCGTGGTCGCAGATCGATGCCTATCTCGAACGTCTTTCGGTCGCTTCGCGCAAATACGATTGGCAGGACATTCGTGCGGTGCTCAAGGAGGCGGTGCGGGGCTATACGCCGGAATCCGATATCGTCGACTGGCTGTGGCTCGCACGTCAGCATGAGGCGTCGCTGCATTGACGCCACTCGGACGTTGGCCGAGTGGCGGCCGGCGTCGGAAACGGCCTGCCGGGGCCGGTGATTCGACATGTTGACCTTGTTCGGGCATGCGTGAACATGGACGCGGATGGCGTCTTCGATCATTCCCCCGTGAGTCGCGACGCCATGCAGGGAGGCCATTATTGGATTGCTCATCGTAGACAATGAGGGCGGAGCGGTGCCGGGGATGCGGGAGCTGCCTTACTTCAAGATGGCGATGGCTTGTCTGGTGGGCATCCCGCTGCTGCTCCTGATTTATCTGTGGTGGTCGTCACGGCAGGGTGAATGGGTGTTTTCAGCCGGCGGTTCCTTCGGCATCGGGATCGGCCATGCGGATACACCGGCGCAGATATGGAACCCTCCATCGGACCCCCTGGTTCCCTCGTCGCTGCCCTACACGGTGCCGGCCGACAAGACCCTGCTCCTCACGGACCTGTTCGTCGAGTCCGATCCGTTGCCGGGTGACCAATTCCTGATGGCACTGCTCATCGAAGGTTCGGTGAACGGCCAACGGACACTCTCGACTCTGCGAACGCTGCAACTGCGTTCGCCTTCTCATGGTTATGCCTCGTTCGTCACGCCGGTTCCGGTGCTCGGTGGACAGACGCTGCACGTCTTGTTCTCCAATGCCGCACCTGCGGATCAGTCGGTCAACTGGGGCGTGTCCGGACGTCTGGTGGAAGCGGGAGTCGTGGTGCACGGCCGCTCCGGCAGGCACAACCGTGTTCCGAGCGCCGCCGTACCCTATCCGCCGGTTCAATTGGGGCCCGTGGATCCGGCGACGGTGCTGTCCAGTCAGGCAGGGCCGGGTAGTGCCGGCATGACGTTCGCCGGGACGCTCGGTGCAGCCTATGCACTCAACGCGCGCACGGGGCTGCTCGGAAGAGTCGTCAGGGAGCAGGATGGGTGGGTGACGCTGGTGCAGGATGTGCAACTGCGGCCGGGGGATCCCATGGTGCCGGTGTGGCGGGCGGCGGCCGGTACGCGTGGCGAACTGATGGTCGATCCGAAGGCGCCGTCCTGTGAGCAGGCGGACGAGGTGGTGCTGCTGGGGCCGGCCCGCGGGGTCTTTCCAGTCGTCGATTGCGCGAAAGGGCAATTCACCCTGCCCGCCGTTGCCGGTCGGATGTTTCCCGGGCAGGTCTACCAGATGAAGCGCACGCGCCTGAGCGGGATCGACATGACCAGCCTGCTATCGGTCGAGGCGGGGCCGCAAACGTCCTCGCTGCAACTGGATGCCGCCATCCCCTCGTCCCATGCCCTCGATGTCCGCAGCGGCATGTATTCGCTGATCGTCGATCGTCCGGCACAGGGCAGCGTTCTCGCCAAAACCATCGATGCCGTACCGGGGGATCGGATCGCCCCGCTCTGGCGGGCCTCCCTCGGTACGACGCCGACGCTCCTGGTGGATCCGTCGATGCCCGAGTGCGGAACGTTCGACGAGGTGGAACTGATCTGGCCTGCCCGAGGCGTCTGCCGCGTCGGGAGTTGTGTGCGGGGCCAGTTCGTGCTGGAGCAATGTATCGCCGAGGTGCAACCTGGCCAGCTGTACCAGGTCCGCCCGCGTAGGTCCCCGTAGCGCGGTCAGCGCCGCAGCACCAGTTCCAGGACCAGCTTGCTGCCGAAATAGGCGAGGACCAGTACCAGGAAGCCGCCCAGCGTCCAGCGGATGGCGGTGCGGCCGCGCCAGCCGAAGCGGGCGCGTCCCCACAGCAGGGTGCCGAACACGAGCCACGCGGCGATCGACAGCACCGTCTTGTGCACGAGGTGCTGGGCGAAGATGTCGTCGAGGAACAGGAAGCCGGAGATGAGGGCGAGGGTGAGTGCGGCGAAGCCGATGCCGATCATCTGGAACAACAGGGCCTCCATCGTCACCAGCGGCGGAAAACCGCGGATGAAGCCACCGGCGTGACGGCTGCGTAGCCGCCGCTCCTGCACCGCCAGCAGCAGCGACTGCACCGCGGCGAGGGAGAGCAGGGCGTAGGCGAGGATGGAAACCACCACGTGCAACTCGATGCGCCACTGGCGGGCCTCGGCAACGATCCGTGTCGCCGGGAACACCAGTGCCAGCGCCACCGAGGCGGCGCAGAACGGCAGCAGCACGATGCCGACGTTCTCGAGTGGCCGCACCAGCGAAGCGCCGAGCAGCAGGACTGCCATCAGCCAGCCGGACAGCGACAGCGCGTTGAAGAAGGCAAGGTTGAGGCCGGTTGGCAGGACCACCGTCTGTCCGAGGACGAGGGTGTGCAGCGCGAGTGCGGCGAGCCCGATGAACAGGGCTCCCAGCTTGCCCGGTTGGTGGGCCTGTCCGGTGCGTGCCAGCCGTACGCCGAGCCAGGCACCGGTGGCCAGGTAAAGCAGGGCGGCGAGGCTGCCGAGCGCGGAACTGTACATGCGGGGAAACCGGTCGAACGGGGCAGGTTGCGATGGTATATCCCCCCTTTCGACGCTTGCCAGCGCTGCGGGGAAAATGCGCCGGCCCCCGCCGTCCGGGTGCGGCGGAGATATACTCACACGCCCTCTCCCAGCGCCGATTCACGCGGAGCCGTCATGTTCGAGCATCTCAGCGAGCGCCTGCTGCGCACCGTCAAACATCTGCGTGGGCAGGCCCGCCTGACCGAGGACAACATCAAGGATGCGCTGCGCGAAGTGCGCATGGCGCTGCTCGAGGCCGATGTCGCGCTGCCGGTGGTGCGCAGCTTCATCGAGCAGATACGCACCCGGGCCGTCGGGCAGGAAGTGATGACCGCCCTGTCGCCGGGGCAGGTGCTGGTCAAGATCGTCAACGAGGAACTGGTCGCCCTGATGGGCGCGGCCAACTCGGCGCTCGATCTGCGGGCGCAGCCGCCGGCGGTGGTGCTGCTGGCCGGCCTGCAGGGTTCGGGCAAGACCACCAGTACCGCCAAGCTCGCGCGCCTGCTGCGCGAACGCGAGAAGAAGAAGGTGCTGGTGGTGAGTTGCGACGTCTACCGTCCGGCCGCGATCAAGCAGCTCGAAACGCTTGCCCGCGAGGTTCAGGTCGAGTGCTTCCCCAGCGCGGCCGGGCAGCAGCCGGTGGCGATCGCGCAGGCGGCGCTGGACCACGCACGCCGTCATTTCTTCGACGTGCTGCTGGTCGACACCGCCGGCCGTCTCGCGATCGACGCCGAGATGATGGACGAGGCGCGCCGCCTGCACGCGGCGCTGAAGCCGGTCGAGACCCTGTTCGTGGTCGACAGCATGACCGGCCAGGATGCCGCCAACACGGCGCGGGCCTTCGACGAGGCGCTGCCGCTCACCGGCGTGATCCTCACCAAGGCCGACGGTGACGCCCGCGGTGGCGCGGCCCTGTCGATCCGCCAGATCACCGGCAAGCCGATCAAGTTCCTCGGCGTCGGCGAGAAGACCGCTGCGCTCGAACCCTTTCATCCCGACCGTCTGGCCTCGCGCATCCTCGGCATGGGGGACGTGCTGAGCCTGGTCGAGGAGGTCGAGCGCAAGGTCGACAAGGACAAGGCCCTCAAGCTTGCCGAGAAGGTCAAGAAGGGCAAGGGCTTCGACTTCGAGGATTTCCGCGAGCAGCTCGAACAGATGATGAACATGGGGGGCATGGCCGGTCTGCTGGACAAGCTGCCGGGTATGAGCAACGTGCCGGAGGCGGTCAAGCAGCAGGCCGATGACCGCCAGATCAAGCGCCTGATCGCGATGATCAATTCGATGACGCCGCAGGAGCGGCGCTATCCGGACGTGATCAACGGCTCGCGCAAGCGGCGTATCGCGCTCGGCTCGGGCACCCAGGTGCAGGACGTCAACAAATTGCTGAAGCAGTTCAGCGAGATGCAGCGGATGATGAAGAAGATGTCCGGCGGCGGCCTGATGAAGATGATGAAGGGGCTCAAGGGCAAGCTGCCGATCGGCGGGCTCGGCGGCGGCGGCCTGCCGCCGTTCAAGTGAGTGCACGACGGGGCTGGCCGCACCGTGGCCCGACCGCGATCTCGGGCGATACCTTGAGGCCTGCGAAAATTCGCGTACAATCCGCGGCTTTTCTCGAAGGCCGCCCGCTGGCGGCCTCGCCTCACCCCTGAATCGCAAGAGGATCGACATGGTCACCATTCGCCTGGCTCGTGGCGGCGCGAAGAAGCGCCCGTTTTACCACGTGGTCGTTACCGACAGCCGCAATCGCCGCGACGGCCGTTACATTGAGCGCCTGGGGTTCTTCAACCCGGTTGCGAAGGGTGCCGAGGCGCGCCTGAGCCTCGACAGCGAGCGGGTCGCCTACTGGCAGGGCCAGGGTGCTCAGACCTCCGATCGCGTCGCCGCTCTGATCAAAGAGCAGGCCGCTGCGGCCTGACACGGGTTTGCCGGTGTCCGAGGCCACTGCGTCGGCCGCCACCTCCCGCGACTGGGTCGTGCTGGGGCGGGTGTCGGGCCTGTACGGCGTGCAGGGCTGGGTGAAGGTGTATTCGCATACCGAGCCGCGCGAAGGCATCCTCGGCTACTCGCCGCTCCATCTCGACATCGGTGGCGGATGGCGTCCCTACACGGTGGCCGCAGGTCGGGCGCACGGCAAGGGTGTGGTGCTGCGCTTCGAGGGCATCGCCGATCGCGATGCGGCAGCGGCCCTGCTCGGCAGCGACATCGCGATCCGGCGCTCGCAACTGCCACCCGCGCGTCCCGGCGAATACTACTGGGCCGACCTCGAAGGGCTGCGCGTGATCAACCTCGAAGGGGTGGCGTTGGGCGTGGTCGACCATCTCTTCGCGACCGGCGCCAACGATGTACTGGTGGTCAAGGGCGAGCGTGAACGCCTGCTGCCGTTCCTGAGCGGACGGGTGGTGCAGTCCGTCGACCTGGCGGCCGGCGTGATGAAGGTCGACTGGGACGCGGACTTCTGACCGCGACATGCGGATCGATGTTGTCACGCTGTTCCCCGAGTTCATCGCGGCGCTGCTGGGCTGCGGCGTGACCGGGCGGGGGGCGGTTCGCGGCCTGATCGAGGTGGCGTGCTGGAACCCGCGGGACTACACCCATGATCGGCACCAGACGGTGGACGACCGGCCCTACGGCGGCGGCCCCGGAATGCTGATGAAGGTGCAGCCACTGCGCGATGCGATTGACGCTGCGCGAGCCGCGTCGCCGCAGCGGGCCCGGAGCATCTACCTGAGCCCGCAGGGGCGGCGCCTAGACCAGGCGGGGGTGCGGGAACTGGCGCGGGAGCCGGCGCTGCTGCTGGTCTGCGGGCGCTACGAAGGCATCGACGAGCGGCTGATCGAGGCCGAGATCGACGAGGAATGGTCGATCGGCGATTACGTGCTGTCGGGGGGCGAACTGGCGGCGGCCGTGATTATCGACGCCGTCGCCCGGCTGGCGCCCGGGGTGCTCGGCAACGCGGCTTCGGCCGAGCAGGATTCATTCGCCGACGGGCTGCTGGACTGTCCGCACTACACGCGGCCCGAGGCGATCGACGGGCGGCAGGTGCCGGGGGTGCTGTTGTCGGGCGACCACGCGGCGATCGCGCGCTGGCGGTTGAAGCAGGCGCTCGGTCGCACCTGGCTGCGACGTCCGGAACTGCTGGCCGGCGTCGGGTTGGACGCGCAGAGGCGGGCGCTGCTGGACGAGTTCCGGCGGGAACATGAACAGGCTTTGCAGGCGCCCGGCGACATCGGCCGGGCGTCACCGGATCCTCACAGGAGTTGAACATGAGCAACATCATCGAACAGTTGGAACGCGAGGCGATCACCAAGGAGATCCCGGACTTCGGACCGGGAGACACCGTGATCGTGCAGGTCAAGGTGAAGGAAGGCAACCGCGAGCGCCTGCAGGCCTTCGAGGGCGTGGTCATCGCCCGCCGTAACCGCGGGCTCAACTCGGCGTTCACCGTGCGCAAGATCTCGCACGGCGAAGGCGTCGAGCGCGTGTTCCAGACCTACAGCCCGAGCGTCGCCGAGATCGTCGTCAAGCGTCGCGGTGACGTGCGCCGGGCCAAGCTCTATTACCTGCGCGGTCTCGAGGGCAAGGCCGCGCGCATCCGCGAGAAGCTCTCCTGACGCGCCAGCGTTCCGCCGCTGTCAATTCTTGCAAGCACGGGCGACCCTTCGGGGTCGCCTGTTGTTTTTGGTGCCCGAATCCGGTTTTCTATGGTGCATTGCGTCATAATTCATGGCGACGAGTAACCTTTCATTCGGGGTAAGGAGTGGCGGTCATGTTGGTGGAGCCCGCGGCGTTGTTGGAAGCGGTAAAGACGGTGGCAGCCGAGGCGGCGCACCGCATCATGGTCGTCTACGAGTCGGCTTTCGAGGTGCACACGAAGGACGACGAGAGCCCGCTGACGGCCGCGGATCGTGCGGCGCACGACGCCATCGTCGCCGGCCTCAAGGCGCTGACGCCCGAGGTGCCCGTGCTGTCGGAAGAGGGCAGCCAGTTGTCCTTCGCCGAGCGCAGCCGCTGGGCGCGCTACTGGCTGGTCGATCCGCTCGACGGCACCAAGGAGTTCATCAAGCGTAACGGCGAGTTCACCGTCAACATCGCGCTGATCGAACAGCATCGGCCGGTGCTCGGCGTGGTGCATGTCCCGGTGACGGGGGAGTGCTATTTCGCGGCGCGGGGCTTCGGTGCGTGGCGTGAAGCGCCGGGTGTCGCCGCCGAGCCGATCCGCGTGCGCCGCTGCAACCACACCGTGCACGTGGTCGGCAGCCGCTCGCACGGCAGCCCGGAGATGGATGTCTTCATCTCCAACCTCGGCGACCACGCCTTCGTCGCGGTCGGCAGTTCGCTGAAGTTCTGCCGTGTTGCCGAGGGCAAGGCCGATCTCTACCCGCGGCTCGGCCCCACTTCGGAGTGGGATACCGCAGCGGCGCAGTGTGTGGTCGAGCAAGCCGGTGGCCGTGTCGTCACCGTCGACGGTGCGCCGCTCGCATACAACACCAAGGCCTCGTTGCTGAACCCGCATTTTCTGGTCTACGGCGACCTCGGACGCGACTGGCTGGCGTATCTCGAGCCAACTGTCTGAACTGCGCCGATACCCGTGAGGCGGCGCTCAGGCGTGTGCGTTTGCTGTCGTGACGCGACGGATCGTGTCGAATCGTCTCAAGCTGTGCTAGCGTATCGCTCCCTTGATGCATCCTGACTTTCCTCAGTTCCGGGACTGTACCGGCCGAGGGCAGCAAATCCACAGCAACGAAGATCAGGCGAAGATTGGCGAGGTCGCTACGGGCGCGATGCCCTCGTGGTTGATCGAGCTGGCCGGCGGATGAGTGTGCCGGGCTTATTCGCATTCAGGACAATGATCGTGTTCCGCAGCATTCTGTGTCTTGCCATGGCCGCTGCCTTAGGCGGATGTGCCTTCGCAACGGATCCACAGGCCATGACCACGGCGTCGGCGCCGCCTGTGGGCGGCGACCCGGCGTCTGCGGATGCTGGCGTGGACGGTTTCCTCGCCAACGCCCTGGTCGGCGAGTCGCGTACGCTGGCGTTCGACGGCCAGAGGGTACGTGTCACCGCCGGTGAGCGTTACACCTCGGCCAGCGGCCGCGAATGCCGTCGACTCCGGGTGTCGGCGCCAGCAGCGGGGCCCGGTGCCGCGCAGCAGCTGCGCGTCGCCTGCGCGACACCGGAAGGCTGGCGTATGCCGCGCTCCATCCTCGCCAACACGATCGGCCGATGACGATAGACGCCCACGTCGTTGGGCAGGCGCTGCAGGTCCAGGGGCGCGTGATCCTGGCCGTGATCCTGCGCGAGACGCGCACGCGTTTCGGCAAACACCGGCTGGGTTATCTGTGGGCGCTGGCCGAACCCCTGCTCCAGATCGGTGTCCTGCTGCTGATGTTCACCGCACTGGGACGACGCTCGCCCGTCAGCGGCGAATTGTGGCTGTTTTTCGTCACCGGCATCGTGCCTTGGCTGATGTTCAGGAACCTCGCTGCGCGCGTGATGAATGCCGTGAGCGGCAATCTGGCGCTGCTCGGCTATCCGCAGGTGACACCGCTCGATCTGATGCTGGCCCGTATCGTGCTGGAGGCGGCGACGATGGTGCTGGTCTTGGTCGTGCTGCTGCTCGGGCTTGCCGCGACCGGCCGGGTGGCGCTGCCATCACGTCCGCTCGAGGTGCTCGCTGCGCTGACCACGCTCATGTTCCTGGGGGGCGGTTTCGGGATGCTCAATGCGGCGATCGCTGCTTACCTGCCGGCGTATGCCAAGGTATTCAGCGCGGTCATGCGGCCGCTGTACTTCTTCTCGGGCGTCTTCTATACGGCAGCCAACCTGCCGCAGCCGGCGCGCGACTGGCTGCTGTGGAATCCGTTGCTGCATCTGATCGAGTGGCTGCGCTCGGGCTTCTTCCCGGGCTTCGACACCCAGCACCTCGATCGGGCCTACGTGCTCGCTTGGACGCTCGTGCTGTGCTTCCTCGGGCTCGCTGCCGAGCGTGTCTCCCGCCGCAAGGCGATGCAGGCATGAAATCCATGGTCGAGTTCCGCGGCGTGTCCAAGGCCTTCCGCAATCGCGAAGGTGCCAAGCGAATCCTGGCACGCACCGATCTCGTGATTCCGCGGGGCCGCAGCATCGGTGTCCTCGGTCTCAATGGCGCCGGCAAATCAACGCTGCTGCGCATGATCGCCGGCACCGAGCCGCCGGACACCGGCACCATCCGCCGCAATGTGCGCATGTCTTGGCCGCTGGGCTTCTCGGGCGGCTTCAACGGCAGCCTCAGCGGAGTCGAGAACCTGCGTTTCATCTGCCGGATCTACGGCGCCGACATCGGCCGTGTCGCCGCCTTCGTCGAGGATTTCGCTGAACTCGGCAGCTACCTGCGCATGCCGGTGCGGACGTACTCCTCGGGCATGAAGGGGCGGCTCGCCTTCGCACTGAGCATGGCGATCGACTTCGAGTGCTATCTCGTCGATGAAATCATCGGTGTTGGCGACAGGCGCTTCCAGAAGAAATGCCGTGAAGCCTTCCAGGAGCGCAAGGCGCGCTCCGATCTGATCATGGTATCCCACAGCATGTCGATCATCCGCGAGCACTGCGAGGTCGCCGCCATCCTCAGCGGCGGCTGCCTCACCCTCTACGACGACATGGACGAGGCCGTCGCGCTCTACGAGGAACTGGCCGCATGACTGCACCGCTGCCGCCCGAGGCGCTGTCGTCCGAGCGACGCTGGCGCAGGCTCGTTCGCCGCCTCCGTGGCGTGGGGCCGTTGGGGGTGTCCGCCGTGCTCTGCATCGGCTTGCCGACGCTGCTCGCGGTGCTCTTCTACGGACTGCTCGCGGCCGACCGCTACGTCGCCGAGGCTCGCATCGCCGTGCGTGGCAGCCAAGCCGTGGTGCCGGACCTGCTCGGTGCCCTCGGCGTGCCGGCCCAAGGCGGTGCGGCTGCCGACGCGCTGGTGGTTCAGGACTACGTCCGCTCGCGTGAAGCCGTCGAGGCGCTGCAGCAGGGGGTCGACCTGCGGGCGATCTTCAATCGGCCTGAGGCGGATTGGTTCACCCGGCTGGCTCCGGGGGAACCGATTGAGGACGTCGTCAAGTACTGGGGCAAGCGCGTCGAGGTCAACTTCGACGCTACTTCCGGCATCACCACGCTACAGGTTGCGGCCTTCCGCCCTGAGGATGCGGTGCGCGTGGCGCAAGCCGTCGTCGACGCCAGCGAGAGCCTGGTCAATCGCCTGTCGGAGCGCGCCCGGAAGGATGCCGTGGCATACGCCGAAGAGGAGGTCCGCTACGCGCAGGGGCGCGTCAGCGAAGCGCGCACCGCGCTGACGCACTTCCGCGAGCAGCGCCAGTCGCTTGATCCGGCGCGTTCGGCCGAGGCGCGGCTCGGTATCATCGCCGAACTCGAGGGGGAGCTCGCGAAGAGCCAGGCAGAACTTGCGGCCGCGCGCGCCTACCTCAAGCCGGGCACTCCGACGGTGGTGTCGATGGAGGCGCGCATCAATGCGCTGAGGCAGCAGATCAAGGATGAGCGTGCGCGGCTGGCCGGTGACGGTGGCAGTGGCGGCGTCAGCAGCGGGCTGGTGGGCGATTACGAGAAGCTGATGATCGAGCGCGAGTTCGCCGAGAAGCTCTACTCCACCGCGCTGGCTTCGCTCGAAGCCGCGCGCGCCGAGGCTGGCCGCAAGCAGCGCTATCTGGTTGCGTTCGTGCAGCCGCATCTGCCCGAGCAGGCCGAGCAGCCGCAACGGGTGCTCGGGGTGATCACCGTGTTTTTCACTGCGCTGATGGCCTGGAGCATCGGCGCGCTGGCGGTCGCCGCCATCAAGGATCACGCAGGATGGGTATGACGAATTTCCGCGCACTCCTGGCCGGCCTTGGCCTCTCGTTCTGGCTGGCGGTGGCGGCCGTCGCCGCGCAGCCACGACCGGTGTTGCCCTCGCCGGTCAGTGCTGCGCCAGCGGTACCGCAGCCGATGGCGACGGTATTGCCCGCGCCGGCGCAGCCGCCGCAGAGCCTGCCTCAACTCGCCGGGCAACTACCGCCCCCGTTCGGCGCCAACCTGTTCGCCGGCGCATTCCAGGCCGAACGCGGCGACGGCCTGACGCCGGACTACGTGCTCGCCCCGGGCGACCGCGTCGCGGTGCGCCTGTGGGGTGCGGTGACCGTCGATGAGGTGTCGGTGGTCGATGCCCAAGGCAACCTCTTCATTCCCAATGTCGGGCCGGTGAAGGTGGCCGGCACGCGGGCGGGTAACCTTGATGCGGTCGTGCGCAGCAAGATCAGCTCGGTGTACACGCAGAACGTCGAGGTGTACGTCAACGTCCTCACGGCAACGCCGGTCAGCGTCTACGTCACCGGCCCGGTACTGCGGCCCGGCCAGTACTCCGGCCTGCCGACCGACAGCATCCTGTCCTTTGTGCATCGCGCGGGTGGGATCGATCCCGAACGCGGCAGCTACCGCAAGATCCGCGTGCTGCGCGCCAACCGTGAGATCACGCGCGTCGATCTGTACCGCTTCCTGCGCGAGGGTCAGGTGCCGAACCTGCGTCTCGCCGACGGCGACGTGATTCTGGTCGAACCCCAGGGCCTGACCGTGGTCGTCGAGGGCTCGGCGCGCAATCCGTTCCGCTTTGAATTCGCCGGCCAGGAGGCGCTTGGCGCCGAGATCGTCGACGTCACGCGGCCGCTGGCGAGCGCCTCGCACGTGGCGGTATCAGGCAACCGCGTCAGCGGCCCCTTCTCGGCCTACGTGCCGATCGCCGATTTCCGCAGCCAGCGCCTGCGCGACGGCGATCGCGTGCGTTTCGAGGCCGATGAACTGGCGCAGGTGATCGACATCAGTGTCGAAGGCAGCTATCTCGGCCCCTCGTTTTATGCCGTGCGCCGCGATGCCACGCTGCGCGAGTTGCTGGACCACATCGCCGTGGATCCGGTCAGTGCCGATACGGCCGCGGTCTATATCCGCCGCAAGAGCGTGGTGCGCCAGCAGAAGGAAGTCCTCGACGAGGCGCTGCGCCGATTGGAGCAGGTGGTCTACACGGCGCCAGCCTCTTCCGATGGTGAAGCCAACATCCGGATCAAGGAGGCCGAGCTGGTCAGCCAGTTCGTGCAGCGCGCGCGGCAGGTGCAGCCACAGGGCAAGGTGGTGGTCAGCGAAGGCGGGCGCCTCGCCGACGTGCGGCTTGAGGACGGCGATGTCATCGTGATCCCGCAGAAGAGCGACTTGGTCGTGATCGGCGGCGAGGTGCTGATCCCGCAGGCCGTGGTGTATTTATCCAGCCTGGGCGTGAAGGACTACATCGCGCGTGCCGGCGGGTTCACCGACCGTGGTGATCCGGGGCGCATCGTCGTCATGCATCCGAACGGCGCCGTCGCCCTAGAGGCAAGTGGCGAGGTCAAGCCGGGCGACCAGGTTCTGGTGATGCCCAAGGTTGAAACCAAGAACATGCAGTTCGTCAAGGATGTCACGCAGATCCTCTACCAGATCGCCGTCGCGGCGGGTGTGGCGCTGGATCTGTGAGCCACCGGGGGCACCCTGGGCCTGTTCAGCCCGGCACGCGTCTTTGTTAGGAAGGACAACGAAATGACGCCTGATGAAGTGAATATGGGCTTGACCGCGGAGGCGGCGGCGCTCGTCGAAGTGCTGTGCCGAGTCGCCATCAGCGCTGGCAGCCGTCAAACCAACTCGATCAAAGTAGCCGAGGCGGCCAAGGCGATCGAAAGCCTCGAGTGCGATGTCAGTATCGCGCGGATCAATGATCTGGCGTCGATCTTTAACCGTCTCGGCATCGACGCCGAGGCGGTGTTCGCCGCGGCCGGCGCACACACCCTGATGCTGGGGTTGGCCTTTCAAGGAGAACTGCCCGGATTTGCATACCACCTGGACGGTGGACATCACCCGGGAGCTGAAGCGGTTCCACGTCCGGATCGAGGTCTACGCCCCGTGGATCGATGCCGCAGGGGCCGAGCACCAATATGGCGGTCACCCGATCGGGACGTTGATTGCCGGGCGATACGACGCGCTCATCGTCATCGTCGGCCATCGCGAGTTCGAGGCCGTGGTACCGAGGCGATCCACATGCTGGCAAGCCCGATGCCGGGCTGATCGACGCCAAGCACATGCTGCCGTAAGGATGCCGTCGACGGGACGGTTGTGGGCCGTTGCATTCCGTCGTTCGGCTCAAGACATGAAGGAGTGGCGATGTTCGTGAATCGATCCGTGATTACCAAACGCAAGATCCGTTTTGCCCTGGTGGGCTGCGGGCGCATTGCCAAGAATCACATCGAGGCGCTGGAGGTGCACCGCGAGCGTGCCGAACTGGTGGCGGTATGTGACACCGATCCACGGGCACTGGCGGCAGCCGTCGAGCGCACCGGCGTGCAAGGCTATGCCAGCCTGAGCAGGCTACTGGCCGAGTCCAACGCTGATATCGTGGTGCTGGCCACGCCCTCGGGGCTGCATCCGGAGCAGGCCATCCAGGTGGCCTGCTCCGGCCGCCACGTGATGACCGAGAAGCCGATGGCGACGTGCTGGGCCGACGGCAAACGCATGGTCAAGGCCTGCGATGAAGCCGACGTGCACCTGTTCGTGGTCAAACAGAACCGCCGCAACGCCACGCTGCAACTGTTGAAGCGCGCCGTCGAACAGAAGCGCTTCGGGCGCATCTTCATGGTCAACATCAACGTCTTCTGGACGCGGCCGCAGAGCTATTACGACAGTGCCAAATGGCGCGGCACGTGGGAGTTCGACGGTGGGGCCTTCATGAACCAGGCCAGCCACTACGTCGACCTGCTCGACTGGTTGATCGGTCCGGTGGAGAGCGTGCAGGCGTATACCGCCACACTCGAGCGCGACATCCAAGTCGAGGACAGCGGCGTGATGAGCATCAAGTGGCGCTCGGGGGCGCTCGGCTCGATGAACGTCACGATGTTGACCTACCCGAAGAACCTCGAAGGCTCGATCACCATCATCGGCGAGAAGGGTACGGTGCGCGTCGGCGGGGTCGCGGTCAACGAAGTGCAGCACTGGGAGTTCGCCGAGCGGCAACTCGACGACGAGTGGGTGCGCCAAGCAAGCTATGAGACCACCTCGGTGTACGGCTTCGGCCACCCGCTGTACTACGACAACGTCATCCAGGTGCTGCGCGGCGAAGCCGAGCCCGAGACCGACGGACGCGAGGGCCTGCATTCGCTGGAGCTGCTGATCGCCGCTTACACGTCGGCCCGTGATGGTCGGCGCGTATCGCTGCCGCTGGACTACTAAGCGATGGCGGACTACAGCGTTCACGAAACCGCCATCGTCGACGCGGGCGCGCAGATTGGCGCGGGCACGCGCATTTGGCACTGGGTGCACGTCAGTGCCGGCGCGCGGATTGGCGCCGGCTGCTCGCTCGGGCAGAACGTGTTCGTCGGCAACCGGGTCGTGATCGGCGACCGGGTCAAGATCCAGAACAACGTCTCGGTGTACGACAATGTCACGCTCGAAGACGACGTGTTCTGCGGCCCGTCGATGGTGTTCACCAACGTCTACAATCCGCGCGCGGCGGTCGAGCGCAAGCACGAATACCGCGATACCGTGGTGCGCCGCGGCGCGACGCTGGGCGCCAACTGCACCATCGTCTGTGGCGTCACCATCGGCCGCTACGCCTTCGTCGGTGCCGGCAGCGTGGTCAAGGGTGATGTACCCGACTTCGCGCTGATGGTCGGCGTGCCGGCACGGCGGATCGGCTGGATGAGCCGTCACGGCGAACGTTTGCCGCTGCCGGCGGACGGCGCAGGCGAAGCGGTGTGCCCGCACACCGGTGACCGCTACCGATTGGTCGGTGGCGTCTGCACCCTGATCGAAGTTTGAGCTTCTGGGCTCGCCGCCCGGCTCCCCATCACGGAACGAATTGCATGGAATTCATTGACCTGAAGGCGCAGTACCGCCACATCCAGCCCGCCGTCGACGCGCGCATCCGCGCGGTGCTCGAGCACGGCCAGTACATCTTGGGCCCCGAGGTACGCGAACTCGAAGAACGGCTGGCCGCCTACGCCGGCGTCAAGCACTGCATCGGCGCCTCGAGCGGCACCGACACGCTGCTGATCGCACTGCTGGCGCTCGACATCGGCCCGGGCGATGAGGTGATCACCAGCCCGTTCACGTTCATCGCCACCGCCGAAATGATCGCGCTGGCCGGTGCCAAACCGGTGTTCGTCGACATCGACCCGCGCACCTACAACCTCGACCCGAACCGGGTCGAAGCGGCGATCACACCGAAGACCCGGGCGATCATGCCGGTGAGCCTGTATGGGCAGTGCGCGGATTTCGACGCCATCAACGCCATCGCCGCACGCCACGGTTTGGCGGTGATCGAGGATGGCGCACAGAGCTTTGGCGCAACCTACAAGGGGTGCAAGTCGTGCGCGCTGTCGACCATCGGCTCGACCAGTTTCTTCCCGTCCAAGCCGCTCGGCGGCTACGGCGACGGTGGCGCACTGTTCACCGACGACGATCATCTGGCCCAGCGGATGCGCGAGTTGCGCGTGCACGGCCAGGATCGCCGTTACCATCACCCGCGCATCGGCCTGAACGGGCGTCTCGACACGCTGCAGGCGGCGGTGCTGCTGGCCAAGCTGGACGTGTTCGACGACGAGGTGGCGGCCCGCGAGCGCCTCGGTGCGCGCTACAGCGAATTGCTGCAAGGCCATGTGCGCACGCCGGTGCTGGCCGAGGGCTGCAGCAGCGTTTACGCGCAATACACCATTGAGGTCGAAAACCGCGAGGCGGTGCAGACCAGATTGAAGGAGGCCGGCATTCCGACCGCGGTGCACTACCCGGTGCCACTGCACCTGCAGCCGGCGTTCGCCGGATTGGGTGGCAAGACGGACGATTTTCCGCTGGCGGAACGTGCCGCGGCGCGGGTGCTGAGCCTGCCGATGCATCCCTATCTGACCGAGATGGAACAGCGGCAGGTGGTTGAGGTACTTACGGCGACCATCTGATGGCATGTTCCTCACTCATCTGCGGGCAGCCGGGAGGGCAGCGAACCGGTGTGAGTCATACGGCGATGCTGTGTGCCCGCTTCACGCCACATGCATCGGACGGTTTCTAAGAAACACGGCTTGCAGCGAAGGTTCATTCCAGCTTGGATAATGATTCCATCGCTTGATGGGGCGGAGCGATTTCTGGCCGTGTCGGTCAGATATAGGTGACGTCTTCTAAAACGTGCGGCTTTCGGATCGACGACAACAGCCGATCAGCCTGACACCCAGTACCGAGATCATGATGCAGCAGGAAATTGACAGAATTCTCGATCAACATGCCCAGTGGCTTGCCTCCTGTCGGGCCGAGGGCCGGCAAGCCATTCTGAGCAATTATGACCTGCGCTTTGCTAACCTCGCCGGGCGTGATCTTCGCGAGGCAGTACTGATCGGTACCAATCTCGAACGCTCCAATCTGCAGTCAACCCGTCTGGCCGGCGCTGACATGACCAGATGCAATCTGGCCTACGCCGAATTGCAAAGTGCAGACCTTGAAGGTGCCAACCTCGCGGGGGCGACGATTGAGGGAGCGGATCTGACCGGTGCGCGTCTGGATCACTGCATCCTTGAGGGGGTCAACTTTGAGTCGTCAATACTGAGAACTGCTTCCCTGACCAGCGTAAATGCAAGGAAAGCCCGATTCTCCAGGGCCAACATGGCCTCGGCCGTACTTGATGCCGGCTGGTTCGACGGGGCTATCTTTCATTCGACGGATTTGACGCAGGCATCTTTGCAGAACGTCCAGATGAAAGGTGCTGCGCTCAGGCGGGCCATATTGAGCGGGTGCGAGTTAGATGGCGCAAATTTCAGGGATGCTGATCTGACTGATGCGATATTGGTCGGCGCCATAACCGAAGGGGCAACTTTCGAGGGCGCGCGAGGTTCGAAAAATACGCTGGAGATCGACGACGAGACCGAATCGCAGAGGCACACGGGAAAATCCTTGCAGGCCGCACCAACTGCTATCTCGGTCATGCGCAACGATCGTCTTCATGCGCTGCTGCGTATGGCCGATCAACTGAAGAGCGTGCTGCGAAAATCCTCGGCCGACAGCAACCTAGTAGTGGCTGGCAATCAGGAGGCGCAGTCGTCTGCAGTTGAATACGGGCGGTTGGTGGAGCAACTTCGAGAGGTCGAGGCACAGATCAAGATCACTCAGAGTGAGGTTCGCAGGGAGCAGGAGCGCGTCGAAAAGATCCAACAGGAGATCAAAGTCCGCGTCGACAATGCGGCCGATGCCCTGAGGAATGCTCTGAGCGCTACCAATCGAATCATCCGAGTGCAACGATGGTGGTCGTTGCTCTATCGAGTAGCGGCCCTGCTATCGGTTATCTGTGGCCTCTCGATCGCTGGATTGTTTGCTTGGAAGATCAGCGTCGCGCCGACCGAGTGGGAGTCCCATGCTGCTTGGCTCGCCCTGATCGTCGTGCTCATCCTGATCACCGCACTCTCCATCTGGGGCGACGCGCGTGCAACCATCGCTCTCAGAACTGCGATCGCCCGTAAGGAGCGGGCTGACGACATGATAGCGTTGCTCAACGCGTCGCAGTTTGTGTCGCTTGACATCGACAGTAGCCGCGAGAACGTCGAGAGGACTTTCGCCGAGATCCGTCGCGTGGTGCTGGCATCCGTCAGTGGCCCCAGTCTACAGACCTCGGGCGGTGAGGGAGCGTGATCATGACAAGAATTGCTATCATTGTTTCCAATCCTTGCGTGAGCGATGCCCGCGTCATCAAGATGGCCTTGGCTGCATCAAATGCCGGTCATGAAGTGCATGTGTTCGGTACGTTGTCGGTCGATACGCCGTCGTTCGATAATCAGAGTTCAATCATTTACCACCGTCTTGAATGGCGCCCAGCCCAATTATTGCTGGAAGCTTTTCCGCTCAGTCTGCTGAATCGCCGGATCCTCCGGCCGATAGGTGCATTCATTGCCAAGCGGTTCACGCCATTTGTCAAATATTCGTTGTTCAGTCGGGTGTTCGCCAAGCACGTGGTGGCAGTTAGGCCCGATATTATTCACGCCCATGATCTTATCTGCCTGCAGACGGCGCATGATGCCGCGCGCGAATGCGGCGCGCAGGTCGTCTACGACGCGCATGAGTTGGAGGTTCATCGCAATCCACCTCTGCCGTTTCTGCAGAAGCGCTGGGTGGCACACGTCGAAGCAAAGTACGGACGTCGTGCTGCAGCAGTGAACACGGTCGGGCGTAAGGTCGGTGAAGAACTGGGTGCACATCTAGGGCGTGAGGATATCAACATCATCTACAACTCACCGCTCATTAGGCCATGCTCCAGGCACATTCGTACGGAAATCGGAATTGGGCCTGAGACACCGCTCTTTATCTACGTCGGCAAGGTCACTCAGGGGCGTGGAGTCGGCGATATGCTGGCGCTATTGCCAAAATTGAAAGGCGTGATCTTTGCCACTGTCGGACCATGCGACGAAAAGACGCGAACGTTGCTGCGCCGCCAAGCGGAGAAGCTCGAAGTTGCGGGGCGCTTCCGAATTATGCCTCCGGTCCCGTTTGATCAGGTTGTTGATTATATCCGTGGTGCGGACATCGGTATCATCTCGGTGGAGCCGGTTACGCTTTCCTATCGGTATTGTATGCCGAACAAGTTGTTCGAGATGTCGTTTGCGAACGTGCCGATCATTTCTAATGAACTCGACGAAATACGTGAATTTCTCATCGAAAATGGTAACGGCGAAATTGTCGATTTCGAAGACAAGGCGGCCTTGGTCTACTGCATTTCGAGAATGCTCAGAGAGAAGGCTCGACTGTGCATGGACGAGCAACGGATGCATGCGTTGTCCGAGAGGTATTCTTGGGAAACACAGTCCAATCGTCTTCTCGATATCTATTCGAGACTGACACGACAGCCGCAGCGAATGTATGCAGAGACCCCTGTTCATCCATGAGTGTCGAAAACCTCGTTTGTCGATTCATGAAACTGAAGCGGTATGCGATCCAGTCGATCGTTTAACGGGTGCGTCATCGACTGTGATGACTCAATGGGGATTACAGACATTCCGAGGAGTCGCAGTTCATTTCAACCGACCTCGGCATTCCGCCCGCTTGGTGGTTGCTGACATGCGCAATGATCGATGGGCGGTGTGATCAGAGGAGGCGTTGGTTTCGTGTCATTGTTTAGAATGCGGGTGATGTCGCTTGAGTGATGCGGCGATCGAGGAAATGCTCGATGTGCTCGTCCTGACAACTGAGCCGATCAAGCATGACAGGCGTGTTCGCGCGCAGATCGCTGAGTTGGAGGCGCGCGGACTGTCCGTGGATGCCGTGGAAATACCGGTGACTGCCGCTCCCCGCATAGACGTGAGGGTCGTTGTGCGGGCTTTCGCTTGTGTGCTCCGCACTTTCTGCCGAGCGTTCGCAGGGCTGCCGCAGTTGTACAGGTTCTGCCACGAATATCGACTCGGTGAATATCCGACGACACGTATCCCACTGTTCGGGTGCTTTGCCAGGGATGTTTGGAATCCGTTGGTAAATGGCATCATGCATGAACGTCGTGTAGCGAGGGAGCGCAAGCATGCACTGATTATCGCGAATGATCTGCAGGCCCTCATTTATGCCATGGGCTGCACTCGAAACACTACGCCAATTATCTATGACAGCCATGAGTTCAATCTGCATCGACGCCGAAAGAATGCCTGGATTCGGATTTTCTGGATATATGCATTCGAATCGTGTGGCGTTTTACGTAGTTCGCTGACCATCGTTGTTGGTGAAGGGGTGCGCGACGCCCTGGCCAAACTGTATGGCAATATTCCACTGGAGGTAATGCCCAACGCGTTCTACGTACGATCCGGAGTCGTGCAGGATTCCATCCCCACGCTGCAGCATGGAGTGCACCTTGTTTACGTTGGTGCCTGTGTGTCTGGAAGGTCACTTGATCTGCTGCTGGAACTGCTCGGAATGAATGTCGGAATTACTGCGTCACTGTTTATCATCGGCAAGGTCGGGGCAGAGTACGAAGGGCGTCTTTCATCACCGAATCTACGTGCATATTACGGCCAAGATTACGCAGGGCGACTGTGCGAGGTGGTATCCGAACATCCATGCGTATTCTCGTGGTGCGTGATAGAAGATGTGTGTTTGAGCTATAGATTGGCATCGCCCAATAAATATTATCAGTCGATTGCACTCGGTATCCCCGTTCTGGTCAACAGCGATCAGTGGCTGTCAGGGGTGGTGGAGCGTGACGGTAACGGATTGGTGATTCCCGCGGAACTGACACGAAAACCTGCGCAGTTGGCACGCTGGATGGTGCAGCGAGCGGTTGATGGCGAATATCCGTGTATCAGATCCAAAGCTCAAGAGATGCAGGGACAATACAGAACTTATCCGGAGTATTTCGCCAGTATCGCGAAGGGTTTTCATTGTCGGGTAAGTATCAAGAACGGAGGGTGACTGCACAGTCAGTGTGTGGCATGGTTTCAGGGTGGCAGGAGGATGACATGTATGATGATTGTATGCGGCGAGAATCATGAGTGATGACTGTCGCTACTTGTGCGGTGTTGAAAAAACTTGATGCCGAAGTAAGAGCATTGGTTGCCGCTGGCGCTTGGACAGAGGTCGCGGCCACCCTTAAATCGGTACCCGCCGATGCGCAGGTGCCAGTGAGCCTCGCTGCCAATGCCTACAAGGCTCATATGGCACTCGGACAAGAAGTGGTCGCTGAAGAATGGCTCGACCGAGCGTTAATTCTTGCGCCTGCAAATCCGGGTTTTTGCCGTAACAAGGGCATGCTGCATCAAAAGCGCCAAGAATGGAATCAGGCTATCGAGTGCTATCGCAAGGCTGTTGCACTACGACCAGAGTTGGCGGCATATCACGGAGCGCTTGCAGTTGCGCTTTTCCAGCGTGGCGACTATCGGGAGGCTGTAACGGAGTTTCGTATTGCCCTGCAGACGGATGCGGGGCAGCGTGGCTGGTGGCTGCGTTTGGCGCGATCGCTGGTGCTTCTGAATGAATTGTCTGAGGCCGCCGAAGCTTACAGTCGCGCTCTGGTTTTACAGGAAGACTTTGCAGTGCGTAGTGCCCATGCAGAGGTGCTGAGGCAGATTCAAAGCGGTTCGCGGGTTGCATCGTCAGCGTACTACGATGCAGTTTTCGCGGAGTCCAAGAAATATGCATGCCCAGCCGAGAGCAGCGAGTACGCACCGGTCTGGCAGCGCATCGTAGATGCACTGGGCAAGCGTGACACCCGTTGTGTTATCGACTTGGGGTGCGGGCCCGGGCAGTTCGCGGAGTTCATCGCTGCCCATTTGCCTACGATCAGTTACACGGGATTGGATTTCAGTGATGTGGCCGTGTCGCGTGCACGGCAACGCTGCCCGCAATACCTGTTCGAGCGGTGTGAACTTCCGGTTGCTGATTTTTCAGAACTACCTCGATTCGACGCAGTGGTATGTACCGAAGTGCTTGAGCATGTGGAGCATGATCGCGAAATCTTCGCAAGCTTACCTGTCGGTGTGTACATTATCGCCTCCGTGCCGAACTTCGACGCATTCGGCCATATCCGTTTTTTCCGTAATGCTGACGAAGTGCGTGGTCGATATGGCAGTTTGGTCGACGAATTAGAAATTGAGCGTATCAGCCTCGCTGGCAGCAGCGTATTGTGGCTCATGAAAGGGACGAGATCAGCGCAGGATGCGGGCGATGATGGATTCATGGCAGATCGCTGAGTAATTGCATTTATTGGCTTGAGCGGCACCGGTTGTGACAGTTGCAGTTGGTTAATTTTGTAATTGCTGGTTTTTTCGAAAGAAATGTTGTTTCGGGTGGTTTGTGTATTGCTGTTTTTAAGGCTGATCGGCATCTGGATTTAAATGATGCTACAAGCGAAAAAGTTAGTAAGTTTGCGCTCTTGATACAGTGAGCGCTGCCATACGCAGGAAAATGTTCATGAAGAACAGGCTTGTTATTGCCAGCCTTGTGCTGACGATGTCCAGTTTTTCTTGGCCCGCAATGGCGGCCCCGAGGGGCGATCTGGCGCACGCGACCGCCGACCTCAGTAGCGCGACACAAGCTAAGGTGTCGGCCGCTGTCGATGGCTTCATGCGTGCTGTGATGAAACCCGAGCGCTCGGCTAATGATCTTGGCTGGGACTGCTTGGCGGCTGCTGCCCTTGCGGATTTGGGGATTAAGGAGGCAGGCAGCCGACTAGCCGACATTGCGGACGAGATGCTTCGCGATGCAGTGCGCTCCACGCGGACAGGCAGGCCGATCGGTTGGTCGTCGGCGAGCAGTGATCGATCCTGTGTGAGCGGCGAATCAATTGCCGGTAGTAAGCCTGCGTGCGAAGGACCGACCACAGTCTACGCATTCCAATCCGGGCTTGGTATCGCCTGCATGGCGAGGGCGGGCGAACTGATGCAGCGTTCCGACCTGCTCGCGGCTGGCAGAGAAGTCATGCTGTATTGGAGCAAATTGCGTCTCGAGAGGGTGCCCTGTAAGGAATGCATTTACTTCGCGACTAGCGATAGCGTCGCGGATGCCAATCGTTACATTCGCAATATGAACATTTTTGTGGCCTTCGGGGCAGCACAACTCGGCAAAGCGACACATGACGACACTTTGATAAAGATTGCGTTGGATAGCGTTCGTTCTGATATCTGGGAACGCGATAATGGTAATCGTGGTTATCTCGGAAAATTGGACCCACAGTGGACATCACATGCTGGCGAGGCCGAGCGCATCGAGAATCACTCCGCTTCGGTCGCACTGCTGCTGGCAGAGATCGCCCGCCTGTCGGATGTGCTAGAAGTCAAACAGCAGGCCTTGTCGGTCTGGCGCGACTGGGCGACTTGCGACAACAAACGTTGCCAGACCACTGGCTGCAAGTACTGGGCAGGCGACCCGAGCCGATGTCAGTCCTCGGCTACTTCTGCGCATTGCGCATTCAGATCAAGGGATAGTTTTGCCAAGTTTCAGTGTGAGAAATTCCTAGAATTGGTGCCGTCGCTGAATGCATACGGTATCTTGGCGGTATTGCAGCCGTCGTTACGATAAAAGAACTGGCCGATCCTGGCTGGATTCTGCGAGGAATTTGACATCATGATGAATGCGAACGACCTGTACATGGATGGACGCGCAAAAGTCGCTTCATATCGGATGTTCTTGGAGGTTTTGCTCGAGACGGGTTTGCCTTCTCTTACGCACAAGGATGCATGGAAACGGCAAGGTGCTGCAGATACGTACTGCTGCGTGCGTCATGATGTCGATCATAAACTGGAAGTTGCATTGCAAATGGCGCGTATTGAGCACGAACTCGGGGTGCGTGCGACGTATTTTCTGTTGCCCCCAGGGGACTACGGTTGTGATGAGAATTATTATGGTTCCATCGTAGGGCAATACATCCGGCAAAACGATAGACTGCGTGAAGTGGCTCAGGAGATCGCTGGATTAGGCCACGAGATAGGGTTGCACAATGATTTTTTACAATTAAGTCGCAAGTTGCGACGTGTAATTCCAGATGTGATTGCCGAGCAGATTACGTATTTCCGTGGTGCGCAAATTCCGATATCGGGATCGGCATCACACGGATCCCGGTTCGCACGCACACATCAATTAAGCAACTACGAGATATTCACGGAATGCCTGCGAACCAAGAGTGTGCCGCGCGATATCACTTTCGAAGAAGGGGATGCGTTTTCCCTGTTCAGTGTGCGAATGCAGGATTTGGGGCTAGAGTACGAAGCTTATTCGTTGAAGCGCGATATTTATATTTCGGATGTGGGTTCACGGATGATCGTGTGTGGGGAGCATTTCGATACCTTCGTGCCAACGATATTCAGTGATCTTCTCGGCTCAGCTAGAAAGATCATCGCATTGATCCATCCGGATTGGTGGAAGGCACTGGATGGCCAGGGTTCGCCGAAATTCATAGCAGCTCCGGTTGCGGGTTTGGCGGTTCCGCAGAACGCTGTGGAGACCGCTCCTGCCGAGATGTCGATTGTGGATTCACCAACGCCGAGGTTCATGCGGGCGGACGGCAAGCCGTTTCGTATCGCGGTGCGTGGTGACTGTTGTTCGCGACGTGCAATCGTTCTGAACAAGCAGTTGTTCCCGCGAGGGGTGGAGTTGATTATCAACGAAAAATCTCCTTCGGCATGTTTCGTCGATGCATTGCGAGGCGTGCTCTCGAGTCGGCAGCGCGGTCTAGAGTTGTCTGACGTCGCAACTATGCCGGCTACGCTGAAACATTATTATGTTGGGCAGTTCGAGCGCTCGGTACTGGATGCTGAAAACATCGATTTGCTGTTGATCGATACCTACGCAGACATGAACTTTGAGTTGTGGCGACACCGAAGTGAGGGCTGGTCGCTGTGGATCCATCCGAAGTTTGTGCGTCGACGCGAGGAGTTGACTGAGCAATTCGAGAGCATTGGCTGGATGTCGTTGACCGAATCTGTGGAAGCGACCTGCCGAATCATCGACCATGTTCGGTTAAAGAATCCGGACGTGCCTGTTGTCATCCTGAATCAGCCAGTCGAATATTATCCTAAGCTCGACAAACGGCGTGAATACTACCGATTGGGTGAACTGGTCGCGGCAGAGAGAAATGGCGTGTATTTCGCGGCGCCGCTGGCAAAGGACGATCTTGATCCGGCCGATGTGGGGTCGTGCGGCCCTGGGTTGACTCTGCACTTCACGGGGGCAACCTATCTGAAGATGCTTGAGAACGCTTGGCAGCGCGGTTTGCGTCGGCACTTGGTGCGGCGAGAGACAGGCGACCCATCGGCTGCCACATCGGTGGTTCTGGCTGGAAGGGATGTGCAGCCGAATGCAGGCACGGTAGCGCGGTTAGCCGTGAAGTCGCCAACGACACCAGCCAAGGGAGCAGAGATTACTTCCAGGGTTACCGTTGGCGGCGCGTTGGAGTTGACGTCGACAACAGCAGCGGTGGTGGATATTCCGCGCGTCACTGTCAGTTACAGGCAAGACAGTCCGGAGTGCGTGCCCGCCTGTAGTGCCTCGGTCGATGCAGCGTTCAGGTCTTTTGCTCAGTACTTCACGCATCCTGAGATTGCAGCGACCAATGTGGTTCCTCGCTTTACGCCCATGCTCATCGCAACAGGTGATGTGGCGAGCTTTACGGCTTGGGAGGCACATATCCGCAAGAGTTTCAGCAAGGGCGAGCGCTTGCGAGAGAAGCGCAAGGCGATTTCGCAGGGCTATTACGTGAAGCAGTACGCTTCGCGTTTATTCATTCCGGACATTTGCGATATAAATCACTCGAAGCCCGAGCGGTCGGGGGGAGCAATGCGCGGTGCCTATCTGCGCAGTGTGGAGGAAATGGGCGGGGCGCCCAAAGTTCGTTACGAGGTGAAAAGACCAGCCTGTCCGTACCACTGGGGTCTGACCTTTGGCACTTTCATCAGTGATCCGGGGCACATGCAGGGTTCGGTTCAAGTCGATGAACGCTTGGTCGCGTATATCTCACTTAGACGAATCGGTGATCTTGTTATCTATTCGCAGATACTCGGTCACGGTGATCACCTGAAGCAGGGCGTTCTAGTTCTGTTACACCATGAGGTGATCCAGTGGGTATCGGAGCAGCGTGATGATCTCACCCGAGGCTTGCGCTTCATCATGTACGGTGGCGCGCAGAATGGTGGGGAGTTTCTGTTTAATTGGAAACGTCGTTCCGGCTTCACTCCGCACATGGTTTCGGCTTTTCGCGGCCTCGCGGATACAGAGGCTGGTGGCAGTAGAGCAACTGCTGGTTTGCTGGTTTCTGAGTGAGGGAGCGCACATGCTTGATACCGTATGTGGTGCCGGGCGATGGCTCTCTGGGTTGACAAAACGCTGGTTGAACAAGGGCGGGTCGGAACAACAGATCGGGAGACTCCAGCGACGGGTCGAGTACCTGGAGTCAAAACTGGCTGATTGCAAGCAGCGCAACACGGATTTGGTGCAACAACTTGCACAGCAGCGCGAGAAGACCCGTCAACTTTATTTGCGCACAAAAGAGTATGCGGCACGCCTCAACGTGAAAGGCTGAAGAGCGTTGGCATCGTAATCCGCGTGCTTGTCGAGGCCGTGGACAAGCGACATCTGGCCTACCATACCTGCACCGGGTATTCCAAACTCCCTTGAATTGGAGTTAATGATGATCGCGTGGAAGAGACGAGGACGAGAGATGTCAACGTTGTGGCAATGATGCGCCCCCAGCCAATTTTCTCGGCGTCGCGTGGTACTTGTCGCTCATGCGGCGGCACGCCACTGGCAACGATGGGTGGGGCGCACCCTGATGTCGTCTCTTCGATGTGTGATGTTCGAAGTATTGGCAGTGAATGGAGCAGAGTGGAAGCCTGCTGCGAGTTATTGGGGAGGGTGGGGCGGCTTGCCTGTCGGCGGGCTGCGGCATGAGTGCGATTGGTGTATTCGGGCTCCGTCTGTGGTGGCAGGGGCTGATTGGGCGTTTTTTAGGAGGAGCGACCAAGTTCGGACCAATCAGTCGTACTGCTTCTGTGAAAGCCGCGGCAGGCTGGGGGCGCAAACCCAGCGGTGAGCGCGCTGCGCGTTTTGCCGAGCGCAATGGTGTGCCATGCCTGTGGCTGGAAGACGGTTTCCTGCGCTCGGTCGGGCTGGGGCGGCAGGGGGCGGCGCCGCTGTCGCTGGTGGTCGACGAGGTCGGCATCTATTTCGATGCGACGCGGCCGTCGCGGCTCGAGCAATTGCTGAACGGTGAGGCATTCGCACCGGAATTGCTGGTTCGGGCCGCGCGGGTGATGCGCTCGATCGTCGATAACAACCTGAGCAAATACAACCATGCCCCCGATGCGCCGCCCGGGCTGTTGCCGGACAGCGGTCGCAAGCGCGTGCTGGTGATCGACCAGACCGCGCACGACGATTCGATCCGCTACGGCCTGGCGAGCGCGGCGAGCTTTGGCGAGATGCTCGGTGCCGCGTGCCGTGAGCACCCCGGCGCGGATATCTACATCAAAACCCACCCCGATGTGATCGCGGGCAAGAAGGCGAGCTGTCTGTCGGCCGAACGCGGACGAGCAGGGGTGCGCTGGATAAGCGAGGATGTGAGCCCACTTTCGCTGCTGCGCCAGGTGGACCACGTCTATGCGGTGACCTCGCAGATGGGGTTCGAGGCGCTGCTGCTCGACAAACCGGTGACGTGTTTCGGCATGCCGTTCTATGCCGGCTGGGGGGTGACTGACGACCGCATGCAGTGCCCGCGGCGAACGCGCGTGCGCAGCGTGCTCGATATCTTCGCCGCGGCCTATCTCCTGTATCCGCGCTATGTCGACCCGGCGAGCGGGCAGCGCTGCGAGATCGAGCGTGTGATCGAGCACCTGGCGCTGCAGCGACAGTACGTCAACGCCAACCGTGGACGGTTGTTCTGCTTCGGCTTCACGCCCTGGAAGCGCGGTTACGTGCGCGGGTTCCTGAAGGCGCCGGGCAACGCGGTGCATTTCGTTCGCAGCGTGCGTCATGCGCGCCGGCTCGGCATCCGGCACGGCGACCGCATGCTCGTATGGGGTTTCCGCGAGGTGCCCGGCCTGCAGGCACTCGCTGACGGGCTCGGTATCCACCCCGAGCGGGTCGAGGACGGCTTCATCCGTTCGGTAGGGCTGGGTTCGGATTTCATCCGACCGCTGTCGCTGGTGGTCGACCGCCGTGGCATCTACTTCGATCCGCGCCAACCGAGCGACCTGGAGCACATCCTGCAACATGCGGCATTTTCGCCACAGGATCTCGCCCGTGGAGCGGCATTGCGGCAACGGCTGCTCGAACAGGGGGTCAGCAAGTACAATGCCGCGTTTCGCGGGGGGAGCCTGCCCGCATTGCCAGCCGGTCGCCGCGTGGTGCTGGTGCCGGGACAGGTGGAGGATGACGCCTCGATCCGCCTCGGCTGCGTCGACGTGCGCACCAATGAAGCACTCCTGCGCGCGGCGCGCGGCGCACTGCCGCAGGCGTTCCTGATCTACAAACCGCACCCCGACGTGCTCAGCGGTAACCGCAGCGGACAGGTGTCGGTGCAGACGCTGGCCGGACTGTGCGATGCGGTGGTGACGGATGCGCCGCTGGCCGATTGTCTGGCGCTGGCCGACGAGGTGCACACGATGACGTCGCTGGTCGGCTTCGAGGCACTGCTGCGCGGCAGACGCGTCGTGGTATATGGCTTGCCGTTCTACGCTGGTTGGGGTCTGACCGACGACCGGCACCGGCTGGCGCGGCGCAACCGCCGGCTGACGCTGGATGAGCTGGTCGCGGGGGTGCTGCTGCACTACCCGCGCTATTACGACTATCGTATGCGGGCGTTCATGACGGCTGAAGCCGCGGTGGACGCCATCATCGAGGACAGAGGCAAGGCCGCGGCGCAGGGTTTCGGCGCGCCGTGGTGGGTTCGTCAGCAGCGCAAGTTGGTGAACCTCTGGAGAGGACTGACGCATGGCTGATGTGCTGTTGCTACAAGGACCGATCGGCCCGTTCTTCCGACGCTTCGCCCGCCTGCTGCGCGCGCAGGGACACCGGGTGCGGAAGATCAACTTCAACGCCGGCGACTGGCTGTTCTACCCCGGACCCGGTGCGCTGGCCTACCGGGGCGGGGTCGATGCCTGGCCCGATTTCCTGGCCGGGTTCCTGCGCCGGCACGGAATCGAGCGCATCTATCTGTTCGGTGACTGCCGGCCGATGCACCGTTGCGTGCCGCAGGTGGCGGGGCCGCTCGGCGTGCGGGTGTTCGTATTCGAGGAGGGCTACGTGCGCCCCGACTACGTGACGCTCGAGGAGTGGGGCGTCAACGGCCATTCGCGACTGCCGCGCGACCCGGCGTTCTACCGCGCCCTGCCCGACGCGCCGCTGCCGATGCCGGAGCCGGTCGGGCAGACCTTCGGGCGGATGGCGTGCCACGCGATGGCCTACGTCGCGGCGCTGCGCTGGCTGCGGCCTTTCTTCCCCGGCTATGCGCACCATCGGCCGTTCAAGGTGCGCGGGGAGGTGGGGGTCTGGCTCAGGGCGTGGTGGCGGAAGCGACGCTTCGCCCGCGAGCAGGCGTCGCTTTTGCCGCGCGTCGCGTGTGAACTCGACCAGCGCTACTTCCTGGTGGCGCTGCAGACGCACACCGATGCGCAGATCGTCGACCATTCACGGTTCGTTTCGGTGACCGAGTTCATCGCCCAGGTGCTCGAGTCGTTCGCGCGCGCGGCACCGGCCGATACCAGCCTCGTGTTCAAGCACCATCCACTCGATCGCGGTTACACCCATTACGGCGAGCTGCTGGCGCGACTTGCCCGCGAGCACGGGCTCGCGGGGAGGGTGTTCTACGTCCACGATCTGCACCTGCCGACGCTGATTCGCCACGCGCGTGGTGCGGTGATGGTCAACAGCACCGTCGGCATGTCGGTGCTGTACCACCGCGTGCCGTTGAAAGTGCTAGGGCGGGCGATCTACGACATGCCAGGTCTGACTTTTCAGGGGGCTTTGGAAGACTTCTGGCGTGAGCCGGGCGCCGTCGACATGAAGCTTTATCACCGCTTTCGGACCTACCTGATCCGCCATACGCAAGTCAACGGCAGCTTTTATAAGCGTTTGAGCGAAGTCGATTGGATGCGGGTCTGTCGCTGCGAGGCCCGCGAAGATGTGCAGGGTGCTCCCGGCGTGGCAGTGGCAAGGCCTGCAGGCCGTCACCCGCCGGCCGTAGAAGCATCGCTTGTCTGACGTGCGCGGGCCTGCGGATTCCGTCTTTCAAGGCGCGATGGCGGCATCGGGCCTTGTGAAGACGTGAACGATCGATGTGCGGCACCCCCCGTTACCCCGTGCCTGACGGGGCTCGGCGCGGGTGCCTGGGGTGGCCGCGGACCAGATCGGGTGCCGGCCGCTGGTCCGGATCGTCACCGGGGGCACGACAACGCTGTGCCGCCGGTTGATGTCGCGGATGCCGGTTTTGGGCATCCGGCGGATGCCTCGCCTGCGGTTTATCGTCGTGACTCAATCATCTGCCGGCGACACGCCGCTGGCGGCAGCGCTCGGTGCTCGGGCCTCGCGGGCTTCTGTTCCCAAAGGATCGACGGCCCGCGCGGTGGGGGTCATTCCAGCGCAGGGGGCATCCGGACACAGGGAACCGGCGCGTCGCCAGGGGTTGCGGCGTCCTCCCAGCTGCTCCCGAAGATCGAGCAGGCGCCACAACCAGGGGATGCGCCGCACCGCCAGCGGCGGCCACGACAAGGGGGCAAGGCCTGTCCACGGCAAGAAGGGATTGCGACGGCCATAGGCCCACAGTTCGATGCGGATGCAGGGGTGTGTGCTGGGGCCCCGGGCGTGGAAACCGAAAGTGTCGGCGATCACCAGCGTGTTCGCCGGTACGGCAAAGCATCGTGGTTCGCCCAGGCCGAGCGCAGCCAGTTCGTGGCGTTCAATGCGAAACGAGCCGGAAGCCGAGTACTTGTCCCGCAGACTGGCGGCTTCGAGGCTACGTCGTCGCTCCCAGGCGAGCCGGGCCGGGGTGAGGATGTGTGACCCGGGGACATAGACGAAGGGGCCACCGTCTTCGGCGACATCGGTCAGGAATAACCACGCTTTCACGGAGGGGTGAAAGGTGTCGGCGTGGAGCTGTGTCTGCGGGTCGGGGGCGCCAGCGCGGACGTGGTTGAGGATCGTCTGGATGTAGACCAGAGGCTCCTGGTCGAACGAGCCTACATAGCGGATCAGTGCGCGCCAGTCGGCATGCTGCAGCACGCGCGCTGCCTCGGGCAGCGCCTTGAGTGTGGCGGCGTCCAGTGCGATCCGCCGCGTCACCGTGTCGCCCTGCACCATCTCGCGGGCTTCGCTTTCATGGCGCAGCAGGGCATCGCGCAGCAGCGCAAACTCGTCCTCTGGCAGAAAGGCAGGGCGGATGATGTATCCGTCACGTTCGAAGGCCTGCCGGTCGCTTGCCGGAATCCGGTCGGCAAGCCGTTCGCGTCGCGCGCGCGCCATCCGGTGAGCGAGGCTGACCCGTGCCGCATGGAGTCCCCAGGCATTGAGGCGGCGCGAACCGATCACGGGGTTGTCGCGAAACGACTTGGCCTGGGTTGCGACCGACAGCAGCCAGAGCGGTGCCAGCAGGGCGCGTAGTGGCGAGAGGTTCATACGCATCCCGGTTGGAGGGGAAGGGGGCAGTATGCCGCGAGCGCGGTATCGGTACGAGTAGCGGCGGCAGGGACACCGGCCGTTCGATCAATCGCGGCGCCATCGCCCAGCGGAGCGGCGCTTCCCCTTTGCGGCGTGTTCAACGGCGCGGCGCGACCTCCCGGCTTGAAATTGGCCGCTCCGTCCCTATCTTCACGGCCGATCACGGGTCGGAGGACCCATTTCGTCACCCTGCCATTCGAGGACCGTCCATGAGCGTCGATACGCACAAGGAAACCCTGGGTTTCCAGGCCGAGGTGAAGCAACTGCTGCACCTGATGATCCACTCGCTGTACTCGAACAAGGAGATCTTCCTGCGCGAGCTGATCTCCAACGCCTCGGACGCCTGCGACAAGCTGCGCTTCGAGGCGCTGACCGACAACGCGCTGTACGAGGATGACGGCGAGCTGAAGATCCATGTCGCGGTCGACCCGGCCGCGCGCACGCTGACGCTGCGCGACAACGGCATCGGCATGAGCCGCCAGGAGGTCATCGACCACATCGGCACCATCGCCAAGTCGGGCACCCGGGCCTTCCTGGAAAAGCTCTCGGGCGATCAGCAGAAGGACGCGAACCTGATCGGCCAGTTCGGCGTGGGCTTCTACTCGGCCTTCATCGTCGCCGACCGCGTCACCCTCACCACCCGCCGCGCCGGGCTCGGGGCCGAACACGGCGTGCGCTGGGAGTCCGAAGGCGCTGGCGAGTACACGCTGGAGAACGTCGAGCACGCGGCGCGCGGTACCGAGGTGGTGCTGCACCTGCGCGAAGGCGAGGACGAGTTCCTGAGCGACTGGAAGCTGCGCTCGATCATCACCAAGTATTCCGATCACATCCAGCTGCCGGTGCTGCTCGCCACCCCCAAGCCCGCCGAGGACGCCGGCGAGGAGGGGGGCGAGGCGGCCGCGCCGCGTGTCGTCGACGAGCAGGTCAACAAGGCCTCGGCGCTGTGGGCCCGGCCCAGGAGCGAGGTCAGCGACGACGAGTACAAGGCCCTGTACAAGCACGTCGCGCACGATTTCGAGGAGCCGCTGGCGTGGACCCACAACCGCGTCGAGGGCAAGTACGAGTACACCTCGCTGCTCTACATCCCCGCACGGGCGCCGTTCGACCTCTGGGACCGCGATTCGCGCCACGGCGTGAAGCTCTACGTGCAGCGCGTGTTCATCATGGACGACGCCGAGCACCTGATGCCGCGCTACCTGCGCTTCGTCCGCGGCGTGATCGACTCCAACGACCTGCCGCTGAACGTGTCGCGTGAACTGCTGCAGGGCAGCAAGGTGATCGACGGCATCCGCTCCGGCTCGGTCAAGAAGGTGCTGGGGCTGCTCGAAGACCTGGCGAAGAACGAGCCCGCCAGGTACACCGAGTTCTGGCAGTCGTTCGGACGCGTGCTCAAGGAAGGGCCGGGTGAGGACTGGGCGAACCGCGAGCCGCTCGCGCGCCTGCTGCGCTTCGCCTCGACGCACACGGATGCCGAGGAGCAGAGCGTCGCCCTCGCCGATTACGTGGCGCGGATGAAGCCGGGGCAGGAGAAGATCTACTACGTGACGGCGGACAGCTTCGCCGCGGCGAAGCACAGCCCGCACCTCGAGGTGTTCCGCAAGAAGGGGATCGAGGTGCTGCTGCTCGGCGAGCGCGTCGACGAGTGGCTGATGTCGCACCTGACCGAGTTCGAGGGCAAGCCCTTCGCCTCGGTCGCCAAGGGCGCGCTCGACCTCGGCGGCGTCGAGTCCGAGGCGGAAAAGGCCGAGCACAAGCAGGTCGAGGAGCGCTTCGAGCCGCTGGTGAAGCGGGTGCGCGAGGCGCTCGGCGAGCGCGTCAAGGACGTGCGCATGTCGAGCCGGCTCACCGACTCGCCGGCCTGCCTGGTGGTCGACGAACACGCGATGAGCGCGCACCTCGAACGCCTGCTGAAGGAGGCGGGCCAGAGCCTGCCGGGCAGCAAGCCCACGCTCGAACTCAACCCCGGCCACCCGCTGATCGACCGGCTCGATGCCGAAGCCGACGGCGACCGCTTCGCCGATCTCGCGCAGTTGCTGTTCGAGCAGGCGGTGCTGACCGAAGGGGGCAGCCTCGACGACCCCGCGGCCTTCGTGCGCCGCCTGAACGGCCTGCTGCTCAGCCTCGCCGCGTAGCCGCCCGCCCGCGCGGCCCGTCCCCGGCGACGCCGTCGTCGGGGATGGCCGTGGCCGGTCTGCCACCCCGGTGCTATTGTCCTAGCCCTGCGCCGGCGCAAACCCCGGAGGGTGCGCCGACGTGTGTCGGCCCACTTCGACAATACGGGGGGATTGCCCATGAAGCTCAAGGACCTGCTGGCGCGCAAAGGCGGCAGTACGATCACCGTGTCCGCGGCGGCCTCGATCGCCGAGGCAGTGAAGGTGATGCACGCGAACAAGGTCGGTGCGGTGCTGATACCCGATGCCGGCGGGTGTCCCGTCGGCATCTTCACCGAGCGTGACGTGGTGCGGCTGTACGCCGAGGGCGACGTCGACCTGGCGGCGCTGCGCGTCGAGGAGCGCATGACCTGCAGCGTGGTCGTGGGCAAGCCCGACGACACCGTCGATTCGGTGATGGCGCTGATGACCGAGCGCCGCTTCCGGCATCTGCCGGTGGTCGAGGACGGCAGGCTGCTCGGGCTGGTGTCGATCGGCGACGTGGTCAAGGCCAAGCTCGACGAGGCCGCCAAGGAAGCCGAGACCCTGCGCGAGTACATCAGTTCGTGACCCCGCGGCGCGCGGGCCGCACGCGCACCGGTGCGCGTGTCCGGGCCCGTCGGCGCCCGCCCGTGGTCGCCGCCCGGAGTGTCCCCGATGTCCGCGACGCCTGAAGCACCGTTCTGGAAGACCACGCCGCTCGCGGCGATGAGCCGCGAGGAATGGGAGTCGCTGTGCGACGGCTGCGGCCGCTGCTGTCTGCACAAGCTCGAGGACGCCGACAGCGGTCGCCTGCAGTTCACCAATGTCGCCTGTCGGCTGCTCGATCTCGGCTCCTGCCGCTGCACCCGCTACGCGACGCGCCGCCGCTGGGTGTCCGACTGCGTCCAGCTGACGCCGCAGACGGCCGGCCGCTTCAACTGGCTGCCGTCGACGTGCGCCTACCGCCTGCTGGCCGAGGGCGGCGAGCTGCCGGACTGGCACCCCCTGGTCTGCGGCGATCCCGCGGCGGTGCACCGTGCCGGCGTGTCGGTGCGCGGCCGCGCGATCTCCGAACGCTACGTCCACGATCTCGAAACCCACATCGTCGAATGGCCCGCATGAACCTGCGCTGTTTCACCACCGGCCTGTTCCAGGTCAACGCCTGGCTGCTCGAAGATCCGGCGAGCGGCGCCTGCGCGCTGATCGATACCGGCGAAGGCGAGGAAGTGGCGCGCGCGCTCGCCGCACTGCGGCCGCGCCCGGACCTGCACGCGATCCTGCTCACCCATGGGCATTTCGACCACGCCGGCGGGCTCGTGCCCGTGCAGCAGGCCTTCCCCGTGGCGCGGACCTACCTGCCGGCGCTCGAGCGGCCGCTGTTCGACCTGCTGCCCCGCCAGGGGGCGATGTTCGGCATGCCGCAACTGTCCCGGCCCTGCGGCCGCATCGACGTCGAGGTGCGGGACGGCGATGCGGTCGACGTCGGCGCCCTGCGGCTGCGCTTCATCTCCACGCCCGGCCACACGCCGGGGCAGGGCTGCTGGTACACCGATACCGACATCTTCGTCGGCGACACGCTGTTCGCCGGCTCGGTCGGCCGCACCGATTTCCCGCTCAGCGACCCGCAACTGGCGCAGGCGAGCCTGCTGAAGCTGATGGCCCTGCCCGGCGAACTGGTGGTGCATCCCGGCCACGGCCCCGACACCACGCTCGGCGATGAGCTCGCGGACAACCCCTTCCTGGCCCACGTGCGCCGGGCCCGCGGCCTGCCCGAGCCGCGGCGGGTGGCACCGTTCGGCGGGCGCTGGGGCTGAAGCGATGTGTGAACTGCTCGGCATGAGCGCCAACGTGCCCACCGACATCTGCTTCAGCTTCACCGGGCTGATGCAGCGCGGCGGGCGCACCGGCCCGCACCGTGACGGCTGGGGCATCGCCTTCTACGAGGGGCGCGGTTCGCGCACCTTCCACGACCCGCGCCCGAGCTGCGACTCGGAGATCGCCCGCCTGGTGCAGCGCTACTCGATCAAGAGTCGCATCGTCATCAGCCACATCCGCCGCGCGAACCGCGGGCGCGTGTGCCTGGAGAACACCCATCCGTTCACCCGCGAGCTGTGGGGGCGGCACTGGACCTTCGCGCACAACGGCCAGCTCAAGGGCGTGAAGCGCCTGCCGCTCGGCGCCTACCTGCCGATCGGCAGCACCGACAGCGAGCACGCGTTCTGCTGGCTGCTCGGTCAGGTGCGTGAACGTTTCCCGCGGCTGCCGCGCGAGCCGCGCACGCTCTGGCGTTTCATCGGCGAGCGGGCGCAGGCGCTGCACCGGCTCGGCGTGCTCAACTTCCTGCTCTCCGACAGCCGCCACCTCTACGCGCACTGCAGCACGTCGCTGGCGTGGATCACCCGGCGCGCGCCGTTCGGCGAGGCTCGCCTGTCGGACGCCGACATGACCGTCGACTTCCAGCGCGAGACCACCCCCGACGACGTGGTGACGGTGATCGCCACGCGCCCGCTGACCACCAACGAAAGCTGGAACGTCATGGCACCCGGCGAGCTGGTGGTGTTCGAAGCCGGTGAGGTGTGCGGGCAGGGCGGCAGCGTGGCCGCCGCGGATCGCGCCACCGGCTGACGTCCGGCCGCGGCGCTCAGCCGTCGATGTAGCTGACGCCGCCGATGTAGCGGGACTTCCAGTAGGGGATCCCCAGGCCGACCTTGCGCACCTCGCGGCTGCCGCTCGACGCGTGGATCATCTGGCCGTCGCCGGTATAGATGCCGACGTGCGACACCCGGTCCGGCTCGGTGGCGAAGAACAGCAGGTCGCCCGGCTGGACGTCGTCCAGGTGGCGGCCGCGGCGGAACTGCTCCTCGGTGGAGCGCGGCACGCGCAGGCCGGCGCGCGCATAGGCCATCTGCACCAGCCCGCTGCAGTCGACCCCCTTCGGCGTTGCGCCGCCGGCGACGTAGGGGGTGCCGATCAGGCGCTCGGCGTTGCTGAGCACGCGCTCGCGCAGCGGCGACGGCGCCGACGCGCATCCGGCGAGCAGCGCGGCGGCGAACAGGGCGACAGCCAGTCGTGCGGATCGGGGCATCGGCGGATGGTCACGCGGCATACGGACATGACCGCTCCAGTATAGCCGCCGCCGCGGGTCGGACAGCTCCGGACCCGTGGGTTATAGTGTGCCCCTCCAAGTCACCCCACAGGTGGGCCCCATGAAAGCTGCCGCAGGCAGAGTCGTTTCCATGCACTACACGCTCACCGACGATGCCGGCGAGGTGCTCGACAGCAGCAGCGGCCGTACGCCGTTCGAGTACCTGCACGGACATGGCAACATCATCGGCGGGCTCGAAAGCGCGCTCGAAGGGGTTGAGGCCGGTTTCAAGTCCAAGGTCACGGTGGCACCGGCCGACGGCTACGGCGAGCGCAACGACAAGGCGGTGTTCGAGGTGCCGCGCGACCAGTTCCCGCCGGGGGAGGAGATCCAGGTCGGCATGCAGGTGCACGGCGAAGGCCCGCAGGGCGTGGTCGCCTTCACCGTGGTCGGCGTGGCCGCCGATCACGTCACGCTGGACGGCAATCACCCGCTGGCGGGCAAGACCCTGTATTTCGACGTCGAGGTGCTCGGTGTGCGCGAGGCGACGGAGCAGGAGCTCGACCACGGCCACGTGCATGCGCACGGCCACGATCACTGAGCGCCCGTGCGCTCCGGCAAGGCGGCTGCGGCCGCCTTTTTGTTGCGGGCCGTACGCAGGCGCGACGACGGTTGCCACGACGTCGCGCGAGCGCGAGAGTGAGCCGCCGCCGCAGCCTCCGAGAAGCCGATGAGCGCCACGCCCGCGATCCGTTACCACATCCAGCCCGCGCACCCCGGGGCGCACCTGTTCCGCGTGCGCTGCGAGGTGGCGGTGCCCGCCGCGGAGGGGCAGCTGTTCCGCCTGCCGGCATGGATCCCCGGCAGCTACATGATCCGCGACTTCGCGCGTCACGTGGTCGTGGCGCGTGCCGCAGCCGGGGGCCGGGCCGTCGCGCTGACGAAGCTCGACAAGGACACCTGGCAGTGCGCGCCCTGTGCAGGGCCGCTGAGCTTCGAATGGGAGGTGCACGCCTGGGACCTGTCGGTACGCGGCGCCCACCTCGACACCACCCATGCGTACTTCAATGGCAGCAGCGTGTTCCCGGCGGTGGTCGGCCAGGAGCACCTGCCGTGCGCGGTGACGATCGCGCTGCCGGACGGCGAGGGCTGGAAGCACTGGCGCGTCGCGACGAGCCTGCCGCGTGCGGGCGCGCTGCCGTGGAGCGCGGGCGACTATGCGGCGGCCGACTACGAGGAGCTCATCGACCACCCGGTCGAGATGGGCGAGTTCCTGCTCGGCGAGTTCGAGGCGTGCGGCGTGCCGCACGCGGTGGCGATCACCGGGCGGGTGCGGGTCGATCTCGAACGCCTGTGCCGTGACCTGAAGACGGTCTGCGAGCACCACATCCGCTTCTTCGGCGAACCGGCGCCGATGGCGCGCTACCTGTTCCTGGTCACGGCGGTGGGGGAGGGCTACGGGGGGCTCGAACACCGTGCCTCGACCAGCCTGCTGTGCGGGCGCGACGACCTGCCGCGCTCGGGCGAACCCGGCGACGGCTACCGCACCTTCCTCGGCCTGTGCAGCCACGAGTACTTCCACGCCTGGAACGTCAAGCGCATCCGCCCGGCGGCGTTCGTGCCGTGCGACCTTGGCCGCGAGGCGTACACGCGCCTGCTGTGGGTGTTCGAGGGCTTCACGTCCTACTACGACGACCTCGCGCTGGTGCGCAGCGGGCTCATCGACGAGGCCGGCTACCTGAAGATGCTCGGCGAGACGGCGACGCGCGTGTGGCGCGGGCCGGGCCGGCTGCGGCAGTCGCTCGCGGAGTCGAGCTTCGATGCCTGGAACAAGTTCTACAAGCCCGACGCCAATACGCCGAATGCCGTCGTGAGCTACTACACTAAGGGGGCCCTGGTGGCGCTGGCGCTGGATCTCGCGCTGCGCCGGGCGAGCGCCGGCGCCCGCAGCCTCGACGACGTGATGCGCGCGCTGTGGGCGCGCTACGGGCGCAGCGCCGACGGGGTGCCCGAGGACGGCATCGAACCCCTGGTGGCGGAGCTCGCCGGCCAGGACTTCGGTGCCTTCTTCGCACGCCATGTCCACGGCGTGGAGGACGCGCCGCTCGCCGAGCTGCTGCCCGACGTGGGGCTGCGTTTCAACCTGCGACCGGCGGAGTCGGGCAGCGATAACGGCGGACGCCCCGGCACGCGCAGCGAACCGCGCGCGGACCTCGGCCTGCGTACGCAGGTGGCGGACGGCGAGCTGCGGGTCAGCCACGTGCTCGACGGCGGGCCGGCGCAGGCGGCGGGGATCGCCGCGGGCGACGTGCTGGTCGCCCTAGAGGGGCTGCGCGTCCAGCCGCGGGGCTTCGATCGCCAGCTCGATGCGCTGCGTCCCGGCGAGTGCGTGCACCTGCACGTGTTCCGGCGCGACGAGCTCCTCGTGTTCGCGCTGACGCTGGCCGCGGCGCCGGCCGACACGGTATTCATCAGCGTCGACGGCGATGCCGCGGATGCCGTGGTGCAGCGGCGACGGACGTGGCTCAGCGGCGGCTGAGACGGGTGCCGGTACCACGTCGGCACGATCCGGCACGGGCCTTGAACGCCCGTAAGGTAGTGTTTAGAGTCACGGCCAGCCGCGCCGGTGGCACACCGGGGCGATCCGTCGGCGCTCTGGATTCCTGCATACGCATGTCACCCCCCAACGACCGCTCCGCCGACGCAGCGCCTTTCGACCTCAAGGGCAGCCTGTTCACCCTCACCGTCCTGCATCTGCGCCGCACCGATCCGGCGGCGATCGAGCGCCATCTGGCCGAAAAAGTCGCCCAGGCGCCGGGGTTCTTCGTCAACGTCCCGGTGGTCGTCGACTGCGAGGGGCTCGCCGATGCCGACGCCGCGCTGGATCTGGCCGGGCTGATCGCATGCCTGCGCCGCCACGGACTGGTACCGGTCGGCGTGCGCAACGGCTCCGAGGCGCTGGTCGCGGCGGCGCAGGCGGCGGGGATCGGCGTGTTGCCGGAGGGGCGCGGCAGCGGGCGCCGTGCCGAGCCGGAGCGGGCCGCCGCCGCTGCCGAGAGCGAGCGTGGGAGCGGCGCGCCGTCGTCGCGGGGCAACCGGCTGAGCACCCACCCGGTGCGTTCCGGGCAGCAGCTCTATGCGCCCGACGGCGACCTCGTGCTGCTCGGGACGGTCAGCCCCGGCGCCGAGGTGCTGGCCGACGGCAACATCCATATATACGGTCCGCTGCGCGGACGTGCGCTCGCCGGTGCCAAGGGCAATGCCGAGGCGCGCATCTTCTGCCTGAGCCTGGAAGCCGAACTGGTGTCCATCGCCGGCCGCTACCGGGTGCTGGAGCAGACCAGCAGCGAATTCTGGGGTAAGCCCGTGCAGATCCATCTGGCGGACGACCACCTGATCATCGAGCTGCTGGCGCGCTGAGTCGACAGCCGGCGGCACGCGCGTTTCCTAGGAGTGAGCATCTTGGCCAAGATCATCGTCGTGACCTCCGGCAAGGGAGGGGTCGGCAAGACCACCACCAGCGCCTCCTTCGCTACCGGTCTGGCCCTGCGCGGACACAAGACGGTCGTCATCGACTTCGACGTCGGCTTGCGCAACCTCGACCTGATCATGGGCTGCGAGCGCCGGGTGGTATATGACTTCGTCAACGTCATCAACAACGAAGCGACGATCAACCAGGCGCTGATCAAGGACAAGCACTGCGAGAACCTCTACGTGCTGCCGGCGTCGCAGACCCGTGACAAGGACGCCCTGCACAAGGAAGGGGTGGCACGGGTGCTCGACGAACTGCGCCAGAGCTTCGACTTCATCGTCTGCGATTCCCCTGCCGGCATCGAACGGGGGGCGATGATGGCGATGTATTTCGCCGACGAGGCGCTGGTGGTGACCAATCCCGAGGTTTCGTCGGTGCGCGACTCCGACCGCATCCTCGGCATCCTGGCGAGCAAGTCGCGGCGCGCCGAGCAGGCCGAGGAGCCGGTCAAGGAGCACCTGGTGCTGTCGCGCTACGCGCCCGAGCGCGTCGAGCGTGGCGACATGCTGTCGGTGGACGATGTGATGGAGATCCTGGCGATCCCGCTGCTCGGGGTGATCCCGGAGTCGCCCAGCGTGCTGCAGTCGTCGAACTCGGGCGTCCCGGTGATCCTCGACGAGGCCAGCGATGCCGGCGGCGCCTACGGTGATCTGGTCGCCCGCTTCCTCGGCGAGCAGCGCCCCCATCGTTTCCTCTCGGTTGAAAAGAAGGGCTTCTTCAAGCGGCTGTTCGGTAACTGAACATGGGCCTCTTCGATTATTTCCGTTCCAAGCGCCAATCGAGCACCGCCGCGGTTGCCAAGGAACGGCTACAGATCATCGTCGCGCACGAGCGTGGCAGCGGTCGCCGTCACAGTCCCGACTACATCCCGGCGCTGAAGCGCGAACTGCTCGACGTGGTGCGCAAGTACGTCCAGGTCGAGCAGGACCAGATCAAAGTGCACGTCGATCGCGAAGGGGACTACGAGGTGCTCGAACTGAACATCATCCTCCCGGACGACGACGGCCCCCCCAAGGGCCGAGCGCCGGCGCCGACGCGCGGATGAAGCCGGCGCCCGACACAAGCGCCGAAGCGCGCGTGCGGCTGGACCGCTGGTTGTGGACGGCGCGCTTCTTCAAGACCCGCAGCCTGGCGACCGAGGCGGTCGAGGGCGGGCGGGTGCACCTCAATGGTGAGCGCACCAAGCCGGCAAAGGGGGTCAAGCCCGGCGACCGGCTCGAGATCAGCCGCGATCAGCAGCACTTCGAGATCACCATCCGGGCGCTGGCCGAGCAGCGCGGTCCTGCCATCGCCGCCCGGCAGTTGTACGAAGAGTCCGCCGCCAGCGTCGAGCGGCGCGAGCGGGAGGCGCAGGAGCGGCGACTGCTCGCGGCCGGCAGCCCGCGCCCTGTGGTGCGTCCCGACAAGAAGGCCCGCCGCAGCATCATCCGCTTCACGCGCGGCGATGCCTGAGGTCGTCGCCCCGTAAACGGCGCAGGCCGGAGCGCGTGCGCCACGCACCACCTACGTGAACGGAGGCTCATCCGCATGAGCATGGATGTCGTGTTCGAACCGGCGTTGCCGCAGGACCTGCCGGCGGTGCGTGACCTGCTCGCCGCCGTGGGTCTGCACTACGCCGATCTCACGGCGGCGCATCTCGATGACTTCGTGGTCTGCCGCCTCGGCAGCGCGGTGATCGGCTGCCTGGGGGTCGAACGCTACGGCAGCGATGGCCTGCTGCGATCCTTCGCGGTGCGCCCCGCCTGGCGGGGTAGCGGACTCGGCCCGGCCCTGATCGCGCAGGCCGAACGGCGCGTGCAGGGGCAGGGGGTCAGGGCGCTGTACCTGCTCACCACCACGGCGGCCGGTCTGCTCGAAGCGCTCGGCTATCGGCCCTGCGCCCGCGCCGAGGTGCCCGCCCCGGTGCGGGCCTCGGCCGAGTTCACCAGCCGCTGCCCCGCCGATGCCGTCTGCCTCGCCAAAAGCCTCGAGGGTTGAGCGGTGCCGCTGCCGACGACACCACGGCTCACGGTCGATGTCGTGATCGAACTCGTCGATCGTCCGGGGCGGCCGATCGTGCTGATCGAACGGCGGCACCCGCCGCCCGGCTGGGCCCTGCCGGGGGGCTTCGTCGATGTCGGCGAGCGGGTGGAGGCGGCGGCGATCCGCGAGGCGCGCGAAGAAACCGGTCTCGGCGTGCGCCTGCGGGCCCTGCTAGGGGTGTACTCCGACCCGGCCCGCGATACTCGTTTCCACACCGCGAGCGTGGTGTACGTCGGGGAGGCGCAGGGCATGCCGACGGCCCGCGATGACGCCCGCGCCGTCGCCGTGCACGCCCCCGACGCGCTGCCGTCCGTGCTGGCCTTCGACCACGCGCGGATCCTCGCCGACTACCGCGTCTGGCGGGCGACCGCCCAGCCGCCCGCGCCGCGCGTCGACTGACGCCCGCGCTTCCCGCCTCCGCTGCCTGCATCCACATGGCGTACGCCGGCGCACTCGATGAGAGGGCTGCAGGACGGCGGGCTGCGCACGGTCGACGCTGGGCGGACGTCCGCCCGACGCTGATGCGCTGCGCCGTGGTGCCCGGATGAACGAACTTGCCGAACTGGAAGCCTTGCTGCTGGCGTGCGCCCAAGGAGACCGGGCGGCGTTCCGGCGCCTGTACGAGCAGACCTCGGGCCGCCTGATGGCGCTGTGCCGGCGGATGATGCACACCGAGGAGCAGGCCGAGGACGTCCTGCAGGAAGCGTACGTGCAGATCTGGCGGGATGCCGCATCGTTCGATCCGGCGCGCGCGTCGGCGGCGACCTGGCTGGCGGTGCTGGTGCGCCATCGTGCGCTCGATGCCCTGCGCCGTCGGCGCGAGGAGGCCCTCGGCGACGAGGAGCTCGCCGCCGTCGCCGACGAGACGCCGGGGCCGCTCGACCTGACGCTCGCCGCGGTGGACGGGCGGCGCCTGCACCTCTGTCTGGACGGACTCGGCGAGCGGCAGCGCGAAAGCATCCTGCTCGCGTTCCTCCGCGGCCTGAGCCATCCGCAGGTCAGCGCGGCGATGGCGGCGCCGCTCGGCAGCGTCAAGAGCTGGATCCGGCGCGGGCTCGAGCAACTGAAGAGGTGTCTGCACGCATGAACTACCGTACTCCGGAGCGGCGCTCGCAACTGGCGGCGGAGTACGTGCTCGGCACCCTGCGCGGCGCGGCGCGGCGTCGCTTCGAAGGCCTGATGGCGGCCGATCCGCTGCTGCGCCGCGAGGTGCGTGACTGGCAGGAGCAGCTCTACGGCATCATTGATCTGCTGCCGGCGGCGGCGCCACATCCGCGGGTGTGGGCCGGCATCGAACGGCGTCTCGCGCCGGCCGGGGTGCTGCCCTTCACACGACCGGTGCCGCAGCGCCGGCCTTGGCTATGGCCGACCTGGGCCGGGCTGGCGACCGCGGCGGCGCTGGTGCTGGCGATCTACGTCGGCCTGGCGCGGGGGCCGGTGCCGGAGGTCGGGTATGTTGCCGTGGTCGACGACGGCAGCGGCCAGGCGGCCTGGGTCGTGCGCCGCGAGGCGAGCGGGATCGTCGTCAGTGCGGTGCGGCCGCAGCGTCTGGCCGACGACCGCAGTTTCGAACTCTGGCTGCTGCCGCCCGGCGGCGAGGCGCCCCGGTCGCTCGGCCTGCTGTCGGCAAGCGGGGGGACGCGCCTGCCGCTCGCGCGCGATCTGCTGGCCGTGCTGCCCGGCGCGGGCCTGGCCGTCAGCCTCGAACCGGTGGGAGGCTCGCCGACCGGCCAGCCGACCGGGCCGGTCCTCTACCTGGGCCGGCGCCTGCCGGACGCCTGAGCGCGTGCCGCGCGTCGCGGGGTGAGGCGGTCGGCATTTTTTTGCACGCGCCGGCATCCGTGCGATGGCGTCGAGCGCATCTACAGGGGCCATCCAACCACGGGAGTCCCCTGATGAAAACCGCGCTTCGTTCCAAGCTGATGGTTGCCGCCCTCCTGGTTCCGCTGCTCGGCGGGTGCTCGCAGATGTCGACGGGCGAGGCCATGCAGGCCGCGCCGAGCCTGTACACCCGGCTCGGCGGCAAGGAGGCGATCACCGCGGTGGTCGACGACTTCGTCGGCAACGTCGCGGCCGATCGGCGCATCAACGGCTTCTTCGCCCACACCGACATCCCGCGCCTGAAGCGCCTGCTGGTCGAGCAGATCTGCGCCGGCAGCGGCGGCCCCTGCACCTATACCGGGCGGGACATGCAGACCGCGCATGCCGGCATGGGGGTGACGGAGGCGAACTTCAACGCGCTCGTCGAAGACCTCGTCAAGTCGCTCGACAAGTTCAAGGTGCCGGCGAAGGAGCAGCAGGATCTGCTCGCCCTGCTGGGGCCGATGAAGCCCGCCATCGTCAGCCGCTGAGCCGGAGCCGTCCGTGCCCCGGATCCTGCGCCGCCGGCGGACGGATGAAAACGACGAAGCCGGCTTGCGCCGGCTTCGTCGTTTCTGGATTTGGTCGGGGTGACAGGATTCGAACCTACGACCCCCACGTCCCGAACGTGGTGCTCTACCAGACTGAGCTACACCCCGAAATCGCTTCAGAAGGAACGATCGACCGAGTAATCCGCCAGCCCGACAAGGGCGTCCTTGAAGGGAGAAGATGGCAGGAATTGCGCGGCGGCGATGGCCTTGTCGGCCTCCTGCCTTGCGAGGCGCGCAGTATAGGCAAGGGCACCGGTGCGTTCAATAGTGCGCGTGACGACTTCGATGTGCTCGCGCCCGCCGCTCTCGATCGCCTCGCGGATCACCCGGACCTCGTCGGCATTGCCGTGACGCAGCGCGTAGATCAGCGGCAGCGTGGGTTTGCCTTCGGCCAGATCGTCGCCGACGTTCTTGCCGATCTCGGCACTCGATGCGCTGTAGTCGAGCAGGTCGTCGACGAGCTGGAACGCCGTGCCGAGGTGCAGCCCGTAGCTCGCGAGCGCTGCCTCGGTCTCGCCGCTGCGATTCGAGATCACGGCGCCGAGCCGGGCCGCCGCCTCGAACAGCTTGGCGGTCTTGCAGTGGATGACCTCGAAGTAGCGCTCCTCGGTGGTGTCGGGGTCGTGGCAGTTGAGCAGCTGCATCACCTCGCCTTCGGCGATGCGGTTGGTGGTATCGGCGAGGATCCGCATCACCGCCATGCTGTCGATGCCGACCATCATCTGGAACGCACGCGAGTACAGGAAGTCGCCGACCAGCACGCTCGCCTCGTTGCCCCAGACGGCATTGGCGGTCTCACGACCGCGCCGCATCGTCGAGGCATCGACCACGTCGTCGTGCAACAGGGTCGCGGTATGGATGAACTCGATGATCGCGGCGAGCGTGATGTGCTGCCCCCCTGCATGTCCGCAGGCACGGGCAGCGAGCACCGTGATCACCGGGCGCAAGCGCTTGCCGCCGCTGTTGATGATGTACGCGCCGAGTTGGTTCACCAGTGCGACGTCGGAATGCAGTTCACGCTGAATGAGCTGGTCGACGGCCTGCATGTCGTCGGCGGCCAGTGCCCGTACGTCTTGGATGTTCATGAGGCTGGGAATCGGCGAGTGGAGTTCGACGAGTGCCCGCAGTGGCGTCGAGAAGCCGGAACGACCGCTGCGGGGGCATTACTGTTCTTTGGAGTCGTAACCGTAGCAATAGTTTACCGTGCCGCCCGGTCGGGGCACAGTGAATAATCCGGTTGACCCTGTTGGTCGCGGGTCGCTACAATTCGCGCCCTTTAGTAGTCGCTTGATCAAAATTGGCTGGAGATTCAGCAATGTACGCTGTGATTAGGACCGGGGGCAAACAGTACCGCGTCGCCGAGGGGCAGACCCTCAAGGTCGAGAAGCTCGACGTCGCCGAAGGGGCTGCGGTCGAGATCGATCAGGTGTTGCTGATTTCCGATGGCGAAACCGTGACCGTTGGCGATCCGCTGGTGGCGGGCGGCAAGGTGACGGCGACGGTGCAGGGTCACGGCCGCGCCAAGAAGATCGAGATCGTCAAGTTCCGTCGGCGCAAGCACCATCGCAAGCAGATGGGGCACCGCCAGCACTACACCGAACTCAAGATCACCGGCATCAGCGCCGGCTGATTCAGGGGATTATCCATGGCACACAAGAAAGCGGGCGGCAGCAGCCGCAACGGTCGCGATTCCGAGTCCAAACGGCTCGGCGTCAAGCTCTACGGCGGCCAGGCCGTGCGCGCGGGCAACATCATCGTGCGCCAGCGGGGCACGCAGTTCCACGCCGGCGCAAACGTCGGGCTGGGCACCGATCACACCCTGTTCGCGAAGGCGGACGGCCGCATCGTGTTCGAAACCAAGGGTCCGAAGGCCCGCAAGTACGTGAGTGTGCAGCCTGCCTGAGCATCGGCGGCGGGTACGGCCGAAAGCCCCGTTCATGCGGGGCTTTCTCGTTTCTGGGGCACCTGCGGGGGCGGGGCGAGCAAAATGAAGTTCGTCGATGAGGCGGTGATTCGCATCCAGGCCGGCGACGGCGGGAACGGCTGTGTCAGCTTCCGCCGCGAGCGCTTCATCCCGTTCGGCGGTCCCGATGGTGGCGACGGCGGGGACGGCGGCAGCATCTATCTGGTGGCCGACCCCGATCTCAACACCCTGGTCGATTTCCGTTTCACGCGGACGTTCCGCGCGGCGCGCGGCGAGAACGGCAGTTCGGCCAATTGCACCGGAAAGGCGGGCGACGACCTGCTGGTGTCGGTGCCGGTCGGGACCCTGGCGATCGACGCCGACACCGACGAGGTGATCGGTGACCTGGTGGGCGCCGGTCAGCGCCTGCTGGTCGCGCGCGGCGGCTTCCACGGCATCGGCAACGCCCGCTACAAGAGCAGCACCAACCGGGCGCCGCGCCAGTCCAAGCCCGGCACGCCAGGCGAGGGGCGCACGCTCAGGCTCGAACTCAAGGTCCTGGCCGACGTGGGGCTGCTCGGCATGCCGAATGCCGGCAAGTCGACGCTGATCCGCGCGGTGTCGTCGGCGCGACCGAAGGTGGCCGACTACCCGTTCACCACCCTGCACCCCAATCTCGGCGTGGTGCGGGTCGGGCCGCTCAGGAGCTTCGTGATGGCCGACATCCCCGGCCTGATCGAGGGCGCCGCGGACGGGGCCGGGCTCGGCGTGCAGTTCCTGAAGCACCTGTCGCGTACCAGCCTGCTGCTGCACCTGGTCGACATGAGTCCCTACAGTGACAGCGCCGATCCGCTCGGCGACGTGCGCGTGATCGAGACCGAGCTGGCCCGCTACAGCGAGGAGTTGGCGGGGCGCGAGCGCTGGCTGGTGCTCAACAAGCTCGACCTGGTGCCGGCCGAGGAGCGCGAGACGCGGGTGGCGGCGCTGCTCGCGGCGCTGCACTGGAGCGGGCCGGTGTTCTCCATCGCGGCGATCCGCGGCGAGGGGACCGAGCTCCTGTGCCAGCGCATCATGGACCGCCTCGACGCCCGGCGGGCCGAGGCGCCCGTCGACGGCGCAGCGGCCGCCCTCACCGATCATTCCTGAGTACCGCCATGTCGAGCAGCTTCCGTGAATCCCTCGGCCGTGCCCGGCGCTGGGTCGTCAAGATCGGCAGTGCGATGATCACCGACGGCGGGCGCGGCCTCGACGCCCAGGCGATCGGCGCCTGGGTCGAGCAGGTCGCCGAACTGCACGCCCAGGGGCGCGAGCTCATCCTGGTGTCCTCCGGCGCCGTGGCCGAAGGGATGCGCCGGCTCGGCTGGGCGCGCCGGCCCGATACGCTGCACGAACTGCAGGCGGCGGCGGCGGTCGGGCAGATGGGGCTGGTGCAGGCCTGGGAAGCGGCGTTCCAGCGCCATGGCATCCGCACCGCGCAGATCCTGCTGACACACGAGGACGTCGTCGACCGGCAGCGTTACCTCAATGCGCGGGGCACGCTGCGCACGCTCACCGGCTTGCGCGTGATTCCCGTGGTCAACGAGAACGACACGGTTGCGTTCGAGGAGATCCGCTTCGGCGACAACGACACCCTCGGCGCCCTGGTGGCGAACCTGGTCGAGGCCGAACTGTACGTGATCCTCACCGATCAGAAGGGCATGTACGACCGCGATCCGCGCCAGGATCCGGCCGCCACGCTGATCGACGAGGCGCGTGCCGGTGACCCCGCGCTCGAGCGCATGGCCGGCGGTGGCGCGGGCACGCTCGGGCGCGGCGGCATGCTGACCAAGGTGCGCGCGGCGGCGAAGGCGGCGCGTTCCGGGACCAGCACGCTGATGGCCTGGGGGCGCGAACCGGACGTGCTGCGGCGCATCGCCCTGGGCGAAACGATCGGCACCTTGCTGCGGCCGGCGCAGGGGCCGGTGGCCGCGCGCAAGCAGTGGCTCGCCGTGCAGTTGCAGGTGCGCGGGCGGGTGTTCATCGATGCCGGCGCCGCCCGGGTCCTGCGCGAATCCGGGCGCAGCCTGCTGCCGGTGGGGGTGACGCGCGTCGAAGGCGACTTCGTGCGCGGCGAACTGGTGGCCTGCGTCGGCCCCGATGGCGCCGAGATCGCCCGCGGCCTCGTCAATTACGACGCGGCGGCGGCGGCCCGCATCCTCGGCAAGTCATCGGCGGCGATCGAGGCGGCGCTGGGCTATGTCGACGAACCCGAACTCATCCACCGCGACAACCTGGTACTGGTGTGAGCGGCGCCGGCGCGCCGCGCCAATGAAAAAGGGCCGGATCGCTCCGGCCCTTTTCGCTTTCGGGAAAGCGGGCTCAGACTCAGGCTCAGGCGCTCATCGCCTTGATGTGGCCGGCGAGCCGGCTCTTGTGGCGTGCCGCCTTGTTGGCGTGGATCAGGCCCTTGCGCGCAGTGCGGTCGATGATCGAACTCGCTTCCTGATAGGCCGTCTCGGCCTTGGACTTGTCGCCGGTGGCGATCGCGGCGATGACCTTCTTGACGTAGGTGCGGAAGGTGGATCGCAGGCTGGCGTTGTGCTGACGGGCCTTTTCCGCCTGACGAACGCGCTTCTTGGCTTGAGCAGAGTTGGCCAAAGTCGGGCTCCTGTTCGGATAGATCGTGCCGGGGCCGGGCGCGAGCCCCGGCGTCTGGAAAAAGGCGCGCAGTATCAACGGCGTGCCGGCCGCTGTCAATGCCCGCGCCGGGCTGTCGCGGGGCGTGCGCACCGGCACGCGGCGGCGGGGCCGGAATCCGCACGCCGACCGGCCGCCGGCGCCGGCGGTTGCTATCATGCCGCCCCTTCGGAATCCGCCTGGAGCGTCTTGCAGGTGACGCGCGATGAGTAAGTCCCTCCTCAGGTCCACCGGCACCGTCAGTGCGCTGACCTTCCTGTCACGCCTGCTGGGGTTTGTGCGGGACATGCTCTATGCGCGCCTGTTCGGTGCCGGCGCGGGCATGGATGCCTTCAACGTCGCCTTCCGCATCCCCAACCTGATGCGCCGCCTGGTGGCGGAGGGGGCGTTCTCGCAGGCCTTCGTGCCGGTGTTCAGCGAGTACCGCGCGCAGCGCTCGCCGGAAGAGCTGAAGCGGCTGGTCGACGAGGTCGCCGGCACGCTGGGTGCGGTGCTGCTGTTGCTGACGGCGCTCGGGATGATCGGCGCGCCGCTGCTGGTGTGGCTGTTCGCCAGCGGCTTCAGCAGCGAGCCGGCGAAGTTCGCGCTGACCGCCGACATGCTGCGCATCACCTTTCCGTACATCCTGTTCATCGCCCTGACCGCCTTCGCCGGCGGCATCCTCAACAGCTGCGGCAAGTTCGCCGTGCCGGCGCTGACGCCGGTGCTGCTCAACCTGTGCATGATCGGTGCGGCACTCTGGGCCGCGCCGCACTTCGCCGAACCGACGCTCGCGCTCGCCTGGGGGGTGTGCATCGCCGGCGTGTTCCAGCTGCTGTACCAGTTGCCGGCGCTGCGGGCCCTGGCGCTGCTGCCGCGGCCGCGCTGGGGCTGGGCGAGCGCCGGCGTGCAGCGCATCCTGCAGTTGATGCTGCCGGCGATGCTCGGCTCCTCGGCCGCCCAGATCAATCTGCTGATCAACACCCAGCTCGCCTCGACCCTGCCGACCGGCAGCGTGAGCTGGCTCTACTATTCGGACCGGCTGGTGGAGTTCACGCTCGGCATCTTCGGGGCGGCACTCGGCACCGTGATCCTGCCGAAGCTCGCGCGCCAGCATGCCGACGCCGCGCCCGCGGCGTTCTCCGCCACGCTCGACTGGGGCCTGCGCTGGTCGCTGCTGATCGGCGTGCCGTCGACCGTCGCGCTGATGATCCTCGCCGGCCCCTTGCTGGCCACCCTGTTCATGCACGGCGAGTTCACCGCGCACGACGTGGTGATGACCACGCGCAGCCTCGTCGCCTACGGCTCCGGGCTGGTCGCCTTCATGCTGATCAAGGTGCTCGCGCCGGGGTTCTACGCGCGCCAGGACACCAGGACGCCGGTGCGCTACGGGCTGGTGTCGATCGGCGTCAACATCGGGCTGCAACTGCTGCTGGTCCAGTGGCTGGCGCACGCCGGACTCGCGCTGTCGACGGCGCTGGCATCGTTCATCAACGCGGGGCTGCTGCTGGTGCGCCTGCTGCGCGACGGGCACTACGTCCCGGTGCCGGGCTGGTGGCGCTTCGGCCTGCACCTCCTGCTCGGCAACCTGGCGATGGCGGCATTCCTGCTGTGGGGCGCCGGTGACCTCGCGCAGTGGTACACCGCGACGACCTCCGAGCGCCTGCTGCACCTCGCCTGGCTGGTGGCCGGCGGCATGGCGGTCTACGCGGTGACCTGCCTCGGCACCGGCCTGCGCCTGCGCGACCTGGTCGCGCGCGCGGCATGACAAGCCGCCGCGCATCTTCGATAATTGTGCGTTCGCGTCATCCGACAAGCGGAACCGGCATGGAACTGATTCGCGGTGCCCACAACCTGCGTCCCCGTCACCGCGGCTGCGTACTGACCATCGGCAATTTCGACGGGGTGCATCTCGGCCACCGCTCGCTGCTGGCGCAGCTGAACGTGCGTGCGCGCAGCCTCGCCGTACCGAGCGTGGTGATGTGCTTCGAGCCGCATCCGCAGGAGTTCTTCGCCGGCGACGCGAAGCCCGCCCGGCTCGCACGCCTGCGCGAAAAGCTCCTCGCGCTCGCCGAGGCCGGCGTCGATCGGGTGCTGGTGCTGCGCTTCGATGCGCGCCTCGCCAATCTCGAGGCCGAGAGCTTCGTGCGCGATCTGCTGATCGACCGGCTCGGCGTGCGCTACCTGGTGATCGGCGACGACTTCCGTTTCGGGCGCGGTCGTCGCGGCGACTTCGAGATGCTCGGGCGCTTCGGTGCCGAGGCGGGGTTCGAGCTGGCGCGCACGTCGACGGTGACGGTCGAGGGCGATCGCGTCAGCAGCACGCGCATCCGCGACGTCCTCGCCCGCGGCGATCTCGCGCTCGCCGAGCGCCTGCTCGGGCGCCGCTACGCCGTGTGCGGGCGCGTCGCCCACGGCGACGAGCGCGGGCGCACGATCGGCTTCCCGACCGCGAACGTGCACCTGCACCGCGTCGCCACGCCGCTGTCCGGCGTGTACGCGGTGAGCGTGCACGGCATCGGCGGCGGCATCCGCACCGGCGTGGCCAATCTCGGCCGGCGACCGACGGTCGGAGGAACGCGCGAGCAGCTCGAAGTGCACCTGTTCGATTTTTCCGGCGACCTGTACGGACGCGCGCTGCGCGTCGAATTCCACGCCCGCCTGCGGGCCGAACAGCGCTTCGATTCGTTCGCGGACCTCGCCGCGCAGATCCACCGCGATGCCGGGCAGGCACGGGCGTGGTTCGCGGCGCATCCGGCGGAGCGGGGCGCGGGCCGATAACGGGATTTTCCGAGCACCGCATCGACGGTGCGCAGAGGTTGTGACGTGGCCGACTACAAAGACACCCTGAATCTACCGGCGACCGCCTTCCCGATGAAAGGCAACCTGCCGACGCGCGAGCCCGAGACCCTGGCGCGCTGGGAGGCGATGGCGCTCTACCGGCGCCAGCGCGAGGCCTTCGCCGGTCGTCCGCGTTTCGTGCTGCACGACGGCCCGCCGTATGCCAACGGCGACATCCACATCGGCCACGCCGTCAACAAGGTGCTCAAGGACATCATCGTCAAGTCGCGCACGCTCGGTGGCTTCGACGCCCCCTACGTGCCCGGCTGGGACTGCCACGGCCTGCCGATCGAGCACGCGGTCGAGAAGAAGCTCGGCAAGGTCGGCGTCAAGGTCGATGCGCGCACCTTCCGCGCCGAATGCCGCAAGTTCGCGCACGCGCAGGTGGACCGCCAGCGCACCGACTTCAAGCGCCTGGGCGTGCTCGGCGACTGGGACAGGCCCTACCTGACGATGGACTTCCGCACCGAGGCCGACATCGTGCGCTCGCTCGCGCGCATCGTCGCCAACGGTCACCTGGACCGCGGCTCCAAGCCCGTCTACTGGTGCGTCGACTGCGGCTCGGCGCTCGCCGAAGCCGAGGTCGAATACGAGGACAAGACCTCGCTGGCGCTCGACGTGCGCTTCCCGGTGGTCGACGAGCCGGCGCTGATGGCGCGCCTGCACCACTGCGACGGCCATGAAGGGCGCGGGCCGGTGGCGGTGGTGATCTGGACCACCACGCCGTGGACGCTGCCCGCCAACCAGGCCGTGGCGCTCAACCCCGAACTCGACTACGTCGTCGTGCAGGCCGAGACCGCGCAGGGGCACGAGCGCCTGCTGCTCGCCGAGGGGCTGCTGAAGGATGCGATGCTGCGCTGGGATGTCGAGCGCTACCAGGTCATCGCCTACGGCAAGGGCAGCGAACTCGAAGGCCTGAAGCTGCGCCACCCGTTCTACCCGCGCGAGGTGCCGGTCGTCCTCGGTGGCCACGTCACGCTCGAAGCCGGTACCGGCGCGGTGCACACCGCGCCGGCCCACGGCCAGGACGACTACGTCGTCGGTTCGCGCTATGGGCTCGCGGTCGACAATCCGGTCGGGCCCGACGGCCGCTTCCTGCCCGAGACGCCCCTGTTCGGCGGCATGCACGTCGCCCATGCGAACGACACCATCGTCGAGCACCTGAAGGCGCACGGCGCGCTGCTGCACGCCGAGAAGATCAGCCACAGCTACCCGCACTGCTGGCGCCACAAGACGCCGGTGATCTTCCGCGCGACGCCGCAGTGGTTCATCAGCATGGAGCAGGCCGGCCTGCGTGCCCGCACACTGGCCGAGATCGAGCCCCTGGCGTTCACGCCGGACTGGGGCCGCCAGCGGCTGGAGGGCATGGTGGCCAACCGCCCCGACTGGTGCATCTCGCGCCAGCGCTACTGGGGTTCGCCGATCGTGCTGTTCACGCATCGCCAGACCGGCGAGCTGCACCCGCGCACGGCGGAGCTGATCGAGCAGGTCGCCGTGCTGATCGAGGCCGAGGGCATCGATGCCTGGTTCGCGCTCGACGCCGCCGACATCCTCGGTGACGAGGCGGCCGAGTACGACAAGGTCACCGACACCATCGACGTCTGGTACGACTCGGGCACCACGCACTTCTCGGTGCTCGAGAGCCGCCCCGAACTCGCGTTTCCGGCCGATCTCTACCTGGAGGGGTCGGATCAGCACCGTGGCTGGTTCCAGTCCTCCCTGCTGGCCTCGGTGGCGATGCGCGGCGTCGCGCCCTACAAGGGGCTGCTGACGCACGGCTTCACCGTCGACGCGCAGGGCCGCAAGATGTCGAAGTCGGTCGGCAACGTCATCGCTCCGCAGGAGGTGATCAAGGAGCTCGGCGCCGACGTGCTGCGGCTGTGGGTCGCGGCGACCGACTACCGCGGCGAGATGACGGTGTCGAAGGAGATCCTGCGGCGCATGTCGGATTCGTACCGGCGCATCCGCAACACCGCGCGCTTCCTGCTCGCCAACCTCAACGGCTTCGACCCGGCCACCGACGCGCTGGCGCCCGCGGCGCTGCTGCCGCTCGACCGCTGGGCGGTCGACCGCGCCGCGCGCCTCGACCGCGACGTCCGCGAGGCCTACGACAAGTACCTGTTCCACGTGATCTACCAGAAGGTGCACAACTTCTGTTCGGTGGATCTCGGCAGCTTCTACCTCGACGTGATCAAGGACCGCCAGTACACCTGCGCGCGCGACAGCCGTGCCCGGCGCTCGGCGCAAACCGCGCTGTACCACGTGCTCGAGGCCCTGGTGCGCTGGATCGCGCCGATCTGCTCGTTCACCGCCGAGGAGATCTGGGGCCACATGCCGGGGACTCGCGCCGACAGCGTGTTCCTCGCCACCTGGTACGACGGGCTGTTCGAGCTCGCCGACGACGACGTCCTCGGGGCGCCGTACTGGGAGCGCCTGCTCGACGTGCGCGAAGTGGTCAGCAAGGAGCTCGAAAAGCTGCGCGTCGCCGGCGGCATCGGGGCGTCGCTCGACGCCGAGGTCGATCTGTACGCGAGCGGCGAACTCCAGGCCGATCTGGCCCGGCTCGACGACGAACTGCGCTTCGTGCTGATCACCTCCGACGCGCACGTCCACCCGCTCGCCGAGCGCCCGCCGCATGCGGTCGAGACCCTGGACGGCGCGCTCGCGATCGCCGTCGCACCCTCGGCATTCACCAAGTGCGTGCGCTGCTGGCACCACCGTGAGGATGTCGGCCGCCATGCGCTGCACCCCGGGCTGTGCGGGCGCTGCGTCGAGAACATCGATGGCGGCGGCGAGCAGCGCCGCTACGCATGAGTGCGTCCCGCATGCTGCGCTGGCTGTGGCTGAGCGCGCTGGTGATCGGCCTCGACCAGGCGAGCAAGCTGGGCATGCAGGACTGGCTGCTCGCGCAGCCGGCGGGGCGCGTGCCGGTGTTGCCCGGGCTGTTCGAGTGGGTGCTCGCCTACAACCGCGGCGCCGCGTTCAGCTTTCTCGGCGACGCCGATGGCTGGCAGCGCTGGCTGTTCCTCGCGCTCGCGGGCGTGGTCAGCGTCGTGCTCACACTCTGGCTCGCCCGCCTCGAGGCGCACGAACGCCGCTTGGCGGCGGCGCTCGCGCTGGTCATCGGTGGGGCGGTCGGCAACCTGATCGACCGCGTCTTCCACGGTCACGTGATCGACTTCATCCAGGTCTACATCGGTACCTGGCCGTTCCCGGTGTTCAATCTGGCCGATTCCGCGATCTCGCTCGGCGCGGCACTGCTGGTGCTCGACAGCCTGCTCGCCGGCAGCTCCCGACATTCCGCAACACCCGAGCGCTAGCGGCCCCGACGGCCGCGAGGGGCATTCCATGAAAATCCGACTCGCCAATCCGCGCGGCTTCTGCGCCGGCGTCGACCGTGCCATCGAGATCGTCGAGCGCGCCCTGCAACTGTTCGGCGCGCCGATCTACGTGCGCCACGAGATCGTCCACAACCGCTACATCTGCGACAAGCTGCGCGGCGAAGGGGCGATCTTCATCGAGGATCTCGCCGACGTCCCTGATGGCGCCACGCTGATCTTCAGCGCCCACGGCGTGTCGCGCGCCATCCACGACGAGGCCGCGCGGCGCGGCCTGACGGTGTTCGACGCCACCTGCCCGCTGGTGACCAAGGTCCACATGGAGGTGGTGCGCCACGCCAAGCAGGGGGTCGACGTGGTGCTGATCGGCCATGCCGGTCACCCCGAGGTCGAAGGCACCATGGGCCACTACGATACGGCGAACGGCGGCACGATCCACCTGGTGGAAACGCCCGAATGCGTCGAGCGGCTGCAGGTGCGCGATCCGGAGCGGCTCGCCTTCGTGACGCAGACGACGCTGTCCGTGGACGACACCCAGAACGTGATCGATGCACTGTGCCGGCGTTTCCCGGCGATTCGCGGACCGCGCAAGGACGACATCTGCTACGCCACCCAGAACCGCCAGGATGCCGTCAAGCAACTCGCCGCCGAGTGTGACGTGGTGCTGGTGGTGGGCTCGCCGAACAGTTCCAACTCGAACCGCCTGCGCGAGATATCGGAAAAGCTCGACGTGCCCGCCTACCTGATCGACGCCGCCGAGGACATCGACCGCGCCTGGATCGAGGGCAAGGCGTGCATCGGCGTCACCGCCGGCGCTTCCGCCCCCGACATCCTGGTCCAACAGGTGCTTGCACGCCTGCGGGAGTGGGGCGCCGAGGTGCTGCCCGAGAGCGGCGGGATCAAGGAGAGCGTGGTGTTCGCGTTACCGCGTGAGCTGCGGGCGGCGCCGTAGCGCTTCGGTTGCCGGAGTAGCGGCGCCGATGGCCTGCAGGAAGCTGTCGACGACCGCATCGGGTTGAAAGCACGGGCGCCGGGAATGCGTCAGTGCCGCGTCCGCAAGCCGCTCCAGCCGCGTGGCGTCACCCCAAACCTGGGCGAAGGTTTCTTTCCAGGCATCGACGTTCGTGTAGTCGTCGATCAGGATCCCGCCATCGCCGACCGCCTCGGACAAGCCGCCGACCCGGCTGGCCAGTGCGGGAATGCCGCTGCATTGCGCTTCGGAGACGACACGGCCCCAGGTCTCCTCGCACTGGGATGGGGCCAGTAGCAAGCGGGCAGTGCCGAGCACGTGCCGGATGCTGGGGCTCACCTTGTGCCAGCGTACGTTCGGCAGGGCACGGGCACGGGCACGGATATCGGCCGGGGTGTAGTGAGGGTCGTAGGAATCGACCAGATCGAACGTCACCTCGCGTCGTGAGGCCGCGAGCTCCAGAACGATGTTCACGCCCTTGGAGGCGCGGGGGCAAATGAAGAGGACATGGCGCCGGGTCGATTGCACCTGATAGGCAGACGGCTGTATCAGCGGCGGGATCACGTCAGCGTGGATGCCGTGATGCCGCCCGATCCAGGCGGCCGTGAAATGCGAATTGGCCAGGAACGGCAGGCCGTCGGGACACGGGGCGCAGGCATCCGCCGGCGTGGCGGAATGCAGATAGCAGTACACGTCGACCCGGTGCTGTCTTGCTCTCTGCGCCAAGGCGAACCTGTCGTCGCGCTGAGTGATGACGACATCGGGCCGAAAATCTTCCAGGACCTCGCTCAAGCCGATGACCGTATCCCAGCCCCGATAAACGCGGTAGCCACCGAAGCGATCGGCGACCACGGCGCGCTGCATGGCCTTGCGTGCCAGTGCGTTGAGCAGGTAACGCAGACCATAGGGCCTGATTCCGGTGATGACCGCCACTTCGATGGAGCGGCATCGCAGGGCCTTGGCGAGAGCATCGGTGTTGACCTCGATGCCGCCCGTGCCTTGAGGCAGGTAGCGTTGGCCTACCGTGAAAAGGATGCGCATTCGGACTCGGTAATCTTGTGCGAGGTGACGCGAATGATGGGTCGGCGCCGCGGACGAGCGCTTGTTCACCGTATCGGCAGTCAAGGTCGTTGCTGTTTTTATGTGTGAATCAGGCCTCGTTTCCCTGCCCGTGTCCCGCGTCAGGCTTTATCGCTAGCGTTGCCAGCAATTGGTGGCGCTCCACCCGGACGCCGCCCCGGTAACGCCGCGGACGCCTTGGCTGTTGAGCGTGAGCGTACCGCAGGGGTCGCTGGCCTGGACACCGGCCCGCGCAGCGTTCAACGTGAACGCGGTGGCCGGAACCGTCGCGCTGCGCCCGGACGACGGGGTCAGGGTTACGGTGAAGGTGTAATAGGTACTCACCGATTGGCTGCTGGGCGTCGGCAAGGTGGGATCTCCACCGTTGGTTTCGTCGTAGCGGAAATTGGTCGAATAGCGACGCTCCATCCAGCCGGCCAGTTCCATCAGCGCTGCTTGCGCATCCGCCCGCCGCGCGCGCTGCACGTAGCCGGTATAGGCCGGATAGGCGATGGCAGCGAGAATGGCAGCGATCGCGACGGTGACCATCAGTTCGACCAGCGTGAAACCGCGCTGGTCTGCCTTGCCGCCTGGGCCGCCACCCTCATCATGCTGCCTTCGACGGTGCGGTTGCCGTGAGGATAACGGTTTCGTGATCGGGGTCACTGGAGTTGTCTCCACGTCAGTCGCCCTTTCTTGCCGCCGCTCAATTCGATCTCTCCTTTGCCCACCGCCTCGGTACCGCCGGGAATCTTGATTTCGCACGCACCACCTTCGCAGCGTGTATCGCCGCTGGACGAGCCCTTGCCCAGGATCGTGATGCCGGTGGGCATGCCGATATCGTCCAGGCGTTTGGCGCTCGGTGCCCGATTCTCGTTGATGCCTGAGACCGTGCCTGCCGTCACGATGTCGGAGGCGTTGATCGTATTGTCGCCGCTGTAGTCAAGGGCACTGTAGGTGAGTGCCTGTCCGCTGAGTGCATTCAACTCCATGAGCCAGCCGTATCCGGATTTCTGGCATGAGCTTTGGGTCGGGATCGACGTGAGCACCACCAGTCGTTCGTAGATGCGCGCCGGTGTTACGACGACACGCTCACCCTGGAAGATGCTGCCACCGCTCAACAGGTCCATGTACCAGCCACGCTTTTGCGTCCAGTCGATGGCGGTGTTGCTGGTGATGCGGATGGCATTGCTGAAACCGCTCGGTGTTCCTTCATAGGTGATGCTTTGTGCCAATAGCGCGCTGCGGCCGGCAATGACCGAACTACCCGTGTCGCGCAGTCCGTAGAGGGAGTTCACAGGATTGAAATCGGTGCCGCCGGTACCGTCGGTCGGGTTCGGATTGAGTACCGGATCGGTATGGTCGCTGGCGGTGAGGTAGCGACCCGTGCCGAAATACACCATGATGCCGCTGTCCGGGTGCTTTTCGACGAGTGGTTGCACCGTGATCGCCTGAGCGCGGCCAGCGCTATCCTTGGCGGAGAACAGCGGCGTGTTCGAGAAGGCGACATTCCAGGAACTCTCATTGCTCGAACTCAGATCGAACTTCCAGAGGTTGCCGAGCAGATCGCCCGCGTAGACGTAGTCCACCTTGCCGTCGTCATTGGCATCGAAAGCCGTCGGTGGTGAAAGGCCGTTGTCGCCAGCGACGGGAGGGGTGGTGACGAGTTCCTTGACGAGGGCCCCCGTCCACAGATCGATCACCAGCAACGTCGGTACGTTCACGCTCGCATTGTTGCCGCTGCCGACGACCGTGTTGTACGCATTGCCGACGATGGCGACCCACGGGTGAGCGGTGCTGTTGGTGCGCGCGATCAAGGGTTGGCGTGCCCCTTCGCCGAGGCGGGCGTTAGTGAATTCCCATAACGCCTGGCTGGAGGTGAACGCCGTGGGGGCGCTGACATCCAGCGCGAACAGGGATTTGCCGCCATTGCCCAGGGTGCCCAGCAGGATCGTCTTCCAGCCGTTGTTGTAGGCATCGCCCACCACGGGTGTTGCGTCGACATAATACTGGTGCGCGTAGTTTGCTTGGGCCAGTTTGTTCAGATTGGCGAAGACGCCGTAAGGGACATAGGCCAGTTTCTCACTGCCGTCCGCCGCTGCGATGCCATGCAGCATGCCGTCATTGGCACCGAAATAGAGCATTGAGGGACGAGAAGCCTTGCTCTGGACGAAACTCTGGTAACTGCTGCCTTCGCTGCCCGGCAGTATCGAGCGGCCTTCATCGCTGGCTGCGACATAGGTGGCTGCCGAGCCGATGACGTCGCCCAGCACGTACTTGCGGGTGCGATAGCCGTTCGTGACCTGGCTGGCCTCCTGCGATTGATTGCCGCGCAGGTAGTCGAGAACGGCTTGGCCATCCTTGGAGTTTTTCGTGCTCTCCAAGAGCTTTTGTTGTGCGTTGGAGATCGATGTCCACGTAAAAGCCACGCCCTTTCCGGTCTGATTCGGATCGGTCACGGTGTAGATGTTGCGTTGGGTGGGGGCAGGAATATGCTCGCGTGCCTGCCAGAGGGGTTGATCGACGAGGACGTTGCCGGATGAATCGAGTGGGTAGGCGATCACGTCTCCCGACCAGTCCGAAGCGTCGTAAGTCGTGCGGTAGACGACGGCGCTGGTCTGGAGTGTGCTCGAATTCGCCGTGAGCGCCGCCCCCGAGCGGGTCGTCGCGATCAGGTCGAAGATTTTGCCGAGCGATGCCGCGAGTTCGTTGGGATTGGCGACCGAGAAGTAGCTTTTGTCTTTCCACTCATCCGGCTGCGGCACGCCGTCCTTGTTGGTATCGATGAAGCCTCCCCATTTCGCGGCGAGTTCCAGCGGCTTCGGCAGGTTGCGCGCACTGGAGGTACCGAGCGGATAGGTTCGGGCCGAAACGTTCAAGGCAGGATTCGAATTCAAGGTGCAACCGCTCTCACAGTCCGGCGTGCCCGTTGGATCTTTGAAGGTATAGCCGTTGAGGCCCGAATGGGCGTGGAATCCATCCTGCGTGGTGCCGGCGATCACATAGCCGAATCCTAGCCTAAAGGTCGCCGAGGAGGCATTGAGCGTGGTGCTCACCTTGGCCGTATTGGCGAGCCAATTGATCTCGTAGTCGATGAAGCCGTCGACGTCGAGTTCGTAGTCGCTGCCCTGCTCGCTGTCGTCCCACGAGACGTAAAGCCGACCGGTCGCCGTCGTCGTCGTTGATTGCTGTGAATCGATGCGGAAATTCAGCAGGCCGCAACTGCCGACGAACGTGCTGCCATTGTAGGACTGGCAGGCTGGAATCAGCGTGACGCGACGCCCGCCGGTGCCCGCTTCGGCTATCGTGACACTGGGGCTGGCAGGCGCCAGCGAAATACCATAGGTATTGATCTTGTGATCACGGCGCGCGATGAGCGCCAGACCCGCCATTTCATAACCGCCCTTGAGGCGCGGTGCTTCCGGGCAGATGCCGTCGACCTGCGACAGGTCGGTTACCGTCTTGGCGGTACAGATTTGGTCGTATTGCCCCGCCGTCAGGCTGCGGCCGACGAAGAATGACCCCGTCAGCCCTTCGGCTGTGCCGATGTTCTTGGTTTCGGTACGCACGGCGCTGACGCCGCCCGATATCACCCCGGTGGACGTGTCGAGATCGGTGGTGATCCCGTCGACGGCATTACCGATGTCGGCGAGATTGGAGTCGAACGAGTTGGCGCTGGAACTGAAGAACACGACGTTCTTGGCCACGCATTGCTTGTCGGTCGAACTGAACGCGGCCTGGGGGTCGGTCCAGGTGACGTTGCCGGGCATGTGCGGAATCTTGTTTGCGTCGCTGGTTCCTGCGGTCGGCAGAAAAGCCGCGGTTGGCCCGGACGACAGCGCCGTGTAGTAACGCACGGCTTCCAGGTAGATCTCGGCTTCGGGGTTGCCGAAGCTGTTGCAGATATCATTGGCAAAATTCGACATGCCGGGTGTACCGCAACCGTCACCCGAGTAGTTGCTGCCGTTGTAGCCCGTCACCTGGAGCAGGTCGAGGGTCCGGATCATGCCGCCGAAGCTTGGGGCCGGATCCCCCCAGAAGCCGCGCGGACCGCTCGACAGCGAATTCTCGGAAGACGGTGGTGAGTTGAAACCGATGAATCGTCCGTCGGTGCTCACGCTGATCTCGTTCGAGTCGACGCCGATATTCTTGCGCAGCACACCGCCGGAGATATTGCGCCGATAACTGCCGGTGAGCAGGCCGAAGCGAATGACGTTGTCGTCGCCGTACTGCTGGATGATGCCGGTGGGCTTCTTGACCTTGCCGGTCGGGTAGGTCTTGCAGTTGTCCTCCTCGTGATTGTTCTGGCAGACCTCGGCGCGGACGATGAATTCGCCGGCCTTGTAACCATTGGCGATCTTGTCGCTGGCCGTCGGCAGGTTGCCGCTGGTGCCGTAGACAGGATCAACAGGGTAGTTTTCGCGCCACTCGCACTGGTAATAGCCATTCGAAGCCCAGCGTGGCCAACTGCCCCTTGCCACGCGCATCAGGGGTACGTACCGGCCGTCGCTTGTATCGGTGTAGCTGACATTGCACAGGCTGATGGTGGCGTCACTCAGCGGTGTCAGCCGGTTCATGTCGCTGCCGGAGTAGACCTTCACCCAGGCATGGCCATCACGCGGTACTGCGGCGCGCTCCAGCACGGTGTAAGCGTCGTCGTCGACGATGCGCATGCCGCCGTAGAGGACGCGGCGAATGATGTCCATGCGCGTCATCGTCGCCCAGTTCAGGAAGTTGCCGCTCCACAGGTTGCCGCCGGTCGGGCAGTAGTAATCGGCATCCGCGTCCTTGCCGATCGACGGGCTGAAGCGCTGGAGACCGGAGATGTATTCGTAACAACGGCCGCTATCGAAATAGCCGAAATAACGCACACCCTTGTTGTAAGTGAGCTCGGGAATGCCATCACCGTCCAGATCGCTGTAATCGTTGAAAGCCTTGTAGAACAGCGTGTGGTCCTTGCCCATCGCGAGCATGGCCAGTACCGGCGCCTGGTAATAGGTGATTGGTGTTTGCGGAAGTGTCAACGCATGGGCGGCCGACATGAAGCACGCGAGCACCAGCGCCACGATCAGCCACGGGCCGCGTGCCGTCTGTGCTCCCCGATGGCGCCGCAGCGTCGCGAGGCTCCAGGATGCGGATGACGCAGAACGGGGTGGGTACATGCGATCGCCTCCGGACTCAGTTGCAGGCGTACGTCGATTCGAGCACAACGACGGTGCTTCCACCGTAGCCGCTGAACTCCATATATTTAAACTTCCGCCGTACTGTTTGTTGTGGCGATTAAGAAGGCGTCCCTCCTCGCCGGAAGGGCAGGCTGAAGGGGGCGACCCAATGACATGTTGGTGAAAAAGGAGGTCAATAAAATTTCTGATCGCCTTTTTCATTAATGGTATCCATATTTTGCTACATGCATGCATATGTCGATTGGAGCATCACTACTGTCTTGCCTCCATCGCCAACGGTTCGTACCGTGATTCGATAGTGGATGGTGTTAGGTTTTGGATAATCGTTTTTGTACAGCCATTCGACGATATATCTGACTTCGCTAACGCCAGTAGGCTTCTTCCAGCCAAAAAGTCTGTTTGGGTTTTCTTTAACGTCCGGTTCTGGGTTGGCCTGCATATCCCACGCAATTGATGAAAGATCCGAATTCGCTGGTGAGTAGTAGCCCTTGTCTAGGCCGAAGGGAAAGGCGGCGCAAGAGTCGGCCTCGTTGAGCCAGTTGGGATCAATCCGCATTTCGATGCTACGCAAAGCAAGTTCAGCGGTCTGAAAGACAATGTTCTGATTGTTGGCGTTCCCGGCCATCCGCTCTTCAAGGATAGTGCCGTTATAGGTGCTGAACGTGACGAGCGCCATCAGCGCCAGTAATAACAATGCGACGATCAATACCACGCCCCTCTGGTTGCGGGCAGGTTGGCCGACACTGCAAGTGCACATCGTAACTGCTCTCAGGGTAGTCGGTTGCGAAGCAGCACTACTGTGCTGAAGGCTTGGTGCAGGCGCTTGTCGCTGGCGGTAAGCTTTTTCAGCTTACCGTCAGAGTCAAACCAGTAGTACGACTGCGGATCGGACACGAGTTTATCATTGCGCGAAAGCACGAGAAGATTTATGCGCACGCTGATCACCCGTGGCCATTCAGATAGGCTCGGTGTTGGCAAGTATTTGATGCGTGTCGTGGCCACCGCTGGAAGCGTTTCGGCCACACCATAAACAACTTCGAGTCGCTCAATATTGTCTAATATTGGTTGCGTCGAGCCAGAACAATTCATGTAGAGCGTCGTTCCGTTCAACCAAAAGCGTGTAACCACAGTTCCGGTTGTAGCGCCACCGTTACAATCCATCATTGTACTGTCGTTGAGATAAGCCGTTCCCACCCCGTCGGCTTTAACAGCAACGCCATTGCTGTCAGTGCCGTTTGATAGGCCATTTACACCGAATATCGAACAAACCGCCGGTACGGTCCAATTGGCGACGGCAGGGCAGTCCTTGACAACTGTCTCATCCGTGTTGCTTGGTCGGTAGCCTGCCAACCGCACTTCACGAGCGATAATTTCAAGTGCAGTTCGTCCGTCTTCTTGCATCCAGGCAATATTACGCTGAAGACGAGCGTTCGTGCTTGCCTGGGCAAAAATTTCTACGAGGAAAAGCATGATCAGTGTGCCGATGGTCAGCGCGACCATCAATTCGACCAAGGTCATGCCTCGCTGTGCGGTATTGGAATAATAGCCGTTCATGGCCGCACACTTACTCGCAGACATGCGAAGAGAGGATGCTCGGGATGAGGGGCGGGGCAATTTGCTTCCGGTTTGTTAGGATCTATACGTTCGTCCCAGTACACGGTAATTGTCCATGTGCGAATTGCCGCTGTAGTGCATTCCGTGGAGTCACCAGTCGCTGGGGCCACACAAGAGGAGATGACAATTTTGCCTTGGCCACTAGGTAGGCGCGAACGCACCGCTTCACGCCACTGCCAGAGGTCGGCTGTCTCTAATTGGTCAGCTGTGCAATATGCGCTTAGACAAAGCAGTGTCGGCTGCGCTAGTGCACTGAACTGCTCAAGTTCGAGTATGTAAGGAAGTGGCGTGGTATTGCCAGACGGAGGAGTGGCACGCACGTAGGGCAGATTGGCACGAATGCGGTCGGCTATGTCTTGGGTAAGGACTGTGGCTTCGCTGCGTAGGTATGCACTGGTGGTGTCACGCATCGCTCGCACGTGTAATGCACCCAATCCGAGCAAGCCTAAAGCGACGATAACGATGGTGATCAGCACTTCCAGCAGCGTGAAGCCGGTATATGATGGGCCGTACGCATAGCCATGCATGTTTGACGGGTGATGCTTCATGGGCATGTGGGCGGCGTCTCCCCAGGGTCGTCATGCGATTCGAGCCGTATCCGTCCAAGTTTTGACACAGCGATCTCGCGACGCAATTCTGTGCCCAGGCAAAGTGAGTATGTTCCGATCGGATTCGCCCGCCCGTTCGCGCGAAAAGTGATGCGGTTCACGATGTTGGTGTTACCTTTTAATATTACGTTGGATAGCGCCGCATGGATGCGGAGCACAGGTTCGGATTCACTGGCGCCATCGCCATCACAATCTGAAGTGTCACGCGTACCGTTTGTGTTGCAATCTCTGAAGACAATCCAACCCATCTCATAACCTCCTGTCCCGGTGCTGCAGTCGTTGCCGTTGGTGCTCTTACAGAGCGTTACGCTTATTTCTTCTGTCGTTATCTTACTCGTGGTACTGCCCTTGATCGCCTCCGAGCGCGCGAAATTGAGATCGCTCAGCAGGTCGAAGGAGGCGCTGCGCACGCGGGTGGTACGGATGAAGTCGGTGAAGCTCGGCACGCCGATGGCCAGCAGGATGCTGACGATCGTGACCGTGACCAGCAGTTCGACCAAGGTGAAGCCGGCCCCGCTGTGGCGGCGCGTGGTGGCGACCGCGGAGGCGGGTATGGTGCGGTACGGTTGGCTTGCCACCCTGGGGTCGACTCCCTATACTGCGCGCCCTGTTGCGCCGGAATAGCTCAGTTGGTAGAGCAACTGATTCGTAATCAGTAGGTCGGTGGTTCGAGTCCACTTTCCGGCACCAGATTCAAAGGCTTGGCTCGTTCGCGCGCCGAGCCTTTTTAGTTTGGGCCGGGGCGGGCGGAGCGGTGACCTGCGAGGATTCTGGCCCCGCCCCTGGGTGGAGTCCAGCGCACCACCGGCGCGCAGACGGGACCTTGAGGCGCTGCGGTACCCCGCTTGACGCTTGTTGACACTTGCCGGGGGGGCGGCGTCAGGTCTTGCGGCGGTTGAGGAAGATCAGGCGTTCGAACAGGTGCACGTCCTGCTCGTTCTTCAGCAGCGCGCCGTGCAGCGGGGGGATAATCTTGCGCTCGTTGCCGCCGCGCAGCATCTCGGGCGGCACGTCCTCGGCCAGGAGCAGCTTGAGCCAGTCGAGCAGTTCGGAGGTCGACGGGCGCTTCTTCAGCCCCGGAATCTCGCGTACCTCGAAGAACACGTTGAGCGCTTCGGCGAGCAGATCCTTCTTCAGGTCCGGGTAATGCACGTGCACGATCTCGCTCATCGTGTCGCGGTCGGGGAAGCGGATGTAGTGGAAGAAGCAGCGGCGCAGGAAGGCATCCGGCAGCTCCTTCTCATTGTTGCTGGTGATGATGATCACCGGTCGCTGCTGCGCCACGATCCGCTGGCGCGTCTCGTAGACGTAGAACTCCATGCGGTCGAGTTCGAGCAGCAGGTCGTTGGGGAATTCGATGTCGGCCTTGTCGATCTCGTCGATCAGCAGCACCGGCCGGGCGTCGCTTTCGAAGGCTTCCCACAGCTTGCCCTTGACGATGTAGTGCGCGATGTCCTGCACGCGCGGATCGCCGAGTTGCGAGTCGCGCAGGCGGGCGACGGCGTCGTACTCGTAGAGCCCCTGGCGCGCCTTGGTGGTGGACTTGATGTGCCACTGGATCAGCGGCGCGCCCAGCGCGCGCGCGACCTCCTCGGCGAGCAGCGTCTTGCCGGTGCCGGGCTCACCCTTGACGAGCAGCGGCCGTCCGAGCGTGACCGCGGCGTTGACGGCCATGGTCAGGTCGGGCGTGGCGACGTAGGTATCGGTGCCGGAGAAGCGGGACGTGCTCATGCGACGAGCCTCGGGGCGGACGCGGGGCGACGAGTGTAGCGTGATGCCGGCCGTCGGTGGCCGGCCGGTGAGGAGGCGGGATGCGAGCGGTGGACGACGCGACCGGGCTGCCGGCGGCGGACGGGCTGCGCGTGGAGTGCGACGGCGACTGGCTCGGGGTGGCGTTCGCCGCGCCCCGGCGCTGCCTGAGCTGGGCGGTGCATCGACCCGGCCTGGTGCAGGCCGGGCGCGTCGCCTGGCTGCAGGTGCGCGATGCCGACCTCGGCCCCGAGGTCGATCCGGCCGCACTGCTCGCGCGGCGCCTGCAGGCGCGCGGCTGGGGCGACGCGGTGGGGCTGCTCACCGCCTGCGACGTCGCCGGCCATCGGCGTGCGCGCGTGACCCACGCCGGCGTCAGCGCCGACTGCGTGCTGACGCTCGGCCTCGGCAACGGCGTGCGCGTCGGCGAACTGCCCGCCGCCGCCCGCGCCTGGCGGCCGGGCACCATCAACCTCGTCTGCCAGGTGTCGGTGCCGCTGGCGCTGCCGGCGCTGCTCGAAGCGCTGTCGATCGCCACCGCGGCGCGCACCGCCGGCGTGCTCGCGCTCGGCTGGTCCGACGATCCGGCGGGCGCGCCGGTCAGTGGCACCGGCACCGACTGCTGCGTGATCGCCTGCCCCGACACCGCGCCCGGTGCCACCTACGCCGGTCTGCACACCGCGGTCGGGCAGGCGCTCGGTGCCGCGGTGCTGCAGGCCACGCGCGCCGCCGGCCACGCCTGGCTCGCGCGCACGCTGTGCCCGCTCACGCCCAGTAATCGCTGAAGGCGAGCGTGTAGCCGGCGGCGTCGAGCGCGAGCTCTGCCGGCGCACCCTGCGGCAGCGTCGCGCGCCGCGCACCGTGGCCGATCGGCAGCCCGGTGAGCACCGGGCAGGGCAGGCGCGCACGCAGTTCGGCGACGACCTCGGCCAGCGAGTAATCGGGTTCGTGCGCCGGGCCGTCGCCGTGGGTGAAGTCGCCGAGCAGCACTGCGCGCGCGCCGGCGAAGGCGCCGGCCTGCAGCAGCTGCAGCAGCAGGCGTTCGATCCGGTAGGGCGGCTCGTTGACGTCCTCGAGGAACACGATCCCGGCGTCCGGCCGCGGCAGCCACGGCGTGCCTGCGAGCGAGGCGACGCAGGCGAGGTTGCCGCCCCACAGCGTGCCGCTCAGCCCCTGGGCGGGGTAGGGGTGGGGGCAGGCGATGGCATCGAGCACGTGGGCGTCGCTCGCCAGCACCTGCGCGAAGCGTTCGCAGGTCCAGGTATCGGGCGCCGCGGCGCCGAAGTCGGCGGCGGCCATCGGCCCGTGCAGGCTGCCGTAGTCCGCCTGCGCGAGCAGCGCGAGCTGCAGCAGTGTGAGGTCGCTGAAGCCGACGATGGGCTTGCCCGCCGCGGCGATGCGGGCGTAGTCGAGTCCGTCGAGCAGGCGCGTGAGGCCGTAGCCGCCGCGCAGAGCGAGCAGCAGGTCGACGCGTGGATCGTCGAGCAGGCGGTACAGGCCGGCGACGCGCTCGGCGTCGGGTGCCGCGAAGCGCCGCCACTGGCCGCGCGCGGTGGCATCGACCACCACGCCCCAGCCGAGCGCTTCGAGCCGGGCGACGGCGCGGTCGAGGCGGGCGGGGTCGCTCAGGTGGCCGCTGGGGGCGAAGAGGCCGACGGTGGGCGTAGCGGGCGGGCGACGGGGCTTGCGACGGGGCATCGGGACGGGCCGGGGTGGCGGAGGCGCCGGCATCCTAGCCGAAACGCCGGGCGGGCTCAGGCGCGTGACGCGAGCGCGGCGCGGAGGGCGGCGCCGAAGGCCGCCGGTTCGCTGCGCGCGAGGTGCACCGTGGGCGTGCCGTGCCAGGCGGCACAGGCGGCGAGGGCGCGGGCGAGCGCGGCGGCGAGCGCCTCGCTGCCGCGCACCCCGGCTTCGAGGTAGAGCGCCTTGACTTCGAACACGCCGGCGCGGCGGTGCGCCTTGGCATCGAGGCGCCCGACCAGCGCGTCGCGGTGCAGGATCGGCAGCACGAAGTAGCCGAAGCGGCGCCGGGCCGCCGGCGTGTAGCACTCGATACGGTAGTCGAAGTCCCACAGCCGGCTCGCGCGCTCGCGGTCCCACACCAGCGGGTCGAACGGCGACAGCAGCGTCGTTTGCGTCGCGCGCAGGCCGCCGCCGGCGGCCTCGGCGAGCAGCCCGGCGTGATCGGGGTGCGCGTACCAGGGCTCGCGCCAGCCTTCGACCGTCACCGGCAGCAGCTCGCCGCGCTCCGCGAGCGCCGCCGGGTCGGGCTGCGGGCGCTTGCCGTGGCTGCGGAAGTAGTCGCCGATCCAGCGCGCCGGCGTCACCCCCAGCGCGCGCACCGCCTTCAGCAGCAGCGCGTGCTCGACCGCGGCGCGCGGCGGCAGGCGGGCATCGTCCCAGTCCGGCACGATGCGCTCGGCGAGGTCGTAATGGCGCTGGAAGCCGCGGCGGCAGGCGATCATCAGCCGGCCCGCCGAGAACAGCATCTCCAGCGCGCGCTTCTCGAAGCTCCAGCTCCACCAGCCGCCGCCGGCCTGGTCGCCGGCGCGCGCGAAATCGGCCGAGCACACCGGACCGTGTGCGCGCACGTGGTCGAGCAGGGCCTCGACGCCGGCGCGGTTCGCCGCCATCCAGTCGTGCGAATACTTCCAGCCGAGCTGCCCCGGCTCGACCATGCGGTGGCGGTACAGCGGGTAGTCGGCCAGCGGCAGGAAACACGCCTCGTGCGCCCAGTACTCGAACACCTGCCGCGTGGCCAGCAGCTCGTCGAGCCAGGCCGGGTCGTAGGCGCCGAGGCGGCTCCACAGCACCAGGTAGGGGCTGCGCGCGACCACGTGGATGGTGTCGATCTGCAGCGCGCCCATGCGTTCGATCGCCGCCAGCAGGTCGGCGCCGCGCGCCGCGCGGCGGGGCGCGCGCAGCAGGCCCTGCGCGGCGAGCTGCACGCGGCGGGCGCCGCGCGGGTCGAGCGCGAACGCCGTGCTCACGCGGCCTGCGGCGTCACGGGGTGACCGCGGTCGCCGGATTGCGCAGCACGCGGATGCCGCGCTCGAGGCCGTCGAGCGTCAGCGGGAACATGCGCCCGCCGAGCACGCCGCGCACCATGCGCACCGAGGTGTAGTACTCCCAGCTCTCCTCGGGCTGCGGATTGAGCCAGATCGCGCGCGGCCACGCCTCGGTGAGGCGGCGCAGCCAGACCACGCCCGACTCCTCGTTGACGTGCTCGACGCTGCCGCCGTGCTGGGTGAGCTCGTAGGGGCTCATCGTGGCGTCGCCGACGAAGATCAGCCGGTAGTCGCGCCCGTAGGTGCGGATCAGTTCGAGCGTGGGCACGCGCTGCTGGTGGCGGCGGCGGTTGTCGCGCCACACGCTCTCGTACACGCAGTTGTGGAAGTAGACGTGCTCCAGGTGCTTGAACTCGCTGCGGCAGGCGCTGAAGAGCTCCTCGCAGATGCGCACGTGGTCGTCCATCGAGCCGCCGACGTCGAGGAACAGCAGCACCTTGACCGCGTTGTGGCGCTCCGGCACCAGCTTGAGGTCGAGCCAGCCGGCGTTGCGGGCGGTGGCGCCGATGGTGTCGTCGAGGTCGAGTTCATCGGGGGCGCCGGTGCGCGCGAACTCGCGCAGCTTGCGCAGCGCGACCTTGATGTTGCGGGTGCCGAGCTCGATGCCGTCGTCGAAATTGCGGTACTCGCGCGCCTCCCACACCTTGACCGCGCTGCGCGTGCGCGAGCGGCCGCCGATGCGCACGCCCTCCGGGTGTTCGCCGGCGTTGCCGAACGGCGAGGTGCCGCCGGTGCCGATCCACTTGTTGCCGCCCGCGTGGCGCCCCTTCTGCTCGGCGAGCCGCTCGCGCAGCGTCTCCATCAGCTTGTCCCAGCCGAGCCTTTCGAGCTGCGCGCGCTCCTCGTCGCTCAGCACCCGCGTGGCGAGCGCGCGCAGCCAGTCCTCCGGCAACTGCTCGTGCCAGTCCGGGAACAGTGCCTCGATGCCCTTGAAGAACTCGCCGAAGGCGCGATCGAAGCGGTCGTAGTGGCGTTCGTCCTTGACCAGCGCGAGCCGTGCGAACCAGTAGAAGTCGTCCACCGAGTAGCCGGCGACGCGCTGCCGCAGCCCTTCGAGCAGGGTCAGGAACTCGGTGATGCCGACCGGGACGCCGGCGTGGCGCAGCGTGAAGAAGAACTCGACGAGCACGCGTCACCCCCGCCGCTTGAGCCAGCCGAGCAGGAACAGGAAAGCCACCGCGCCGAGCGTGGCGGTGATCAGCGAGGCCAGCGTGCCGACCGCGCGAAAGCCCAGCAGTTCGATCAGGAAGCCGCCGAGCAGTGCCCCCATCACGCCGATCACCAGATTGCCCAGCGCCCCGAAGCCGCTGCCCTTGGTGAACTGCCCGGCGAGCCAGCCGGCGATCAGGCCGATCAGCAGGAATCCGATCACGCCCATGGCGAGGCCTCCTCAGGCGATGCGGGTGATGGTGAGTTCGAGCTCGCCGCGGTTGTTCCAGTACATCCACGGCAGGTCGTTGGCGAAGCAGAAGAAGCGCCCGCTCGCCGGCGCCACGTAGGCCGGCAGCTCCCGGCCGATGCGGAAGTAGGTCAGCGGCGACAGGCCGATCGCTCCCATCAGCGCGAACCAGGGCTCCACCGGCGCGCGGCGCAACGCCTGGGTGCTGCGATGCAGCAGGTCGTCGTCGCGGTAGCCGTCGGCGTCGCACTCGATGAACCAGTCGCTCCAGGTGCCGACGGCGTACATCGAATACGTCAGGCCGGCGATCAGGTTCACCGTGGTGTCGTTCCAGTAGCGGTCGGCGTGGATCGTGACCGTGCGGGTGGCCCCGACTTCGAGCATCGCGCTTCTCCCCTTGGGCGGTTTACCGGGGATTATGGGCGATCGCGCCGGCGGGCGTGGTGCCGATGCGCTCAGGGGCGGCGGCGCAGCACCACCAGGCGGTCGTCGACGCGGCCGGTGACCAGCACGCCGCCGTCGGGCAGCACGGCGAGGTCGCGCGCACCGCCGTTGCGCGTACCGGGCCTGAGGCGCACCACGCCCTGTTCGCCGAAGGCCGGGTCGGGCCGCCCGTCGGGCAGGAAGCGCACGATCACGAAGTCGCGCCCGGCCCCCGCGCGCACTTCGCCGGCGGCGACGAGGCGCCCGTCGGGCGCGACCGCGAGCGCGGTGAAGGCGGCGTCGCCGAAGCCTGCGGCGTCCGGGTAGCGCACGCTGCCGCGGTCGCCGAAGCGCGGGTCGGGGCGGGCGTCGCGATCGAAGCGGGCGAGGAAGGGGCGGTCGTCACTGCTGCCGGCGATCAGCACGCTGCCGTCGGCCTGCACCCGCACCGCCTTCGCCTCGCGCCCGGCGTAGTCGCCCGGCGTGCTGCCGAGCGGCCCGAAGCCGATCGGCAGGCCGTCGGTGCCGAAGGCCGCGAGCAGGAAGTCCCATACCCGGTCGCTGCCCTCGATGGCGCCGGCCGCGAACACCTGGCCGGCGGCGTTCAGCGCGAGCGCGTTGCTCCAGCCCTTCCAGCGCGCGATCTCCACGCTGCCGCGCTCGCCGAAGCCGCTGCGCGGCCGGCCCTGCGGATCGAGGGCGAGCACGCCGAAGTGGCCGTCGCGCCCGCCGCCGAGCGTGAGCACCGGCCCGCGCACCGGGTCGAGGGCGAGGCGCGGGCGGCCCAGCGTGCTGGCGAAGGCGCCGCGCAGCACGCGCAGGCCGCCGTCGCCGAAGCTGCGGTCGAGTGTGCCGGCAGCGGTCAGCCGCACCAGCACCAGGCTCGGCGGGTCCGGCGCGTAGCGCACGCCGAGCGCGAGCCAGCGGCCCTCGCCGTCGCGGGCGAGGTCGGTGAACACGTCCGGCCAGTCGCGCCGGCCCTCGGCGCGCACCACGCCGCCGGCGCCGAAGGCCGGATCGGGGCGGCCGTCGGGCAACAGCCGCAGCAGCCCGCCGACGTTGCCGATCAGGCCGGCGACGACGATGCGCCCGTCGGGCTCCAGGCCGAGCGCCTCGCCGCCGCTCGGCCCGGTGGCGTAGCTGGCGATGCCGGCGTCGCCGAACGCCGGCTCGGCCTCGCCGCCGCCGCGCGCGAGCAGCGGTGCCAGCGCGAGCAGCGCAGCGATCAGCAGCCGTCGCAGCGCGGCGTTCATTCGAGGCGCGAGCACTGCAGGATGCGTTCGAGCCTGGCGGCGTAGTCGGCGATCTCGGTCGCCTTGTCATGGCCGCCGTTGATGATGTTGCGCGCGTTGTAGTAGTCGCAGCGCTCGCCGGCGATGTAGTCGGCGAGCCGGTGGCCGCCGACGAAGCCCGCGCCCTGCACGTGTTTGCGCCCCGAGCCGCGGAACGAGCCCATGCGCATGCCGTACGACATGATCCGGTAGGCGATGCCCGGGTCGTCGGCGTCGGCCGCGAGGTCGGGGTTCAGGTGCAGCGCGCCGCGCAGGCCGAGCGCCTCGTCCATCGCGCGGTAGTTGTCCTGCCAGGTGAGCTGCACGTAGCCGCGGCCGTAGAACACCTGCGGGGCCGCCTTCGCCGAGGCCGGCGGCGGCTGGCGTTTGCCCTGCTTGTCGAGCGGCCCCTGCGCCACCTTGTAGTCGGGGCCGAGCGGCCGGCCGGCCCAGTCGGTGATCTCGACCGGCTTGCCGTAGGGCTGGTTGGCGTAGCCCGATTCGTGCTCGGGCTGCCAGCGCAGCTTCCATTTCGGTGCCTTGCGCGACTCGTGCATCAGCGTGGCGAGCAGGTAGGCGACGTGGCGCACGTCGAGCAGCTCGGCGTCGGTTTCGATGAAGTCGAGGACCTGGTTGAGCCCGCCGCGCTGCTCCTCGTCGAGGGTGCCGAACGGCCGCGGCTGCTCGGCCTCGAACTGGCGGATGAACGCCGCACGGTCCAGGCGGATGGGCCGCAGCAGGTACGGCGAGGCGTAGCACTGCTTGGCCGTGCGCAGCGGCGGCACCGGGCTGAAGCCGCCGAGCGGCCCGGGCGCGGGGGCGAGGGTGCGGCACAGCGTGCCGGCATCGGACAGCGGCGTCAGGTAGCTGCCGAGCGGCCCGGGAAAGCGGAAACCGGCCATGGGGCCTCCGTTGCGGCGACCTCGTGCGGTCGTGTCTGCAAGCCTAGACTTGCCGTAGCGCGGCTGGTACCGGCGCGGGGGTGAACGGCGCCCTGCGGTACCGAGCGGTGATCGATTAGCACCGGATCGGGGAGGGCGCACCATGCTGTTGCACCAGAAAGGTGCAGGAAATGGCGGGGCGATCGCCTGGCTCGCCCTGTGGCTCGTCCTGCTCGCGGCGGCGGGATTGGCGCGGGCCGAGGGGCCGGCGACGGCGGTACTCCCGGAGCGCTGCACGGCCGCCTGCGTCGAGCCGTTCGGCGTGCCGCTCGGCACGGCGTCCGGCGGGGTGGCGGCCTACTCGAACTGCAGCGCACGCTGCTTCGTGCCGGTGCCGAACCGCGTCGACGGCACCTACACGGGGATCCGCTGGCAGTGCGTCGAGTACGCGCGCCGCTGGCTGCTGGAGCGCCGTGGCGTGGTGTTCGGCGACGTCGACGTCGCCGCCGACCTGTGGCTCAAGGTCGACAGCGTGACCCGCGTCGGCGACGGGCGGGTGCTGCCGCTGGCGGCCCAGCTGAACGGGGCGCCCGAGCCGCCGCGCGTCGGCGACCTGCTGATCTACGGCCGCGAGTACCTGAACACCGGGCACGTCGCCGTGGTCGTGGCGGTCGACGCCGCAGCCGGCACGGTCGCCGTCGCCGAGCAGAACTACCGGAATGCCCGCTGGGCGGATGGCTATGCGCGGCAGATCGCATGGGTGCGGCACGGCGCGGAGTACTGGCTGCTCGACCCCCATCTGATCGGCTGGAAGCGCGTCGTCGACGACTGAGGCGCGCGTCGCGTGGCGCAGAGTTTGCTCCGCGTCGCCCGGTACGGGCGGCGCGCTGCGGCCGCCGGCCGCACGTTCCATCGCCGCGTGCGCATGCGCACGCGGCGTCCTCGGTACACCGTTTCACCAGGAGACCGCCATGCACCTGCGCCTGATCCGCTCCATCGTCGAGCAGCAGAAGATCGTCACCGCGTCGCCGCAGATCACGGTGAGCGAGGCCGCCCGCCTGATGAAACAGAACCGCGTCGGCGCGGTGATGATCACCGAGGCGGGGTGCCTGATCGGCATCTTCACCGAGCGTGACGCGCTGTTCCGCGTGCTCGCCGAGGGGCGCGACGGACAGGCCACGGTGCTCGCCGAGGTGATGACGCCGAACCCGCACACCATCGGCCCCGACAAGCCGCTCGGCCATGCGCTGCACATGATGTACGAGAGCGGCTTCCGCCACGTGCCGGTGGTCGAGGACGGCAGGCCCCTCGGCATGGTGTCCGCCCGCGATGCGCTCGGCCCCGAACTGCAGCAGTTCGAGGTCGAGCTGCAGCAGCGCGAACACCTGGGCGAGATCCTCTAGCACAACCGCCGCAGCGCCCGCCCCACGCCGGCCTCGGCCGAGGTCGGCGCCCCCTTCCGCAGACCTCACTGTCTTTCCTCTCTCCCCCGGCCTCTCTGCGGGCGCGGGCGACGCCGCCGTCGGCGTCCGCCCGGGCGTCGGCACGTCGTTGCGTCGCGCCGGGGTTCCGGGATCTGCGGCGACTGTCCCGTAGCGGCGTCGGCGGCGCGCCATCAAGCAGAATCCTTGCCAGCTTGACGGCGCCAATTGTCACATCTAAACAATTCAGTGCACGGTGCGCATGATGTGCCGGCAGTTTCGGGGGCGGACGCAAAGCACGTCCGCGGGAGGAGGAACAACCCTCGCAGGGGCCGTTCGTGCGCGCAGCCGGTGACTGCGCGGACCGGAGATGCATCATGGAATTATGGAATGCGTTGCTGGTGCTGCTGTGCCTGTCCTGCGGCGCGAGCCTGGGGTTCACGGGGCTCGCGATGCTGCGTGCCGGCGTCCAGCCGACGACGCCGCCGTCATTCATGTCCATCGGCGGGCTGGTGCTGGCAGGGGGAATCGCGCTCCTGGTCTTCGCGCTGCGGTTCTGGTGACGGTCGCCGGCCTCGTTCATGGCTGTGGCAGGCCGCTGTCGAGCAGCCGGGCGCGTCCGCCGGTGCGACCGTGGACGAGCGCAAGCTGCCCGTGGCGGCGCGCCAGCGCCCGCGCTTCGGCGAGCGGCAGGCCGGCGACCAGCACGCTCGGTTCCGCCGCCCAGTCGGGGCCGTCGGGCACGCCGAAGCCGTCGAGCACGTTGCCGTCGGGCAGGCGCTCGCGCAGTTCCGCCAGCAGCGCAGCGTGCCGGCGCACGTTGAGCGGTGGCGCGAGCGAGCGTGCGCCGGGGTTGCAGGCGCTGACGTAGGCCCAGGCCGCCTGCCCCCGCGCGGCGAGCCAGGCATCGAGCGCCGGGTGGCGCCGCCCGATGCGCAGCGCGAAGCGCTCGCCGGTGGCGGCCGTCGCGGTGTAGGTGGTGGCGTGGAAGGCGCGCAGCAGGCCTCGCGCGAGCGACATGGCGGCTTTGTCTCGGGGCGGTCGGGTCGCTAGTGTAGGGTCACCATCCGAGCGAGGAGCGTCCCATGAGCAGCCACATCGAATGCGAGCGCGAGGGCAGCGTCGCGCTCGTCTTCATCCGCCGTCCGGAGCGCAAGAACGCGCTCACCGCCGCGATGTACGCCGCGCTCGCCACGCTGATCGCGCGCCTCGACGACGACCCCGAGGTGCGCGTGCTGCTGATTGCCGGCACCGACGACTGCTTCACCGCCGGCAACGACCTCACCGACTTCGTCACCCACCCCCCCACCGGCCCCGACAGCCCGGTGTTCCGCTTCCTGGCGACGCTCGCCGCCTGCCGCAAGCCGGTGGTCGCCGCCGTCAACGGCGTCGCCGTCGGCGTCGGCACCACGCTGCTGCTGCACTGCGAACTGATCTACGCCGCCGAGGACGCCCGCTTCCAGATGCCGTTCGTCAACCTCGGCCTGTGCCCCGAAGCGGCGTCGAGCCTGCTGCTGCCACGCCTGGTCGGCTACCCGCGCGCCGCCGAGTGGCTGCTGCTCGGCGAGCCTTTCGACGCCGAGCAGGCGTTCGAGGCCGGGCTGATCAACGCCGTGCTGCCGCGCGAGAGGGTGCTGATCACCGCGCTGGAGCGGGCGCAGACGCTGGCCGAGCGGCCGGCGGCCGCGGTGCGCCTGACCAAGGCGCTGCTGAAGCAGCGCGATGCCGCGGCCGTGCAGGCGGCGCTGGTCGAGGAGGGGCGCGAATTCGTCGCCCGCCTGGGTTCGCCCGAGGCGCGGGAGGCCTTCGCCGCCTTCGCCGAGAAGCGCAAGCCCGACTTCTCGCGCTTCGCCTGAGCGCGCAGCCTGCTCAGACCGCGGCCCGGCGCCGCCAGACCAGCACCAGGTTGTCGCGCGGCATCGGCTCGACGGTGTCGAGGTCGAGCCCGGCCGCCGCGGCGACGCGGGCGAGGTCGACGGTGTCGCGCACGCCCATCGCCGGGTCCTGGCGGCGCAGCGCGGCGTCGAAGCGCGCGTTGCTCGGTGCGGTGTGGCGGCCGTCGCGGGCGAACGGACCGTAGAGGCAGAAGGTGCCGCCGTCGGCCAGCACCCGGCCGAGGCCGTCGAAGAGCGCCGCGAGCTGCGGCCAGCCGAGGATGTGGGCGGTGTTCGCCGAGAACGCGTAGTCGGCCCGCGCGAGCGGCCAGGTGGCCTGGGTGACGTCGAGCGCGAGCGGCGCCGGCAGGGTGGGTGGCGGGGCGTCGGCGAGCCATTGCGCGATGCCGGGCAGGCGCGCCGCGACGTCGGTCGCCTGCCAGCGCAGGTGGCGCAGGCGCGTGGCGAAGTACAGCGCGTGCTGCCCGGTGCCGGCGCCGATTTCCAGCACCGTGCCGGGGGCGCTCCAGTGGCGCGCCAGCACGGCGAGGATCGCGTCGCGGTTCTCGTCGCAGGCCGGGGCGTAGGGGCGATCGGCGGGGATGGGCATGGGCTGGCCTCGCGGGTGGTCGGCATGGCGGTGCATCCGGGCGGCGCTCGCGGCCGTAGCGTCGGCAGCGCCGCCGCCGTGCCGGCGCGGGAGAGGCCGATGTCGCGTTGCGCCCTGCTGTTCGCCGCCCTGCTCGGTGCCGGTCTCGCCGCGCCGGCGCTGGCCGAAACCTACGTGAGCCCGGTCGCCCGCGCCGCGCTGCTCGAACTCTACACCTCGGAAGGCTGCAGCAGCTGTCCGCCGGCCGACCGCTGGCTGTCGTCGCTGCTCGACGACCCGCGCCTGTGGCAGCAACTGGTGCCGGTGGCCTTCCACGTCGACTACTGGGATTCGCTCGGCTGGCCCGACCGCTTCGCCGCCACCGGCTACGCCGCGCGCCAGCACGCGCACGTCGCCGCCGGCGTGCTGCCGCTCGCCTACACGCCGGGGGTGGTGCTCGACGGGCGCGAATGGCGCGGCTGGCGTGCTGCGCGCGTGCCGCTGCCCGATGCCGCATCCGCGGCCGGCGTGCTGCGCCTGGAGCGGCGCGGCGAGCGGGTCGACGCGCGCTTCGTGCCGGCGGTTGCGGCGCCGGCGCTCGAACTCAACCTGGTGCGCCTGGGGTTCGGGCTGGAGAGCGCGGTGGGCGCCGGCGAGAACGCCGGGCGGCGCCTGCGCCACGATTTCGTCGTGCTGGGCTGGACCCGCGTGGCGCTGCAGGCCGACGGCGAGGACTGGCGCGCCACGCTCGCCCTGCCCGGCACGGCACAGGCCGCGGCGCGACAGGCGCTGGCGGCCTGGGTCGCGGCGCCCGGCGACCCGCGTCCGCGCCAGGCGGTCGGTGGCTGGCTCGTGCCCTGACGAGGCGCGGCAGCGCGGCCGCGTGCGGCGGCAATGTTAAAGTACGGCCCCTCGCAGCCACCGACGGGGTCGCGATGAGCCTACACAACAGAGTGCATGCGCCGGGCCGCCGGGCGGCCACGGCGTCGGTTGACGGAAGGGTGTGATGCGTCTGGTCGCGGACATCGGTGCCACCTTCGCGCGCTTCGCCTGCGTCGGCGAAGGCGGCGGGCTGGCACGGACGCTGGCGCTGCGCTGCAGCGAGTTCGGCGACCCGCTGGCGGCGGTCGCCGCCTACCGGGCGCGGCTCGGTGCGGTGGCGGCGTTCTCCGAAGCGGTGTTCGCGGTGGCGAGCCCCGTCCTCGGCACGCAGGTGCGGCTCACCAATCATCCGTGGAGCCTGAGCGGCGACAGCCTGCGCGAGGTGCTCGGGGTGACGCGGTTCGCCTTCCTCAACGACGCGCAGGCGATGGCGCTGGCGCTGCCGCGCCTCGGCCCCGACGAACTGCGCGCGGTCGGCGACGGCGCGCAGGCGGGCGAGGCGCCGCGCGCGGTGATCGCCATCGGCACCGGGCTCGGCATGGCCGGGCTCGTCGCGCACGCCGGCGGCTGGGTGGCGCTCGGCGGGGAGGGCGGGCATGCGACCTTCGCCCCGGTCGATCGGCGCGAACTCGAGATCGCCCGCCTGCTGCGCGACCGCTTCGGCCACGTGTCGCTGGAGCGGGTGCTGTCGGGACCGGGGCTGGTCAGCCTCTACCAGGCGCTGTGCCGCCTGGAGCGCAGCGAGTCCGAGGCGCTGTTCCCGGCCGACGTCAGCGCGCGGGCGCTCGACGGCAGTTGCCGGCGCTGCGCCGAGGCGCTGCGCATCTTCGCCGCGGCGCTCGGCGCTGCCGCCGGCAACCTCGCGCTCACCCTCGGCGCCCGCGGTGGCGTGTACCTGGGGGGCGGCATCGCCGCCCGCATCGCCGGCTACCTCGGTACGAGCGCGTTTCGCACGCGCTTCGAGGCCAAGGGGCGCTTCGCCGACTACCTGGCCGCGATCCCGACCCGGGTGATCCTGCACCCGCAGCCGGCGCTGCTCGGCGCGCTCGCCTACCGCTTCGAGGACGGCGTTTGAGCGGCGGGCGCGGCAGCGGCAGGAGCGCCGCGGCGCTGCGATACTGGCTGCTGTGCGCGCTCGTCCTGCTGTTCGCGTTGCCCGCCGCGGCGGCCGAGCGCGGCGCGTCGGGCCGGCAGGTGCTGCAGGGCGACGTGCTCGCCTACCTCGCCGACGGTTCGCCGCCGTACGACATCACCGAGGCGAGTTCCCCGGCGCTCGCCGGGCGCTACGTGTCGCTCGCCGCCGCGGCGACGCGCATCGCCGGGCCGTTCTGGCTGCGCATCACGCTGCCGGCGGCCGACGGCCCGCGCCTGCTGGAAGTGGCCAACCCGTTCATCGACCGCCTGCGCCTGTACCTGCCGCAGCCCGGCGGGGGCTTCGAAGTGCGCCGCGCGGGCTACCTGTACCCCTTCGAGCAGCGCGAGCTGGCGCTGCGCCACGTGCTGTTCCGGCTCGACGCCCACGCCGGTGCGCCGCGCACGGTGTACCTGTACGTGGAGGGCGTCGACCTCGTCGAGGTGCCGCTGGTGCTGTGGCAGCCCGATGCGCTGCTCGAGGCCACGCAGCTCGACGCGCTGCTGATCGGCGTGTTCTACGGCGTGCTGCTCGCCACGCTGCTGTACAACTTCGCGATCTACCTGTTCCTCGGCGAGGGCGGCTACCTGTCGTTCGTGCTCTACCTGCTGCTGTGGGGCACGCTGCAGCTGTCGCTCGACGGGCTCGCCTTCCAGTACCTGTGGCCGGATTCGCCGTGGCTCGCGCGCCACGCGCCCCTGCTGCTCACCGGCGCCTGCGTCGCCGCGGCGGCGCAGTTCTCGCGCCAGTTCCTGAACCTGCGCGAACTGCTGCCGCTGCTCGACCGGCTGTGGGTGCTGGTCGTCGCCGCCGGCCTGGCGCTCGCGCTGTGGGGGGGCTACGACGATGATTCCGTGGCGCGGCAGGCGGCGACCGTGCTCGGCTTCGTGGTGCTCGGGCTCAACCTGCCGCTCGGCTGGTGGCGCTGGCGGCGTGGTGACGGCCCGGCGCTCTACTTCGTGCTCGGCTGGGCGACCTTCTTCGCCAGCGCCGGCCTGAGCACGCTGGCCTACGGTGGCCGCCCGCTGCCCGGCAGCTTCGGCGAGCACCTGGTGCAGGGCGGCGCCTGCCTGGAGGTGCTGCTGCTGTCGCTCGGGCTGGCGCAACGCATCACCCGGCTCAAGCGCGAGAAGCGCCTGGCCGAGGAGCGTGCCAGCCGCTTCCTCGAGGATCAGGCGCGCTCGCTCGCGCAGCAGGTCGACGAACGCACCCAGGCGCTGCGCGAGGCGGTCGAGCGTGCCGAGGCCGCCACCCGCGAGCTCGAGGCGAAGAACGTGCAGCTCACGCGCCTCGCCGCCTACGACGGCCTCACCGACCTGCTCAACCACCGCAGCTTCATCTCGCGCCTGCAGGTGCTGTTCGCCGACGCCCGCCGCTACCGCTTCCCGCTGTGCGTGGTGATGGTCGACCTCGACTACTTCAAGGCGGTCAACGACGTCCACGGCCACCCGATCGGCGACCTGGCGCTGAAGCGGGTGGCGCAGGCCCTGGCCAGCGGGCTGCGCACCGGCGACCTCGCGGCGCGTTACGGCGGCGAGGAGTTCGCGCTGGTGCTGCCGCACTGCGAGGGTGCCGATGCGCAGGCGATCGCCGAGCGCCTGCGCGAGGCGGTCGCCGCGCAACGCTTCGTCGAGTGCCCGACGCTGCGCCTCACCGCGAGCTTCGGCATCGCCTGCCTGCTGCCGGGCAGCGTCGATGCCGATCCCGACCGCCTGCTCGGCCGCGCCGACGCCGCGCTCTACCAGGCCAAGCGCGACGGCCGTGACCGCGTGGTCCTCGCGCCGGTGCCCGGCGCCGGCGCGCGCACCGCCTGAGGCGCGGCTCAGGCGGACGGCATGCCGCGCCAGCCGTGGAACAGCGTGCTGGTGAGCCGCTCGGCTTCGGCGGCGAGGTCGTAGCGGGCGGGGTTGAACAGCCAGTCGCTGATGATGCCGAGCATGAAGCCGTGCAGCACCCGCGCGAGGGTGTCGGGGGCGAGGCCGATGGCGAGCTGGCCGCGCGCGGCGGCGTGTTCGAGCACCCGGGTGAGCTGCTGCATCAGGCGCTCGCAGTGGCTGTCGACGCGGGTGCACAGCCCGCCGATGTCGTCGACGTACTCGCACTTGTGCAGCATCACGTCGAGCACGCGGCGCTTCTGGTCGTTGCCGGCGAGTTCGACCAGGTCCTGCACGCAGCGCTGGCGCAGGCCTTCGAGCGGGTCGTCGGCCTCGGCGAGGCGCGCGAACTCCTCCTCCAGCGGCAGCAGCACGCGTGCCTGCAGGGCTTCGAGCAGGTCGACCTTGTTGTCGAAGTGCCAGTAGATCGCGCCGCGGGTGAGGCCGGCGGCCTGGGCGATGTCGGCGAGCGTGGTGCGCGACACACCCTTGGCGGCGAACACGCGCTCGGCGGTGTCGAGGATCAGGCTGCGGGTCTGTTCGGCTTCGGCCTTGGTACGCCTGGCCATGCGGTCTCCGGGAGTTCGTTGCGCGGCGCCGACGAGTCTAGCAGCGGGTTTACTTACATTCATGTATGTATGTAAATTGCCGTGTCCCGAGGCCGGCGCAGCGCATGCCGGCCCTTCCGCCGGCCTGCCGCCGCTCACGCAAGGAATCCCGCCATGCCGCCTGCCTCCCGCCCGCCGTTGCCCGCCCGCCCGCTCGCCGCCGCCGCCCTGGTGATCGCGGCGGCGTGGCTGTCCACCGCCTGCGATCGCCCGGCCCAGTCGGCGATGGGCGCGATGCCGCCGCCCGAGGTCGCGCGCCTGGTGGTCGAGGCGCGCGACGTCGAACTGCCGCTCGAATACGTCGCGCAGGTCGCCGGTTCGCGCCACATCGACGTGCGCGCGCGGGTCGAGGGCATCCTGCAGAAGCGCACCTACGTCGAGGGCCACGTGGTCAAGGCCGGCGACACGCTGTTCCTGATCGATCCGGCGCCGTTCCAGGCCGAGCTCGAACGTGCCCGCGGCGAGCTCGCCGAGCAGGAGGCGCGTTTCGCGCAGGCGGAGAAGGAGTTCAAGCGCCTGCAGCCGCTGTTCGTCGAGAAGGCGGTGAGCCAGCGCGACCGTGACGATGCGCTGGCCGAGCGCGACAAGGCGCAGGCGGCGGTGAAGGCCGCCAGGGCGGCGCTGCGCTCGGCCGAGATCAACCTCGGCTACACCCGCGTGACCGCGCCGATCGGCGGCATCACCAGCCAGGAGGCACGCTCCGAGGGCAGCCTGCTGCGCCCCGGCGACGTCTCGGGCCTGCTCACGCGCATCACCCAGGTCGACCCGGTGTACGTCAACTTCGCCTACGCCGACAACGAGGCGCTGGCGCTGCGCAAGGCGGTCGCCGCCGGCAAGGTGGTGCTGCCGCCGGGGCAGGGTCTGCCGGCCGAGGTGGTGCTCGGCGACGGCAGCCTCTACCCGCGCCAGGGGCTGGTGAGCTTCACCGACGCCACCATCGACACCGCGACCGGCACGGTGCGCGCGCGCGCCGAGTTCCCCAACCCCGACGCGGTGCTGATGCCGGGGCAGTTCGTGCGCCTGCGCCTCAAGGGCGTGGTGCGCAAGGCCGCGCTGCTGGTGCCGCAGCGCGCGGTGATGCAGGCGCCGAGCGGCAAGTTCGTGTGGCTGATCGGTGCCGAGGGCAAGGTCGAGATCCGCCCGATCGAGGTCGGCGCGGCGATCGGCAGGGACTGGGTGGTCGAGAGCGGCCTCAGCGGCGGCGAGCAGGTGGTGCTCGACAACCTGCTGAAGCTCGCCCCGGGAGTACCGGTGCGCGTGGTCGAACCCCAGGCGCCGGGTGCGCCCGCCGCGCCGGCGCAGGGCTGAGGGACCGACGATGATCTCGCGCTTCTTCATCCACCGGCCGATCTTCGCCAGCGTCATCAGCATCGTGGTCGTGATCGCGGGGCTCGCGGCGATGCGCGCGCTGCCGGTCGCGCAGTACCCCGACATCGTCCCGCCGAGCGTGCAGATCACCGCGTACTACCCCGGCGCCAGCGCCGAGGTGATCTCGCAGACGGTCGCCGCGCCGCTCGAACAGGCGGTCAACGGTGTCGACAACATGCTCTACATCGGCTCCAGCGCCTCGGCGGGCTCGCTGTCGATCGCCGTCACCTTCGCCATCGGCACCGACCCCGACCAGGCGACGATCAACGTCAACAACCGGGTGCAGTCGGCGCTGCCGCAACTGCCCGAGGAGGTGCGCCGCTGGGGCGTCAACGTCGTCAAGAACAGCGCGAACTTCCTGCAGATCGTCATGCTCGACTCGGCCGACGCGCGCTATGACACGGTGTTCATCAGCAACTACGCGCTGGTCAACGTGCTCGACGAACTGCGCCGCATCCCCGGCGTCGGCAACGCGCAGATCTTCGGTGCGCGCGACTACTCGATGCGCGTCTGGCTGCGCCCCGACCGCCTGGCGCAGTTCGGCCTCACCCCGGCCGACGTCGCCGCGGCGATCCGCGAGCAGAACTCGCAGTTCGCCGCCGGCAAGTTCGGCCAGGCACCGATGCACGAGGCGCAGGAGTTCACCTACACGGTGACCACGCAGGGGCGCCTGGTCGAACCCGAGGAGTTCGCCGCGATCATCCTGCGCGCCGATGCCGACGGCTCGGTGCTGCGCCTCGGCGACGTCGCGCGGGTGGAACTCGGCGCCGCCGACTACGGTATCGTCTCCAAGCGCAACGGCCACGAGACCGTCGCCATCGGCATCTTTCTCGCCCCCGGCGCCAACGCGCTGGCCACCGCCACCGCGGTCAGCGAGCGCATGGCGGCGCTCGCCAAGCGCTTCCCGGCCGGGCTGCAGTACACGCTGCCCTACGACACCACCAAGTTCGTCGAGGTGTCGATCCGCGAGGTGGCGAAGACGCTGGCCGAGGCGATGGGGCTGGTGTTCCTGGTGGTGTACCTGTTCCTGCAGAGCGCGCGCGCGACCATCATCCCCTTCCTCGCGGTGCCGGTGAGCCTGATCGGCACCTTCGCCGGCATGTACCTGCTCGGCTTCTCGGTCAACACGCTGACGCTGTTCGGCATGGTGCTGGCGATCGGCATCGTCGTCGACGACGCCATCGTCGTGCTCGAGAACGTCGAACGCATCATGCGCACCGAGGGCCTGGGCCCGCGCGCGGCCACGCTGAAGGCGATGGAGGAGGTCAGCGGGCCGGTGATCGCGATCGTGCTGGTGCTGTGCGCGGTGTTCGTGCCGGTGGGCTTCGCCGGCGGCCTCGCCGGGCAGATGTACAAGCAGTTCGCGATCACCATCGCGGTGTCGGTGGTGCTGTCGGGGCTGGTCGCGCTCACCCTGACGCCGGCGCTGTGCGCGACGCTGCTGAAGCCCGGCCACCACGAGCCGAACGCCTTCTTCCGCGGCTTCAACCGCTTCTTCGAGCACTGCACCGCCGGCTACGCCGCCGGCGTGCGCTTCTTCCTCAGGCGCGCGCTGCTCGGCGTGGGGCTGTTCGTGGCGATGCTCGTCGCCTGCTGGGGGCTGTTCAGCCGCGTGCCCGGCAGCCTGGTGCCCGACGAGGACCAGGGCTACATCATGACGATGGCGATCCTGCCGCCGGCGGCCTCGGTCGAGCGCACCGTCGCGGTCAGCGACCGCATCGACGCCATCGCGCTGGCCAACCCGGCGATCGAGAACATCATCAGCCTGTCGGGGCTCGACCTGCTGTCGTTCTCCAACAGCTCGTTCTACGCCGCCGCCTTCCTGACGCTGAAGCCCTGGGAGGAGCGCCGCGCGCCGGGGCAGGACGCGCAGTCGCTGGTCGGGCAGATGTTCATGCAGACCGCGGCGATCCGCGACGCGCTGGTGCTGGCGTTCAACCCGCCGCCGATCTCGGGCATGTCCACCACCGGCGGCTTCGAGGCCTACGTGCAGAGCCGCGGCGGCGCCGGCAGCCAGGCGCTCGCCGGCGAGGTCGGCAAGCTGGTCGCCGCGGCGCACCAGCGCCCCGAGCTCGCCGGCGTGCAGACCGTGTTCAACGCCTCGGTGCCGCAGATCAACGTGCGCCTCGACCGCGAGAAGGCACGCACCCTCGGCGTGCCGGTCAGCCAGGTGTTCGACACCATGCAGGCCACCTTCGGCTCGCTCTACGTCAACGACTTCAACAAGCTCGGCCGCACCTTCAAGGTGCAGCTGCAGTCCGAGGCCGAGTTCCGCGCCCGGCCCGACGACCTGCGCAACGTGTTCGTGCGCTCCGCGCGCGGCGAGATGATCCCGCTGACCGCGCTGGTGACGATCGAGCAGACCGTGGGCGCCGAGGTGGTCGAGCGCTACAACGTGTTCCCGTCGGCCAAGGTGGTGGGCGGCCCGGCGCCCGGCTACAGCTCGGGGCAGGCGATCGCCGCGATGGAGGAGATCGCCGCGCAGGTGCTGGGCGAGGACTACGCGCTCGCCTGGACCGCCTCGGCCTACCAGGAGCGCGTGTCGGGCGGCACCTCCTACGCGGTGTTCGGCTTCGGCCTGGTGATGGTGTTCCTGATCCTCGCCGCGCTCTACGAGCGCTGGACGCTGCCGTTCGCCGTCGTGCTCGCGGTGCCGTTCGCGCTGTTCGGCGCGCTGCTGGCGGTGTGGGCGCGCGGGCTCGCCAACGACGTGTACTTCCAGATCGGCCTGGTCACGCTGATCGGCCTGGCGGCGAAGAACGCGATCCTGATCGTCGAGTTCGCGGTGCTCAAGGTGCAGGAGGGCAAGCCGCTGATGGAGGCGGCGATCGAGGCCGCGCGCCTGCGCTTTCGCCCGATCATCATGACCTCGCTCGCCTTCGTGCTCGGCGTGGTGCCGCTCGCCTTCTCGACCGGCGCCGGTGCGGCCAGCCGGCACTCGATCGGCACCGGCGTGATCGGCGGCATGCTCGCCGCGACCTTCATCGCGACCTTCTTCATCCCGCTGTTCTTCCGCCTGATCGTGCGCCACCTGTCGAAGGACGAGGCCGCGCACATGACACGCGTCGAACTCGACCACGTCTGAGGCGGTCGTCGGCGCTCCCGCCGCCGGGGGGCGCCGACGGCTGCGCCGTCGATGGGGTCCACGGCCCCATCGATGCGCTCCGCAAGGGCATCGGCTGCGCGTCGCGCCGCCGGCCGCGGCTGGCGGCGCGGCGGCGTCAGTCGTGCTGCAGGCGCATCGACAGATCGATCGCGCGCACGTCCTTGGTCAGTGCGCCGACCGAGATGAAGTCAACGCCGGTCGCCGCCACTGCGCCGATGCGCTGCAGGTCGACGTTGCCCGAGGCTTCGAGCCTGACGCGACCGGCGGTGCGCTCGACGGCGACGCGCATCGTGGCGAGGTCGAAGTTGTCGAGCATGACGACGTCGGGGCGCGCCGCCAGGGCCTCGTCGAGCTCGGCGAGCGTCTCCACCTCGACCTCGATCATCACCCCCGGGTGCAGCATGCGGGCGCGGTCGATCGCGGCGGTGATCGAGCCGGCGGCCATGATGTGGTTTTCCTTGATCAGGATGGCGTCGTACAGGCCCTTGCGGTGGTTGCGCCCGCCGCCGCAGGTGACCGCGTACTTCTGCGCCAGGCGCAGGCCGGGCAGGGTCTTGCGGGTGTCGAGCACGGCGGCGCGGGTACCGGCGATGGCACGGACGTAGCGGCGCACCTCGGTGGCGGTGGCCGACAGCGTCTGCAGGAAGTTGAGCGCGGTGCGCTCGCCGCTCAGCAGCGCGCGGGTGCGCCCGGCGACCGTGCAGAGCACCTGCCCGGGCGCGACCTCGTCGCCGTCGGCGGCGCTCCAGTCGATGCGCACCGCGGGGTCGAGCGGGCGGAACGCCGCCTCGAACCACGCCGTGCCGCACAGCACCGCCGGCTCGCGGCTGATGACGGTGGCGCGGGCGCGGGCGTCGGCGGGGATCAGGTCCGCGGTGAGGTCGCCGCTGCCGATGTCTTCGGCGAGCGCGGCACGGACCTGGGCGTCGATGTCGGGGGGCAGCATGCGGGGCTCCTCAGTGGGACGGATCAGCGGTCCAGCCGCAGGGCGAGCTCATCGAGCGAGGCGACGCAGAGATCGGCGTGTTCGGGCCAGGCCCAGCTGCCGCTGCGATCGACGTGGACGGTGGCCGCTCCCGCGGCACGGCCGCTCAGCAGATCGTACAGGTAGTCACCGACGACGAGCACCTCGTCGCCGCCGGCGTTCCAGCGGCGCATCAGCTGCTGGACGCCGTCGGGGTGCGGCTTGGGGATGGCCTCGCCGCGCCCGAGCACGTGCTCGGCGTCGAAGTACGCGGCGACGCCGATGCGCCGCAGCACCGCGTGGGCGACGGCGCGGGTGTTGCGGGTGACGATGCCGAGCCGCACGCCGCGGCGCGCGAGCGCCGCGAGCAGGGCGTGGCAGCCGGGCGCGGCGGTGGCCTGCCCGGCGTACGCGTGCTCGATGGCGTCGAGCTGCGCGTGCAGGGCGCGCGCGCGCGCCGGCGGCTGGTGGTCCAGGTAGGCGAGGATGTCGATGCCGGCGGGGATGCCGAGGCGGCGGCGGATCGCGGCGAAGTCGTGTACCGCCTCGGTCAGGGTGCCGTCGAGATCGAAGATCCAGTGGGCGCGGTCGAGCGGGGTGGCGCGCGGCATCGGGCGGGCGTCAGCGGCGGCCGGCGGGCTGCGTCGGCTGGCGGGCAGCGGGCTGCGTCGGCTGCAGCCAGGCGTTCACCGCGGCCAGCTCTTCCTCGGTGAGCTGGCCGCCGGCCTGCTTGAGCTGCAGCCGGCTGAGCACGTAGTCGTAGCGCGCGCGGGCGTAGTCGCGCTCGGCGCGGTACAGCTCGCGCTCGGCATCGAGCACGTCGACGATGGTGCGGGTGCCGACCTCGAGGCCGGCGCGGGTGGCTTCGAGCGAGCTGCGGTTCGACACCAGCGCCTGCTTGAGCGCCTTGACGCGGCTGATCGCCGCCTCCTGGCCGCGGTAGGCGTTGCGCACCTGGCGCACGATGTCGCGCTGCGAGCCTTCGAGCTGCTGCTTGGTTGCCTCGTGCTCGTAGGCGGCCTGGCGCGTGCGCGAGGTCACCGCGCCGCCCTGGTAGAGCGGGATGGTCAGCTGCAGGCTGACCCGGTTGCCGCTGAGGTCGCCGCCGCGCGGCCCCGAGTCGTTGTCGTAGTAGCCGCCGACGAGGTCGAGCGTGGGGTAGTGGCCGGAGCGCTGCAGGTTGACGTTCTCCCGCGCGATCTCCACCGCCTGCGCGCCGCTCTGCAGTTGCGGGTTGTGTTCGAGCGCCTGCTCGATCCAGGTGTCGACGCGCGCCGGCTGCGGCCCGATCAGCGGCATGCGCTCGCTGAGCGGCACCAGATCGTCGTAGGTCTGGCCGGTGATGACGCGCAGCGACTCGCTGGCGTCGGAGAGCAGGTTGTCGGCGGCGATCTCGTCGGCGACCGTGAGGTCGTAGCGCGCCTGCGCCTCCTGGACGTCGACGATCGTCACCAGGCCGACCTCGAAGCGGCGCTTGGCCTGTTCCAGCTCGCGGCCGACAGCGTCCTTCTCGGCGCGTGCGAAGCGCAGGTTGTCGCTCGCGGCGAGCGTGGTGAAGTAGCGTGTGGCGACGGCGATGATCAGGTCCTGCTCGGCCGCACGGTAGTCGGCGTCGGCCTGGCTGACCCGCGAATCGGCCTGGCGCAGTTGCACCAGGTTGGCTTCGTTGTAGATCGGCTGGGTCAGCGTCACGCCGTACTGGTGGCTGTTGTATTCGGAGACGCCGGGGATGCCGTTGACGCCGAAGTCGCGTGCCTGATCGGCCGTCGCCTGGAGGTTCGGCAGCATGTTGGCGAGCGCCTGCGGCTGGCTTTCCTGCGCCGCGAGGCGTGCGGCGCCGGCCGCCTTGAACAGCGGGTTGCCATCGGCAGCGTCACGGTAGGCGCGGAGCAGGTCGGCACCGTGGGCATTCGGGAGGCAGAAACCGAGACCGAGGCAGAGCACGGTCAGCAGTCGGGTGGGGAAGCGCATGTCGGACTACTCTGGTGGCGCAAACGGGCGACCCGCTCTGCCGAGCGCACGGAAGGCGCGCCCATGCCGGTCCGCAGGAGGTCAGTACAGCGGTACCTCCGGGTCGATCTGGCGCGCCCAGGCATCGATACCGCCCTCCAGGTTGGAGACCTCGGCAAAGCCGATTTGCTCCAGGTAGTGGGCGGCGTGCGCGCTGCGGACGCCGTGGTGGCAGATCACCACCACCGGCGCGGCGCGGGTCAGGCGGGGGGCGGCCTCGGGCAGGCGGCCGAGCGGGACGTTGACGGAGCCGTCGATGCGGCAATACGCGAACTCCCAGTCCTCGCGCACGTCGAGCAGCAGCGGCGCCGGGTCGACCGCGGCGAGGAGGGCGTGGAGTTCGACCGGCGTCAGGCGTTGCATGGCGAGGCCGCAGGGGTGCTCAGAACACGAACGCGGGCGGGCGCGCGGCGTTGACCAGGCGCGGGAAGTCAGTCTCGAACAGGCTCTCCTGGGTCCATTCGCGCTCGTCGATCCGGCGCACGACGATCGCCTCCATGATCGGGGCATCGCCGACGATCGCGAACAGCCGCCCGCCGATCGCCAGGCGTTCCTGCCACGCCGTCGCCAGCTCCGGCAGCGAGCCGGTGATTGCGATCGCGTCGTAGCGCTGCGTGCCCCAGCCGTGCGCCGCGTCGCCGGTCTGGAACTGCACGTTCTGGATGCCCTGGCTGCGCAGCTTGCCCTGCGCGGCCTCGGTGAAGTCCGCGTGGATGTCGACGCTGAGGACGCTGCCGCCGAGGCTCGCCAGGCACGCGGTGACGAAGCCCGAACCGGTGCCGATTTCGAGGATGCGGTCCTGCGGGCCGATTTCGAGCGCCTGCAGCAGGCGGCCCTCGAGGTTCGGATTCATCATGAACTCGCCGTGACCGATCGGCAGGCGCACGTCGCTGAAGGCCAGGTTCCGGTAGCGCTCCGGCACGAAGGCTTCGCGGGGCACGCGGCGCAGCACGTCGAGCACCCGCTGGTCGAGCACCTCCCACGTCCGTATCTGCTGTTCGACCATGTTGAAGCGGGCCTGCTCGACATTCATCTCGCTCATCTTGGGCGCTCCTCGGGAATGGGCATGTACGTACGTGCGTGAGCGACGCCGTGGCGGCGCCGGACCCCGGAATTCAGGGCGCGATGGTAACACCCGCACCCGCGGCGACGACAGGCGGCGCGCCGGGTCGCGCGGGAGCGGTGCGGCGTGCACATGCTGGTCGTCGCACCGGATATCGACCGAGGTGCATAAAGTTATCGCCAGTAATTCCTTTTTGTTAGCTCGCGATCGGTTTATGGTTTGCAGCCCTTGGGGTAGCGGTTCACGAGACCGCCCGCCTCGCCGATCCGGGAGATTAGCGATGTCCGCGCAGGCCCATTCCGTGCTCGTCCCGTTCGAGACGCCGCCAACGCTGGCCGAGATCAACCACCGCCTGGAGTCCGCCAGCGCCGAGGAGCGCGTGGCGTGGGCGGTGGAGCGTTTCGACGAGCGGCTGGTGCTGTCGTCCAGCTTCGGCGCGCAGGCGGCGGTGTGTCTGCATCTGGTGACGCGGCAGCGGCCCGACATCCCGGTGATCCTGATCGATACCGGCTATCTGTTCCACGAGACCTACCGCTTCATCGACGCGCTCACCGAGCGGCTCGACCTCAACCTGCACGTCTACCGTTCCGCACAGAGCCCGGCCTGGCAGGAGGCGCGTTATGGCCGGCTCTGGGAGCAGGGGCTCGAAGGGATCGAGCGCTACAACCAGATCAACAAGGTCGAGCCGATGCAGCGGGCGCTGAAGGAACTCGGCGCCGAGGCCTGGATCGCCGGCCTGCGCCGCCAGCAGGCGCGCAGCCGCGCGCACCTCGACGTGGTCGCGCAGCGCAACGGGCGCTACAAGGTCCATCCGATCATCGACTGGACCGATCGTGACGTGTACCGCTACCTGAGCGCCCACGACCTGCCCTACCACCCGCTGTGGGAGCAGGGCTACGTGTCGATCGGCGACGTCCACACCACGCGCCGGCTCGCCGACGGCATGAGCGAAGAGGAAACCCGTTTCTTCGGCCTGAAGCGCGAATGCGGGCTGCACGAGCACGTCTGAGCCGTACCGGCGCGAGCGCGCCGCGGCGCCGGCCCGGTTAGGCCGGCGTCGGCCTCGTGCATGGGCCTGCATCCCGCCACCTTCACCCGCCTGCGCCCGCTGCGCGCGCTCGCGGCGGCCTGCCTGCGCCTGAGCGGCTGGCGGATCGAGGGGCAGTTGCCCGAGCTACCCAGGTACGTCGTGATCGGCGCGCCGCACACGTCGAACTGGGACTTCGCCCTGATGCTGGCGATGGCGCTGCATTTCCGCGTCGAGTTCGTCTGGATGGGCAAGGACTCGCTGTTCGCCAGTCCCCTCGGCGGCCTGTTCCGCTGGCTCGGCGGCGTGCCGGTCGATCGCAGCCGTCCGCACGGGCTCGTCGATGCCGCGGTCGCGGCCTTCGACGCGCGGGAGCGGCTGGTGCTGGTGATCGCCCCCGAGGGCACGCGCAAGCAGGTGCAGCGCTGGCGCACCGGCTTCTACCACATCGCCGCCCAGGCCGGCGTGCCGATCCTGCTCGCCTACGTCGATGCGCGCCGGCGCGTCGGCGGGCTCGGCCCGCTGTTCCATCCGACGGGCGATGCGCAGGCCGACATGGCGGCGATCAGGGCCTTCTACGCTCCTTACGACGCCTGATCGGGGCGTCCGTCGGCCGGTGCCGGGACGGCCACCGGCCCGGCGTCCGCTGCCGACAGCAGAGCCAGGGCTGCCTGCCCGGCGACACGGGCGCGCCAGCCGCGCAGCAGCGGCACGTCGCGCGCGCCGTCGACGAGGCGTTCGAGGTCGCGCCGCGAGGCGAGCAGCGAAGGCGCGATGCCGAGTTCGCCCGCCTGCGCCTGCACCACGCGCTGCAGGGCATCGAGTTGCGCCGCCTGGGCGCCGCCGGGGAGGCGCCGCGGCGTCACGCTGGGCCAGAGCGTGCGCGGTTCGGCGCGCGCGGTGGCGATCAGGTCGAGCAGGTGTTCGCCGTGGCGCTGCAGGAGCCCCGCCTCGACGCCGCCGATGCGCGCCAGCGCGTCGAGGTCCGCGGGGCTGCGCCGCGCGAGTTCGAGCAGGGTGTCATCGGCGACGATCCAGCGGCGCGGCCGATTGGCGGTGTTGGCGCGTTGCTCGCGCCAGGCCGCCAGGGCGCGCAGAACGGCGAGTTGCACGCCGCGCAGGTTCTGGTGGCCCTTGACGCGGTGCCAGGCCTGCTCCGGCTCCTCGGTGTAGCGCGCCGGGTCGACCAGTGCGGCGCAGTCCTCGGTGAGCCAGTCGCTGCGTCCGCGCCGTGCCAGTTCGGCCTGCTGGCGTGCGAAGACCTCGCGCAGGTAGCGGACGTCGTCGGCGGCATAGGCGATCTGCGCGGGATGCAGCGGGCGGCGTGCCCAGTCGGTGCGGCTCTGTGACTTGTCGAGCGTCACGCCGAGCAGATCCTGCACCAGCGCCGCGTAGCCGATCTGTTCGCCGGCACCGAGCAGCGCGGCTGCGACCTGGGTATCGAACACCGGTGCCGGCAGGCGTCCGCAGGCGTGGTGGATGACCTCCAGATCCTGATGCGCCGCGTGCAGCACCTTGACGATGTGCGGATCGAGCAACACCTCGAACAGCGGCTCGAGGCTGTCGAGCCGCAGCGGGTCGATGCAGGCCACGTAGTCCGGGCCGGCCACCTGCAGCAGGCACAGCTGCGGGAAGAACGTCCGCTCGCGCATGAACTCGGTGTCGAGCGCCACCCAGGGCGCGGCCCGCATCCGCGGCAGCAGCGCCAGCAGCTCGGCGGGTGAGTCGATGTAGAGGCTGGTCAAGGCGGCGGCTCGCGGCGCCAGTGCCCGGAGCGCCCGCCCGATTTCTCCAGCAGACCCACGCCGTCGATGCACATGCCGCGGTCGAGCGCCTTGCACATGTCGTAGATCGTCAGCAGCGCGATCTGCACGCCGGTCAGCGCTTCCATCTCCACGCCGGTCGGGCCGACCGTTTCCGTGGTGACCCGGCAGCGCACGGCGCCGTCCGCGACGTCGAGATCGAAGCTGACCTCCACGTGGGTCAGGGCGATAGGGTGACACAGCGGGATCAGGTCCGCGGTGCGCTTGGTCGCCATGATCGCGGCGATCCGCGCGATGCCGAGCACGTCGCCCTTGCGGTGCGTACCCGCGCGGATGCGTTCGAGCGTGTCGGCGTGCATGCGGATGCGGCCTTCGGCCACCGCGACACGGCGGGTGTCGGGCTTGTGCCCGACGTCCACCATGTGCGCCTCGCCCGCGGCGTTGAAATGGGTGAGTTCACTCATGGCGGGAGAGCGCGTGGCCGCTGCGCGCCGGAGCGGGGGCGCAGCGGCCGGGGGGCTTACTTCGAGGCTTCGTAGCGGGTGACGCTGGTGGCGATCTCCGCCTTGGCCTCTTCGAGCGAGGCCCAGCCGTCGACCTTGACCCACTTGCCCTTGTCGAGATCCTTGTAGTGCTCGAAGAAGTGCGAGATCTGCGCGCGCAGCATTTCGGGCAGGTCCTCGATCGACTCGACCTTCTCGTACATCGCGCACTGCTTCTTGATCGGCACCGCGACCAGCTTCGAGTCGCCGCCGGCCTCGTCCGACATCTTCAGCAGGCCCAGCGGCCGGCAGCGCACCACGCAGCCCGACACCAGCGGGAACGGCGTCACGACGAGCACGTCGAGCGGGTCGCCGTCCTCGCACAGCGTGTCGGGGATATAGCCGTAATTGCAGGGGTAGTGCATCGCGGTGTTCATGAAGCGGTCGACAAACAGCGCGCCGGTGTCCTTGTCGACCTCGTACTTCACCGGATCCGCGTTGGCGGGAATCTCGATGATCACGTTGAAGTCATTGGGAAGGTCGCGGCCGGCGTTCACTCGATCCAGGATCATCTGCTACCCCTCGTTAACAGTGTGGGAAACCGCCGCGCAGTGTAGCACCCGCCACCCGCGCTGGGCAGTCAGGCAAGCACGCGAGAGCCGTGGCCGGGTGGGAAAACTGCTCACCGCAGGCCTGTACGACGGGATTGCCGTTTCGAATGGGAAAAAACCACTGGCCGGTCATTTCACCGGTGTCGATGGGTAATTGCAGTGGATTGATTTATAAAGGGCGATGGCGATAAAGGGGGCTTCGGAAGAATTGCCGCTTCGATCGACCAAAGTGGCCCGTCGAGACGCTCGGGCGAATTGACAGCGTCGCGAAAACAAGTGAAGCTTTCAAATAACAAAAAAGATCTCTCCTGTCGCAATTGACGGGAATTTCCAGCGCTGGCGGAGTCCGCTCCCGCCGTCTTGAACCTTCAGTAAGGGAACGTCGATATGAGAACTGTGCTGCTCGGTGCGCCGGGGTCCGGCAAGGGGACCCAGGCCGAAAACATCGTGGCCCGTTACGGGATCACCCACATTTCGACCGGCGACCTGCTGCGGGCAGAAGTCGCGGCTGGCAGCGAACTCGGCAAGAAGGCCCAGGCGATCATGTCGGCGGGCGGACTGGTGTCGGACGACATCGTCCTCGGCATGATCGAGGAACGCCTGGTCAAGGGGATGGCGGCCGGTTTCCTGTTCGATGGATTCCCGCGCACGCTGGCGCAGGCCGAGGCGCTCGACGTGCTGCTCGGGCGTCTCGGGCAGCCGCTCGACGTGGTGGTGTTCTTCGATGTCGACTTCGATGAGATCACCCGCCGCCTGCTGTCGCGCGGGCGCGCCGATGACAACGAGGCGACCATCCGCAAGCGGCTCGCCGTCTACGAGGAGCAGACCGCACCGTTGATCGAGTACTACTCGCGCCAGGGCCGGCTCGACACCGTCAAGGGCGTCGGTGGCATCGACGAGATCAGCGCCCGCATCTTCGCAGTGCTCGACCGCTTCCGATAAGCGCTGCACGACCGGCCGGTCGGCCGTTTTCTGCAAAACCCCCGGGCGTTGGCCACGGGGGTTTTTCATTGGGCGCCGGGAGCCTTGGCGGCGCCGCGCCGAACGGCCGCAGCATCGGGGCAAAAGAAAAGGGCGCCCGGCGGGCGCCCTTTTCTCGATGGCGATACGTTACCGCGCGGACGCTTATCCGCGTTCGCCGAGGCCGGGAACCGTGCGCTTCGCCGCGCCGATGTAGAGCTGGCGCGGCCGGCCGATCTTCTTCGCCGGATCCGAGATCATCTCGACCCAGTGGCTGATCCAGCCCACCGTGCGCGCGATCGCGAACATCGGCGTGAACATCTCCACCGGGATGCCCAGCGCCTTGTAGATGATGCCCGAGTAGAAATCGACGTTCGGGTAGAGCTTGCGCTCGACGAAGTACTCGTCCCGCAGCGCGATCTCCTCGAGCCGCATCGCCAGTTCCATTCGGGGGTCATTGCCGTACTTGGCCAGCACCTGATGGCAGATGCCCTTGATGATCTTGGCACGCGGGTCGAAGTTCTTGTAGACGCGGTGGCCGAAGCCCATCAGCTTGAACGAGTCGTTCTTGTCCTTGGCCTTGGCGATGTACTTCTCGATGTTCGAGACGTCGCCGATCTGGTCCAGCATGCGCAGCACGGCTTCGTTGGCGCCGCCGTGGGCAGGGCCCCACAGGCAGGCGATGCCGGCGGCGATCGCGGCGTAAGGGTTGGCGTCCGACGAGCCGGCGAGCCGCACGGTCGAGGTCGAGGCGTTCTGCTCGTGGTCGGCGTGCAGGATGAACAGCACGTCCATCGCCTTCTCGGCGATCGGGTCGATTTCGTACTCCTCGCACGGCGTCGCGAACATCATGTGCAGCAGGTTCCCGCAGTACGAGAGGTCGTTGCGCGGGTACATGAACGGCTGCTGGATGTTGTGCTTGTAGCAGGCGGCGGCGATGGTCGGCATCTTCGCGATCAGCCGATGTGCGGTGATCTTGCGATGCTCGGGATCGAGGATGTTCAGGTTGTCGTGGTAGAAGCCGGCGAGCGAACCGACGACGCCGGTCATCATCGCCATCGGGTGGGCGTCGTAATTGAAGCCGTCGAAGAACTTGAGCAGCGCGTCCTTGATCAGCGTGTGATGCGAGATGATGTGCTCGAAATCGGTGAGCTGCTGGGCGGTCGGCAGTTCGCCGTTGAGCAGCAGGTAACTGACTTCCAGATGCGAGCACTGTTCGGCGAGTTGCTCGATCGGGTAGCCCCGGTACAGCAGTTCACCCTTGTCGCCGTCGAGGTAGGTGATCGCGCTCTTACAGCTCGAGGTGGAGACGAAGCCCGGGTCATAGGTGAAGTAGCCGAACTCCTTGTGGAGCGAGCCGATATCGACGACGGACTCACCGTGCGTCGGCGTGAGGATCGGCATGTCGACTGTCTTGCCGGACGTGTTGTCCTTGAGGGTGACGGTCGAATTGGACATTCGGCTACCTCCTGAAACGCGATGAAGAAGCAGGTGCGCACGCCGAATCCGCCCGCGCGGGTACGGAATTCCGCTGATGCAACTGTCGGCCTCGAGTGGTACCTGGACGCGCGTACATCGAAACGGCACGACGTCGTCCATGGACTCCGTCCGCAGCGCTCGTGTCGAGCAGCACGCGGCCCCCCCGGAGTAATCGAGTCGGCGCGGATCATAGCCTACGGCCGGAGGCTTTGTCGTGTCCTTTCCATCCCTTGATGCGAAATCCCGATCTTTCGGCTCAAGCCCATGAAATAAATGATAAATTCCGCTTGTTGTAAGGGGCGTTCGCGGGCCGCCTCGGGAACAAAAAAGGCACCCCGAAGGGTGCCTTTCGCGTGCTGCCGGCCGGCCGGGCTCAGGACAGGCCGTACTTGCGGCGGAAGCGGTCGACGCGCCCGGCGGTGTCGACGATCTTCTGCTTGCCGGTGTAGAAGGGGTGGGAGGCGCTCGATACCTCGACCTTCACCAGCGGGTATTCCTTGCCGTCGGTCCAGGTGGTCCGTTCCCTGGTCTTGATCGTCGAACGGGTCAGAAATGCGAAATCCGTCGAAACGTCCTGGAATACCACTGCGCGGTACTCGGGGTGGATGCCTTTCTTCATGGTCGCCAAGCTCTGCGTGCGTGGATCGTGGCGGGGGCGCGGCGGGCGCCACCCGTGAATGCGTGCGCCCCAGGGCGCGGTAAAGGGCGCGTAATGTAAGCAAATCACCCAGCGGGCGCAAGCCGAGCCTGCCTTCGGGGCTTGCGCGGCAGGGGCGGCTCGGGTATAAGCCGCGCCTCCGCGGCGCTGGCGAACCGATCGCTAACCGCTTTATCCGGTAGGAAAAAATGGCCAAGTCCGAACCTACGGTCGGCTTCGTCAGCCTCGGCTGTCCGAAGGCCCTGGTCGACTCCGAGCAGATCCTGACGCGGCTGCGCGCCGAAGGTTACGGGATCGCACCCACCTACGAGAATGCCGATCTCGTGGTCGTCAACACCTGCGGCTTCATCGATGCCGCGGTGGCCGAATCGCTCGACGCCATCGGCGAGGCCCTGGCCGAGAACGGCAAGGTCATCGTCACCGGCTGCCTGGGGGCACGCCCGGAGCGCATCACCGACGTGCACCCGAAGGTGCTCGCCGTCACCGGCCCGCACGCGCTCGAAGACGTGATGGGGGCGGTGCACACCCATCTGCCGCGCCCGCACGACCCCTTCATCGACCTCGTGCCGCCCGCCGGCATCAAGCTCACGCCGCGCCACTATGCGTACCTGAAGATTTCCGAGGGCTGCAACCACCGCTGCAGCTTCTGCATCATCCCGCAGATGCGCGGCGACCTGGTCAGCCGCCCGGTCGGCGAGGTGCTGCGCGAGGCCGAGAACCTGGTCGCGTCGGGGGTGCAGGAACTGCTGGTGATCTCGCAGGACACCAGCGCCTACGGCGTCGACACCCGCTACCGCACCGGCTTCTGGAACGGGCGCCCGCTCAGGACCCGCATGACCGAACTGGTCGAGGCGCTCGGCACGCTCGGCGTGTGGGTGCGCCTGCACTACGTCTACCCGTACCCGCACGTGGACGAGGTCGTGCCGCTGATGGCCGCGGGCAAGGTGCTGCCCTACCTCGACGTGCCGCTGCAGCACGCGAGCCCGCGCATCCTCAAGCTGATGAAGCGCCCCGGCGACATCGACGGCACGCTCGCCCGCATCCGCCGCTGGCGCGGGATCTGCCCCGACATCACCCTGCGCAGCACCTTCATCGTCGGCTTCCCGGGCGAGACCGAGGCGGAGTTCGAGGAGCTGCTGGCCTTCCTGCGGGAGGCGCGGCTCGACCGCGTCGGCTGCTTCGCCTACTCGCCGGTCGAGGGCGCGCCGGCCAATGCCCTGCCCGGTGCGGTGCCCGAGGCGCTCAAGCAGGAGCGCCTGGAGCGCTTCATGGCGGTGCAGGCCGAGATCAGCGCCGAGCGGCTCGCGGGCAAGCTCGGCCGCGAGATCGACGTGCTGGTCGACGGCCATGACGAGGAGGGCTGGGCCTGCGCCCGCTCCGCCGCCGATGCGCCCGAGATCGACGGCACCGTGTGGGTGGAGGAGGGGCTCGAGCTCTCGGTCGGCCAGTTCGCCCGCGTGCGCGTCACCGACGCCGACGAGCACGACCTCTACGCCGAACTGGTCTGAGCCGTCACCCGCCGTGGGTCTGGAACAGGTAGTCCATGGTGGCGATGCGGTTGTAGGCATCGGCGTCGTGGACGTGTTCGGGGCGGAAGAACGCGCGCATCACCGGCAGCGTCGGGTCCATCACCTGGCGTAGCCGCTCGTCGCGCAGGTATGCCGGGCGCTCGCCGCGCCGGTGCGCGTACTGCAGGCGGTAGCTGTAGCGGCGCAGCCAGGTGGGCCGCCACAGGGTCGTCGCCATCTTCAGCCTGTAGGCGAAGGGCGCCGGCGTCGCCGGGGCGAAGCCGTAGCTCGTGGTGTGGCGCGCGAGCGAGGGGCGGATGATCTCGATGATGCGCGCTTCGAGCCGGCCGTAGTTCTTGTACGCGACCGGCACGCCCGGCATGCCGGCGATCACGCCGGCCTCCATGAACGGGAACAGCATGCGCCCGAAGCGCTGGTTGAGGCCGACGTCGCGCGCGGTCCAGTAGCGCCCGCGGTACAGCGGGTACAGCGCCTCCAGCTCGGCACGCGTGACCCGCGGCCCGGTCACGCCGATCGCCGCCTGCATGTCGGCGATCATCGCGTCCTCGAAGGCGCGGACGTCGAAGGCGCCGGTGCACGCCGCCGGGGCGTAGCGCGAGTAGAACGACCACACCAGTTCGCGCAGCGCGTAGCGGCGCTGCGGCAGGTAGAAGAAGTTGCGGAAGATCTCGCCGACCGAGCCGTTGAGCACGATGGTGTCGTCGGTGGCGCGCGCCAGCCGGTCGTGCGCGTCGGCGCCGTTGTCGAACAGGCCGTCGTTCTTCCAGCCGTCGAAGCAGGCATGGCCGTGCGCGACCGCCGCCGGCCAGTCCTCGGCGGCCACGCCGCGGCTGCGCTTGTCGATGTGATCGATCGCCAGGCCCTCACCGGCCGCGACCGTCTTCGCGATCACCACGTCGTCGTCGGCGGCATCGCCGTAGACGAAGAGCTGCGGGTCGAGCCCGGCGTCGAGCAGCAGCGCGAGCAGCAGGCGCGAGTCGTAGCCGCCGGACAGCGCGGTGCGGAAGCGCCCGCCGGCGCCGGCGTATACCGCGAACACCGCGCGCAGCCGCGCCGCGCAGCGCTGGGCGGTGTCCTCGAAGTCCGCCGGCCCTTCCGCGAGCGTCAGTGCCGCCTCGGCGAGCACCCGCGGCGGCGCGTCGAGCGCGAGCAGCTGGCCGCGGCGCAGCATGCGGATCTCGGCGCAGAAGGTCTTGTCGCCGTAGCCGGCGCCGTTCCAGGCGTACTCGTACACCCCCTGCGGATCGGGCGTCACCCGCGGCAGCCGCTGCTGCACCGCGGTGAAGGCGCTGGCGTACACGCGCCCGCCGGCATCGTGGTAGACCTTGTAGGCGCCGAGGGCGTCGTTCGCGAGGTACAGGCGCCCGCCCCGGTACAGCAGCACCGCGTAGTGGCCGATGCAGTCGGCCCACGGGAAGGTCGTGCCGTCGAAGTCGGCGAGCAGTGCCGCCAGGCCCGCGGCGCCGGCCTGCCCGCGGTAGTAGAAGGTGCCGGTCTGCACGGCGAAGCCGCTGCCGTCCGGCGCGTGCACCACCACCGGCGGCAGGCCGTTGAGCTTGCCGTGGACCAGGATGTCGTGGTCGGCGGTGGCGAGGCGGGCGGGGGCGCCGAAGCCGTGGGACGCCAGGGGGTCCGTGGGGACGGGGCGAAGGGGCGGGGAGGCGTCGCGGCGCGACACGATGAACTGGCCCACGGCGGCGCTCCATGGCGGTCGGGATCGGTTCCCGGCGCACCGGGCGCGGGGATGCTAGCAATCGCCGCGGCGCGCGAACAAGGCCGCGGTGGCGCCCTCAGTCGTCCTCGCGGCGCGCTTCCAGCCGCGGCGTGCCGTCGGCGTCCACGCGCAGGCGGAACGCGATCGGCCGGCAGCACACCGGACAGTCCTCGACGTAGTCGGCGTCGCCGGCCGAGGCGTCGGCGAGCGCCTCGAAGGCTTCGCCGCAGTAGGGGCAGTCCACCGTCACCGCGTCGAGCCTCACGCCGGCGGCTCGGCGATGAAGCGCGTCAGCAGGTCGTTGAGGAAGCGCAGGCCGCGCTCGCTCGCCTGCAGGCGCGCCGGGTCGGGGTCGAGCAGGCCCTCGTCGCGGGCACGCGCCACGGTCGCGGCGATCGTCTCGTCGGGCAGCCCGGTGCGCTCGCCGAACAGGCTCGCCGGCACGCCCGCGTTCAGCCGCAGCGCGTTCAGCATGAACTCGAACGGCAGCTCGGCGGTGGGCACCGGGGCATCGCCGCCGCGCACCGCGGGGCTCGCGGCGCGCTCGAGGTAGTCGCGCGGGTGGCGGGTCTTCCACAGGCGCTGGATCTCGCCGCGCGCCGGATCGGTGAGCTTGGCGTGGGCGCCGGCGCCGATGCCGAGGTAGTCGCCGAACTCCCAGTAGTTGAGGTTGTGGCGGCACTGCCGCCCGGCGCGGGCGTACGCCGAGACCTCGTACTGCGCGTAGCCGTGCGCCGCGAGCCGCGCCTGACAGGCTTCCTGCATCGTCCACAGTGCATCGTCGTCGGGCAGCGGCGGTGGATGGCGGTGGAACAGCGTGTTGGGTTCGAGCGTGAGCTGGTAGTGCGACAGGTGCGTCGGTTCGAGGTCGATCGCGGTGGCGACGTCGGCGAGCGCCGCGGCCGGCGTCTGCCGCGGCAGGCCGAACATCAGGTCGAGGTTGAAGTTGTCGAAGCCGCTCGCGTGGGCGGCCTCGGCGGCGCGGATCGCCTCGCGCCGGCCGTGGATGCGCCCGAGCGCGACGAGCGCGTCGTCGGCGAAGCTCTGCACGCCGATCGACAGGCGGTTGATGCCGGCGGCGCGGAACTCGGCGAACTTCGCGGCCTCGACGGTGCCCGGGTTGGCTTCGAGCGTCACCTCCAGCGCACCGTGCAGCGGCAGGCGCGCGCGCAGGCCCGACAGCAGGCGGTCGATCGCCTCGGCCGAGAACAGGCTCGGCGTGCCGCCGCCGATGAACACGCTCTCCAGGCGTCGCCCCCACACCCGCGGCAGGTCCTGTTCGAGATCGGCGAGCAGGGCGTCGACGTAGGTGGCCTCGGGCAGCGCCTCGGGCGCCGCGTGCGAGTTGAAGTCGCAGTACGGACACTTGCGCACGCACCAGGGGATGTGCACGTAGAGCGCGAGCGGGATCGCGGCGGAGAACTGGAGCATCGGCATGACCTGAGGGCGAACGCTTGTGTGCGCGGCGGGTTTTGCACTAAGACACCGCGCACGCAGACCCGACCCTGACCACGCGCCCGGATCGCGGGCACCCGACACGATCGAGGCGAGGCAGCATGGCGCCGACCGACGTCTACATCAAGACCGACAAGGGACTGGCGGAGATCCTCGGACGTACCCACGGGCTCGCGGTGCGCCTGCGCCGCATCCTGATCATGGTCGACGGGCGTGCGTCGGTGGCCGAGATGGTCGCGCGGCTGGCGCGTCTCGGCGACATCGCCGGCGCGCTGCAGGAACTCGCCGCGCGCGGCTTCATCGTGCTGCGCGAGCCGTCGCGCGCGGTGGCGGACACGGCGGCCGGCTTCGACCTCGATCAGGCCAAGGGCTTCGCGCGCTACGTGCTGCTCGGCGCCCTCGGGCCGGTGGCCGCGCGGCGGGTCGAGCGCATCGACGCCGTCGCCAGCGCCGCGGCACTGCAGGCCGAACTCGAGGCTCTGCGCGGGCTGCTGCCGCAGCTCGTCGGCCGGCGCGAGGCCGAACGGGTGTGGCGCCAGCTCGAACCGCTGCTGCTGTCGCTCACCGAGGGGCGCCCGTTCGACGCCGGCGGCTGAGCCGGCGCGTCAGCCGCCGGCGAGGAGCGCGCGCAGGCACGCCATCGCCCGCGCGCGGTGACTCAGGCGGTTCTTGGTGGCGGCGTCGAGCTCGGCGGCGGTCAGGCCGAGGCCGGCGACCTCGAACACCGGGTCGTAGCCGAAGCCGCCACTGCCGCGCGCCGCCGTGGTGATCGAGCCCTCCCAGGTGCCCTGGGCGATCACCGGGGTGGCGTCCTCGGCGTGGCGCATCCACACCAGCACGCAGCGGAAGCGCGCGCTGCGCTGCTCGGCCGGCACCGTGCGCAGCACCTCGAGCAGTTTCTCCAGGTTGGCGGCGTCGCCGGCGCCGACGCCGGCGTAGCGGGCCGAGTAGATGCCGGGCGCGCCGTTCAGCGCGTCGACCTCGATGCCGGAATCGTCGGCGAGCGCGGCGAGCCCGGTGTGGCGCGCGGCGTTGCGGGCCTTGAGGATCGCGTTCTCGACGAAGGACAGCCCGGTCTCCGCCGCCTCGGGCACGCCGAAGGCGCTCTGCGGCAGCACCTCGATGCCGAGGTCGGCGAGCAGCGCGGCGAACTCGCGGGCCTTGCCCGGGTTGCCGGTGGCGAGCACGGCGCGGTGCGGCAGCGCGATCATCGGCGGGGCTCCGGCTCAGCGCCCGAGACCGAGCGCTTCGCGCTGCTTGTCGAGCAGGCTGGCGATGCCGCCGCGCGCCAGCGCGAGCAGCGCGTCGAGTTCGTCCTGGCGGAAGGCGTGCCCCTCGGCGGTGCCCTGGATCTCGATGAAAGCGCCGGCGTCGTTCATCACCACGTTCATGTCGGTTTCGGCGTCGGCGTCCTCGGCGTAGTCGAGGTCGAGCACCGGCACGCCCTTGCAGATGCCCACCGACACCGAGGCGACCTGGCCGTGCAGCGGGTTCTTCTTCAGCGCGCGGCGTTCGAGCAGGGTGCGCACGGCGTCGGCGAGCGCGACGAAGCTGCCGGTGATCGCCGCGGTGCGGGTGCCGCCGTCGGCCTGCAGCACGTCGCAGTCGAGGGTGATGCTGCGTTCGCCGAGGGCTTCGAGGTCGACCGTGGCGCGCAGCGCGCGGCCGATCAGGCGCTGGATCTCCATCGAGCGCCCGCTCTGCTTGCCCTTGGCCGCCTCGCGCGGGCTGCGCGTGTGGGTGGCGCGCGGCAGCATGCCGTACTCGGCGGTGATCCAGCCCTGGCCCTTGCCCTTCAGGAAGGGCGGCACGCGCTCCTCCACGCTCGCGGTGCACAGCACGCGGGTGTCGCCGAACTCCACCAGCACCGAGCCCTCGGCGTGCTTGGTGAACTGGCGCGTGATGCGGATGGTGCGGAGTTCGTCGGGCGCGCGGCCGCTGGGACGCATGGCGATACCTGTCGGGGCTGGAGGGCCGCGCAGTATAGCAAGGCCGTTCCGCGGTTCCGCGTGCCGGCGCGAGCGGCTACCATGCCGCTCCCCCTGCCGTCGCCACGGGAGTTGCCGATGATCCGCAGCATGACCGCCTTCGCCCGCTGTGAGCGGCGCACGCCCGCCGGGGTCATCGCCTGGGAGCTGCGCACCGTCAACCACCGCTACCTTGAAGTGACGATGCGCATGCCCGAGAGCCTGCGCGCGCTCGAGCTCGCCGCGCGCGAGAAGATCGGCGGCTACCTGTCACGCGGCAAGGTCGACTGCGGGCTGCGCTTCCAGCCGGCGACGGTGCAGGCGTCCGCCCTCAGCCTCAACCGTCCGCTGGCCGAGCGGCTGCTGGAGCTGGCCGGCGAGCTCGAAGGGCTGATGGGGCCGGGCACCGGCCTGCGGCTCGCCGACGTGATGCGCTTCCCCGGCGTGATCGCCGAGCCCGAGCAGGACATGGAGCCGATCGCGCGCGACATCCTCGAGGTGCTCGACGCCACGCTGCGCGAACTGATCGCGACCCGCGAGCGCGAGGGCGCACGCACCGCCGAGATGATCCGCACCCGGCTCGACGCCGTCGCCGTGCAGGTGCGGCTGGTGCGGGCGCGCCGCCCCGAGGTGCTGGCACGGCTGCGCGACAAGCTGGTCGCGCGGCTCGCCGAGCTGGCCACCGGCGCCGACCCCGGGCGCATCGAGCAGGAGATGGTGATCGCCGCGCAGCGCCTCGACGTCGACGAGGAGCTCGACCGGCTCGACGCGCACCTCGCCGAGATCGCCGCGGTGCTGGAGCGCAAGGAACCGGTCGGCCGCCGGCTCGACTTCCTGATGCAGGAGCTCAACCGCGAGTCCAACACGCTGTCGTCGAAATCGCTCGACACCGAGACCACGCGCGCCGCGGTGGAACTGAAGGTGCTGATCGAACAGATGCGCGAGCAGATCCAGAACATCGAGTGATGCCGACCATGCACGCCCACGGCTGCCTCTACATCGTCGCCGCGCCCTCCGGGGCGGGCAAGACCAGCCTGGTGCGCGCGCTGATCGAGTCCACGCCGGGGGTCGAGGTGTCGGTGTCGCACACCACGCGCGCACCGCGCCCGGGCGAGGTCGACGGCGTGCACTACCACTTCGTCGACGTGGCGCGGTTCGAGGCGCTGATCGCCGCGGGGCGCTTCCTCGAACACGCGCGGGTGTTCGACCACTACTACGGCACCACCCGCGAGGCCGTCGCCGCGCGGCTGGCCGCCGGCTGCGACGTGATCCTGGAGATCGACTGGCAGGGCGCGCGACAGGTGCGCGCGGCGCTGCCGGGCAGCGAGGGCGTGTTCATCCTGCCGCCCTCGGTCGAGGCCCTGCGCACGCGCCTGACCGGGCGCGGGCAGGATGCGCCGGCGCTGGTCGAGCGGCGCATGCGCGACGCCGTCGCCGAGATGTCGCACCACGCCGAGTTCGACTACCTGGTGATCAACGACGATTTCGCCACCGCGCTCGGCGAACTGCGGGCGATCCTGATCGCCCACCGCCAGCGCCACGCCGCACAGCGTGTGCGCCATGCGGCATTGCTCGAGGCGCTGTTGTCGGGTGGCGGCGCGGGCGGCTAGACTGGCTCCCTTTGCGCGGCGCTCGCCGGCGCCCGAAGTTTCGAGGTGATGTTCCGAAATGGCTCGTGTAACGGTTGAAGACTGCCTGGACAAAGTGGAGAACCGCTTCCAGCTCGTGCTGGTGGCCTCGCGTCGGGCGCGGCAGATCGCGCTCGGGCAGATGCCCCTGGTGCCCGAGGAGAACGACAAGCCCACGGTGATCGCGCTGCGCGAGATCGCCGCCGACCTGGTCGACCCGATCGCCCTGCTGCGCGAGCCGCTGAACTTCCGCCCCGCGCCCGAGCCCGAGCGCGTGGCGATGGAATCGATCGACCTGCGGCTCGATGCGGACGCCGAAGGCGATCTCTGATCCCGCCGGAAACCTTCGCCGCGCGGTAGACTCCGAGGCAGGGGGGATGTGGCGCGCCCCCGTCCACCGAGGCACCGCATGACCCCCGCGAGCCCGCTGCCGATCGAACCCGACTGGTCGGAAGACCTCGTCCTGCGCATCGACGATCTGTGTTCGGTGCTCGCGGCGTATCTCGACGCGTCCCAGATCGAGGCGGTGCGCCAGGCCTGCTGGTTCTCCGCCGAGGCCCACCGCGGGCAGTCGCGCAAGAGCGGCGAGCCCTACGTCTTCCACCCGATCGCGGTCACGCGCATCCTCGCCGAGGTGCGTTTCGACCACGAGACGCTGATGGCGGCGGTGCTGCACGACGTCATCGAAGACACCAAGATCAGCAAGGAGCAGATCGCCGAGCGCTTCGGCACGGAGGTCGCCGAGCTCGTCGACGGCGTCAGCAAGCTCACGCAGATCCAGTTCAGCTCCAAGGTCGAGGCGCAGGCCGAGAACTTCCGCAAGATGTTCCTGGCGATGGCCAAGGACATCCGCGTGATCATGGTCAAGCTCGCCGACCGCCTGCACAACATGCGCACCCTCGGCGCGATGCCGCCGCAGAAGCGGCGCCGCATCGCCCGCGAGACGCTCGACATCTACGCCCCGATCTCCGGGCGCCTGGGCATGAACCACCTGCGCCTCGAACTCGAGAGCCTGGGTTTCGCCTACCTCTACCCGCTGCGCCACCGCGTGCTCGCCGACGCCGTGCGCAAGATGCGCGGCAACCGCCGCGAGATCATGGGCCAGCTCGAAACCCGCGTGCGCAACCGCCTGCTCGAAGAGGGCGTGAAGGCGCGCGTGGTCGGGCGCGAGAAGCACCTCTGGGGCATCTACAAGAAGATGAAGGCCAAGCGCCTGCCCCTGAAGGAGGTCTACGACGTCTACGCGCTGCGCATCATCGTCGACAGCGTCGACACCTGCTACCGCGTGCTCGGGCTGGTGCACGGGCTGTACAAGCCGCTGATGGGCAAGTTCAAGGACTACATCGCGATCCCCAAGGCGAACGGCTACCAGTCGCTGCACACGGTGCTGTTCGGTCCGCACGGGGTGCCGATCGAGGTGCAGATCCGCACCTACGACATGCACGTGATGGCCGAGGCCGGCGTTGCCGCGCACTGGCTGTACAAGTCGCCGGGTGCGCAGGGCAACCCGGCGCAGGTGCGCGCGCGCGAGTGGCTGCAGAAGCTGCTCGACATGCAGCGGCGCGCCGGCAACTCGGTCGAGTTCCTCGAAAGCGTGAAGATGGACCTCTTCCCCGACGAGGTGTACGTGTTCACGCCGCGCGGCGAAATCATCGAACTGCCGCGCGGCGCCACCGCGGTCGACTTCGCCTACGCGATCCACTCCGACGTCGGCAACACCTGCGTCGCCGCCAAGGTCGACCGCCGCCTGGTGCCGCTGCGCACGCCGCTCGAGAACGGCCAGACCGTCGAGGTGATCATCACGCCGACCGCGCGCCCCAACCCGGCCTGGCTGTCCTTCGTCGTCACCGCCAAGGCGCGTTCGAGCATCCGCCATTACCTGAAGAACCTGCAGCGCGAGGAGGCGATCCTGCTCGGCAAGCGCCTGCTGGAGAAATCCCTGCTCGGCTATGTGTCGAGCCTGTCCGAGCTGCCGCCCGAGCGCGTGCAGGCGCTGGTGAAGGAGCTCAACGTCGCAGGCTTCGACGACCTGCTCGCCGACATCGGTCTCGGCCTGCGCGTCGCCCCGCTGCTCGCCAAGCGCCTGCTGCCGGGCGCCGAGACCGTCCACGAGGCCGCCGCGCGCAGCGGCACCGGGCAGCCGCTGCTGATCCGCGGCACCGAGGGCACGGTGGTGAGCTTCGGGCGCTGCTGCCGGCCGCTGCCGGGCGACGCCATCATCGGCTACCTGACCGCCGGGCGCGGCGTGGTGATCCACCGCGACACCTGCCGCAACGTCGCCGACTACAAGAAGAATCCCGAGAAGTGGATCGAGGTCGAGTGGGCGCACGGCGTCAGCGGCGACTTCCCGGTCGACCTGCGCCTCGACGTCAGCAACAAGCGCGGCGTGTTCGCGACCGTCGCCGCGGCGATCGCCGAGAGCGACACCAACATCGAGACCATCCAGACCTCGGAGCGCGACGGCGTCGTCGGCACCATCCTGCTCACCCTCAACGTGCGCGATCGCACCCAGCTCGCGCGCGTGATGAAGCGCCTGCGCCAGCTCCCCGAGGTGCTGCGCCTGACCCGGCGCTCGTCCTGAACGCCTGGCAGCGTCCAGAGGCGTTTACAGCCGTGGCTTGACGCTCCCTGCGACTGCGCATTCCATAGGCGCCCCGCCCATCCAGCAGGAGCGACCCATGCCCCGCAAGATCATCGTCACCGAGCACGCCCCGGCCGCCATCGGCACCTATTCCCAGGCCGTCAAGTGCGGCGACACCGTCTACCTGTCCGGGCAGATTCCGCTCGACCCGGCGACGATGCAGATCGTCGAGGGCATCGAGGCGCAGGTGCGGCGTGTGTTCGACAACCTGCAGGCGGTGTGCGAGGCCGCCGGCGGCTCCTTCGCGCAGGTCGCCCGCATCACCGTGTTCCTGACCGACCTCGGCCACTTCGCCAAGGTCAACGAGATCATGGCCGAGTATTTCCGCGAGCCCTACCCGGCGCGCGCCGCGATCGGCGTCGCCGCGCTGCCGCGCGGGTCGCTGGTCGAGATCGACGCGGTGATGGTGCTCGACTGAGGAAAAGGCCGGCGGCGAGGCCGCCGCCGGTAGCACTGTCGTCCTGATGCGGTCTCAGTAGACGAGTTTGGTGAAGGGTGGCACGTAGGCCATCAGCGTCACCAGCACGCCGACCAGCGCGGCGAGCGCGAGGGAGTGGAAGAACACG
>NZ_SLWY01000014.1 GCF_004341245.1 Plasticicumulans lactativorans | reverse complement strand
CCTCAATGCGATGCTGCGGGATCAGACAACTTGGAATGCCGCGCGCCACATCAACTTGGCCATCAGCGCTTGACTTCGAAGACAGTTGCTCTCCCCTTGGGAGAGGGGCAGGGGTGAGGGTGCTTTTCGACGCACACCATTGAAAGCCAAGGAACCCTCATCCCCACCCTTCTCCCAACGGGAGAAGGGCTTCGGCCAGGGGGGAAGGGCTTGAAGCCGTGGCTCAACGCCTTCTTCCGCAGCATCGATCCACGCTTTTATACCCGTCAGCGCATATAGCGCACACCAAGTTGTATTTATCGGAATAAAAATGCCGGTGATAAGGTCGGATGGTGCACCGCGCCATGCGCCCTGCCGGGCGGCGCGCGGTTGATTCGGCAAGGCATCGCGCAGCGTGCCGCTCCGCAGGATCTCCAGCGATGAAGCCTTACGATCTCGTCTACCGAACGGTGCTGTTCCTGTTCCCGCTCTGCCCGGTCTACCTGGGGCTGCGCTTTTCCGGGGCGGGGCTGCTCAACATCCAGCGCGTGATGCTCATCGCGCTGCTGCTGATGCTCGCCGCCGACGCCTGCCTGTCGCGGGTGCGCGGGCGCTGGGTGCTGCATGTGCTGCGGGTCAACGCGCCGATCTGGCTCACGCTGCTGCTGTTCCTCGCCTGGCGCCTGCTCAGCGCGCTGGCGAGCGTGCAGGTCGACGTTTCCCTGAAGACCGCCGTGTCGGACGCGCTCACCGCGCTGACGCTCTATTTCGCCACGCTGTACTACGTGACCGCGCCGCACAAGATCGCGCGGGTGCTGCGCACGCTGCTGATCGCGGCCACCGCGGTCGCGGCTTTCGGGCTGCTCGAACGCCTGCTCGAAGCCAACCCGATCGCCGCGCTGATCCCCGCCGGCACGACGGGCGACGGCTTCCTCGACGAGGCGCTGCGCGCCAAGGTGCGCGGCGCCTACCGCGCGCAGTCGACCTTCTATAACCCGCTGTCGCTCGCGCATTACCTGGTGCTGCTGCTGCCGCTCCTACTGGTGCCGCTGCAATGGGGCGCGGCGCGGCGTCCGTGGCTCGCCGGCGCGGCACTGACGCTGCTGGTGCTGTGCCTGTGGGCCACCGGTTCGCGCGCCGGCATCCTGCTGTTCGGCGTGGCGGTGCTGTTCGGCGTCGCTGCCGGCGCCCGCCGCCTGTTGCGCCACGCCGACGTCACCCACCGCCTGCAGGGTGCGGTGCTGATTCTCGCGCTGGTGCTGGCGGCCGGCGCGGTGGCGTTCCAGGCCGTGCGCATCGTCACCGGCGCGAGCGCCGAGGAGGCCGACAGTTCGCAGGCGCGGCTCGAACAGGCGGTGCGCGGTTACGGCAGCATCGTCGCCCACCCGCTGCTCGGCATCGGTCCGCGCATGGCGGCGAACGTCGCCGGCGTCAACCTCGATGCGGAACGGGTGTCGGTCGACAACTACTACCTGTCGCTCAGCATCGAGTCCGGCCTGCCGGCGACCGCGCTGTTCCTGCTGCTCGGCGTGCTGTGCGCGCGGGCGACGCTGCAGCAGGCGAAGGCCCTGCGCGAACGCGCCGACCTCGCCGCCGAGGCCACTGCACTCGCCGGCAGCATCGGGCTGTTCATGGCGTTCCTGCTGATCGTCTCGCTCTACGAGGAGACGCTGCCGCTGTTCGTGGTGCTGGTCGCCGTGGTGTGCACGCGGCGGGCGCTGCTCGGGCGCCCTCAGCACCCCGCGCCGTCCCGCACCCTGGTATCGGAGCCCGGCCTGCGCACCGGCCATCCCGTGGCTGCCGGGGGCTGACGCATGCGCCTGCGCCTCGGCTCGTCCTCGCTCGCCACCCTGCTCGGCAGCGCGGCATTCTCGCAACTGATCCTGATCGCCGCGTCGCCGCTGCTGACGCGCCTGTACTCGACCAGCGAACTGGGGCTGTTCTCGGTCTACCTGTCCGCGGCGATGGCGGTCGCGGTGCTGATCACGCTGCGGCTCGAATTCGCCATCGCCGCGGTCCGCCAGGACGGCGAGGTCATGCCGCTGCTGGTGCTGATCGGCGCGGTCGCCCTGGCGATGACGCTGCTCGCCTACGCGGTGGTGCTCGCCGGCACCGTCGGCGATGCGCCGCTGATCGCGTCGCCGTCGCTGCGCGATCTCGCCTGGTGGATACCGCTCGGTGCGCTGGCGATCGCCGGCAACGAGACCCTGCGCTACGTCGCGGTGCGCCGGCGCCGCTACCGCGAGCTTGCCCGCTCGGGCGTCGCCCGCAGCGTCACGCAGGTGGGCGGGCAGTGCCTCGGCGCCGTGCTGCGCGCCGACACCGTCACGCTGATCGCCGGCCAGTTGTTCGCGCTCGGCGCCTCCTCGCTGCACCTGGTGGGGCGCGCACCGGGCGGGCGGGTGCCGCTCCTCGCCCGGCTGCGCGAGCAGTTGCCGCGCCTGCGTGCGGTGCTGGCGCAGCACCGCGAGTTCCCGCTGCTGATGGCGCCGCTCGGGCTGATGAACACGCTCAGCCTGTACCTGCCGAACTTCGCCCTCGCCTACCACTACTCGCCGGCCTTCGTCGGCCTGTTCGCGATGGCGCAGCGCCTGATCGCGCTGCCGATGCTGTTCGTCGGCAAGTCGGTCGCCGAGCACTACCTGGGCGAGTTCGCCAGCGCCGTGCGCACCGACCCGGCGGGCGCCGTCGCCCTGTACCGGCGCTACCTGCGCCGCCTCACCGCGGTCGGCCTCGGCGTCGTCGCCATCGCCGCACTGCCGGGCCGCGAGGTCTACCGCGTCCTGCTCGGCACCGAATGGGGCGACGTCGCGCCGCTGGTCACCTGCCTGTCGCTCGGCTACGCCGGCCAGCTCGTCGCCTCGCCGCTCGCCCAGACCCTGGTGGTGCTCGACCGCAAGGCGTGGCTGCTGTGGTGGGACGGCTCGCGGCTCGTCATCAACCTGGCGATCTTCGCCGCGCCGGCGCTGTTCCCGATCGCGCCGTTCGACCTGGTGCTGGCCTACTCGGCGGCGATGCTGCTGGCCTATGCCGCCCTCACCGTCGTCATCCATCGCGCGATCACCGCCGGCGAGCCCTCGCCGGCCGGGCCTGCGCCATGAACCGCTCCGCTGCGGACCTGCCCTTCCGAATCACGCTTGCATGGAATACATCGAGGACTTCAAGGCCATGAAAATCATCATCTCGGGCGGTTGGGGCTACGGCAACCTGGGCGACGACGCCATCCTGCTCGCCACCCTCGACCTGCTGCAGCAGGCGTACGAGGGCGCCGAGATCGTCGCGCTGACCTATTCCCCCGACCCGCTGGTGCGCGACCGCTACCCCAACGTGCGCTTCGCGCGCGCGGCGCATTCGGTGCTGGACTGGGGTTCGTCGGAAGCGATGTTCCGCCGCCTCGACCGGCATTACGGGCTGCTGAACCGCGTGCAACTGAAGTGCCGCGAGGCGATCGCCAACTCCGAACTCGCCTACCGCATCCGCGAGAACGACCCGAAGATCCTCTACCTGCAGCGCGAGATCGCCGATGCCGACCTGTTCGTGATGGCGGGCGGCGGCTACTTCAACGAGCACTGGGCGTCGAACGTGCGCGCGCACCTGCGCGAGGTCGACCTCGCCCGCGCGCACGGCGTGCCCTATGCGCTGCTGGGGCAGACCTTCGGCGCCTTCCGCGACGCCGCGCTGAAGCAGCGCATCGCCGGGACGATGCGCGGTGCGCAGGCGATCGCGGTGCGCGACGAATTCTCCCATCGCGACCTCGCCGCGCTGCAGATCGACGCCGCCCTCATCCCCGACATCGCGCTGAGCGGCGTGCGCACCCGTCCGTTCGAGGCGGACGCCGAGCGGCCGGTCGGCCTGATCCTCAACAACGGCAACGAAGCCTTCCTGGCGCGGATGGCGAGCGTCTTCGCCCGCTTCGTCGCCGACAGCGGCAGCGGCGCGCCGGTCGACGTAATCATGAGCCGTCGCTGGCAGGGGGACCTCGAAGCCAGCCTGACGGTGCAGCACGTCCTCAACCAGCACCGCATCGAGAACCGGCTGGTGCTGCCGTCGAGCGTCTTCGACCTCGAAAGCGCGCTGGCACGCTGCCGCCTCGTGATCAGCGAGAACCTGCACGGCCTGATCGTCGCCGCACGCAACCAGGTGCCGGTGGTGGCGGTGAACGACTACCCGGTCGGTTCGCCGAACCACCGCAAGTTCGATTCGTTCATGTCGCAGATCGGCTCCGAGCGCTTCTGCATCGACCGCGAGAGCGAGGTCGGCGAAACCCTCGACCTGCTGCACGCACGGCTGGCGAGCGCCGAAGCCTTCCACGCCTTCATGCCGCGCTTCTGCCAGGGCGTGCGCGAGGACTACCTGCGCTTCGTCCGCGGCCTGCGCCACGCCCGTGCCGCCCGCCCGCTGCCGGCGGCCCCGCTCGCCGCCTGCGCCTGAGCATGTCGCGGACCACGATGCCCCCCGCCCCCAGCGCCCGGCACGCACGGCGCACCGCCGGCGCCCGCGGCCGGCGTGCCGCCGCGGCCGCACTCGTCGTCGCCCTGGGCCTGGGGGCGTCCCACCCCGCCGGCGCCGCCGGCTGGGGGCCGTACCGCGGCATGACCACGCACTCGGCGATCGCCGAGGCCGACGTCGAAGCCTTCCGCCAGCTCGGCGGCAACCTGCTGCGGGTCGGCTTCGCCGATGCGCCGATGCTCGCCGCCCAGCCACCCCATGCCCTCAACCAGGAGGCGTTCGCGCGCCTCGACCGCATCCTCGCCTGGTGCGAGCGGCGCGGCGTGCGCGTGGTCATCGACCCGCACGCCTTCCCCGGCACCCGCTCGCCGTTCACGACGACGCCCACCGATGCGCTGTGGACCGACGCGGCCCTGCAGCAGCGCATCGTCGAGCTGTGGGCGTACATCGCCGAGCGCTATGCGCAGCGCGGGCCGGTGATCGCCGCCTATGACCTGCTCAACGAGCCGTCGGTCCCGGCCGACGCGCGCGCCGCCGCGGCCGAGGTCTGGAACACCCTGCAGCAGCGCAGCGTCGACGCGATCCGCGTGCACGACCCCGAGCGCTACGTGATCGTCGAGCCGCCGACCGGCTTCGACGCGCGTGGCCGCTGGATCGACCGCATCGCCGGCATGGCGCTGCTGCGGCCGATCGACGATCCGCGCGTGATCTACAGCCCGCACATGTACCTGCCCAAGGCGTTCACGCACCAGGGCGTGTTCGCCGGGCTGCCGCGCGGCGTGCGCTACCCCGGCCCCGCCGAGCACCTGGACTGGGACCGCGAGACCCTGCGGCAGGCGCTCGAACCCGTCCGCCGCTTCGCCGAGCGCCAGGGCGCGATCGTCTACATCGGCGAGTTCAGCGCCGCGTGCTGGACCGGCGACGACGGCATCCGCTACCTCGGCGACCTGATCGAGCTGTTCGAGTCGTTCGGCTGGAGCTGGACCTACCACGCCTTCCGCGAGTCGCCGATCTGGGACGCCGAGGTTTCCGCGCCGCGCTGCGCCGAGGGCGCGCGCTCGGCCGATACCGAACGCCTGCGCCTGTTCAAGGCCGCCTTCGCGCGCAACGCCACCGCCCCGTGAACGCCCCCCGCCGCACCGCCGCTTCCGCATCCCCCCTTCGTCGATCCTCCAGGAGGTCCGCTCGATGTCGCCGCACGTTTCCATCCTGATGTCCACCTACAACGGCGAAGCCTTCCTCGCCGAGCAGATCGACAGCATCCTGAAGCAGTCCCACCGCGAGCTCGAACTGCTGATCCGCGACGACGGTTCGCGCGACGGCACGCTCGCCCTCGTCGAGCGCTACGCGCACAAGGACGGCCGGGTCCGCTGGCTGGCCGAAGACAACCTGGGCGTGACCCGCAGCTTCTTCCGCCTGCTCGGGCTCGCCCGTGACACCAGCGCTTACTACGCCCTCTGCGACCAGGACGACTACTGGCTGCGCAACAAGCTCAGGCGCGCCGTCGCCACGCTGGAGCGATGTCCGTCCGACGTGCCGGCGATGTACTTCTCGCGGCTGCGGATCGTCGACGAGAACCTGCGCCCGTCCCGGCAGACCCGCGTGCCGGCGCTGTTCTGCCTCGAAAACGCCCTGGTCGAGAACTTCGCGACCGGCTGCACGATCGTCCTCAACCGCGCCGCGCGCGACCTCGTGCTGCGCAACCTGCCGCGCGAATGCTGCATGCACGACTGGTGGATCTACCTGCTCGTGCTGTCGAAGGGGCGGGTGTTCTACGACGCCTACGCCGGCATCCTCTACCGCCAGCACGGCCGCAACAGCGTCGGTTACGACCGCCACCTCGGCCGTCGCCTGGTGCAGGCGGCGAGGCGTCTGCTCGCGCGGGAGGTGTCGCGCTTCGACGTTTACACGCAGATCGTTAACTTCCTCGAATTCGCCCGCCGCGAGGGCCTGCCCGACGAGATCGTGCGCCTGTGCGAGGACGTGCTGCGCAGCCGCCACTCGATCGCGGCCCGGCTCGGCCTGGTGCTGCGCAACGGCGGCGTGATCTGGCAGGCGAATCCGCGCGGCACGATCGAGCAGATCCGCTACCTGGTATCGGGCGCGCTGGGCTGAACGGCGCGCACGAATCGGATCGCCGGATGCACATTCCGGACGACACCTGCCGTCCGGTTCGTCCGACACATTCGTTGCAGGTGGCCGGCACCGACCGGCCGCCACTCGCCGCAGTTGCGCCGTGACACTCTGATTGACTTCACCCCCTTCCCGGTGGCATGACATCCGCGCAGGTCGAAACTGCGCCATTCGATGCCATCACCATGCACAACGGCTTTTTTTATGCCTTAGGGCGTCACTGCTGTCTTGTTGTTCTTCTTGCAGTGATGACTGCCGGTCCGGTTAGTGCAGCCACTTGGGGACCATATCGAGGAATGACGACACAGTTGGACATTACGGAGCAGGATGTTGCTGATTTCGCCAATCTTGGCGGCAACTTATTGCGAATAGGTTTCAGCAAGCAACCTTTGATGAAAAAACAACCACCATATGATTTTGATGAGGAAGCATTTAAGAAACTTGACCAATTGTTGATCTGGTGTGAGAAGCGCGGCATCAAGGTTGTAATTGACCCTCATACCATGCCAGGAACCGCGGTCAACACAACGACTTTTGCAACTGATGAGCTTTGGAGGGACTTCCAGTATCACGATCTCCTAGATCGTTTATGGGGGCGAATTGCCGATCGCTATAAAAACCGCAACCATGTAATTGTGGGTTATGACATTCTGAACGAGCCAGCGACAGACACATTACCTTTCAAGGCAGGTCCATCTGATTATAACGCATTGATTCGAAGACTTATTACAACAATCCGCCAGCATGATAAGAATACAACCATCATCATCGAACCGCCTGTCATAAATACCGGCATCAAGAAACGTGTCAGTCGTTTCGAAGGATTGCTTTATCTCGATCCACCTTCCGATTCAAATGTGGTTTACAGCCCGCACATGTATCAGCCAGGCCAGTTCACCCATCAGGGCGTCGAGGCTGGCCTGCGTCTTGGTCCTCAGTATCCAGGACGCGTTGGCATGACGACGTGGGACAAAGACGAACTTCGTCGAGCTATGCAACCAGCTTTGGAATTTCAGCGCCGCTACAACGTTCCCATCTTTATCAGCGAATTCAGTGCCACACGCATGAGCGGCGCATCAGGCGATCGATATGTCAGCGACCTCATTGATCTATTCGAAGAGTTTGGCTGGAGCTGGACATATCATTCATGGCGCCAAGCTCCAGCGTGGGATGCGGAAATAGCAGAAACGGGCAACAATGATCGAAAACGATCGACAAATACTCCCAAGCTGCAGATATTGCGAGATGCCTTTCATCGCAATATTAACCCATGATCAACTATACAAATTCTCTCCAGGCTTAACTGCCGACTCGGGAAGATGCTTCAGTAATAATTGCTCGTACTGCGCCAGCACGGTGTCCCACGTGAACATCTGGTGGAAGCGCGCACGGCTGGCGGTGCGCATGTGCTCGATCTCGCCATCGTCGACGAGCAGGCGATCCAGTGCATCCACGCACGACACCATATCGGTGAAGTAACGGGCGCCCTCACCCGCCACCCAGCGATTGAAGCGGTTGTCGTGGGCCAGCACCGCCGACCCGGCACCGAGGGCTTCGACCAGCGAGGGATTGGTGCCGCCGACCCGGTGGCCGTGGACGTAGAAGCGGCCGTAGAAGCGCAGCGCCTCGACGATCGCCTTGTCGTAGATGGCCCCCGGGAAGAGCACTTCGTCGCCGGCGGCGGCCATCACTTCCCGGTGGAAGGGGTTGCTGTCGGGCTGGTACTTGCCGAGCAGCACCAGCTTGATGCCGCGCCGCTTGTGCGAGAACGCCCGCACGATGTCGAGAATCGAGTTTTCCGGCTCGGCGCGCGCGATCACGGTGATGAAGCGGCCCGGTTCCAGCCCGAGCGGAGCGAGGTGTGCGACATCCGCGCTCACCACCTCATTGGCGCCGTACGGGATCATCGTGATCTTGCGGCGACTGACCCGCGTCGCCAGGTGATCGGCGATGGACGGGTGATCGGCCACCAGGTGGGTGCCGACCAGGCAGCCGGCGCGCTCGTTGAGCCACAACCACGCGCGTTCGTACCACTTCCATTTGTCGCGCTTCCATTCGATGCCATCCATGTTGATGAGGTTGCGGATGCCCCGGAAGCGATACGGCGTGCAGAACAGCGCCGTGTTGTAGCCGAGCGTCAGCAGCAGGCGCTGGTCGGTGCCCATCACGTGCTGCACCGAGCGCCAGTCGAAGATCACCGTGCCCGCGGCGCCCTCGCGCCTGACCGGGATCGTGATCCGGCGCACGCCGCACCAGTCGTCGGTGCGCACCGGCCCTTCCACCCCTTCGTCCTGGCAATAGACCGTGACCTCCCAGTCGCGCTCGACCAGATACAGCGCGAGATGTTCGGCGAAGGTCTCGAAGCCTCCGTGCTGCGCCGGGACGCCCCGGATGCCCATGATGGCGACGCGTTTGTCCATGATCGGGTTCAAGCCTCAGGCCGTGTAGTCGAGCATCCGCATCGTGCTGTCGAAGGCGTCGCGGATGCAGGGATGGAGTTCGCAGGGCGCCTTGCGCGGCGCCGGTCGCAGGACCCGCCGCGCGTACTCGTCGAAGGTCGCGTCTTCGCCCAGGTTGCAGAAGGCCCGCAGCGCCGTGAGTGCCTCGGCCGGGTGGTTGACCAGGTCCTCGTACAGGACCGTGTGCACGCAGTCGGGATGCCGGGCGCGCAGGTGCAGCCCCTCACGCATGGTCAGAATCCACTCCACCGCCGCCATGTCGGTGTGCCGCTTGAAGCCCCGGATGGCGTCCACGTGGGGCGCGAGGTCTTCATCCTCGGGAACCAGTTGCTCGGTCAGCAGGTTCCACTTGCGGTTGTCGACGCCCCACCAGTCGTGCACCTCGCCGTTGCGCTGTTCGCCGAGGCGTTCCGACCAGTGCTCGATGGAGTGGCAGGTATCCCAGCCGTTACGCGCCAGGAAGAGGAACTTGGCGTCCGGGAAGATCGCCCGCACGAAGGGCACGCGGAAGATCAGTTCCGGGTACTTGTCGACCACGCGCCGGCTGCCCGAACCCAGCAGGTACGCGGAAAACAGGCGGTGCATGGCCTGGACCACCGCGGGCGTCGCATCGGTTTCATCGAGGCGGTAGCGTGCCGGCCCCCGCGAATAGCTCCCGATCAGGTCCTCGGCGCCGTGCGCCGAATGCCAGAGCGCCTTCGGCTCGTTGAGGAAGCCGACATCCCGGTGCATCGACAGCACGATGCCGAGAATCGTCGTTCCGCTGCGCCCCGTACCGAGGATGAACACCGGCTCCTTCACCGGACGCATCACCGGCAGGCGTTTTTCCAGTTCGAACAGGCCGAACACCAGGGGATTGATCCAGCGTCCCCTGGTCGTCAGGGGCCTGCCCTCGAACAGGCCGTAACTCACCAGGCGGCTGTAAAGCTTGCCCGGTCGAGCGCGAACGTAATCTCCATCGATCTGCGCGACCATCTCAGACACCCTTGATTTATTGATGAGCCGATATCGTTTGCAGCCAGTCCCAGTGCCGCCGTATGCCTTCGTCGATCGACGTGCGGGGCTGCCAGCCGAACGCGGCCTTCGCACTGCGCACGTCCAGCGTGATCTCGCGCACGTCGAACGCGCGCCCCGGCAGGTAGTCCACGGGTACCGTCCTGCCGGAAATCCGCTCGATCACCCGCACGATCTCGTTCAGCGAACAGCCCGAGCCGCTGCCGGCGTTGAATACCCCGGTCGCGCTCGACTCTCCCGCCAGCATCGCCAGATCCACCAGGTCGGCGATGTAGATGTAATCACGCACGACCGAGCCATCGCCCCATATCTGCAGCCGATCACCCTGGACGAGGCGCGCGAGGAAGGTGGGGATGACACCCTGCACGCCGATGTGCCCCTGTCGCGGCCCGAAGGGATTCGACGCGCGCAGCACCGTCGGCAGCAGGCCGTGCAGTTGCTGGAACATGAACAGGTAATTCTCGATGGCGACCTTGACCACGCCATACGAGCAGATCGGGTGCAGCGGGTGGGTTTCCGGCACCGGTTCGAGCGTCGGGTTGCCATAGACCGTGCCGCCCGACGACAGGTAGACGATGCGTTTGAGGCCGAGCTTCACCATCTGCTGGAGCAGTTGCACGGTCCCCACCAGGTTGCCGTTGATGTCGGCGACCGGATCGAGGTTGGAGGTACTCGGCACCGAGGTGCTGATGAGGTGGAACACCACATCGATGTCCTGCAGTGCCTCGGCGATCTCGGCCGAATCGCCGAACTGGCCGAGGCGATAGTCCACTTCCGGGTAAGGCGCCTGGTAGCGGTTGGGAGAACGGTCGAACACGCGCACGCGATGCCCGCGCTGCAGCAGCAGGTCGACCAGATGCGAGCCGATGAAGCCGTTACCGCCCAATACCAGTGCGCGCATTCAGTACACCGTTGTAGATGGTCATGAGCCGCTCGTAGAAGCGCTCATCGTTGAACTCGTCGTCGACGAAGGCCTTTGCCCTGCGCCCCATGTCGACGCTGCATTGCGGGTCGTTCCACAACTTCGTCATGGCCGCTGCCAGCGCGGCGTGATCCTGTGCCGGATAGGTCAGGCCCCGTTCCCCGTCGTGGACCATTTCGGGAATGCCGCCGCGATCGGAGCCGATCACCGGCTTGCCGAAGGCAAAGGACTGGTTGATGACGTAGGGGAAGTTTTCATGCCATACCGACGGCACGATCACGAAACGCGCGCGCGCGAGAACGGCATCCAGCGCCTCTCCCCACATCGGCCCCAGGAACTCGACGTTCGAAAGCTTCAGGTCCTGCGCCAGCCGGTGCAGGTTGTCCTCGTCCGGGCCGTTGCCGACGATCTTGATCTTCACGTCCGGCGCCTGCGCGGCGGCGCGCACGAGGACGTCGACCCCCTTCTCGTCCACCAGGCGGCCGAAGTACAGCGCATAGTCGTCGTATGCCTCCGACAGCGGGTACTTGCGGCTGTCGAACGGATTGCTGAGCTTGTCCCAGCGGAAGCTGCCCTCGCCCCAGAAGCGTTCGGTTTCGCGCGCCATGAACTCGCTCGCGAACAGGTACGTGTGCACGTACTTGCGGTACACGTCCATGGCATTGTGCACGTACGCCTCCACGCTGCTGGCGACGCTGAACACCAGCGAATCCTTGCAGCAGCGGTTGGCGATCGCCTTGTAGAAGCGCCCGCCCCTGCAATCGGTGCAGATGTGCCCGTGGTGATAGAGCTTGTAATTCGGGCAGATGTGCTTGTAGTCGTTACAGCTCATCACCACCGGCACGCCCGCCTCGTGCGCCGCCGCGAGGATCGAGGGCGTCAGGTGAACGTGGATGGCAAACACATGGATCAGGTCGGGCTTGGTGTCGGCGATCAGCCGCGCGAACTGCGCCTTGGCATCACGCGAATAGATCATGCGGCCGATGCCGAGCGCGCGCTTCGCTACGCTGCCTGATTGATACTCGGGCGGAACAACGAAGTAGTCTTCTTGAGCACTTGGCAGATTATCTGAAGATTTCGTTGAGAACCAAACAACTTCGTGCCCCCTCTGTTCGAGGACACGCCCCACCTCAAAGAAAAAAACCTCGGCGCCGCCTGTGATCTTGAAAAACTTGTGGGCAAGCAAAATTTTCATATTCGCCAATCCTTACCAGATTTCTATCCTTGTCGGAAGCATTGCGCTTTTAATCAACTGACGCCATGTCCAAACCGATTATTAGCCTTCAATGCAAGATTCCGCGCAAGAAACATCGCCATTATAAAAATTGTAGAATTATACTGATACATAAAAAATGGATTAGTCACCGACACAAAAAGACCAAAAAACAAAATCGACATAACATAAAACCTAACATACCTCACTTTATAAGACTGCTCACCAACAAGGCTCATCACATCTTTATATACAGAAAAAGGAAGCAATACATAAAAATACATCAACCCAACAAACCCAAACTCCCCACATATCGTGGCCAGATTACTATCATAAACGCCCCACATGTCCTCAAAAAAAGACATGCTTCCAATTCCCAATTGGTCATAAACTACACTGCCTTCCGACATTACACTCCCAAATGTTCCGGCACCCGTACCCATTGGAAAATAATCAACTAAGAGCTTAAAGCCATTATAAATCATAATTGCACGAATATAGCTCGAACTCTCAATTGACGAAAACTCCCCTATGTTTCCTTCTGTTTTTTGGAGCAGCAACTGAAAATAATCGGTCGCCATTATGCCTGGAATAGCAACCAAGCAAATCAAAATTGAAGCTAGCCGATATTTTAGTGACAAAAATGAGAACGCCAACATAACCATTGGATAGATCAACAAAGCTGTTCGCGAACCGTTCAAATACAGCAAAACCAAAGATACGCCAAAAGCAACAGCAATTTTTATTGTAGACTTCTCCAAAGACGCCTTAAAGGCAACATAAAGGAACCATAGAGAAACGAGAAATGCCACGTCATTTGGTTTTAACTGAAAACCTTCATATCTATAAGAACCATCTCTTGTATTTGGAAGAGCAGCAAAAATCCCCCAAAATCGATCGCCAAGAAGAACATTCAAAACAATCCCCAAAACAGAAACAATAAAACACCAGTAAAAAACCGTCTCAAACTGACTGTCACAGCGCTTGTTTAAAAAAACCCATCGAAACAAAACATAAAAAAGAAAAAACTTAAAATGAATAAGCATCTGCAAGACTTCTGAGATATATGACGACCCCATGCCAAAGAAAAATGAATACGCCGCAAAAAAAAGCCACCCGAACAAGATCAAGAAATAAATTTTGGGATTTTTTCTTCTTGTCAGGATATGCCAACCAATAAGCACAAAGGAAAAACTTGCCAATAATTCGTCAACATACCTTATTGGCGTCAGATTTAACGACGTCATCGCCTCTTGAAACACTATAGGAATAGCGATCAAGGCAACAAAAAACGCTTTCTTATTGAGGACAACATTCATCACAAGTCGCTCAAAAACAGTACTTTATTAGTGATTTCATGCTTACTGTATCCACGAAGGCAATACAATATCAGCGTCTTGCTTCATGAGGCATGTCTTCAATAGCGAATTCGGCTCGCTATAATATTGACGCAGAAGCGTTTTTACTTCACTCAGACTATCCCTTGGAAGAGAATCACTGTCAGAAGAGGAATTAACAGAGTAATACAAATCACGCAACACACGCTTAACTGATGGATTTGCCCTAAAAAAGCCCTCCATTGACTGATTAACGCCAAGAGCCAACTTCTGTAGTGTTCTATTTTTATAAGCGACTGTCTTATTTTCTATATCAAAAGAAAACTGAGGATATCGCTCGTAATCAATGCTCATCCAATCGCACACATTTTTTACAGCCATATTGGGATTCGACTTCAAATCATCAAAAAACATGATCTTTAGTCGCTTATCAAAAACATCAACCCACTGATCAATATACTTATAATACAACCCCCCTTCCAAACCGAAATAAGCATTGAACGCGTCATTCGAAAGTTCGGACGCATTCATTGCCATACATTTCTCATAATAACTTTTAGCAGTAATGCCTTCATCCAATTCAAGCATATTTTTCTTAAACTTATAAAACGAGAAAAATCTATCAACGGGATCTCTCAGAACCAACAATATTTTTACACCAGGAATATCTTCGTTGATCCTATTAATCAGGGAAGGACCACCATAAAAATAGCCTGGAGTGGATTCGAGGACCACCATTCTATCTTGTACATTATTAAAATACTTTTTATACACGCTGATCGGATCAGTGTTTCTGCCATAACGCAGCGGCAAGTAATAACACGTTTCTTTTACACTAGAAACACCGACATCCGGATGCTTGGCCAAATAAGAAAACAAAGAAGTCGTGCCAGCCTTATTGACACCCGCAATAATCAGATTTGGTAAACGACTCATAAGCATTTTCTCCCAAAAAACGGAATAGTCCAAAAACCTAACTTACGATAAACCAAATAAGTCGCATAAAGATTCTGAAAAGCAATCGTCAGTGCCAACCCAATTGCCGCCCCCAAAGAGCCGAATTTAGGAATCAGAATCATACCGAGCAGTAGATTAAGAATGGCGGATACGATCAGATCGTTCCTGAGCAATCTCTCATTACCACTCATTACCAGAAGGCTTGCTACCGAACCAGTGGCCACATTCACAAACTGCCCGACCGCGATAATGGCTAGAACCGTAGCCCCGGAAACGAAGTCATGCCCGAAGACCGACATAACGAACTCGGGGAAAAATAGAAAAAGCGCCAAGACAGGGCCTGCAATCGATGCCATTAGCGCACACGATTGCCGCGCAGTCTTTCTCAGCATCATTAAATTACCTGTTTTAATAAACTCGGCAAATTTTGGTGCCGATATGCTATCAATTGCAATAAATATAAAACTTGTCAGCATGGCGGTTCGGTTCGCCACCCGGAAAATACCGGCATCAGCACTATCGGCCCAAATGCCCAAGAACACGACGGAAGACCAGTTGATGATCAGCTGCATCACTGAAACAATAAACAAAGGTGGTGCAGGACCAAGCAATTCAGGCATATTGAATGCCGACGAAAATGGTGCGTTTTCAGTCGCGCGCCTGTACCAAAGAAATATACCGATAGCTGCGGCAAAATAAGCGCCAACCACATACGCCACGATCGAGCCGTCGAGCCCCAACCATGCCACGAATACCGGCAATGCAGCCAAGGAAACCAATGGTGCAAAGACATTGAGAACTGAAAGAGATTCTTTTATGCACCGCAGTCCTTTCAGTCCCTGCGAGGCAAGGGTATAAATGCTGACAGGAAGAACAGCGAGCGCCATCAATTTAATCGCGCCTACCAATTGCGGCTGATCGAATACAGTTACCGCCAGGTAGTCAGACGAGAAAAACAACACAACTCCAACAAGCGCTGACCCGACGCCTCCAATTACAATGGCGGCGACAAAATGTCCATAGACGTACTGCCATGACTGAACGGCCTTGTTTGCCGACGTTACCTTCACTAATACGTCATCAAGACCTAAACGCCCGATCACGCTGCATATGGTCGCCAGCGCCAAGCAGATAAAGTAAAAACCTGTTTGATCAGCTCCCAGCATCCTCGCCAGTACGACATTGAAGGCAAACGCCAACCCCGCCGCGAATACCTTCAGGGAAAGAGCAGTAGTCGCCGCTCGGAGAATTTCCTTCATATGTATGTCTAGAGACATTCTTGACATTACTCTCTGCATAACAGGAAGGAATCCAATGTTACGTATCGATAACCGTCCGCCCTGATTTTCGAGCCCATGTTTCTTATGGCGTTCAGATCAGCGGATGACAACCGGGCAACCCCATAAGAGCGACCCGGCCCTGTTACATCAATTAAATGCTTGTCATCCGTTCAAAGTACCAGTCGACCGTCTTCACGATGCCGGTATCGAAGGTTTCGGCCGGGCTCCAGCCGAGTTCGGCGCGCATCCGGGTGGCGTCGATCGCGTAACGCCAGTCATGGCCGGGGCGGTCGGTGACGAAGCTGATCAACTGCGCGTGCGGCGCCTGCGCCGGGCGGCGCGCGTCGAGCAGTTCGCAGATCAGCCGCACGATGTCGAGGTTCTTCCACTCGTTGCAGCCGCCGATGTTGTACGTCTCGCCGAGCCGGCCGTCGCGGATCACGCGCTCGATGCCGCGGCAGTGGTCCTCCACGTACAGCCAGTCGCGGATGTTGCTGCCGTCGCCGTACACCGGGATCGGTCGGCCCTGCAGGCAACTGCGGATCACCGTGGGGATGAACTTCTCGCCGTGCTGCCAGGGACCGTAGTTGTTCGAGCAGTTGGTGGTGGTCACCGGCAGCCCGTAGGTGTGGAAGTAGGCGCGCACCAGGTGGTCGCTCGCGGCCTTGCTCGCGGAGTACGGCGAGTTGGGGGCGTAGGGCGTGGTCTCGGTGAACGCGGGGTCGGTGGCGCCGAGGGTGCCGTAGACCTCGTCGGTGCTGATGTGGTGGAAGCGGCGTATGGAGGCGGCGGCCTCGCGCGTCAGCCCCTGCTCGCCCAGCCAGTACTGGCGGGCGGCTTCGAGCAGCGTGTAGGTGCCTTCGATGTTGGTGCGCACGAACGCGCCGGGGCCGCTGATGGAGCGGTCGACGTGGCTCTCGGCGGCGAAGTGCACGACGGTGTCGATGACGTGCTCGCGCAGCAGGCGCTCGACCAGGGCGCGGTCGCAGATGTCGCCGTGCACGAACACGTGGCGCTCGGGGTCGGGCAGGTCGACGAGGTTGTCGAGGCTGCCGGCATAGGTCAGCGCGTCGAGGTTGACGACCTTCACCGTCGGGTCGGCGCCGAGCAGGTGGCGCACGTAGTTGGCGCCGATGAAGCCGGCGCCACCGGTGACGAGGACGTTGCGGGGCTGATAACTCATGCGTGGCGTTCCCTTTTCAGCAGATCGTGCAAAGGCGATGAAGCGAAATCGGTGCGCGGTGCGGCCGGTACGCGCGTCATGCGCCGGCCTCTCCCTGCGGCGGCGCGGCGAAAACGGCGTCGAGCGTGGGGGCGTCGAGGACGCGATCGGCCCAGTGACCGAGCTGCGCCTCGTCGGCGGCGTTCAGCCGTGCGTCGGCCCATTCGGGCAGATCACCGAAGCGGCGGCGCAGCAGCGTGCACAGCAGCAGGGAGGCTCCTTCGCGTCGGCCCTGCAGCAGGCCCTGCTCTATCCAGGGCTTCACCCAGATCTGTACGCGTTCCGCCAACATGGCCGGTGCCTCTTTCAAAACGTCGCGCGCAGCCGGCGGTTCATGCACCGGCGCCCCGCTTCAGCAGATCGAGCAGGTACTGGCCGTAGCCGTTCTTGGCGAGCGGGGTGGCGAGGCGTTCGAGGTGTTCGGCGTCGATCCACCCGAGCCGGTAGGCGATCTCCTCGGGGCAGGCGATCTGCAGCCCCTGGCGCGCCTGCATCACGGCGATGAAGTTCGCCGCGTCGAGCAGGCTGTCGTGCGTGCCGGTGTCGAGCCACGCGTAGCCGCGCCCCATCAGCTCGACGCTGAGATCCCCGCGCTCCAGGTAGGCCTTGTTGAGATCGGTGATCTCCAGCTCGCCGCGCGCCGAGGGCCGCACTTCCTTGGCCAGCGCGACGACGTCGGGGTCGTAGAAGTACAGCCCGGTGACCGCGTAGTTCGACTTCGGCGCCTTCGGCTTCTCTTCGAGGTCGACGGCGCGTCCGGCGGCATCGAAGGCCACCACGCCGTAGCGCTCCGGGTCGCGCACGTAGTAGCCGAACACCGTGGCGCCGCTCTCGCGCGCCGCCGCGCGCCGCAGCATCTGGGGCAGGCCGTGGCCGTAATAGATGTTGTCGCCCAGCACCAGCGTGGCCGGGGCGTTGCCGATGAACGACTCGCCGATCAGGAAGGCCTGCGCGAGACCATCGGGGCTCGGCTGCACGGCATAGCTCAGGTTGAGCCCCCACTGGCTGCCGTCGCCGAGCAGCGCGACGAAGGCCTCGCGGTCGCGCGGGGTGGTGATCACCAGCACGTCGCGGATGCCGGCCAGCATCAGCGTGGTCAGCGGGTAGTAGATCATCGGCTTGTCGTACACCGGCATCAGCTGCTTGCTCACGCTCAGCGTCAGCGGATGCAGGCGGGTGCCGGAGCCGCCGGCGAGGATCAGGCCTTTGCGCGTCGTCATCGAGAACGTCCTTTCGCTACGGTAACCGAGGCTAAGCAAACCGCATGCCCGAAGCGGGCATGTCGGCGGCGAATGTTCTGTACCGGCCCTGCAGGCGCCCGTTCACACCCTTCCCTGCGCACCATCCGGCAAGGCGCGAACCGGTGCCATCGCATGTCGAAACCTGGGAGCGACGGACATGGCGAGCCCTAGTGCCGGCGTCGGGTGCGGATCGAGTCATCACGGGAGTCCCTGTCGGCCGCTGTAGCGGCGCTACTTTCCCTTATGTTGCAGTGCAAGGTAAAGGCGGGTGGGCGCAAGGATACAAGAGTTTTATGGGATTACACCCCCCGCCGGCAGCCGATCTCACTTCCACCCTTGCCCCGAGAAGACCGATCTGCGCAAGAAACCCTCATCCCCGGCCGGCTACGCCCCCCTCGCTTCGCTCTCCCCAGGGGGCGAAGGGTGAAAACGGTGCGCCGCGCCTTGACCCCTCGCCCGTGGGGGTTGGGGCTCACGATGACGACAGGCCGCTCCGCGTAGGTTGGGGTGAGCGCAGCGAACCCCAACGGGGGTGCCCGATGACGCCGATGGACGTTGGGGTTCGCATTCGCTCACCACCAACCTACGGGCTGGGGTGGGAGTGAGGGTGCTTCCCACACCATCAGTAGGTTGGCGGTGAGCGCAGCGAACCCCAACGGCGGTGCCCGATGACGCCGATGGACGTTGGGGTTCGCGTTCGCTCACCCCAACCTACGGGCTGGGGTTGGGGTGAGGGTGCTTCCCACACCAGATGGACGTTGGGGTTCGCGTTCGCTCACCCCAACCTACGGGCTGGCGGGTGGATGGACACGAGGAACCCTCATCCCCGGCCCTTCTCCCAAGGGGAGAAGGGTGAAGACCCATGTCCTTGCCTGGGTCGACAAGGCCGGCGCGTCCTGCATCGCCCACAACACCAGGTGAGTGTCGAGCAACACCTTCACGGCGCATCGATGCCTTCGAAGGCCGCCAGTACATCTGCAGGGAGAGGGGCGTCGAAATCGTCGGCAATCGTGATCTCGCCTTTCATCAAACCCAGCCGGATACCACGCCGCGGCGCCTCGCCAACAGGTACGAGCCTGGCCATCGGTGTGCCCGATCTGGCGATCACGATGTCTTCACCACGGCGCGCCGCCTCGACCAGCTCCGAGAGCCGCGTCCTGGCCTCATGCAGATTGAGTTGCATCACTCCACCTCACTTGATGGCATGTCGAGGGACGACGATAGCACCCGTGCAGCACGTCGCTCGACGACGGCGGTGCCGATGCGTGGTGTCGTCGGCAAAGAACCCTCATCCCCGGCCCTTCTCCCAGAGGGAGAAGGGTAAAAACGGCGCGGCGCGCCTTGGCCCCTCTCCCTCTGGGAGAGGGGTTGGGGTGAGGGTGCTTTCCACACCATCAGTAGGTTGGCGGTGAGCGCAGCGAACCCCAACGGGGGTGCCCGATGACGCCGATGGACGTTGGGGTTCGCGTTCGCTCACCCCAACCTACGGGCTGGGGTGGGGGTGAGGGTGCTTCCCACACCATCAGTAGGTTGGGGTGAGCGCAGCGAACCCCAACGCGGCGGTGCCCGATGACGCCGATGGGCGTTGGGGTTCGCGTTCGCTCACCCCAACCTACGGGCTAGGGTGGGGGTGAGGGTGCTTCCCACACCATCAGTAGGTTGGGGTGGGGGTGAGGGTGCTTCCCACACCATCAGTAGCTTGGAGGTGAGCGCAGCGAACCCCAACGCGGCGGTGCCCGATGACGCCGATGGACGTTGGGGTTCGCGTTCGCTCACCCCAACCTACGGGCTGGCGGGTGGATGGACACGAGGAACCCTCATCCTCGGCCCTTCTCCCCAAGGGGAGAAGGGTGAAGGCAGGGCGCTGCTCTCCCCGGCATGACGGCGCCCTGGATCGGGGCATCGGGTGTGCCGCGTCCGCACCAATGAGGTGCGGCACCACCGCGATGCGCGATCAGTGGAACGGCCACACCAGCGGCACGACCGTGAGCGTGGTGATGCCGACCAGCAGCGACAGCGGACCGCCGACGATCACGTAGTCCATGAAGCGGTAGCCGCCGGGGCCGTAGACCATCAGGTTGGTCTGGTAGCCGATCGGGGTCATGAAGCCGGCCGAGGCGCCGACCATCACGCACATCACGAAGGGCATCGGGTTGACGCCGAGCTGCGCGGCGGCGGCCATGCCGATCGGGAACATCAGCACCGCGGCGGCGTTGTTGGTGAGCAGTTCGGTGAAGATCACGGTGGTGACGTAGACCACGACGAGCGTCCACAGCGGGTTGCCGCCGGCGTAGCCCATCATCGTGCCGGCGACGTAGGTGGCGAGGCCGGTCTTCTCCATCGCGGTGCCGAGCGCGAACGAGCAGGCGATGATGACGATGAGCTGGTAGTCGACCGCGCGCCGTGCCTGGCCCTGGTTGCAGCAGCGCAGCAGCACCATCGCGGCGGCGGCGATCAGCGCGGCGTTGAGGGTCTCGACGTCGAACAGCGTGGTCGACACCACCAGCCCGGCGAGGATGGCGAGCGCGTAAGGGGCGCGGGCGTGCTGCGGCGGGGTGGAGTCGTCGAGTTCGCTGACCAGCAGGAAGTCGCGCGAATAGCGGTGCTGGCGGGCGAACTCGCGGCCGCCTTCGAGCAGCAGGGTGTCGCCGGCGCGCAGCACGATGTCGCCGAGCTTCTGCGGGATGCGCTGGCCGTTGCGCGACACGGCGATCACCGCGGCGTTGTAGCGGTTGCGGAAGCGAGCCTCGCGGATGGTGCGCCCGGTGACCGGCGACACGCGCGAGATCACGGCCTCGATCAGGCAGCGCTGGCTGTCGCGGATGCCGAGCTTGAACACCTGATTGGTGGCCGGGCTCAGGCCCTTGATGCGGCGCAGGTCGACCAGCGAGTCGATGACGCCGACGAAGACCAGTTGGTCGCCGCCGCGCAGCGCGTACTGCGGCGGGATGGCGCCGAGCACGCGGCCCTCGCGCACCAGTTCGACGAGGTAGAGCTGCTGCAGGCGGCGCAGCCCGGCTTCCTCGATGCTGCGCCCGACCAGCGGGCCGTTCTCGTCGACGACCATCTCGACGGTGTACTGGCGGGCGTCCTGCACCTGCTCGACCGCGGACTTGCGCTCGGGCAGCAGCCAGCGGCCGAGGGTGAGCATGTACACCGCGCCGACCACCACCACCGGCACGCCGACCCACACCGGGGTGAACATGTCGAGCTCCATGCCCTGCCTGCGCAGCAGGCCGTCGACGACGAGGTTGGTGCTGGTGCCGATCAGCGTGCACAGGCCGCCGAGGATGGTGGCGTAGTTCATCGGCAGCAGCAGCTTGGACGGGGCGAGGCCGGCCTCCTTGCTCCACGCCTGCGTGGCCGAGGTCAGCATCGCCACCACCGGGGTGTTGTTGACGAAGGCGCTGAGGCTGGAACTCGCGACGATCAGCCGCAACTGCGCGAGGAACAACCCGCGCGGCTTGCCGAGCACCAGGGCCGCGATCCACTGGATCGCCCCGGTCTCGCGCAGCCCCGCGACCACCACGAACAGCACCGCGACCGTCATCACGCCGCTGTTGGCGAAGCCGCCGAGCGCCTCGGCGGGCTTGAGCACGCCGCTGACCAGCAGCACCGTCATGCCCGCGGCAAGCACCATGTCGGGACCGACCCGATTGGAGGCGAGCAATACCAGCACGGCAATGACCACGCCGAGCGTGATCCACGCCTGTGCACCCAGTTCCATCATCACCACGTTCGTATCTCCACGTTTCTGAAAACCCCGGGCCACCCTGCCCGCTCCTGCGCCATCCCTGCGCGGCGCGTCCACCGAGCGCGGTCACCACCGGCGGCCGAAAGAAAGAACCCTCATCCCCGGCCCTTCTCCCCAGGGAAGAAGGGTGAAAAACGGTGCGCCGCGACCTTGGCCCGCACCGTATCAGTAGCTTGGCGGTGAGCGCAGCGAACCCCAACGGCGGTGCCCGATGACATCGATGGGCGTTGGGGTTCGCGTTCGCTCACCCCAACCTACGGGCCGGCAGTGGCGACGGGCCGTGGGCAAAGAACCCTCATCCCCGGCCGGCTACGCCCCCCTCGCTTCGCTCTCCCCCAAGGGGAGAAGGGTGAAAAACGGTGCGCCGCGACCTTGGCCCGCACCGTATCAGTAGATTGGCGGTGAGCGCAGCGAACCCCAACGGTGGCGCCCGATGACGCCGACGGACGTTGGGGTTCGCGTTCGCTCACCCCAACCTACGGGCCGGCAGTGACGACGGGCCGTGGGCAAAGAACCCTCATCCCCGGCCGGCTATGCCCCCCTCGCTTCGCTCTCCCCAAGGGGAGAAGGGTGAAAAACGGTGCACCGCGACCTTGGCCCGCACCGTATCAGTAGGTTGGCGGTGAGTGCAGCGAACCCCAACGGCGGTGCCCGATGACGCCGACGGACGTTGGGGTTCGCGTTCGCTCACCCCACAACCTACGGGCCGGCAGTGGCGACGGGCCGTGGGCAAAGAATCCTCATCCCCGGCCGGCTACACCCCCCTCGCTTCGCTCTCCCCAGGGGAGAAGGGTGAAAAACGGTGCGCCGCGACCTTGTCCCCTCGCCCCCTGGGTAGAGAGGGTGGGGCGAGGATGTCCTGGCGCGCGCGGCCGGGCCGGCGATGATATGCCCACCCGGTCGATCAATGTATGCGGTTGGGCATCAAGACTCGTGCCAGCAAGCGCCACGGCAGCCTGCGAACCGACATCGAGGGGCCGCGGCGAGCGCCGGTTCCGCGCCGTGAACCGGCGCTCGGGAGGCGCAGCGAATGGCTGCTGGCTACGGCCTAGCGGCCGTCGTCCCGGAATGCGGGCATGAGCCCGCGCAGGTCGTCCGGCGTGTCCACGTCAAACAGGCAGCCGGGGTCGTTGACGTCGATGCGGGTGATGGCGTCGCCGTGGGCCTGGAGCAGCCTGCGGGCGCCCTCGTCGCCGTCGAGGGCGCTGAGCGCGGCGTACCAGCGCCGCGCGAAGCCCACCGGGTGGCCGCGCCGGCCGCCGTGGAACGGCGCGGCGAGGGAGGCGCCCTCGCGCAGCGCGGTGGCGACGTGGCGCAGGGTGTCGGGGTGCACCCGCGGCATGTCCGCGAGCGCCACCACCCAGCCGGCCGCCGCTTCCGCCGCGCGCACGCCGCTCGCCAGCGTGACGCCCATGCCGGCGTCGGCGTCCGCGACCTCGGCGAGGTCGATGTCGAGGCCCTGCAGCACGGTGCGCAGGGCCGGCTGCTGCGGGCGGATCAGCACGAGCGCGCGATCGGTCGCCGCCCGCAGGCTGCGCGCGCTCGCCACGACGATGGGTTCGCCGCCGGGCAGCGGGTGCAGCAGCTTGTCGGCTCCGAAGCGGCGGCTGCGCCCCGCCGCCAGTAGCAGGCCGACGATCGGCGCCACGCCGCCTGCCCCGCGCTCAGCCGGCCGTGCAGGCCGCCGGGCCCGATGCCGGCGCCGCGGCCACCTCCCAGCCCGGGACCGCGACGCCGTTCTTCACCGCCGTCAGCTCGGCGACGATCGCCACGGCGATCTCGGGCGGCGTGTGGCTGCCGATCGGCAGCCCCACCGGGCCGTGCAGGCGCGCGAGTTCCTCGGCCGAGAAATCGAAGTGCTGCGCGAGCCGCTCGCGGCGGCGCGCGTTGTTGAGGCGCGAGCCGATGGCGCCGACGTAGAACGCCGGCGACTTGAGCGCCTCCAGCAGCACCATGTCGTCGAGCCTGGGGTCGTGGGTGAGCGCCACCACGGCGCAGCGGGCATCCGCGCCCATCGCCAGCAGCGTGTCGTCGGGCATCGTGGTGAGCAGCCGCGTGCCCGGCACGTCCCAGCCGGCGGCGTACTCCTCGCGCGGCTCGCAGACGGTGACCGCGTAGTCCAGTGCCTGCGCCATCTGCGCGAGGTAGCGGGCGATCTGCCCGGCGCCGACGATCAGCAGGCGCCACTGCGGGCCGTGCACGGTGGTGAGCCGCTCGCCATCCCAGTGCAGGGCGTCGCCGCGCGCGGCAGCGGTGACGGTGACGACGCCGCTGGCGAGGTCGATCCGCCGCAGCGCCAACTCGCGCCGGGCGAGGCGCGCGGCCAGCGCCTCCAGCGCCGCCGGGTCCGGCGCCGGCTCGACCACCAGTTCCAGCGTGCCGCCGCAGGGCAGGCCGAAGCGCCGCGCCTCGTCCCGGGTGATGCCGTACACCAGCGTGAAGGGCGCGCGGGCGCCGAGGCGGCCTTCGCGCATGCGGGCGATCAGGTCGTCCTCGATGCAGCCGCCGGAGACCGAGCCTTCCACCAGGCCGTCGTCGCGCAGCGCGAGCCACGCCCCCGGCGGGCGCGGCGCGGACCCCCAGGTCCGCGCCACCGTCACCAGCGCGAAGCGCCGACCCTCGCCGGCCCAGCGGCGTGCGGCCGCGAGCACCTGCAGGTCGACACCGTCCATCAGGCCTTCAGCTCATCGGTGGCGATCGGCAGCCGCCGCACCCGCTTCCCGGTCGCCGCGGCGAGCGCGTTGGCGACCGCCGGCGCAACCGGCGGCACGCCGGGCTCGCCGATGCCCGTCGGCTTCTCGGCCGAGGCCACGATGTGCACCTCGACCTGCGGCATCTCGTTGATGCGGATCGGCGCGTAGTCGTGGAAGTTGGACTGCTCGACGACGCCGTCCTTCAGCGTGATCGCGCCGTGCAGCGCCGCCGACAGCCCGAAGCCGACCCCGCCCTCGACCTGCGAGCGCACGTTGTCGGGGTTGACGGCGATCCCGCAGTCGACCGCGCAGACGATGCGGTCGACCCTGAAGCTGCCGTCCGGCCTGACCGTCACCTCGGCCACCTGCGCGACATACGAGTTGAAGGACTCGTGCACCGCCACGCCGCGCCCGCGCCGCTCGCCGTTCGCGCCGGGGGCGAGCGGCGTGCCCCAGCCCGCCTTGTCGGCGGCGAGCTGCAGCACGCCGGCATGGCGCGGGTGGTGTTCGAGCAGCGCCAGGCGGAAGGCGACCGGGTCCTCGCCCGCCGCCACCGCGATCTCGTCGAGGAAGGTCTCGGTCGAATAGGCGGTGTGCGTCGAACCCACCGAGCGCCACCACAGCACCGGTACGCCGATGTCCGCGGGCGAATGCAGGTCGACCAGCAGGTTGGGAACCGCGTAGGGCAGGTTGGCCGCGCCTTCCACCGACACCGGGTCGATGCCGTCCTTGAGCATCGCGGCGAACGGCGACCCCGCCAGGATCGACTGCCCGACGAGCCGGTGGCGCCAGCCGACGAGCCGCCCCTGCGCGTCGAGCGCGGCTTCGAGGACGTGGTGGAACGCGGGCCGGTAGTAGCCGGCGCGGGTGTCGTCCTCGCGCAGCCACACGAGCTTGACCGGCGCACGGCCATCGATCGCCTTGGCGATGTTCGCGGCCTCGAGGACGTAGTCCGAATCCTTGCAGGCGCGCCGGCCGAAGCTGCCGCCGGCATAGAGCATGTGGATCGCGACCTGTTCCGGCTTGAGGCCGAGCAGCGTGGCGACGTTCATCTGGTCGACGGTCTGGAACTGTTCGCCGTTCCAGATCTCGCAGCCGTCCGCGGACAGTTGCACGACGCAGTTCATCGGCTCCATCGCCGCGTGCGCGAGGTAGGGGAAGTCGTACGCCGCGCTCAGCACCCGGGCAGGCGCCGCGAACGCGGCGTCGGGGTCCCCCTCCCTGCGGGCGACCGCACCGGGCGTTTTCGCGAGTTCACGGTAGCGCGCGAAGATCGCGTCGCTGCCGAGCCTGAAGGCGTTCGACTCGTCCCACTCGACCTGCAGCGCATCGCGCCCCTTCTTCGCACTCCAGGTGTCCCTGGCCAGCACGGCCACGCCGGTCGGGATCTGCACCACCTCGACCACGCCCCTGACCTCCTTCGCCCGCGTGGCATCGAAGGCCTTCACCTTGCCGCCGAAGCGCGGCGGATGGGCGACCACGGCGGTGAGCATACCGGGCAGGTGCACGTCCTGCGTGAAGCGGGCCTTGCCGGTGGTCTTGTCGGCCGTGTCCTTGCGCGGCGCGCGCTTGCCGATGAGCTTGAAGTCCTTCGGCTCCTTGAGCCTGACCTCGGCGGGGACCGGCTGCTCGGCCGCGGCCTGCGCGAGTTCACCGAAGCTCGCCTTGCGCTGCGAGGGTGCATGCGTGACGACGCCCTCGCTGACGTCGATCTCCGCGGCCGGCACCTGCCAGCGCTGCGCCGCCGCCGCGACCAGCATGGCGCGCGCCGAGGCCCCGGCCGTGCGCAGCTGCTCCCATGAATTGGCGATCGCGGTGCTGCCGCCGGTGCCCTGCGTCGGCCCCCAGAACAGGTTGTTGTAGCGTCTGGCATCGGCCGGTGCGCCTTCGACGCGCACCTGCGACCAGGCGGCGTCGAGCTCCTCGGCGACGAGGGTGGCGAGCCCGGTGTAGGTGCCCTGCCCCATCTCGATGTGCTTGGCGATCACGGTCACCGTGTCGTCGGTGCCGATGCGCAGGAAGGCGTTCGGCTCGAAGGGCGGGACCTCGGTCGCCTGCCCCCCGGCCACGCCGGGGCCCGCCGCGGTCGTCGCGCCGAGCACGTCGGGCAGGTAGACCGCGAGCATCAGCCCCGCCATGCCCTTGAGGAAGCGGCGGCGGCTTTCGTTCTCGATGCGAATCGTGTTGCTCATGGCGCGGTCTCCTTCAAGCCAGCGACTTCGCCGCCTCGTGGATGGCAGCCCGGATCCGCACGTAGGTGGCGCAGCGGCAGATGTTCCCGGCCATGGCGTTGTCGATGTCGGCGTCGGAGGGCGCGCGGTTGTGCTCCAGCAGCGCGACGGCACTCATGATCTGCCCCGACTGGCAGTAGCCGCACTGCACGACGTCGAGGCGGCGCCAGGCCTCCTGCACCGCGCCGGCGACGCGCCCCTGGCCCACGCCCTCGATGGTGACGATCTTCCTGCCCGCGACGGCGGACACCGGGGTGATGCAGGAGCGCACCGGCTGGCCATCCAGGTGGACCGTGCAGGCGCCGCACAGGGACATGCCGCAGCCGAACTTCGTGCCGGTGAGCTGCAGCGTGTCGCGCAACACCCACAGCAGCGGCGTATCGGGGTCGGCATCGACGCTGGTCGATGTGCCGTTGACGTCGAGCGTGATCATTCAGGGCTCTCCGAGGCAGAGGAAGTGACGCGGGGCATTCTCCCGGCCGCCACCCCCGAACGGATTGCACGATCCTGCCGATCTCTTGCCCGATCCGACGCGTGCCGCGGCCCCTCTATAAAGTAGTGGCGATGCAGGCGATTACCATCGACGGCCGCACGCCCTGAGGCCGGGCCGCTCCACCCGCCGCGCCGCCGCGCAGCCTTCGCGATCGACCCGCCCCCGCGCGGGTGGCCCGGCACCGTCTGCGCTGGCCGCTCCCGCACCTTCGGGGGGAACGCCCTCGCCGGGCCCATGACGCCCCTTCCCGAGGACCGGAGCCTGCGGGATTCCCCCGGCGGTTCAGCCGCAGCGCAGGACCGCTCGGGCGCCGTCGTCAGGCACCGCGCACGCGAGCGGTGAAAAGCCGCGGGAACCTTGTCGGTCATGGCTGCATCTTCGTGCCATTCACCGAGACCACATTCACGCTGCAACGTGCTACACCCGCTCCAGCGCGTCGGCGGGATACGCACGGCTCTGTCTGTTCCAGATCGTAGCCAGCCTACAGCCCCAACCACAGCCGCAACGCCCGATCCACCGCCTGCAGGGGCTCATCCGCGAGAACGCCGACGCGCGCCCCTACCTTCTCGCGCTTCACCGTCTGCAGTTTGTCCACCATCGCTTCCGAGGGCAGGCGCAAGCCGTTCGCGGCATCCGGCGCCAGCGGCACGCGAAACAGGTGAGCGCCGGTCAGCGTCGAACTGATCGGGCACACCGTCAGCGTGGAGTGCTCGGCGAATAGGTTGGCCTGCACCACCACCGCCGGCCGGGGCTTGCCGAAATCCCCCTGCGTCGCCACCGTCACCACGTCGCCGCGCCTTACCTCCATCCGCTCTCGTCCTGATCGAGCAGCCAATCTTCATCGCGGTCGGCCAGCGCCACCAACGCCGACTGCCGCCGCGCCTCCTCGGGCGTGGCCTGGCGCTCCAGATACTCCAGAAGCGCCTCGCGTGTGATTGCGCTCTTGCTGCAACCGCGCCGCTGAGCGAGTTCGGTGAGACGCCGTTCCGTCTCGGCGTCGAGACGTAGCCCCAGCATGGCCACATCCTCCGTATGTTGAACTATTGTTCAACAGTATAACACCGCCCGCCCCACCCCCCTTCGCGCCTGCTCCCTTTTGCTCGCGAACTGCTGTTGCCCTTGCCCCACATCATGCAGCGCCTACCCCCACCGCCCGACCCCGCCCGCGCCGTCGCGGCGTACCTCGGCGAGCTCGACAAGGCGCTCGCCACGCTCAACGAGCAGCGCAACCGCCTGTTCGGTGTCGACGTCGCCGATGCGACTTGGGCGGACGCCGAGGTCATGCGCTGCCGCATGGAGCGCCTGCGCACTGTCGTTGAGCTGGGGGTGGCGCATGAGCCTCGCCACCGACTACGGCGCCGACCACCGGCAGCCCCTGATCCGCTCCGCGCGGGTGGCGACGTTGTGCACCGTCACGCTCGCCGAGCGCCACCGCGCCAAACGTGAACGCCGCGTGCAGGAAATGGCCGTGCCCGGCTTCGATGACCTGCTCGCCACCCTAGCCAGCCGCGACCCCGACGCCCACGACCACCTGCAAGTGCTGATGCACGGCGTGATCGTCCGCCGTCAGCCTGTGCAGGCCCTGCAGGCCGCCGCGGCGCGCTCTACGGCTTCGGCCTCAGCCGTTCCGGGAACACGTTCCTGCTCGCGGCCGAATCGGCCAACTTCGCGCCGGCCGGCTTCGGCCTCGATCCGAATCAGGCTGCGGTGGCCGGGCACCTGCAATCGGCCTGGGACCACGGCGGTGCGGTGGAACTCGGGGCACTCTTCGGCCTGCTTGGCAACGACGCCGATGCGAGCCCGGCCGCCTATGCGGCGGACCTGCGTCAGCTCTCGCCGCAGGCAACCTTCGCCCCCGGGGCGCAAGGACTGGCTTCGGCGCAAGGCTTTGCCACCCGCGCGCTGAGTTGCCCGAAGTTCGAGGGCACGACGGCGATGCTCGTCGAGGGTGAGTGCACGTGGCTGCGCGTGACCGCGCTCAGCGGCGAGCAGTCGAACGATAACGGCGTCGCCGACTTCGACATCGACAGCACCGTCTACCAGATCGGCGGGCAGGTGGAGTTCCGTCCTGGCTGGTTCCTGGGCGGCTCGGCCGCCTATGCGGATGACCGGCTGAAGAGCACCGACCGGCGGAGCCGCGCTGACGGCAGCAGCGGTTATGGTGCGCTCACGTTGAAGCACCAGACCGGGCCGTGGCTCTTCGCGGGCTCGGTGTTCGGCGGCGGCGGCAGCTTTGACACGACGCGCAACATCAGCCTGCCGGGCTACGCGGCGCAGGCGAGCGGGGATCCGAACACGTCGAGCGTCGGCCTGCTCCTGCGCAGCGCCCACACGATCGGGCACGAGGCGTTTTACGTGCGTCCAAGCCTCGACCTGGGAACGATCCACGTGCGTTCCGGCGGTTACCAGGAGCGCGGCGCCGGCGCGCTCGCCCTCGACGTCGACGCCGCCTCGCAGACCACCTGGATCGCCACACCGATGGTCGAGATCGGCGGGCGCGTGGCACTCGATGAGCACCTGGTGCTGCGGCCCTACGTCAGCGTCGGAGTGAGCTTCCTCTCCAACGACGCGTGGACCCAGCGCGCGCGCCTCACTGCAGCACCGCCCGGGGCGGGCAGCCTCACCACGACGATTCCGCACGACCGCACCGTCGGCCGGGTCAGCGCCGGGATGCAGCTCTATACCCGCGACGCGTTCGACTTGCGCCTGCAATACGACGGCGAATTCTCCGATTCCCGCACCACCCATGGCGGCTCGCTGGTCGCGTCGTACAGGTTCTGAAGGCAGGGGGCGCCAACTGAAGCCAAAGTGCAGCACGGGGCCGCTGAACGCCATCAACCGCCCCACAGCCCCTGGCTGCCGCCGGCACGATCGCCACCCATTGCGACCCGCACCCGTGCCGATGCCCCAGCACCGTCTTCTCTGACCGCCCCGAACCTCCGGGGAGAGTCTGCTCGTCGCGCCCATGGCGCCCCCTTCCCAAGGACTGGAGTCTCCGGGATTCCCGTGGCAGTTCGGTTGAACGACACGCCGGTTGACGCTCGCAACAGCCTCAAGCGCAGGACCGGTCGGGAACCATCGTCACGCAACGCTGAAGGCACCGCGCACGCGAGCGGTGAAAAGCCGCGGGAACCTTGTCGGTCATGGCTGCATCTTCGTGCCATTCACCGAGACCGGAACCGCCATGAACACGACCCGTGAAGGAAGCCCGAACCTGTCCGACGTGCCGCCACCGCCGGAGGGGGACGAGGAACTCGTCTTGCGGACGCTGGCCGGCGAACCCGAGGCCTTCGCGCAGATCATGCGCCGGCACAACCGTCGGCTGTACCGGCTGGCGCGCGGCATCGTCCGCGACGACGACGAGGCCGAGGACGTGCTGCAGGAGGCGTACCTGCACGCCTACCAGCGGCTCGACACGCTCGCGGGCAAGGCGGCGCTGCCGCTCTGGCTCGGGCGCATCGTCACCAACGAGGCCCTGGGCCGGCTGCGCCGCCGGCACGCCACGGTGGCGTTGGAACAGCTCGAATTCGAGCTCCCCGCCGAAGAACTGCCGCTGAGTCTCGGCCACCAGCCCGAGGCCGAGGCGGCGCGCCGGCAGGTGTCGGCCTGGCTCGAATCCGCCATCGACCGCCTGCCGCAGGCCTTCCGCGTCGTGTTCCTGATGCGCGAGATCGAGGGGCTGAGCCTGCAGGAGACCGCCACGCTGCTCGGCATCCCGCTGGCGACGGTCAAGACCCGCGACTTCCGCGCCCGGCGCCTGCTGCGCGAGTACATCGGTTCCTGCCTCGCCGCTTCATTTGCCGACGTCTTCCCGTTCCTGGGCGCGCGCTGCGACCGCATCGTGACGCGCGTGCTCGGACAACTGCCCGCGCGCGACTGACGCGGGTGCTCGCCACGCCACCGGAGATCGCCTCCATGACCATCCAGTCACCATCCGCACCGTCCCTATCCCGCCGCGGCTTCCTCGGCCGCGGAGCGACGCTTTCGGCGCTCGCGCTGGCGCTGCTCAGCGGACGCAGCACGCTGGTTTCCGCCGCGGTAAAGAAGCAATCGACCGCCGCGACGGCCACCGATATCGAAATCCTCAACGCCGCGCTCGCCGCCGAACACCAGGCGATCGCCGCCTACCAGCTCGGCGCCGAAAGCGGCCTGCTGGTGCCGGCCGTGCGCACGCTCGCGCTGACCTTCCAGGGACACCACCGGACGCACGCCGACCTGCTCGGTGCGACCGTCGGCCAACTGGGCGGCCACGCCGTGGCGGCGCAGTCGAAGTACGACTTTCCGGCAGCGAGCCTCAGGACACAGGAAGACGTGCTGCGCTTCGCCGCCGGCCTGGAACAGGGCGCGGTGACCGCCTACACCGCGGCCGTGCCGAAATTCGGCGACCGCGAACTGGCGCGGGTGGCGGCCAGCATCCTCGGTGACGAAGCGATGCACTGGGCGGTGCTGCGCCAGGCACTCGGCGAGCCACCGGTACCGGGTGCGTTCGTCGGCTGAAGTCCCATAACCGGTACCGCACGGCCACAGAACCGCCGTACCACACCGCGTACCCGGCGCGCAGGGTACACGGCAGCGGTTCTCGCAAGGTCATCAAAAACCACGCGGCCCGGAAAGGCCGATCGATATGGATGAAGGAGCGCGCCGCCAAGGCCGCGCGGCAGCATCATGATCGCCGCCTTCGGGCTGACTCGGAGAGGCGCCATCACGACGGCAAGCGCTTGGCCCGAGTGCCGCGTTGCCGTGTCCCCGGTGTGCCCCAACACCTGAGCGAGCATGGAGCCGATGGATAAGAGTCTGATTTTGTTGGTGCCCCGGACACGATTCGAACGTGCGACCTTCCCCTTAGGAGGGGGACGCTCTATCCAGCTGAGCTACCGGGGCGGGCTTGGGAGGGGCTGCAGTCTAGCAGAGCGTCGGCGCGTGCGGCAGCGGGCCGCGCGCCTTCAGAGCCAGCCCTTGCGCTTAAAATACGCTTTATCGTCCTATACCGTTCGGTGACGTCCATAATAATTCATAAAAATCAGTAGTTAGATTCAAAAATTCCGCTTTAGTCGTCCGACGACATCCGGCAGCATTCACCGATAACCGGTCAAAAAATGGTACATGTAACGGTACATGTGCCAATCCAGCCCTGCGCACTGATCCAGCCTTGTAGGGGCACACCATCATGACCGGCAGTAAGCGATTCACCGACGCATACATCCGCGCCTTGAAACCGAAGGCCAGCCGCTACACGGTGGCCGAGGGCGAAGGCTTCGGCCTGATGGTCTGGCCGAACGGCACCAAGTCCTGGGTGCTGCGCTACACCGCCCCCGATGGGCGCCGGCGCCCCATGACGCTGGGGCAGTATCCGCAGACCAGCCTGCAGGAAGCGCGCGCGAAGGCCGTGGTGGCCCGCGAGGCCCTGCACGCGGGCGCCGATCCGCTCGACCAGCGCAAGGCCACGATCGAAGCGAAGATGACAGCGGCCGAGGAACGCCGCCGGGCGCCGACGCTCAAGCAAGCCTTCGCCGATTACATGGCCGTACAGGGGCCGAGGTTGAAGCGGGCGCGCAACATCGAAGAACCGATCCGCGCCAACGTGCTGCCGGAGCTGGGTGAAACGAAGCTGCGTGACCTGCGCCGCCGCGATCTGGTGGCGGTGCTGGACGTGATGCTTGCGCGCGGCGCCCTGCACTACGCCGAGCAGACCCGCAGCAAGTTGTCGACCTTCTTCGGCTGGTGCGTCGATCGCGAGTTGATCGAGGCTAACCCCCTTGTTGGGCTCAAGCCCTTGGCGAAGGCGACACCGCGCGACCGGGCGTTGAGCGATGCGGAAATACCGATTCTGTGGGAATGGCTCGGCGCCGGCGGGCTGGTCAGTACAAGCATGCGTGATGCGCTGCGGCTGGTGCTGTTGACGGGCCAGCGACCGGGCGAAGTGCTCGGGTTGACCTGGCAGGAAATCGACCAGACGGCGGCCTTGTGGCGCCTGCCTGCCGCGCGCACCAAGAACGGCCGCGCGCACGCGGTGCCGCTGGCCCCGGCGGTGCTCGCCATCCTTGAAACCCGGCGCGCCATGGTGCGCGGGGAGCACGTCTTTCCAGGCAAGCGCGGCTTCGCGCACATCATCACCAACAGCGTCGACAGCATGCTGGCGAGGGCGCTGGCCGAGGCCGGGCCGCGCGGGCTCGAACCGTTCCGGCCGCACGACTTGCGGCGGACCTGTCGCACAGGGCTTGCCCGGTTGGGCATTCCCGATGAAGTGGGCGAACGGGTGCTGAACCATGCCCCCGGCGGCGTGCTCGCGGTCTACAACGCGCACCGCTACGAAACCGAGAAGCGCCGCGCGCTCGAAGCCTGGGCCGTGCACGTGCTCGAACTGAGCGGCGAGCGTGTGCCGCAAGCGTCGAAGGTGGTCACGCTACGCCGCTGATGCCGGCGTGCCTACGGCACAGGGCACCCGGAAAAACCGGGTAGAGTAGGTCGCGGGAGAAACATATGTAAGTATTTGATTTTATTTATTTTTTATGGATTTTAGTGCCATGATTTCGATCTCTGGAAGGCGGTGGGAGTGCCAAAAACCTATCTGGCCAATCAGTAAGTAGGGGGCGTGTTCGCAAAGGTTGTTCGTTTTTTCGTGTGCCCTGTGTGCCCTGTGTGCCATGACACGCAAAGGCAGCATAAACATGGACTTACAACAGATACACAGGGCACACGTGTCGGTGTGCCCGCGTGTGCCCTGTGTGCCCTGGGGTGACCGTGAACCGCCCGCTGCTGCCAAGCGGCCGCGGCGATCCGGTGCCCGCCACGCGCCGCCCCTGCCGCCATCGGCGCGCGGCCTTGGGTGGTGTACCCGCAGCGCCTGAGCCGCCGGCGCCCCAAGCGGCCCGCGGCATCGAGCTCGACCAGGTACTGGCTGGGGCCGCCGGCGGGCACCGGTGGCACCTGCGCACGGTTTCCGCGTCACTCGCCGCGGATGTGAGGGGACGCGCTCGGATGTACGGCTGACCTTTCAACCCTGCCGAGCATCCAACCGCGCGCCGTAGCTGCCGGGCTGTGCTCGGCTTAACATCGGATGCGCGGCGGTAGGGGGACGCCCCGAAGCCCGGACGTTCCGCCGGGCGCCCGCCGCTTCCTTCTCGGAACGATGCCAGCCGAGGAACGACGGCGTGAGCAACGATGCAACCGGCTCGGGCCGTCGCGCTGCGGCTGCCGCCGAATACAGACCGCTGCGCGATCTGACGCCCGATGAAGTCGATGCGCACATGTTCGAACTCTACGAGGAGCACGCCGTGCGGAAAGAGCAGCGCCAGCGTGGAGAACCGGTGCCAGACGCGGGGCCGGTGCATCTGGTCGCGCGCTTTATCGAAAGCGAGGCATGCAAGGTGCTCGACGCCAACGGCTACAGACCGCTGCGCGACCTGGCCGGCTTATCTCAGGAAGATGTGCGCCTTCAATGGATGAACGAAGTCTTCCAACAGGGAAAAGCGATAGGCACCGACGCAATACCTTGGGAGTGCCAAAAACCTATCTGGCCAATCAGTAAGTAGGGGGCGTGTTCGCAAAGGTTGTTCGTTTTTTCGTGTGCCCTGTGTGCCCTGTGTGCCATGACACGCAAAGGCAGCATAAACATGGACTTACAACAGATACACAGGGCACACGTGTCGGTGTGCCCGCGTGTGCCCTGTGTGCCCTGGGGTGACCGTGAACCGCCCGCTGCTGCCAAGCGGCCGCGGCGATCCGGTGCCCGCCACGCGCCGCCCCTGCCGCCATCGGCGCGCGGCCTTGGGTGGTGTACCCGCAGCGCCTGAGCCGCCGGCGCCCCAAGCGGCCCGCGGCATCGAGCTCGACCAGGTACTGGCTGGGGCCGCCGGCGGGCACCGGTGGCACCTGCGCACGGTTTCCGCGTCACTCGCCGCGGATGTGAGGGGACGCGCTCGGATGTACGGCTGACCTTTCAACCCTGCCGAGCATCCAACCGCGCGCCGTAGCTGCCGGGCTGTGCTCGGCTTAACATCGGATGCGCGGCGGTAGGGGGACGCCCCGAAGCCCGGACGTTCCGCCGGGCGCCCGCCGCTTCCTTCTCGGAACGATGCCAGCCGAGGAACGACGGCGTGAGCAACGATGCAACCGGCTCGGGCCGTCGCGCTGCGGCTGCCGCCGAATACAGACCGCTGCGCGATCTGACGCCCGATGAAGTCGATGCGCACATGTTCGAACTCTACGAGGAGCACGCCGTGCGGAAAGAGCAGCGCCAGCGTGGAGAACCGGTGCCAGACGCGGGGCCGGTGCATCTGGTCGCGCGCTTTATCGAAAGCGAGGCATGCAAGGTGCTCGACGCCAACGGCTACAGACCGCTGCGCGACCTGGCCGGCTTATCTCAGGAAGATGTGCGCCTTCAATGGATGAACGAAGTCTTCCAACAGGGAAAAGCGATAGGCACCGACGCAATACCTTATGGCACCGCTTTGTGCGCGGCCTTTGAGGTGATGCTTTACAGTTCCGACTTGCGCACGGCGCTGGAAGAAGGCGATGCGGAAGGGGCGGCGCTGCATATGATGGGGATGATAAACGCCGCCCTCTCGGCCGGTTTCTACGCCGAATCCAGGGAACGTGCAGCCGCGGAAGCCAAAGCGGAAAAGGCGCGGCGGGAAGCAAATGAAGCAAGTACCCCGACGGCGGCCGCGCGCGCACTGCGGAAGGAAGCCGGCTCGTCAAAGGAAGAGCAGCGGGTGCGAGAATTTGCAGAGCCCCTTCTACGGGATGGGCTGTCGGCGTCTCAAGTGCTCACTGCCATTAAGAATGAAATGGGCCCCCTGCAGTGTAAGGATGGGACCGTAAAGGGTTGGATCACCGACCTACGGAAAGAACTCGACCTTCCTCAGCCACCACCCGGCCGCAAGAAGGGTTCGCGCAACAAAAAAAGCCAGAAAATATAGAGGCGTCGACGTAGGCGGGACTATTTCCTATTTTTTTGCTCGTGATCATTCCTCGCAGCCGGCATTGCCCGGCGATATGCGAGGACATCTACCGTGGCACCCCCTACACCTATCATCATCCGGCCCGCCGACATCCAGGCCGTGGCCGGTATCTCGCGAACCCAAGCCTATGACCTCGAACGCGCCGGGCGCTTCCCGCGGCGCATCCGGCTGTCTGCGCGCTGCGTCGGCTGGCGCATGGAAGACGTACAGCGTTGGCTCGCTGAGCGGCCGGCCGCCGCCGATTCCACCGAGGCGCCGGCGAAGCCGCGGAAACGCCGCGCGGGGTGCCCGGCATGACCCGCCACCCGTGCCGAGCCGCCTATGGACACGCCGATGCCTACCTGCAGGCGCTGGCTAAGTGCGCCGCCCCCCACCGCGCCGTGTGCATCGCGCACCCCCGAGCCGACCGCCGCGTGTGCCCTGGCGGCCGAAGCCGCGAAACAGCCGACCGTGCGCCGGGGCGAGGTGACGCCATGTCTCTGAGCGGTCACAGCTACCCCGACGGTTTCCGCCGGCTGCTACCGCCGCCGGGCACCGAGCTGCGAGGGGGTGATGCCTTCGTGCGGCTGCGGCTTGCGCCTGGGTGGCGCGTGATCTGGCACGACGGCGCCGCCGAGCGCACCACGCCGGTGGCCTTCCTGCTGCTGTTGGCGGGTCGACCGGTGCCGGTGCCCGTCGTGATGCTGGCGATCGGTGTGCCATGCCGGGCGGTGCGGCTTCGCTCGTTTGGTTCTGCCGAGCGCGTGCGCGGTGGATCGCCCCGCGGAGCGGGGATCATGGGCACCGACCGGTGGTTCCTTGGCGCTGAGCTTCAGTGGCGTGTGGGAATCGGCACCATGACGCACGGCCGCCGCCACCCGGTGCACTTGGTGGCCCACCTGCAGACACGCCGCCGCGGCATTGCCTATCAGGTAGCCGCAACCCATAGCCATAATCCAATGGACCGGCACGTACCGGCCGCGGACGCTGCCGCACAGGGCTTCAACACCCTTGGAGTAGGCCAGCAACCCGCCGTCGCTGGCGGGTTTTTCGTTTCCGGTCCCACGGTTTCCATGCCGAGGGGCGCGCACCCATACAACACCCGCAAGGGAAAAAGTGCGCGGCCGGTGCCTACTTCCGGTGTTGAACCCCTTGGCGCCCTTCAACAGGCGCAGCTGTTCAACGACCAAGTAGGAGGGCACCCCATGCCCACGCCCCACCCCGTGCACGGCGCTACCGTGCTGCTCACCGTGGCCGTTCCGCGCCACACCTATGCCACCCTGCAGGCGCTGGCCAGCGCCGACACCACCTGCTCGGTCGACTGGCTCGCCCGCTTCGCGCTGGTCGACTTCGCCCGGCACTACGCCGCGCTCGATGCGCCCGAACGCCAACTGGACAGCGCCGCCGTCGCGGGGGTGCACCATGGCTGACGTGACCGACATCCCGACCGTGGCGCGGGCCACCGAGCTCGAAGCCGCGCTCGCCTTCACCCGCGAGTTGTTCGAGCTGCTGGTGATCCTCAGCGTGCTGCCGGCGCACAACCCGCAGCGCAAGGCCGTGCTCAACGCCGCCTGCCTCAACGCCGCCAACGTGGTCGCCCGGCTCGACGTGGCGGCATACCGGCAGGGGCTGCGCTTCGCCCTCGCCGACGGCCGCGGCATCCGCAGCATCGGCGCCAGCCTGACCGGCGCGGCGCTGCAACTGGTGACGCTGATCGAGCCGGGCGACGGCTACGTGCTCGCCGAGCCGGCGCCCGGAGGTGTGGCATGAGCGCTCCCGCGCTGTCTTCCGATCTGGCGGATGCCTACGGTCTGCTGCAGCAGCAGGACCGCACGCTGATCGGCCTGCGCGCCGTGCTGGAGGCGCTGAAGGCCGCGCCGCCCGCGACCGGCGGTGAGGGGCTGCTGACCGCCGCGCAAGAGCTGGCGGTGTGTGCCGAGGAACTGTGCGGCTTCGCGATGGGCGAAATCGAGTTGCTGGAAGGGCTGCGCCGGGGAGGTGACGCATGAGCGCCTTTGTCGTGACGACCCCGGACGGCGAGACCACCCTGCGACGCTTCAGCGTCGCCGAGCGGCTGCAGCGAGGCCTCGGCCGGATCGAGGAGACCGAAGCCGAGCGCTGCGCGTGGATCGCCGACTCGAACGCGCTGATCCGCGAGCACCTGACGTTCATGAAGGTCCGCGGCGGGCGGCTGCCGGGCGAATGGCTGCGAATCCTCGATGCGTGGCCGCTCGAACCCTGGGAGGTGATGCAGCAGGCCACCGCCGACCGCCTCGCCGCGCTGCTCGGCTACCTCGCCGCCGGCGGCGGCTTGCAGGTGGTGACCGAGACGTTCATCGCCATCGGCGCGCACATCGAGAAAGCCGCGAGGGCGGGCGACAGCCAACGGCTGCAGACGGCGCAACAGGCCCTGCGCTTGCTGGGGAAAACGTTCGGTGAGGTGCTGGACAGTTGCATGTGCGAGCGCCGCCGCGACGGTCGCGGTGGGCTGCGGCTGGTCGAGTGGGCGCAGCGAAAAGCCGAGCAGGTGCGCCAGCGGCGGGAAGCGGCGCGCGGCGCGCTCGAAGACTACGACGCCGCGTGCAAAGAACGCCGCCGGGCACAGTTGGTTGCTGCGCGCGCCAAGGCCGCTGCGAGCCGCGCCGCCCTGGCAGCGGCGATCGCCGCGCTTGAAGCCGAAGCAGGCATTCCTGATTCGGCCAAGGAGGGCGACGCATGAGCCGCAGAGATGACAAGGCCCCGAGCGGCTGGCACCGATCGAGGCCCCTGGGTTCGTCGCCTTGCACGACCTGGCCACGATACCGCGGAACGCGCGGAAATGCAGCCGAGCCGCTGGCACTGGAGCGGCTGCGGGTCTACGCCGCCGGCGTGGTGTACCACGGCGCGGCGATTGCCCGCGGCGACGACGGGCACCACTACCCGGCCCTTCTGGTGCTGCTCGAACGCCTGCAGGCCGAGGCCGCGCGGCTCTACCACGGCCGCCGCCGGGGAGGTCGCCCATGATGCACCGTGCGCGGAGGCGGCCGTGTCTGGACCCGGTGCACACCGCCGGCATGCCGGCCCCCGAGTCAACCAATAGCCAGGTGGGTGCACATGCCCCCACGTGAACCACCGCCCGACTTCGGGCACATCAAGGCGGCCGCGCTCGCCGCCGCCCCTGCCGTACTGGCGCACTGGCTGCCCGATGGCACGCGCCAGGGGCGCGAGTGGATTGCCCGTAACCCGCGCCGCAGCGATGCGCATCCCGGCTCATTCAGCGTCAACATGGAGACCGGCGCGTGGTCCGACTTCGCCACCCGCGACAAGGGCGGCGACTTCATCGCGCTGGTGGCCTACCTCGACGATGTAAAGCAGGGCGAAGCCGCGCGCCGGCTCGCCGACTTCCTCGGGCTCGACCCGAGCCGCCCTGTACATGCTTCCACCAGCCATCCGCCGCATGCCCGGGGGGGGCGCACGACCGAGAGTGCGACATGGGACAGCCCGCGCGCGGCGCGTGCCGCTGTACCTGTTCCTGCGGACGCCCCCGAGCCACCGGCGGCGCACCCGACGCGCGGCGCACCGTCGGAACGGTGGGTCTATCGCGACGCTGCCGGGCGGGTGCTGTTCTACGTCTGCCGCTTCGATCCACCCGGCGTGCGCAAGCAATTTGCGCCGCTGGTCTACGGGCCGAAGGGCTGGCAGTGGAAGGGTTTGCCGGCCGTCCGGCCGCTCTACGGGCTCGACCGGCTCGCCCGGCATCCGGATGCACGCGTCGTCGTCTGCGAAGGCGAGAAGGCCGCGGACGCGGCCGCGCAGCTACTGCCGAACTGCGTGGCGACCACCAGCCCGAACGGCGCACAGTCGCCGGGCAAGGCCGATTGGTCAGTCCTCGCGGGTCGCAGGGTGTGGGGCTGGCCGGATGCCGATGCCCCCGGCGCGGCCTACCTGGCGGCGGTGGCCGAGCAGGTGCGGGCGGCCGGTGGCGCGTGGCTCGGGGCGCTGAACCTCGCGCTGCTGGCGACCGATCCGGGGCATGATGGGGCCGGTGCCGAGCCGCGCGCCACTGCCGTGCACGACCTGCCCGAGGGCTGGGATGCCGCCGACGCGCTACGCGATGGCTGGACGGCCGCACACATGGCCCGGATCATCGCCCGGCCCGATTGGCTTGAAGCACCGGCGGCGCCGCAGGCGGACGCTGACCGGGCGGGCACCACCGCCAACGATCACGCGCGGCAAGGCCTCGCGCTCGGGGTTGCGCCTGGCAACGGTGCGGCACCGGGGCGCCGCCGGGCGCGCGAAGGTGCCGCCCCCTTCGAGCTGCTGCGCGAATGGGTGAAGGATGCGCGCGGCCGGCCCCGGGGCCCCGGAGTGTATTGGTTCCCGGTCGATCGCGATGGCGAATCGCTGCCGCCCGAGATGATCTGCTCGCCGCTCGAAGTGATCGCCTACACCCGCGAGAAGGCCGGCGCGGCGCTGCCGTCGAACTGGGGCCGACTGCTGGTGTTCGAGGACTTGGAAGGGCACCGGCATGAGTGGGCGATGCCGGCGGAAATGCTCGGCGGGTCCGGCGAAGACCTCCGCCGCGAGTTACTGCGGCAGGGCTTGCCGTGGATCACCGGCAACCCGCGATCACGGACGAAGCTCGGCGATTACCTGCTGCAGGCGCGGCCCGATGCCTACGCCCGCTGCGTTGAGCGCACGGGCTGGCACGGTGGGGTGTATGTGTTCCCGCTGCGCACGATCGGCGAGGCAGACGAGCGTGTCATCTTCCAGGCGCCGACGCTGGACGGCTACCACTACAGCGAGGCAGGCACCCTCGCCGAGTGGCGCGAGCACGTCGCGGCGCTGTGTCTCGGCAACTCCCGGCTGTTGCTCGCGGTGTCGACCGCCTTCGCCGCACTGCTGCTGCAACCGGCGGGCGAGGAATCCGGTGGGCTGCACATCAAGGGCGGTTCCAGTTCGGGAAAGACGACGGCCCTACGCGTAGCGGCAAGCGTGTTCGGGCCACCCGAGTACCTGCAGCGCTGGCGTGCAACGGATAACGCCATCGAGGCGACGGCCGCCATGCGCTCGGATTCGTTGCTGATCCTCGATGAACTCGCGCAGGTGGACCCGAAGGCGGCCGGCGAAATCGCCTACATGCTCGCGAACGGCGAAGGCAAGGCACGCGCACAGCGCACCGGCGCCGCGCGGGACCGGACGCGCTGGCGGTTGCTGTTTCTGTCGGCGGGGGAAATCGGGCTTGCCGAGCACATGGCCGAAGCCGGCAAGAAGGTCCGCGCCGGGCAGGAAATCCGGTTCGCCGAGCTCGATGCCGACGCAGGCCGTGGGTTCGGTGTGTTCGATATCCTGCACGGGCGCAACGATGGCGAGGCGTTATCGCGTGAACTGTGCGAGGTCGCCGCGCGGTACCACGGCACGGCGGCGCCCGCCTTCCTCGCCGCGATCCTGCCGAAGCTCGGTGCGCTGCCCGCACTGCTCGCCGATTTGCGGCGCGGCTTCATCGCCGAAGTGCTGCCCAAGACCGACGACAAGCAGGAAGTGAGCGGTCAGGCGTACCGCGTCGCCGCGCGCTTCGCGCTGATCGCGGCGGCCGGCGAGCTGGCGGCCCTGGCTGGCATCACAGGATGGCCGAAGGGCGAAGCCAAGCGCGGGGTGATCGAGTGCTTCCGCGCTTGGCTGGACGTTCGCGGCGGCCCGGGGCCGCAGGAAGACGCCGCCACACTCGCGCAGGTTCGCCACTTCTTCGAACTGCACGGCGAGGCGCGTTTTTCGGTGTGGGATGACACCACCTGCCCGGATGCCGTGTCATGGCCCGCCGCCACCGACCCGGCCGCGCGCGAGGCCGCACAGCGCGACGCCGAGGCCAACCGCAACCGCCATGCGCGCGTCACGGTCAACCGGGCCGGATTCCGGCGGTTGGTGGACGGGGCTTGGTGGTACTACGTGCTTCCGCAGGCATGGCATTCGGAAGTCTGCGAAGGCATTGACGCCCGCAAGTCCGCGGCTCTGCTGCTGCGACTCGGCATGTTGAAGCCGGATGGCAAGGGCAAACCGCAGGGATACGCCAAACTGCCAGGCATGGGGGGGCGCAATGCGCGCTGTTACATCGTGACACCGGCCCTGTGGGCCGGTGTCGACGTCGGCGGCGATCACGAGGACGGCAAGACCAGCCTCGAAACGGGCGACACGCGGGCCGTGGCATGAACTTGGACGCCCTCGCTGATCTGTTCGCCGTGCCGGCGCCCGCGACCGAAGCCACCACTGCGGCGGCGGACAAACCGGCGGAACGGGGGGCCGGCGGGCGCGCGAACTCGGCAACCGTCGCCAAGCACGACACTGACACCACGGTGCGCGCGGCCGGCTTCGATGAACGCGCCGCGGCATTCGAGGACGAAGCCACCCGCCCGCCGGCGGGCGCCGGGTTCGCTGCTGCGCAAACGATGCCGGCCCGCCGTGGCGATGCACCGCTGGTGCCCGGTGCCGTCGTCTGCTGCGGCGACTGCACGCATTTTCTGCCGAATCCGTCGAGCCCTGGGCAAGGGATCGGGCAATGCGCGAGCGGCGCCGACGCCGAAACCTATGTCGCCTGGCGTAAAGGCCTGCGCGAACTGCCGCGCGCGCTGTGGCCCTGCGTTGAGCGGCGCTGCGCGGGTTTCGCGCTGCGCTCGCCCGGCGCGCTATCGTCACCGTTGAACTGAACCCGGTGGCGCTGCCGCTGCCGCGCACTCGACACAAGGGGCCGCCCGCGATGCCTTCCAAGACCCGCCGCACGGCTGCGGCCCTCGACTACCTGCAGGTACGATTCCCGCGCGCCTTCCCGATCGAACCGGCGGCCGTGCGGCCGCTGGCGATCGGTACCCGCGAAGCCCTCGCCACATTGCTCGAACCCGACCCCGCTGCGGATGCGGCGGCGGCCGGGTGGGCGCTGCGGCGCTGGTGCCTGCGGCTGGCCTACCTGCAGTCCATCGCTGCCGGCGGGGTGCGTGTCGCGCTCGACGGCAACGAAGCCGGCCCTGTCGATCCTGTGCACCAGGAAGCTGCCCGCGCGCGCCTCGCCGAGCGCGAGGCGACCGAGCAGACCCGCCGCCCGCAGCGACCGCGCAAGGGCACATCCAGCAAGCCGGCACCATCGGCCGGCAAGGCGCCCACGCCAGTACCCACACGTTCGCGCACACCGACACCCACGCAACTAACCATCCCCACGAAGCGCAAGCCACCGGCACCTGGGCCGGTACCACCAGCGTTTGCCCAGCCCGTGACAGCGCCCACCGCTGCGGCGGCAGCACGGCCCCGGCTCAGCCTGCGCAAGCCGAAGCCTGGGGAATAGCCGAGAACCCACACCCGCCGGCGTCCGCGGCAGCCCTCTGTCGCCACCCGAACGCCTGCGGCGCTGCTGGTGGAATGGCCACACCCCCGAGGGCACACAGGGCACACGTGGGCACACCGACACGTGTGCCCTGTGTATCTGTTGTAAGTCCATGTTTATGCTGCTTTTACGTGTCATGGCACACAGGGCACACAGGGCACACGAAAAAATGAACAACCTTTGCGAACACGTCAGCATGCGTTCGATCGGCACGACACGACACGGCCACCTTCAGGGCATACGCCCACCACTCAGTTTGCCGACAGGGCGGCCCCCACGCATCGCCCTTGCATCCGATACGCGCCGGTCCCCGCGGGCGCTTCTGTCGAACGCTTGTATAGTCGCAAAAGGGTGCGCATCAATGCGACCAATGAAGCGGCATGTATATAGGTAGTCGCAAAATAGGTTTGGTAACCCTAATGCAAAACTATATAATGCAACTATGTAAACGCGACATGGAGTGCTGTCATGTTCGTACGCGCCTACCTTCGAGCTTCGACAGACGACCAGAACGCGGAGCGTGCCCGCCCAGCGCTTGAAGCATTCGCTGCTGAACATGGAAAGCTGATCGCTGCCTACTACGTCGAAAATGAATCGGGCGCCAAGGCGAGCCGGCCCGAACTGCTGCGGCTGCTGAAAGATGCCCGCCCGGGCGACGTGCTGCTGATCGAACAGGTTGACCGACTGACCCGCCTTACCCGAACCGATTGGGACAAGCTCAAGGGGGCTATTCAGTCTGCAGGGGTACGCGTCGTTGCCCTCGACCTACCGACTTCATTCCTTGCGATGCAGTCGAGCAGCGCCGACGACTTCATGGGGCGCATGCTCGACGCGATGAACGGGATGCTGCTCGACGTGCTCGCCGCAGTTGCTCGAAAGGACTATGACGATCGTCGCCGGCGGCAGGCCGAGGGTATTGCCAAGGCCAAAGCCGACGGTGTGTATCGGGGCCGCCCGGCCGATACCGAACGACATGCGCGCGTGCAGGAACTCAAGGCGGCGGGCTTCAGCCTGACGAAGATCGCCGAACACACTGGCTATAGCCGGTCGCAGGTGTGCCGGATTCTGGCGAGCTAGCCGCAAGACTGGCGCCACGAAGGGCGCCCCCTGCCCCGCCCTGCCCTCACTGTCGCCCTGTGCATGTAGGCGCGCGCGGCCGTTGCAACGGTAGGGGGCGGGTGGGGCATCTACCTATGCCATGTCGCGAGTCGATCAGGTACGGCGCCGCGCTCGGAATTGATCACGATCCGCCGAGGGCACACAGGGCACACGCACCGGCATGCCAGCGTGTGCCCTGTGTTTAAAATGTAAGTTGTTGTTTCAAAAGCCATTAAAATTCATGGCACACAGGGCACGCAGGGCACACACATAAAATGGAGAGTTACCGGCCGCGCCGCGGTGGGAAATGGCATGCAGCAGGACAAGGCCGAGCGTCCACCGCTGATCGATGATCGCAGCAGCGGTCACAAGGGATAGTCGACGTCGGATGCTGCCGTTCGGGCCGGGGGTGGAGAAAGTCCCACCGGGCGCACCCTGGGACCGGTGGCCACCATCCGCGTGCAAGGGCGGGAAATTGGGAGGGGGGGTATAGCAAGGCTTAGTGGTGCATGTAGCGGTACATGTGATGGCAAATGCGTCGCCACAGCATGCGCAAGCTGTTAAATTCAAACAAAAACAATAACTTACAGCCACCCTTTGCGCTTGAAGAACCAGTACGGCGCCACGCCGGCGAGGATCATCATCATGATCGCGAGCGGGTAGCCGTACTGCCATTCGAGTTCCGGCATGTGCTGGAAATTCATGCCGTAGAGGCTGGCGACCAGGGTCGGCGGCAGGAACACCACGGCGGCGATCGAGAAGATCTTGATGATCTTGTTCTGCTCGATGTTGATGAAGCCCATCGCCGCGTCCATCAGGAAGTTCACCTTGTCGAACAGGAACGAGGTGTGGCTGGTGAGCGATTCGACGTCGCGCAGGATCTCGCGGATGTCCTCGGCGCGGCCGTCGCTCTGGGTGCCGTAGCGCACCAGGAAGCTCAGCGTGCGACGGGCGTCGAGCAGGTTCAGGCGGCTCTTGCCGTTGATGTCCTCCTGCACGGCGAGGCGCGACAGCACCGAGGCCATGTCGCTGTCGGGCTCGGTGAGCACCTGGTGGCTGATCTCCTCGAGTTCGGAGTAGATCTGTTCGAGGGTGTCGGCGAGCTGTTCGATCTTGGCCTCGTACAGGCCGATGACGATGTCCGTCGCGTCCTTGACCAGCCCCACCTGGCGCCGCGCGCGCAGGCGGAACAGGCGGAAGGTGGAGAGATCCTCCTCGTGCAGCGTGAACAGGCGCCCGCCGAGCAGATCGAAGGCGACGGTGATGTTGCGCACCTGTTCGTCGACGTCGCTCAGGAAGTACGAGTGCAGGTGCAGGCCGTCCTCGTCCTCGTACAGCCGCGCGCTGGGCTCGATGTCGTTCATCTCGCGCTCTTCGGGCAGTTCGAGCCCGAAGTGCCGCTCGACCCAGTCGCGCTCCTCGTCGGTGGGGTCGCGCAGGTCGACCCAGAGGATCGGTTCCTTGATCTCCGGCGGCAACTCGGCTTCGCGCAGGCTGACGGCGGTCTGTTCGAGGCGTCCATCGCGAACGACGAAAGCGATCAGCATGGGCGGTGACCTCTGGGCGGACGGCAGGGGAAATGAGCCTGGGCGGCGGGCGGCGCGAGTTTACCGGTGCACTTGCGGTGGTGCACCCTTCCGGCGCAGCGGCGTCGCCGCGGATGCGGAGGGGATGATGGACGGCAATCTGTTCACGATGCGCACGCCGGGCGGCGTCGGCGAGGTGTTCGAGACCCTGCTCGAACGCCCCGGACTGCGGCTCGAACGCATCGAATCGCACGGCGAGGCGACACCGCCCGGCGACTGGTACGACCAGGCCGACGACGAGTGGGTGGTGCTGCTCTGCGGTGCGGCGGGTCTGCGCTTCGAGGGGGACGAAACGCTGCGCACGCTGGCGCCGGGGGACTACGTGTTCATCCCGCGCCACCGTCGCCACCGCGTCGAATGGACGGCCGCCGCCGCACCGAGCGTGTGGCTCGCGCTGCACCTCGCGCCGGCCGGCTGAGGCCCGGGACCGCCGTCAGCGCCGGCGCGGCGCGCTCGCCAGCACGAGGCCGGTGGCGATCAGCGCGATGCCGGCCCAGTGGAAGGCGTACAGGCGCTCGCCGAGCAGGAGCGTCGACAGCAGGGCGCCGAAGGCCGGCATCAGGTGCAGGAAGGGGCCGCAGCGGTTGGCGCCGAGTTCGGCGACGGCGCGGTTCCAGAAGATGTAGGCGAGGATCGACGCGAACACCGCCACGTAGCCGATGCTCGCGAGCGTCACCGGGGTGATCGCGAAGGAGCCGCGCTCGGCCAGCTCCCACAGGTGGAACGGCAGCAGCACGATCACCCCCACCACCATGGTCGCCGCCAGGAAGATCAGCGGCGGCAGCGCCGCGGGGCGCCAGCGCAGGCACACCGAGTAGGCGGCCCAGGTGCTCACCGCGCCGAGGATCCACGCGTCGCCGCGGTTCAGCGACAGCGCGGCGATCCGGGTGAGGTCGCCGCGCGCGACGATCACCGCGACGCCGGCGAGCGACACCAGCACGCCGAGCCCCTGGCGCGCGCTGATGCGCTGGCCGAGCAGCAGGAACGACAGCACGACGATGATGATCGGCGTGGTCGACACCAGCAGCACGGCGTTGGTGGCCGTGGTGTCGCGCAGGCCCAGGTAGACGAAGGTGTTGAAGTTGACCACGCCGAGCACGCCGAGCAGCGTCAGCACCGGCGCGTGGCGCACGAGCAGCGCGCGGTGCTCGATCAGCCCGCGCCAGACGAACGGCGCGAGCAGCACGGCGGCGACGGCCCAGCGCCAGAACGACAGCGCGAGCGGCGGGATGGTGCCGTGGATGGCACGGCCGAGCACGAAGTTGCCCGACCAGAACAGCGTGGTCAGGACCAGCAGCAGGTAGGGCGAAACCCGAAGCGGGCGCATCGCGAATCCCTCGACGTAGCGCCGGGAGCGTGGGCGGCCGGGGCGCGGCCCCGGCGCGGGGCGTCAGCCGCGCCCGCCGGTGCCGCGGCGGTCGTCGCGGGCAACCTTGCGGGTGGTGGGCACCTTGGCCGGCGTGGCGGCCTTGGCCGATGTCGCCTTGGCCGTGGTCTTGGGTGTCGCCGCCTTGGCGACCGTGGCGGCGGGCTTGGCCGCCGCCGGTGCGGCGCGCTTCGACGTCGTCGCCACGCGGGCCGTCGGTGCCGGGCGCACCGCCTTGGCCTTGGCCTTGGCCTTGGCCTGCGCCGGGCGTGCCACCGCCGCGGGTTTCACGCGTGCGACGGCGGGCATGGCCACGCTCGGCTCGCGCTGCACCGCCTTGACCAGCACCGGCTGCGGCGCCGGGGCCAGCAGCCCGCGCTGCTCGAAGCCGTAGTCGAACAGCCGGCGCACGTCCTCCCACAGCGCGCTGCTGCCGAGCACGGCGACGACCAGCCGGGTGTTGCCGCGCTCGGTCTCGCCGACGAAGCAGCGCTTGGCCTTGTTGGTGAAGCCGGTCTTGCCGCCGAGCGCGCCTTCATAGGTGCCGAGCAGGCGGTTGTGGGTGACCACCGGCACCGGCACCGCGACGTTGCTGCCGCCGGCGCGGTCGACGCGCACCCAGGCGTTACGGGTGCCGGCGATCTGCGCGAAGGTCGGGTTCAGCATCGCATAGCGGAAGATCACCGCGAGGTCGTAGGCCGAACTGACGTGGCTGTCGTCGGGCAGGCCGTGGGGGTTGGCGAAGTGGCTGTCGAGCGCGCCGAGCTGGCGCGCGCGCGCGTTCATCAGCCGCGCGAAATCGGGGATCGAGCCGCCGACGGCCTCGGCGACGACCTCGCTGGCATCGTTGCCGGACTTCAGCATCATCCCGTAGAGCAGGTCGGAGGCGACCACGCGATCGCCGGAGCGCAGGCCGACGCGGCTCGGCGGCGCCATCGCGGCGGACGGCGACACGGTCACCATCTGGTTGGGGTCGAGGCGTTCGATCGCGATCAGCGTCGACAGCACCTTGGTGGTGCTCGCCGGCGGCAAGGGGGCGTGCGGGTCGCGGGCGTAGAGGATCTCGCCGGTATCGGCATCGAGCAGGATCGCCGCCTTGGCGGTGAGCCGCGGTTCGGCAGCGAGCGCGAGCGGTGCGGTCACCAGCAGCACACCGAGCAGCGCGCGCCGTGGCAGGGGGTCGCAGAAGGCGCGCAAGCGGATCAGCAGCGAGTTCAGCACGGCGTTCATCCTGACTGGCAAGAGGGCAGGGATCTGCGCGCACGAGTGCACCGGTCTTCCGGTGGCATCCATGCCCGCGGGTCACAACGATGGCGCCGACGACACAGCCGATCCTCGCCGCCCGTTCGCGGGCGTGCTCGGCTCTGAATCGTTTAGCGCATCGAAAGGCTGATGCAAAGGGCGATGGGTCAAACGCGAGGCGCGGATTTAAGCATATCCGCATAGCCCTCGCGATAGCTCGGGAACGTGAAGGCGAAACCGGCGTCGCGCAAGCGTTTGTTCAGACAGCGTTTGTTGCCGCGCCGCGAGTCCTCGGCGGGGTCGACGGCAAGTCGCCGCGGCGGCGCGGTGCCGAGTTGCGCGGCGAGCCAGTCGAGCACCTCGCACAGCGGCGCCGGCGTATCATCCACGCCCAGGTACAGCGGCGCGGGCGTCGGCAGCGCGAGCAGGTGCGCCAGCGCCCGCGCCGCGTCGTGCACGTGGATGCGGTTGCTGTACACGCCGGGCACGCAGCTCGCGCCGGCGGGGCTGCGCAACAGGCGCAGCAGGCGCTCGCGGCCGGGCCCGTAGAGCCCGCCGAAGCGGATCACCGTCGCCGGGTACGGCCCCTCGCGCAGCGCCTCCTCGCCAGCGCGCAGCAGGCGCGCGGTCGGGTGCACCGGTTCGGCGGGGGTGTCCTCGTCGACCTCGCGGCCGTCGTCGATCGCATACACCGCGGTGCTCGACGTGAACAGCAAGCGCCGCACGCGCTCGCCGCGCGCCTCCAGGGCATCGAGCAGGCGCCGCGGCCCGTCGAGGTAGGCCGCGCGATAGGCGGCCTCGCCCGGGCCGTCGGCCGCCGCGCAGTAGACCACCGCATCGAGCCCGGCCGGCAGCGCCGCCAGCCCGCGGCCGTCGGCGAGGTCGGCGGCGAACGGCGCGATCGCGGCGGGCAGGCGCGACGGGTCGCGCCGCAGGCCCCACACCTGCGCACCGGCCGCCGCGAGCTGCAGGCCCAGGCGCGTTCCCACGTCGCCACAACCGGCGATCAATACCCGCGTGTGCGGGGCAAGGGCGGTGACGTTCGACATGACGACAGACTCCGGCAACGGCTTCAGTGAGCGCGTATTGCGCTGGTACGACACCCACGGGCGCAAGAGCCTGCCCTGGCAGCAGAGCCCCACGCCCTACCGCGTCTGGGTATCCGAGATCATGCTGCAGCAGACCCAGGTCGCCACCGTGGTCGGCTACTTCGAGCGCTTCACCGCGCGCTTCCCCGACCTCGCCGCGCTGGCGGCAGCCTCGCTCGACGAGGTGCTGCACCTGTGGTCGGGGCTCGGCTACTACGCCCGCGCGCGCAACCTGCACCGCGCCGCGCAACTCGTGGTCGCCGAGCACGGCGGGGCGTTTCCGACGACGCTGGAGGCGGTCGCCGCCCTCCCCGGCATCGGCCGCTCGACCGCCGCGGCGATCCTCTCGCTCGCCGGCGGCCAGCCGCATCCGATCCTCGACGGCAACGTCAAGCGCGTGCTCGCCCGCCACGCCGGCGTGGATGGCTGGCCGGGCGCGGCGCAGGTGCTCGCGCGCCTCTGGCGGCTGGCCGAGGCACGGGCGCCGGCGGCGCGTGTCGGCGCGTACAACCAGGGCATGATGGACCTCGGCGCGCTGGTGTGCGTGCGTGCGCGCCCGGCCTGCGGCGCCTGCCCGGTCGCCGCGGACTGCATCGCCCGCCGCGACGGCCGCCAGGGCGACTGGCCGGCGCCGAAGCCGCGCAGGACCCTGCCGGTGCGCACCACCGCGATGCTGCTGCTGCACGCGGCCGATGGCGTGGTGTTGCTCGAACAGCGCCCGCCCACCGGCATCTGGGGCGGGCTGTGGTCCTTCCCCGAGTGCCCGCCCGGCGCCGACATCGACACCTGGTGCCGCGAACGCTGGGGCTTCGCGACCGAAGGCAGCGAACGGCTCGCCCCCCTGCGCCACACCTTCAGCCACTTCCACCTCGACATCGAACCCGTGCTGGTGCGCGTGCAGGCGCTGCCGGAGCGGGTGATGGACGCCGGCTGGGTCTGGTATAACTCGCGCCGCCCCGACGCCCGCGGCCTCGCCGCGCCGGTGCAGCGGCTGCTGGCCTGTCTGTCCGATCGATCATGAGGTGAGTGATGACGCGCATGGTGCACTGCGTGAAGCTGGGTCGCGAAGCCGAAGGGCTGGACCGGCCGACCTACCCCGGCGCGCTCGGCAAGCGCATCTTCGAGGGCGTCTCGAAGGAGGCCTGGCAGCAGTGGCTGCGCCACCAGACGATGCTCATCAACGAGTACCGCCTGACGCCGATGGAGCCGAAGGCGCGCAAGTTCCTCGAGGAGGAAATGGAGAAGTTCTTCTTCGGCAGCGGCTCGCAGGCGCCCGAGGGCTACCGCCCGCCCGGGAGCTGAGGCCGCCGCGCAGGGGTTGACGCCGCCCGCACCCTTCGCATTTAATGCGCGCCTCGCAACGCACTACCCGGCCAGGTAGCTCAGTTGGTAGAGCAGGTGACTGAAAATCACCGTGTCGGCGGTTCGATTCCGTCCCTGGCCACCAATTACTGATCCGAAGCCGTCCAAAGAAGGCCGTAAGCACTGGTAAACCCAAGGCTTACGGCCTTTTTCACGTCCGCAGTGTTCCAGTGACAACCGCTGACAGCCGGGGCAACTGGCTGCAACATTGGGGGCAACCATGCCGCCCCCCGAGGTGTTGCCCCCAATGCCCCTGACCGATACCGCGATCCGCAATGCCAAACCCGCCGCCAAACCCGTACGCCTGGCCGATGAGGGCGGGCTGTACCTGCCACCAAAATCAACGCCCGACCGCATCCGGTCGGGCGTTTCCGTTTCCGGCTCCGCACCCTCGGGCGAGATCCGGGTGCCTTTGCCGCCTCGCTCAGCTCGACCTGGCGTGAACCAGACACTTCCCCGCCACTTTATTATTGACCCGACACCCCGCCGCCACGCCCGGCACCGGCGCGCGGCAGTTCGACGCGGGCGCCGAGGCCGCGACCGTCGAGGCCGGCGCCGAGCGTGACCTCGCCGCCGTGCGAGCGGGCGATGTCGCGCACGATGGCGAGCCCGAGCCCGCTGCCCTCGGCCTGGGTGCCGGGCACGCGGTAGAAGCGGCCGAACACGCGCTCGCGCTCCTCGGCGGCGATGCCGGGGCCGTCATCCAGCACCTCGATCACCACGCGCGCGGCCTCGGCGTGCACGCGCAGCGTCACACGGCTGCCCGCGGGCACGTAGCGCAGCGCGTTGTCGAGCAGGTTGGCGAGCATCTCGTGCAGCAGGGTCGCGTCGCCGTCCACGTCGAGCGCCGTGTCGGGGGTTTCGAGCGCGAGGTCGATGCGCCGGCCGACCGCGAAGGGCGCACGCTCCAGGCACAGCTCGCGCGCCCGTTCGACCACGTCGACCGCTGCGCGCGGGCCGAGCCCGGCCGCCACCGCGCCGGACTCGGCGCGGGCCAGCGACAGCAACTGGTTGCTGAGGCGGGTCATCTGGTCGACGCTGCGCTGCACCGCGCACAGGGTTTCGCGCCACAGCGCCGGGCTGTCCTCGCGCAGCGCGTGCTGGGTCTGCGTCTTCAGCACCGCGAGCGGGGTGCGCAACTGGTGCGAGGCGTCGGCGATGAAGCGCCGGCGGCTGGCGAGCAGCGCGAGCAGGCGCTCGGTATAGGCGTTCAGCGCGACCACCAGCGGGCGCACCTCGCGGTGCACGCCGGCCTCGTCGAAGCGGCCGGCGTCGCCGGGCTCGCGCGTATCGACCGCGCGGCGGATGCGTTCGAGCGGGCTCAGCGCGCCGCGCACCGCGAGCACGATCAGCACCGCCCCGCACAGCACCAGCAGCCCCTGGCGCCACACGGTGCTGAGCAGGATGCGCCGGGCGAGCGCCTGGCGCGCCTGCAGGGTCTCGCCGACCTGCACCAGCGCCATGCCCTGCACGCCGCCTTCGGCCACCGGCTGGTGCAGCGCGGCGATGCGCAGTTCCACGCCGCGGTAACGGCCGTCGTAGAACCCCGCCAGCGCCGGGTACAGCTCGCTGCGGCGCAGGCCGGCGGGCGGCGGCGGGAAGTCGGCGTAGCCCGAGACGAACTCGCCGCCGATGCCGCTGACGCGGTAGTACACGCGGTCGCTGGTGTCGAGCATGAAGGTGTCGAGCGCGACCCACGGCAGGTCGACGATCACCTTCCCTTCCCGCCCGGAGAGACGCTCGGCGATCACCCGCGCCGAAGCCAGCAGCGTGCGGTCGTAGGCCAGGGTGGCGGCATCGGCGGCTTCGCGGTAGGCGCTGATGGTGCTGATCGCCCACAGCAGCAGCAACGGCAGCAGCAACCGGCGCAGCAGTTGCCCGCGCAGGCTGCCGAGCGCGCGGCTGCCGCCCTCAGCCGGCGTCACGCCGTCGTTCCAGCAGGTAGCCGAGGCCGCGCAGCGTGGTGATGGCGACGTCGGCGGTTTCGAGCTTGCGCCGCACGCGGTGGATGTAGAGGTCGAGGACCTCGGGGTTGACGTCGTCGTCGAGCGCGAACACCTGCTCGAACAGCTGCTGGCGGCGCACCACGCGCCCGGCGTGGCGGATCAGCACCTCGAGCACCGCGAGTTCGCGCGGCGTCAGCGCCAGCGGACGTCCGTCGAGCGTGAAGCTGCGCTGCACCGGATCGAAGGCGAGCGCGCCGACGACCTGCATGGCGCCGGCGTGGCCGGCACTGCGACGCAGCAGCGCAGTGATGCGCGCTTCGAGCTCATCGAGCTCGAAAGGCTTCGCCAGGTAGTCGTCGGCGCCGAGGTTGAGGCCGCGGACGCGGTCGGCGACCTCGCCGCGCGCGGTGAGGATCAGCACCCGCGTGTCGCCGCCGCGCCGGCGCAGGCGCTGCAGCACCTCCAGGCCGTCGAGGCCGGGCAGGGTGAGGTCGAGGATCACCAGCGCGTAGGGGACGCTCGCCAGGGCGCGGTCGGCGGCGAGGCCGTCGGCGAGGTGGTCGACCGCGAAGTGTCGTGCCTGCAGCGCACGCACGAGCCACAGCGCGAGTTCGGCATTGTCTTCGACGAGCAGGATACGCATGCGACATCTGTAGCCGAGCCGCACGGCCCCCGCCAGACGCGGGCGATCGAAAGACAATCGAAAGTCACGCGCGCCTATCGTCCTCCCGTGCCGGCAACGCCCCCCCGCGAGCGGCGCCATACAACGACACCACCCGATGAGGAACGAGACGATGACCCCGACCCTCCCCCTGCGCGCCTCCGTGATCGGCGGCCTGCTGCTCGCCCTCGGCGCCGCCGGCGCCGTGGCCGCGCCCGAGAAGCCCGAATGCATCGCCCCGGCCAAGCCCGGCGGCGGCTTCGACATCACCTGCAAGCTCGCCCAGAGCGGCCTGCAGGAAAGCAAGCTCATCGGCGCGCCGATGCGCGTCACCTACATGCCGGGCGGCATCGGCGCGGTGGCCTACAACGCCATCGTCGCCCAGCGCCCGGCCGACCCGAACGCGCTCGTCGCCTTCTCCAGCGGTTCGCTGCTCAACCTCGCGATCGGCAAGTTCGGCCAGTACACGGCCAGCGACGTGCGCTGGGTGGCGAGCGTCGGCACCGACTACGGGGTGATCGCGGTGCGTGCCGACTCGCCGCTGAAGACGCTGAAGGACCTGGTGGCGGCGCTGCAGAAGGACCCGGCGAGCGTGGCCTTCGGCGCCGGCGGCACGGTCGGCAGCCAGGACTGGATGAAGACCGCGCTGGTCGCGCGGCTCGCCGGCGTCAACCACCAGGGCATGCGCTACGTCGCCTTCGAGGGCGGCGGCGAGGCCTTCACCGCGCTGCTCGGCGGCCACGTGCAGGTGTATTCCGGCGACGTCGGCGAACTCGCCCCGCAGATCGAGGCCGGCAAGGTGCACGTGCTGGCGGTGCTCGCCGACGAGCGCCTGCCCGGCAGGCTCGGCACGCTGCCGACCGCGAAGGAGCAGGGCTTCGAGCTGTCGTGGCCGATCGTGCGCGGCTTCTACGTCGGCCCCAAGGTGAGCGACGCCGACTACCAGTGGTGGGTGCAGACCTTCGACAAGCTGACGGCCGACCCCGGGTTCGCGAAGCTGCGCGAGCAACGCGAACTGCAGCCCTTCACCAAGAGTGGCGCCGCGCTCGACGCCTACGTCAAGGAAGCGGTCGCCCGCTATGCAGCCCTGGCCCGCGAGTTCGATCTCGTGAAGTGAGCCGCGGCGGCGAACCCCGCCGCCGTTCCCCGTGCCGGTGCGCCGCGCCGCACGGGGCAGCCCCCTCCTCCGCCGGAGAACCCCCACCATGCGTGCAGAACGTGTGTTCGGCCTGGTCTGGCTCGCCGTCAGCGCCGCGATGGCCTGGGTCGCCCTCGACCTCAAGGCTCCGATTTCCTACGAACCGGTCGGCCCGCGCGCCGTGCCGCTGCTCTACGCCGGGCTGATGGCGGCATGCGCGCTGACCCTGGTGCTGCGCCCGCACGCCGTGGCCTTCCACTGGCCGCACGGCAAGGTCGTGCACCACATCGTCGTCAGCGCCGGGCTGCTGCTCGGCTACGCCTTCGCCTTCGAATGGCTCGGCTTCCCGCTCGCCACCGCGCTGCTGGCACTGCTGCTCGGACGGGTGTTCGGCGGAAGCTGGCGCACCTGCGCCAGCGGCGGCGTCGCGATGGGCATCGTGCTGTACCTGTTCTTCGACCGGCTGCTCGACGTGGTGCTGCCGCTCGGCCTGCTCCAGCCGCTCTTCGGAGGCTGAACCATGGATACCCTGAACTACCTGCTGCAGGGCTTCGGCGTCGCCTTCACGCCGCTCAACCTGGCGCTGGCCTTCGCCGGCGCGTTCATCGGCACCATCGTCGGCCTGCTGCCCGGCCTCGGGCCGATCAACGGCGTGGCGATCCTGATGCCGATCGCCTTCGCCATGGGCCTGCCGCCGGAATCGGCGCTGATCCTGCTCGCCGCGGTGTACATGGGCTGCGAGTACGGCGGGCGCATCTCGTCGATCCTGATCAACGTGCCCGGTGATGCCGGCGCGATCATGACCGCGATCGACGGCTACCCGATGGCGCGCAAGGGCCTGGCCGGCGTGGCGCTGTCGATCTCGGCGTGGAGTTCGTTCGTCGGCGGCGTGGTGGCGACCATCGGCCTGGTGCTGTTCGCGCCGCTGCTCGCCAACTGGGCGCTGGCCTTCGGCCCGGCCGAGTACTTCGCGCTGATGGTGTTCGCGATCGCCTGCCTCGGCGGCATGGTCAGCGACCGCCCGGTCAAGACCCTGCTCGCGGTGCTGATCGGCCTGTCGCTGGCCTGCGTCGGCGTGGACTCCAACTCGGGCGTGTACCGCTTCACCTTCAACGACGTGCACCTCGCCGACGGCGTGCAGTTCATCGTCGTGGTGATCGGCTTCTTCTCGATCAGCGAGATCCTGCTGATGCTCGAGGAATCGAGCATCGGCCAGAGCATCATCAAGACGACCGGCCGCAAGCTGTTCAACCGCCAGGAGATGAAGGAGACCAACCCGTCGACGCTGGCCTCGTCGATCGGCGGTTTCTTCATCGGCGTGCTGCCGGGGGCCGGCGCCACGATCTCCAGCGCGATCGCCTACATGGTCACCAAGCGCGTCTACGACAAGGACGGCAGCTTCGGCAAGGGCGACATCCGCGGCGTGTCCGCACCCGAGGCCGCCAACAACGCCTCGGCCACCGGTTCGTTCGTGCCGATGCTGTGCCTGGGCGTGCCCGGATCGGGCACCACCACGGTGATGATGGGCGCGCTCGCGCTCTACAACATCACCCCCGGGCCGATGCTGTTCCAGAACCAGCCGGAGATCGTCTGGGGCCTGATCGCCTCGCTGTTCGTCGGCAACGTGGTGCTGCTGGTGCTGAACATCCCGCTGGTCGGCTTCTTCGCCAAGATGCTGACGGTGCCCAACGCGACGCTGGTGCCGGGCATCGCCGCGGCGAGCGCGGTGGGCGTGTACTCGGTGCACGCCACCACCTTCGACCTGGTGCTGTCGGTGGCCTTCGGCGTGCTCGGCTACCTGCTGCGCAAGCTGCAGTTCCCGATGTCGTCGCTGATCCTCGGCTTCGCGCTCGGCGACATGATCGAGCAGAACCTGCGTCGCGCGCTGTCGCTGTCGAACGGCGAGGTCGGCATCCTCTGGCACAGCCCGGTGTCGCTGACGCTGTGGATCGGCGCGGTGGCGATGCTGGTGGGGCCGCCGCTGCTGCGCCGCCTGCGCCGCGGGCGCGCCGCACTCGCCGTGGGCTGACGCGGGCACGCCGCGCCCGGCGCCCCTCCTCCGCCCGTCCCGCCGCGCGCCATCACGCCCGGCGGGACGGGCGGCGACCTTTTTGCGCCAGGGGGTCTACAGGCTGCCGGCGAGCGCGGCGTGCCCGCGTGCACGCGCCAGCGCGGCGGCGGTGTCGCCGTCACGGTTGCGCAGCCCGGTGGCGGCACCGTGCGCGCGCAGGGTCCACACCACGTCCTCGTGTCCGGCGGCGGCGGCGAACATCAGCGCGGTCCAGCCGGTGGCGGCGCGGGCGTCGACCGCCGCCCCGCGCGCGAGCAGCAGCGCGGCCACCTCGGCGTGGCCGTTGCCCGCCGCGACCATCAGCGGCGTACGCCCGGCGGTGTCACGCTCGTCGACCTGGCCACCGGCGTCGAGCAGGCGGCCGACCATGCCGGCGTGACCGTTGCGGCTTGCGGTGTACAGCGCCGATTCGCCCGCCGCGTTGCGCGCCGCGACGTCGGCACCGGCGTCGAGCAGGCGCTCGAGCACGGCCCGGCTGCCACCGCGCCCGGCGGCGATCAGCGCGGTATCGCCGTTCGCGCTGCGCAGGTCGACGCGCGCCCCGCGGCCGAGCAGCAGCCGCACCGCCTCGTCCCGCCCCAGTTCGGCGGCCAGCGCCAGCGCGGTGCGCCCGCGCGGGTCGGCGGCATCGGCCGGGCTGCCTCCCTGCAGCACGGCGATCAGCCGATCGCCGCGCCCCTCGCGGATCGCGCCGAACAGTTCCGCGTGGCTGGGCGGGGCCGGCGGCGGTGCAGCCGGGGGTGGCGCGCGACGGGCGTCCAGGCGCGCGAGCGCCTCGCGCACCTCGACGGAATCCGGCGCGATCGCCCGCGCGCGTTCGAGCGCCGCCCGCGCCCGCGCGGTGTCGGTGCCGGCGGTGAAGGCGCGCTGCAGGTAGTCGCGCACCAGTTGCGCGAGCAGCAGCCGGGCATAGGCGTTGCCGGGATCGAGCGCCTGCGCCGCGCGGATCGATTCGAGCGCGTTGTCGCCCGGCGGCTGGCTGAGCCGCCCGGCCTGGCGCTGGCGCTCGGCCTGCGTCAGCAGGCGCACCACGGTGGAGGTCCCCGGTGCGGCGTCGTCCGGCGGCGTCGCGGCGGTTTCGTCGCCGGCCACCGGCAGCGGCACCGGCGTGGTCGGCTCGGCGTCCTGCGCTGACTCGGCCTCACTGCCGGCCGGCGGCGGCGCGGGCTCCGCCGCCGGCATGGCGGACGCTGCGGTCGATGGGATCGCCGGGGTCGATGACGCGGCCGGCGTGGCCGGTGCAACGCCAGCCGCCTGCTGCTGCGGCGGCGCGGACGCCGGCCACCACAGCCAGGCGCCGACCAGCGCCGCGGCGACCCCGGCCGCCAGCAGGCCCGGCCGCGGTCGCCGGCCATGCCGGCGCGCGTGTCGGCGCACCCCGTAGTCCGGCGGTGGTGGCGGTGGTGGCGCGAACACCACGGGCGCCGCGGCGGCAGCATCGACGGGCGTCGTCGGCGCCGGGCCGGCCGGATCCGCGGGCAATGCATCGCCGGTCGACGCAGCCGCCAGGACGTCGATCCCGGTCGCGTCGTCGTCGGCCTGCGCCGCGTCGTCATCGGCGGTGGTCGGTGGCGACGCCATCAGGCTCTGCTCGGCCGCCGCGTCGACCAGCGCGGCGCTCACGTTCGGCGCACCGTCGAGCGCCGCCAGGAACTGCGCGGTGTCGACCAGGGTGTTGAGGCGTAGCGGCAGCCCCTGACCATGCACGATCAGCCGCCCCAGCGCCTCGACGGTGAAGGGTGGCATCGCCCCCTCCCCGGCGGTGGCGGCGCAGCGGCGCTCGACGTAGGGGCCGACCTCGTCGGCGGCGAGCGGCGGCAGTTCTACGTCGACCGCCGGCTGCGGCCGCAGCGCACAGCCGGCGACGCGCGCGCGCAGCGCCGGCAGCCCGACCAGGAGCAGCAGCGGGCTGGCGACATGGGTCGCGCAATGCGCGAGCAGCCGCTCGAGCACCTCGTCGTCGAGCGCGTCGGCGTCGTCGACGAGCAGCAGCGCGTCGCGCCCCTCGCGGTGCGCCGCGGCGACGAGGCCGTCGAAGCTGGGGGTGGTGGCGTCGCCGCCGTGCGCGGCGGCCTGCCGCAGCAGCGCGTCGAGGTCGCCGTACGGCGGGCGCAGCGCGGTGATGCGGTAGCGCGGCGCAGGCTCCAGCAGCTGCCGGCACAGATGGGACCTGCCGACGCCGTCGACGCCGGTGAGCAGGAGCAGCGGCGCGCGGCGCAGCAGGCCGGCTTCCAGCGCCGCCAGCGTCGCGCGGCGCAACGCCCCCACCGTTTCCGCCGACGGCGTCACTTCGGTGGCCACACGCACTCCCCCCGTGTTCGAGTACCGCCCGCCGCCGGACCGGCGGCCGAACGCGATGATAGGCGCGCCGGCCCGCTCCGGGGCAGTCGCGCCGCCGATCCGCTCCCGCGCGGCCCCGCCGGCGACGGGCCGGCGACAGGTAAACGAAAGCCGGCGCTCCTAGGCTCACCTCCCGTAACGGGCACGCTCGGGAAGCCCGTCATGAACGCGGGGCAAAGCGGAGATGGCGACGGCGCGCTGGCGCATCTGGTTGATCACGCTGGCGCTCGGCACGGCGGCGGGCTTCGCCGCGGTGTGGCTGCGCCTGCCGGTGCCGTGGATGGTCGGGCCGCTGCTCGCGATCGCCGCGCTGCGCATGGCCGGCGCGCCCCTCGCCGTACCGCACGGCGCGCGCAACTTCGGCCAGTGGGTGATCGGAACCTCGCTCGGCCTGTACTTCACGCCGCCGGTGGTCGACGAACTGCTGCGGCTCGCGCCCGCCGTGATGACCGGTGCGGTGGTGACGCTGCTGCTCGGTGCGGCCTCGGGCCGCCTGCTCGCGCGCCTGACCGGCGTGGACGCGGCGACCGCGCACTTCGCGAGCCTGCCCGGTGGCGCCTCGGAAATGGTCCTGCTCGCCGAACGCTGCGGCGGGCGGATCGACCGCGTGGCCGCCGCGCAAACGCTGCGCGTGGTGCTGGTGGTGCTGAGCATCCCGGCGCTGTTCACCGCGATCGACGTGCACGGCAGCGACGGGCGCGGACTCGCGACGCACCCGATCGACCTCGTCGGGCTCGCCGCGCTGGCCCCGCTCACGCTGCTCGGGGTGTTCGCCTGGCGGCGCCTGGGACCGCCGACCCCGTGGGTGATCGGCCCGCTGCTGGTGGCCGCCGCGCTCACGGCGAGCGACATCGAGCTCTCGGGCCTGCCGCCGGCGCTGCGGGCGGCCGGCCAGATCGGCATCGCGGCGTCGCTCGGCTGCCGCTTCTCGCCGACCTTCTTCCGCGCCGCCCCGCGCTTCCTCGCCGCGGTGACCGCGCTGACCTTCGGCCTGATCGCGGTCACCGCGGTGTCCGGCGCGCTGCTCGCGTGGCTCGCCGGCCTGCCGGCGGCTGCGGTGATCCTCGGCATGGCGCCCGGCGGCATCGCCGAGATGTGCATCACGGCGCAGACCCTGCACCTCGGCGTGCCGCTGGTGACGAGCTTCCAGGTGCTGCGCATGCTCACCGTGGTGCTGGTCGGCGCCCCGCTGTTCCGCTGGTTCGCACGCCCGGCCGATCCCGACTGAGGCCGGCCGGCGTCAGTCCCACACGCCGAGCGCGCGCAACTGCGCGCCCGCGGCCTCGGCCCAGCCGCGGTTGGCGAGCGGGCTCGCCGGGCTCGGGTGCAGCACCTCGCCCACCCGTACCGCGTCTCCCGCCAGCACCGTCTGCGCGCGCTGCCGGGCGAAGCGGCCGACCCCGATCACCCAGTCGGGCGCGAGCGCGTCCACCACCGCGCGCAGGTGCGCGTCGCAGGCGGCGAACAGCGGCCCGGCCTCGGCGGCCGGCAGCTTGTCGGGGGTGAGGTTGCGGCCGCCGGCGATGAACGCGAGCGGGCAGTAGTTGACGACGAAGTGCGCGGCGAAGAAGCGCTCGGGGCTGCCGAAGCGCCCGGCGAACAGGCCCCACAGGCGCTTCCCGCTAACCTCCGAGCGGCGACAGGCGTAGCCCTCGATCGGCCGCCCGGGGTACTCGAGCGCGGGCCGCCCGATCGGCGCGCGGATGCCGAGCCAGTCGCGCACCACGGCGACCTCGCCGAAGGGCACGCCGGTCTGCACCATGCCGAACGGCCCCGGGTTCATGCCGAGGAACAGCACCTGCCGTCGTCCCTGCCCGTAGCGCGCGAGATAGTCCTCGTGCGCCGCGCGGGCATAGTCGAGCGGGTTGTAGACGTGGCTCACCGGTGGCGCGAAGCGCAGGTCCGCGCAGGCGGCGGCGAGCGTGCGCGCGGCGGCGATCAGCGGCGTCGCGGGTGGATCGACGTGCACGGGCACACAGGCTCAGGTCGCGGCCGCCGGCAGGCCGAGGGCGGCCGCCAGGCGCGCGAGCGCCGGTCCGGGATCGGCTTCGACGGCGCGCGCGGCGCACACCGGCATCAGGTTGTCGACGAGCCCGAAGTCCTCGACCGCCAGGCCGACGGCGTCGATCCAGCCACCGCGGCCATCGGGCCACGCCTGCCCGGCGGCGACGAGGCGCTCGCGGTAGACCCGGTGATCGGCCGTCCAGGCCACCACCGGCAAGCCGCGGGCGTAGGCGTAGCCGATCTCGAACGCGGTACCGGGGTCGGCCGCCAGGCCCCGGAACGGCGTCAGTTCCGCAAGCACGCCGGCGCAGGTGTCGATCAGCGCGAGGTTGTGACGGAAGATCGCCGGCGCATCGGCGGCGGCGTCGCCGTCGAGCGGGAACACGCCGGCCAGGCCGTGCCTGGCACACAGCATGCGCAGGCCGTCGGCGTAGGCCAGCGCATCGGGCCGGAACACCCCGGGGCCCGCCAGGTACACGCGTGGTCGTGCGCTCATCGACACCTCGGGCGACCCGGCCTCATGGCGCCGGCGGGCGCTGCCATGGCGCCGGGCCGATGGTACCGGTGCGCACGTCGAAGCGGCCGCGCCGGCGATCGGCGAAGAAGTGCATCAGGGTCTCACGCACGGTGGGAAAGGCGATGTCGTCCCAGGGCACCATGCTTTCGTCGAACAGGTCGGCCTCCAGGGTTTCCTCGCCCGCCGCGAACACCCCGTCGAGCAGGCGGGCGCGGTACATCAGGTACACCTGCGAGATGTGCGGCAGGTTGTAGAGCGTGTAGAGGCCGAGCACCTCGACCCGTGCCTGCGCTTCCTCGAAGGTCTCGCGTGCGGCGGCCTCGTCGGCGGACTCCCCCTTTTCCATGAACCCCGCGGGCAGGGTCCACAGGCCGCGACGCGGCTCGATCGCGCGCCGGCACAGCAGCACGCGGCCCTCCCATTCGGGGATGCAGCCGGCGACGATGCGGGGGTTCTCGTAGTGCACGGTGCCGCACGCCTCGCAGACGAAGCGCGGCAGTCGATCGCCGGGCGGGATGCGCAGGCTCACGCGGCCCGCGCAATGGCTGCAGAAGTTCATCGCGCCCCCCTCACGGCGCTATGGCGTTTATCCACAAATGCTGTGGATAAACGCGTGGAAAACTGCGGTGCGGTTCGCGCCGACCCGCGCCGTTACTGGCCTCATGACGCTTTGGTGACATTTCGACCAATTGTTAAGTCATGGAAAATCAATGACATGCGATAAGTCATTGATCTCCTGAGCTTCACCTTCGTGAAGTCGACCTCGCGGCAGGCAGGAACGTCAGCGATGTGCATAAGTCAAGAGCTGCTGCGCCCCGACTCCCGGCGAGGATCGCCGAGCCGCCCCCGGCAAATCAAGCGCACGCCGCCGGCTTGGTTAGCCGTTCGCCTTCAGGCACTCTACGACGCCCTGCGCCTGCCTGCCGAACCCCTTCATGCACCCCCGAACCTTCCGCGCCGACCTGCTGTTGTTGATCACCGCGGCGATCTGGGGTTCCGCGTTCGTCGCGCAGCGCCTGGGCATGAATGCGGTCGGCCCGATGCTCTACACCGGGCTGCGCTTCACCCTCGGCGCCCTCGCCATCCTGCCACTGGCGCTGCTGCTGAAGGAGGGGCGCCCGCCGCGGCGGCCGTTGAGCCGCCGCGGCCTGTACCTGGCGGGCGCAACGGCGGGCGTCCTGCTGTTCCTCGGGGCCTCGCTGCAGCAGGTGGGCCTGCTCTACACCTCGGTCGCCAATGCCGGCTTCATCACCGGGCTCTACGTGGTACTGGTACCGCTGATCGGCCTCCTGCTCGGGCAGCGCCCGCATGCCGGCATCTGGCTCGGCGCGGGACTCGCGATCACCGGCCTGTACCTGCTGAGCGTGGGTGACGGCTTCACGATCGCCTCCGGCGATGCGCTGCAACTGATAGGTGCGGTGTTCTGGGCGCTGCACGTGCTGCTGCTCGATGCCGTCGCGAGGCGCACCCATGCGGTACGCCTCGCCTGCCTGCAGTTCGCGACCTGCGCGCTGCTGTCGATGATCGCGGCGGTGCTGTTCGAGACCATCGATCTCGCCGCCATCCGCGTGGCGGCTCCCGCGATCGCCTACGGCGGCCTGCTGTCGGTCGGGCTCGCCTATACGCTGCAGGTGGTCGCCCAGAAGGACGCGATCGCCTCCCATGCGGCCATCATTCTCAGCATGGAGGCAGTGTTCGCGGCACTCGCCGGCTGGCTGGTGCTGGGCGAGACCCTGACCGTGCGCGCCCTCGCTGGCTGCACGCTGATGCTCGCGGGCATGCTGGCGGCACAACTGATACCGCTGATGCGCCGCACGCGTTCCTGAAGCACCTTCGCCGGCAACCGCTCTCCCCCCGTCGCACGAGAGCGCCGGCGCCACCGCCCGAGGCGAAGCCATGACCCAGCCCTGGCCCTACCCCCGCGTCTTCGCCCACCGTGGCGGTGGCGCGTTCGCCCCCGAGAACACCCTGGCAGCCATGCGCGAAGGCGCCGATCGGGGCTTTCGCGGCGTCGAGTTCGACGTGAAGCTGTCCGCCGACGGCGAGCCTTTCCTCCTGCACGACGACACCCTGGAGCGCACGACCAGCGGCAACGGCCCGGCGGTCTCCCGCACCTGGGCCGAACTGGCACGCCTCGACGCCGGCAGCTGGCACAGTCCCCGTTTCGCCGGCGAACCACTGGTGCGTCTCGAAGCGATTGCGCGCGCGCTGCGTGCCCGCGCGATCGCCGCGAACGTCGAGATCAAACCCTGCCCAGGCCGTGATGCCGAAACCGGCGCAGCGGTTGCACGCGCCTGCGCAGCACTCTGGCATGGAGCGCCCGAGCCGCCGCTGCTGTCGTCCTTTTCGGTCGAAGCGCTGCACGCGGCACGGGCCGCGGCACCACAACTGCCCCTCGGCATTCTGTTCGAACCGGGCGAGATCCCGCCCGACTGGCCCCATCTGCTCGCCACGCTCGGCGCCCAGGCCTTGCACGCCTGGTTCGAAGACCTCACGCCCACCTGCGTCGAAGCGGCACATCACGCCGGGTTGCGGGTGTTCGCCTATACCGTGAACACGGCTGCAGACGCCGATCGCCTGCTGCAGATGGGCGTCGACAGCCTGTGCACGGACCGTCTGGATCTCATCGGCCCCGGCGGCACGCCGCCACCGGGGCTATGAGGACGGCGGACGGACGTCGGTCAGTTCGCCTTGTTGGTCGCGGGGGCGGCAGCCGGCGCGGCAGAAGACTCACCGCCGATCCGGAGATTCTCGCGATTCGTCTCGATGGTCTTCGGACCGATACCGGGCACCTTCGCCAAGTCGTCGACCGACTTGAAGGGCCCGTTCTTGCTGCGGTACTCGACGATCGCAGCCGCTTTGGCATCACCCACGCCCTTGATCGCCTTGGCGAAATCGGCGGCGCTGGCCGAGTTGATGTCGATCGGAGCCGCCGTCGCGAGGCCCGTCGCAGCGACGAGCATGATGGCGCACAGAGTCGAACGGATTGAATTTTTCACTTGCTATCCCCTTACATGCAGTGGTCCTTACCGTACGGCAGGGGGAGGCTGTTGACGGCTTCCCTGCCGCAGCAGCCCGCAGACTGCAGGGAGAACATAGCCGACGGTGGCGAAAATGCAGCCCCGGCAGGCGACGATCAAGGTGGTGCTCCAGCATGCCGCGCGCGTTGCTTGGGGTGGCGAGTGCAGCCATGATCCTGACGATGCCGGCCCACCAGTCTTGAACAAGGCTTAACAAATGCCGACGAGCAAGATGGTATCTTCGCTGGCGTCCACGTCATGGGAGCCCGGCGGGTTTCCGCCCCCACTACAGTCCTCGACCCTGAGCCGCATGGAAAGCTATCCGAAGCCGCTGGTCCCCACTTCTCCCATATTGTCATCGGGCACGCTCGGTCTGCGTCGCGAGCGCACGGACATTCCGTCTGTTCTGGATGCAGGCGTGGCGCGCTTCCTGACCAGCGGCCGTGTTGGTATCGCATGGACCTTACGACTGCTCGGCATAGGCCCCGGCCACAAGGTACTGATCCCTTCGTACAACTGCAGTTCCATGGTGGCTCCCGTGCAGTGGTGTGGCGCCGAACCCGTGTATTACCGGGTGTCGGAGCGACTCGACATTGATCTTGACGATCTCGAACGTCAGCTCGAACCCGCCGTGCGCTTGCTCATGGTGACGCACTATTTCGGATTTCCACAGCAATGTGAGGCCCTGCGCGCTTTCTGCGACCGTAAGGGCATCGCCTTGCTTGAAGACTGTGCTCACGCATTCTTCGGTACTTATGCCGGCCGCCCCTTGGGCAGTTTCGGCGACTTCGCGATCGCGAGTCCGATGAAGTTCTTCCCGACGCTGGACGGAGGTTGTCTGGTATCGGCACGACACTCGCTGGACGGTGTACAGCTGCGAATGGGCGGGCGTGCATTTCAAATCAAATCGTTATTGACCCCGCTTGAAACAGCGCTCGAATACGGACGTCTGGGTACATTCGGTTCGATCCTGCGCCCGATCATGCAGGCCAAGGATTCGCTCTGGCGGACGCTCAAGACTCTGCGCCACGGCACCGCGGAAGGTCCCGAACGCGGATCATCATTTGCGCCGAGCTCATCCGAAGGTGGCTTCGGCTTCGACCCGATGTGGTTTGACACAGCCATGAGTGGAGGCAGTCGCTATGTGATGTTCCATACATCGTGGGCACGACTGGTGAAGCGCCGGCGACGACACTATCAGCGTTTTGCCGAAGCACTGACCGGGCTCTCAGGTTGCAGACCGCTGCTACCTGATCTCCCGGATGGTGTCGTGCCGTATGTATTTCCACTCCTACTCGCCGACCACGAACAGAGCTTTCCTGTACTCAAGCAGCGTGGAGTACCGATGCTGCGCTGGGACTCGCTATCGACCGAAGCGGCGGCGCACTGCCCACAGAGCGCCCTTTACGCGCATGCCTTGGTGCAATTGCCATGTCATCAGGAATTGCTGGATGATGAACTGGAATGGATGATTGCCGAGATCCGTCGGACCTTAACCACCTGACGCGCATACTCGCCTGCCCCGGAGACGTTATAACCATGCACTGGAGTTTCCATTCGGCAAGCGCCTTCTTGGCGCATCAAGAGACCTGGAATCAACTCAATCGGGCATGTGCCGATAGCCCCTTATTACATTCTGATTTTATCGCACCATTGCTGCACGAATTTGGTGATTCCGATCTTCGCTTGGCCGTGGCGCATGAAAACAGTGAGCCAGTAGCCATGACCCTTCTCGGCCACCCGCGCTTTGCCGTCTGGGAAACGTTCCAACCATCGCAACTACCGATCGGCCCTTGGATTTGTGCGTCACATGTGGATCCCATGAAAGCTTTGGAAAGCCTCGCGCGAGCTTTGCCAAAGCCGCTTCTCGCCCTTGGCCTTACACAACTTGACCCGCAGATAACACCCAGACCTGTCGATAGCGACAAGCTTTCAACTCTTGATTATATCGATACGGCGCGTATTGCGGTCAGCGGTAGCTTTACTGACTATTGGGGATCACGCGGGAAGAATCTTCGGCAGAACCTGCAGAAGCAAAGCAATCGACTTGAGCGTGAAGGCATTCAAGTTCGCTTGGAAGTTCTCACCGAAGCCGCCGATATGGCGCGTGCGGTGAATGATTACGGCAACCTCGAGAGTGTCGGCTGGAAAGCTGCCAGCAATACAGCGATTCACTCCGATAACGCTCAAGGGCGCTTTTATAAAACGATGCTTGAAGCTTTTTGCCGTCGATACGCTGGACGCGTATACCGTTATTTATACGATGAAAAAGTCGTTGCCAGTGATTTATGTGTGACTCAGGGTGGCGCCCTAGTAGTGCTCAAAACCACTTATGACGAAACTATAAAAACCTCCTCGCCAGCCATGCTCATGCGCCGTGCATACTTTGAAAAGATTTTCAAAGAAGGCCATATTAGTCGCATAGAGTTTTATGGTCGAGTTATGGAGTGGCATACTCGCCTGACAGACGACACGCGCCGCTTGTATCATGTCACACATCTCGCTATGCCCCGCGTAGCGGCCGTCCTCCAGTGGTTACGCGGGAGCCAGGGCAAGGATGCCGCTGCATTGACCAACCGAGAGTCAGAAGCCGATGTTCAAGCGTGATGCCCTGCGCCTCCACTCGCCTCGTCATTATCAACGTTTTACGTTCATAGCTCTATCACTATGGCTTGCCGCAGCATCTATACCGGCATTTTCTGCTGATAGCGTCTATGATTATTATCATGTACCGGAGGGTAATGCACGCGTCTATGTCGATCAGATCATTACCGTACACTACACTCGGGCTTATGAAAGCTTTGCTAGAAAATCCACAAACAACGAGAACACCTGGAATGAACTTAATTATGTACTGAGCCGTGTACCCAATCATCCTGAGTCCCTCCTACTACTCGTCCAGGTAATGCGGGAACTACCGTCGACCGCTCCGGAATACACCCTCAAATTTGATCGAGCGAAGAAGTATTTTCAGAACGCTTTAAACATTGACCCCAAGCAGGCTGACACTCGTGTTCTGCATGGAATGTTTCTTCAGATCGACGCCACAACCCTCAGCCAAGCGATTGAGGAGTACGACACTGCGATTCAGTTAAATCCGCGGAATGCAGATGCTTACTACAATCTGGGACTTGCCTTGGTGACTCGGCAAGATTACGAGAAAGCCGTAATCGCTGCAAAAAAGGCCTATGCACTAGGACATCCGCTGCCGGGTCTGCGCAATAAGTTGCAGGCAGCTAATGCATGGAAGTGAATAGCATCTCAGCTTCTGCAGCGGGTAGCTGTTTTTACTTGAGTGATGAACCAATCAATGAATGCTCTGCGTGGCTGGATGGCGGTGCCCGAGTGTACAGAACAATATTCTGCTACCACTAATTCGCAGAACGAATGGAAGACACATCCATGTGAGCTCCAAGGACAAAACTGGGCAGCGACAGCTCCCAATATTGCAAAAGGTCCGTGCGGACTCGTTGCTATGGTTTTAGGAAAAATACGCTGGAGTCGCGATGATCTAGCAGAACAGGCACGCCGTGATGGTGACGCAGCGACACTCGTCGAGTTTTTCGAATCGCATGACCGGCAGGTCTTGAAGTACGTTGGCGGATCTTTCAGCTGTGTCGTTCTCGATCCGACTGCGGTGCGTGTATTTGCCGCTGTAGACCGCATTGGTCAGGTACCTCTGTATTACGCCACCTCTGCATCCGGGCTGGTTTTTGGATCAGATGCAGGCAGTGTAGCTGAACACCCTGCCATCGACCGTAAATTATCGCTGCAGGCGATTTATAATTATATGTATTTTCACATGGTCCCCAGCCCAGGCAGCATCTATGAAGGCATTGCAAAACTAGCTGGGGCAAACTGGCTCGACTTCCGCAACGGACACATTGAAATTGGCACCTATTGGATGCCAAAGTTCATTGAAACCAAGAGCGCAAACTTACGCGAACTTGGAGCTCGCATGCTTGAAATCATTGAGCAGTCTGTCGACGAAGCGGCACGAAATCGCAAGGTCGGTGCGTTTTTGAGCGGTGGATTAGACAGTTCAACCGTTTCCGGAATGCTTGCGAAACAGTCAATAGGCTCGGCTGACACTTATTCGATCGGTTTTGCTGTCGAAGGATATGACGAAATTGCCTATGCACGTATTGCAGCATCGCATTTTCGAACCCGCCAACACGAATATTACGTCACACCCGACGATGTCGTAGAGGTCATACCTCGCATAGCAGCAGCTTGTGATGAGCCATTCGGAAACTCTTCGGCTATCCCCGCCTATTGTTGTGCACGGCTGGCCGCAGCGGACGGCATCGGCTGCCTACTGGCCGGAGACGGTGGCGATGAACTCTTCGCTGGCAACGCACGCTATGCAAAGCAAAAGCTTTTTGAGCTATATAGCCAAACACCAAACCCAATTAGATCCACTTTTGAGCCGATGTTATTTCGATTTCCGTCAATCGGACCAATTGCCAAGATTCAAAGCTATGTCCGCCAAGCCAAGATAGCATTACCAGACCGGCTCGAAACATACAATTTCCTGCATCGCCTCGAACCTATCGAAATGTTCGAAGACGACGTACTTTCTGTAATCGACCGTAACGAACCATTGCGACTACAACGCGACCGCTATGCGGCACCTGATAATGCCTCAGCGCTCAATCGCATGATGTACCTCGACTGGCAGCAAACGCTCGCCGACAATGATCTTCGTAAAGTTGGTATTGCGTGTCGCCTCGCTGGAGTCCAGGTCGCTTACCCACTGCTTGATGATACTTTGATTGATTTCTCGTGCTCGATACCCTCTGCGCTGAAACTACCTAGGCAACGGTTACGTCATTTCTACAAAGAAGCCATGCTCGGCTTCCTGCCTAACGCCATAATCGAGAAATCAAAGCACGGGTTTGGATTACCTTTTGGCATTTGGATGCACACTCATAAGCCATTGCAGAGCCTTGCTTATGACAGCTTGGAGATGCTTAAATCAAGGCATTTATTCCGAAATGCCTTCATTGATCAGACTATTGCCCTGCATCGGAGTGAACATGCATCTTACTACGGCGAATTGATCTGGTTGCTCATGATGCTAGAACTCTGGCTCATGTCCCACAATCTGCACCGATAAACTTACTACTGATTTTTGTGAGGTACCCTACATTTTCCGCCTTCCAAGCGGCCGTCCTCATGTTGCCATTTCTGGCTGATTCTGTCGTTCGATCCAGTTCTGCAGGAACATGGTCGGCGACAGATATCCCAAGGTGGAGTGGCGGCGGCTTCAATTGTAGAACACGGCGATGTACTGGAACAGATCGCTCGTGGCTCGGCTACGAGTCGCGTAGCTGACGCCATGCACCCGCTCGTTCTTCAGGCTGCTGAAGAAGCTCTCGGTCGGGGCGTTGTCCCAGCCGTTGCCCTTGCGCGACATCGATCCGCGCATGCCGTATGCGGCCAGGCGGGCTTGGTAAGCCTGGCTGGCGTACTGACTTCCCCGATCAGAGTGGAACAGCACGTCCGCTCCCGGCCGACGGCGGAACCACGCCATCGACAGCGCATCGAGCACCAGATCGGTCGTCATCCGCGGTTTGATCGACCAGCCGATCACCTCGCGGTTGAACAGATCGATCACCACCGCCCGATACAGCCAGCTCTCAGCGGTGGCGATGTAGGTGATGTCGCCCGCCCACACGCGATTTGGGGCATCAGGTGCGAAGTGCCGATCCAGCACATTCGCTGCCACCGGCAGGCTGTGCCTGGAGTCCGTCGTCGCTTTGTAACGTCGCTTGTGGCGCGCCCGGATGCCATGCTCACGCATCAGAGACGTTCGATGCGCGGCAAACCGATCCGGTAGCCACGCTCACGCAACTCGGCGTCAATGCGCCTGGCGCCATACGCCTGCCGAACCTCCTGATGGACCGTGCGGATCAAGCTCGAAAGCCGCTCGGGCTCACCGACAGGGCGTCACACAGGACGGACAACGGAAAGGATCTGCGCTGCGTGTCGATCCAGGCATATTTCACAGCAGCTCCTTCGCGAAATATGCCGCCGCTTTTTTTGTGATCTCGAGCTCCATCTCCAGTCGCGCCACCTGGGCGCGCAACCGGGACAACTCCATCTGCTCCGCGGTGATCTGTTTGGCGCCGGCCAGACTCAGCTTGCCCGCCTTCGCCGCCTTGACCCCGTTGCGCAGCGTCTGCTCAACCAGCCCCAGTTCTTCGGCAACACGGGCAATGCTGCCGACCTCGTCGGCTCGCTTGACGGCCTGCTCCTTGAACTCGGTTGTGTACTTCTGCTTCGGAATGAACCGCCCCGGGTTTGATGGAGGCTCTACCGCTTGAGAAGATAGAGCCATGAAGAAGTCAGTGAAGCTCTCCCCCGAAGTTCGTGAGCGCGCCGTGCGCATGGTTGCCGAGTGCCGTGGCGATCATCCTTCGCAGTGGGCCGCTGTTGAAGCCATTGCCGCCAAAATCGGATGCACACCGCAGACGCTGCTGAGCCGGGTACGTCAGCACGAGCGCGATACCGGCCAGCGAGAAGGCCCCACCACGGCCGAGCACCAGCGCGTCAAGGAACTGGAGCGTGAGGTCCGTGAACTGCGCAAGGCGAATGAGATTCTGAAACTGGCCAGCGCATTTTTCGCCCAGGCGGAGCTCGACCGCCGATTCAAGTCCTGAGAGCCTTCGTCGACGCGCACCGCGATGCTTTCGGGGTCGAACCGATCTGCCGGCCATTGCAGATCGCCCCCTCGGGCTACCGGCGTCATGCCGCCTTGCGACGCCAGCCGGAACGGCGCAGCCCGCGAGTGCGGCGCGACGAGGCCTTGATGCCCGAGATCGAGCGCGTCTGGCAGGCGAACCTCCACGTCTATGGCGCCGACAAGGTCTGGCGGCAGTTGAACCGGGACGGCATCGCGGTAGCCCGTTGTACGGTGGAGCGGCTCATGCGCCGTCAAGGTTTGCGGGGTGTCATGCGCGGCAAGGTGGTGCGCACCACGATCCGTGACAGCAAGGCCGCCTGCCCGCTGGATCGGGTCAATCGGCAGTTCAAGGCCGAGCGGCCCCATCAGTTGTGGGTCTCGGACTTTACCTATGTCTCGACCTGGCAAGGCTGACTATACGTAGCCTTTGTCATCGACGTCTTTGCGCGACGCATCGTGGGCTGGCGCGTCAGCCGTTCCCTGCAGACGGACTTCTCGTGCTCGATGCGCTGGAACAAGCCCTGCACGCCCGCCAGCCGAGCCCTGCAGAAGCCTTGATTCATCATTCGGACCGAGGCTCGCGGTATGTCTCGATCCGCTACAGCGAACGCTTGGCCGAAGCCGGGATTGAACCGTCAGTCGGCAGCAAGGGTGACAGCTATGACAACGCTCTGGCAGAGATGATCAATGCTTTGTACAAAGCCGAGATGATCCATCGGCGGGCACCCTGGAAATGCCTGAACTCGATTCGATCGAAGGCACCTTGAGTCATTTGAAGCGGATCGAATAGCGAAGCCTCTGCCGTCAGCCTTTGATGGAATTGACGGAAGAATCCCGGCGGGCCGCCGCACGACTGCGGTGCAAAAAGTGGATTATTATGGATTGCTTCAGAAAAATTGGCTTATATTAGCCAGCAATGCAGATCTTATCAACAAGCGTACCAACCACCCTCTATACGTGCTCCTCCTCTATACGTGACGATGACAGTTCCAATATAAACGTGCCAGAAACCTCAAAGGGTGACGGTCCCACGGAGTAAACCGTGGTAACTGCCATCGGTCAGTAGTCGCCGTGGCGACTCCCCACGCGGTTGACACTGCCGCCTTAAATCCAAATTCTCGAACAATATCAACATGTTCCGACAGATAGTCGCAACCGGGCTTTCCGTTGGGATAAGCAAACAGTTCGACTGATTTGCCTATGATTTCCTGTAATCTTGAACGACTGTTAGCGATCTCTTCACGTGCAACATGATTACTACTTCTTGCGAGAATTGGGTGATTGACCGTGTGCGCACCGATCGTCATGCCTGCTGCATGGAGATCACGCACCTGATCGCTACTCATCATCAGATTATCAGGAAGTACTGCCCCCACTCGCGCCGCAATAGCTTCAGTAATCTCAATACGCTCCTCGGCCGAGCGATACTTGATGTTATCAATCAAACACTGAAAAGCATGGATACGTTGATTGATACTACCAATCGGCAATACGCCGAATCCTTCCGCGGTCAGATCTAACACATCATCTGGAGCACGGCGTATCGCCTCGATCACCGTATCGTTCCACATGCGTCCACCATCCAAATATCCTGTGCTGACAAAAAACGTCGCACTGAGCCCATAACGGCGCAGAATCGGCGAAGCTATCGTAGCATTATCAGCATAACCATCGTCAAAAGTAACGCATACAGCGCGCGCTGGTAAACTACGGGTGTAAAGACGCTCTATAGCCTCGTCTAACGGCAGTACGTGACAATGCTCGGCGAGCAATCGCATCTGCTGCTCGAAAGTGTCCGCATCTACTTCGTTCGGGTTCAACTCATCAGGCTTTGTCAACACACGATGGTAGATAAGCGTAGACAAACATCCCCTCATGCCACCGGGAGCAAATAGCGTCCCAACAGCGGTAGCAAGGGCTCGAATTGGCGCACTTTCATTCATCGTGATTTCCACATAGCACACCGAACTAGGCGAGAACTCAGCATAGAAGTCGCTGATGCCGCCGCTTTCTCCCCTTGTCTAGACGATACCGCGCTCAGTGGCGGCCCCGCGATGAGCATCTCCTGAACATAGCGTTTCGAAATTACCATAATTGCGACCAAATGCCAGTACATGTCAAAATACGACAAACTTAAAAACGCACCACCCGTGCTATATGCTATTAAGCTTACTTGAACCATCCGAGCCAGATCAGCCATCCAGGCAAGATCTTCCCTGCCTCGACATGCCCGAATAATCCAGGTGCCATGCCGTATCGCCATAAAGCCGATGAACAAAAACATAAAAAGGCCCGGCCAACCATGCTCTCCCAAGACCGAGAAGTAAATGCTGTGGGCGACGTGCACGCCATTATCGAGATTGGTATAACGAGAAAACGATTCAGTCGACCAGAAATCGAACCCTCCTCCAAACAGTCGCTGAGTAGCGACCGTCAATGCGAGGGTCCAGGCGGCAATTCTTCCCATCGCCGAACTATCCTCATCGTAATTCTGGATCGTTCCCATGCGCTCATGCCATTCAGCAGGCATGAATACGAGCAATACCGCGACAAGTACAATTGAGGCCACACCAAGCATAACCTTCTGGCGGCTTTTGAGCCATAAAAACACCAGAACAGCACCACTGGCGATAAAGGCTCCCCGCGAATATGAACTGGCGATAGAGAACGCTGTGACTACGACGCAAAACAGCAAACCACGACGCGCCCAGATATTAGTTGTCTGCTGACGAAAATACCACATCAGCGGTAGTGTCATAAGCAAGGCAAGAGCGAGTTCGTTGTTGTCTTTAATAAAGGAATCAGGGGGCCCCCAAACCTTGTAAGCCCCACCAGAGCTGATGGCAAAAATTCCTCCCTTGACCCCAAAAAAACCGATTGATGCTGTGATAATCCCCGCCAGCATCAGCAGGCGTCTTCTGTCCCGAATGAACATCATCGTAATAAATGTGAACAATTGGATCTTGATCACTTTTTCAAACTGGTCTAACGCTCTCTCCGGATAGAGCGCCAGTAGCGTCGTAATCCCCATCCATGCAATAAAAACAATCCATATAACTACCAGAGGAGACATGGGTATATCTTTTCGTTCGCGCGAAAACATTACTCCCACAAGTGTCGCGATCGCTGTCACCTGGGCAAATGGAAACGACACCGCGAACCCCCACGAAAGTTTGTGCGGATTCATGTAACCGAGCCATGACCATACTAAAACCCCCACATGCGGGTATCGCAGCATGTTCGGTACACTACCAAAAACGATCAGGGTAATCAGCAAATCACGCATCAGTATCTCCGATATGACCGCTATCCGATGTTAGCGACACGATCACCGAGGTACTCCAACATTAATGCGTCCATGAAAAATTTCGCCGCCCAATTTGGATAACGCCAAGTCATGTAACCACCATTGATCGGATGCGATCCCTTCAGTGCCCCCCTAATCGCCTGATTCTTAGCTACAAGATCCTGAATACTCATATTGAATCTATTGGCTCGGACAGCGCATTCTCGCAACTGAGTTTCACCAGTAATTCGAGCCAAGCGCTGCCAATTGATTGCCATCTGAGAATTGCCAGTAACACAAGTCCATGGCTTAATTCCTTGCCAGTCTCGTGATAATTGACCTGGCAAAGCGCCATCCGGACGTTGAGTAGCAGCAACGGCTCGTGCCATCACCAGAGCCTGCTCAATAAAACCCTCACGCTTGGCGGCTTGCCCAACTTCCAGAATACCCCTGATCGAATAAGCTATAGTATGCGTAAGAGCAGCATCATTGGCTCGCTCGATTAAGCAGTTACCCGGAATCCAGCGATTCGAGTGAGCGGTTCTGATCACCCAATCAACATTAGCGACGGCTGCCGCCAAGTATCGCTCATCGTCAAGCGCCTCGAATGCGCGTACGAGTCCAAAGGCGGAACGCGTATTGTACGCGGACACTTTGGTCGACGTAAAAGGCGAGGGGAAACGTCGCCAAGCACCATCATCATCTTGCGCCGCAACCAACCAATCGGCGGCGCGGCGAAGCGAACCTTTGAATCGCTCGTCACCTGTCTCGTGGTATGCTCTCGCCCACCCGAATAAAACTTGTCCAGTATTAAAAATCGTCGGGACAACGATCTCGGCATCCATAGTCCCTGCACGCACGCCACCATCTTCGAGTTGTACGTCACATTCCCAATGTGCCATACGAGCCGCTGCGCTAGCGCAACCGGGTTTATCGAAATACCGTGCATAGTCATATAATGTTGGAATAATATAACCCGTCGTTTCCGGATATGATGCCAACCAGCGCTGAGCCTTGACATCATACGAATGAGCAACGCCATCGTCAGGCGTCGCTCTCTGCGCACGAAGCAACCACTCCGCAGCACCATCAAGATGCTCTTCCAATGAGTGCAGCGGGCGCACACCGAAATTCAATTTGTCTTCCGCGAGCTTAACCAAATGGCGCATAAACTTTAAGCACTCCGTGTCTTTCAAGTATTTTTCAGAGGTCTCGACCGCAAAGCTTCGCAGACCCTTTCGATCTGTCGGGCCGGCATACCACTAAAACTCGGGACCTCAAGCAGACGAGGCGCCCACCCTGCAGCGCGGCCACCCTCACTGCGTGCTGGATAACCTCGTCGCGAAGCCACTCCTGCTACAGCAAGTCGACGCCTAGTTTCCGACATCACCTGTTCTTTTGGCAGTAGTAGAACAACTTTTGACAGATAGCGACCAGGTGTAAATTGAGGAAATATGATCTCACTACCGGCTAGTGCCCGAGCATACAGTTCCAGCACACCACGGCGGGCAGTCAGATAGTCTGGTAAACGAGCGATTTGAGGCAGTGCGATTGCAGCTTCAAGGCCACTGATGCGTGTTCGATTATAATAATGATGCAACTGTTGCGCGCGCTGCGACATTCCCACCCGCAACTTTGCCGCCGCCAAATAATAGTCAATTTGCCCGAAAGGCCCCAGATACGGCGCAGCAAGATAGCTCAAAACGAAATGCATCCACGCTCTTAACCTTCTCTGCGGTGCTGGCAATGAGTCACAGATAGTTCGCATTGGTACGGACCAGTCCGCCCGATTGATAACGAGTGCGCCACCAGAGCCAAGGACGCCTGTAACCACCGTTTTACTTTGTGCGAAGCTTAAAAGACCTACATCTCCAAACGTGCCGAGTGGTCGCCCTTCCTGTGTCACCCCTAAAACTTGCGCTGCATCATCGACAAGATATACTCCCGCATCTTGGCACAAAGATTCGAGTGCCGAAATCGGTGCCGGACACGCATACATATGAGGGGCGATGACCGCCAGCACGCGAGCGTCGAGAGCATTAGCGACCCCATCTACCGTAAGATTGAGGTCAGATCCAATATCAACGAAAACCGGCTCGAGCCCCGCTGCACGCACAGTGTCGACGACACTGTCGCAGATATAGGCGGGCACGATAACCCGCGTACACTGTGAACGCCGCTGTCGGAAAACAGCCAGCGCGAGCCCAAGCGCCACGCGCCCGGAACCAACCAACTCAACATGTGCTTTTCCACCAAGAACGGCAACGAGGGCATCGCATAATCTCTCGATTGCCGGGCCTGACGCGACGTGACCACTTGCGATTGCCCTGAAAGCGGCTAGCCATTCTTCACTATGCCACTCTGCAAAGCAGAGACCGATTCGCTCACTCACCACGATTAACTCTGCGACAAGCGCGATGCGCGATCGGTTAAGGCTCGCCAGCGCCATTTTATACGCTGTTGAATCGACTGAAACCAAGGGCCAGGATCATCCCAACGCCAGAGCGAATCACAAGTCGGATATCTATCAAGCTCCGCATTCTCCCCTTGGGCAACTTGCGACCAACGGTCAATAACGGTGTCACGCCATATGCGCATCGATGAAGGCGATGGTTTTTCAATCTGCAGCAAGCCGGCCTCGTATCGATACGCAGCAAGTGGCAAATTGACTCCGTTGATCGTGGCCACCTCCTCCTGGAAGTCGGTACGGGCAACCGTCGGTTCAATCATATAGAATCGACCGTCATGTCGATCACGTTTGAACTCCATGCTGCCCATGCCAACAAAGTCGACCTTTCTAAAAAAAGAATAAGTTAGCTTTTCCAACTCCTCTGCATGCTCCCAAGCCGGCAAACAACTCGCTGTTCCACCAATTCGAGGAGGCCAAGAACGAATTTTGCGTCCTGGGAAGGACACTACTAGACGTCCATCTTCACCGATGTATTGAAGGTTAAAATAGATATCGTCATCGCCGCCTTCAACCCACTCCTGCACTACTATGTCAGCCAAGACTGGAGCGATCTCCTCATATAACAGTGCAGCCTCATGCGCTGATTTAATAACATAGGCTTTCTTGAAACGAATACCGTAGTCATGATGTTTATAGGCCGGTTTCAAGACACACGGAAACCGCAAGTCAATTAATTTTGATAGATCCGCCTCACACTTTAAATGAACCACCCGCGGTATCAGTGCACCAGTCTGTTCTGCAAGAGATTGAAACCTTTGCTTATGCATCAAACTCATCAAGCGCTGATGCTCCGGCAGAACAATACGCGTGACTGCTTGGACGCGTGTCCGAGCCTCCGACACGGTTGTGACAGTTTTTTCTTCGGTCATAAACAAAATTGGAGTAGGACCACTCGAAGTGGCGGCCAGTGACTCCAACTGCTCCACGAAAAGCTCTCCAGCGATCGCCGGCCACACCTGCTTAACGCCAAAACGCGACCGCAACGGAATCGCGTCAGGATGATCAACAATGCTTAATACTGGCACACCGTGGCGGCCAAGACTGCGCACAACACCGAGAGCATTAGTACCGTTACCGACGACGATTGCCGTCGGCAGCGACTGCTGTTTATGGTTGAATTTCATCGTAGCCAACGTGCGTGTACCGCTAATCAAGATGCATCAATGAAGTCACGCAGGTCTTGCGCGAGTCGTGGCATTGTGAACGATGGCGGTGTGCTGGCGCGGGCAAGTTCCACCAACTTGGCGAGATCGCCCACCGAGCGGGACCAATGCAAAAACACTTGCTTTGAGAGGGCTCTCAGCATTTGGCTCTGATGATCGGCCGACAACTGTGTATTGGCAATCGCTACGAAACGCTTGCGCCGCTCAAGGAGCGAGATGACGGTTGTACCACCATGAGTAATTATCAGAGAAGAATTACTTATCCATTCGTCGATCCCTTTCTGAAAACGGAAATAATGACAGTGCACAGGTATGAAACTTCCTACACCGATCTGACAAGTCACTGGCTCGTCAAAGAAACCGATGCCAGCCAATCTATCAACCTCGCGCACAAGTGCTTCAAATTGGGTCGACCCAACCGTCACGAATATCAAAGCACAGTACCGCGGTAGACAGCACCAGATGCATAGCCACACAGATCAGGCCACTGTACGTAGAAACGATCAACCAAGCGCAAACGCGCCAGAATACGACCTGTCGTTGATAAATTCTCTGCGCGTGCAATGCTCTCCACAAATACCGTACGACGCCGCAACACCCGTCCCCAAAAGCACAGCGGAACCGCGATTGACGTACCTACGCAAACGATGACATCAGGGTCTGCGACTCGGAGTACGTGCCACGCATCCAATAGGCCGAATACGAGTCCACGCAAACGTGCTAATGGCGACGGCTGTCTGAGTTGCGTCACACTTCGCATGCGGTAACACGGTCCCGGAGGAATCTCACCTTCCCGGGGAAGCAAATCACCGTGGCATGTAACGTAACAATAATCATATGACGTACCAAGCGTGCGTAATAATGCCAAGGTTTCGGCAAGATAACCGCCGCCAGTGAGGGTTACCAAGACTCTGCGCTTCATCCCCTCCCCCTCATCATCAAGTCACGTCAAGGCGCGTAAAAGGCCAGCGTGCTAGTTGCTCCTCGGCAATTCCGAAATCCAGCATAATCTGGCGCAGATCGGCGAGCCCTTCGTGGTAGGCATAGATCATCCAGCCAATATAGATGACAATGCCAGTCGCAATCTGAGCCACTAAACGTAACCCGACCGGCATTCCGAACTGGGCGCACCCCCACTGAACGCACTCCACGGCGATCACCATCAGTGCGGTGCCGCTAAATACTGGAAGCAGGTTGCGATAGTAAGCAAATATCGGCAAACCAATCAGTCGACAGGTGTCACGGAGCAGCTTTACTGAACATAGAGGATATGCAAGCAGCCAAGCGACAGACGCGCCACGCATTCCATCAAACCATGCACCAAAACCTACGGCCACCGGAATAATCAATGCGCACATACCAGTATAAGCGACCACTCGAGAGGCATTTCCTGTGGAAATCAGCACCTGTGACATTAATGGATCGACAGAACGAATCAGCCCCAGCAGGCACAACGCGCGAAATGGAACCAGCATGTCGAGCCACTGATCGCCAAGCAGGGTCAGTACGAGATCGTCTGCGACCACGAACAAGCCACCGAGCGCGGGGAACGTAAAATACGCAATGCCACGCGTCAGCTTGAGCATTACCGAGCCCAATCGGGCCATGTCATCTTGCAACTTCGCAAATACAGGTGACGAAACATTGGTGACGATCGACGTCACTTGGCTGGTCGGCAAAGTAGCGAGTGAATTCGCCATATCGTAGATCCCGAGCGAGTGATCACCCAATAATTTGCCAATAATCGCTTTATCAGCATTACTGTATATGTACCAGAGCACACGCGAATAGGTCACACTCAGACCATATCGCACCAGACTGAGGCCTTCGCGAATATTGATGGCGAAACTAGGGCGCCATGGCGAAGCGCGAAACAATTGCATCGCGTAGATCACTTGACCGAACAAACCGCCGAGCACCAGAGACCATACACCAAACCCCGCGACCGCCAGTGCCACTGTGAGCACAGCCTGCACCACAGCCAATATCAAACCGAACCGCACCATGACGCTAAAACGCAACTCCTTGCGTAGAAAAGCGCTGGGGACAGTATTGAAACCGCCGACAATGAAGCCCAATGCCAAGACCGGCAATATTAACCGCAACTCCGGACTATCATAGAAAGCCGCAACCGGCCAAGCGGCGGCGCAAGCAAGGAGGAATAGCATGCAGCTAAACACCAATGCCATCACGAAACAGCCGTTTACGGCTTCACGCGACAAATTTTGCGCCTGGACAATAGCCGCGCCGATGCCGACTTCATTGAAAAAGCCGATCAAGCCAAGCACGACAGAAGCCATCGCCATCAATCCATAATCCGCCGGACTGAGCAGGCGCGCGAGAATGAGCGTCGCCCCCATCGTGATCAGTTTGCCCAACCCTCCCCCGACCCCTAAAAGGCCCATCGCACGCACGGCCTTGCCACGCAATTCCTCGCTCATCGCCTGCTCATGCCTAAAGCCGCTGCCGGCATTTCGTCAGTCCCCATCAGTCGCGCATAAATTGAGCGGTAATGGGCAACGCTTGTTGCCCAGTTGCGTTCAGTTTCGACGAATGCCCGGCCAGCCACACGCAGAACCGGCCAGCGCTCCGGTGCCGCGAGCAGATCAAGCACCCGACGAGACAGGTCCGTGGCGTCGCCCGCACGGAAAAGCACGCCGGTTTCGCCGTCGCGAATCAGTTCGCGGTGACCCCCGACGTCCGAGGCCACCAGTAACCGCCCCTGCGCCATCGCCTCAAGCGGCTTCAGTGGTGTTACCAGTTCTGTCAGTCGCATCGACAGGCGTGGATAGCACAGGACGTCAACGAGGTCGTAGTAACGGGTGACTTCGGCGTGCGGTACACGTCCCGTGAAGACCACTTGCGCACCAACGCCCAAACGCTCGGCTCGCGCCTTCAGGGCGGCCTCCTGTGGACCACCACCAACCAGCAGCACCCGCACGTCGGGTGCACGGCCAAGGATCACGGGCAGGGCATCGAGCAGGAGTTCGAGACCTTCATAGGCATAGAAGGAACCGATGAATCCGAGCACCCGACACCCATGCAGTCCCAAAGACCGTTTCAACTCGGCGTCGGGTGCTCCGCCGATCGAAAAATGGCTGACATCGACAGCATTGGGAATGACGGTCACCTTGTCGGCGTCGATGCCGCGCGCAACGATGTCGGCGCGCAGTCCCTCGCAGATCGTGGTGACGGCATCGGCACGGCGCAGCATCCAGGTTTCAAGCGCGCGCGTCGCGCGATAACGGAGGCTGCCTTCGTGCGTGCTCCCGTGATCGACTGCAGCATCCTCCCAAAACGCCCGCACCTCGTAGAGCAGCGGCAGCTTGCGCTTCTTCGCGACCTGATATGCCGCCAGGGCGTTCAGCACCGGTGAATGCGCGTGCAGTACGTCGGGGCGCACCTGCGTGCAGACGGCATCCAGGCGCCGGGCAAGACTGGTGACCACGGTGATCTGATTGAGCAGCGGCAGGCGCGACACCAGACCGCTGGCCGGCGACGTGCGGAAGAAGTGCAAGCCGTCCACCTCCTCCTCGGGGCCGGTATACGCCGCGATATGCTTGCGACCCGTGACGTGTTCGGTCTCCCACCCCAGGCGGCGCTGCTCGGCGAGGATGGCACGGGTGCGGAAGGTATAGCCGCTATGCAGCGGGATCGAGTGGTCCAGCACGTGCAGGATGCGCATGATCTCAGGCCGCAGCGTTCGCCAAGCGGGTGCCCCGATCGCCCATCGTGTTGCGCAGGAAGCCGTCGAACATGAGCAGGGACCACAATGCAGCGGAATGATCGCGCCGGCCGCTTTGATGCTGCTCGACGAGGCTCGCGACGTAATTCATGTCGAAAATGCCGCTGTCGGCCATCGTGGGCCCCAGCACGGCCGTGCGCAGGCGCTCACGCAGCGGCCCACGGAACCAGGCGGCCAGCGGCACGGCAAACCCCATCTTCGGGCGGTACAGGATGTCGTGCGGCAGCACGGGCTCCAGCGCCTTCTTGAACAGATACTTGCCTTCGCCGCCGCGAAGCTTGAGGTCGGGGGAAAGGCCGGAGATCCACTCGACCAGTTCGTGATCCAGCAACGGCACCCGCACCTCCAGGGAATGCGCCATGCTCGCACGATCGACCTTGGTGAGGATGTCACCGGGCAGATAGGTCTTCATGTCGAGATACTGGATCAGCGACAGCGGGTGATCGGTGGGCGAGCGGCTGGCGTGCTCCCGCATCACCTCGAGCGCGTGGTATCCCTGCAACTCGCGACGGAACGCCGCCGAGTACAGCGGCGTCCGCAGGCGGTCGCTCATCACTGAAACTCCATGGAAGTAGCCCTCGACGGTGTCACGGGCCATCGCCTCGAACGTGGTCTTCGCGCGGAACACGCGCGGCGCCCAATCGGCTTTCGGGTAAACCTTGCCGAGAAAGCCGAACAGCGGACGACGCAATCCAAGAGGCAATGCCGCGCGCAATTTCTCTTCGTAGCTGTGCCATTTGTAGCGGCGGTAGCCGGCGAGGTTCTCGTCGCCGCCATCACCCGACAGCGCCACCGTCACCTGCCGGCGCGCCAACTGGCAGACGCGGTAGGTAGGTAAAGCCGAGGAGTCGGCGTAAGGCTCGTCGTACAGGCCGGCGAGCGTGTCGAGCAGGCTGAAGTCGTCGGGGTCGACCGTTTCCACGCGATGCTCGGTGTGGAACCGGTCGGCCACCTGCTGCGCGAAAGCCGCTTCGTCGAAGGCCGGGTCATTGAAGGCGATCGAGCACGTCTTGACCGGCTCGCTGGACAGCCCGGCCATCATTGCCACCACGGCGCTGGAATCGACGCCTCCCGACAGGAAGGCGCCGAGCGGGACTTCCGATACCAGACGGATGCGCGTCGCTTCGCGCAACCTCGCCAGCAGCTCCTCGGCCGCCTGCGCTTCACTCATCGGCGGCAGTTCGGCAAAGGGGATGTCCCAGTACGCCCGAGGCGCTGAGGGCGCCTCGCCACGGCGCAGTTCCAGCGTATGGGCGGGAGGCAGTTTGCGGACATGGCGGAAAATCGTCTTCGGATCGGGGACGTAGCCGAAGGCGAAGTACTCTTCGACCGCCTGCGGATCGATCTCGCGCGGCAGACCCGGATGCTGGAGCAGGATCTTCAGCTCCGATCCGAACAGCAGTTGACCATCGGGAAGGTGCGCGTAGAACAGCGGCTTCTTGCCGAGGCGGTCGCGGCCGAGAAAGAGCGTCTCACGGCGCTTGTCCCACAGCGCGAACGCGAACATGCCGCGGAAACGCTTTACGCAGTCCGCCCCCCACTGCTCCCAGGCATGCACGATGACCTCGGTGTCGCAGTGTGTCCGGAACACATGCCCGGCCGCTTTCAGTTCCTCGGTCAGCGCCGGGAAGTTGTAGATCTCGCCGTTGAACACGACGACGACCGAGTGGTCTTCGTTGAACAGCGGTTGCTGCCCGCTCGACAGGTCGATGATCGACAGACGCCGATGTGCGAGCCCCACGCCGGGCTCGACGAACGTGCCCCCCTCATCGGGACCGCGGTGAAACTGTACCTGGTTCATCGCCGCGAGCAGGGCGGTATCGATATCGCGCCGGCCCTTCAGATCCACGATTCCCGCGATTCCACACATGCCTGTCGTCCACCCATCGTGTTGGAGCCACCTGACCACCGTGCGCCCCCTCGAAGGCCCTGAGCCTAGCAGAGGGGCGTGGCGCGACGCGATTATGCGGGGCCATGCTGCGGCGCACGACGTATGCAACGTAAACTCTGGTCAAGGTAGCGCGCGCCTTCCCTGTCGGGTAAATCCCCTTGATCCGCATCGTCAGTCTCAATCTCTGCAACCTCGGCGCTGATGCCGATCCGGCCCGCCTGGCGGCCTTCGGCACGCTGATCGCGGGCACCCTCGCGAGCCCGGCGATTCTGGCGGTGCAGGAACTCAAGGCGCTGGCGCCGCCCGGCAGCAACGGCGCCGTCTGCGGTGGCGCGAGTTTCACGGCGCTGAGCGAAGCGATCACCGCCGCCGGCGGCCCCGCCTATGCGTGGCGCGAAGTCCCGCCGCTCGCCGATGCCGACGGCGGCCAGCAGGGCTTCAACATCCGCGTCGGCCTGCTGTTCGACCCGGCCCGCGTGCGGCTGCGCGAGCACGGCACCGCCGGCCCGCTCGATGCCACCGGGTTGCGCCGGCGGGCCGACGGCATCGGCCTGACACTGAGCCCGGGACGCATCGCGCCCGCCCTGCCGGCGTTCTCCGGCTGCGCCGAGCGTCACTGGCTGCCGAGCCGCAAGGCGCTGATTGCCGAGTTCGAGGTTCTCGGCGCGCCCCTGTTCGTGCTCGTCTGCCACCTGAAGTCGATGCGTGCGGCGAGCCGGCGGGCCGAGGACTACGCGAAGAAGCAACGTCACGCCCAGGCCGAGGCCATCCACGAGTTCTGCGCCCACCTGCTGCGCGCCGCGCCCGCGGCGCGCCTGCTCGTGCTGGGCGACATGAACGACGCCACCGGCTCGAAGACGCTCGACATCCTCAAGGGCGAACTGCTCGTCAACCTGATGGAGGCGCTGCCTCGCGGCGAGCGTTACACCTACCGCCACAGTCGACGGCCGGTGCTCCTCGACCACGCGCTGGCCAGCCCCGCGCTGGCACCGCTGGTGCGTGCCTGGGTGCCGCACGTGCACAGCGACGCCGCGGGCCCGGCCGCGAGCGATCACGACCCGGTGGTGATCGACCTCGCCGTCCCTGCCGGATACGCCGCGACATGAACCGCGACGTCCTCGTGGCGGCGTTGCTGGCCGCCGTCGTCGCGCTGCTCCTGGGCCTCGCGCTGCGCGGCCGCGGCGCGCGTCGCACCTATCGCCGCGCCGGCCCCCTGTTCACGCCGGCGGAACAGAAGTTCCTGCTCGTGCTGGAGAAGGCCGTGGCCGGACGGGCGCGCGTCTACGCCAAGGTGCGCATCGCCGACGTCCTCGCGGTACGCGACACCCTGTCGGGCAAACGCTTCTGGAAGGCGTTCGGGGCGATCGCCTGCAAGCACGTCGACTACCTGCTCTGCGACCCGGCGAGCTTCACGCCGATCTGTGCCATCGAGCTCGACGATGCCAGTCACCGTCGTGCCGACCGGCAGAGCCGTGACGCGCTGCTCGACGACGCCTTCGCGGGCGCCGGCCTCCCGCTGCTGCGCGTACCGGTGCGGGCGCGCTATGCGATCCGCGACGTCGAGGAACAGCTGCGCGACCTGCTCCCCGCGCGCGCCTGACGGCGCAGCGCGCGCGCCCACGTTCAGGCCGCCTCGGCGGGCATCAGATCGTAGAGCGCGACCAGGGCGACGGCACGTGGCCACGGCACCGCCAGACGCGACTCGACATAGCCGCGCACCAGCGCCAGGGCCCAGTTCAGGCGGGTCTCGTCGAGTGCGCGCAGGTCGGCCAGCCGGATCAGGTTGGACTCGTCCATGTAGCAGCTCGCGTAGACAGCAGCGAGCGCGCGCGCCGAATGCGTGCCGCGGGCCTCGCTGGTGCACCAATCGTAGACGAGCCGCTCGACCATTTGCATGTCGGTGTCGGTCATCGGTGTGCTCTCCCGTGGTGCGGGGCGAGTCCGCCTCGCCCGTGTCGTGCTGGGTGCCGCTCAGCATAGACGACCGTCATCGGGGCTGCCGCGCGTGTCGATGGAGCCCGCGACGGACGGGGCGCTCCGGGCCACCGGCTCAGGCGTCGTCGAACGGCAGCAGGCTCGCCTGCGTCCCGACGGAGGCGCTGCGACCCATCGCCGCTCGGTCCTCGGGGGCCGCGCGGTGTCCGCGCCGGGAACGGCCCGGAGCGGACGCCCCGGCAGCAGCAGCGTCGGCCGCCGACGGAGACGCTGCGGCACGCGGCGGCGGCACCGACGGGCTCGCGGGAGCCGCAGCGGCCGCCGCGGCGGATGACCAGGCGGCGAGGAAGGCCGCGCACGGGGCGCGCGCATCGGCCTGCAGCATCGCGCGCAGGCGCTCGCATTCCGCCGCGTGCCCGGCATCGTCCAGGCGCCCGCGCATGCGCTCGAAGCGCAGCCAGATCAGGTAGGTGTTGAGGACGTCGGTCTCGCAGTAGTCGCGGATCGCGTCGAGCTGCCCCTGCCGGAAGGCGCCCCAGACCTGCCCCCCGTCCATGCCGAGCTTGCCGGGCAGGCCGAGCAGCGTGGCGATCTCGTCGAGCGGCGCGGCGGCGCGCGCCTGGTAGCCGGCGAGCACGTCCATCAGGTCGGTGTGACGCCAATGGAAACGGCCGAGGTAGTGGTTGTAGCGCATGCCGGCGTCGGACTCGCCGGTGTCCCAGTAGCGCGGCGCGCGCACGCCGTGCAGCAGGGCACGGTAGTGCAGCACCGGCAGGTCGAAGCCGCTGCCGTTCCAGCTCACCAGGGTCGGCGTGGTCTTGTCGATGACGTCGAAGAACTCGGCGATCAGCTCCGCCTCGCTGCTCGTCGGCGACCCGAGCGCGGCGCACTTGAGCGCGTTGCCCCGCCGCATCACCACCGCGATCGCGACCACGCGCTGCAGGTGGTGACGCACGAACTCGTTGCCCGTCGTCTGGCGCCGTTCGAGGAACATCGCCTCGGCCACCGCGGCGTCGTCGAGCCCGGCAAAGCCGTGCAGGCGACGCGCGCCGGCCACGTCGGGTACGGTCTCGATGTCGAAGACGAGCGCGTTCATCTCAGTCGGGGAAGACGCCGGTCGACAGGTAGCGGTCGCCCCGGTCGCAGATCACGGTGACGATCACGGCGTTCTCGACCTCGCGCGCCACCCGCAGCGCCGCCACGGTGGCGCCCCCCGACGAGATGCCGCAGAAGATGCCCTCCTCGCGGGCGAGCCGGCGCGTGGTTTCCTCGGCCTCCGCCTGACTGACGTCGAGCACGCGGTCGACGCACTCGGGCTTGTAGATGCGCGGCAGGTACGCCGCCGGCCAGCGGCGGATGCCCGGGATCTGCGCCCCGTCGGCCGGCTGCACGCCGATGATCTCGATGCCCGCGTTGCGCTCCTTGAGGTAGCGCGACACCCCCATCACCGTGCCGGTGGTACCCATCGAGCTGACGAAATGCGTGACGGTGCCGCGGGTCTGCTCCCAGATCTCGGGGCCGGTGCCGTGGTAGTGCGCGAGCGGATTGTCCGGGTTGGCGAACTGGTCGAGCACCTTGCCGCGGCCCGCAGCCTGCATGTGCTCGGCGAGATCGCGCGCGCCCTCCATGCCCTCGGCCTTGCTCACCAGGATCAGCTCGGCACCGTAGGCCTTCATCGCCGCGCGGCGTTCGACCGAGAGGTTGTCTGGCATGATCAGCACCATGCGGTAGCCCTTGATCGCCGCGGCCATGGCCAGCGCGATGCCGGTGTTGCCGCTGGTCGCCTCGATCAGGGTGTCGCCGGGCGCGATGTCGCCGCGGGCCTCGGCCTGCTGGATCATCGACAGCGCGGGCCGGTCCTTCACCGATCCCGCCGGGTTGTTGCCCTCGAGCTTGCCGAGCACCACGCTCGGCAACCCGGCGGCGAGGCGCTGCAGGCGCACCAGGGGGGTATGGCCGATGAAGGCCTCGATGGTCGGGAAGTCCGGAAGGCTCATGGGGCAGGATCTCGGGCAGGGGGCAGGCGGGCCCGGGTGGCGGCGCACGGGCGAAGCCGTAGTATACATGCGCGCTCCCGAGCCCCCGCCCGTCCCCGTCCACGAGCCACGCCCATGCCCAGCACCGCCGTCGCCGCCCGCCGCGCGCCAGGGAACCCGTCGCCGTGATCGCGCGCGCGATCGGCCGCCTCGCGCTGCTGGCGCTGCTGCCGCTCAGCCTCGCGACGGCGGCCGCCCTGTTCGCCGCCACCACCGAGCGGCTGCACGAAGCCAAGCAGACCTTCCACCTGCACAACGCTGCGCTCGCCGACCTGTTCGCGCGCATGGCCGAACGCGCCCTCCTCGCCGGCGACCAGGCGAGCCTGCGCGCGCTCGCCCGCGAACTGGTCGCCGACGGCGACATCGAGCGCGTCACGCTGCACAACGCCAACGGCGGCACGCTGCTGCACGAGCGGCGTCCGCTGAGGGCGACGCGCGGCAGCGGCGACGGCTCCCCGCCGCTGGTGATCGAGCGCGATCTCAGCGCCGGCCCGACCGAAGGAGCGATGCCGGCGGGCATGCGGATGCGCGTCGAGGTGTCGACGCAGCGCCTCGACGCCGCCCGCGACGCGATCGTGCACGAGGGCCTGCTGCTCGCGGGGCTCAGCCTGCTCGCCCTGCTGCTGGGGGTGGCCGGCACGCTCCACGCCGTCGGCCGGCCGCTGCACCGCACCCTGCGGCGCCTGGCGCAGGCCACGTCGCTGCCGCTCGCCCGTCGCGACGCCTGGCAGGCGCTCGAGGGGGGCGTCAACGAACTCGTGCGCACGCGCCAGACCCAGCGCGACGCCGTGCCGACGCATGACGAAGCCGCCATCGCCGAACTGCGCGCCACCGTGGAGGACCTGGAGCTGCGCAACGCGCGCCTCGACCTCGCCCGCCGCCAGGCCGAACAGACGACGCGCTTCAAGTCGGAGTTCCTGGCCAACATGAGCCACGAGATCCGCACGCCGCTGAACGGCGTGCTGGGCTTCATCGAACTGCTCGGCAAGACCCCGCTCGATCCCACCCAGCAGGGCTATCTGAACACCGTCGGTGCCTCGGCGCAGAACCTGACGGTGCTGCTCAACGACATCCTCGACTTCTCGCGCATCGAGGCCGGCAAGCTCGATCTGGTGCGCCGCCCCTTCGATCTGCGCGAGGTGCTGGACAACGCCGTGCGGCTGTTCGCGCCCGCGGCCCGCGTCAAGGGCCTGAGCCTGGTGCTCGACGTCGCCCCCGAGGTGCCGGCCGAGCTGATCGGCGACAGCGCCCGCCTGGTGCAGATCGTCAGCAACCTGGTCAGCAACGCCGTCAAGTTCACCGACCGCGGGTCGGTCGAGGTCGCCGTCGGCGTGCGCAGCGGCACCGAGGCCGGGCCGCGGCTGCTGCTCGACTTCACGGTGCGCGACACCGGCATCGGCATCGCCCCGCAGGACCAGCGCCGCCTGTTCGACGCCTTCGACCAGCTGCACGCCGCCCCCAGCCGCCGCCAGGGCGGCAGCGGGCTCGGCCTGGCGATCTGCCAGCGCCTGATCCGGATGATGGAAGGCGAGATCGCGGTCGAGAGCAGCCCCGGCTGCGGCACCACCTTCGTGTTCTCGCTGCTGTTCGAGCGCCTGCCGAGCACGCGCGAGACGCTCCGCGCCCCGGGCGCGCTGCAGGTGCTCGCGGTCTGCGGCGACGCCGCCCTGCTGAACGCGCTGGGCCACATCCTCGCCCTGCGCGGCATCGTCCTGTCCGCCTGCGAGCGCCTCGCCGAGGCGGTCGCGACGATCGAGCGCCTCCCGGCGACGCTGCCGGTGCTGGTGTTCGTCGACCTGCACGGGCTCGAAGACTCGGCCGGCGCCCTCGCCGAGCGCATCCGCAGCGTGCCGCCCGCCGCCGCCCGCCGCTGGGTCCTGATCGGCGACGACGATGCCGACGCGACGCTGCGCCCGGCCATCGCCCCCGGCGTCGAGCGTCTGGAGCGCCCGCCGCTGTCACGCGAGGTGCTGAGCCTGGTCGATGCCATGCCGGCCGCGAGCGCGGTGCCGGTCGAGGCCGACGAGGCCGGCGCCCCCGGCACCGGCATGCGCGTGCTGCTCGCCGACGACAACCTGATCAACCGCCAGCTGGCGCGGATCTTCCTCACGCAGCTCGGCGCCGTCGTCGACGAGGTCGCGGACGGCGCGCAGGCGGTCGCCGCCGGCGGGCGCCAGGGCTACGATCTGATCCTGCTCGACCTGCACATGCCGGTGCTCGACGGCCTGGCCGCGGCGCGGCAGCTGCGCGACGGCGGGCCCAACCGCGACACGCCGATCGTCGCGCTGAGCGGCGACGCCGAACCGGTCGACCCGCGCGCGCAGCGGGCGGCGGGCATCGATCGCCACCTGCGCAAGCCGATCACCGGCGACGCGCTGCGCGAAGTGCTCGGCTGGAGCCGGCCGTCGGCGGCCGACGAGCAGCGGCCGCAGGCCGCACCCGCCACCACGCCGCAGCTCCCGCCCCCCGCAACGCTGCCCTGAGCGGCGCCCGCCCCTGACGAGGCTTTCTGCCCATGCGCACGCCCCCGCCTGCCTACGACGCCGCCGCCGCGCTCGCGGTCGCCGGGGGCAATGCGGCCATCGCCCGGCAACTGCTCGGCCTGTTCCACGCCGAGCTGCCGCAGCAGGCCGCGCGCCTGCGCGCACTGCACGCGGCCGGCGACCTGAGCGGACTGCGCGAATGCGTGCACCGGCTCGCCGGCTCGGCGCGCTACTGCGGCGCACCCGCGCTGTTCGACGCCTGTCAGACCCTCGAAGCGCACCTGCTCGCGGACCGTACCGGGGTCGATGCCGACGTCGAGCGGGTGCTGGCGGAGATCGGGCGCTTCCAGCAGGCCGCGCCGGCGGCCTGAAGCGCGGTCAGGCGGCGGCGAGCAGCACGACGAAGGCGACCGCGTAGTCCTTCTCGTCGGACAGCGTCAGCAGGCTCTCGCCGACGCCGAGGGCGCGGGCGCGGGCCTGCGCGGCGCCGCTCAGCGCGAGCCCCGGCTTGCCGAGCGCATCGTGCACCACGGCGATCTGGCTGGCACCGAGGCCCTGGCTGAAGCCGGTGCCGAGCGCCTTGAGTGCCGCCTCCTTGGCGGCGAAGCGCTTGGCGAGCAGGCGTGCCGGGCGGCGGCTGGCACGGAAGACGTCGATCTCCTCGGGCGCGAGCACGCGCTGCGCGAAGCGCTCGCCGAAGCGTTCGAGGGCCTCGGCGATGCGCGCGACGCTGACGATGTCGGTGCCGATGCCGACCACCGCCCCGGCGCCCATCAGGCGAGCCCCCGCGCCTCGCGCATCAGCGCCCGCATCGTGCGCACCGCCTCGGCGAGGCCGCTGAACACCGCGCGCGCCACGATCGCATGGCCGATGTTGAGTTCGCGGATCGCCGCGATCGCCGCCACCGGCTGCACGTTGTGGTAGTGCAGGCCGTGCCCGGCGTTGACCACCAGCCCGAGCGCGGCACCGTGCTCGGCGCCGATGCGCAGGCGCGCGAGTTCGGCGGCGCGCACGGCGGCATCCGGCGCATCGGCGTAGCGGCCCGTGTGCAGCTCGATCTTCGGTGCGCCGGCACGCGCCGCCGCCTCGATCTGCGCCGGCTCGGGATCGATGAACAGCGACACCTCGATGCCGGCGGCGGCGAGCCGCGCGCAGGCCGCGCTCACCCGGCGGAACCCCCCGACGACGTCGAGCCCGCCCTCGGTGGTCAGTTCCTCGCGCCGCTCGGGCACCAGGCAGACGTCGGCCGGGCGCACGCTCTCGGCGAAGTCGAGCATCGCATCGGTGACCGCGGTCTCGAGGTTCATGCGCGTCTGCAGGATGTCGACGAGCAGGCGCACGTCGCGCTCCTGGACGTGGCGGCGATCCTCGCGCAGGTGCAGCGTGATCAGGTCGGCGCCGGCCTCCTCCGCGACCATCGCCGCCTGCACCGGGTCGGGATAGCGCGTGCCCCGCGCCTGGCGCAGCGTCGCGACGTGGTCGATGTTCACGCCGAGCAGGATCTCGCGCGGCAGCGGCTCGTTCATCGGCGGTGGGCTCCTTCGGGGATGGAGGAAGTTGCAGGCTCGCCGCGGGCGCCACCGAGCAGCGCGCGGGCGAGTTCGCGGGTGCGCAGGCGGCGGCCGTTCAGCAGGCGCTCGAGCTGCGCCCGCAGCAGGCGCTTGGCGTCGGCACGCGCGGCGGCGTCGGCGAGTTCGCCGCGGCCGAGCGCGAGCAGGCTGGCGCCGGCGACCGGCACGCCGTCATCGACGCCGCTCGCCGGGTGCGCGCCTTCGTCGGCCACGTAACGGTAGCGCAGCGCCGCTTGCAGCGGGCTGCCGTCGGCGGCCTGCGCGAGCAGCAGCCGGTAGCCGAGGGCATCGAGCAGGTCGCGCTCGAACACGCGCAGCGCGACCTCGATCGGCGTGCCGGCGGCGAGCGCCGCGCACAGGGCCTGGTAATGTGCGAACAGCGCCGGCTGCGCGTCGTCGCGGGCGACCAGCGTGAGCAGCAGTTCGTTGGCATAGAGCCCGCCGAGCAGCCTTTCGCCCTGCAGCGCCAGCGCCGGCCCGGCCGCCTCGACGCCGCTCAGCGTGGCGAGTTCGCCGCCGCCGCGCCACGACAGCAGCACGGGCTGGAAGGGCTGCAGCAGCGCGCGCGTGCGCGAGCGCGCACCGCGCACGCCGCGCGCCACCAGCCCCACCCGCCCGTGCTGCAGGCTGAAGGCCTCGAGCAGCAGGCTGGTCTCACGGTAGGCCCGCGCATGCAGCACGTAGGCGGCTTCGAGCTCGACGCGCACCGCGGCGCCTCAGCCGTCCGCGCGCGGCCGCGGCGCGGCCGCGGCGCCGGGCAGCGAACGACACGCGGCGACGGCCACGGCGCTCAGGTCTCGTCCTGGAAGCCCAGGCTGCGCAGCGCGCGCTCGTCGTCGGACCAGCCTTCGCGCACCTTGACCCAGGTCTGCAGGAACACCTTGGCGTCGAAGATCCGCTCCATGTCGAGCCGGGCGAGGCGGCCGGCCTCCCTGAGGACGGTGCCCTTGTCGCCGATGACGATGGCCTTCTGCCCCTTGCGCTCGACCCAGATCACCGCGCCGATGCGCAGCAGCCGGCCCTCGGTCTCGAACTGCTCGATCTCGACGGTCAGCGCATAGGGCAGTTCGGCATCGAGCACGCGGGTGAGCTTCTCGCGCACCAGCTCCGCGGCGATGAAGCGGCTGCTCGCGGTGGTGACCTGGTCCTCCGAGAAGAAGAACGGCCCGGACGGCAGCAGCCGGGCGACTTCCTCCTCGAGCGCGGCGGTGTTGTCGCCCTTGGCCGCCGACAGCGGCACCACGGCGGTGAAGGGGCGCCGCCCGGCGAGATCCTGGATGAACGGCAGCAGCCGCGGCTTGTCGGTGACGCGATCGACCTTGTTCACGGCGAGCACCACCGGCCCGGCGTAGTCGGCGAGGCGCCCGAGCACCGCCTCGTCCTCCTCGGTCCAGCGCAGCGCCTCGACCACGAACACGACGACGTCGACGTAGCCGAGCACGTGGCCGGCGGCGCGGTTCATGTAGCGGTTCATCGCCGTCTTGCCGCCGAGGTGCAGGCCGGGGGTGTCGACGTAGACCAGCTGCACGCCGGGCAGCGTCTTGATGCCGAGGATGGTGTGCCGCGTGGTCTGCGGCTTGGGCGAGGTGATGCTGATCTTCTGTTCGAGCAGGCGGTTCAGCAGCGTCGACTTGCCGACGTTGGGGCGGCCCAGCAGGGCGACGTAGCCGGCGCGGGTGTTCGGGGTGTCGGTCATGGCGATTCGAGTTCCTCGAGGAGACGGCGTGCGGCCTCCTGCTCGGCCTTGCGGCGGCTCGTGCCGACGGCGACGCTGCGCCGGTCGTCGAGCTCGCAGGCGACGGTGAAGGACTGGGCATGGGCTTCGCCGGCGGTGCCGAGCACGTGGTAGACGGGCAGGCTCTCGCCGCGCGCCTGGCGGAATTCCTGCAGCCGGGTCTTGGGGTCCTTGAGTTCGGCGGGCTCGGGCAGGCACCGCAGCCGCGCGTCGAACAGCGCGAGGATCACCGCCCGGCAGGTGGCAAAGTCGCTGTCGAGGTAGATCGCGCCGAACAGCGCCTCGAGCGCATCGGCGAGGATCGACGCGCGGCGGTGACCGCCGCTCTTGAGCTCGCCGGCGCCGAGCCGCAGGTGCTCGCCGAGCGCGAACTCGCGGGCGACCTCGGCGAGCGTGTCCTCCTTGACCAGCAGCGCCCGCAGCCGCGACAGGTCGCCCTCGTTCGCCCGCGGCAGGCGGCGGTACAGCGCCTCGCCGATCACCGCGTTCAGCAGCGCATCGCCGAGGAACTCCAGCCGCTCGTTGTTGCGGCCGCTGGCGCTGCGGTGGGTCAGCGCCTCGTCGAGCAGGGCCGGGTCGGCGAAGCCGTGTCCGAGGGTGCGCTGCAACTGCGCGCGGGGGGCGCTCACGGCGTCCTGCCGGCGCCGAGCTCGACGCTGAAATCGAAGCGGGCGACGGCGTCGAGGTTGGCGATGAGGTGCACGCGGGTCTCGTAGGCCACGCTCACCGTCTTGCGCCCGTCGTCCATGACCACCTTGACGTCACTCGGCTTCACGCTGTCGACGTTGTTGACGTCGAAGCGCCGCCGCAGCCGGTCGCGGATCTCGTTCGGGCCCCACTGGGCCGCGGCCGGCTCCTGCTTCAGGCTTTCGAGCGCGCTGCGCACCGTGAAGCCGTCCAGGTACATCGGCACCAGGCGCATCGCCAGATAGACCACGAACCCCAGGCACCCCACCATCAGCAGGGTGCCGATGGCGGTCATGCCGCGCTGCCGCTGCCTGCCGGCGTCGGGCGCGCTCATTCGATCAGCGTCCCGATGCGGCCGCAGTGCCCCTTCCCGGTCACGCAGTCCCAGTTCATCCAGATCAGGAACGCCTTGCCGATCAGGTTGCCCTCGGGCAGCGGCCCCCAGAAGCGGCTGTCGCGGCTGTTGTCGCGGTTGTCGCCCATCGCCCAGTAATGCCCCGCCGGCACGACGAACTCGCGCGACGCTTCCGGCTGGCCGCGGTACACCTGAATCGCGTGCGTGAGTTCGCCGATGTGCTCGGCGCGCGCCTCGAAGCCGGGCTCGATCCCGGTGACCGGCGTCGCCAGCGGCCCCTGCGCGTAGACCTGGCCGTTCACGTAGAGGGTCTTGTCGCGGTAGACGATGTGATCGCCGGGCAGGCCGACGATGCGCTTGATATAGGCGATCGAGGGGTCCTCGGGATAGCGGAACACGGCGATGTCGCCGCGCTGCACGCTGCCGGTCTCGACGATCTTGTTGTTCAGCACCGGCAGCCGCAGCCCCCAGGCGAACTTGCTGACGAGGATGAAGTCGCCCGACTGCAGCGTCGGCAGCATCGAGCCGGAGGGGATGCGGAAGGGCTCGACGACGAACGAGCGCAGCAGCAGCACGATCACGATCACCGGGAAGAACGACCGCGACCAGTCGACGTACCAGGGCATCGGCGCCGGCCGCCCCACCGTTGCGGCACTGGAGCGTCGCGGACCGAGCACGACCACGTCGAGCAGATACACCACCCCGGTCACCAGCGCCGCCAGCACCAGCGCCAGCGCGAAATCGATCTGCATGGCGGCTCCTTACTTCTTCTCGACCTGCAGGACGGCGAGGAAGGCCTCCTGCGGGATGTCGACCTTGCCCACCGACTTCATGCGCTTCTTGCCCTCCTTCTGCTTCTCGAGCAGCTTGCGCTTGCGCGAGACGTCGCCGCCGTAGCACTTCGCCAGCACGTTCTTGCGCAGCGCCTTCACCGTCGAACGGGCGATGACGTGGCTGCCGATCGCCGCCTGGATCGCGACCTCGAACATCTGCCGCGGGATCAGGTCCTTCATGCGCTCGACGAGGTCGCGGCCGCGCGTCTGCGCGGCCTCGCGGTGCACGATCACCGACAGCGCGTCGACCTTCTCGCCGTTGATCAGCACGTCGAGCTTGACCAGCGGTTCGGCCTGGAAGCGCTCGAAGCTGTAATCGAACGAGGCGAAGCCGCGGCTCACCGACTTCAGCCGGTCGAAGAAGTCGAGCACGACCTCGGACAGCGGCAGTTCGAACTGCAGCTGCACCTGGGCGCCGGCGTAATGCATGTTGCGCTGCACGCCGCGCTTGTCGATGCACAGCGTGATGACGTTGCCGAGGTACTCCTGCGGCACCAGGATGTTGGCGAGGATGATGGGCTCGCGGATCTCGTCGATCTTGTTCGGCGGCGGCAGCTTGTCGGGGTTGTCGATGTAGAGCACCTCGCCCGAGGTGGCCAGGACCTCGTAGACCACCGTCGGCGCCGTGGTGATCAGTTCCAGATCGTACTCGCGCTCCAGGCGCTCCTGGATGATCTCCATGTGCAGCATGCCGAGGAAGCCGCAGCGGAAGCCGAAGCCGAGCGCCTGCGAGGTCTCCGGCTCGTAGTGCAGCGAGGCGTCGTTCAGGCGCAGCTTGGCGAGGGCCTCGCGCAGGTCCTCGTAGTCGTCGGATTCGATCGGGAACAGGCCCGCGAACACCCGCGGCTGCACCTTCTGGAAGCCGGGCAGCGGCGTGCTCGCCGGGTTCAGGGCGTCGGTGACGGTATCGCCGACCGGCGCGCCGTCGATCTCCTTGATGCTGGCGATGACGAAGCCGACCTCGCCCGCCGACAACTGCGGGCGCTCGCTGCGCTTGGGGGTGAACACCCCCACCTTGTCGACCTGGCACACGCGCCCGACCGACATCATCGTGATCTTCTGCCGCGGCGCGATGACGCCGTCGACCACGCGCACCAGCGAGATCACGCCGACGTAGCTGTCGAACCAGGAGTCGATGATCAGCGCCTTCAGCGACGCGTTCGGATCGCCCTTCGGCGGCGGGATGCGGCGCACGAGCTGTTCGAGCAGGTCGATGACGCCGAAGCCGGTCTTGGCGCTGACGTGCACGGCGTCGGTGGCGTCGATGCCGATGATGTCGCCGATCTCGTCGGCGACGCGGTCGGGATCGGCCGAGGGCAGGTCGATCTTGTTCAGCACCGGCAGGACTTCGAGCCCCTGCTCGATCGCGGTGTAGCAGTTGGCGACCGACTGCGCCTCCACGCCCTGCGCGGCATCGACCACCAGCAAGGCGCCCTCGCAGGCGGCGAGCGAGCGGCTGACCTCGTAGGAAAAGTCGACGTGCCCCGGCGTGTCGATGAAGTTGAGGTGATAGACCTCGCCGTCGCGCGCCGTGTAATCGAGCGACACGCTCTGCGCCTTGATGGTGATGCCGCGCTCGCGCTCGAGGTCCATCGAGTCGAGCACCTGGGCCTCCATCTCGCGCTCGGAGAGGCCGCCGCAGATCTGGATGAAGCGGTCGGCGAGCGTGGACTTGCCATGGTCGATGTGCGCGATGATCGAAAAGTTACGGATATGGTCCATGGAGGGCATCGGTGGTGGATCTGCGAGGCTGGCGACGGCGCCGGTAACGGCGCGCGCGACGCTCAGGGGATGCGCAAGGCCAGATAGGCGGGACCGGAGCGGCGCAGCACCAGGAGCGCGAGCGCGCGCCCGGTCGGCAGCCCTTCGACGGCGCGATCGAACGCCTCCGGCCCCTCGAGCGGATTGCCGTTCAGCATGCTGAGCACGTCGCCCTGGCGCAGGCCGGCGCGGGTGGCCCGGTCGTTGTCGACGGCTTCGACCAGGGCACCGCCGCTGCCGAGGCCGAGCAGCCGTGCCAGGTCGGGCGGCACCGGGCCGAGGCGCAGGCCGAGCCGGTTGGCCGCACGCTCGGGGACGTCGGGATGCGGGGTCGCGGCGGCGAGCGGGTCGCCCTCGGGCAGTTCGGCGATGTGCACGCTCAGGCGTTCTTCCCGGCCGCCGCGCAGCAGCACCAGCGGCACCTGGCGCCCGGGCGACAGTTGCCCCACCAGCGGTGGCAGCGCGCTCGACACGACGATCGGGCGCCCGTCGAAGCTCGTCACGATGTCGCCGGGGCGCACCCCGGCCGCGGCGGCCGGACCGCCGTCGAACACCTTGCTGACCAGCGCCCCGCGCGGGGCGTCGAGGCCGAAGGACTCGGCCAGATCGCGGTTGACCGGCTGCACCAGCACGCCCACCCAGCCGCGGCTGACCTTGCCGTGCGCGCGGATCTGCTGCGCGACGTCCACGGCCGTCTCGATCGGGATGGCGAACGACAGCCCCATGTAGCCGCCGGTCTGGCTGAAGATCTGCGAGTTGATGCCGACCACCTCGCCCTTCATGTTGATCAGCGGGCCGCCCGAGTTGCCCGGGTTGATCGGCACGTCGGTCTGGATGTAGGCCACGTAGGGTTCGGTCGGCAGGCTGCGCCCCTTGGCGCTGACGATGCCCGCGGTCACCGACTGCTCGAAGCCGAAGGGCGAACCGATCGCGAGCACCCATTCGCCGACGTCGAGGGCGTCGGACTGGCCGAGGGCCGCGGTCGGCAGGCCCTGGGCCTCGACCTTGAGCACGGCGAGGTCGGTGCGCGCATCGGAACCGACCACCCGCGCCGGCAGTTCGCGCCGGTCGGCGAGCCGCACGATGATCTCGTCGGCGTTCTCCACCACGTGCTGGTTGGTCAGCAGGTAGCCGTCGGCGGCGATGATGATGCCGGTGCCGAGCGAGTCGGAGCCTTCGTCGATGCGCTCCTCGTCCTCCTCGTCGTCGCCCGACGCCGCGTCGCTCGCGAGCCGCCCCGCCTTACCGGTCGAACTGATGTTGACGACGACGGAGGTGCTGCGCTTCACCACGTCGGTGAAATCGGGCGGTGGGGCGCCGAATGCATCGAAGGCGAACGCGGCGAGCAGCGCGAACGCGGCACAGCCGCCTCTGTAAGCCATGTTGCCCTCACCCCCGGGTGACGAAAATCGAGCGCGGATTATAGCGTTCCGCCTAATCGCGTCGATCACGCGATGCGGCGACGCCGGCGTGCCGCAGGATCACCGGCTGGAAACGCGGATCGCGTGCGATCCGCCGCGCGAAGCGCCGCGTGTGTGCGAGGCCGAGCGCCAGGCCGAGCAGCCCGCCGACCAGCGCGGCACCCTCGGCCGCCGGGCCGAACGCCGCGAGCGCCAGCACGGCGCCGGCGAACAGGCCGCACAGCGGCACCAGGTAGACCATCGCCGACCCCAGCAGCAGGGCGTGTTCGCGCAGCCCGAGTTCGACGACCTCGCCCGGCTCGCACCCGGCCTCGGCGAGCACGGCGACGCGGTTGCGCCGCCCGCCACCCGCCTCGCCGAGCAGGTGGATGCCGCAGCCGCTGCGCGCCTCGCAGGCGCCGCACACGCCGCGGCGGCGGGTCTCGACCCACACGCGCCCTGCGCCGGCGGGGCCGATCACCGTGCCGCGCTCGACGATCACGGCTTGCCGGGCAGCGGCGCGATCGACTGCGCGACCATCTCGACGGTCGAGCGCGGGACTTCGCCGACGGCCACGACCTGGTGGCCGTCGAGCGCACGCCCGAAGGCGTTCATCGCGCCGAACCGCGAATGGCCCTCGAACAGCGGCTGCTCGCCTTCGAGCGGTTCGATGAACACCGACAGCGTGGCGAGCCCGTCGGTGTAGACCATGTGCTCGGTGCCGTGGCTCTCGCCGCGGCGGGTGAAGGTGCTGTTGCGGACCTCCTCGAAGCCCGGCGGCAGGCGCCCGGCGACCCAGTGCCGCTGCGCCTCGGGCAGTTCGCGCAGCTGCCCGGCAGTCTGGCTGTCGCTGGTCGTCGCGACGGCCGCCGGCTCGGCCGGTGCCTGGTCGAGCAGGCGCAGCTCGGTGAACATCAGCTGCTCCACCGGCACGCCGGCGCTGTCGAACAGCACGCTGCGCATGACGATGCCGCTGCGCGGTTCGATCCACAACCGGTAACCGAAGCGCAGTTCGTCACGCGGTTCGATGGAGACGACGCGGGTCGAATAGCCCGCCACCCGGTCCTCGCCGGCGAAGGTGAAGCGGTAGTGCGCGTCGAGGTGAGACAGGTCCTTCCCCAGCCCGCTCGGCAGCGCCGAGAACAGCTTGCGTCCGCGCAGCGCGACGTCGCCGCCCGGCATCGAGCAGGTCAGGTCGTCGTTCGCCACCAGCACCTCACGGTGCGGGCCGGACAGCGACACCAGGCGCTGCCAGCCGCCGCGCTCACCCTGGCCGTGGACGATATGCATGGCCTCGATGCGCCCGCCTTCCGAATAGACGAAGGTGCCCTCGTAATTGATGCCGCTCTCGCGGCCGACGGTATCCGCCAGCCACGCGCCGGCTTCGTTCTCGTCCGCCACCGCCGGCGCCAGCAGGAACGGCAACAGCGCCACACACCATCCGATCGCTCGCCACATGGCGGATGCTCACCTGCCGCTTTCGTAACCGACCATGCGCACGTAGGGCAGCACGCCACTCATCTGGTTGCGCGACGCCGACTCGTTGTGACTCACCAGATAGGCGTTGAGGCGGTCACGCTGCAGCGTGCGGGCCACCGCGGCCGTCGTCACGGCCTTGCCGGTGCCCTGCGCCGACAGCGCCGCGCGGGTATCGCCGCCCGCCAGCGGCATGTTGCCGATGGCGGCGGGGCGTACCCCCACCAGCACCAGGCCGGCCACCGACGCGGCGAGCGCGAGCCCGATCGCCGGCCGGGTCCAGCTGCGCCGCACCCGCACCGTCGCCTGCGGCAGCGGCGCGGCGGGGACGGGTTCGGCGGCGATCGCGGCCGATACGCGTTCGGCGACGCCGAGCGCGAAGCGCTCGGGCAGGCCGCTGCGCATCGCGTCGCCGATCAGGTGGTAACGCTCCCAGGTGCTGCGCAGCGCCCCGTCGCGTTCGAGCCGTCTGAGCAGGAGGTCGAGTTCCTCGCGCCCGGCTTCGCCATCCACCAGCGCGGATACCTGTTCATCGAGTTTCTCAGCCATGGCGCTAACCCTGTGCTCAGTCCAGCAACGGACGTAACTTGTTGTCGATCGATTCACGCGCCCGGAAGATCCGCGAACGCACGGTGCCGATGGGGCAGCCCATCGCCTGGGCGATCTCTTCGTAGCTCAGCCCCTCGATCTCGCGCAGCGTGATCGCGGTCCGCAGATCGTCGGGCAGACTCTCGATGGCGCGGAACACCGTCGCCTCGATCTCGTCGCGCAGCAGCAGCCGTTCGGGCGTGTCGTGCTCCTTCAGCAGCGTGGCGCCGTCGAACTGCTCGGCCTCCGTCGCATCGATGTCGGAACCCGGCGGCCGGCGGCCCTGCGCCACGAGGTAGTTCTTCGCCGTGTTGATCGCGATCCGGTACAGCCACGTGTAGAAGGCGCTCTCGCCGCGGAAGCTGGGCAGCGCCCGGTAGGCCTTGATGAAAGCTTCCTGTGCCACGTCCATCGCCTCGCTGGGATCGTGCACGTATCGCGAAATGAGCTTGACGATCTTGAACTGATACTTCAGCACCAGAACATCGAACGCCCGCTTGTCGCCCTGCTGTACCCTCAGGACCAACTCGTGGTCAGCCAACGATTCGCCCATCAGGGCAGACCTCCGATCGAAGGCATGCCCATGCGAACACCAGCCGTAGACCACGGCCTGGGGTCTTGGTTCGCATGACCGCCGGGAATGTGATTAGATGACAAGATCGTTCGCGTGGAACACGAAATCAGCACAAGGCGTGCCATCGAGAGCGTTCTGGCAACGCACGAAAGTACCCCAGATTCAGAGGCCGTCACAAGCGATGAACGACCAGGTGTCGACCGACGTGTTGATCATCGGCTGCGGCGCCGCCGGCCTGAGCCTGGCGCTGCGCCTGAGCGAGTTCGCATCGGTCGCGGTCCTCGCCAAGGGCCCGGTGTCCGAGGGCAGCACCTACTACGCCCAGGGCGGCGTGTCGGCGGTGCTCGACAAGGCCGATTCGATCGAATCGCACATCCACGACACGCTGGTGGCCGGGGCCGGCCTCTGCGATCCCGAGGCCGTGCGCTTCACCGTCGAGCACGGCCGCGAATCGATCGAGTGGCTGAGCGCGCAGGGAGTGCCGTTCACCAAGCAGACGGCGGCCGACGGCAGCGAGGAGTTCCACCTGACGCGCGAGGGTGGCCACAGCCACCGCCGGGTGGTGCACGCCGACGACGCCACCGGGCGCGCGATCCAGCTCACGCTCGAGGAGCATGCCCGCGCGGCCCCCAACATCCACGTGTACGAGCATGCCGTCGCGGTGGACCTGATCACCGCGCGCAAGCTCGGCCTGCAGCGCAACCGCTGCCTCGGCGCCTACGTGCTGAACCGGCAGACCGGCCGGGTGCAGGTGTTCCGCGCCCGCTTCGTGATCCTGGCGAGCGGCGGGGCGAGCCGCGTCTACCTGTACTCGAGCAACCCCGACGGCTCGACCGGCGACGGCATCGCGATGGCATGGCGCGCCGGGTGCCGGATCGCCAACATGGAGTTCATGCAGTTCCACCCGACCTGCCTGTTCCACCCGGAAGCCAAGTCGTTCCTGATCACCGAGGCCGTGCGCGGCGAGGGCGGCCACCTGCTGCTGCCCGACGGCACGCGCTTCATGCACAACTTCGACCCGCGGCTGGAACTCGCGCCGCGCGACATCGTCGCCCGCGCCATCGACCACGAGATGAAGCGCCTCGGCGCGCAGTGCCTGTACCTCGACATCAGCCACAAGCCCGCCGACTTCGTCCGCGCGCACTTCCCCAACGTGCACGCCAAGTGCCTGGAGTACGGCTTCGACATGACGCAGGAGCCGCTGCCGATCGTCCCCGCCGCCCACTACACCTGCGGCGGCGTGATGACCGACTTCATGGGCCGCACCGACCTGGAAGGGCTGTATGCGATCGGTGAATGCGCCTTCACCGGCCTGCACGGCGCCAACCGCATGGCCAGCAACTCGCTGCTCGAATGCCTGGTGTTCGCCACCGCCGCCGGCAAGGACATCGCCGGGCACCTGCGCGACGTGCCGCCGCCGCCCGCCCTGCCGTCGTGGGACGAAAGCCGCGTGACCGACTCCGACGAGGAGGTCGTGGTGACGCACAACTGGCAGGAGCTGCGGCGCTTCATGTGGGACTACGTCGGCATCGTGCGCACCGACAAGCGCCTGCAGCGGGCCCGCAACCGCGTCGAGCTGCTGCTCCGCGAGATCGACGAGTACTACGGCAACTTCCGCATCAGCGCCGACCTGATCGAACTGCGCAACCTCGCCCAGGTGGCCGAGCTGATCATCCGCTGCGCGCTGGCCCGCAAGGAAAGCCGCGGCCTGCACTACACGCTCGACTTCCCGCACGCCGACGAGGCGCGCCCGCCGCGCGACACCGTGCTGGTCCCCTCCAACTTCGCGCAGGCGGCCGAACGCCCCGCCTGGCATCAGCACTGAGCGCGCCGTCTCAGAAGCACGTCGTCAGGCGCGCGCGCAGCGCCCGCAGGGTCTGCGCATCGGTGGTATCGGCGCTCACCCACACCGCGTAGGGCCACCAGCGTCGTGCGGTGGTCAGGCGCAGCAGCACGAAACGCTGGCGCACGTAGCGGGCGATCAGCCGCGCCGGCCATTCCGCCCCGTCACGCAGGGTCAGCGTGATGGCATCGTCGGGCGCGATCCGCAGGGCCAGGACCGCCGGACGCACGAACCGCCGCCACTCACGCACGAGCGATGCCGCGATGGCCGCACCGAGCGCCCCCCTGAGCGGGCCGGGCGCAGCGGTGAGGAACGCGACCACCAGCGCCGCCGCCAGGTGCATCGCCCCGAGCAGCGCCAGCATTGCGCGCGACGGCTTCAGTTCAAGCCGCAGTTCCGGATGCGATCTTGCGGACGACATCGGCGACCGCCGGATCCGCGGGGACGCTGCGGCCGATCAGGTAGGCGAACAGCTCCGGATCCTGCATTTCCAGCAGTTCGCGGAAGATGCGCTGCTCGTCGGCGCTGGCGCCGCCGTAGGTCTGCTCCAGGTAGCGCAGCATCAGGAAGTCGAGTTCCTTCATGCCGCGCCGGCAGCGCCAGTAGAGTTTCGCGTGTTCACTCATGGCTCGCTCTCCTCGCAGGCTCGCCCGAAAACGCGGGCGGGCACCGGCGGCGACCGCGGGGGTCGTCACCGGTGCCCGCCCGCAGGGCCGCCGCACTCAGCGGCGTTCGATCATCAGGCGCTTGATCTCGGCGATCGCCTTGGCGGGGTTGAGCCCCTTCGGGCAGGTGCGCGAGCAGTTCATGATCGTGTGGCAGCGGTACAGGCGGAACGGGTCCTCGAGGTCGTCGAGGCGCTCGCCGGTGAACTCGTCACGCGAATCGATGATCCAGCGGTAGGCCTGCAGCAGGATCGCCGGGCCGAGGTAGCGCTCGCCGTTCCACCAGTAGCTCGGGCACGAGGTCGAGCAACTGGCGCAGAGGATGCACTCGTAGAGCCCGTCGAGCTTGGCGCGGTCCTCCTTGGACTGCAGGCGCTCGCGCTCGGGGGCCGGGGTCACCGTCTGCAGCCAGGGCTTGATCGACGCGTACTGCGCGTAGAAATGCGTCAGGTCCGGCACCAGATCCTTGATGACGGGCATGTGCGGCAGCGGGTTGATCTTGACGTCGCCCTCGACCTCGTCGATGGCCTTGGTGCAGGCCAGCGTGTTGGTGCCGTCGATGTTCATCGCGCACGAGCCGCAGATGCCTTCGCGGCACGAGCGGCGGAAGGTCAGCGTCGCGTCGACCTCGTTCTTGATCTTGATCAGCGCGTCCAGGACCATCGGGCCGCAGGCGTCGAGGTCGATCTCGTAGGTGTCGATGCGCGGGTTCTCGCCGTTGTCCGGATTCCAGCGGTAGATCTGGAAGTTGCGGACACGCTTGGCGCCGGCGGGGGCATGGTAGGTCTTGCCCTTGCCGACGATCGAGTTCGCGGGAAGCTTGAATTCGGCCATCGTCTCACCCCCCCTCAGTAAGTGCGCTTCTTCGGCGCGATGTACTCGATCTCGTTGGTCAGCGTGTAGGTGTGCACCGGGCGGTAGTCGATCTTCACCGCGCCGCCCTCCTCCACGTAGGCCAGCGTGTGCTTCATCCAGGTCACGTCATCGCGCTCGGGGTAGTCCTCGTGCGCGTGCGCACCGCGGCTTTCCTTGCGGTTGTTGGCCGAGGCCATCGTGGTGAGCGCACAGCCGAGCAGGTTGTCGAGCTCCAGCGTTTCGACCAGATCGGAGTTCCACACCAGGCTGCGGTCGCTGACCTTGACGTCGGCGAAGCTGTTGTAGATCTCGGTGATCGCCGTGAGGCCCTGCGCGAGCGTCGCATCGGTGCGGAACACCGCCGCGTCGTTCTGCATGGTGCGCTGCATCGCCGCGCGGATCTGCGCGGTCGACTTGCTGCCGCTGGCGTTGCGGATGCGGTCGAAGCGCTCGATCAGCTTGTCGACGCTGCCCGCCTGCAGCGGCTTCTGCGGGGCGCCGCGCGTGAGCGTCGCGCCGCAGCGCAGCGCCGCGGCGCGGCCGAACACGACGAGGTCGAGCAGCGAGTTCGAACCGAGGCGGTTGGCGCCGTGCACCGACACGCAGGCCGTCTCGCCGATCGCCATCAGCCCCGGCACCACCGCATCGGGGTTGCCGTCGACCAGGTCGACGACTTCGCCGTGATAGTTGGTGGGGATACCGCCCATGTTGTAGTGCACGGTCGGCAGCACCGGGATCGGCTCCTTGGTGACGTCGACGCCCGAGAAGATGCGCGCGGTCTCGGCGATGCCCGGCAGGCGCTCGTGGATCACCTCGGGGCCGAGGTGCTCGAGGTGCAGGTAGATGTGGTCCTGGTGCTCGCCGACGCCGCGGCCCTCGCGGATCTCGATGGTCATCGAGCGCGAGACGACGTCGCGCGAGGCGAGGTCCTTGGCGTTCGGCGCGTAGCGCTCCATGAAGCGCTCACCGTTGGCGTTGGTCAGGTAGCCGCCCTCGCCGCGACAGCCCTCGGTGAGCAGGCAGCCGGCGCCGTAGATGCCGGTCGGGTGGAACTGCACGAACTCCATGTCCTGGACCGGCAGGCCGGCGCGCAGCGCCATGCCGTAGCCGTCGCCGGTGCAGGTGTGCGCCGAGGTCGCCGAGAAGTAGGCGCGCCCGTAGCCACCGGTCGCCAGCACCACCATCTGCGCACGGAACACGTGCAGCGTGCCTTCGGCGAGGTTCCAGGCCAGCACGCCGCGGCAGGCGCCGTCCTCCATGATCAGGTCGAGCGCGAAGTACTCGATGAAGAACTCCGCCTCGTGCTTCAGCGACTGCTGGTAGAGCGTGTGCAGGATCGCGTGGCCGGTGCGGTCGGCGGCGGCGCAGGTGCGCTGCGCCTGCGATTCGCCGTAGTTCATCGTCATGCCGCCGAACGGGCGCTGGTAGATCTTGCCGTCCTCGGTGCGCGAGAACGGCACGCCCTGGTGTTCGAGCTCGATGATCGCGGGAATGGCCTCGCGGCACATGTACTCGATCGCGTCCTGGTCGCCGAGCCAGTCGGCGCCCTTGACCGTGTCGTACATGTGCCACTGCCACATGTCGGGCCCCATGTTGCCGAGGGCGGCCGAGATGCCGCCCTGCGCGGCCACGGTGTGCGAGCGGGTCGGGAAGACCTTGGTGATGCAGGCGGTGCGCAGACCGGTCTGCGCCATGCCGAACGTGGCGCGCAGGCCCGCGCCGCCGGCGCCGACGACGACCACGTCGTAGGTGTGTTCGACGATCTTGTAATCAGCGGTAGACATGAACCCTTAGCCTCCGAAGGCGATGCGCAGGACCGAGATGACGGACGTGGCGGCGAGCACCAGCACCACCAGGTTCATGGCCACCAGCGCGCCGAGCTTGACCAGCTCGGTGTGGACGTAATCCTCGATCACCACCTGCAGGCCCAGTTTGGCGTGGAAGAACGTCGTACCGAGGAAGGTGACCAGCAGGCCGGCATTCAGCGGGCGCGCGAGCCAGGCCTTGAGGCCCTCGTGGTCGGCATGCACCACCGACAGCAGCGACACCACGAACCACAGCACCAGGGGGATCAGGAACAGCGCCGTCAGGCGCTGGTGCCACCAGTGCGACACACCTTCTTTGGCGGAACCAAGACCGCGCACGCGGCCGAGCGGGGAACGCAGACTCATGACGGACTCTCCCTCAGGTCACGATGATCCAGACCACCACCGTGAGCACCACGGACGCGATCTGTACCCACTTGCCGGTCTTGTAGACGGATTCCATGTCGAAGCCGCGACCGGAATCCCAGTAGAGGTGCCGGAGGCCGTTGCACAGGTGATAGAACAGGGCCCAGGTCCAGCAGAACAGGAACAACTGGCCGAGCATCGAGCCGAGGACGTGCTGCGCGTGCTCGTAGGCTTCGGGGCCGGAGGCCGCCGCCGCCAGCCAGTACACCAGGAGCACGGTGCCGATGGACAGGGCGACGCCGGTGAGGCGGTGCGTGATCGACATCACGGAGGTCAACTGGGGCTTGTAATACGGGCCGATCATGAACGGCGACAAGGGCCGCTTGTTCGTTGCCATGAACTTCCACCTCGTTATCGTTAGGGGGCCGAACGCAGATTTCTGTCACGCCGCGGGCGCGACGGTGATGCGGTGAACACGCTTCAGGCAAAGGCGGGAGGCGTCCCCGCCCTTCCGGCCGTGGCGGCCGGAGGCGGGATTGGGCCGGGAAGCGGTGTCGTCGCGCGCGGATCGGCGCAACGGAATACCTTGCCGGTCGAGCGCTTGGTAAGCGTCCGGCAAGCGCTTCCCTGATGCACGACAGCGCAGCCCCGCGGGTAAACGGGCGTGTGCGCTTCAGAAATCGATGCAGCGTCCAGCCTTCTCCCAGTCGCCGTAGCGCGTGGGTTCGAGGCCTTGACGACCGCCGATCTCAACCGGCCGTTCGTCGTCACGATGCTCCGCAGGCCTGTCCCCCGGCTCCCCCGGCCTCGCTTGCGGCGCCTCGTTCGCTTCGGTCATAGTCCTCTCCCAGGCCATCGGTGTGCTCTGCACAGGCTCTCATTATCGCCTTCGGGACCGCGCCGCGACGCCTTGCGGCACGGCGCGGAGCCCGCGAAGCGGCGGCATTATGCTCGCGGGCCGGGGGCTGGTGCAACGCAACGGAAACACCCGGACCCCGCGCGCCACCTGCCAGGCGCGGATTTCGCGGGCCTTCCTGTACCCTTTTTGTAGTTGCGACCGCTCCCATGGACTGCGCCGAAAACCCGCTTTCGTCCCCCCCGACCGACGATCCGCTGCCGGCCGACTTCCACTGCCCGGTGCTGCCGCTCGCCGCGATCCGCGTCGACGGCCCCGAACGCAGCGGCTTCCTGCAGGGCCAGCTCACCCACGACCTGCGCCTGCTCGGCGCGGGCCGCGCGCTGCGTGCCGCCCAGTGCTCGCCGAAGGGCCGCGTGCTGGCGCTGGCACGGCTGTTCGAGCGCGACGGCGCGATCTTCCTGCTGCTGCCCGAGACGCTGGTCGAGGGCACGCTGAAGCGCCTGCGGATGTACGTGCTGCGCGCGCGCGTGACGCTCGCCGCGGTGGCGCCCGACGAACTGCGCTGCAGCGGCGTCGCCGGCGAACGGGCCGCCGCGGCGCTCGCCGCGCACTGCGGCGCGGTGCCGGCCGCCGCCGACGGCGTCGTCAGCGCCGCCGGTCTCACGGTGATCCGCGAGCGCGGCCCGCGGCCACGCTTCAGCGTGCTCGGCGCGCCGCCGGCGCTCGACGCGCTGCACGCCGCGCTGGCGGCGCATGCGCCGACGCTCGACGCCGACGCCTGGCGGCTCGCCGCGATCCTCGCCGGCGAGCCGCAGGTCCACCCGGCCACCGTCGAGGCCTTCGTGCCGCAGATGCTGAACCTCGATGCGCTCGACGGCGTGAGCTTCGCCAAGGGCTGCTACACCGGCCAGGAGATCATCGCGCGCGCGCAGTACCTCGGGCGCATCAAGCGCCGCCTGCTGATCGCGCGCGTGACCGCCGGCGAGGTCCCGGCAGCGGGCACCGGGCTGTGGTCGCCGGCGGCCGGCGAGGCCCAGGAGGCCGGCACGGTCGTCGAGGCCGCGCCGCATCCGGCCGGCGGGTACGTGCTGAGCGCGGTGGTGCCGGTGGAGCTCGCCGCTGCCGGGGGGCTGCGCGTCGGCAGCGCCGACGGTCCGCCGCTGCAGCCGCTCGCCCTCCCCTACGCCCTGCCGGAAGGCGGCGCGGCGCCGTCCTAGTCGTCGGCGAGCAGGTTCAGCGCGCGGATCGCCTCCTGCTCGTAGTCGCGCACGAGACGGTCGAGCGCCTCCTGCTGCCCCGGCCCGGGCAGCAGCTCCAGGCCGAGGCGCGTACGCCCGCCCTCCTCGGCCACCCAGCGCACCAGCACCCGCAGGTCCAGGTCGACCTGGCGCGGTGGCCGGCCGATGCGGCCCTGGGCGCGCAGATGCGCGCCGGCGGGCAGCACCAGCCGGCCCGGCACCTCGATGCCCATCCCGCCCACCGAGCAGTCCGTCACCCGTGCACCGGAGGCGCCCCCGTCCGGCAGTTGCAGGGTCACATGCGCCTCGGCGTCGGCGCTCACCCGCAGCCGCCGCCGCGCCCCCTGCGGGTGCGGGTGCACGCCGCCGATGCGCAGCACCACGATGTCGTCGCGGATACCGTGGCGCTCGAGCAGCAGGACCCGGGTCGGATCGCGCGTCAGCGCGTAGACGGTGCGCCCGCGCTCGCCGGCGGCGAGCGTCGTCAGCACGCGCGGGCTGCGCGCGATGGTCACGTAACCGGGGCTGAGTTCCAGCACGCGCGCGCTGGCGGGCACCTGCAGTTCATGGAAGTAGTTGAGCAGGTCGAGCTGGCCGCGGCGCTGCCAGTCGCCGAGCGTCTGCTCGCGCAGCAGTTCGTCGCGCACGTGATCGAGTTCGGCCCGCTGCGCCGCGAGCACCGCGGCATGGTGGCGGTCGCAGGCGACGACCCATTGCGTCTGCAGCGCACCGTGGCGGGCGACCAGCAGCCGCAGTTCGTCGCAGCGCCGTGCCGGGTCGAGCGCCTCGAGTTCCGGCAACCGCCGCTCGAGTTCGAGCTCCTGCGCCGCGACCAGGGTCCGCAGCAGGCCGGCCGCGGGGATGTCGGCTGCGGCGAGCGTCGCGAACAGCGTGGCCGGCCCGGGCTCGGCCTGGCCGCCGGCGAGGTGGGTGGCGAGCGCGGCGCACGCCGGGCCGTCGAGCCCGGCGTCGCCGAGCAGCGCGAGCAGGTGCTCGCGCCAGGCCCCGGCGTCCATCACGCCGCCGGCACCGCGGACGGTCCGCGCGCCACCGTCACTCCGGGCGCATGTGCGGGAACAGGATCACTTCGCGGATCGACGGCGCGTCGGTGAGCAGCATCACCAGGCGGTCGATGCCGATGCCCTCGCCGGCGGTGGGCGGCAGCCCGTACTCGAGCGCACGCACGTAGTCGGCGTCGTAGTGCATGGCTTCGTGGTCGCCGGCGTCCTTCTGCCGCACCTGTTCGCGGAAGCGCTCGGCCTGGTCCTCGGCGTCGTTCAGCTCGGAGAAGCCGTTGGCGATCTCGCGCCCGCCGATGAAGAACTCAAAGCGGTCGGTGACCTCGGGGTCGGCGTCGTTGCGCCGCGCGAGCGGGCTGACCTCGGTCGGGTAGGCGGTGATGAAGGTCGGGTTGCGCAGCGCGGACTCGACCTTCTCCTCGAAGATCTCGATCTGCACGCGCCCCAGCCCCCAGGCGTCCCGGGTGGCGATGCCGAGGCGTGCGGCCACCGCGCGCGCGCCGTCGAGCGTCGCGAGTTCGGCGCCGGTCACGCCCGGCACGTGGCGCACGATCGCCTCGGGCACGGTCATGCGCGCGAACGGCGCCGCGAAGTCGTAGACCTCGCCCTGGTAGGGCACCTCGGTGGTGCCGAGGATGTCTTGCACCAGGCCGCGCAGCAGCTCCTCGGTCAGGTCCATCAGGTCGCGGTAGTCGGCGTAGGCCCAGTAGAACTCCAGCATCGTGAACTCGGGGTTGTGGCGGGTGCTCACCCCTTCGTTGCGGAAGTTGCGGTTGATCTCGTAGACCTGCTCGAAGCCGCCGACCACCAGGCGCTTGAGGTAGAGCTCCGGGGCGATGCGCAGGAACAGTTCCATGTCGAGCGCATTGTGGTGGGTGACGAAGGGCCGCGCCGCCGCGCCGCCCGGGATCGGGTGCATCATCGGCGTTTCCACTTCGAGGAAGCCGCGCGCGTCGAAGAAGTCGCGGATGTAGCGGATCGCGCGCACGCGGGTGCGGAAGGTCTGCCGCGTCGAGTCGTTCATGATCAGGTCGACGTAGCGCTGGCGGTGGCGCACTTCCTGATCGGTGAGGCCGTGGAACTTCTCCGGCAGCGGGCGCAGCGACTTGGTCAGCAGGCGCAGCGTCTCGACGCGGACCGACAGCTCGCCGGTCTTGGTGCGCATCAGCACGCCTTCGGCGCCGACGATGTCGCCCACGTCCCAGCCCTTGAAGGCCGCGTAGGTCGCCTCGCCCACCGTGTCGCGCTGCACGAAGAGCTGGATCTGCCCGCTCGAATCCCGGGCCGCGGTGAAGCTCGCCTTGCCCATGATGCGCTTGGCCATCATGCGCCCGGCCACCGCCACCCGCACCGGCGTGGCGTCGAGCGCCTCGGCGGAGGTGTCACGGTAGCGCGCCTGCAGCTCGCCGGCGAGGCCGTCACGGCGGAAGTCGTTGGGAAAGGCGCTGCCGCCCGCGCGGATCTCGGCGAGCTTGCGGCGGCGCTCGGCGATGAGCTTGTTCTCGTCGGCAGCGTCGGTGGAGGCGGCGGGCAGGTCGGATTGCTCGGTCATCGGTTTCAGAACCAGTCAGGGGGTTGGCGGCCGGCAACGAGCGGTGGCCGGGCGGATCATGCCGTCTCCCGTGCCGCTCACCCGCACTGCGACGGCCAGGAGAACGGGGGTGGTGTCCGCGGCGTCGCGGGGACCGTCAGCGGCACGGATGCCGCTGTCGAGCCTACAGGGATGTATTCACGGCGTGTCCCCGCGACGCCGCGGATCACCCATGCCCTGCAATACCCGGGTCACAGCCCGCTCTTCAGGCTCGCTTCGATGAACGGGTCGAGGTCGCCATCGAGCACCGCCTGCGGGTTGCCGGTTTCCCAGCCGGTGCGCAGGTCCTTGATCCGCGACTGGTCGAGCACGTAGCTGCGGATCTGGCTGCCCCAGCCGATGTCGGCCTTGGTGTCTTCGAGGGCCTGGCTGGCGGCGCGGCGCTTCTGCATCTCCAGCTCGTAGAGCTTGGACTGCAGCTGCTTCATCGCGGTCGAGCGGTTCTTGTGCTGCGAGCGGTCGCTCTGGCAGGCGACGACGACGCCCGAGGGGATGTGCGTGATGCGGATCGCCGACTCGGTGCGGTTGACGTGCTGGCCGCCGGCACCCGAGGCGCGGTAGGTGTCGACGCGCAGGTCGGCGGGGTTGATCTCGATCTCGATCTTGTCGTCGATCTCCGGCGAGGCGAACACCGAGGTGAAGCTGGTGTGGCGGCGGTTGTCGGAGTCGAACGGGCTCTTGCGCACCAGCCGGTGCACGCCGGTCTCGGTGCGCAGCCAGCCGTAGGCGTACTCGCCCTCGAAGCGGACCGTGGCCGACTTGATGCCGGCGACCTCGCCCTCGGAGGCTTCGAGCAGCTCGGTCTTGAAGCCGCGCCGCTCGCCCCAGCGCAGGTACATGCGCAGCAGCATCTCGGCCCAGTCCTGCGCCTCGGTGCCGCCGGCGCCGGCCTGGATGTCGAGGAAGGCGTTGCAGTGGTCGGCCTCGCCCGAGAACATGCGGCGGAATTCGAGGTCGGCGATCTGCTTCTCCAGGCGTTCGAGGTCCTTGCCCACGCCGAGCACGGTGGCCTCGTCCTCCTCCTCGGCGGCGAGGTCGAGCAGCTCCGCAGCCTCCCTGAGCCCGCCGTCGAGCGCCTGCAGCGTCAGCACCACGCGTTCGAGCTCGGCGCGTTCGCGCCCGAGTGCCTGCGCGCGTTCGGGGTCGTTCCAGATGTTGGGCTGTTCGAGTTCGCGGTTGACCTCGGTCAGCCGGTCGTACTTTTCATCGAAGTCAAAGATACCCCCTGAGAGCGGCGCCGCGCTCCTGCAGGTCTTTGATCCGGTTGTAGTAGGGATTCAGTTCGAGCATGGCGGAACGGCCCGGTGCGCAACCCAAAAGGGCCGGCATTGTAGCCGGCGCGCCGCGCACGGCATAGGCCGTCAGCGCCGGCCGGCGAGGCGGATGCCGGCGAGCACGCCCAGCGCGCCGAGCGCCTGCACGCCGCTGAGCGCCTCGGCGAACAACCACCAGGCGAGCAGTGCGGCCACCACCGGCTGCACCAGCAGGGTCAGCGACGAGAACGACGCCGGCAGCCTGGCGAGGCCGTAGGCGATGCAGCCCTGCCCGGCGCCCTGCGACACCCAGGCGAGCCCGAGCAGCACCGACCAGCCGTAGACGCTGCTGGCGAACAGCGGCTCGCCGAAGGCGAACACCAGCGGCAGCAGCGCCAGCGCGCTCGCCGCGCCGCTCGCCAGCATCGCCCGGCCGACCGGCAGACTGTGGCGCACGCGCTTGATCGCCAGGATGTAGCCGGCGTAGAACGCGGCGGCGGCGAGCGCCTGCACCACGCCGAGCAGGGTGCGGCCGTCGGTCGCGCTCGGGCGCGCCGCGCCGCCGAGCACCAGCGCGCCGACGCCGGCGATCGCCAGCGCGAGCCCGCCGAGGAAGCGCGTGCTGATGCGCTCGCCGAACCACAGCCAGGCCGCGACGGTGACGAACACCGGCGCGAGGTTGGCGAGCAGGGTCGCGTTGACCACGCTGATGTGCGCGAGCGCGAGGTGCCAGAGTGCGAGGTCGCCGGCGAGGCACACACCCGACGCCGCCACCGCGAGCCACACGCGCCGCGGCAGCGCTGCCGCGGCCGGCGCCGGCTGGCCGGCGAGCAGCAGGCCGAACAGCGGCAGCGCCAGCAGCACGCGGTGGAAGGCGGTCGCCACCGGGCCGATCTCGCTCAGGCGCACGAAGATCGGCGAGAAGCCGATGCAGCAGGCGCCGAGCAGCAGCGCGGCGAGGGCGCGGCGGTCGGCGCGGCCGACGGCGGCCGGGTCTGTCATCATCGTCGTCCTGCGGCGGGGGGACGGCATTCTGCGCGCGCCCCGCGCGGCGGCGCGAAGGCGCTGGCGGGCGCGTGTAAGCCGCCGCGTACGGTGTGGAGAGCCATGGGCGACATCCTCGAAGTGCACGATCTGGTCAAGGAGTACCCCGGCCTGCGCGCGGTCGACGGCGTCAGCTTCAGCATCGCGCCGGGCACCTGCTTCGGCCTGCTCGGCCCCAACGGCGCCGGCAAGACGACGACGATCGAGATGCTCGAAGGCATCAAGACGCCGAGCGCCGGGCGCATCCTCTACCGCGGCGAGCCGCTCGGCGCGCGCTTCCGCCGCGAGGCCGGGATCATGTTCCAGAGCACCGCGCTGCAGGACTTCCTGACCGTGCGCGAATGCCTGTGCTTCTTCGGCGCGCTCTACCCGCGCCAGGTGCCGTTCGACGAGCTGGTGCACACCTGCGCGCTCGGCGAGTTCCTCGACCGCGACAACCGCAAGCTCTCCGGCGGCCAGCGCCAGCGCCTGCTGCTCGCCATCGCGCTGGTCAACGACCCCGAGCTGGTCTTCCTCGACGAGCCCACCACCGGGCTCGACCCGCAGGCGCGGCGCAATTTCTGGGCGCTGATCGAGTCGATCAAGGCACGCGGCAAGACCGTGGTGCTGACCACCCACTACATGGAGGAGGCCTACCAGCTCTGCGACGCGATCGCGATCATGGACCGCGGCCGCATCATCGCCCGCGGCACGCCCGACGCGCTGCTCGCCGCGCACTTCGACGACCGCATCCTGCAACTGCCGCGCGAGGACCTCGCCGGCCGCGGGCTGCCCGCCGGCTTCGCGGTGTTCGAACGGCGCGAGTCGGTGGAGATCTCCACCCGCGACGTCGATGCCGCGCTCGCCGCGTTGCTCGCCGCCGGCGTGCCGCTGGCGCGGCTGTCGGTGCGCTCGCGCACGCTCGAGGACCTGTTCCTCGAACTCACCGGCCGGGAGCTGCGCGCATGAAACGCTTCCTCGCCGCGCTGCGCGCGCGCAACCTCGAATTCGTCCGCGACCGCAGCGCGCTCTCCTGGGCCTTCGTGATGCCGGTGCTGATCGTGCTCGGCTTCGGCTTCGGCCTCTCCGGCGAGCCGGCGCCGCAGTACAAGGTCGGCGTGCTCGGCCCCGCCGAGCCGCGCCCGGTCTTCCTCGACACCCCGCACATCGGCTTCGTGCCGCTCACCGATGCCGCGGCGGCGCGCACCAAGGTCGAGCGCCACCAGATCGACCTGCTGGTCGAGCCCGCCGCGCGGCGCTACTGGGTCAACACCGAGTCGCCCAGGGGCGCGCTCGCCGAGCGCCTGCTGCGCGGCAGCGACGGCGGCGCGGCGTGGACGCGCGAGACGCTCAGCGGGCGGGTGATCCGCTACGTCGACTGGCTGATCCCCGGCCTGCTGGCGATGAACATGATGTGGAGCGCGCTCTACGGCGTCGGCTACGTGCTGGTGCGCTACCGCAAGAACGGCGTGCTCAAGCGCCTGCGGGCGACGCCGCTGAACGCGGTCGAGTTCCTCGCCGCGCAGGTGGCATCGCGGCTCCTGCTGGTGCTGACGGTGAGCACGCTGGTGTACGCCGGCACCGACGCGCTGGTCGGCTTCGCGATGTTCGGCTCGTACCTGAACCTGCTGCTGGTGTTCGCGCTGGGGGCGACCAGCCTGATCGGCATCGGCCTGGTCGTCGCCTCGCGCCTCGCCACCGAGGAGATGGCCGACGGCCTGCTGAACCTGATCTCCTGGCCGATGATGTTCCTGTCGGGGATCTGGTTCTCGCTCGAAGGCATGCACCCGTGGGTGCTCGCGCTCGCCAGGCTGTTCCCGCTGACCCACGTCACCGACGCCGCGCGCGCGATCATGATCGACGGCGCCGGCCTCGCGCAGATCGCCCCGCAGCTCGGCGTGCTCGCCGCCTTCTCGCTGGTCGGGCTCGGCCTCGGCGCGGCGCTGTTCCGCTGGGAGTGACCCCCGCGGCGCCCCCGGCGGCGCCGGTTCGCGCGGCGCGCGATCCTCGACCATGCTGAAGGTGGCGGTGACGCCGGCCGCGGGCCTGCCGCGGTGCGGCCCCGCGCGGTCGGCCGCCCGGTGCGGCAGCGGGAGGAGCGGCAGATGAACGCGCGCATGCGCATCGTGCAGGATGACATCACCCGGCTCGACGTCGACGCCATCGTCAACGCCGCGAATTCCGCGCTCGCCCCCGGCGGCGGCGTGTGCGGCGCGATCCACCGCGCCGCCGGGCCGCGCCTCGCCGCCGCCTGCGCGGCGCTCGGCGGCTGCCCCACCGGCGAGGCGCGCGCCACGCCCGGCTTCGACCTGCCGGCGCGCTGGGTGATCCACGCCGTCGGGCCGGTGTGGCAGGGCGGCGGCCACGGCGAGGCCGCGCTGCTCGCCGGCTGCTACCGCGAAAGCCTGCACCTCGCCGCCGCGCTCGGCGCGCGCTCGATCGCCTTCCCGGCGATCGCCTGCGGCATCTACGGCTACCCGGTCGAGCAGGCCGCCGAGGTCGCCGTCGGCACCGTCGCCGCCGAACTCGCGGCGAGCGCCATCCCCGAACGGGTGCTGTTCGTGTGCTTCGGCAGCGAGGTGCTCGGTGCCTGGCAGGCCCGCCTGGCGCGCACCTGAACGGCACGCCGCGTGGAACCGACGCCCCGCGCCCGGCTCTCAAACGGTTGACCCGATGCGGATCGCCGCCCTTGACGGAATCGCGCACGGGTCTACGACAAGCATGAGAGGGGCCCGTGTCGCGCGCACGGCGCCGCCCCGGTGGAGGAGGAATCCGATGACCGTCGTCGCCCGTTTCGAGATCCACGGCGTGCGCTACCTCGATGCCGCCGGACACCCCTGCGCCGAGCTGCCGCCGCTCGGCCGCGACCGCGAGCACCTCGTCGCGCTGTACCGGGCGATGGTGCAGGCGCGCAGCTTCGACGCCAAGGCGGTGGTGCTGCAGCGCACCGGCCGCATCGGCACCTACGCCTCGGCGCTCGGCCAGGAGGCGATCGGCGTGTGCATCGCCGACGTGCTGCGCGCCGAGGACGTGCTGCTGCCCTCCTACCGCGAGACCGCGGCAATGCTCGGCCGCGGCGTGCACATGGACGAGCTGCTGCTGTACTGGGGCGGCGACGAGCGCGGCATGGATTTCGCCGGCCCGCGCGAGGACTTCCCGATCTGCGTGCCGATCGCCACCCAGCTCACCCACGCCGCCGGCGTCGCCGCGGCCTTCCAGTACCGCGGCGAGGCGCGCGTGGCGCTCGCGGTGTGCGGCGACGGCGCCACCTCGCAGGGCGACTTCTACGCCGCGCTCAACCTCGCCGGCGCCTGGCGGCTGCCGCTGGTGGTGGTGGTCAACAACAACCAGTGGGCGATCTCGGTGCCGCGCAGCGCACAGAGCGGCACCGAGACCCTGGCGCAGAAGGCGCTCGCCGCCGGCATCACGGGCGTGCAGTGCGATGGCAACGACGTGCTGGCGCTGCACGAAACCCTTGCAGCCGCGGTCGCGCGCGCCCGCGAGGGCGGCGGCGCGACGCTGGTCGAGGCGCTCAGCTACCGCCTCGGCGACCACACCACGGCCGACGACGCCAGCCGCTACCGCGACCCCGACGAGGTCGAGGCGCGCCGCCAGGAGGAGCCGGTGGTGCGGCTGCGCCGCTACCTGCACGCGCAGGGCTGGTGGGACGCCGGCGTCGAGGAAGCGCTGAAGGCCGACTGCGCGGCGACGGTCGACGCCGCCGTCGCCCGCTACGAAGCCACCCCGCCGCCGGCGCCGACGGCGATGTTCGATCACCTCTATGCCCGGCTGCCGGCGGCGCTCGCCGCGCAGCGCGCCGCCGCGGCGGCGGGAGGCGGCCATGGCTGAAATCACCCTGGTGGAAGCGGTCAACCTGGCGCTGGCGCGTGCGCTTGCCGACGACGAACGCGTGCTGGTGTTCGGCGAGGACGTCGGCCACAACGGCGGCGTGTTCCGCGCCACCCTCGGCCTGCAAGCGCGCTTCGGCGAGCGGCGCGTGCGCGACACCCCGCTCAACGAGGCGCTGATCGCCGGTATCGCCATCGGCCTCGCCGCGCAGGGCCTGCGCCCGGTCGCCGAGATCCAGTTCTCGGGCTTCATCTACCCGACCGTCGACCAGCTGGTGAACCACGCCGGGCGCCTGCGCAACCGCACCCGCGGGCGCCTGAGCTGCCCGATGGTGATCCGTGCGCCGAACGGCGGCGGCATCCACGCCCCCGAGCACCACTCCGAGAGCCCCGAGGCGATCTTCGCGCACACCCCGGGGCTGCGCGTGGTGGTGCCGTCGTCGCCGGCGCGCGCCTACGGGCTGCTGCTCGCGGCGATCCGCGACCCCGACCCGGTGGTGTTCCTCGAACCGGCGCGGCTCTACCGCGCGGTCAAGGAGGAAGTCGCCGACGACGGCGAGGCCGCCCCGCTCGACGTCTGCTACGTGCTGCGCGAGGGCCGCGACGTCACCCTGGTCGGCTGGGGCGCGATGGTGCGCGAGTGCCTCGCCGCGGCCGAGGCGCTGGCCGCGCAGGGCGTCAGCGCCGAGGTGATCGACGTCGCCACGCTGAAGCCGCTCGACATCGCGAGCATCCTCGACTCGGTGGCGAAGACCGGGCGCTGCGTGATCGTGCAGGAAGCCCCGCTCGCCGTCGGCGTCGGCGCCGAGATCGCCGCGCAGCTCGCCGAGCACGGCCTGCTGAACCTGCTCGCGCCGGTACGCCGCGTCGCCGGCTACGACACCGTGATGCCGCTGTTCCGGCTCGAACACGCCTTCCTGCCCGACGCCGCACGCATCGCGGCGACCGTGCGCGAACTGCTGGAGTACGCCTGATGAGCACGACCTTTCACCTGCCCGACCTCGGCGAGGGCCTGATGGAGGCCGAGATCGTCCAGTGGCACGTGGCCGTCGGCGAGACGGTCAAGGCCGACCAGCCGCTGGTCTCGGTGGAGACCGCCAAGGCCATCGTCGAGGTGCCCTCGCCGCGCGCCGGGCGCATCACCCACCTGTTCGGCGGGGTCGGCGACGTCGTCCACACCCACGACCCGCTGGTCGAGTTCGAGGCGAGCGAGGCCGACAGCGGCACCGTGGTCGGCGAGCTCGCGCGCGCCCAGGCCGCCGTGCAGGAGGCCCCGCAGACCGTGCAGCGCGCCGGCAGCGGCGCGGTCGGCTTCAAGGCCACGCCGGCGGTGCGCGCGCTCGCCGCGCGCCTCGACGTCGACCTCGGCGTGGTCACGCCGAGCGGCCCCGACGGGCTGATCACCGCCGCCGACGTGCAGCGCGTGGCGCGCGTGCTGGCCGAGGCCGGGCCGCTCGAACCGCTGCGCGGCACCCGCCGCGCGATGGCGCGGGCGATGACGCAGGCGCACGCCGAAGTGGTGCCGGTGACGCTGGTCGACGACGCCGACGTCGAGGCCTGGCCCGCCGGCACCGACGTCACGCTGCGCCTGCTGCGCGCGCTGGTCGCCGGCTGCCGCGCCGAGCCCGCGCTCAACGCCTGGTACGACAGCCACGCGATCGGCCGCCGCGTGCTGGCGCAGGTGCACGTCGGCATCGCCGTCGACACCCCCGACGGCCTGTTCGTGCCGGTGATGCGCGACGTCGGCAACCGCACGCCGGCCGACCTGCGGCGCGGGCTCGACGCGCTCAAGGCCGCGGTGCTGAGCCGCCAGATCCCGCCCGAGGAGCTGCGCGGCTACACCATCACGCTGTCGAACTTCGGCACCATCGCCGGGCGCCACGCCACCCCGGTGGTGCTGCCGCCGACCGTCGCCATCCTCGGCGCCGGGCGCATCCGCGCGCAGCCGGTGGCGGTCGGCGACCAGGTGACGGTGCACCGCCTGCTGCCGCTGTCGCTGACCTTCGACCACCGCGCCGCCACCGGCGGCGAGGCCGGGCGCTTCCTCGCCGCGGTGATGGCCGACCTGGCGCAGGCCGGGTGAGGCCCCCACCGGCGCACGTGGCCGGGCGCCGCACAGCTTCTAGACTCTGGGCGTGGCGCCCGGTCCCGGCGCCGGGACGGCCGTGCCGGGAGGTGCCGAGATGAACACCCAGGTGATGCTGCTACGCAGCGACGTCGACGACAGCCACAGTCACGTCGTCACCCTCCCCCCCGGCCTGGGCGCGGCGCAGGCCGCGCACCTCGCCGGCGAGCTGATCGCCCAGGCGCAGCGGGCCAATCCCGACTTCACCTGGGACGACGACGTCGCCCCGGCGCTCGCCGCCCACGGCTTCGCCACCGTGCCGCACGTGCTGGGGCCGACCTGGGACAGCCCCGCGGAATGAACGCCGCCGCCGGGTGTAAGACCGGGTGGCGCGCCCGCCGGCACATGCCGCGGCGGCGAGCCATACTCGTCGCGCCAGCCCCAACCTTCGGGAGTCCGAAATGAACAAGACCCTGCCACTGTCCGCCGCCCTCGCCGCGCTGCTGCTCGCCGCGCCGGCGTTCGCCTTCCACTGCCCGGCCGAGATGAAGAAGATCGACGCCGCGCTGGCCGCCTCGCCCAAGCTCAGCGCCGAGCAGCTCGCCGAAGTGAAGGCGCTGCGCGCCAAGGGCGAGGAACAGCACAAGGCCGGCGACCACGCCGCGTCGCTGGAGACCCTCGGCAAGGCCGAGAAGCTGCTCGGCATCTGAGCCGCTGCGCGCGCCGCAGCAACGCCCCCGCCGGGGCCGCATGCTGCACTTCGACGACCCGCCCCGCGTGCCCGGCAGCGGCGAGGCGCCGGCGGCGCGCTTCGCCCGCGGGGCGCCGCTCGCCGGCACCCCCGGCGCGGCCTACGTGGAACGCCGCGGGGTGCCGGTGGCGGTCGCCGCCGCCGCCGGCCTGCGCTACGACGCCGCGTTCGGCGGCCGCCCGGCCGTGCTCGCACCGCTGTGCGACCGCGCCGATGCGCTGGTCGCGGTGCACGGGCGCTACCTGCAGGTGGTGCGCGGGCAGAACAAGATGCTGACAGTCGGCAGCGGCGGCGGCGCGCTCGGCGTCGGCGGCGGCTGGCGCACCGAGCCGCTGATCCTGGTCGAAGGGCTGTTCGACGCGCTGTCGCTCGCCACCTGCGGCTGGGGCGCGGTCGCCACCATCGGCCGCTGGACGCCGTGGCTGCCCGAGGTCGCCGCCGGGCGCACCGCGTGGCTCGCCTTCGATGCCGGCCGCCCCGGCGAGGCCGAGGTCGAACGCTACGCGCAGCGCCTCGGCGCCGCCGCGGTGCGCCGGCTGCCACCGCCGCCGCGCTGCAAGGACTGGAACTGCGCGCTGCGCAAGCACGGCCGCGCGGCCCTCGCCCGCTGGCTCGCCACCCACCTCGGCGCCGCCGGAGCCCGCCCATGAACCCCGCCCACCCCGTTGTCACGCCGACCGGCCGCCGCCCCGCGCCGCCGCGGCGCGCGGGCCGCACGCCCGAGCGCACGCGCGACGGGCTGCCGCCGATGATCTGCTTTCGCGTCACCCGCTACTGCAACGCCCGCTGCGGCTTCTGCCTCGCGCCGCCCGACGGCTCGCACCCGCCCGCCGACACGCTCGGCCAGCGCGTCGACTGGCTGCTCGCGCACGGCGTGCGCACCGTGCACTTCTGCGGCGGCGAGCCGAGCATCCACCCGGCGCTGCCGCAACTGCTCGCGCAGGTGCAGGCACGCGGCGGCAGGTCGCGCCTGACCACCAACGGCATCGCGCTGTCCGACGCGCTGCTTTCGGCGCTGCGGGCGACACGCACCCCGGTCAAGGTGAGCCTGCACGGCGACCGCGCGCAGCACGACGCGATCGTCGGCCGCGCCGCCTTCGACCGCACCACCGCCAACCTGCACCGCCTGCTCGCCGCCGGCGTGCCCGCCTCGGTGCAGACCACCGTGGTCGCCGGCGCCGCCTGGGTGGTCGACTGGGTCGCCGCCTTCTGCCTCGACGCCGGCGTGCGCCGGCTCAGCATCCTGCCCTTCATCCCCCGCGGCAGCGGCTACGCCCGACGTGACGAATACGGCCTGGCGCCGGCCGAGCGCCGCGCGCTGCGCGAGCACGTCGGCACGCAGCGGCGCGCGCTCAACGGCCGCCTCGAACTGCGCTGGCTCGACTTCGCGACGCGCCCGCTGCACGTGGTCGAGGCCGACGGCACGCTGCGCCTCGAAGGCGCGAGCGAGGGCGAGGACGTCCTGCTCGGCCACGTCCCGCCCCCCCCCGCCCGGCCGGCGCACGCCTGAGCGAGCCGCACCGGCGCCCTCCGCCGCTGGACGGTCGTGCACGAGCACGTTTCGATACCGGTGGACTGCGCGCAGGGCCGCCCCGCGTACCTCGTCGGAGAGCCGTGAATGCCTGAAGAAACCCGCGCCGCCGATAGCGAACCCACCGCCGATCGCGAATTCGTCCATGCGCGGCTCATCGACGCGCCGCGCGAGCGCGTCTTCCGTGCTTTCGCCGATCCGCGCCACCTCGCCCGCTGGTGGGGACCGAACGGGTTTTCGAGCCGCTTCGAGGTGTTCGAGCTCCGCCCCGGCGGCCGCTGGCGTTTCGTCATGCACGGGCCCGACGGCAGCGACTACCCGAACGCGAGCGTGTTCCTCGACATCACCGCTCCCGAGCGCGTCGTCTTCGAACACCTGTCGGAAGGGCATCACTTCGTGATGACGATCACGTTCACCGCGCAGGGCGACCAGACCCTGGTGGGCTGGCGGCAGGTCTTCGACACCGCCGCCCATCGCACGCGCATCGCCGCGTTCGTGCTGGAAGCCAACGAGCAGAACCTCGACCGCCTTGCCGCAGAAGTGCGTAACGTCGATTAGCCGCCCGCCGGGGTGAGGGGGCGATCCGCTCCCGCCGCATCCCTCCCCCTCACGGCGACGGCGCCACGTTGGTCTGGAAGCTCGCGAGGTTGAGGCTCGCGAGGATCGTCTTCATCCGCGCCTTGTCGACGCCGGCCGGGCGCACGGCGTCGGCGGTCAGGTCGAGCAGCGCGTCGAGCACGCTGCCGGTGAAGCGCGCCGCCCATTGCGCGGCGAGCACGTTGGCGATCGGCCAGTACGAGATGTGCCAGGGCTCGTCGAGGTAGTGCGGGTCGGCCGGGCGCGGAAAACCCGGCTGGCCGCCGCCGCCGGCCGAGTACGGGTGGAAGAAGCCGAAGCGCGCGGTCTCTTTCTGCAGGAAGGGCAGCAGCGGCACCATCACGCCACTGCCGCTCCAGTGCGTGCGCTCGGTGTCGTTGACGTCGAGCTCGGTGCCCCAGTGGTGGCGCGAGAAGCCGGGCATCGAGCGCGTTTCGAGGATCTTCAGCAGCGCGGCGGCGATCTCGGTATCGGTGTTCTTGCTGGTGATCTTCAGCGCCGCGAGCTGGCCGCTGACGATGCCGGCCTGGCGCTTGAAGCCGCGCGTGCTGCTGACGTCGGTCAGCGCGGCCGGCAGGCGCGCCGCGGCCTTGGGGTCGGCGGCGACCTGCGCCGGCCGCCAGACGTTGCGGTAGTGCGCCTGCAGCATGCTGAAGCGCAGCTTCACGACGCGCTCGATCGATTCGAGCATCGCCGTGTCGGCCTTGGCGCTCTGCTCGCCGCGCAGGAAGGCGTCGCTGACCGCCTTCGCGAGCAGCGCGTCGCCCTCGTCGGGCGCACCGGTGTTGTCGCGGAAGAACTCGTTGAGCCCCGTGACGAGGGTGTCGACGCTGCGTCCGGGGCCCGTGGCGGCGAGCGGCTGCTTGCCGGCGACCTCGTGGGTGATCACCGGCGTCGCCTGCCCGCCGGCGGCCAGCGATGCCGAGGCCCAGGCGCCCAGGCTGCTCGCCTTCGTGGTCACGTCGACCTCGCCCTGCAGCGGGTAGAGCGCGCTGAACACCTGGTTGTGCAGCTCGTTGCCCTTGACGTTCTCGTCCTTCGACCCGCGCATGCGCAGCGCCATGCGCGCGGCGAGCGCCTTCGCCGGGCCTTCCACGGGGTCGGCGAAGGCGCCGCCCTTGTCGGCGGCGCCGATCGCGTGCATCGCCAGGATGCGCGCCGGGTGCAGCGTGGTCACCGCCTTCATCACCGCAGTCACCTCGGGCTGCTGCGGCGGCACCGCGGTGCCGGCCGCCGGCGCCGGGAAACCCGCGAGGCCGGGGAAGTTGCGGTTGAGGTCCACGCCGCGGCGGTTCAGGCGGTTCTTGTTGGCGACGCCCCAGGGGTTCATGCGCGGGATGACGATGACGTCGAAGTCGCGCTGCGTGGTGCCGCTCTTCAGGTCGGCGAGCATGCGGTCGACCAGGTCGAGCGGCCCGCGCTCGTCGCCGTGGATGCCCGCCACCACCAGCGCCCGCGGCGCCGGGGCCGGCGGCGGCGCGTTCACCGGCGGGCCGGCATCGGGCGGACCGGCGTCGGGCACGCCGGCATCGGTCGGTTCGGGTTCCGGCACGCCGGCGGGGATCGGCACGCCGGCGTCGCGGAGCGGCTCGCCGGCATCGGCCTCGGGCACCTCGACGGGCCCGGCGTCGGGCGTGCCGCCGCTGCCGGAGGTCGGCGCCGGTGCGTTCGGCGTCGCCGGCGTCGGCACCGGCGTGTTGCGCTTGAACACGTGCGCCTCGATCGCCATGTCGGCGGCGGGGTCCTCGGCCGGCGCGTCCATCGCCTTGCCGGCCTTGGCGCCGTGGCCGATCTCGCCCGCGGCGAGCGTCAGCGGCCCGCCCGCCTTCAGCTCCTGGTCGACCCTGGCGAGGTCGAGCACCGCGCGCGCGAGGCGCGGCGGCGTGGCGTGCGCGACCAGCGGCGCGGCACCGCCCGCCTGCTGCACCACGTGCGTCAGCTCGTGCGCGAGCAGGTGGCGCCCCGCCGCGGTGTGCGGCGCGTACTGCCCGGCACCGAACACCACGTCGCGACCGAGCGTGAAGGCGCGCGCGCCGAGGTCGCGTGCCGCCGCGGCGGCGTGGCTGCCGTCGTGCACGCGCACCGCACCGAAGTCGTGGCCGAAGCGCGGTTCGAAGTACGCCCGCGCGCCGGCGTCGAGCGGTGCCCCGGCACCGGCGGTCGCGGCCCCCGCCGGGCGCACCGGCGCGCCCTCCCCCGCCGCGGCCGCGCCGGGCAGCGGCAGGCGCAGCACCGTGTCGGCGACCCGGTCGGCCTCGGTTTCGGCCGCGTCGCCGGGCGTGCTGAGCACGGGCTTGGCCTGCACCCCCAGCGTCAGCGCCCGCCACAGCGGGTTGATCGGGGCGGGCCGCCGGTCGCCGGCCGCGCGCGCCGCCGGCGCCGGTGCGGCGGGTCGGGCGGTGGCGTGCCGCGGCGAGCCGGTTTTCATGGATGGGTGCCTGTGCGGTTCACGCGGAGGGCTCCTTGATGACGTAGCCCGCGCGCGCGGCAAGCCCACCGCCGGCGAGCGCGATCGCCGTGTCGTCGAGCGCGACCGAGGTCGCGACGAACGGCGGCGCGGCGGCAGCGCCCAGCGGCTCGAAGCGGCCGGCGGCGAGCCGCGCGAGGTGCAGGCCACCGGCGAGGTCGAGCGCGACCGCGTGGCGACCGTCGGGGGCGATGGCGGCGTCGAGCCAGCGCCCCTCCCAGCGGTCGACGAGCTGCCAGGCGTGCGGATCGATCCAGGCGACGCAGCGGTTGAGGTCGACCGCGAGCAGGCGGCGCTCGGCGGCGTCGGCATCGAGGCGGGTGACGGTGCCGGCACCGAGCGCGATGCAGGCGCATTCGGCACCGGTGTCGGCAGCGAACGCGCGCGGGTCGCCGAAGCCGACCACCAGCGCGGTGCGCCCCACCCACGCCGCCTGCGGCGGGAACTCGGCCGGATGGCGCAGCGTCGCCAGCGGCTCGCCGCGCCCGCCGTCGAACAGCACGAGGCGCGCCGGCGCCTGTGCGTCGCCGGTCGCGTAGCCCACGAGCAGGCGCTCGCCGTGCGCCGACCACGCGTGCACGCAGGGGCGCTCGCCACCGCCCGGGCGCAGCTCGGGCTCGGCCGCGTACAGCGGCGCGTAGGTGCCGCGTGCGAGATCGAGCACCCCCGGCCCCCAGCAGACGCGCTCGCCGGCGAACCGCGGCCGGCCCGGCGCGGGCCACGGCGCATCGGCCGCGCCGAGGCGCAGCAATCCCTGCCACACCACCAGGTGCGCCTGCCCGCACGCGGCCAGCCGCTCGCCGGCGAGCGCCACGGTGCCGCCGCCCTCCGCCGCCAGCACCTGCCAGGGGCCGAACCGTATCGCTGCCATGCCGGGCCCTCCGCCGCGCTCAGGGCGTCAGTTGCGAGGTGAAGACGAAACCGAGCCGGCCGTTGAAATCGATCGCCGACCAGCTGCCGGTGGTGCCGGCGACATTGACGCTGACACCTCCGAGCAGCACGGTCATGGGAACGAAGCTCATCGACGGCCCGCTGCGGACGTTGAGGAAGGTGGGGATCACCGTCGCCACGCGCGGCGCCGGGGTGACGAACACGGTGTTCTGCGGGCTGCCGGGCACGCGCGCGTTGGCGAGCGGCGGCGGCGGCCCGCCACCGACCGGCGCGGCCCCCGCCGGCGTCAGCGAGAAGCCGAGGCGGGTCAGCAGGGTGCGCGGATCGAGCCGGGAGGCGGCGATCTCGGCCGCCGTCGCGGCGTTGAACGCCGGCGCCGCGCCGACCGCCGTCACCACCTGCGCCGACAGGAAGGCGCGCACGTGGGCGTTGGTCGAATCGCGCGCGAACCACGCCAGCCCCAGGCGGATCTGCGCGGTGGTCGGCGCGCCGACCAGCGGCAGCAGCGCCGCTTCACGCCCGCCCAGCACCGTCGGCGTGACGTCGAGGAAGTTCTTGAAGCTTTCCGAGTTGAGGCCGGTGGCGAGGATGCCGGCGAGCAGCGTCGCCGCCGCGCCGGTGTGCAGGAACTGCCCCTGGTCGACGATGATGCGCATGCGCTTGTCGTCGGCGCGCGCCATCCCCGTGTAGGGCACGGTGCCGGCGAGCCCGGCGTAGACCGTGCCGGCGAAGGGCTGCGGGTTCAGGTGGGTGACGTAGCGCGCCGCGTTGATCCAGCCGAACTGCGCCCAGTGCACCAGGAACGGGATCTCGGCGGTGTTCGCCGCCTCGTTGAGCAGGTGCAGGTCGACCCCGGTCGGCGGCACGTGCACCGGCGGCAGCACGATGCCCACCATCAGCCGGGTGATGATGTCGTACCAGTGGGTCGGCCGCGCCGGCAGCGCGAGGCGCGTGCGCAGCATGGTCTCGGCCGTCACGGTGTTGACCGTCGCGGCGACCTCGACCGCGGCGCGCAGCACGCCCTCGGGCTCCAGGCCGCCCTGCGCGTAGGCGGCGGCCCCGCCGTAGGCGCTGGGGTCGGACGGGTAGGTCGGGTGCAACCGTCCGCTCGCATCCTTGAGCGCGGTCAGCGCGCCCAGCCCGACCGAGGCGCGCGCCGCCTGCACGGTGACGCCCGGCGTCAGCGGGATGCTGGCGGCGGTGGCGCGCGCCTCGGTGAAGGCGCCGAGGCTCTGGTCGGCGGCGAGCGCCGCCGGGATGCCCGCCGCCGGCGTGCCGGCCGGCACCGTGCGCGAGCCGACCAGGCAGCCGGCGTAGAGCAGGCGCGCGGTGGCGGGGTCGAGGTGGTGCATCAGCGCATCGAGCAGCGCCCGCGTGTCCGTCAGGTTGCCGACGGTGTCGAGGCTCTCTTCGAGGTAGTGCACGTGGCCGCCGCTGACCGTGGGCGCGCTGGTGCCGGCCAGGCTCACGCTGTGCCCCGAACCGTGGCCGGCGATCAGCACCTGGTTGATGTGGCGGTTGCCGGCGCCGTCGAGCTTGCCCCAGGTGGCGGTGATGGTCGGGATGCGCACCGTCATGTCGGCGAGCGTCGTCGCGCCCTCGATCATCAGCACCAGGTTGTCGGGCCCCACCACGCCGATGAACGGCAGCGTGACGGCGCCGGTGTTGAGCACCAGGTCGGAGAACAGCGAGGCGGCGTCCTGGAACGCCCCGACGGCATCGTGGCCGGTGTGCAGGATCAGCAGGAAATCGCGCGCGCCCGAGGTGTCGGCGAGGTTCGCCACCAGCCGGTTCAGCATCGGCAGCGGGAAGCGGTGCAGGTTGCGCACCCAGCGCGTCGCCGCCGACGCCCCCTGCAGCGGCAGCAGCGGCGCGAGCCCGGTCGGCCGGATCGTGATCAGGAAGGTGAGCACCGCCTGGAACTCGATCCCCATGGCGCCCGGCGCCGGCTCGAAGGTACGTTCGAGGAAGGGCTGGAAGCGGCTCCAGTAGTCGGCGAGCAGCGGCATCAGCGCCGGATTCGCGGTGAGCAGCCGCAGCTGCAACTGCGACACCGTCACGTTGAGCTGGTCGGCCGGGATGATCGCCTCAAGCGCGAGCAGCGTCTTGCCCTGCGCGATGCGGTCGGCGAGCGCCGGCAAGGGCGGGAACAGGCGCACCGTCAACTGGCCCGGGTCGGTGCCGCGGCAGAAGGCTTCGAGCCCCGGCCAGTCGCCGGCGGCGACGCCCTGCAGGTCGGCGAGCTTGACGTCGCCGATGCCGAGGCGGATGTGCGAGCCGGTCTGCAGCTTGAGCAGCATGTCCCACAGGAAGGTGCGCTCCACCGGGCTCAGCGTGGGCTCGGCGAACCAGTCGGCCTGGGTCTGCTCGGTGTAGTCCTGGAAGCTCGCGAGGTCGGTGCCGGGCAGCGGCGGCACCACCGCGGCGTTGCCGAAGAGCTGGTCGCGCGTCAGCCGGGCGACCGGCCGCGGCGTCGCCGGCACGCGGAACACCATCGGCAGCGCCGCGTGCAGCGGCGCGTGCGCAGCGCCACCGGCGATGTGTTCGGCCTCGCGCTCGGCCGGGTGACCGGGGTCGGCCACCGGCAGCCCGCGCTGCGGGTCCACCGCCACGTCGCGCCCCACCTGGGCGACGTGCGCCAGTTCGTGGCGCAGGAGCCGCACACCCCACGGCGTCGCCGGCGCGAAGCGGCCGCGGCCGAAGTAGATGTCGCGGCCGATCGTGAACGCGTGCGCCCCCAGGCCCTCGGCGGCGCGCGCCGCGGCGACGTCGGTGTGCAGGCGCGCCACGCCGGCGCGGTGCGACACCGGCGAACGCGCGAGCAGGCTCCACGGCGAGGCCCCGGCCGCCGCGGCCGGCGCCGCACCGGGGATCGCCGAACGCAGCACCAGCGGCGCGGCGAACGCCGCCGGCCGGCGGTAGCGCGTGGGGTCGTCGGCCGCACCGCCGCCGGTGCGCGCCCCCCAGGCACCGAGCGCGAAGTCCGCCCACAGCGACGGCGTCGGCGCCTCCTCGGCCGGCGTCGGCGGCGCCTTCGGCCCCTTCGCCGGCTCGGCGGCCCGCGCCGGCGCCTTGCTCCGCGCAGCGAGCTGGCTCATCGACGCGGCCCGCGCCCCCGGCCGCCAACGTCGGCCGGCCGACCGTCCGCCCCGTTCGAGCCCGGTACGCGCATCCGCCCTCCCCACGCCCCGGCCAGCCCGGCCGCCACGACCGGTTCGCAGTAACCCTAGTCAACAAACGCGCCGAAATCAGGCATGCCTGATGGCGGCTGGCGGGGCGACGGGGCCACTCGGGGCGAGCGAAGGAACGCTTGGACGGACGGGGAACGGGAACGACGAAAAGCGGCTGGCAGCGGCGTGTTTCCAGCCCGTAGCTTGGGCTGGGCCTGCGAAGCCCAACCGTTTACCGCCCCCTTCGGTGGGCACACAACACGTCTTCATTCACCGAAGCGGCCCTTGGCATCTGATGACGAGACAGGCCACGCCCGCGGCATCGGTTTACGCTTTCCCAAGGTACACACGGTGAACGTTGGGCTTCATTTCATTCAGCCCAACCTGCCGAGCGAGACCCCCCCCTGGCTACCCGATTAGGCCCCGAGATACCGTGAATCCTGGCTGACATTACGCCGGCTCCGCCGCGAGATCCTCACCGCAATCTGCGCCCCCGCAAGCGCCGCAGCATCAGCCCCGGAATCAACAGCAAGCTCCAGGTTCCTGGCTCGGGTACTTGGACACTACTAATCGTGAAGTTCGAATCGTCGAAAAAACCCTTCTCGTTGCCGTAACTGACATGAAAATCGATGAAGGACAAATCCAGAAGATTCTGCCCAAACGCTCGGTCGGTAACGAAGGTCATGACGTTTCCGGTGAGGCCACTCGTGACATCCAACGACCACTTGTCGTGGAGTAGGTCGAACGAAAATTCGAAAAGATCATAAATATTGGTTACTGGTGGTTTGTTGATAGACGGTATTCCTGGCTCCCATGGCCGACCAAACACATAATTCGCGTTTGTCGAGTCGATCAGATAGCTCCAACTGCCGCCAGGCGTATCGCGGTATCTGAGTTGGTAGGTCTCATCCCATCCGAATTGAAAGGCAATGGGCGCGTTGGGATTGGAAGGGTTGTCGGGGGCGCTTTGGCTGTCACGAAAACTGAGCCAGACCCCATCACTTGGTGCGGTCTTCGGGCCTGGCGAAATCCAGACGCTCCAATTGACGATCTTGTCGCCAGTACTGGCAGGACTGATCGGGTTGCCGCCGTTGTAAAAATCGCGAGCATCCAGAGTATAGCGATAGTCCAATGGTTGAGCGGGAACGGTCGGGGGAATGGTGGCATATGTGGTATTCCGCAGAGCCAGCATTTGCTCTCCACTGTGCGGAACCATGCCAAGACCAGTAACTTCGGTGTGCCCGGTGACATAATAACCACCCGCGAACACGGATGTATTGGCGTTGTATGTGGCGAAGGCATCATTTAAATCGTGCCACAATCCGCCCGGGAAATCGGTAATTGGCGGCTGCGGCAAATTGCTGGGACTGCCACCCGGGCCGCCGTTGGAGGTACCGGATTGACCGGCGTCATAGCCATTAACCCAGTTGACAAATCCCAAATAGCCATCCTGGGCCTCAAACCCGCCGAGATACGCATGAGATTGGCCGGGGAGACAAACCAATACTGCGACGATGAAGGGGCTAGTCACTTTTGTAAGACTTTTCATACTTACCTCTTCGTACCGGTGGTCACAGTGGAAAATGTTAGGGATTGTCCAGTGACTAAATTCTGCCTATCGCTGCCCATGACCGGGCCACGGAAACCGGTGCGGGTTAGGCATCCGCGCGTTCATCCGCCCTGTCGCTCTCGTGTACCCCGAGCAGACCCCGGAACGACGCCTCTAGCTCGGCCTTGATCAAAGGGAGTGACTCGTTCATATGCTTGATGAGGGAACCCCAAGCCGTAAACAGCTTGCCTTGCAACTCCTCTGGCAGTCGGCCAAACTTCGACAGTGAATGCAGCTCCTTCAGTTTTTCTACTAGTTCATCCTGATATGTGTCGATTCGAACGGCCAACTGTTCCGGAAAGTAGATGCGATGTTTGTTGAAGAAGTTTTGGAGCTCGAGAGCCCGCTCCATCACTTCCACGAATTGCTGAGTAGTCCCGGCTGCTTCGTTTTCCAAGTAGGTAAACTTCCTCGCCGCGATCTCAAAATCGACCATGTCGGCGTACAGCTCAGCGACCACTTCTGCCCTGCGCTCATGGAGCTTGGCGAATATGACGTTGGTTCGCGCTGCCTCGACCTGCAGTTGATGCTTGAAGGCTTCCATCTCCTTGCTGAGCTGGTGCGTTACCAGTCCCTTGCAAAGCCAAGCTACCGCGGCTAGAAGCGCGCTTTGAACCGTGACTGCGGACAAGAGATAAATGAGGAAGTCCATCGGATGCCTCACTATAAGTAGACGACCTATCGACCGCCTGAATACCTCCGTGGCCGCGGGAGGTTCATCGAAAAGTAGCGATCGATCAGTTGCTTGGCAAGGCCGCGCCCGAGAATTTTTCGTGCGTTGGACGGACGGCTCGCCGCAATAAAAAATAGTATGGCGAGCCGTCCACCCGACACCTGTCATTCAGCCCAAGCTACCGCGCTGAGGTCTTGCTTATGCAAACACATGACGCCGCCAAACGCAGCCATCACCACATCGAAACAATCTGGCTCCTTTACTCTTCGAATATTTCTTTTTCAGGATGGCGTGCATCCGGGCGATCCGGGCCTGCGTAATGGCACACGGCCCCGCGCGATGCGCGGGTGGCGACCAGATACCACGGGAAGACGCCATGAACTCACGCATTGACGAGGTTGTTTCGCGATTCATCTCGTTTCTGGAAACCGGCAGGCCTGATCCCGCCCTGTTCACGTCGGACGTGTTCCTGGACTTCACGCTGCCGCAATGGCGCATCCAGGCGAGGGGGATCGAGGATGTGGTGGGGGTGCGCCTGCACGGCCACCCCGGACCGGGCAAGGTGCCCCGGTGGAGCGTCGCGCCAACGCCGACGGGATTCGTCATGGAACTGGAGGAGCGATGGACGGACGCCAAGGATGACTGGTATTGCCGCGAGGTGATCATCGCGCACGTGGACGGTGGCTCGATCAACCGCCTGTCGGTGTATTGCACAGGCGACTGGGACAGTGCCAGGCAGGCACTCCACAGCGCACAGGTTCAATTGCTGGAGCCGTAACGATCCGCGCGGGGTTTGGGAAAGGTAGCACGGTCAAACGTTCGAGATGACGACGGCCCGGCGGCCTGTCCCCCGCCCCGCAGCGGTCGATGGACAGGTGTCGCGCTCCTTTACGTTTTGGATTCCAAGAGGTTTCGCAAGTTGGCGAGCGCCTCCCCGGATTCTTCGACGATGCGTGCCTTCAGGACGAAGGCGTTGAGGATGGCAAACAGAACGGTGCGCGACGGGTAATCGAAGGTCCGCACGAAATGCGTTCCTCCTGCGTTCTGCAAGAGGGTGTACGTGATGACGCCAGCGACGCGCCCGTCGATCTGGCCCTCGATGCTCCAGAGGCTGTCGGGCTGGCGCGCGACCACACGCCAATGGGCGACCCCGTGCCTTCCGGCGACGCTGAACTCTTCATCGACCGCTTCGCCAAGCACGAGCGAATGCGCCGCGTCGCCTCTAACCGCTATCGAGGAAGGGTGCCAGCGCGGCCAGTTGGCCGGGGTGGAGACGTATGCGTAAACGTCGTGAGGAGGCCTGGCAATGTCGATCTCCGTGCGTACGTGAGTGACGCCAATATTCACTGGAATGAAGGCGATCGCGGCGAATGCCAGCCCGAGGCCTGCGACCACCAGGAACCATAGGCGGAACCTGGAGGGTTTCACGTCGGGTCTCCGTGCACTCCGGTCACTCCGGTCACTCCGGAACGTCTAATGACGTTGTAGGAAAGCCCCTTTCTCTGGGCGAGTGGGCAGCCCGGTCTGTGTGGGCATGGCCATGATGCGCACAACTTCCCGACATTATGCATCAGGCAGTCCGTAGATTTAGGCTGAGCCTGCGAAGTCCAACTCTTTTTCAGCGTGGCCGCGGTAAACGTTGGGCTTCACTTCATTCAGCCCAACCATGTTGCGGGGATTATGCTTGAATCGATTAACTGGTGCTGTAGAAAGATTTCTTGAGTTTCCGATAAGCGTCCCACGAAAATGCCGGCGGATCGTATGGAAACGCATTCATAAAGTGAGCGCGTAATTCGCTTCGCCCCCAGAGTTCGACACCACTGGCTTTCGCCGCCAATTCCTTTGCAGATCGGGTAAAGTCGGACGTTGTCACGACCATCCCTCGGTTACACTTATAAAATATCATACCTCCAAGCAGTTCCTGAATGGCACGATTTCCGACGCGCGCGGTGTACCGTTTCGCCTGCACGGCAATGAGGATGTTTCCCTTGCTCAGAAGCAAATCGGCTCCTTGATCTCCTGAACCTTTAGTCAGCTTTACAGAATATCCTTGATGACGAAAGAGAATTGCCAAACGCTGCTCAAACTCTGGGCCGGTGAGGCGGTCCAGTTGATCGAACTGTAGTCGTTTGTGCGTGGCAATCCAGTCTTCGCGTGCACACCGCTCCTCTTCTCGTCGGCGCTCTTCTTGTGCTTTACGCTGCCGCTTCTCTTCTTGTCGTCGACGCTCTTCTTGCGCTTTACGCTGCCGTTCCTCTTCTTGTCGTCGACACTCTTCTTGCACTCTACGCTGCCGTTCCTCTTCGGACAGTTTAAACCGATGGTCTGCAGCCACATACATCTGCTCTGCCCGGGTGTATTGTCGCCAACTCCGCCAGTACCCGTATAGAGCCGGGAATCGGCGCTTCTGCCAAATGTAGCGCATAAAAGCCAACGGGGAAGCCCATACAGGCCGCGCTGGTTTCACGGGAGGAATGGGTGGAAGAGGTGAATGGCAGGTTCCGCAACAAGGTAACCCGGCCCGGTCAGCGATGCGGTTCTTCTGTCCACAAGACGGGCAGGACACAATGATTGTCCTCTGCACATTCTCCATCGCCAATGTCTCCCGTTTCTGTGGAGTAGAGGCTGTTGGGCACCCACTCGCCATCCCTGTCGAGCATCCCGGCTTCGCGGGCGCCCATCCCGTGCCTCTACGGCGTGTCCAACGGCCCCGGTTCGCCCTGCGCATCGGGCCTGCTACGCCCGTCGAGACGCGCTGCGCAGACCCGACGCTCAAATGGCTTGACGCCATTCTCCCTGGCTACCGGGGGCTCCTCGGCTCGCGGGTCGCTCCATGCCTCCTCGAAGGAAACTATGATTTATTCAGGGTTTATACAATCCTGAAGTTATTGACCGTGAGGCCACCATGAAGCAAACAACCTTCGCCTCGCTGGTTTTCGACGGGAAGAAGAAGCAGACCCGCCGGGAGCGTTTCCTCGTTGAGAGGGAGGCGGTCGTGCCGTGGGCCGCGCGGCTGGCCGTGATCGAACCGCACTACCCGAAAGCCCAACGTTTACCGCGCCCCTCCGGTGGATACACAAACTGGGTTGGAATGAATGTAGTCGGACTGCGCTCGCAGAACCATGTCGTCCCGATGTGGGATTCCCAGTAACGGCGCTGCCAGATACCACTTTCGCGTTTGCTCTGGCGGCTGTCGCGGATGGTTTCCGCTTCGGGCACTTCGGTAGTGCATCGGTTTACGCTTTCCCAGCGTGCACGCGGTGAACGTTGGGCTTCATTTCATTCGGTCCAACCTGCCGTGCTTCGTTGCCTGGAATAAACCAGAATTTCCTTGACAGCCTGCTTCACTGGACGCGTAACGCTCCAGCACAATCAGCAATCAGGCAAATCTGGCCTCTTCTGTCTGCAGTTCACTTTCAATAGTGTGAGCACTCGAGGAGGCATGGAGCGACCCGCGAGCCGAGGAGCCCCCGGTAGCCAGGGAGAATGGCGTCAAGCCATTTGAGCGTCGGGTCTGCGCAGCGCGTCTCGACGGGCGTAGCAGGCCCGATGCGCAGGGCGAACCGGGGCCGTTGGACACGCCGTAGAGGCACGGGATGGGCGCCCGCGAAGCCGGGATGCTCGACAGGGATGGCGAGTGGGTGCCCAACAGCCTCTACTCCACGAAGTCTTGCTCATGTGGCCACATAACGCTACCAAACGCAACTTTTACAAAACCAAAATAATCTGGATCTTTCAACTCTTTAAATATTTCTTTTCCAAGATAAGGCTTGACATCAAAAACGCCGCCCGCCCTATTCGACAGCTTTACCTTCAGCCTATAATCACCAATCGCTGCAACCGATACCACCCTAATCATTTTCACACCTCACTTCAGAACGCCGATAACTCTTCCGGCTCTCCAGCAGTCGCCTGTAACGATTGGTGCATCGCGGGCAGATTCCATGTCGGCACGGGTCATTCAGAACCCACCACAGATGCCGGATATACGACTGCAGGTGATGCGCCCCGGAAAGTCAAAAACACGATCTGTCTTGATTTACAGGGGAGTCCATATAAGGGGTTAGGCCCCACCAGTTTTGCGCGCGACATGCAGTAGTGGCGCCAGGCTAATGGCAACAGTGCAGCCGGAAGGAACAGAGATCTTTCCTTCCTTGCCGGCCTCGACAATCGTGGTTGCTCGCTGTGAGATGATGCCAACGGCGTCGCCGCTTTCATCGAATACCGGTCCTCCACTTGCACCGGGATGCATGGAGTTGTCGATGTACATGACATCGCACTCGACCTGCTCACCGAGTTGGGTGTTCTGAGCAACAACGCGCCGTAGATTGCCAATGTACCCGTGCTTGATCAGAGGCCCGGTCATATCCGCCATGTAGCCCTTGTGCATGGCATCGAGGAAGTCGGATACTCCGCGCATATCAGGCGGGAGAAGTTTCTCGACCTTAAACGGCAGTTCCAGTTCCTCGGAATAGCCAGCCAAGAAGACCCTCTGTCCCAACTTTGGCGGTTCAACAAGTGCTGGTAGATGCGACACCGCGGCGGAGTGCAGTTGCTTTGGTAGGAGTACAGCAATGTCAAGTTGGACCCTGCCGAGAAAGCCAAGAACTTCAATCTCAATGCAGCAGAAGAAGACTCGGTACTCGACAACTGGCAGACCGGGGAACTTGCAGAAGATTCGTTGATTCGGATCTAGATAGTCCTCGTGCTTGATAGGCCAGCGGCCTGTAACGACGTGTGCAGCGGTGAGAACTTCCCCGTCGCTGGTGTAGGCGAAGCCGGTACCTTCGCTGATCCGTTCGTCGCCCAGAAAGACTGTGACGTAGCAGCAGGCTGGGGAGACCTTGTTGTACAGCGCGGTGAGCATAGCGGGGGGTGGGTGTGGGGCCTAACGCGTGAACTAAGCGGCCGCATCAATCGCGAAGCGATTGATCGGTCCGTTTGAGTGAATAGTTAGACCCACTTCTATCGGCCAGAGGGTAGGTACTGAATGGAAGATACGTTCACCGTGCGAAACAAGTGACTGACTGGGTCTAGGGCTGACGAAAGGCCTCGCTCGATGAACGCAACTTCAACGCGCCAGCCCTTCTCATTTGCACGAATCAATGGAGGAACGTAATCGGCGTCTCCTGCTACAAGCACGATGGTTGAAGGGCCTTTTTGCTCGTAAAGCGTGGATGTGATCTCGGTGATCAGGTACGCATCGTCCTGCTTTGATCGCGTTTGACCTCCGCTGCTGCTGAGATAGCCGCGCCTGACGATGAAGCCTTGGTGCTCGGCAATCTTCCAAAACGAGTCATCGTCCGGGATTACACCAGCTATGTAGGCACTCTTCACGTACCGCGTCTTGCCATTGGCATCCTTCGATGCTGTCGTTAGCAAGCGACCAAAATCCACGCGGTAGCCGCCGCCCTGACCAGAGTTGAGTACGCCCCAGAACAAGTTTTGGTCGTCGACAAAGACGTGGACGAAGTCATTGACCAACTCTGCGTGCGGCTTGGCGGCTCCCGCGCGAATAAAGGGCTGCGGATCCTTTTTGCTCTTTTTCTTGGGCGACATCGAAACTCTCCTTGTGGGTCTAACGCTGCGCCTCAGCCGCGCCCGGAAGCCGCAGCGACGTAGGAGCGTAGGCTGTAGGGCGTCGGCTGCAGGCGGTTGTTGGGCCACAATACCAACTACTGTGTGCCTGCCAACTGTTTGGCGCGTGTACGAAACCAATTGATATATCCCTCGATGCCGTGGGTGTTAGTATCTTCAAGATGCTTGGCCATAGTACGGTACAAATCAGCCAGTGCCATTTGATCTTTCTGCAAACGCTCGATCTGAGGGGGCGTTATACTTCTTCCATCCGCTTGCAGGTAAAGAGGTAGATACTCGGAGGAGGGACCCTGCGAAAGTTCGAGGCATCGGCCAGCAAATATCTGTGCTTCGCGTTTTGAGTCCGGATTTTCAGAGCGTTCGATTACCTTCCGGAAATCTACTAATGCGTCCTCGTAGGCTCCGAGGGCCTCCTTGATCAACCCAAGGTTAAGGTATGAGTACCAGTCTGTCGGGTCCACTCGAAGCGCTTGTTCTACTTTCGCCTTTGCGTTACGGAAATCTTTTGCAAGCAGAAGGAGGTACCCGTAGTTTGAATAAAAGAGCGCACGACGCCCTTCCGGGTAATGTTGCTCAGCATCAGCGTAAAGCTTGGCCGCTTGTCCGAAATCCTGCGAGGCGGCGTAAGTATTGCCGAGATTGGCTCGTAGGCGAGCGATTGGGGTTGGTCGTGTTTCAACCTCGAGGGCCATCTGGAAGAACATCCGGGCACGGTCATATTCCTTCGCAGCAAGCTCTAGTTCGCCTATGCGAGCGAGAAGGACTGCTCGGCTTAAGGGCTCGCGAACTACCATCATGCGGTTGAGCAGAAGTCTAATCCCCTCGTTTAGGCTCTTTTCACTCCCGCTTGCATCTTCAACGAAATGGATTGCCTTCGACAGCTCGGCATACGAAAGGGAATTAAATAAGTAGTAATCGTGCCCTGCATCCAACAGTTGCTTGATCTTGTCACGATCTTCGCGCAGTGAGCCGCTCTCCTTCAGGCGGTCTCGCTCGGCTAGTTCATGCACTGATAGGAACATCCGAAAGGTGTCGAGGATCTCGGCCCTCAGCGGATCTTTCGACAGTACCGTCAGTTGCTCTTTTGCATGTTTCCAGTTGCTGTGTTGGATGTATTGTATGAGTATGGGGGAGACCGGACGCTCACCAATGACGAACAGCGCGGTCGCGATAGCAAGCATGAGTGTGAAAAGGGCTAGGACTACGAGCGGTAGCTTGGCAGATTGCAATCCGCTACGAACTGCAGCAGTGGCGGACTCTGCCGCTGACCTACCTCGATAGAGTTGCCACAGCCAGAATAAGAAGGGGGAGGCAAATAGGAGCAGACCGACTAGGGCCTTGATGTCTGTCAGATAGCCACGCCAAGTCCAACCAGGATATGCCCACCACTTCAAGGCCAACAACGCAGCACCATAGACACCGACAGCAATCACAGCAGCCGCCACCTGAAGTAGTGACTTCGGCAACCTATTCAATTGCTTAACGATGATTACAGCGATTTGACTCACAACAGTCTACTCCAAGCCCAACTACAAGTAGACGACCTATCGGCCGCCTAAACACACCCGCTGGCGCTGGACATTTACCGAAAAGTAGCGGCCGCACAGTCACTTGGCAAGGCCACACCCACGAGCTCCCGCCTGCGTTAGGCGGACGGATCGCCGTAATAAAAAATAGTGCGGTGATCCGTCCGCCTAACGCATATCTCGATTCGTCACAAAATGATTGACATTCAACACCTTAGTCGCTCATGAACATTGTTATGCGGGCCGCATTTGCCGGCGCTCGCCCGTTCTGCCGCGCCGAACCGTGTCGGCGACGGCGTAGCCTCGCGCGCCAGGGCCCGTGGTCATGAGCCCCTTCAGCGCCCCCTTCGCCCGCCCGGGCCGCCAACCCCGTCGCCCCCGTCCGCACTCGACTACAGTCCTGCCGGGCGCCCGCATCGCGCCGCGTGACCACCCGCTCCGAACCGGAGGCTGCCGATGATCTTCGTACTCCGCGCTGCCGCGTGCCGCGCCCTGCTGTTCGCTGCGCTGTTCGCCCTGCTGCCGTCCGCGCCCGCCGGCGCCGATGCCGCCGACGGCGAGGTGCGCCTGACGCTGGTGCAGATGAACGACGTCTACGAACTGCAGCCGCTCGCCGGGCGCGGCGGGCTCGCGCGTGTCGCCACGCTGCTGAAGGCGCTCGGCCAGGGCGACGGCAAGCACCCCGTGTTCGCGGTCCTCGCCGGTGACCTGCTGAGCCCGTCGGCGCTCGGCGAGGCCGAGGTCGACGGCCGGCGCCTGCGCGGTCGGCAGATGATCGCGGCGATGAACGCGCTGAAGCTCGACTTCATGACCTTCGGCAACCACGAGTTCGACCTGAAGCCCGACGATCTCGACGCGCGCCTCGACGAATCTGCCTTCACCTGGCTCGCCGGCAACATCACCTTCCCGGCGCGCGCGCCGTACACGCAGCGCGTCGTCCCCGGCAAGGTCGTCGAGATCGGCGACGGCAGCGGCGCGATGCTGCGGGTCGGCCTGTTCGGCCTGACGCTGCCGACGCCCACGCCGGCCGGCATCCGCATCGACGCCGACACGGTCGCCGCCGCCAGCCGCATCGCCACGCAACTGCGCGACGCCGGGCGCGCCGACATCGTCATCGCCATCACCCACCTGCCGCTCGAACAGGACATCCGCCTCGCGCAGCAGGTGCCGGCGATCGACCTGATCCTTGGCGGCCACGAGCACGAGAACATCTACCTGCAGCGCGGCCCGCGCTTCACCCCGATCGCCAAGGCCGACGCCAACGCCCGCACCGTCTACGTGCACCGGCTCGCCTACGCGCCGGCCACGCGCCGCCTGCGCATCGACTCCTGCCTGCAGGACATCACCGCCGACCTCACCGAGGACGCCGCGGTGCGCACGCTGATCGACGGCATCGTCGCGCAGGCGCACGCGGCGCTCGCCGCGCAGGGCATCGACCCGGCCGCGACCATCGCCACGCCCGCGGCGCCCCTCGACGGCCGCGAGGCCTCGGTGCGCAGCGGCCCGACCGCCCTCACCGAGCTGATCGCCGGTGCGATGCTGGAGCGCTTCCCGGACGCCCAACTCGCGCTGTTCAACAGCGGCTCGATCCGCATCGACGACGTCCTCGACGGCGCGATCAGCGGCTACGACGTGCTGCGCGTGCTGCCCTACCCCGGTCAGGCGCAACTGGTGTGGGTGCCCGGCGCGACGCTGCAGAAGCTCTTCGACGGCAATCCGCGCCGCCGCGGCCACGGCAGCTTCCTGCAGAGCGCCGGCGTAAGCCGCGCCGACGACGGCCGCTGGCTGATCGGCGGCCAGGCGCTCGACCCGGATGCCGACTACCGCGTGGCGCTCAACGACTTCCTGCTGCGGGGCAGCGACGTCGCCGAACTCGGCATCGCCGACCCCGCCAACCGTATCCGCCCGGCCGGCGACGCGCGCTTCGAACTGAAGGCGCTGCTGATCGCGAAGCTCAAGCAACTGCCGCAGGCGATGGGCGGCAGCGGCGCACCGAGCGCCACCACCGACACCGGCGCGCTCAGGCAGACGCGCTGCTACTGAGCGCCGCCCGCGCGGCACGGGCGTTGGCCAGCACGTACACGCCGACGTCGCGGTAGCAGCGGCAGTCGGCGCAGCTCCAGCACGGCGCCCCGGCGCTGCGGACCTCACCGTCGAGCCAGGCCAGCACGCGGGCGTGCGACCAGTCGTCGACCACGTGCCGCTCGTAGGGGTTGCCGTCGACCTCGCCCTGCGGGTAGTGCTTGATCGGGATCGACAGCAGCAGGTGCGCGCAGAACCCGGCGAGCCAGCGGAACAGCGCCGTCGCCTCGGCGACCTCGATGTGTTCGAGCACGTCGCCGACGATGGCGAGGTCGAAGTGCCGCTGCGGCAGCGGCGCCAGCGCGCCGGCGTGGTCGCGGATGTCGGCGACGAGCAGCGTGTCGTACAGCGCACGCAGCCCGAAGCGGTCGACGTAGGGCTCCCAGACCTCCACCCCCCACCACTCGCAGCGTGCGCGCACCAGGGCACTCTGCGCGAACAGCCGCGGATAGGTGCCGGAACCGGCGCCGAGGTCGAGGATCGCCAGGCGCTCGCCGCACTGCCGGTACAGGGTTTCGACGACCTCGACGGTGAAGTCTTTGCCGTTGCGCGAACTGAAGGGCATCGGGGCTCCGGGGGGTGGGGATGATCAGGGCCGGGGCCGGGGCCGGCGCGGGCGACTGCGCCGGCCCGGTGTCGATTCCAAACGTATCGGGCAGGATGTCGGCAACACCGCTACGCTCGACACCCGAGCGGGCGCCCACCCGGCTCCTTGTCAACCGCTTGATCGAACACTATTTTTTGAAGATCGCCCTGTGGCTGCGAACGCGCTTACAGGGTCGATGGATCGCCCGTCCTTAATTAAAACGCCGGCAGTGATTATGGCACCAACCGTTGTTCGCGATGGTCCGTTTCGGCTTTTCTTCTTTTCGCGCGAAGAGCCGAGAATGCATGTCCACGTGGCGCACCCTGATGGCGAAGCCAAGTTCTGGCTCGAACCGACCATCGCGCTCGCCACCCACACGGGGCTGTCTGCCAAAGAACTGGCCGAAGCGGAGCGCGTCGTTGCCCGTCACATAAAGGAGATCACCGATGCCTGGAACAAACACTTTGGCCGCTGAGGTCACCCATGTCTCCAGACACGGTTTCTGGCTACTCCTCGGAGACGAAGAACTCATGCTTCCGTTCTCGGAGTTTCCCTGGTTCAAACAGGCAACCATCGAACAGATATGCGCTGTGGAGTGGCCGAGCCCCGATCATCTTTATTGGCCGCAACTGGACATCGATTTATCCGTCGAATCCATTCGCCATCCCGATCGCTTTCCACTGATATCAGACGTAGCCGCCGGAGGCGCCGACCGACCAGGCCGTTGACCATCCGCCGAGCCGCCGGTGAACCGGGTGTCGCCGGGGTGCCCGGATACCGGCGCCGGCCTCGCGGGCAGGTCCGTCGATACTCGCACGCCCGGCAGGGACGTTCCGGAAGCCCGCGCCGCCCCTCAAGGCATCGGCGGGTGCGCCCGTCCGGTGCACGTCGACGTGCGGAATCCCGGCGCGGACACTTCGAGCGTCGACGCCGCCCCGAAAACGCTCGGGCAGGATGCCCGCAACATCGACGGGGGCGTTCAGGGTATCGGCGCCGATGAAAAAAGCAGCGGCGGGGACACCCGGAACCCGCTCGCCGACCTGCAGACCGTCGGCGGGGACTCCCGGACCATCGCCGCCGACCCGCAAAGCGTCGGCGCCGCACCAAAATGAGTCGACGGCGATGCTTTGCGGGCCGGCGGCGGGTGTCGGGAGGGCGTCGACGGATGTGCCGGGCCGGGGCGAGGCCGTGCGCGCGCCAGCCACTACGCTTATAGGGTCGCGCGATCCCGGACGGGATCATCTGGCCGCCACAGGTCGGCTGCGCGCCGTCGCATCGTCCAGGAAGCTCCCGCCACCCCGAAGCGTTTCCACAGGAACACGCCCATGGCCACCTCACCATCCAGGATCTGCAAGGGCTGCTGGCAGCACATGCACGTGCCGATTCCCATCCGCGGGCCATTGTCCATCCCGTTCCGGATGCTCGGGATCAGGATCAGCCACATGAACCCCAACCTGTGCACGATCTGCGAGACGATGTTCACCCGGGTCAAGCGCAGGAAGCAGCTGACCATTCCGGCGACGGTGCTCTTTGCCGATCTGCGCGGCTACACGAGCCTCGCGCAAGGCACGGAAACCGGCGAGGTCGTGGGCATGCTCAACGAGTTCTACGATGCCTGCGCCGCCGCGGTGTGGGAGCGCGACGGCATCGTCAACAAGTTCATCGGGGACGCCGTGCTGGCCATCTTCAACTTCCCCATCCTGCGCGAGGACCACGTCCGCCAGGCCGTCCTGGCGGGCCTCGACCTGCAGCAGCGATGCGCGGAGAAGAAGCGGCTCCGGGTCATCGACGCGCACGGCGAGACCTGCCCCGTCGGCATCGGGATCGGCATCCATACCGGCTTTGCGTCGATCGGCGAAGTCGGCACGGCGTACAAGGACTTCACGATCATCGGCTCGATGGTCAATCTGGCGTCCCGCATCCAGGGCACGGCGCAACCCGGCGAGGTGCTGGTCACCGAGGAGGTCTACCGGCAGGTGTCGGACCTCTGCCCGAACGCGGAGAGCCACGCCTACCCGTTGAAGGGCATCGAGGGCCCGGTGACGGCGTACCGGTTGCGCGCCTGAGCGGCGCCGGCGCTGCGTAACGCACGCGCCGGCCGGTCGACGCGGCCATCACGCCACGCCCCGGCCCGGTGTTGCGGCCTCTCCCCGCTACCCCCCGCCGCGCTGGAAGCCCCGCGCGAAGTCGCGCAGCAGCGCGTGCGCGGCGTCGGCGCTGCAGGCGCCGAAGTCGAGTTCGACCGGCGTCGACGGCAGGCGCAGGCCGGCGATGCGGCGCTCGCCGGTGGGGCCGAGGCGGATCAGCACGCGCCCGCCGGCGGTGTCGACCACGAAGCCGTCGCCGCTCGCCTGCCAGGGGCGGCCGGCGAGCGCGTGCGGCAGGCAGCGCAGGAACTCGGCGCGGTCGAGCGCCATCTCGCGCCGCCACGGCGGCAGGGGTTCAGCCACCGGCGACCGGCGGCCACAGGGCGAGCGCGTCGTCGGCGGCGAGGCGCCGGCCGGCGCGCGCCTCGGGCGCGACGAACTGCCCGTTGACCAGCACCAGGTGCACCTGCCCGGGCGGCACGCCGAGGCGCTCGATGGCCTCGGCGACGCTGCTGCCGTCGGGCAGCTCGAACGGCGCGACGTTGCGCACCGCGCCCGGCGGCAGCCAGGCGCCGAGGGTGGCGTAGAGCTTCACGGTCACCCGCACGGGTGGCGCCCTCACGCCGCCTGCGCGGTGAAGTTGCGCGCGAGCCAGGCTTCCATCAGGCGCAGCGGGTCGCGCAGCAGCTGCGCCTTCCACGGTCCGAGCCTGACGCCGCCCTGGATCAGCCCGCGCAGCACGCCGACGTGCTGGGTGAGGCCGACGGCGGTGGCGCCGACCATGCGCTCGCCGTCGAACTGCAGTTGCAGGTAGCGGAAGCGCTCGGCGTCGACCATCTCGACCGATTCGCCGCCGGGCACGCCCATCCACAGCCCGAAGGAGCTGGAGATCAGCCCCAGGGTGTCGAGCACGTTCATGTTGAAGCTGCCGCGGTACTCGGTGGGCACGCCGGCCATGTTGAGCGCGGCGATGCGGCCGTGCTCGCTCGCGGTGGGCTGGATCGCGTGGACTTCGAGCCCGCCGGTGGAGAAGTCGCGGCCCTGGGCGACGTCGCCGGCGGCGTAGATGCCGGGCACGCTGGTCTGCAGGTGGTGGTCGATCAGCAGTCCGCGCTCCCTGTCGATGCCGCAGCCCTGCAGGAACTCGACGTTGGGGGCGACCCCGGCGGCGGAGACGACGAGGTCGGCGTCGAGCACCTCGCCGCCGTCGAGCACCACCTGCAGCGGCGCCGCGGCACCGGCGCGGATCGCGGCGACGCGCGTCGAGGTCAGCACGCGCACGCCCCTGCCCTCGCACCAGCGCTTGATCAGCCCGCCGGCGGTCGGGTTCATCATCCGCGGCACCATGCGGTCGCCCATCTCCAGCACGGTCAGGTGCACGCCGCGCAGCGCCAGCGCTTCGAGCACGATGCAGCCGACGAAGCCGGCGCCGACCAGCACCACCCGGGCGCCGGGCGCGGCGCGCGCGGCGATGTGGCGGGCGTCGTCGAGGGTCCAGCAGGTGTGCACGCCGGGCAGGTCGATGCCGGGCACCGGCGGGCGCAGCGGGCGCGAGCCGGTGCACACCAGCAGGCGGTCGTAGTCCATCGCCCCGCCGCTCGCCAGGAACAGGCGCCGTGCGCCGGCGTCGACGCGCTCGACGCGGTCGCGCAGCACGCGGATGCCGCGGCTGTCGTAGTGCGTCTGCGCCTTGCGCAGGTGCGTGCCCTCCTCGCCGATCTTGCCGATCAGCAGGTAGGGGATCGCCATGCGCGAATACGGGCGCTCGGGCTCGTCACCGATCAGCGTGACGTCCCCGGCGGGGTCGGTGTCGCGCAGGGTCTCGGCGGCGATGACGCCGGCCGGGCCGGCACCGACGATCACGTAGCGGTTCATCGGCGGCTCCTCCCCGGGCCGCATCGCGGCCCGGTGGCTTGGTGGGATCGCGGCCGGCGCGGGCGCCGGCCCCCGCCCCTGCGCCCGCGGACGCAGGGGCCGGCGGCGCGGCTCAGACGCCGAGGCGCTCGCGCAGATCGGGCTTCAGCCGCCCGTCCTCGGTCCAGCCGCGGATGCGGTAGTACTCGGGCAGCATCTGGTCGAGCTCGTTGACGTGGCCCTTGGCCGGCCCGGTGTTCGCCGGCTCCTTCAAGAGGCGCGGCGGCAGGGTGTCGTCGGCGGCGGTCAGCCCGGCGTCGAGGTTGAACTGGCGTTCGAGGTTCCAGATGCGCTCGCCCACCTCGGCGAGCTTCTCCATGCTCCAGTCGCCCTCGCAGGCGGCGGCGACCTGCGGCTGGATGTCGGCGAGCGTCCAGGCGAAGGTGGTGAACACGCACAGCCCGGTGGAGTCGACCACCGCGGTGGCGTCCTGGAAGGCCTTGACCAGCTCGGCCTTGCCCTCGGTGGCCAGCGGGTCGGTCTTCACCGGGATGCCGAGCACCTCCGAGGCCACGGTGTAGCTGCGCAGGTGGCAGGCGCCGCGGTTGCTGGTGGCGTAGGTGAGCCCCATGCCCTTGATCGCGCGCGCGTCGTAGGCCGGGAACTCCTGGCCCTTGACGGTCATCGACAGCTCCGGGTGGCCGTACCTGGCGCACAGGCGCTTCGAGCCGAGGCCGATCTCCAGCCCGAAGCCCTCGCCGCGGCCGGTCAGCTCGGCGAGCGTGCACAGCGCCTCGGCATTGCCGAAGTCGAGCGCGATGCCGCCGGTGTGCGCCTGCGTGAGCACGCCCATCGTGTACAGCTCCATCGCCGCGGCGACGGTCGCGCCGAACGAGATCGGGTCCAGGCCGTGCTCGTTGCAGATGAAGTTGGCGTAGGTCAGCGCGTCGATGTCCGACACGCCGGTGTCGGAACCGAGCGCCCAGGCGGCTTCGTATTCGAGGCCGCCGGAGGCGACCTTGTAGCGGTCACGGCCCTCGCCGCGCAGCGTGAAGTGGCTGGGATCGATCGTCGAGATGCGCCCGCAGGCGATGGTGCAGCCGAAGCAGGCGGCGTTGCGCACCAGGTTGGGCTTGCAGTCGGAGGCGCGCGGCTCGTGCATCGCCTCGCCGGAGATCGCGCTCGCGCCCTCGAACTGGATCTCGCGCCAGTTGCGCGTGGGCATCGCGCCCATCTCGTTGATCACGTTCATCAGCACCTGGGTGCCGTACGTGGGCAGGCCGGCGCTGGTCACGGCGTTGCCGGCGAGCACCGCCTTGGCGTCGACGACGGCCTTCATGAAGCCCTCGGGGTCGCGGATGTTGCCGACGCCGAGCTCGCCGCGGATGGCGACGGCCTTGAGATTCTTCGAGCCCATCACCGTGCCGACGCCGGAGCGCCCGGCGGCGCGGTGCAGGTCGTTGACCACGGCGGCGAACAGCACGCCCTTCTCGGCGCCGGCGCCGATCGCCGCGACGCGGATCTGCGGGTCCTGGTGGCGCTGGTGGATCCAGTGGTCGGTCTCCCACACCGAGCGGCCCCAGATCGCCTCGGCCGACAGCAGCTCGGCGCGGTCGTTGTGCAGGAACAGGTAGACGGGCGCGGGCGCGCGGCCCTCGAAGATGATCATGTCCCAGCCGGCGTTCTTCAGCTCGGCGCCGAAGAAGCCGCCGGAGTTCGAACAGGCGATGGCACCGGTCAGCGGGCTCTTGGTGACGATCGAATAGCGCGAACTGGTCGAGGCCGCGGTACCGGTGAGCGGGCCGGTGGTCATGATCATCTTGTTGTCGGGCGACAGCGCGTCGACCCGCGGGTCGATCTCCTCGGCCAGGTACTTGCTCGCCAGCCCGCGCTGGCCGAGGTAGTCCCGTGCCCAGGCCATGTTCAGCGCTTCGGGGGTGCAGGTGCCCTGGGTGAGGTTCACGCGCAGGATCTTGCGGGTCCAGGCCATGGTGATGTCCTCCTCCGGTGTCAGGCGCGGGCGCCGGCGCTGGTCTTGGCCGCCCAGGCACGCATGCGCTCCAGCCCGGTGAAGTTGGCGTCGACGTAGGTGATCGCGGCGGTCGGGCAGGCCTTGGCGCAGGCGGGGTCGCCGCCGCACAGGTCGCACTTGATGACCTTGCCGGTCGTCTCGTTGTAGTTCACGGTGCCGAACGGGCAGGCGATCGTGCACACCTTGCAGCCCACGCACACCGAATCGGCGACCTCCATCGCGCCGGTCAGCTTGTTCTTGGTGATCGCCTCGACCGGGCAGGCGTGCAGGCACCAGGCCTCGGCGCACTGCGTGCACGTGTAGGGCACGAAGCGGCCCTCGTCGTGGAAGTTGAACACCTTGATGCGCGACTTGGCGGGGTTGAAGACCTTCTCGTTCTCGTAGGAGCACGCCATCTCGCACTGCAGGCAGCCCGTGCATTTCTGCGGATCGATGTGCAGCGATCTCAGCATGTGCCGACCCTCCTCTCTCTCTCGTGGTTGACGCCGGCTCCGCTGGCGGTTTTTGGCGGCCTTCAGCCGCCCGTCATGTTCATGTGGCGCATGATCACCGGCTGCGCGCGCAGGTCGAAGTCGTGGCCCTTGGGCTTGATCTGCATCGCCTCGACGATCGCCTGCTTCAGGCGCTCGCGCTCGCCCGGGTGGGCGCGCAGCACGTGGCGCAGGTCCACCGAGTGCTCCTGCCCCAGGCACAGCAGCAGCCGGCCCTCGGCCGATACCCGCACGCGGTTGCAGTCGCCGCAGAAGTTGTGGCTGTGCGGCGAGATGAAGCCGATGCGCGAGGCCGTGCCCGGCACGCGGTAATACTTCGACGGCCCGCCGGTGGTCTCGGTGGTGGCGACCAGCTCGAAGTGGCGTTCGAGGTCGCGGCGGATGGCATCCGACGAGTAGTAGGCGGCGGCGCGGTCGTGGTCACCGATCACGCCGAGCGGCATCTCCTCGATGTAGCTGATGTCGAAGCCGTTGCCGATCGCGAAGCGGGCGAGGTCGACGACCTCGTCCTCGTTGCGGTGCTTCAGGATCACCGCGTTCAGCTTGATGCGCGCGAAGCCGGCCGCCTGCGCGGCGCGGATGCCGCGCAGCACGGCGTCGAGTTCGCCGACGCGGGTGATGCGGCGGAAGCGCTCGGGCCTGAGGCTGTCGAGGCTGACGTTGATGCGCGCCACCCCCGCCGCGCGCAGCGGCGCGGCGAGGCGTTCGAGCTGCGAGCCATTGGTGGTGAGCACCAGTTCCTTCAACTGCGGCAGGCGGCCGAGGTCCTCGAACAACTGCAGCACGTCGCGGCGCACCAGCGGCTCGCCGCCGGTGAGGCGGATCTTGCGCACGCCGAGTTCGACGAAGGCACGGCCGACCTCGGCGAGCTCCTCGAGCGTCAGCACCTGCGCGCGCGGCAGGAAGTGCATCTCCTCAGCCATGCAGTAGACGCAGCGGAAGTCGCAGCGGTCGGTGACCGACAGGCGCACGTAGGTGACGTGACGACCGAAGCGGTCGATCAGGGCGGGCGTCGGTTGCGGATGCGCGGCCGGTGCCGCCACGCCGGCGACGGCGGATTCGATCACGGATAGGTCCTCACGGGTGGCACGGGCGCCGGCCGCAGGCTCCTCCGGCCGGGTACCGGCGCAACGTTAAGAGCTTAGCCGATCGTCGCGGCGGCGGCGGTGTGGCATCGGAGGTAAGCCAACGCCGCGGCGCAGCCTGCACCCGGTGAACGCCGGCGCGCCTTGCGCGCGGTCAAGCCGGGGCCGGATCGCGGCAGCGGCGCAAAAAAAAAGCCGCTGCGCCCTTCGGCGCAGCGGCCAAGATCCCGGTCGAGCGAACCGCGATCAACTGAGCGAGCCGAGCTCCTTCGCCTGGTTGCGCAGGATGAACTTCTGGATCTTGCCGGTGGAGGTCTTCGGCAGCGGGCCGAAGACCACCGTCTTCGGCACCTTGTAGCCCGCCATCTGCGTCTTGCAGAAGGCGATCACGTCGGCCTCGGTGGTGTCCTCGGCGCCGGGCTTGAGCGTCACGTAGGCGCAGGGCGTCTCGCCCCACTTGCTGTCGGGGCGGGCGACCACCGCGGCCTCCATCACCGCCGGGTGGCGGTAGAGCACGTCCTCGACCTCGATCGTGGAGATGTTCTCGCCGCCGGAGATGACGATGTCCTTCGAGCGATCCTTGATCTCGATGTAGCCGTCGGCGTGCCACACGGCGAGGTCGCCGGAGTGGAACCAGCCGCCGGCGAAGGCCTCGTCGGTGGCGGCGGGGTTCTTCAGGTAGCCCTTCATCACCACGTTGCCGCGCATGAACACCTCGCCCAGCGTGCGCCCGTCCTGCGGCACGGGTTCGAGGGTGGTCGGGTCGGCGACCATCAGCCCCTCCTGCATCGGCGCGCGCACGCCCTGGCGCGACTTGATGCGCGCCTGCTGGTCGATCGGCAGCGCGTCCCAGCCGTCCTGCTCGGCGCAGGACACGCAGGGGCCGTAGGTCTCGGTGAGCCCGTACACGTGGGTGACCTTGAAGCCCATGCGCTCCATGCCCTCGATCACCGCGGCCGGCGGCGCGGCGCCGGCGGTCATCACCTTGACCGGGTGATCGATGCCGGTCTTCAGCTCGGCCGGGGCGTTGTTCAGCATGTTCAGCACGATCGGCGCGCCGCAGAAGTGGTTGACCTTCTCTTCCTTGATCGCGGCGAAGATCGGCTCGGGGCGCACCGCGCGCAGGCTCACGCTGGTGCCGACGGCGGCGGCGAGCGTCCACGGGAAGCACCAGCCGTTGCAGTGGAACATCGGCAGCGTCCACAGGTAGACCGGGTGCTGCCCCATGTCCCAGGCGAGCACGTTGCAGACGGCGTTCAGGTAGGCGCCGCGGTGATGGTAGACCACGCCCTTGGGGTTGCCGGTGGTGCCCGAGGTGTAGTTGAGCGAGATCGCCTGCCATTCGTCGGCGGGCAGTTGCCAGGCGTAGTCCGGGTCGCCCTCGCCGAGCAGCTGCTCGTAATTGAGCGTGCCGAGCAGCTTGCCGCCCTCGTACTGCGGGTCGTCGACGTCGATCACCAGCGGGCGCTTCTGCACCAGGCGCAGGGCCTTCTCGATGGTGTCGGAGAACTCGCGGTCGGTGATCAGCACCTTGGCCTCGCCGTGGGCGAGCATGAAGGCGATCGCCTCGGCGTCGAGGCGCACGTTGAGGGTGTTCAGCACCGCGCCGCACATCGGCACGCCGAAGTGCACCTCGAGCATCTCGGGGATGTTCGGCAGCATCACCGCAACGGTGTCGCCGACGCCGATGCCGCGCGCGGCGAGCGCCGAGCCGAGGCGCCGGCAGCGCGTGTAGGTTTCGGCCCAGGTGCGGCGCAGCGTGCCGTGCACGCTGGCGATGCGGTTCGGGTACACGTCGGCGGCGCGCGCCAGGTAGCTCAGCGGCGACAGGGCGGCGAAGTTGGCCGCGTTGCGTTCGAGCCCCAGTTCATACGGGTTGTGCTGCATGTTCCCACCTCGATGTCATGCGGACCGCGCGCGTGCGGCCCTTGTGCGAAACCGCGGAATCAGCGCCCCTGCCACACCGGCGGACGCTTTCCGATGAAGGCGTCGATGCCCTCGCAGGCATCGGCCGTACCCATGCTGCGGGCCATCTCCTCCGCCGCATAGGCGTAGGCATCCTCCAGCCCGAGTTCGAGCTGGCGGTAGAACATCGTCTTGCCGGAGGCGATCGCGGCCGGGCTCTTGGCGACGATGGCGGCGGCGAGGCGTGCGATCTCGGCGTCGAGTCCGGCGGCCGGCACCACGCGGTTGACCAGCCCGCGCGCGAGCGCGGTGGCGGCGTCGATGAACTCGCCGGTGAGCAGCAGCTCCAGCGCCGCCTTGCGGCCGAGGTTGCGCGACAGCGCCACCGCCGGCGTGGCGCAGAACAGGCCGAGGTTGATGCCGCTGACGGCGAAGCGCGCGGTGTCGGCGCACACCGCCAGGTCGCAGTTGGCGACGAGCTGGCAGCCGGCCGCGGTGGCGATGCCGTGCACGCGCGCGATCACCGGCTGCGGCAGCCGCGTCAGCGTCAGCATCAGGCGGCCGAAGCGGTTGAACAGCGTTTCGTGGAAGGCGCGGTCGGTCGACGCGCGCAGCTCCTTGAGGTCGTGCCCGGCGCAGAAGGCCTTGCCGGCGCCGGCGATCACCACCACGCGCACCGCGGGGTCGTCGGCGATGGCGTCGAGCGCCGCCTGCAGGTCGCCGATCAGCGCACCCGACAGGCTGTTGAACTGCGCCGGACGGTTCAGCGTCAGCGTGGCGATGCCGTCGGCATCGGCGCGCAGCAGCAGCGGGGCCTCGGTGGCGTCGGCCGCAACGGTGCTCATGGTGGTGCTTCCCCTCGTGTCGTCGTTCTGCCCCGGCCGCGGGGTGGCGCCCCGCGGCTTCGGCATGCTGCCCGCGTCTGTCGCGCGGGTCGCCCACAACCCTAGCAGGCGCCCGCCGCTTGTCACCGCGCCCGTCCTCAGTGCGCGCTCGCCGCCTCGGCGCCGAGGCCGGTCTGCGCACGCACGTACTGCTCGGTGAAGCGCGCCTGCTCGTCCCCGGCCTGGCGGCTGTCGTCGAGCTTCGACACCAGCATGATCACCGCGAAGGCGAGCGGCATCGAGAACAGCGCCGGCTGGTCGTAGGGGAACAGCGGCGCGGCATGGCCGAGCACCTTCACCCACACGGTCGGGCCGAGCACCACGAACACCACCGCACTGAGCAGCCCGGTCAGCCCGCCGACCAGCGCGCCGCGCGTGGTCAGCCCCTTCCAGTACATCGAGAGCAGCAGCACCGGGAAGTTGCTCGACGCCGCCACGCCGAAGGTCAGTGCGGTCATGAAGGCGATGTTCTGGTTCTCGAACAGGATGCCGAGGACGATCGCCACCAGCCCGATCGCCACCGTGGCGAGGCGCGACACGCGCATCTCGGCGCGCTCGTCGGCCTGGCCGCGCTTGATCACGCAGGCGTAGAGGTCGTGCGACACCGCCGAGGCGCCGGCGAGCGCGAGCCCCGCCACCACCGCGAGGATGGTCGCGAAGGCCACCGCCGAGATGAAGCCGAGGAACAGGTCGCCGCCCACCGCCTTGGCCAGGTGCATCGCCGCCATGTTCTCGCCGCCGAGCAGCTTGCCGTCGGCGCCGAGGAAGCGCGCGTCGGTGCCGACGATGACCACCGCGCACAGGCCGAGCGTGCACACCACGAGGAAGAAGTAGCCGATGAAGCCGTTGGCGTAGAACACCGACTTGCGCGCTTCCCTGGCGTTGGTGACGGTGAAGAAGCGCATCATGATGTGCGGCAGGCCGGCCAGCCCGAACACCAGGCCGAGCGACAGCGAGATCGCCGACACCGGATCGGCCAGCAGCGCGCCCGGCGCGAGCAGCGCGTCACCCATCCTGTGCACCGCGCTCGCCTGCTGCGCCAGCGCCTCGAAGCTCCAGCCGAAGCGCGACATCGCCATCACCAGCATGAAGGTGCCCGCGGCGAGCAGCAGCACGGCCTTGATGATCTGCACCCAGGTGGTCGCCAGCATGCCGCCGAAGGTCACGTAGACGACCATGATCGAGCCCACCAGCACCACCGCGATCCAGTAGTCGAGGCCGAACAGCAGCTGGATCAGCTTGCCGGCGCCGACCATCTGCACGATCAGGTAGAAGGCCACCACCGCGAGCGTGCCGAGCGCCGCCAGCGTGCGGATCGGCGTCTGCTGCAGGCGGTACGAGGCGATGTCGGCGAAGGTGTACTTGCCGAGGTTACGCAGCCGCTCGGCCATCAGGAACATGATCACCGGCCAGCCGACAAAGAAGCCGATCGCGTAGATGAAGCCGTCGTAGCCGCGCGCGAACACCATGCCGGAGAGCCCGAGCAGGGTCGCCGCCGACATGTAGTCGCCGGCGATCGCGAGCCCGTTCTGGAAGCCGGTGATGCCACCGCCGGCGGTGTAGAAGTCCTTCGCCGAGCGCGTGCGCGAGGCCGCCCAGTAGGTGATGCCCATGGTGATGGCGACGAACACCAGGAACATCGCGATCGCGGTCACGTTGACCGGCGCCTTCGGCGCCTCGCCGGCAGCGTGGGCGACGGGCGCGAGCGCGGCGAGCGCCGCAACGGCAAGACCGTGCAGGCGGCTCATCGGGCGTGCTCCTCGAGGACGGCGTCGGTCAGCGCGTCGAACTCGACGTTCGCGCGACGGATGTAGAGGCCGGTCATCAGCCACGAGAAGACGATGATCGCCGCCCCCACCGGCACCCCCCAGGTCGTGGTGCCCCCTTCCGCGAGCCGCGCGCCCAGCACCTGCGGTGCGAAGGCGACCAGCAGCATGTAGCCGTAGTAGAGCGCGAGCACGAGCGCGGCGAGCGTCCACGCGAAGCGCGAGCGCGTGGCGGCGAGGCGCTGGAAGCGCGGACACGCCATGATCCGTTCCGGTACCGACAGGGACATACGCGTTTTCCTCATTCTGGTTGCGACCGCCCGGCGCAGGCCGCCGTGGCTGGGTGGCTCGCGGGCGGGGTCCGGGCGGGTGCCCCGGACGCAGCGGCGAAGCCCGGCGCCGGTTCGCAGTCGACCTCGTGAGTCGGCAACGACGTGCTGTGCATCTCTATCATGCGAAGATGACTAGGTGTTTTGCGCAGACTATCGCAACACATACTGCCAAACAAGATATAAATATTAGGGTTTTTACTTATCTCAAAAGGAAAGACCGCATGAGCGCATTGCCCGACACCGGCTCGTCCGGGCTCGAAGCCTTCACCCGCCTGGTCGGCCGCCTGCCCGAGCCGGTGCTCGCCTGCTCGGCCGAGGGCGAGGTGCTCGCCAGCAACCCGGCGACCGCGGCGCTGCTGGCGAAGGTCCAGCTCACCGACGTCCGCCTGGTGCTGCCCACCGGCCACCACGAACTGGTGCGCGCCTGCCTGCAGCACGGCGAGGCGGTGCAGGACGCCGAGGCGCGCGCCGGCGCGCGCACGCTGGCGTGGACCTACGTGCCGGCCGCCAGCGACGGCGAGGCCGGGCCGGCCGTCCACGTCTTCGGCCGCGACGTCACCGACAGCCGCCAGACCGAGGCGGCGCTGCGCATCAGCGAGGCGCGCCACCGCCTGCTCGCCGAGCAGTCGACCGACATCATCTCGCGCCACACCCCCGGCACCTGGACCTTCCTCTACGCCTCGCCGGCCGCCACCACGCTGCTCGGCTACCGGCCCGAGGAGCTGGTGGGGGTGTCCTCGCTCGACCTGTTCCACCCGGACGACCGGCGCACCTACAAGGAGCGCGCGCCCACCGTCGCCTACGAGCGCGGCATCTACGTCGGCACCTACCGCTACCGCCACAAGGACGGCCACTACGTGTGGCTGGAGAGCACCAGCCGCACGCTGCGCGACCCGGGCAGCGGCGAGCTCCTGGAGATCATCAGCGTGTCGCGCGACGTCAGCCGGCGCGTGCTCGCCGAACGCGCCACCCGGCGGCTGGCGCGCATCGTCGAGGCCACCACCGACCTGGTGGTGTTCTTCGACGGCAGCGGGCGCATCACCTACCTGAACGAGGCCGCGCTGCGCACGCTGACGCTGCCCGCCACCGGCAACCGCCCGCTGCGCCTGCGCGAACTGATGCCACCGGCGGCCTACGCGCGCGTCGAGAGCGAGGGCCTGGCGACGGCGCGCGCCACCGGCACCTGGAGCGGGGAGACCGCGTTCATCGACGCCAAGGGGCGCGAACTGCCGGTATCGCAGGTGATCCTCTCGCACCCGGACGAGGGCGACGGCATCGAGTACTTCTCGACCGTGGTGCGCGACATGAGCGAGCGGCGCCACGCCGAGGAACTGGTGCAGCGCCACCAGCACGAGATGGCGCACGTGGCGCGGCTGATCACGCTGGGCGAGATGGCCTCGGGGCTCGCGCACGAGCTGAACCAGCCACTCGCGGCGATCGTCAACTACGCGCGCGGCGCGATCCGGCGCATGGAGGCGACGCCGCCGGCCGAGGCTGAGGTGATCAAGGGCGCGCTCGAGCGCATCGCGCAGCAGGCCAGCCGCGCCGGCGAGATCATCCGCCGGCTGCGCGGCTTCGCCCGCAAGAGCGAGTTCCAGCGCCTGCCGATCGACGTCAACGCGGTGGTGCGCGAGATGCTGCGCTTCTGCCTGCCGGAGGCGCGCCGCCACGGCGTGCACCTGGCGGCCGAACTCGCCCCGCACCTGCCGACGGTGCTCGCCGACCGCGTGCAGATCGAACAAGTGCTGCTCAACCTGCTGCGCAACGCGATGGAGGCCGCGCCCGGCGATGCCTCCGGCGGAATCGCCAGCCCGGTGCTGGTGCGCTCCGATCTCACCGCGGAGGGCTGCGTGGCGGTGCACGTGATCGACTGCGGGCCGGGCCTGCCGTCGACCGACCCCGAGCAGTTGTTCGAGCAGTTCTACACCACCAAGCCCAAGGGCCTGGGGCTCGGCCTGTCGATCAGCCGCTCGATCATGGAGGCCCACGGCGGCCAGCTGTGGGCCGACGACAACCCCGAGGGCGGCGCGATCTTCAGCTTCACGCTGCCGGCGGCCCCCGCCTCCGCCACCCCCGGCATCTGAGCTCGCCGCAGCCGGCGGCGGCCGTTCGGCGTTAACACGCGCGCCGGCGCCGGCAGGCATGATAGGCGTGCCCCGCACCCCCCGGCGGCAGCCGGCGTGCGCCCCGTCCCCCCGTCGAGCGTCCACGATGAGCCTGCACACGACCTTGCCCACCGCGCCGGGCCTGCTCAGCCGCCTGCCGAACCGCTGGGACCTGCTCGCGCTGCCGCTGGTCTGCGGCGGGCTGTTCCTGCTCGCCTGGGGCAGCCGCGGCATGACCGTGCCCTACACCTTCGGCGCGCCGCTGCCGATCTCGCTCGACCCCGTGCACCTGCCCGAGTACGCGCTGCGCACGACGCTGCGCATGGCGGCCGCGCTCGCCTGCTCCTTCGTCTTCACCTTCGTCTACGCCAAGCTCGCGGCGTCGAGCCGGCGCGCCGAGCAGCTGCTGATCCCGCTGCTCGACGTGCTGCAGTCGGTGCCGATCCTCGGCTTCCTGTCGGTGACGGTGATCTGGTTCGTGCAGCTCTTCCCGGGCAGCCTGCTCGGTGCCGAATGCGCGGCGATCTTCGCGATCTTCACCTCGCAGGCGTGGAACATGGCGTTCAGCTTCTTCTACGCGCTGCGCCTGCTGCCGAAGGACCTCTACCAGGTCGCCGACCTGTTCGGGCTGTCGCCCTGGCAGCGCTTCTGGAAGCTGGAGGTGCCGTACGCGATCCCCGGCCTGGTCTGGAACACGATGATGTCGGTCTCCGGCGGCTGGTTCTTCGTCGTCGCCTCGGAGGCGATCACCGTCGCCAACCAGACGGTGACGCTGCCGGGCGTGGGCTCCTACATCGCGCTGGCGATCCAGCACGAGGACCTCGGCGCGATCGGCTGGGCGATCCTGTGCATGGCGGTGGTGATCGCGCTCTACGACCAGCTCGTGTTCCGCCCGCTGGTGGCCTGGGCCGACCGCTTCAAGTTCGAGTTCTCGCAGGGGCAGGCGGCGCCGCGCTCCTGGGTACTCGACCTGTTCGCGCGGGCGCACGGGCTGCGCGCGCTGGCCGGGCTGCTGCGCGCGGCGACCGGCGCGGTGGCGCGCGCGCTCGCGCGGCGCCTGCCGCGGCGCGCGTGGCGCCCGGTGCCGCGGATCAAGTGGCGCCGCGTGGCGCTCGCCGGCTGGGCGGGAGCGGCCTGGAGCCTCGCGCTGTTCGCCGGCGCGGCGGCGAGCATCGTGCTGCTCGCGCGCTTCGTGCTGACCGAGGCGAGCTACGCCGAGATCGGCCGGGTCTTCGTGCTCGGCGGCTGCACGCTGCTGCGGGTGGTGGTGCTGACGGCGCTGGCGACCGCGCTGTGGGTCCCGGTCGGCATCGCGATCGGGCTGCGCCCGCGCCTCGCGCAGCACGTGCAGCCGGTGGCGCTGTTCCTGTCGGCGTTCCCGGCCAACCTGCTGTTCCCGGTGGCGGTGCTCGGCATCGTCCATTACGGCCTCGACCCGGAGATCTGGGTCAGCCCGCTGATGATCCTCGGCACCCAGTGGTACATCCTGTTCAACGTGATCGCCGGCGCCGCGGCGCTGTCGAACGACCTCCGGGAAGCCGCCGCCAACCTCGGCCTGCGCGGCGCGCTGTACTGGCGCCGGGTGCTGCTGCCGGCGGTGTTCCCGGCCTACCTGACCGGCGGGCTGACCGCCTCGGGCGGGGCGTGGAACGCGAGCGTCGTCTCGGAGGTCGTCACCTGGGGCCGGACCACGCTGAACGCCACCGGCATCGGCGCCTACATCGCCCAGCAGACCGCCGCCGGCGACCACCCGCGCGTGGTGCTCGGCATCGCGGTGATGAGCCTGTACGTGGTCGTGTTCAACCGCCTCGTCTGGAAACCCCTGTACGACCGGGCGCAGCAGCGCCTCGCCACCGACTGAGATCGCCCGTCATGTCCGCGACCGCCCCCACCGAGACGCTGCTCACGCTGCGCGGCGTCAGCAAGCGCTACCCCGCCCCGGAGAAGGGCGACATCGTCATCCTCGACGGCATCGACCTCGACGTGCGCGCCGGCGAGATCCTCGCCATCCTCGGCCGCTCCGGCTGCGGCAAGTCGACGCTGCTGCGCATCCTCTGCGGGCTGATGCGCGCGAGCGACGGCGAGGTGCGCTACCGCGGCGCGCCGGTCACGCGCCCGGTGCCCGGCATCAGCATGGTGTTCCAGACCTTCGGCCTGTTCCCGTGGCTCAACGTGCTGCAGAACGTCGAGCTCGGGCTGGAGGCGCAGGGCGTGCCGGCGGCCGAGCGGCGCGCGCGGGCGCTGGCGGCGATCGACCTGATCGGCCTCGACGGCTTCGAGTCGGCCTACCCGAAGGAGCTGTCGGGCGGCATGCGCCAGCGCGTCGGCTTCGCCCGCGCGCTGGTCGTCAACCCCGACGTGCTGCTGATGGACGAGGCGTTCTCGGCGCTCGACGTGCCGACCGCCGAAACCCTGCGCGGCGACCTGCTCGACCTGTGGCTGGAGCGGCAGATCCCGACGCGCGCCATCGTCATGGTGTCGCACGGCATCGAGGAGACGCTGATGCTCGCCGACCGCATCATCATCCTCGACTCCAACCCCGGGCGGGTGAAGGCCGAGCTGAAGGTGACGCTGCGCCACCCGCGCGACCCCGAGTCGCCGGCGTTCCGCCACCTGACCGACCGCATCTACGCCGCGATGACCCGCGCCGGCGGCCTGCAGGCGGCCGGCATCGCGCACCGCCTGCCCGGCGTCGGCGCGCAGCAGATGATCGGCCTGCTCGACGAGGTGGCCTGGCCGAGCTACGGCAGCCAGGCCGAACTCGCCGCGGTGGCCGATGCGCTGGAGCTCGCGGTCGACGAGCTGTTCCCGATCGTCGAGGCGCTGGAGCTGCTCGGCTTCGCCACCGTCGGCGAGGGCCACATCGCGCTGACCGCCCACGGCACGGCCTTCCTCGAAGCCGACATCCTGCGGCGCAAGGAGATCTTCGCCGAGCACCTGGTGCGCCGCGTGCCGCTCGCCGCGCACATCCGCCGCGTCATCGACGAGCGCCCGCAGCGGCGCGCGCCGGAGAGCCGTTTCCTGCGCGAGCTGGAGGACACGCTGAGCGAGGACGAGGCCGAGCGCGTGCTCGGCGTCATCGTCGACTGGGGCCGCTACGCGGAGCTGTTCGCCTACGACTACGCGAGCGGCGAGTTCAGCGCCGAGGACCCCGGCACCGACACCGGCGCCGCCGCCTGAGGCCCCCGCCGCACGCGCTCAGTGCTGCGCGGCCAGGAACGCCAGCAGGTCGGCGCGTTCGGCCGCATCGGCGAGGCCGTCGTACTTCATCTTGCCGCCGGGCATGACGCGCTTCGGCGCCGTCACGTAGGCGTCGAGCCGCTCCGCGGTCCAGACGATGCCGCTGGTGCGCATCGCGTCCGAATAGACGAAGTCCGGGTTCGCGGCCGACGGGCGCCCGAGCACGGCGAACAGCGACGGTCCCTTCTTGTCCTTGCCGGCCTTGACGCTGTGGCACTCGGCGCATTCGGTCGCGAACACGTCGGCGCCGCGGCGGGGGTCACCGGCGGCGTGCGCCGCAGCGCCGGCGAGCACGAGGAGGACGGCCGCGCCTGCCGCGGCGACGCTGGAAAAGCGCTGTTTCGGCATGGCGGGCCTCAGAAGGATGTCCACAGGAAGAGATAGAGCGTGTCGTTGTCGCTCGCGTCGCTGCCGTTGCCGTCGTAGTTGTGCCTCGCGCCGTTGAAGCGGTCGTACATCGTGTACTGCAGCCCCACGCGCAGGTTCGCCCACGGCGAGTTCCACGAGCCTTCCTTGCCCCACGGCGTCCAGTCGGCCTGCAGCACGTAGCCCGCGCTGTCCGGCGAGCCGCTGGCGCTGCCGTCGCCGTACAGCGTGGCATCGCGGCTGCCCTGGATCATGAAGCGCCCGGCCGTGAAGCCCCAGGTCTGGTCGTAGGTGTACGAGGCGTTCAGGTTGAACTCGTTGAGCTGGCCGCTGCGGTTGTCGGCGCCGCCGGCGGCGAAGGTCGCGTCGCGGCTCTGGTGCTCGCGGATGTAGCTCGCGTTGACCGTGGCGATGTGCTCGCGCGTGCCGAGGAACTGGTAGTGCGCGTCGATGCCGAGGTCGCGGTAGCCGTCGCTGAGGCCGCTGCCGTCGCCGCTCGGGTCGATGCCGGTGTCGAACCCGAACACGCCGGCCGAGAACGCCGACTTCTTCAGGTCCTGGAAGTAGGCGAGGCGCCAGTAGGCGGTCGAGCGGTCGAGCTTGCCCGGGTAGCTGTCGCGGCCGAGTCCGAGCGTATCCAGCGCGCCCGCCGGCAGCGCGCGGTAGGTGCCGAGCTCGGCGTAGACGCTGTCGTTGATGAAGGTGTACGCCGACAGCCCGGTGACGTGCTGCTCCAGCCCGCCGTCGAAGAGCGGCGCCGCCACCGGTTCGGGTGCGACCGACGACGACACGTAGGGGAAGCGCCACGCCGGCAGCGTGTTGAACGGGTCCTGCATGCCCGGCGTGTTGTGCACCGACAGGCCGACGGTCACGTCGGTGCCGCCGTAGTCCAGCGTGCGCGCCATGCGCACGTCGGCGTTGTCGAGCGCGAAGGTGTTGTCGGCGCCGGTGTAGGTCGACTGCAGGAAGGCGCCGATGTAGTCGTTCGCGCGCCCGGCGACGAACAGCGACGCCTGGTCGAGCACGAGGTTGTTGTTGGTGCCGGTACGGTCGGTGGGCGCCTCCGCCTGGCCCTTGGCCGTGTGGGTGAAGCCGCCGAGCAGCATCGCCGACAGCGGCACCTTGCCGTCCTTGCCGTCGCTGTCGGTGTAGGCGCCGAGCTTGAACCTGATGCCGTACGGCGTCAGTTGCGGGCCGTAGGCGCCGATGTGGCAGGCGACGCAGTCCTGGCCGGTCTGGCGCGCGAAGCTCGGCACGGCGGCCGCGTCGCCGGCCGCGAGGCCGAGCGCCAGCAGCGTGAAGAGCGCCGCCAGGCGGGTGCGGTGGATGCGGATTCGATGCAGGAGCGTTTTCATCGCCTCAGACCTCGGAGGAACGGGATTCGAGGCCCGCTTCGAGGCGGCCGGGATCGGCTTCGGCCGCCGGCAGCATCGCCCGCAGCACCGCGTCGCCGCGGACGTAGTGGTGCCACAGCGCGGCCGCGGCATGCAGCGCGACCAGCGCCGCCAGGCCCCAGGCCACGCCCTCGTGCCAGTCGGCGAGGGTGTCGGCGAGATCGGCATCGGCGCCGGACAGCACCGGCAGCGGCAGCACGCCGAACAGCGCGTGATGCTGGCCGCGCGCGTCGGAGAGCGCCCAGCCGAGCAGCGGCTGCGCGCCCAGCAGCAGGTACAGCGCGAGGTGCACGCCGGCGGCGGCGAGCCGCAGCGGCCACGGGTCATCGCCCGCCGGCAGCCGCGCGTGCCGCAGCCGGGCGGCGAGCCGCAACGCCGTGGCGGCGAGCACCAGCAGCCCGGCGTCGCGGTGCAGGTCGAGCAGCGCGAGGCGCACGCCCCGGTCGTCGAACGCCTCGCGCAGCAGCACCACGGTGACCGCGGCGAGGATCAGGGCGAGCGAGCCCCAGTGCAGCAGGATGATGGCCCGCGGCTGGCGGCGGGCGGAAACGGTGGAAACGGACATCGGCGGGTCCTCAACGGCTGGTCGAGGCCCGCAACGGTAGGCAGGGAATGCCTTCGGATTCCTGACAGCGCCGCCGCCGCGGCGCGCCCCCGCCCTTACGGCGCCGGAAAGCGCACGCGCACCCGCGTACCCCGGCCGTGCGCGCCGTCGTCGAGGTCGAGCCGCGCGCCGTGGCGGCAGGCGCCCTCGTGCACGATGGCGAGGCCGAGGCCGCTGCCCGCCGGCTCCGACCCGGGGATGCGGTAGAAACGCTCGATCACGCGGGCACGCTCGGCTGCGGGAATGCCGGGCCCGGCGTCCTCGACTTCGAGGAAGGCGCCGCCGTCGGCGGCGCTGCCGCAGCGCACGGTGACCGCGCTGCCCGCGGGGGCGTAGGCGAGCGCGTTGTCGATCAGGTTCGCGAGCATCTCGTGCAGCAGCCAGCGCGAGCCGGCCACGGTGGCCGGCGCCGGCTCGAAGCCGAGGTCGATGCCGCGCGCGAGCGCCCGGTCGAGATGGCCGCAGGCCGCGTCCTCCAGCAGCGCGGGCAGGTCGACCGGCTCGCACTGCTGGCCGGCCCCGGCCTCGGGCGCCGAACGCGCCAGTGCCAGCATCTGGTGGGTCAGGCGGACCAGGCGGGCGGTCGCCTCGCGCATCGCTTCGAGGCGCGGCCGGTCGGGCGCCGCGACCGCGTCGAGCGCCAGCTCGACCTGGGTCTGCAGCCCGGCGAGCGGCGTGCGCAACTGGTGGGCGGCGTTGGACAGGAAGGCCTGCTGCAGCGCCGTGGAGCGGCGCAGGTTGTCCATCAGCCGGTTCAGCGCCGCGACCAGCGGCCGCGCCTCGCCCGGCGTGCCGTGCAGCGGGATCGGGCCGAGATCGTCGGGGGCGCGGCGGTCGATGCTGCGCCCGAGCGCATCGAGCGGCGCCAGCGCGTAGCGCACGCCGAAGAACACGATCAGCAGCGTCGCCGCGACCATCAGCACGTTGGGCCAGCCGGTCGACACCAGCACCTGCGCCGCCGCCCGCTGCCGCTTGCGCGTGGTCTCGACGACGATGATGGTCGCCATGCCTTCGGGGCCGGCGTAGCGGTAGGTGACGACGCGCAGGGGCGTGCCGTCGCGCACGGCATCGCTGAACGCCGGGTTGGCGCTCCCCGGCGCCGCCGCCAGCTCGCGCAGCCCGGCGTTGCCGGAGATGAGCTTGCCCTGGTGATCGTAGACGGCGAAATCGATGCGATCGGTCGGGTCGCTGCGCAGCACCGCTTCGGCCGCCGCGGGCAGGTCGACGTCGAGGTCGTGATCCTTGTCGAGCTCGAGCCGCGCGGCGAGCGCGATGGCGGTGCTGGTCAGCGCGTGGTCATAGGCGTCTTCGGCCAGGCGCACGCCGGTGCGGTAGTCGGCGACCACGCCGACGCCGAGCAGCGCGAGCAGCGGCAGCAGCAGGCCGAGCAGCAGCCGTCGGCGCAGCGTCGGCGCGGCGCTCACCGCCCCGCCAGCGGGCGTGCGCCGCCCGGCCTCACGCGCTGGCGCCCTCGTCGAGCCGGTAGCCGATGCCGCGCACCGTGCGGATCGTCACCGCCGCCGGTGCGAGCTTGGCGCGCAGGCGCGACACGTAGATCTCGACGGCGTTGGTGGTGATCTCGTTGTCCCAGCGGCTCAGGCTGTCGGCGAGCTTCGACTTGGCGACGACGCGGGGGGCGGCGAGCATCAGGTGTTCGAGCACGTCCCACTCGCGACCGGTCAGTTCGAACGGTGCGCCGTCGAGAAAGGCGTTGCGGCAGGCGAGGTCGAGCACGATCGGCCCGAAGCGCAGCAGCGGCGTGCCGGCGTCGCGGCTGCGCCGGATCAGCGCGCGCACCCGCGCCAGCAGCTCGGGCAGCAGAAACGGCTTCACCAGGTAATCGTCGGCGCCGGTATCGAGGCCGCGCACGCGGTCCTCCAGCCCGTCGCGCGCGGTCAGCATCAGCACCGGCACGTGGCGGCCCGACGCGCGCAGGCGCCGCACCAGCTCGAAGCCGTCCATCCCGGGCAGGCCGATGTCGACGATGGCGAGGTCGTAGGCGGTCGCCAGCAGCGCCGACCACGCCCGCTCCGCATCGCCGACGTGGTCCACGCACAGGGCCTCGCGTTCGAGCCCCTCGCGCAGCCCCGCCGCCAGCGGCCTGTCATCCTCCACCAGCAACACGCGCATGGCGCGGCACTGTGACGCCCCGGCGCGCACGGGGCAAGCGCATCGACCAGGCGCCGGACGGGGCCCCGGCACGTTAAGGCCCGGTTAAGGCAGGCTCCCTATCCTGCCTCTCGTCCGGCCACCCGGCCGGGTTCGCTCCCGAGAGGACCATCATGCGCACGCTGAACACCCTGATCGCCGCCGCCCTGCTCGCCACCGCCGGCAGCGCCTTCGCCGCCGACATGACCAAGGAGGAAGCCATCGCCAAGGCCACCGCGCTGCACCCCGGCGAGGTCGTCAAGGCCTACAAGGAGACCCAGAAGGGCCGCGAACTCTGGGAGGTGCAGATCAAGGGCGCCGACGGCAAGAAGGTGAACGTGTTCTACGACGTCGTCACCGGCGAACTGAACAAGGACGCCAAGTAAGCCCGGGCGCGCCGGCGGCGGCCCACGGGCCCATCGCCGCCGGCGCCCCGCCTGCCACCGCCCGCGCGGGCGCACCGGAGCTGCCATTCATGTCGACATCACCCGCTGACACGTCCGCCGAGGTCCACGTGTGGGACCCGCTGGTGCGGCTGTTCCACTGGACGCTCGTCGCCGCCTTCACGCTCGCCTTCTTCACCGAGGACGAGTTGCAGAACATCCACGTGCTCGCCGGCTACACGGTCGTCGGCCTGCTCCTGCTGCGCCTGGTGTGGGGCTTCGTCGGCTCGCGGCACGCGCGCTTCAGCGACTTCGTGCACCACCCGCGGACCGTGCTGCGCTACACCGCGGCGGTGCTCAGGGGCCGGGCGCGGCGCTACATCGGCCACAACCCGGCGGGCGGGGCGATGATCGTCGCGATGATCGTCATGCTCCTCGTCACCACCGGCCTCGGCCTGTCGCTGTACGGCGCCCAGAACGGCATGGGCCCCCTCGCCGGGGTGTTCGCCGACGCCAGCGACGCGCTCGTCGACGTGCTGAAGGACGCCCACGAGTTCTGCGCCTACAGCTGCGTGGCGCTGATCGGCGCGCACCTGCTCGGCGTGCTCTGGGAAAGCGTGCTGCACCGCGAGAACCTGCCGCGCGCGATGCTGACCGGCCGCAAGCGCGCCTGAGCCGGCGCCTGCGACGGCACCGATCCCGCCTCAGGGGCGCCGCGGTCTTACCCGCGGCGCCCTCCTGCACAGGAGCCTCCGCCCTTTCGCATGCCCCGCAGACGCGGAAGCCGCTTGCCGGATTCGTCGGACTTTCTGCCTGAAATGACGAAATGCAGCATCGCGGCAACCGGGGCGGCCAAAGCTAACGGGCCGTAGACCGGGCGTTGCGGTCGCCGCCCCTCAGCTGCCGATCACGCCGCCGTCGGTGCGGGTGATCACCACGGTGGCCGAGCGCGGGCGCCCGCCCGCGGGGCCGTCGGGCCAGGTGCTGTACTTCATCGGCTTCGCCGGGTCGTTGAACTCGGAGTCGCCGAGCGGCTCGCCCGGGTGCTGCACGTTGACGAACAGCGTGCGCAGGTCGGGCGTCATCGTGATGCCGGTGATCTCGCAGCCCACCGGGCCGGTCAGGAAGCGCCGGATCGCCTTGCTCGCCGGGTCGGCGGCGAGCAGCTGGTTGTTGCCGATGTTGCGGAGCTCGGTGCTCTTCGGGTTCAGCTCCGGGTGGTAGAGGCGCGAGGTGGAGACGTCGGTCTCGATCCACAGCACGCCGCGCGGATCGACCCACAGCCCGTCGGGCGCCGAGAACACGTCGGTGTTGGCCGGGTTGACGCGGGTGACGTTGCCCTGGTTGTTCGCCACCTCGCTGGCCGGGTCGCCGGCGAGCACGAACACGTCCCACGCGAAGGCCTCGGCGGCGGCGTCGCCGCGCTCGCGCCAGCGGATGATGTGGCCGTGCACGTTCTTGTCGCGCGGGTTGGGGTCGTTCGGCCTGGCGTCGGCGCGCCCGGTGTTGTTGGTCAGCGAGCAGTAGACCTCGCCGCTCTGCGGGTGGCAGGCGATCCACTCCGGGCGGTCCATCCTGGTCGCGCCGAGCACGTCGGCGGCCTGGCGCGTGCGCACCAGCACCTCGCCCTGGTCGGCGAAGCCCTTGTCGGCCACGAGGCCGTCGGCGCCGTGCACCAGCGGCAGCCAGCGCCCGCCGCCGTCGGCCTCGAAGCGCGCCACGTACAGCGTGCCGTGGTCGAGCAGGTGGCGGTTGCGCAGGCGGTCGGTGGCATCCCAGGCGTCGCGGCTGACGAACTTGTAGATGTACTCGCCGGCCTGGTCGTCGCCCATGTAGACGACCACGCGGCCGTCCGCCGCGGTGGTGACGGTCGCGCCCTCGTGCTTGATGCGCCCGAGCGCGGTGCGCTTGACCGGCACCGCATCGGGCGCGTAGGGGTCGATCTCGACCACCCAGCCGAAGCGGTTGGGTTCGTGGGGGTGCTGGCCGGCGTCGAAGCGCGCGTCGTGCTCGTGCCAGCGGTAGTCCGACCTGTCCTTGACGCCGTAGCGCTTCAGGTCGGCGTCGACGCTCGCGGCGACGAAGTAGCCGTTGAAGTTCTCCTCGCAGGTCAGGTAGGTGCCCCACGGGGTGTAGCCGTTGGCGCAGTTGTTGAACGTGCCCAGCACCTGCCGGCCCTCGGGATCGGCAGCGGTGCAGAGCAGCGGGTGGCCGGCGGCGGGGCCGCCGATGCGCATCGGCGTGTTCGCGGTGATGCGCCGCGCGTAGCCCGACTGCGGCACGATGCGCCACTCGCCGCCCTGCTCGACGATCTCCAGCACCGACACGCCGTGCGCGTGCTGCGACTTGCGCACCTTGTCGGCGCTCCAGCCCTGCATGCCGTCGGGGTACAGCAGGCCCTGGTCGACGTACTCGTGGTTGATCACCAGCAGCCCGCGCCGCGACGCGCCCGCCGCGTCGGCGTTGTCCCAGGGCAGCGTGAAGTAATGCATGCCGTCGTTGTGCATGCCGACCTGCAGCGCCTGCTCCTCGGCGCTGTTGCCGGCATCGGTGCGGAAGGCCGGCGTGCCGGGGGCGGCGTCGAGCGCGCCGATCGGGTCGCCCCAGCGCGCGATGACCTGCCAGCGGTAGCCCGCGGGCACGCGCACGGTGTCCTCGGTCGAGGCCGCGATGCCCGTGAAGCCGAGCAGCGCCGCCGCCGCCGGGCCGGCCGCCGCCGGGCCGGTGCTGCCGGCCGGCACGGCATCCGCCGCCGCCGCGGCCGGCACGTCGATGCCGAGGAAGCCCAGCGCCGCCGCGCCGAGGCTGCCACCGAGCAGCGTGCGCCGCGACAGGCGCGCCGCCAGCAGTTGCCCGAAATGGGGGTTGGCGGAATCGTTGCTGACGATGCCGTCGTCGATCTTGCTCATGCCTTGACCTCGGAAACGATGGGCCCGGCGCGACGCCGCGCCCGGTACGGCGGCGCAGTATCGGTGCGGCGGATGACGGTCTCGTTGCACGGCACCCGCGGCCGTGCCCGCGGTCTACCTTCCCTGATGCCGCCGCCGCGGAGATTCCGTCCATGCTCCACCGTCTGCTGATCGCAACCCTCGCCGCCCTGCTGCCGGCCCTGGCGGCGGCCGCCACCGTCGCCGACATCCGCCTGCCGCCGGGTTTCCGCATCGCCGTGTGGGCCGACGACGTGCCCGATGCGCGGGTGCTGCGGCTCGGGCGGGACGGCACGGTGTTCGTCAGCACCCGCAGCGGCGGGCGCCTCTACGCGCTGCGCGATGCCGATGGCGACGGTCGCGCCGAGCGGCGCTGGACGCTCGCCGAGGGCCTGGCGATGCCGAACGGCATCGCGCTGAAGGACGGTGACCTGTACGTCGCCGACGTCGACCGCATCCTGCGCCTGCGCGACATCGAGCGGCACCTCGACGCCCCGCCGCCGCCCGAGGTGCTGCGCGCCGACCTGCCCGGCGAACGCCACCACGGCTGGCGCTTCGCCGACTTCGGCCCCGACGGCCGGCTCTACGTGGCGGTGGGGGCGCCGTGCAACATCTGCGAGCGGCCGGGCTACGCCGAGATCCGCGCGCTCGACCCGGGCGGCGGCGCGATGGAGACGGTCGCCCGCGGCGTGCGCAACACCGTCGGCTTCACCTGGCGGCCGGGCACGCGCGAGCTGTGGTTCACCGACAACGGGCGCGACTGGCTCGGCGACGACGCCCCGCCCGACGAGCTGGACATCCTCACCACGCCCGGCGCGCACTTCGGCTACCCGTACTGCCACGGCGGCCGCATCCTCGACCCCGAGTTCGGCAGCGGCCGGCGCTGCGCCGACTACACCGCCCCGGCGGTGGCGCTGGACGCCCACGTCGCGCCGCTCGGCATCGTGTTCTACGCTGGCTCGCAGTTCCCGGCCGAATACCGCGGGCGCGTGTTCGTCGCCGAGCACGGCTCGTGGAACCGCAGCAGCAAGATCGGCTACCGCGTGATGATGGCCGACGTGCGCGATGGACGGCCGTATGATTACCGACCCTTCGCACAGGGCTGGCTCGGTGCCGATGGCAAGGTGTGGGGACGCCCCGCCTACCTGCTCGAACTGCCGGACGGCTCGCTGCTGCTGTCCGACGACCAGGGCGGGCGCATCTACCGCATCAGCTACCGGCCGTGAGCCTCGCCCCCCGTCCCGTTGCGACCGCAACGCCACTTCCCAGGAGTCCACCGCCATGCGCAAGCTCATCTCGATCCTCGTCGCGCTCGGTTTCGTCATCGGCCTCGCCGGCTGCAACACCGTCAAGGGCTTCGGCAAGGACGTCGAAGCCGGCGGCGAAGCCGTGCAGAAGGGGGCCGAGAAGGCCAAGCCCTACTGAGCCCCCGCCGCCGATGCTCGAAAGCCTGCTGATGCCGCCCGGCGGCGTGCTGCTGGTGCTCCTCGCCGGTGTGCTGCTGTGGCGCCGGCGGCTGGGGCGCTGGCTGCTCGCCTGCGGGCTGCTCGCCGGCTACCTGAGTTCGATCCCGGCGTCGATCGGCTGGCTCGACCGGCTGGTCGCACCGCCGCCGCCGCTCGACGTCGCCGCCGCCCGGGCGAGCGGCGCGCAGGCGGTGGTGGTGCTGGCCGGCGGCCTGTCGGGCACCGCCCCCGAGTACGGCGGGGTGACCCTGAACGTGTCCACGCTGGCGCGCCTGCGCTACGGCGCGCACCTCGCCCGCGCCACCGGGCTGCCGGTGCTGGTGACCGGCGGCTACCGCGATCGCGGCCGCAGCGCCCCCGAGGGCACGCTGATGGCACAGGCGCTGCGCGAGGAGTTCGGCATCAGCGACGTGCTGGTCGAAAGCGCGAGCCAGACCACCCGCGAGAACGCCCGCAACAGCGCGCCGCTGCTGCGCGCCCGCGGCGTCAGCCGCATCCTGCTGGTGAGCAATGCCTGGCACCTGCCGCGCGCGCGCGAAGCCTTCGCGCGCGAGGGCTTCGAGGTGGTGGCGGCACCGACGCTGTACTTCACCAACCCGGACTACCACGCCGAGCCCGCCGATTTCGTGCCGCAACCGGGCGCGGTCTACGGCGTCTACTACGCGCTGCACGAACTGATCGGACGCATCGTCTACCGCCTGCGCGACGGCGACGTGGCGTCGTGAACGCCGGCGACGGCGGCGGCTGGACGCGCGCCCCTCGCGGCGCGGACAATGCTGCCATGCGCAAACTCCCCGAAATCACCGCTTCCGAAACCGTCGCCACCAGCCGCCTGTTCCGCGTCGAAAAGGTCGGGCTGCGCTTCGCCAACGGCTGCGAGGTCGAATTCGAGCGCGTGCCCTCGGGCCGCCACGGCTCGGTGCTGGTGGTGCCGATGCTCGATGCCGACACCGTGCTGCTGGTGCGCGAGTACGCCGCCGGCACCCACCGCTACGAGCTCGGCTGCCCCAAGGGTGTGATCGAACCCGGCGAGGACCCGCTCGCCGCCGCCAACCGCGAGATCATGGAAGAGGTCGGCTACGGCGCGCGCCGCCTGCGCTACCTGCGCCCGACCACGATCGCGCCGGGCTACTTCGAGCACACCACCCACCTGGTGCTGGCCGAGGACCTGTTCGAGGAGCGCCACCCCGGCGACGAACCCGAGGAGATCGAGGTCGTGCCATGGCGGCTGTCGGCGCTGGCCGAGCTGCTCACCCGCGCCGACTTCACCGAGGCGCGCTCGATCGCGGCGCTGTTCCTGGTGCGCGAGGCGCTGCGGGAGGCACCGTGAGCCTGCCGCCGGCCCCGCCGGCCCCGCCGGCACTCGCGGCGGCGATCGCCGCGATCGCCGCGCAGGCGGCGACGGCGATCCTCGCGGTGTACCGCACCGACTTCACGGTCGACGAGAAGGCCGACCGCTCGCCGGTGACGCAGGCCGACCTCGCCGCGCACGACATCATCGTCGCCGCGCTCGGCGCGCTCACGCCGGACATCCCGGTGCTGTCGGAGGAATCCGCACGCGTGCCGCTCGCCGAGCGCAGCGGCTGGACGCGGCTGTGGCTGGTCGACCCGCTCGACGGCACCCGCGAGTTCGTGCGCCGCAACGACGAGTTCTCGATCAACATCGCGCTGATCGAGCAGCACGTGCCGGTGTTCGGGCTGATCCACGTGCCGGTGGCCGGCACCTGCTACTGGGCCGCGCGCGGCGCCGGTGCCTGGAAGCTCGACGCCGCCGGCGCCGCCCCGCACCGCATCCACACCCGCCTGCTCGGCGATGCGCCGGTGCGCGTGGCCGGCAGCCGCGTCTACACCGGCCACCCGCTGACCACCTACCTCGAACACCTCGGCCGCCACGAGTACCGCGGCGTCGGCAGCGCACTGAAGGCCTGCCTGATCGCCGAGGGCGAGGCCGACCTCTACCCGCGCTTCGGCCCCACCTGCGAGTGGGACACCGCCGCCTCGCAGATCATCCTCGAAGAGGCCGGCGGCGGCCTCACCGACACCTTCATGCGCCCGCTGCGCTACAACGCGCGCCCGATCCTGCTCAACCCCGATTTCATCGCCTTCGGCGACCCCTCGCGCGACTGGTCGCGCTACCTGCCGCGGCGCAAGTCCAAGGCCTGAGAAGCCCTGGCGCGCGCCGTGCGCCTTGTCCGCGCCGCGCGCATGGTCTGAAATGACGGCCCCGCCGACCGCGCCACCAGCACGCCGCCATGCTCGTCCGCCGCTACCACCAGGACCTCCAACGCCCCGGCTTCCAGCACGACACCGCGCAGGAGATCGCGGTACGCAACCTGCAACGGGTGTACGACCAGTTGCTCGAAGCACGCCGCAACGCCGACAGCGGCACCCCGGTGAAGAAGATCGGGCTGTTCTCGCGCCTCACCAGCCGGCGCACCCACGAGCCGGCGGCGCCGGCGATCAAGGGCCTGTACCTGTGGGGCGGCGTCGGCCGCGGCAAGACCTACCTGGTCGACCTGTTCTTCGAGACCCTGCCGATCCCCGAGAAGCTGCGCCTGCACTTCCACCGCTTCATGCAGATGGTGCACGCGCGCCTCAACGAACTCGGCAACCAGCAGGACCCGCTGAAGATCGTCGCCGAGCAGCTCGCGCGCGAGGCGCGGGTGATCTGCCTCGACGAGTTCTTCGTCGCCGACATCACCGACGCGATGCTGCTGCACGGCCTGCTCGACGGCCTGTTCAGGAACGGCGTGGTACTGGTGACGACCACCAACATCCCGCCCGACGAGCTCTACAAGAACGGCCTGCAGCGCGCGCGCTTCCTGCCGGCGATCGCGCTGCTGAAGCATCACCTCGACGTGCTCAACGTCGACAACGGCGTCGACTACCGCCTGCGCTACCTGGAGAAGGCCGCGGTCTACCACACGCCGCTCGACGCGCGGGCCGACCAGTGCCTGAGCGAAGCCTTCGCGACGCTCGCCCCCGAACCGGGCCGCGCCGACGCCGGCCTGGAGATCGAAGGCCGCGTGATCCCGACGCGGCGGCTCGCCGAAGGCGTGGTGTGGTTCGACTTCGCGGCGATCTGCGACGGCCCGCGCTCGCAGATCGACTACATCGAGATCGCCCGCGCCTTCCACACCGTGCTGATCTCCGCCATCCCGGTGTTCGACCACATGATGGAGAACCAGGCGCGGCGCTTCCTGAACCTGGTCGACGAGTTCTACGACCGCAACGTCAAGCTCGTGGTGACCGCCGCCGCCCCCTGCGAAGCGCTCTACCGCGGCGAGAAACTCGTCTTCGAGTACCAGCGCACGGTGAGCCGGCTGCAGGAGATGCAGTCGAAGGAATTCCTGGCACGCCCGCACCTGCCCTGAGGGGGTCGACGCGCCTGCGCGTAAGCGCATGACCTGCAAGCAATGACGCTCGCAGGTCGTCGATACATCAGCAGCGGCAGTGCACGCGAAACGGGACCCGCGGCAGACCCCACGGGGGCGGGAGGGCGAAGTCCGCGGCATCGTCGATCAGGTCGCTGGAGCCGGCGCCGCCGCGGCATCCCGCCCCTCCGCCATCCGATAAGGCGTCTTCCGGCACGCAATGCCAGCGCTGAACGCCGCGAACGGCCGCGGCGTTCGCACCTTCCGTTCAGTGCGTGCGGGCGTAGTCGATGCCGGCGCGGACCTCGTCGATCGCCTGGTCGACCAGCGACAGCGCGTTGGCGCGGTGGCCGCCCTTGTCCGCGACGGCACGCTGCAGGTTCGCGCGGGCCTGCATGAGGTTGTCGAGGGCGGCCTGCATGTTGGGTTGCGCGCTCTGGCTCGGCGTGGACAGGGCGAACAGGGCGGCGCCGGCCAGGGCGAGGCCGGCCAGCGTGCGGGCGATGGTCATCGGGGCGTCTCCGGAACGTCTGGGCGAAGGGGGCGGCTGCTGGGGGCGACGGGCGGCCGCCAGAATCCGAAGCATAGTCCTCGGCCGCATCTCCACGATGCCCGCGCCCGGACCGGACGGGCTGGCGGATCGCGCTCGGCGACGCGGGCACCGAGCGGTTAAGCTGCCCGCCCCCTGCGGGCGGCGGCGAAACCGCCGCGGCCTCCCGGCATCGTGCCGGCCGCCGCCTCGCCCGCCGACGGCCAGCGGATGCGCACGCCGCGCGGCACGCGCCCCCTGGCAAGGAGATCGTGGCATGAACGTATCGCGCAACGAGCGCCTGGACCCCGCCGGCCGGACCATCGTGCTGCTGGGGGCGCTGGTGGCCTTCGGGCCGCTGTCGATCGACACCTACCTGCCGAGCCTGCCGGCGATCGCGCTCGCGCTGCATGCGACCGAGGCCGCGGTGCAGCTCACCATCAGCGCCTTCCTGGTCGGGTTCTGCAGCGGGATGCTGGTGTACGGCCCGCTGTCGGACCGCTACGGTCGGCGCCCGGTGCTGCTCGGGGGCATCGCGCTCTACGTGCTCGCGACGCTGGCCTGCGCGCTGGCCGACGACGTCGGCCACCTGGTGGCGCTGCGCGCGCTGCAGGCCTTCGGCGGCGGCGCCGCGGCGGTGCTGGCGCGCGCGATCGTGCGCGACATCTTCCCGCCGCTGCGGGTGGCGCCGGTGCTGTCGCTGATGCAACTGGTGACGATGGTCGCGCCGCTGCTCGCGCCGATCCTCGGCGGTTACCTGATGCTGGCCGCCGGCTGGCGCGCGATCTTCTTCGCGCTCGCCGCCTTCGGCGCCTGGTGCTTCGTCGCGGTGTGGCTGCGCGTACCCGAGACCCACCTGCCGCACGCGCGCACCGGCGGCGGCCTCGGCCACGCCTTCCGCGGCTACGCCGCGGCGCTGCGCGACCCCGCCACGCTCGGCTACCTGCTGAGCAGCGGCGCGTGCTTCGTCGGCCTGTTCGCCTACATCACCGCGTCACCGTTCGTGTACATCCACCACTTCGGCGTGCCGCCGCAGTACTACGGCTACCTGTTCGGCCTCAACGTGGTGGGCATCATCATCGGCTCGTCGATCAACGCACGCGTGGTCGGCCGCCTCGGCCCCGACCGCATGCTGCGCATCGGCACCAGCATCGCCGCGCTCGCCGGCATCGTGCTGTCGGCGCTCGCGATAAGCGGGCGCGGCGGACTCATGGGCGTGGTGCTGCCGCTGGTCTTCTACGTCGGGGTGATCGGCCTGGTGGCCGCCAATGCCGTGGCGCGGCTGTTCGCGCTGCACCCGGAGCGCGCCGGGGCGATCTCGGCGCTCGCCGGGGCGATCCAGTTCGGCTGCGGCACCCTCGGCAGCCTCGTGGTCGGGCACTTCCCGGACGGCGGCCCGCTGGCGATGTGCGCGACGATCGGCGTGGGCGGCGTCGGCGCGCGGCTGGCGCTGGTGATGGCGCTGCGCGCGCGCTGAACGGCCGGCACGTGCGCCGTTCAGGGTGCCGGGCTGGCGACGCGCCAGAGGAAGTTGAGCTTGGCCTGGCCGCTCTCCGGCGCCGTCACCCCCTGCTCCTGTGCCTGGCCGTAGGCCTCGGCCCACACCGTGTAGGCGCCGGGCGGCGGGTTGAGCAGCAGGATCGGGCCGTCGACGACGGTTTCGAGCACGGTGAGGCCGGCGGCGTCGCGCACGCGGACGCGGGCGTCACTGATGAAGCCGCCCTGCGCGAGGGCGAAGGTGACACGCAGGCGGAACGCGCCCGCCAGCGATTCGAGATCCGCGCGCTCCTCGTCGCCGACGCCGCCGGCGACGAAGCGCATGCCGCGGAACTCCTGGATCTCGAGCGCGGACGTCTGCGCCTGCAGCGTGGTGGTGGCGAGCAGCAGCAGGGCGGTCAGCAGGCGTTTCATGGCATTCCCCCGGAGGACGTCGGCAGCGACCCGCAGTGTGCCACCGCACGGTGGCCGGATCGTGCCGGATCGTGGGATGCCGCACAGTTCACAGCGGCACGGCTTTCCCATTAAGCTGCGGCGATTTTTCCGCACTGCAACGGCTACGGTCGGCGCGCCCGCGGGGACGAGATCGCAGGGTGTTCAACCGCTCGCCGGGGCATGCCGTCGGCGTCACACGTCATCAGAAAGGGGGTAATCCGTGCTCGAGAACTACCGCAAACACGTCGAGGAACGGGCGGCGCAGGGGATTCCGCCGCTGCCGCTGAGCGCGCAGCAGACCGCGGACCTGGTGGCGCTG
>NZ_SLWY01000013.1 GCF_004341245.1 Plasticicumulans lactativorans | reverse complement strand
ACACCCGCACCGCCGCCTCGGCCCTGCGCTTCGTCTCCTGAGCCGCCGCCGCAGCCCCTCCCACGCACCGGACCGCGGGCGCGTCAAGCGCCCGCGGGGGCCGGCCGGACGACCAATGATCCAAGAGCGCCGGCATCGATGCCGGCGACGCCCCGACGACCCCACCCACAGGGCTCACCACCCGGAGGAGGCCCCATGCAGCACACTCCTGCTCCACCCGACGATGCATCCCGTCCGGCCGCGTCCGCCCCGCAGCGCTTCTGGCCCGAGGGCTGGTGGCGCCTGATGGAGACCCGCGTCGGCATCATCCCGCTGCCGATCTTCGTGCTGATCGGCGCGCTGATCGCGGGCTTCGTCGCCCTCGACAAGGTGCCCGGCGAGATCTCGATGGCGATCGTGATGTTCTCGTTCTTCGGCTTCGCCTGCGCCGAGGTCGGCAAGCGCGTGCCGGGGCTGCGCCGCATCGGCGCCGCGGCGATCTTCGCCACCTTCGTGCCCTCGGCGCTGGTCTTCTACAAGATCCTGCCCGAATCGCTGGTGAAGATGACGACCGACTTCACCAAGTCGACCAACTTCCTGTACCTGTTCATCGCCTCGATCATCGTCGGCAGCATCCTCAGCATGGACCGCAAGGTGCTGATCAAGGGCTTCCTGAAGATCTTCATCCCGCTCGCGATCGGCACCGTGGCGGCGATGATCGTCGGCACCCTGACCGGCACCGCACTCGGCCTCGGCGCCTACACCACCTTCTTCTTCATCGTCGTGCCGATAATGGCCGGCGGCGTCGGTGAAGGCGCGATCCCGCTGTCGATCGGCTACGCCGAGATCCTCCACCAGAACCAGGGCGAGCTCTTCGCCACCGTGCTGCCGCCGGTGATGCTCGGCAGCCTGACCGCCATCCTGCTGGCGGGCCTGCTGAACTTCGTCGGCAAGCGCTACCCGCACCTGACCGGCGAAGGCCGGCTGCAGCCGGGCGAGCACGACGAGATGGACCCGCACCAGGAGGAGATCACCGGCCACATGGACGTCACCCACATCGCCGCCGCCGGCGTCACCGCCCTCACGCTGTACCTGCTCGGCCTGATGTGCTTCCGCCTGTTCGGCCTGCCGGCGCCGGTGGCGATGCTGTTCATCGCGGTCCTGGTGAAGCTCACGCACGCGGTCTCGCCGCAACTGCAGAGCGGTGCCTTCGTCGTCTACAAGTTCTTCTCGACGGCGGTCACCTACCCGCTGCTGTTCGCGATCGGCGTGGCGATGACGCCGTGGGACAAGCTGATGGCCGCGTTCACCGTGCCGAAGCTGATCACCATCGTCGCCACCGTGGTGACGCTGATGGCCACCGGCTTCTTCGTCGGCCGGCGCATGCAGATGTACCCGATCGAAACCGCGATCGTGAACGCCTGCCACAGCGGCCAGGGCGGCACCGGCGACGTCGCCATCCTCACCGCGGCCGACCGCATGCAGCTGATGCCCTTCGCGCAGATCGCCACGCGCATCGGCGGCGCGATCACCGTGACGCTGGTGCTGATCGCCCTCGCCCACATCGCCTGAGGACGGCCGCGCGCCGCTCCCGGACGCTTCGAACCCAGGGCGCCGCAACGGAGGCGCCCGCCCTGGCATGCCAGGTATTCCGCACGCGACGCGCCGGGATGGCGCGTTCCGTGCGGCTCGTTCGAGACCTACAGATGCCCGCCCCCGAACCTTCCGCCCTGCCCGCCGGCGAGCCCGCCATCCGCACCATCGCCATGCCCGCCGACGCCAATCCCGCCGGCGACATCTTCGGCGGCTGGCTGATGGCGCAGATGGACCTCGCCGCCGGCAACCTCGCCGCGCGCCGCGCGCGCGGGCGCTGCGTCACCGTCGCCGTCGACCGCATCACCTTCCTCAGCCCGGTGTTCGTCGGCGACGAGGTCAGCCTCTACGCCGACCTGCTGCGCACCGGGCACAGCTCGATGACGATCCACGTCGAAGCCTGGCGCCGCTCGCGCGACGGCGAGGACCGCGTCAAGGTCACCGAGGCCACCTTCTCCTTCGTCGCCCTCGACCAGGGCCGCCGCCCGCGCTCGCTGCCCGCCGAAAGCAACTGAGGCGCGGCGCAGCCACACCTGCGCCGTCGCGACGACTACGCTCTGAGCCGACGACCGGCCGTCACCCCGCCCTCCCCGCCCCGTCCGACACGACGGCCGGGCGACGGCCACCGGCCGCGTCGCCCCTCACGGCAACAGGAGTTCGACGATGGAATACCGCTATCTCGGCGGATCGGGTTTTCAGGTGCCGGTGCTCGGCCTCGGCACGGCGACCTTCGGCGGCGGCACGGCGTTCTTCCGCGCCTGGGGCGAAACCGGCGTGGAAGGAGCGACGCGCCTCGTCGACATCGCGCTGGAGGCCGGTGCCAACCTGTTCGACAGCGCCGACAGCTACTCCGATGGCCTCGCCGAGGAGATCCTCGGCAAGGCCATCGCCGGGCGACGCGAGCGCGTGCTGATCTCGACCAAGGCCACCTTCCGCACCGGGCCGGGGCCCAACGACGTCGGCTCGTCGCGCCATCACCTGATCGCCGCCTGCGAAGCGAGCCTGCGGCGGCTCGGCACCGACTACATCGACCTGTGGCAGATGCACGCCTTCGACGCCCGCACGCCGGTCGAAGAGACACTGCGCGCGCTGCAGGACCTGGTGCAGGCCGGCAAGGTGCGCTACGTCGGCTGCTCCAACTTCTCCGGCTGGCAGCTGATGAAGTCGCTCGCCACCGCCGACCGCCACGGCTGGCCGCGCTACGTCGCGCACCAGGCGTACTACTCGCTGCTCGCGCGCGAGTACGAATGGGAGCTGATGCCGCTCGCGCTCGACCAGAAGGTCGGCACCGTGGTGTGGAGCCCGCTGTCCGGCGGGCGGCTCAGCGGCAAGATCGGCCGCGACCGCCCCGCGCCGGCCGGCAGCCGCACCGCCGCGCTCGGCGGCATGGGCCCGGAGGTGCCGGCCGAGCACCTCTACGCGATCGTCGAGGCACTGGAAGCGATCGCCGCGGAAACCGGCCGCAGCGTCTCGCAGGTCGCACTCAACTGGGTGCTGCGCCGGCCGAGCGTCGCGGTCGCGGTGATCGGCGCGCGCGACGAGGCGCAACTGCGCGACAACCTCGGCGCGGCCGACTTCGCACTCAGCGACGAGCAGGTCGCACGGCTCGACGCCGCGAGCACCCGCGCGCCGATCTACCCGTACTGGCACCAGCGCGCGACCTTCGTCGAACGCAACCCGCCGGCGGTGCCGATGCCGAGCGTCGTGCCTGAACGCTGATCGGGGAGATTGACGGTGAAGTAACGCAGGCCGCGGCGGCGGCATCGGCGCTTCGATAGCGCATCGGCTTTACACCTTCCCGAGCGCACGCGGTGAACGTTGGGCTTCATTTCATTCAGCCCAACCTACCGTGCTCCTTCCGTCCAAACCTTCGCCGAACGCATCCCGCCGCCGCACCTACGGCTCGCCGACGCGTGCGGCGAGGCCGAGGGCGAGTTTCAGCAGTGCCGGGCCGTCGCTCAGGCCGTCGAGCCAGCGCCGCGGGATGCCGGCGAGGCCGGTCTGGGCGCCGACCAGTGCGCCGGTGAGGATCGCGCGCGCCTGGTTCTGGCCGCCGCCATTGATCGCGTGCAGCAGCGCCGCCTCGAAGTCGTTGTGGAAGCGCGCGGCGAGGTAGTAGGCGGCCGGGAGCTGGTGGTAGATCGCGCAGGGCATGCCGTAGACCAGCGACACCTTCCACGCCGGCTCGATGCGGATGCCGGGGTCGGCGGCGGCCGCCGCCATGTACGACGGCGTCAGCAGCGCGTCGGGCGAGGCGAAGTTGCCGGCGCGCGGCGGTTCGGGGTCGCCGGGGTGCGGCGGCTTCAGCCCTTCGGCGGTCACCGCGTGGAACGGCAGCTCGCCCGACTTCACCAGCCCCATCAGCGTGGCCGACAGCCCGGCGTCGAGCACGTGGCCCTGCACCAGCAGGCCCAGCACCGCGCCGTAGGCGACCGTCATCGACACCACGGTGTCGTCGATCTGGGTCAGGTGGGTGTTGGCGGCGATGGTCGCGGCGAGCCGCGCCGGGTCGCGCGCGTAGCGCACCGCGAGCGCGAGGGTGCGTTCGATCGCCTCGGTGGTGTCGGCGTGGCCGCCGGTCTGGCTCCACGGCAGCCGGCGCTGCACCCGCCGCCGCCAGGCGTCGCGGATCGACTGGCTGGTGTAGCCGCCGGGTCCGGCCATCGGCGTGCCGTCGAGCAGCGGGAACAGCTCCTCGTCGAGCCGGCGGCAGAAGTCGGCCTGGTCGTAGCCGCCGCGCTCGACCAGCGAGCGCAGCAGCAGCGCGAGGAGGTACCCCGCCTGCGAGGAGTCGCCGGCCCTGAGCCCGGCGTGGTAGCGGCCGGGCCGCGGCGCGGTGTAGTCGGTGATCCACTCGCCGTAGTCGCGGCGCAGCTCGGCGAGGTCGTAGTACCAGTGCGGGCCGAGGGCCAGGGCGTCGCCGACGAAGGCGCCCATGAGGGCGCCGGCGGCGCGGTTCTGCAGCTTGGTTTCCTTCATGTTCGCTCCGGCCCGGTCGGCGGGCGCGCGGCCGGTGCGCTCACGGCGCCGGCGGGTTCGGCTGCACGTGCCCGGTGGCGGTGTCGTAGCCGGTGACGGCGTCCTTGCTCACCGTGAGCGGGCGCAGGTCGAGGTGGATGTGCAGCTTGTGGTCGGGCGCCGGGCCGTGGTTGGGCGCGCTCAGCACGCGCCCGGCGCCGTAGCGGGCGTTGGTCTCGGTGCGGATGGTGTCGTCGTTGTAGATCGCCTTCCACGCGAACTTGCCGGGCGGGGTGGCTTCCTCGCAGGCGGCGTTGAGGTCGGTGAAGAACTGGCGCGCCGCCGGGCGCGACCAGAAACCGTCGGCGTCGATGTTGGCGCGCAGGAAGATGTCGACCGAGAACTCGGCCCAGAAATGCCGCGGGTAGGTGCCGGCGGTCCAGGCGGTGTTGCGCGTGCGCAGGCGTTCGAGCAGCCGCACCACCGGCGCGGCGAAGGTGTGGAAGCCCTGCGCGCGGCGCTCGCGCCGCTGCGCCGCTTCGAGCTGGGCGGCGAGCCGCTCGCGCTGCGGCCCCTCGGGGGCGGTGGCGAGCTGCGCTTCGAGGCGCTGGCGCGCGGCGATCGCGGCGGTCTCCTCGTCGCGCTCGACCTGCGCGCCGGCGGCCCAGGCCGACGGCAGCACCTCGGTCGCGACCACCGGCTCGATCGGGTCGAGCCGGTTCACCCGCGCCTTGAAGCCGGCGGCGAAGGTTTCGATCGCGGTCGCCGCGGCGTCGAAGGTGTCGCGCTCCAGGCGCGCCTCCACCCGCGTGATGCTGGCGATGAAGTCCTCGCTCTGGCCGATGCGGATCACCGCGCCGTGCACGCGCAGGAGGTCGAGCGCCGTCAGCACGTGCTCGCGCGTGACCGGCCCGAGCAGCGCGTCGACCGTCGCGGTGGCGGTGAACACCTGCGCGCGCTCGGCCGGCGGCTGGTTGCCGGGGAAGGGGTAGATGCGCGCGCGCAGCGCGCGGTCGCGGCGCAGGTCGAGGCTCGCCATCAGCGTGCCGTCGGCCAGCAGCTCGGCGAGCGAGAAGCTGAAGTGCGCGTCGATCCACGGCAGCAGCAGGCGCGCACGGGCGATCGCCACCAGCTCGCGGTCGATCTCCTCGTTCATCTGCTGCTGCGGCGACAGCGTCGCGATCGGCGCCGTGGTCGCCGCGGTGCCGAGCCCGGCGGCCTCGGGGATGCTCTGGCGCTGCACCCGCGCGCCGGTGCCCGCACGCTGCTGCAGCACGTGCGCGAGTTCGTGCGCCAGCAGTTCGCGCCCGCCGGAGGTGTGCGGCGCGTAGGCGCCGGGCGCGAAGGCCACGTGCTCGCCGAGGGTGAAGGCGCGCGCCTGCAACGCGCGGCTGTGTGCCGCCGCCGCAGCGTCGGTGTGCACGCGCACCGTCGACAGGTCGGCGCCGAAGCGCGGTTCGAAGAAGCCGCGCAGCGTCGTCGGCAGCGGCTGCCCGCCGTTCCCGGCCGTGGCCGTGGCCGGCGCGGCCGGGGCGGCCCCGGCCCGGCGACGGACCACACCGCGCGCCGGGTCGACGGCGGGCGGGGCGCTCGCCGGCGCCCCGCGCAGCACGCGCGCGGCGGTGGCATCGGCGGCGCGCTCCAGCGGGTCGTCGGCGCGGCCGAGCTCGATGCCGGCCGGCAGTTGCAGCGCGAGCCCCGACCACAGCGGGTTGGCGTTGCGGGCCGGCGGGGACGGCGCGTGCGCGCCGGCGCGCCCGCTGGCGGCCTCGCCCTGGCCGCGGTGGCCGTGCGCGGCGAGCATGCTCAGCGCCGCCCGGCCGGCGCGGCGGTGCGCGGCCTCATGCGTCCTCCGCCCAGCCGTGCGCGCCGATCAGCGGCACGAAGCGCACGTCGCACAGGAACTCCTCGCGGCGGTCGGCGACGGTGGCGCCGCGCGTCACCCGCACCAGCCGCTGCTGCCAGTGCTCGTCCTGCACCGGCATCACCAGGCGCCCGCCCGGCACCAGTTGTTCGAGCAGCACCTCGGGCACCCGCGGCCCGCTCGCGGCGATCAGGATGGCGTCGAACGGCGCGGCCTCGGGCCAGCCGCAGGTGCCGTCGCCGGTGCGCAGCTCGATGTTGGTGCAGCCCAGGCGGGCGAAGCACTCGCCGGCCCGCGTGGCGAGCTCGGCCAGCCGCTCGACGGTGTAGACGCGCCCGGCCAGCGCGGCCATCACCGCCGCCGCGTAGCCCGAGCCGGTGCCGATCTCCAGCACCCGCTGCCCGGGCCGGATCATCGCCGCCTCGATCATCAGCGCGACGATGTACGGCTGCGAGATGGTCTGCCCGCAGCCGATCGGCAGCGGCGAGTCCTCGTAGGCGCAGTCGCGCAGCGCCTCGGGCACGAAGGCCTCGCGCGGGATGCGGCGCATCGCGTCGAGCAGCGCGGGGTCGCGGATGCCGCGCCAGGCGATCTGCCATTCGACCATCTGTGCGCGTTCGCGCTGCCGCTCGTCCACGTCCGCCTCCGCGTCAGAACCACGCCGAGCGCGCCAGCAACTGGTCGCACGGGTTGCCGAGGAAGCGCCGCTGCAGGAAGGTCAGCGGCGAGGCCGGCCCCACCGGCGCCACGGTGGTCGGGGTGCCGGCGTTGGGCACCTCGGCGCCCGCCGGGCGGGTCGGCATCACGATGTCGACGCGCCGCTGCTGCGGGTCGGACGCGCCGGGAATCAGGTCGAAGTCCGAGCGCCCCTCGATGCGGGTGAAGCGGTTGCCGCTGACGGTGACCGTGCCGGTGCCGGCCGCGCCGGTGTTGCTGAAGGTCTTGGTGATCATCGGCGACACCGGCCGCAGCCCGGTGATCAGCGCGCTGCGCGTGTTGTCGGCGCGCCCCTGGCTGACCGCGAGCTTGGCCGAGGCCGAGCCCACCGGGTCGCTGTGGCCGAACACGTCCACCCAGGTGTTGTTGGCGTTGATGAAGTCCTTGGCGAGCTGCAGCTTGGCCGCCTCGGGCGCCGGCAGGGCGCTGAGCGAGGTGCCGTTGAACGGGAACTCGCGCAGCGTGATGCGCGCGAACGACTCGCCGCGGTGCGGGTCGGCGGCGAGGCCGCGCGGATTGCCCGGCAGGCCCTGCTCGGCCTTGATCAGGTTCTCGACGCGCACCGTGGGGTCGTGCACGTCGGTGTCGACGCGCTCGACATCGGCCGGGTGCAGGCCGCGTTCGAGCAGCGCGCCGTGGCCGCACAACTCGTGGCCGGCGACGACGACCGGGTCCTCGACCACGCGCGCGCCGGTGACGTCCCAGGCGCCGAACTCGAAGCTCGAATTGCGCGGGTGCAGGAAGAAGTCCCCGCCCGGCGTGCCGGGGCTGTGCACGGTACGCGGCCCGCCGATGCCGGTGACGTGGATGGTCCAGGCGCCGCCGGCCGGGTCGGTCAGCGCGCACAGGCAGCAGCAGCCGACCGGCTTGGAGCCGGCGGCGGTCGCCGCGGGGTCGGCGCAGCCGCCGGTTGCGGTGCTCGCCACCTCGCCGGTAGCGTCGACGTCGAAGTCGTCGCACAGCGCGTGGACGATCGCCCCCATCTCGGTGAAGGCGAGCGTGCTGAAGGCCGTCCCCGACAGCGTCGACAGCGGATCCTGCGGGTCGGTGGGCGGCGCCGGGTCGACGCTCAGGCGCCGGCGCAGCGGCTGCGGCCCGCTGTCGGCCTGCACCACGTGCGCGAGTTCGTGCGCCAGCAGCTCGCGCCCGGCGGCGCTGTGCGGCGCGTAGGCGCCGGCGGCGAAGCCCACGTCGTGCCCGAGCGTGAAGGCCCGCGCGTGCAGGCCGCGCGCCGCCGCGTGGGCGCGCGGGTCGGCGTGCACGCGCACCCCGCCGAAGTCGTGGCCGAAGCGCGGCTCGAAGAACGCCCGGCTCGCCGCATCGAGCGGCCGGCCGCTGCCGAGGCCGAGCGCGGGGGGCAGGGCCGGGCCGGAGCTGCCGTCATGCCGCCGCCGCAGCGTCCTGCCGCCGCCGCAGCTCGGGCACGGCTCGGCGGCATCGGCACAGCCGGCGCAGCGCCCCGGCGGCGTCGACATGCCGAGCACCCGGCGCGCCTGCGCATCGGCCTGCGCCTCGGCGGCATCGTGCGGCGCGCCGACGCGCAGCCCCGCGGCCGGCGCCAGCGCCAGGTGCCGCCAGTCGCCGGCCTCGGCGCGGCGGGCACGCAGCGCCGGCACCCGCGGCGCGCTCGCCGCGGGCTTGGGCGCGGACTGGGAACTGCGGGTCGAGCAGGCCGGGCACATCATCGGCGCCACCTCCGTCTGCGGATACCGTCCGGCCGCACCGCCATCGCGCGGCACGGCGACCCTTCACGCACGCGCCCACCGGGGCCGGCGGGACCCCCAAGGTATAGGCCCACCGCGCGCGGATTGCGGGCGCATCGGGTCCACTGCCGCGATGCCCGCCCCGATCCTTGCCGGTCAACCGGCCGGCCGGCACTTTCCGGAGCGTTTCCCGAGACCGCGGGCGCGACGAACGGCCGGGCGGTCGCGTACCCGAGGCCAGGCCGCCCATGCCGGCCCTCGCGCTGCCGCTTCCGACGCCCCGGCCGCTCCCCCTCCCCTACAACTTGTGCGTGCACAGCAGGATGTTGGTTTCCGTGTGCGCGATGCCGTCGAGCAGGCGGATCGCGCCGAGCACGCGGTTGAACTCTTCGAGCGATTCGGCCTGCAGTTCGGCCACGATGTCCCAGCGCCCGTTGGTGGTGTGCAGCGCCGCCACGTGCGGGTCGCCGCGCAGGCTGCGCAGCACGTCCGGTGCGCGCTTGCCTTCGACCTCGATCGTCATCAGCGCGCGGATGCGCTGGCCTTCCACCTGCGGTTTCAGCCGCACCGTGTAGCCGACGATCACGCCGTCGCGTTCGAGCCGCGCCAGGCGGTTCTGCACAGTGCCCCGCGCCACCTTCAGCTTCTTCGCCAGCGCCGCCACGGGGGTGCGTGCGTTGTCGCGCAGGAGCGCGATCAGTTCGCGGTCGATGTCGTCGAGTCCGGTCATCGTGTAAGCCCCGTGCTGTCGATCTGATCAATGCAGCGCTCATTTTGAGCATTTCTCTGGCTTTTTGCTGGCGCCGCCCCCTGGGAAACTGATGCCCACGGCAAGCGATGGTCGCTACGCCGCGCCCCGGAGGCCCTGCCATGACCCGCTTCATCGACGTTCCCGCGCTGTCCCATCTGGTTCGCGAGGTCGGTGCTCCCCGCTTCATGGAGGAGCTGGCCGATACCATCCGCGAGGACTTCCTGCGCTGGGAGGCGTTCGACAAATCCGCCCGCGTCGCCAGCCATTCGCCGCTCGGGGTCATCGAGCTGATGCCGGTCGCCGATACCGAGCGCTACGCCTTCAAGTACGTCAACGGCCACCCCAGCAACACCGCCTGCGGCCTCTACACGGTGATGGCCTTCGGCGTGCTGGCCGAGGTGGGCACCGGCTATCCGCTGCTGCTGTCGGAACTCACGCTGACCACCGCACTGCGCACGGCGGCGACGTCGGTGATGGCGGCGCGCGCGCTGGCGCGCCCCGATGCACGGCGCATGGCGCTGATCGGCAACGGCGCGCAGAGCGAGTTCCAGGCGCTGGCCTTCCACACCCAGCTGGGCATCGAGGAGCTGAGCGTGTTCGACGTCGACCCGCTCGCCACCGAGAAGCTGGTCCGCAATCTCCAGGTCTTCCCGGGGCTCAGGGTGCGGCGTGCCACCTCGGCCGCCGACGCGGTGCGCGGGGCCGACATCGTCACCACGGTGACCGCCGACAAAACCCACGCCACGATCCTCACCCCCGGGATGATCGAGCCCGGCATGCACATCAACGGCGTCGGCGGCGACTGCCCGGGCAAGACCGAGCTGCACCCGGACGTACTGCGCCGGGCGCGCGTGTTCGTCGAGTACGAGCCGCAGACCCGCGTCGAGGGCGACATCCAGCAACTCGACGCGGATTTTCCGGTCGTCGACCTGTGGCGCGTGCTGGCGGGGACGGCGCAAGGCCGCCAGAGCGAGGCGCAGGTCACCGTGTTCGACTCGGTCGGCTTCGCGCTCGAGGACTACTCGGCGCTGCGCTACGTCTACCGGCTGGCGTGCGAACACGCCGTCGGGCAGGAGGTGGACCTGGTGCCGCCGGCGGACGACGACCCGAAGAACCTGTTCCGCTTCGCCCGCGGCGGCGGCGCGCGCGCTTCGCTGCGCCGTGTGGCCTGAGCACGGGAGCATCCGGGCATCAGCACGATCCACGCGATCCAGGCCCCGGCCGCGGTTCCGCCGATACCGCGCGCCCGCCGCCGACTCTTTCTGGTGCAACGGCGACGCTTTCCGGGTCGGCGCCGGGCTTCGTGACGTCGGCGCCGGTTCCCGAACCCCCGGCGTCGATGCCGCACGTGTCGGCGCTGACCCTTCAAGTATCCCCGACGATGCCGTGGACGCCGGCGCCGGACCTCGGCGGGGCGGCGCCGGTTCGCGGAGTCCCGCCGCCGATGGTGTGAAGGCCCCGGCCGACACCGCGCGGGTCCGCGCCGATCCTTTCCGGGGCGCCGCCGGTGCGCCGGACGCCCTCGCCGGTTCCGCGGGCATCCCCGCCGACCTCGCGTCGCCCGGCGTCGCCGCCCGCGCGCCTCACACCGACAGCAGGTGCAGGTCGTATGCGTGCGTTCGCACACCCCAGGCGCTCACGACGCCCGCCGCCGGCGCTCAGGGCGCGTTGCCCTGGCTGCTGAGGCATTCGAGCATCGGCTCGGGGACATAGATCGGCCACTCGATGTCGTACTGGTGGAAGGCGAGGAAGTCCGGCTGGCTGTAGGGTTCGACCTCGATGAAGTTGACGTGCCCGTAGCTGCCGCTGGTGCCGGGGCGGGCGCGGTAGGTCGGCACCACGCGCAGGTTGTCGGCGGCGGTGAAGCGGTGCCCGCCGACGCCGATGATGAACAGGTCGGTTTCGCCGAGCGTGCCGATCACGCGGTACATCGGGCAGAACGTGAACACGTCGGTGCCCTGGGTGGCGCGGATCGAGGTGACCTCGTACAGCGCCGAAGCCTGGCTGTCGTCGATGTCGTCGAGTTCCAGCGGCCAGTCGCCGACCGCGCCGACCGGGGCGAAGCTGCGGTTGCGCCGGAAGTCGTGGTCGCGGTCGTACTCGGCGAGCGAGTCGTCGGCGTCGAGCGCGTCGCAGAAGCTGCGGATGTCGTCGTCGGTGTAGCCCCACGCCGCGCGGTAGAAGCCGATCAGGTTCGACGGCAGGTCCTCCTGCGCGAACGAGGACTGGCCGAGCAGGTCGGTCCACTGCTGCTGGGTCTCGAACGCCCGCGACAGGGTCTTGAAGGCGTGCAGCGCCACCGCGAGCACCTCCGAGCCCGACAGCGGGCGCAGCAGGCGCATGCGCAGTTGCGCGCTCGACAGCACCACGCCGGCGGCGCGCGAGGTCATCGTCGGCGTGCGCATGGCGCCAGTGTCGGCCGTCGCGCCGCTGCCGGCGGCCTGCAGCGCGTCGGACGCCGCCTGCACGCGCTCGATCAGGGTGGTCGCGAGCGACGGGTCGGCGTGCGACCAGTCGATCCAGCCGCAGTTGTTGCTGTAGGAGTAACGTCCGTCGCGCGTGCCCGAGCGGGTCGGCACGCGCCGCACGGTGGCCGCGCCGCCGCCGCCCTGCTGCAGCACGTGGGCGAGCTCGTGCGCGAGCAGGTGGCGCCCGGCGGGCGTGTGCGGCGCGTACTCGCCGGCGGCGAAGGCGATGTGCGCGCCGGCGGCGTAGGCGCGCGCACCGATCGCCCGCGCCGAGCGCGCGCCGGCGGCATCGGCGTGAATGCGCACCGCACCGAGGTCGGCGCCGAGCCGCGGCTCGAACCAGGCGCGGCTGGCGGCGTCGAGCGCCCGGCCCGGCCCGGCGAGCGTCGCCCGCACGCTCGGCGGTGCCGGGCCGGCCGCCGCGGGGGTGGCGGCGGCGCGCTGCACCGCGTGGCCGGCGCCCGCCGCGGCGCAGGCCGGGCACGCTGCGGCGGGCGCCTCGGCAGGGGATTCGAGCACCGCGTCGGCCAGCGCGTCGGCGGCGCGTTCGGCGGGGTCGTCGTCGCGCGCCACGTCGAGCTTGGCCTGCACGCCGGCGGTGGCGAGCGCGGTCCAGTGGCGGTTGGGCCGGTGCGCGGCGGCGTCGGTGCGCGCGGCGGGGGCCGGCGGCCGCCCGTGCCCGGCGCAGGCGCAGCGCTCTCTCGTCTGCCACATGCTGCCCTCCTCCGCCGCCGGCGGCCGCGGTGCCGTGGCGGCGCTCGTCCCAAGCTTAGCCCGCCCGGCCGGGTCAGCGGCCGGCGGCGCGCACCACCGCGGCGTGGACGCCGTCGTCGCGCCGCCAGGCGATGCTCACGCGCAGCCCCCCCTGGTGCACGAAGATGTCGCCGTCGTAGGCCTCGCCGAGGCGGGCGTCGAGCAGCGTGCGCTCGCAGAAGGCGAGCCAGTCGTCGGCGTCCCATTTCGCCGGCACCGGCGCCGGCCGGCGGAACCAGTCCACCGAAACCGTCGCGCCGAGCACCGAGGGCACCTGCGGCGGCGGGCCGATGCGCCCGCGGCGTGGCGCCGACGACCAGTAGAAGCCGATCGCCAGCGCGGCGTGCTGGTAGCCGAGCAGCGTCGGCAGCGCCCAGCGTTCGAGCCAGCGCACCCGATGCAGGCCCATCGGCCCGGAGAGAACGCCATACTGCTCCAGCTCGGCGAGCAGCAGGCGGCGCTTCGCCGCGACCGTCGCACGCTGCTCGACGTCGCCGGGGCGCGCGGCGAGGGCGTCGACGTCGCGCGCACGCGCTTCCAGCTCGCGCAGCGCGAAGGCTTCGTCGGGGTGCGGGTCGTGGTGGATCGCCTGCAGCGTGAACAGCCACGGCGACGGCGGCTTGGGCGCGGCGGCGCGGCGCGCCTGCAGCTCGTGGATCACCGCGGCCAGCACCGCGCGCGGCAGGTAGAAGTCGGGCCCGCGCCAGCGCAGCGCGAGGCAGTAGACGTCGTCGCCGAGTTCGCCGCCGGTGCGCGCACGCCAGGCCGCGCGGGCTTCGGTGAGGTCCTCGCCGGGCTCCACCGGGCAGGCGAAGATGGCGCCGTCGTCGCAGGGCTCACGGTGCTCGATCGACTCGGCGAGACCGGGCAGATCGCCTTCGAGCGCGGCGTTGACGATCCATTGCAGCCGGTCGAGGGCGTCATCGCCGCCCGAGGTGGCGCGCGGGCCGAAGGGGGTGTCTTCGATCGGTACCTCGAGTCCGCCGATGTTCATGGTGGTGTCGTCTGCTGCTGCGCCTGTCGTTGCCGGTGCTGGGCGATCACCCAGCGTGCGTCAGGGTATACGGTTTCGAGGCGCCAGCGCTGGGCCGACGCATCGTAGGTGGCGTAACCGCCGTAACCGACGCCGTCCGGCCCGACCTGGGCCCAGTCGCCGTTGTTCTTGCCCCAGGCCGCCGGTGCCCCGGTCTGCGCGCCGTTGGCGACGACCCAGGCGTCGAAGGCGCGCACCGCGCCGTCGATCAGCCCGGCCGGGGCGTCGGTGGTCGACTTGTACAGCGGGCTGGCGCCGTCCATCGCCTGCACCCACGGGTCGCTCGCCGACTTGCGCATGAACTGCTCGTAGGCGCGGTAGGTGGTGCCGTTCGGCCCCTGCCACTCGGCCACCAGGTCGATGCGGTAGAGGCCGGAGCTGCCGTTGACGAAGGCGTGCAGCTCGGCATCGGAATGCCCGCCGCGGATGCCCATCTTGGCGAAGTTCGACAGGCTCGACGGCGCCTCGGGCGTGCTCAGGTGCGGCACCACCTCGGGCGGCAGCTCGCGCGCACCCGCCCCCGGCGCCGGGCTGCTCGCCGCGGCCCGCAGGCTTTCCGCGCGCGCCTTGATGCCGTTGGCGATGTCGCGCGGCACGTAGCCCATGCCGGCGAGCGCCTCGGCGCGCTCGCGCCCGCCGACCGGGTCGCGCAGCCCCATCGCCTGCTCCATCGCCTCGATGCGCCGCGCCAGGATGTCGCGCTTGGCCTTCTCGCCGTTCTTCACCGCGAGCGCGTGGTCCGCGTACGCCTGCGCGAGCTCGCGCGCCGCGGCGCGGTCGTGCGCGGTCGGCGGGCGCGTCGACAGCGCGCCCGGGCGGAAGGTCTCGGCGCGCATCTGCTCCTCGGCGCGCGCATTGGCGGCGATGTCGGACAGCGTCGGGTCGTCGCCGCGGACGATGTCGATGATCTCGTCCAGCTCGTGCGAGGCGAGCCGCGAGATGTCCTTCTCCTTGACCATCTCATGGATGCGGATCGTCGCCTCCCAGTTGCCGCCGCTGCGCACCAGGTCGAGCCGTGCCGGGCCCTCCTCGCCCGCGTGCGGCTGGCTCGCCGGGTCGAAGGACTTCACCATCTCCACCTTCACCGGCACGCTGGTGGCCGGATTGCCGCCGCTGCCGGCGACCTCCAGCGTGTACTCGCCGGCCTTGGCGCCGGTCGGGCGCGTCAGCAGCGCCGGGCGGCCGTTGGCCACCAGCAGGTTGCCGGCCTCGTCGAGCTGCTTGGTGACGCTGCCGTGCCCGGCCTGGAAACCCTTGGCGGTGCTCGGATCGCGCAGCTCCCAGACGTCCCTGCCGCGCACCGCGCCGGCGCCGCCGCCGACCGGCACGTTCTCGGGCACGACGTCCGCCGGCGCGCCCGGGCGCGGTTCGACGACGCCGGGCTCGCGCACGGGTTCGCCGCCGGTGCGCCGCCCCCCGCGCGCGCCCTGCAGCGGGCCGGCGAACATCAGCACGTTGTTCTGGATGCCGCCGAGCACCGCCTTGGCACGCAGGCTGCGCGCCTGGGCGTGGGTGATGCGGCCCTCGGCCTCGTCGGCATTGATGCGCTCGATCTCGCGCAGCGTCTGCACGTTGCCCCACATCAGCCCGCCGTAGCCGACGATCTGGTTGCCGAGCTCGATCGCCTTGGCGGTGTTCAGCGCGCCTTCGAGCCTGGACAGCGTGCGCTGGATCGCCGCCGCGTCGCCCGACTCGACCGCGACCGCGTAGGCGCCCTTGGCCTCGATGATGCGCAGCTCCCCGACCGCGCGCCCGACCGTGCCGAGCGCGCCGAGCACCGCAATGACGTCGGTGACCAGCGACGCGTCGAGTTCGAGGTTGCCGTTCTTCCAGCGCTCGAGGATGTGCTCGGCGGCGAGCAGCCCGCCGAGCAGCATCGCCGCCTCGCCGACGCCGGGGATCACCAGGCTCAGCGCGATCAGGATGATCATCAGGTCGTGCAGGCGCTGCTTGGCGAGCGCGTCACCGCGCTTGACGTTGCGCGCCTTGAGCTTGCGCACGGCGATGTTCGGCACCGCGTCGGGGATGTTCAGCAGCACGGTGCCGCGGCCGTAGTCGTTGTCGGCGGCGAAGCGGCGCAAGGCGTCGGCGATCGCGCGCTCGTCGTCGTCGCCCTGGCCGACGTAGGCGTAGCCGAGCTTGTCGCCCTTGGTGGTGACGTCGTAGAGCGCCCAGCGCGGCCTGGGCCCCTGCGACACCGGGATCAGCTGCAGCAGCAGCGGGTAGGTGGCGCCGGTGACCTCGCTCGCGATCGCCGCCTCGGGGCGCAGCGCGTGGGTGCGTGCGCTGCCGCCGGGGCCGAGCGGGGCGTTCTGCTGCTCGTTGCGCTCGGCGATCTCGAGCTGCTTCTGCAGCGCTTCGAGCTCGTCCTCGCGGCGCTTCCTGGTCTTGCCGATCGCGGCGTCGGCCTCGATCTGCTTCTTCTTCACCGCGAGGCGCAGCGCCTCGACCGCCGAGCCGTGGGCGCCGACCTCGAGCTCGGCGAGCTGTTCGTCGATCTTCCTGAGCTTGGCCGGGTCGGTGGTCAGCGCGCGCTGCAGGCGCAGCTCGTCCATCAGCGCGTCGGCGGCGTACAGCGTGTCCTGCGCGATGTAGTCGGCGTCGCGCACCTCCAGCAGTGCCGTGGCGACGCTCGACAGGTAGCGCCGCCCGGCGTGCTCGCGCGGCGAGGCGACGCAGCGGATCAGGTAGTGGCCGGACTGGTTCCACTTGAGCTGGATCTCGTTCTCCGGCTGGGTCAGCGTGTGCCAGACGCTGTCGACCAGGAAGCCGCCGGCCGAGGTGATCGCCGATGCCGGCGCCGTCACCAGGTTGCCGACCTCGGTGGTGACGTCGTGGTAGCGCTCCATCGGCGAGGTGCCTGCGTAGCCGCCGGAGCCGATGGTCTCCAGCGAATTCCCGATGTCCTCGCGCAGTTCGCGGCTGCGCTGCTGGGCGTTGTGCGCGATGTACTCGTCGCTGGCGGCGGCCTGCGGGTCCTGCGCCACCTGCTTGCGCCGCTCGGCCTCGGCGCCCATCGCCGCCTTGCCCTTGCTGGCGATCGCGGTGACGTTCCAGCGCTCCCAGTGGTAGTCGACCGTGGTGCTGGCGTTCCACACCGCGCCGATCAGTTCGCGCTCGCCGTAGGTCCAGTCGAGGTACATCGTCAGCTCGCCGAGCCCGAGCAGCGGCACCAGCGTCGAGGCGGTGGCGATGCGCGCCGGGAAGGCCGGGTAGTTGGCGACGTCCCTGCCGGTGCCGGCCTCGAACTCGCTGCCGGACAGCGGCTTCTTCAGCTCCGCCTTGCCGCTGCCGGTGGCGCCCGGCGTGCCCGCGGGCTTGGCGCCGGGGTCGGGCACGTGCTCCGGCGGCGGCGTGGTCGCGCCGCCCGCCCCGCCGGTCTCGGTCGGGCCGATCAGGAACAGCACCTTGCCGGCGAGCAGCCGCTCGATGTCGGCGTCGGTCAGCGAGGTCCACTGCTCCAGCGTGGCCTTGTCCTCGACGTTCCAGCCGACCCGCACCCACTTGCCGACGCCGTCGGCGCGCTCGCGGTACTCGAAGCTGCCTTCTTTGTCCTGCAGGTAGAAGCCGGCCATCTTGCGCGGCCCGGTCAGCTTGAAGGTCTGCAGCAGCTTGCCCTGCGACGAGTAGGCGTAGAGCGCGTCGCTGGCGATGAACAGCACGTAGTTGGTCTGCTGGCTCAGCTTGGCGATCACCTTGACGCCGCGCTGCGCCAGCACGTCGGCCGACTCCGCCGGGATCGACAGCGGCTGGAACGCCGCGTCGGGGTCGGCCGGCTTGGCGTCGTCGGGCTTGAGGCGCAGCGTGCCGGGCGCCGCGTGGCCGCCGACCCGCACCGGCGCAACGCCCGGCCGCAGCGCCGCCGCCGCCGCCGCATCGGCGGCACGCTCGACCGCATCGCCGGGCGCGCCGAGCGCGCGCGCTGCACGCGGGGCCCGTGCCGCGCCGCTGCCCTGCTGCACCACGTGGGCGAGTTCGTGCGCGAGCACCTCGCGTGCGTCGGCGCCGCCGGCGCGCGCGCCGAGCACGATGTCCTGCCCGGCGGTGAAGGCGCGGGCGTGCAGCGCCCCCGCCGCCGCCTGCGCCGCCGCCCCGTCGTGGAGGCGCACGCCGGAGAGGTCGGCCGCGTAGCGGTGCTCGAAGTAGCCGCGGGTGGCCGGGTCGAGCGGCCGCGCCGGGGCCGCGAGGCCCGCCGCCGCGCGTGCGAGCGCGTCGTCGCCATGCGGGTCGGCGCCGCCGCCCGCCGCCGCGCCGGTACGGCCGAGCGCGAGCTGCCGCCACCCCGGGCCGGCGGCGGCCGGGGTGGCGGGGACGGCCGGCGCGGGCGTCGCCGCCGGCGCCGGCGCGCGGCCGCGCTCGCTGCCCTTGCCCTCGGCCGGCGGCGCCTTGCCGCCCGCGCGTGCGCCGCTCACGGCCCCAGCCCGCGCAGGCGGTGGATGGCGTCGGCCGCCTCCACGTAGGCCTCGACCCGCCCGGCGCCGACGTCGGCCAGCGCCCGCGCCATCAGCCGCAGCACGTGGCGGACCTGCAGCGCCGGCGTCAGCGCGAAGAAGCCGTCGGCCAGGTGCACCGAGGTGCCGAGCCCCGGCAGGCCCGGCGCCGACGCCCACGCGCCGTCGCCGCTCGCCGCGGCGTCGATGCTGAGCGCCTGCCCGGCGCCGTCGAGCATGCGCGACAGGCGGTCGTAGACGCCGGCGAGGCGCGTGCGGTCGCGCGTCGTCGCGCGTGCGCGCACCGGCGGCAGCGCGAAGCCGCGCGCCGGCACCTCGGCCTGGAAGGCGCTCACCACCGCGAGGTGCTCGGGCGCCACGGCGCTCGCGCCCGGGTGCTCCAGCTCGAACAGCGGCGCGTAGAGTTCGAGCACCGAATGGCCGAGGCGGCCGAGGCGACCGGGGTCCCAGCGCGCGAGCGACGCGGCGACGAAGTCATACGCCGTCGGCGTCCAGAACGCCGCGTAGTTGAGCCACGACCCGGCGTAGCCGATCGCCCGCCGTGCGCTGCGGGCACGGTCGCCGGGCTCGCCGGGCGGCGTCGCCAGCGCGACGGTGTCCGTCGGCGCGGCGCCGACGCTCGCGAGCACCGCCGGCGCGCCTTCGGTGGCGCGGGCGAGCGTCAGCAGCGTCACCACGTAGCTGTCGGCGTTGCCGAGCGCCTCGCTGCCGTTCAGCACGCCGAACAGCCGCGTCCTCGAGTAGGCGACGTCGACGCCGATGCTCTGCGCCGGCGCGCTGCCCGGCTCGACCGCCGAGTGCGTGGTCTCGTGCAGCACCAGGAACACCCGCTCGTGCTCGCTCATCGTCGCGCCGCGGTAGTAGCCGGGCAGGTAGAACGCGGCGCACAGCGTCAGCGGCCCGCCGGCCCCGGCCGAGGCCGCGCGCTCGCAGCCGGGCGCGCAGCGGTGCCGGCAGGCGTGGCCGTCGCTCGCTGCCACCGCGCCGACGCGGTTCACGACGCTCTCGAAGCGCGGCAGCAGCGTGGCGCGGTCGATGCCGGGGAAGCGGGTGGCGAGCACCGCATCGCGGTCCGGCGCCGGTGCGGCGGCCGGGTCGGTGGCGGCGGACAGGCGCGCCAGCGCCGCGGTGGCGATGGCGCTGGCGCGCCGCTGCGCCTCGGTGAAGGCGTCCTCGCACGCGGTCGCGTCGGCCTGCTGCTGCGCCGCGGTGAAGCCGGCGCAGCCGGTGGCGGCATCGGCCGCGGTGATCAGTTCCACCGAGCGGTAGAAGCGGTAGTCGATCGGCGACTGCCGGTAGCTCATGTCGACGCGCACGCCGTCGACGCTGACGCCGTGCGCCGCCAGCACCCGCCGCACCGTGGCCGCGCGCCGCGCCGCGAGACCGCGGTTGTGATCCGGGTCGCCCTCCTGGCTGGCGCGGCCGACCAGGCGCACGTGCGTGCCGGCGTGCGCGTCCGCCCAGGCTTCCAGGCGTTCGCGCTCGGCCACCTCGGCGGGCACGTCCGCGCTGAAATCGTCGCGGTCGAACCCGAAGAACACGCGGTTGGCCATGCCCTGCGTGCGCCGCTCCGGCTCCGGCTGCACCTGGGTGACGCCGAACTCGGGGTCGGCCGCGCGCTGCACCACGGGGCGGCCCGCGGCCTGCTGCAGCGTGTGCGCGAGTTCGTGCGCGAGCAGGTGCCGGCCGCCCGCGCTCGCCGGCGCGAAGCGCCCGGTGCGGAAGGCGATGCGCGAGCCCAGCGTGTAGGCGAGCGCGCAGAGGCCGCGCGCGGCGCCATCGGCGGCGGGCCCGGTGTGCACGCGCACCGCGCCGAAATCGGCGTCGAAGCGCGCTTCGAGCTCGGTGCGCAGCGGCGCGGCGAGCGCCTCCCCCGCCCCGGCGACGCCGCTGCGCGCGAGCCCCAGCGCCTCCCCCGCACCAGCGCCCGCCGGCCGCGCGCGCGGTGCGCCGGCACCCGGCGGGTCCGCCGGTGGCGGGGCGCGTTCATCGGGCGCGGCGAGGGCATGCGCGGCGAGCGCATCGGCCGCGCGCTCGGCGGCATCCCCCGCGGTGGTCGTGACCGGCAGCGGTGCGTGCGCGAGCCGCTGCCAGTGCGGGTTGGCCGCACCCCGGGCCGGCGCGCGCGGCACCGGCGCCGGTGCCGCGTGCCGGCCACCCGCCGCCGCACGCTGCCCGCCGCGCCCGTTCATGGCGCGACCGGCGGGCGGGTGCGGGCGGGCTTCACGGCGCGACGAACAGCTCGGCGCGCACCTCGCGGTCGGCACTCGCCCAGGCCGCCGCGCCGTGCTCGCCGCAGCTCGCGAGCCCCGGGCCGGCGCCGGCCTCGCAGGCGGCATCGAGCGCGCCGGTCGGCGGGTCGGCGATGCGCGTGCGCGCGATGCCGGCCGCTTCCAGCTCGGCGGCGATCAGCGCCGCGCGCCGGTGGCCGAGCGCGAGGTTGTAGTCGTCGGTGCCTTCGGCCGAGGCGCGCCCGACCAGCCGCACCCTGAGCGTCGCGTCGGCGCGCAGCGCCGCGAGCAGCGCGGCGAACGCGGTGCGCCCCGCGGCGGTCAGGCTCGCGGCGAGCGTGCCGCCGCCGCTGCCCGGGCGGTCGTACTGGAAGCCGATGCGCTGCGGCACCGGTGCCACGGTCGTCGGCGGCGGCGTTTCGGGGGTTTCGGGCGTCTGCGGGGTTTCGGGCTCGGCCGGCGGCTCCGGGCGCGGCAGCGGCAGGTCCGGCAGCGGCAGCGGCGGCAGCTCGACGCACTCGCGGCGCGCGGCGTCGGGCAGCGTGCCGCTCGGGCAGCAGCGCGGGAAGATCGCGCTCGCGGCGATGCGCGCCGGCGGGCAGCACTCGCGCTCGTTCTCGGCGACGATGCCGTCGCGGCAGCAGCGGCCGCTGAAGTCGCGCGTGCGCGCGGGGCGGAAGCCCGGCGGGCACGACGGCCCGCCGCTGCTGCCGCCGCGGCGCCCGAGCAGGAAGCGCGCCGCCGCGATCAGGTCGGAGGTGCAGCCCGCCGGCAGCGGGCTCAGGCCCGACTCGCAGCAGTCGAGCACCTCGATCGCCGCCGAGCGGTCGCCGCGCAGCACCCGCGCGGCCTTGATCACGTCGATCGAGCAGGTGACCTGCGGCTGGCGCTGCAGCGCGGCGCGCCCCGAACCGCCCTGCTGCAGCACGTGGGTCAGCTCGTGCGCGAGCAGGTGCCGGCCGACGGCCGTGTGCGGCGCGTAGGCCCCGGCGGCGAAGACCACGTCGCGCCCGGCGGTGTACGCCTGCGCGTGCAGGCCCTGCGCGGCCACTGCGGCCCGTGGCCCGTCGTGGACGCGCACGCCGCCGAAGTCGGCGCCGAAGCGCCCCTCCATGTCGTGGCGCACGTCGGCGGCGAGCGGGCGCCCGGTGCCGGCGTCGGGCAGCGCGCCCGTCGGTGCCGGTGCCGGGGACGCGTCGGCCTTGCGCTGCACCGTACCGCCGGCTGCCTGCTCGGCGGCGCAGGCGCTGCACAGGTGGCCGGTGGCCGGCGCGGCGACCACCGCCGCGGCGGTGCGCTCGGCCTCGCGCTCGGCGGGGTCGTCGGCGTGCCCGAGCGTGGACTGCGGCTGCACGCCGGTCGCGAGCCGGCGCCACAACGGGTTGGGCGCCGGTGCACGGCGCACCGGCGTGGCCCCGACGCCCGGGGCGGCCGCGGTGCGGTGACAGGCGCAGGCATGGGCGGCGCTGCTCATCTCGATCACCTCCCGGGGCGCACGGCCCGCTGCGCCGCCAGTGTCCCCGCGCGGCGCCGTTGCCGCCCGTCGCCCCCCGGTGCGGCCGCGGATGCAGGCGCCGGCACCTGCCGCGCCGGCGGCCCCGCCACCGCGCCGCCGGCAGGCGGCGGTGCGGTGGCGGTCCTGCGCGGGCTAGTTCGGCGAGAAGAAGATCACCTCGTCGAAGCCCGTCGTGTTGCGGCCGACGCGCTGCAGCTCGGCCTGCTGCGCGGTATCCAGCGCGCGGACGCTGAGCCGGGTCGCGTCGGGCGCCGGCCGGCCGGCCGCCGTCAGCGCGCCGACCACGCCCTGCAGCCGCGTCTGCGCACCGCCGTCGAGCGCGCCGATGGTCGCCACCCGGATCCGCGACACCGCCACGTTCGGGGACAGCGCGGCGAAGAAGCTGCGCAGCGCATCGCCCGACAGCACGTTGTCGCGGAACTCGACCGAGGTGTTGGGCCCGTTCTGCGGCAGGAAGAACATGTCGTTGTCGAAGCTCCCCTGCAGCACCAGCGCGCTGCGCACCGTCGCCCCCACCGGCGCGGCGATCAGCCACACGCCGCAGCCGCCGGGTGGCGCCTGCGGGGCGAGCTGCACGTCGAGCGAGGAGTCGGCACCGATCAGCCCCATCACCGTCTGCGCCTGGGTGCGGCGGCTCGGGATCTGCCCCTCGGCGCTGGCCGCGAGCACCAGCCCGGCACGCTGGATCAGGCCGCCGCCGGCGCCGCTCCAGGCCGCGCGCAGCGCATCGACGTTGCCGGTGAAGGTGTCGTCGACGGCGAAGGTCGCGCTCGCGACGATGCTGGCGAGCCCCTGCCCGGTGACCGTGGCGAAGTTGCCGGAGGCCGCGAAGCGCATCGCCGCGGCCCACGCATCGAAGTTCGCCGCGCGCAGCACGGTCAGGCACACCGTCACCACCGCGTCGGTGGCGATCACGATCACGCCGTCGGCGCCGTCGGCGTCGAGCCCGTCGGGCAGCGGCGCGAACACCTCGGCGGCGCGCTCGTCGGCCGGCGTCGTCACGCTGGCGATCGCCCGCTCGATGCGCGCGATGCGCGCCTCGCCGAGCGACTGCGCCTCGGCCTCGGCGTTCGCATCGACGATCGCGAGCGCGATGTAGGTGAGCTGGGCCTCCGCCTGTGCCACCTGCAGGCTCGCGGCGAGCGCGGCGGGATCGCTGACGATCGCCGGCAGGCCGGCGGCGAAGGCGACCTCGCCGGCGGCCACCAGGCCGAGGCGGGCGAGCGTGGCGGCGTCGCCCTGCGCCAGCGCCCGGCGCAGGCCCGCCACGCGCGCCGCGGAGGCGTCGCGCAGCAGCAGCACGCGGTAGCGCCGGTCGGGCACCGGCTGCACCGCGACGGCGGCGCACTGGCGCTCGCGCCGGCGCGTGAACATCACCCAGTCGCGCGTCGCGCGCAGCACCGAGGGCGGCGCCGGCGGCGTCGGGAACAGCTGGCGCAGCCAGGCGTCGGCGAGCTCGGGCTCGTCGAGGTGGCGCCCCAGCTCGGCGAGCGCCGCGACCGCGCGCACGTGCAGCGGGTGCGAGGCCTCGCCGATGCCGGCGGTCTCGACCAGGTGCGCGCGGAAGAGGTCCTGGCGCGTCTCGGCGCCGGTGTCGCTGTTGCGCGTGATCACGCCGGCGCCGGCGTCGATGGTCAGCGCCGCGCCCGCCCAGGCGGCGTCGAGCACGATCTGCGCGGTGCTCTCGCCCGGCATCAGCAGGCGCAGCTCGACGCGCGCGCCGCCGGCGGTGCGGGTCAGGATCACCCGCGCCGCCAGCGACAGCGTGCCCTGGTCCACCTGGTTCTCGGGCTCGCTGCCGCCCGGCGCGGCGTCCGGGTCGCGGGTGGTCGAGTACAGCCCGGTCAGCGTGCCGACCAGCGTGCGCGTGGCCGAGGTCTTGCCCGCGCGCACCAGCAGCTCGCCGCGCAGGTCCAGGTCCTCGAGGGTGACGACGTCGCCGAGCCGGGTACGCACGAAGCGCAGGCCGAACGGGCAGGAGCCGCCACCGTCGAGCGTGAAGGGGTCGCGCTCGACGCGCAGCGACACCCAGGCGACCGCGCCGTCGAGCAGCGCGCGGGTGGCGACCGTGGTCGCCGCCCGCGTGCTGCTGAAGCTCGCGTTCGCGGCGGTCGTGTTCGTCGTGGTACCGGCGGTGCCGGCGCTGGAAGCGGTGCTGCCGGTCGTCGGCGCGGCCGCGGCTGCCGGCGCAGGTGCCGCGGCGGCAGCCGGTGCCGCGGCATCGCGCACCGCCGCCGCCGCGACGAGGCGTGCCGCGGCGGTCTCGCGCGAAACGATCTTGCGCTCGGTCACCGCCGCGCGCCCGGCCACGCCGGCGATGTCCGCATCGGTGACCACGCGCACCGGGCGCGTGCCGCCGCCGCTGTCGGTCGCGGCTGCGGCCGCGGGTGCAGGTGCGGCCGCGGGTGCGGGCGTACTCGCCGCCGCGGCCCGCTCGGCGTTGGCGGCGACCACGGCGCCGAGGCGCCCGCCGGCCGCGTCGCCGAGGCTCGCATTCCCTCCCGGCGACGGGAGGTCGGCGCCCGGATCGTCGGCGCCGGCGAAGTGCACCGCCACGCCGCCGCTCGCCAGGGATTCGAGGCGTGCCGCGCCGCTCAGCCGCGCGACCTCCTGGCCGTTGCGCAGCTCGCTGATGCTGGCGGCGAAGTACGGCCCGGTGGCGACCGGTGCGGTGGCGACGAACTGGCCGTCGGGCACCCAGATGTCGACCTTCGGCTTCGCCGCGGGGGTGTCGAGCCCGCTGAGCAGCGAGATGCGGTCGAGGTGGCGCGCCTCGTCGAAGATCTGCGCGATCTCGTCCGGGCGCGCGGCGCAGAAGGCGAGCTCGACGCCGTCGCCGGTCTGCGCCCGCACCTGGTCTTCGAGCGGCGTGCCCGCGCCCGGCACCACCGGCAGGAAGCCCGCGCTCGGCAGGTTGACGATGCCGCGCGCGAACAGCGTCCCCGGGTCGAGCTGCGCCGTCGGCGTCGCCGCGCCGGCGCTCACGCCCTCGAAGCGCCGGCGCAGCGCCTGCACCGCGGCGAGCGGCGGCGCGCGCAGCGACACGCGGGTGTCGAGCACCGGCAGGCTCGCCAGGTGGGTCGCGACCTCGGCGTAGTAGCGCTCGACCGCGGCCATCGCCGCGTCGGCCTCGGCGAGCAGCGCACGCGGCCCGGCACAGGGGTCGCCGTCGCCGCCGGGCGCCGGGTTGGCGAGCGCATCGCGCAGCTGGCACTGGAACTGGAACACCTGGGCGAGGAACACCGCCAGCGGGCGCTGGCCGAGGCGGCCCTGCCAGTAGCGGTAGGGCGGCGCCTCGATGCGCTCGCGGCGCGCGGTCCAGGCGTCGAGGAACAGCGTGGTGGTGCCGGCGCGCGCGAGCACGCCGAGGGCGACGCCGCTGCCGCCGGCGGCCGGTGCGCCCAGGCACCAGGTGGCCGCGGCGAGCCCGGCCGCCGAACGCAGGTCGCCGACCAGCGCACGCTCGTCGGCGAAGTAGCTCGCGGCGACCCGCGAGCGCAGGTGCAGGTCGGTGATCGCGGCGGCGTCGGTGTCGGGCAGCGGCGTGGTCAGCCGCAGCGGCAGCGCGCGCAGGCGCACGCCCTCGAGGCGGTAGGGGCGCGCCGTGGTGGTCGCGCATGCCGCCTCGCACAGCGAGCCGTAGACGTCCTCCTCGCCGCACAGCGCCTCGGCGTGCTCGAGCAGCAGCAGGTACAGCGACTGCGCCGGCAGCGCGGTCGCCGGCGGCTGGGTGGTGTCGAGCGCGCAGGCGCCGAAGCCGTCGCCGCCGCCGGCGCCGACCGCCGGTGCCGCCCCGCCGGGGTTGGAGGCCGCGACCAGCGCGGCGATGCCGACGTCGACCGTGCGCGGCAGCTGCAGCACCTTGCCGTCGGGGGCGATCGCGAGCCCGGCGCCGAGGCTCAGCGTGTCGCCGCTGCCGAGCGTGACGTCGAAGCCGTGCACCACGCCGGCGCCGCCGGCGCGGTTGCCGGCGGCGTCGAGGCGCAGCAGGTAGTCCTGCTCGGCGGTGAGGTCGGCGGCACGCAGGAACTTGCCGTCGAAGTAGTTGAGCCGGGTCAGCGGCGAATCGGCCGGGATCAGCGTGATGCCCTCGGTCCCGCCCACGACCACGATGGCGCTCACGGCGTCGACAGGCGTGTTCATGGCTGCGTCCTCGTGATCGTCTGTACGAAATCGTGACCCTCGTCGCGGCTGCCGGGTGGCCCGCCGCGCGCGCCGGCGAGCGGCACGCCGTCGGCGCCGAGCAGCGGCTCGGGGCCGGTGCCGCGGGCGATCACCCGCACCAGCGTGCCGGCGAAGGCCGCCGCGGGTTCGAGCGTGACGGTGCCGGCGACCGGGTCATAGCCCGGCACCGGGGTCGGCAGCACGGTCCAGCCGCTGGCGGCATCGAACTGGCTGAGCGCGAAGGCCGCGGCGGTCACCGTGGTGTCGAGCAGCGGCGTGCCGACGCTGAGCGTCAGGCGCGTGTCCTCGAGCACGCTCGCCGCCGGGTCGAAGCGCGGGCCGCCGGCGTCGACCGGTGGCGGCGGCGCGTCGGCCACCAGGCCCTGCAACAGCGCGGTCGGCAGCAGCGTCGCCCGCGCACCGATGCGCACCGTGCCGGCGGTGACCGTCCAGCCGCCGCCCGGCGCGGGTTCGAGGCGTACCCCGAGCACCTCGCCGAGCGCGAGATCGGCCGGCTCGGCGACCGCGTACGGCGTCGCCGGGGTGTCCTCGGCGACCGCCGGCGGCGCGCGGTCGGCGGCATCGCGCGCCGCGGCCTCGGCGAGCAGCGCGCGCCAGGCCGCCGCGCGTTCGGCCGGCGCCAGCGCGAGCGCGGCGTCACGCGCGGCGAGCAGCGCGGCGTCGTCGGGGTCGATACCGCCACCCTCGGCCGGGCGCGGCGCCTCGCGGTCGAGCAGCAGCAGCAGGCGGTGCGAGGCCGGCGGCGGCACGGCCGGCGCCGCGGCGGGGCGCAGTTCGAGCTGCAGCCCCTCGACGAAGCGCGAGTACGCGGTGTCGCGGGTCGCGCCGTCGCAGGGCTCGCGCAGCGCCGGCACCGGCCGCGCCAGGCAGGCGCGGAAGCGCGCCAGCACGTGCACGTCGAACACCCGCGCGCTGCCGTCCTCGGTGACCACCAGGTCGGGGTCGTCGGCGTGGCGGTCGAACCACGGCCCGAGGCCGACGCACGCCGGCGCGTCCAGCCGCAGCTCGCGCCCGCTGCCGTCGAGCGCGAGCCCGGGGGCGACGCGGATCTCGCCGCGCGCCAGGTCGAGGCTCACCCCCAGCCCCCAGACCACCCCGCCGCCGTGCAGCCAGGACTGGTGCAGGCGGTGCTTGCCGCGGTGGTGGCCCTGCTCCGCTTCGAAGTCGTCGACCCCGAGCAGCATGCCGAAGTGGTAGCGCGGCGCCTCGAAGGGGTTGTCCGGCAGGGCGGTGAAACCCGTGTCTTGCTCGACGGCCATGTTCGGTCCCTCTCCGGAAGAATCGTGTTGATGGAACCCGCCGCCGCGGCGGCGGGAGCACGTGCCTCGGGGTTCTCGGGTTACGGCGCCACGCCCGCGCGCAGCCCGGCGAAGACGGCGCGCGCGAAGGCGGCGTTCTCGAAGTCCTCGCGCGCGGCGTCGCGCGCGGCCTCCTGCTGCAGCCACTCGCCGCCGCGCGCGGCCTTGTCGGCGGCGATCAGCGCGGCGAGCAGCGCGTCCTCGGCGGCACCGAGCGCGGTGGCGAGCGCCGCCGGGTCCTGCCCGGCGAGCTGCGTCAGCGTCGCGCGCGCGGCCTCGAGGTCGGCGAGCCGCCGCCACGCGGTATCCGGCACGGTCGCGCACCACACGCCGAGCACCGCCTTCGGCGACGCGCGCCAGGCGACCTCGGCGGCGTCGAGCGCGTTGCCGGCGTTGGTCACGGCGACGCGCGCGGCGATCACCGCCGGGTCGGTGGCCGGGTCCTCGCCGCGGGCGCTCGCCGCCGCCTCGGCCGCGGCGAGCGCGGCGACGCGCTCGGCGAGCAGCGTCACCGCGGCGTCGCGGGCGTGTTCGGGGGCGTTCCAGGCGGCCTCGACCGGCGCCAGCGCGGCCTCGGCGGCGGCGAGGTCGGCCTGCGCGGTGACGATCGCCGGCACGCTCGCCGGGTCGGTGTCGATGTCGACGCGCCAGGCGTCGAGCAGCAGCCCGGCGAGCGTGGCGCGCGCGGTGTCGACCGCATCGCGCAGCACATCGAGGGCGGCCTCGCCGTCGGCGGCGGCGGTGCGCGCGGCGTCGAGCGCGGCATCGGTGATGCGCGCCACCTGCGCGGCGGTGAGCGCGGGCTCCTGCGGGATCGCGGCGAGCCGCGCCGCGGCCACCGCGAGCCGCTCGGCGGCGGTGCCGGCGTGGGTCGCGGCGAGCGCCTCGGCGCCTTCGAGCGCGCGCGTGGCGATCGCGACCTGGCCGAGGGTGCCGTCGTGGGTGGTGCCGAAGCTCGCCGCCGCGGCCGCGGCGGCGACGTCGGCGAGCCCGCTGCGGGTGGTCCGCGCCTGCGCGCGGGCGAGGCGCGCGAGCGCCCGGGTCAGCAGCGCGGCGGGGAACTCGCCGCTCACCCGCGCATCGGCGGCGGTCAGCGCGGCGTTCGCCGGGGCGGTGTTGAGCGCGGCGTCGGCCGCCGTGCGCAGGTCGCTGAACTCCGCGCCGTTGAGGCGGGTGCGCAGCGCGTCGCGCCGCGCGGCGTCGGCCTCGGCGCCGGGGAGCGCGGCCTCGGCGGCGCGGGCGCGGCGCGCGGTGGCGCTCAGCACCGCCTCGGCGCGGGCGGCCTCGGCCGCGGCGTAGCGTTCGGCGCGCTCGGCGTCGAGCGCCTCGGCGGCGTTCGCCTGCTGCGCCGCGAGGGTGCGTTCGAGCGCCTCCAGCAGCGGCTCGCCGTCGGCCGGCATCACGATCGCGGCGAGTTCGGCGCGCAGCGCCGCGGCCTCGCGGGCGAACGCCGCGCCGGCGCTGGCGGCGGCGGCACGACGGTCGCGGACCAGCGCGAGCGCGGCGCGCGCCTGCGCGGCGGCGGCCTGCGCCGCGGCGAGCGCCGGCGCGGCCGCGGCCTGTTGCTGCTGGGCGAATTCGAGTAGCGAAACGGGTGCGGCCATGTGGGTGGTCCTCCGGCTAGCGTTCCGTGAAATCCCCGGGGAAGGCGCGGCCGGCCTTCTCGTATTCACGCCGGATGGCGTGCACGAGATGCGCGCGCGCGATCGCGGTGTTCTCGGCCGCGGCCAGGAAGGCGGCGGCGAAGGCGGCGTTGCGGATGTGCCCGCCGACCAGCGGGTAGTGCTCGGCGAGCTCCTCGAGGTCGACGTCGGCGGCGAGCGGCGCGGCCGCCGGCAGGTGCAGCCGCCACAGCGCCAGGCGCTGCGCGGTGTCGGGTTCCTCGAACTCGACCAGAAACTCGAGCCGGCGCAGGAAGGCCGGGTCGAGGTTCTGGCGCAGGTTGGTGGCGAGCACGGCGAGGCCCTCGAAACGTTCGAGCCGCGCCAGAAGATAGGCGGTCTCCAGGTTGGCGTAACGGTCGTGGGCGTCGCTGACCTCGGTGCGCCGGCCGAACAGCGCGTCGGCCTCGTCGAAGAACAGCACCGCCTGCGCCTGCTCGGCGGCGGCGAACACCCCGGCGAGGTTCTTCTCGGTCTCGCCGATCCACTTCGACACCACCCGCGACAGGTCCACCGCGAGCACGTCGAGGCCGAGTTCGGAGGCGAGCACGTCGACCGCGAGCGTCTTGCCGGTGCCGGGCGGCCCGGCGAACAGCAGGCGCACGCCGCTGCCGCCGCCGAGCGTCTCGGCGAAGCGCCAGCGCTCCAGCACGCGTTCGCGGTGGGCGAGCCGCGCGCAGGCCTCGCGTAACTGGGCGAGGCGGTCGGCCGGCAGGATCAGGTCGCTCCAGCGCGCCCGCGGCCGCCGCCGCGCCACGCCGGTGGCGAGCGTGGCCTGGGCGCGCCCGCGCACCGCCTCGGCGACGTCGGCGAGCGTCGGCGCACGGCCGACCAGCGCCGCGCGCAGCCGCAGGTCGGTGGCGACCAGTTCGGCCTGGTGCGGTTCGAGCGGGTAGCGCGTGGCGAGCGTCGGCGCCTGGCGCTTCAGCTCGGGCAGCGACTCCTGCCACATCGTCCGCAGCTCGGCGGGCCGCGGGCGTTCGGCCGCGAGCGCGAGCAGCGGGCGCGGCCCGCGCGGCTGCACCCCGCCGCTGCGCACGCACACCAGCGCGGCGTCGGGGAAGGCCGCGAGCGCCGGCAGCTCGGGCACCGCGGGATCGGCGACGGCGGGCACCAGCACCGGCACCACGCCACGCGCCAGCGCGTGCGCGCCGAGCAGGGCCTCGAGCGCGGCGTCGGCGCCGGCGGGCCAGGCGAGCACCTCGGCGTCGCGCCCGGCGTGCGCGGCGAGCGCGCGGGCGCGCGCGGCGGCGGTGTCCTCGGTCTCGGCGCTGACCAGCAGCGTGCAGGCGGCGCGCTCGCGCAGCGCGACCGCCGCGGTCTGCGCGCCCGCGAACCAGCGCGCGAGGCCGCCGCTGGCGAGCGGCACCGCCAGCGGGCGCAGCCCGGCGGGCCAGTCGTGGCCGCCGCCGAGCACGCTCCACAGGCCCTCGGCCGGCAGCAGCGAGCGTTCGAAGAACGGCCCCTCGCCGCTCAGGCGCAGCACCCCGGCGCGCAGCAGCGTGCCGCCTTCGAGGCGCCGGCGCAGCGCCGCGCGCGCCTCGCTGCCGGGGCCGAGCAGGTGCGCGGCGAGCCCGACCGAGGCCAGCGCCTCGCCGCGCGGGTGCAGCGTGCGCAGCACCACCGCGTAGCCCTCGTGGACCTCGGCCATGCCGGCGAGCAGCAGCAGGTCGACGTCGGTGGCGCCGAGCGCGAGCGCGCCGGCGAGGCGGTCGAGCGGGTGCGGCCCGTCGGCGGGCGGGCGGGCGAGCGCGCCGCCGCCGAGCGTGGCCGGGTCGCGCCCGGCGCGCGCGGCCTGGAAGGCGCTGTCGAGCCAGGTGATGGCCTCGGCGACCGCGCCGGTGGCCTGCGGGAAGGCGCCCGTCAGCACGCCGGCGAGCCGCCCGGCGAGCAGGCCCGCTTCCGCGTGCAGGCGCAGGGCGGCGGCGTCAGGCATACAGGAACCTCACCACCGCGCCGATCCAGGGCACGTACATCGGGTCGAGGTCGAGCCCCGCCCGGCGCACCTCGACCTCGACCCGGTCGAGCTCGAAGTGCAGTTCGATCCAGCCGGGGTCGGCCACCACGCGCGCGCGCCGCCGGCAGACGAAGGTCACCAGCTCCTCGGGGCGCACGCGCACCGTCGGCAGCACCGCATGCAGCGTCTGCACCACCTCGGCGGCGGCGGCGTCGAGCCAGGCCCGGGCGGCCGCGTCGACCTCGCCGCAGGGGTCGGGCGGCGCACGGTCGGGGGCGAGCCCGCAGAAGGCGAGCGCGGCGGGGTCGTCGGGCGCGACCGGCACCAGCCGCAGCGCCAGCGCGTGCATCACCCAGCGCCGCGACAGCCCGGCCAGGGCTGCGTCCTCGGCGGCGCGCCGCGGCAGGTCGATCTCGTCGATCAGCTTCAGCAGGAACAGCAGGCCGCCCCACTCGGTGCAGGCATCGACGCGCGGCACGTAAGCGTCGGGCGGCACCGCCGCGGTCGGCGCCACCCAGTCGCTCAGGCCGGCGAGCCGGGGCGGCTCGTCGGGCGGGCGCTGCCGGCGCGACTCGTGCAGCACCGGCCGCTTGGGCGCACGCGGCTCCGGCGCCGCGCGCGCGTCGTCGCCGGCCTTCGCGGCCGTCGCCGGCGTGTCATCCGCGGTGCGCTGCCGCGGCGCTGCCGCAGCGGGGGCAGGCGGCGCCGGCGCCGCGGGCGGTGGCAGGTTCGTCAGCGCCCGCGCGAGTTCGGCCAGGCAGGCTTCGTAGTCACCGTTCCACAGCACCAGCGGCTCGGTCTCGAGGGCGATCAGCGCCACCAGGGTGCGCGCCAGCGCCGGTCCGCCCTCCCCCTCGCGGCCGAGCGCGGCGGCGACCAGCGGCGTCAGCGGCGCGGCGAGCAGCGAGCGTGCGAGCATCGCGCGCACCAGGCGCTTGAACGCCGCGGACGCCGGCGCGGCGATCCACGCCTGCGCCGCCGCGCCCTGCGGCGGCGCCTCCAGAACCGGCACCTCGCTGCCGCTGATCGCGCTCGCGACCAGCGCCTGCCAGTCGGCCGGGCCGAGCTGCGCCGCCACCGGCGCCAGCGTGCCGGCCGCCGCCAGGTGCTTCAGCGCCGGCAGCGTCAGCGAGTCGACCTCGAGCAGGCAGTGCAGCACGCGCTCGGCCGCCGACGGGCCGTCGACGTTCAGGCCGAAGCGGCGCCACGCCCAGGCGCGGCGGTGGTCGCCGCGGGCGACGCAGGCGCAGAAGTCGGCCATCGCCGCGACCCGGCTCGGGTAGCGCACCACGCCGTCGTCGCCCTCGGCGATGCGCGCGGCGATGCCGTAGGCGATCAGCCGGCTCCAGTCCGCGAGCAGTTTGGCGTCGGGTTCCTGCACGTGCAGCAGCACCGGCACGCGCACCTCGCGCAGGCAGACGAACTCGTGGTTGAGCCCGAGCTCCTCGATCGCCAGGCCGAGCGCCTGCTCGTTCATCCGGCGGCGGATGCCCTCCAGGCGCGCGCGCTGCTCGCGGTCCACGCCGCGGTAGCGGTTGCGCCAGCGGCGGATGCTGCTGCGCCCGTCGTCAGCCGACATGGCCGGTCTCCCCCAGCCGGCTCGCGCCGGGATCGAAGCCGGGCCGCGGCCGCCCGAGCACGCGATCGCGCCCGAGCGTCGCCGCGCCCAGCACCAGCCCGCCCCAGGCAGCCCCCGGGCCGAGCAGCGAACTGAGGCCGAGGTGCAGGCCGACGCCGACGCGCATGCCGCCGGCGACGCCGCAGACGGTGACGACGGTGTGCGCCGGGCGGTGCACCTCGAGCAGGTCGCGCAGCACCGCCGCGGTCTCGGCGTCGAGCCAGGCCTGCACGATCACCGTGAAGCGGTGCGCGTCGCGGCGGTAGACCTCGGCGGCGCCGGCCTGCGGCTGCGCGCTGCGCCCGATCGCCCCGCCCACGCGCAGCCCCGCGCCGAGCACGGCGCCGCCCTCGGCGTCGAGCGGGCCGGCGGCGAGCCCGCGCAGGCGGAACTGCTCGACCAGCAGCGCGCGGCTGCCGGTGACGAGCTCGATGAAGCGCGTCAGCCCCGGCAGCGTGCCGCGGTAGCGGAACAGCCAGTCGGCCTCGGCGATCAGCTGGCGGCGCGCCGCGGGCGGCCAGCGCTCGTCGAGCACCAGGCCGACGAAGCTCGCCAGCCACGGCAGCACCTCCTCGGGCGCCCCGGCGGGGTCGAGCAGCGCGTGGCGCGCCTGCGCGCGGGCGTCGACCTCGCCGAGCAGGCCGGCGAACGGCGCCAGGTGGCGGCGCAGGAAATCGGCGGCGACGGCGTCCTCGGCGAACACGCGCGGCAGGCGTTCGAGCCAGTCGTGCGCGTCGCGCTCCACGCGCAGCGCCCGCACCCGCGGGGTGACGCGGGTGTCGCCCTCGAACTGCAGCGAGAGCCACAGGAAGCGCCCGGGCGCGGCGCGCACCGGCGCCTCCAGCGTCACGAAGCGCACCGCCTCGCCTTCGGCGGGCGGCGGGAAGGCGTCCGGCGGGCCGTCGGCGCGCCGGTGCAGCAGCCCCCCGACCTGCGTCGGCAGCAGCGCGAGCGGCGGCAGCGGCGGCGAGGCCTCGGGGTGCGGCGGCAGCCGCGAGGGGTCGTCGGCGAGGTTGACCGGCGGCGTGCGTTCGACCGTCGGTGCGTCCTCGATCGGCTCGTCGGCGCTGATGCAGGCGAGCGACAGGCGCGCGCCGGCGGGCACGCAGGCCTCGACGAACACCCGCCCCCAGCGCTGGCCGTAGCGCTCGCCGTCGAGGCGGAAGCCGACCACGCGCGCCTGCGCCCGGTACACCAGCCGCGCCGGCACCGCATGGCGCGGCCCGCGCGCGGTCCAGTAGACGATGCGCCCGTCCGGCGTCAGCGCGATGCCGCGGCCGTCGTAGCCGCGCGCCTTCAGCGGCGGCTGCTCGCCGCCGTCGGCGCCCAGGCGCAGGCGGCGGAAGGTCTCGCCGGGGCGGCGTGCGACGGTGAGCTCGACGGCGTCGTCGACCCGCACCGCGACCAGGTCGGTGGCCCAGGGCAGCGCCCGCGGCGCACCGCCGGCGAGCGCGAACACCTGCGCGGCCTCGGTGCCGGCGGCATCGAGCACGAACAGCGCGCCGTCGGCGGTCGCGGCGATGCGCGACGGCGCGCTGCAGCCGGCCGGCAGCGGCAGCGGCTGCACGCCGCCGTGCGCCGACAGCCGCACCAGGCCGACGGGCCCGGCGTGCAGCGCGTAGACCGCGAGGCCGGCGGCGGCGAGGCCGAGCGGGCGCCCCGGCAGCGCGTGGCGGGCGAGCAGGCGGCGCTCGTCGGGGGCGTACACCAGCACGCAGGGCGCATCGGCGAGGCCGACGAACAACTGCCCGGCGGCATCGACGGCGAGCCCGAGCGGCGCCGGCGGCGTCGGCGGCGCGAGCGGGGCGAAGTCGCCGCCGAGCAGCTCCGGCGGCGGCGCGAACAGCGCCACCGGCTCGGCGGCGGGCACGCCGCCGGCGAGCGGATCGGCCGCCGCCCAGCGCAGGCGTTCGAGCTGGCCGAGTTCGGGGCGGCTGCGGTACAGGCGGCAGCGGGCGTCGAAGGCGAGCGCGGCGGCGAGCGCGGGCACCGGGCCGACGGCCCCGTCACCCGGCACGTCCTCCCAGGCCAGGCCGACGACGTCGCCGACCAGCGCGGTGCCGTCGTGGCCACAGCGTCGCCACAGGTCCGGCCCGGCGATGTGCAGGAAGGCGCGCGGCGCGGGCATGGCCGGCTAGCACTCGTCGCGCAGCACGGGCACCGGCACCGGCGCGGCCGGCTGCCCCTGCTCGTCGGTGGTGGGTGGCGGCGGCAGGTCGGCGCCGACCGCGGCCGGCGCGCCCTGGGTGACGCTGATCGTGACCAGCTCGACCACCTCGTGTGCGGCGAGCACCACGGTGCCCGACACCCAGCTCACGCTGCCGTCGGTCGCGGTCACGCGCTCGGCGACCTCCAGCCCTTCGAGGTATTCGACGCCCTCGACCTGCAGCGCCGCGGCTTCGAGCTCGGGGCCGTGCACGCGCCGCCCGAGCGGCCAGCCCTCCCCGCCCGGCCCGTACGGCGGCAGCGGCGCGAGGTACTGGCGGATCACCGTCTCGACCCAGCGCCGCACCGCGTCGATGCCGTAGCCGGGCTTGGCCTGCAGCCCCACCGTCACCGCCACCGGCCGGTACACCGGCGGGATCACGTAGAGCTCGGTGGTGACCAGGCGGCGCGCGTCGAGGTACTCGCACACCGCGCGCAGCAGCCGGCGGTCGGGCAGCGGCGCGTTCGGATGCGCCGGGTCGTTCGCCGGCCACACCACCACGCTGACCACGCCGGCGGCCTCGACGCCGAGGTGCGCCGGATCGACGCGCGGCAGGCACTCGGCGCGCGCCACGCCGGGCACGGCGCGGGCGAGCGCGCGGAAGTCCTCGGCGGTGACCGCGCGGTCGCGCACCCGCAGCTCGAGCGGGATGCGCCCGAGCGCCGCGGCGAGGCTCTCGGCATCGCCGCCGCCGTAGGCCGGCAGCGCGTTCTTCGCCTTGACGCCGCCGATCGCGACCACCTTGTCGATCGCGCCGGCGGCGACGTTGCCGGCGGCGCCGCCGCCGACGCGGTAGCGCACCGCGCGCACCCGCGCGCCGAGCGGCGGCGGCGCGCCGCGGATGCCGTCGCCGAACACCACCTCGCCGGCGACCGGGTCGAGCACGTAGTGGCGGTCGAGCGGGCCGCTGGCGTGGAAGCCGTCGACCGTCTGCCAGGGCTGCCAGCCGTCGGCCTCCTCGACTTCGAGCGCGAGGCTGTCGACCAGCACCGGGCGCTGCGCGAGGCGCAGGCGCTGCCCCGGCTGGCCGCTGCCGGTGCCGACCAGCTCGGGGCGCGCGGTGCGCGCCTGCAGCGCCTGCACGGCGTTGACGCCGACCCAGCTCACCGCGCCGATGCCGGTGCCGTCGACGCGGAACGCGCGCAGCCAGAACAGCAGCTTGGCCTGGTCCGGCGCGGCCAGCACCGGCGGCAGCGCGCCGGTGCCGAGGCGGTCGGGGTCGTCGACCGGGAAGTCGCCGACGGCGACGCCGGCCGGCGGCAGGCGCAGCCGCACCACGCCCTCGCGGGTGAGCCCGGCGGTGGTGTCGCCGACCACCGCGAGCGCACGGTAGCGCGGCTCGTCGCCGTCGAAGGTGGCGGTGGAGATGCGCCACTCGACCGCGTAACGCGGCCCGCCGGCGCCGACGCCGGGGCAGGCCGAGACGTCGGCGAGCGCCGGCACCTCGGCGGTCGGCACGAAGCCGATGTTGAGCGTGGCGTCGGCGAGCCGGGCGAGCTCGGCGCCGCGCTCGCCGAGCACGGCGATCCACAGCGTGCCGTCGACCGTGGTGGTGAAGTCCACCGGCTCGCCGGCGCCCTCGGGGTCGAGCGTGCGCGCCTCGTAGTACGCCGGGTTGACCGGGCCGTCGCCGAGGCTGTCGATCGCGCGCAGCGCGAAGGCGTGCGCCTCGGGCTCGGTGTCGGGGTCGGGGGTGGCGGCGCGCGCCTTCGCCAGCGCACGCACCGACAGCGGCCACGCGGTGACCTCGGTCTCGCTCTCGAACGGCAGCTTGCCGGCGGCGAGCTCGGCGCCGAGCGGCACCAGCACGCCGGCGGACTGCGCGGTCGACAGCGCCACCATCGCCTTCGCCGGGGTCGCCGGGCGCGGCGGTATCTGCAGCAGGTTGAGCCAGGCGAGGCGCGTCGCCTCGGGGATCTGGTTGAAGCGGAACAGCACGCCCTCGGCGAGGTGCGCGAACAGTTCGATCAGCGTGATGCCCGGGTCGGAGGCGTTGTGGTCGGTCCACTCCGGCGTGTACACCGGGATGCGCCGCACCAGGTCGTCGCGCAACTGCTGCCAGTCGCGATCGTCGAGGACCGGACCGGGAATGACCGAGCTCTGCAGCGTCATGGCGGCGTCACTCCAGGTAGAACGGGTAGACGAGGTTGTCGCGCCGGCCGTCCGCGAGCTGCACGTAGGCGACGCGGATCAGCACCAGCGCGGGGTCCTCGCCGGGGTCGACGTTGACCGCCTGCACTGCGATGCGCGGCTCGAAGCGCCCGAGCGCGAGCTGCGCCTCGCGCGCGATCAGCGCCCGCGTGGCGGTGGTGTTGGGCTGCATCAGGTAGCGCCGCAGCCCGCAGCCGAAGCCGGGGCGCATCACCCGCTCGCCGGGTTCGGTCGACAGGATCAGGCGGATCGCCTCGCGCAGCTTGTCGTCGCCGCTGCGCCAGACCAGCCGGCCCTCGCGGTCCGGTACCCAGGGGAAGGCGAAGCCGCGGCCCAGGCGGTCGAGACGGTTCATGCGGGCGTCTCCGGTTGCACGGCGACCTCGTACTCCAGCCCGGCGAGCGGCGCGATCTCGCCGCGCCCGGCCTTGGCCGAGGCCCCGGCCACGCCGCCGACCAGCCGCGCGCGCGCCACCGGCGCCAGCGGGTCGACGGTCGCGGCGCGGGCGTTGGCGTCGAAGTGCAGGTCGATCTGCTGCTCGAGCGCGTCGTCGGGCGGCGGGCCGAAGAAGTCGGCCTCGAAGTCCGCCTCCAGCGACACCGCGAAATCGGCCTCGATCGACGGCAGCCGCGCGTCGAGCTCGGCGCTGACGCCGGCGGACAGCGAGATGCTCGGCGGGAAGCAGAAGCGGAACGCGAGCAGGAACCAGAGGTTGAAGATCAGCACCACGAGGCCGAGGAAGAGCTTGAAGACGAAGGTCGCGACGATCGTGATCAGCGGGATCGAGAACGAGCAGATCTGCCCAGACGGCAGCCCGGGGACGACGTTGGCGGCGTCGTCGGCGGTGAACTCGAGCTGCGAGTCCGGCGGCGCCACCAGGCGCAGCGCGGCGTGCTCGGGCCTGGCGCTCGCCGCCTGCGCGCGCAGCGCGTTGAGGTCGGGCAGCGGCACGTTGACCGGCTGGTGGCTGGTGCCGTCGAGGTCGAACGGCGCGGCGAGCTGGAAGGTCTCGGTCGAAAGGCTCCAGTACACCTGGCCCTTGCACACCGGCTTGCCCGGCGGGCGGCCGCTCGGCTGCGGGCAGCCGGGCTTGCGCCGGCGCACGAAGGCGCGCAGCTCGTAGCGGGTGTCGGCGTCGAGCTTGGGCTTGCCGGCCTCGTCGACGTCGGCCGCACCGGTCGGCACCAGGCCGAAGTACAGCGTGCGGCCGTAGCCGGTGTCGGGCTGGCGCGGATCGGGCACGCGCGGGTACAGCGGCAGCACCTGCTCGAAGGTCTGCTCCGGGGTCTCGCCGACCGCCTCCCAGCGCCCGACGCGGTCGGCGAGCACGCGCCAGCCCTGCAGCTCGCTGCTGATGCCGTAGGTGGCCACCCAGGCGTCGAACTGCGCGCCGAGCTCGCCGAGGCGCGCCTCGGCCAGCGCCCGCCGCCCTTCGCGCGCGCCGGCGACCCCGGCGTCGAACACCGCGCCGCCGAGCGCGCGGGCGAGCCAGCCGCGCTCGTCGGCCGGCGCCATGCCGTCGAGCAGCCCGAGCTCGGCGCGCGCGCTGGCGAGGCCCTCGATCACCGGCTTCACCGCGTCCAGCGCCGCCGGCGTCAGCCCGCGCACCACGCGCCGGCGCAGCACGAAGCCGGCCTCGCAGACGTCGTTGCGGTCGACGCTGGGCAGGCCGGCGGCGTCGCAGTGCAGCTCGCACACCAAGAGGTAGAAGCGCTTGTGCAGGTCGAGGAACAGCTTGCGCGTCGCGCTCGGCGCGTAGTGGGTGTCGGCGAGGCGCCGGCGCAGGCCGTTCCACAGCGCCGGCACCAGCGGCGCCAGCGTCTGCACCACGTGCACGCGGTCCTCGTCGGTGTAGCGCAGGCTGCGCTGCGGGTCGGCGAGGAAGGTATCGACCAGCTTGGAGCTGTCGTACTTCTGGATCTGCGGGCGCGAGCCGCGCCCGGCGCTCGGCCGGCCCGGCACCGCCCAGCGGTACCAGGGGCCGAGCAGCAGCCAGGGGTGCTTGACGGCCACGGCGCTCACCAGATGTTGCCCGCGCCGGGCGTGTACGACGGCGACACCACGCCGGACGACGCCACCAGCGTGGTGCAGTTGACGATGCCGTCGAAGGTCGCGGTGGCGGCGTGCACGTTCACCGCCGAGGCGGTGACCTCGACCGTGCTGTTGGCGGTGATCTGCACCTGCCCCGACACGCTGAGGGTGACGGTGCAGCCGTTGGCGTGGGTCAGCTTGACCTCGTTGGCGGCGTCGTCCAGCACCAGCACGTGCCCGCTCGCCATCGACAGCGTGACCTTGGCGGCACCGTCGGTGTCGTCGAACTCCAGCAGGCTGCCGGAGCGGGTCTTGATCAGGCGCTTGTTGTTGGCCGCCTGCGGGCTCTCCGGCTGCGCCTCGGCGCCGTTCCACGCCGAGCCGACGATGTAGGGCCGGCGCAGGTCGCCGGCCTCGAAGGCCACCACGACCTGGGTGTCGACCGCCGGGAACACCAGGAAGCCCTGGTCGTCGTCGGCGTAGGGCGTGAGCAGCGTCGCCCACGCGCGCACCGCGTCGCCAGCCTCGCCGAGCCAGGGGAACTTGACCTGGATGCGGCCGAGGCTGTCGGGGTCGACGATGTCGGTGACGATCGCCGGGTAGACGCCGAAATGGCGGCGGGCGTCGCCGTCGCTGCGCCAGGCTCCGCTCATGACGTCACCCCGATGGTCGCGCGTTCGGCCTCGAAATGCGTGCGATGGCCGTCGGTGAGGTCGTAGGTGTGACGCACGCGCGTCACGTAGTAGCCGTCGCCCTCGAACGGCGGACCGACGCGCTCCAGGCGCAGGCGGCTGCCGACCATCAGGTCGGGCGTGCCGCGGGTGGTGCCGCCGACGGTGACGAAGCGCCGGGCGCGGCGCAGCAACTCGGCGCGGGCGATGGCGCGGGCTTCGGCGGTTTCGAGCGGCACCTCGCGCACGCGAAAGGTCGCCGCCTCCGAGAACACCTCGCCGAGCACCGCGATGCCGGTGCGCCCGCCGCTGACCTCGGCCTGCACCGCGTCCTCGGCGCCCTCCTCGTCGATGCGCTCGCGCGCGCCGGCATCGAAGCCGCCGACCTTGACCGACAGGCGCTGGTGCGCGAGGTCGGCGCGCAGGCGTGCGCCGAGCAGGTCGCCGCCCTGCACCAGCGTCAGTTCGGTGGCGGTGCGCTGGTCGCGCGTGGCGAAGTGCAGGGTGTCGTCGGCGCACCAGAGCTCGGCGCCGATCAGCCGCGCGCGCTCGCGCAGGAAGGCGAGATCGCTCTGGTTCCACTGCTGCACCACGTCCCAGGTCGGACCGTCGGCATCGGCCGCCGCCGACAGCCCGTGCAGGCCCGCGATCTCGCTCGCGATGTCGGCGTCGCTCATGCGCTCCCAGGTGCGCGAGCGGCGCGTCATGCGCAGCTTCATCAGCGCGTCCTCGGCGAACACCGCGACCCGCGGCACGCGCCCGCCGGCGAAATCGGCCTCCAGCGCGCTGATCACGCCGTCGAAGATGCGCCGCGCGCCATCGGGCGGGCCGATCGACACGCTGAGCCGGCGCCCGAAGTCGAGCACCGCGCCGTCGAGGTAGAGCTGCACCTCGGCGGCCTCGCCGGACTGCGGCCCCTGGGCGATGAAGCTCGCCATCAGCGTGCGCAGGCCGGCGGTGTCCTCCTCGACCTCGAGGCGCAGCAGGTCGCGGGCGAGTTCGCCCTTGACGGTGCCGTCCACCGAGAAGACCGGGGCGGTCGAGTAGTACAGCGGGTCAGTCATCGAAGCCCTCCGCGCAGGTGCGCGCGCGATCGGCGGCGAGCCGCTCGATCCAGGCGCGCGCGCGCTCCCGCTGCTGCCAGTCCTCGTCGGCCGCGGGCGTGGCCGGGGGCGGCGTGGCGGGAGCCTCGGTGGTGACGTCGGTCTGCAGTTCCTCGATGTGCACGGGCATCAGCGGCACCCTCCGCGGCAGCCGCACGGCCCCCCGCGCGGAGCTGTCGCCGGGGTGGTGATGGATACGCCGCCACGCCAGGCCGGCTGTGTCGGATCGGGCGCGGCCGCGGGCGGTGCCGGGCGGCGCAGCGCGACCGCGCCGGCGAGCGCGCCGCTGCGCTCGCTGCCGGCCGGCGTCAGCGTCGGGCGCAGCGGCACGCCGTAGCCGAACGAGGTGGCGCGCGGGTCGGGCGCCGGCGGGGCCGGCCGCGGCGGCGCCACCACGGCTGCACGCGCCGCCGAGGCCGTCGACGCAGTTGCCGTGGCGCTGGTCGGCGCCCCCGTGGCGATGCTGCCCGCCGCCGTGCCCGCGGCCGCCGACGCGGCGGGCGCCGGGGTTTCGCCGAAGGCCGCGCGGGTCGTCGCCGCGGCGCTCGCGGTACGGCTCGCGTCGGCCTGCGCCAGCGCCGCACCGACGCCACCGGCCGCGGCGAGCTTGAGGCCGGCCCCGGCGCCGCCGGCGAGCCCGGTGTTCGCCTCCACGCCCGCCCCGGCGCCGCTCGCCACGCCGGTGGCGGTGCCCACGCCGGGGTTCACGCGCACGTTGGTGTCGAAGGCGATCTCGGCGCCGGCGGACAGTGCGAGCGGGTCGCCCCCGCCGAAGTCGAGCGCGCGCCAGGCCGCCGGGTCGGCACCGACCCGCGCCGCGAAGCCCACCGCGCTCTCGCCCTCCAGTGCCACGCCGATCTGCGCCGAGGCGCCGAGCGAGATTCCGGCCGACGCCGAGAAGCCGAGCGAGGCCGACAGCCCCAGCGACGCCGACAGGCCGAGCGAGGCGGACAGCCCGACGCCGGCGGAGAAGCCCGCCGAGCCCGGCAGGCCCGCGCCCGGCGCCGGGGCGTTGTCGCGCGCGCCGGCGTTCGGCAGCAGGCGGTACTTGGCGTCCTGCTCGCGGATGGTCACGCCCATCTTCGCGTGCAGCGCCTTGCCGTCGGCGGCGAACAGGTCGAAGTCGATCGACAGGCTGCTGATCAGCCCGTCGATGGTCAGGTCGCCCCAGTGGAAACGCACCCGCGGCGGGGACTCCTTCGAGCCGGGTTCGCCGGGGGGCAGCACGAAGCGCTCGATGTCGGCGGTACGCTCGCGCACCGAGCGCGGCGTTTCGGTGCTGCCCTCGTCGGCGGTGTCGAACTCGAGGTCGAAGCTCAGCTCGGTGGAGTTCGAGCCGAGGAACTGCCGGGCCTGGTCGCCGGTGGAGGCGCTGCCGCTGTTGTTGTTGGTCAGCGACAGGCGCAGCGTCGCCGGGTTGAACTGCACCGGGATCGGCTGCTCGCCCGACAGCGGATTGCCGTCGCTGTCGATCGCTAACAGGGTGGCCTTGGTCAGCTGCGGCATGGTCGGGCTCCCGGTGCCGGACACGCCTCAGGCGCGGCCGGGCACCCCGGTCTCGAAGCGGTCCCCGGAGGGCAGCGGCCGGCGGCCGCTGCCGGTGTGGCCGGTCACGACGGCGCGGCTCATGACGCCACCAGCCGCAGCCCTTCGTGGGCGATCTGCAGTTCCTCGATGGCGATGTCGCCGGTCTTGGCGTCGAGCCTGGGGCCGCTGATGCGCGCCGGCAGGCCGCGGTCGAACACCCAGGTGGCGACGACGTCCTGGCCGTAGCCGAGCACCTCGATGACGCCGTCGTAGCGCGCCACCGGGCGCACGCCGCTGGTCACGCCCTGCAGCCACTCCCACAGTTCGCGGTTGACGCCGCCCCCGCCGCCGCCGGTGCCGACCCCGAGGCTCAGGCTCGCGCTCGCGCTCGCGCTCAGCCCAGCGCCGCCGCCGCCGATGCCGGCCCCGACGCTCGCGCTCGCACTGGCGCTGATGCCGAGCGACAGGCCGCCGCCCGCGCCGCCGTAGAACATGCCGCGCTTCAGCACCAGCGGCGAATACTTGGCGCGGCCGACGCGGCGGATCACGCCGTCGTTGCGCCCGCCTTCGAGCAGCTCCTGCACGTCCATCTCCAGGTCGAGCCCGCTGACCTCCTGGAAGCCGCCGTCGCCGAGCGGCGCGCCGCCGGGGGTATCACCGGGCCTGCCGCTGCCCGACTCGATCTGCGGGGCGCGGCGCAGCGACACGCGGAAGCGGAAGGTGCGGGCGAGTTCCATGGCTCAGGCTCCGACGACGAGCGCGCCGTCGCCGTCGCGGGCCAGGCGCAGCACGATGAATTCGAGCGGTTCGGCGGGGGCGACGCCGATCTCGGCGATCAGCCGCCCGGCGTCGACCACCGCCGGCGGGTTCACGGATTCGTCGCAGCGCACGAAGTAGGCCTCGGCCTCGGTGGCGCCGCGGAACGCCCCGGCGCGGTAGAGGCGGCCGAGGAAGGCGTCGAGCTGCTGGCGCACCGCGCTGCGCGTGGCGGCGGTGTGCGGCTCGAACACCAGCCACTGCAGTTCGCGTTCGAGCGTGCGTGCGATCAGCGTCACCAGCCGGCGCACCGACAACTGCCGCCACTGCGGATCGCGCGACAGCGTGCGCGCGGCCGACAGGCGCACGCCGTCGCGCTCGGCGCGGTAGACGTTGATGCCGACCGGATGCAGCACGCCGTGCGCGGCATCGTCGAGGCGCTCGACCGGGCCGAGCACGGTGGCGGCGATGCGGTTGGCGGGGCCGAACATCACCCCGCGCTCGCGCTCCTCGCGCGCGACGATGCCGGCGGCGACCGCCGCGGGCGGAATGCGGATCAGCGCATCGCGCGCATCGTCGGGACGGGCGACGGTGAGCCAGGGGTGATAGGCCGCGGCCCAGGCGCTGGCGAAGGCGCCGCGCCACGCGAGGATGGCGGCCTGGCTGAGGCCGGGCGGCACGTCGAGCAGCACGATGAAGCGCCGTTCGGTGTCGGCGAAGTCGACCAGCGCGCGCTGCAGTTCGGTGATGCGCTCACGGTCGGCGGGCAGCCGCGGGTCCAGGCGCAGCCCGTCGAGCTCGGCCGCGGGCGGCAGCGCCGGCGGCGCGGTCGGTGGCAGGTCGAAGCACGGCGCGAAGTCGGCGCCGGCGAGCGACACCACCGGCACCACCGGGTCGACCGCCACCAGCGGCTCCGGCGAGTACAGGTCGGGCACCACCAGCAGCGCGAGTTCCTCGACCTGCGCGAGCGCCTGCACGCCGGCGCCCGGCTCCTCGTCGCCGGGCGTCCAGCCGGGGTCGAAGAAGTCCTCGGGGACGATCTCGGCGTAGCGGTCGGCGCCGCCGGCGAACGGCGCGGTCGCGGCGAGCGCGACGGGCTCCGGCAGTTCGGCGTCGACGGGCACGAGGCCGAGATCGCTCCACGCGGTCTCCGGCCACAGCAGCGTCGACTCGGCCACCAGCACGTCGGCGAGCCAGCGCGGATGGCGGGCATCGAAGCCGAGGTCGTCGTGGCGCTCGACGCGGCCGGCGCCGTCGTCGGCCTGCAGCGTGCCGCTGACCCGCTCGGCGGCGACCGGCACCGCCGGCAGCGGCGCGTCCAGCACCGCCCACAGGCGCTCGCCGGCGGCGTTCGGGTGCGGCGTGGCGACGATCGTGGCGACGAAGCGCAGCGCCAGCACGCCGCCGGGCAGGCGCAGACGCAGCAGGTCGCCGACCTGCGCATCGCCGGCCTGCAGCAGTTCGAACCCGGTCAGGTCGGGGGCGACCAGCGCGAGCGGCGCGCTCCGGTAGCCGAGGTTCACGCGCAGGCCGTTGCCCCAGCTGCCTTCGTCGCGTGCGCGCAGCGTCACCGGCGCGCCGGCGGCCGTCACGCCGTCGAGCGTGCCGCGGGCGATGCCGTCGGCGAGTGCGGCGGCGGTCGGCACGATGCGCACGATCAGCGCCCGCACCCCGCCCTGCTCGAAGAATGCGGCGACCGCGTACGGCAAGAGCCCCGGCCCCTCGAAGCCGCCGTACAGCGCGCGGTAGGCGTCGAAGCTCTCGACCGCCGCGTAGACGCTGCGCAGCCCCGCGCCCGCCGCCGCCAGGCACGGCCGGCCGTCGTCGCGCTCGGCGAGCGCCGGCAGCCGCGCCGGCCCGCGCGGGGCCACGCCGACGAAGGCGCAGACGTCCATGCGCACGCCGGCGAGCACGGGTGCCGGCGGCACGTTCTCCCAGTGCACGCCGGGGATCGTGGGCACGGGCAGGCGCGCGCTCATCCGTTCACCGCAGTCGCAGCAGCCGACGACACTACCCCCCTCCGCGGCGGGGTCGGCGGCTCAGGGACGACGGCGCGCGGGGGCGTGCTCATCTCACTTGTACTCGAGGCCTTCGTGGACCAGCGACAGCTCCTCCATCGCCACCTCGCCGCCGCCCTTCGCGGCCAGCGTCGGGCCGGTCCACTTCTTCGGCTGGGCGTTGCGCAGCGTCCAGGTGGCGACCGGCTGGCGCGCCTCGTCGAGCAGCGTGATGCTGACCTGGCGCACTTCGGGGGTGCCGTCGCGCACGGTCTTCAGCCATTCGAACAGGTCGGTGGAGCCGATCAGGCCGCGCTTGAGGGTGACGTCGTCCACCTTGTGGGTGTTGGGCACCTTGCGCACGGTGTTGAATTTCTCGTTGCCGTTGCGGTACTCGGAGTAGCTGACCTCGAAGCCGAGGCCGCTGACGTCGGAGAAGCCGCCCACCACCGTCTCCTCGGCACCGGTGCCGAGGGCGACGAGGAAGTTGAAGGCGCCGTAGGGATTGTCGCGGAACGTGGCCATGGTCGCGTCTCCTTACTGCTTCGCGTCGCCGGTCCACTGACCGATGCGGAAGATCACGAACTCGGCCGGCTTCACCGGGGCGATGCCGATCAGGCAGATCAGGCGGCCGTTGTCGAGATCGTTCTGGGTCATCGTGGTGCGGTCGCAGCGCACGAAGTAGGCCTGTTCGGGCTTGTCGCCGAGCAGCGCGCCGTCACGCCACAGCACCAGCAGGAAGTCCTCGACGGTCTGGCGGATGTTCGCCCACAGCCGCGGCCCGTTCGGCTCGAACACCGCCCACTGCGTGCCCTTGTCGATCGAGTGCTCGATGTAGATGAACAGCCGGCGCACGTTGACGTACTTCCACTCCGGGTCGGAGCTCATCGTGCGCGCGCCCCAGACGCGGTTGCCGCGCCCCTCGAAGAAGCGCAGGCAGTTGACGCCCTCGGGGTTCAGCACGTCCTGGCGGGCCTTGTTGATGTTGATCTCGAACTGCGTCAGGCCGCGCACCACCTCGTTGGCCGGTGCCTTGTGCACGCCGCGCTCGACGTCGCTGCGCGCGTAGATGCCGGTGACGAAGCCGCTCGGCGGCAGCAGCAGGCGGCGCGGCGGCGCGCCCTGGCTGGAGCGCTCGAGCGGGTCGAGGATCTGGATCCACGGGTGGTAGAGCGCCGCGTACTTGCTGTCGAAGCGGCCGCGGAAGCTGCGGATCTCGGTGAGCGAGCTGCCGACCGGCGCGTCGACCACGGCGATGCGGTAGCGCAGGCGCTCGGCGTGCCCGATCAGGCGGTCGGCCGCCTGCGCGCACAGCGTGTCGTCGTCGTAGGTGCCGCCATCGGGCAGCGCGACGATGGCGATGTCGTCGATCTCGCCGAGCGCGGCGAGCCCGGTGGCGGGCCGGCTGGCATCGTCGGGATCGGCCTCCTCGCCGGCGAGGTCGTCGGGCTCGGCGAGCAGGCCGTCATGGCCGCCGGCGAGGCGCGGCGACGGGTTGCCCTGCAGCGCCACCATCAGCAGCGCCGGCAGGAAGGCCGCCTGCGGGTCGGCGGAGGTGGTCGGCTCGTAGTCGAGCCACACCGCGGCGTTCTCGTCCTCCGGGTCGTCGCGCTGCAGGATGTGGCCGAGGTAGCGCTTCTGCTGCGGGTCGGCACCGAGTTCGTCGTAGACGCGAACGCTCTCGGCGTTCTCGGTGACCGTCACCTGCAGTTCGACGAGCTGGATCACGTCGGTCGCCGCCGGCACCACCAGGGCGGCGCCGCGGCGGAAGCTCTGCCGCCCCTCGGCGTCGACCTCGACCACCGCGAGCGTGGCGGCGCTGAGCGGGGCGTTGCCGACCGGCGGCGTGCCGCCGGCGATGATCTCCACCACCGCGCCGGCCTTGGCGCGCCGCGCCTGGACGCCCCAGGCGTTGCGCGGGTCCGGCGCCGGGAACAGCGCGCCGAAGTTGACCGCGACGTTCTTGCTGCGCACCGCGCGGGTCTCGACCAGCACGTTGCCGTGGCTGCCCGGCCAGCGCGCGCGCCAGGTGGCCTGGATGTCGAGCACGCTGACCGCGCGGCGCGCGCAGCCGGGGTAGTCGTCGAGATCGTCGGTCGCGCGCGGCACGAACACCCGCGAGATGTAGAGCCGCTGGCCGCCGTTGGCGAAGAACGCGCGCGCGGCGTGGGCGAGGAAGCCGAGCCGCTCGTCCTGCCCGGTCGGGCCGACGTAGAGGCGATCGAGCCCGCCGTAGACGCTCTCGTACTCGGTGAAGCTGGTGATCAGGCGCGGCGTCGAGCTGCTCGGCCCGCGCGGGTAATGCACCGGCCCGAAGCGCGCCATGCCGGCGAAGCCGGTGGTGCTGGTGGGCACCCCCTCGATCGACTTGGAGCGGAAGCTCACTTCCTCGACGTAGACACCGGGAGCCAGGTATTCGGGCATGGGCCGCTCCTTCGCGCGCGGGATGCGCGACCGTTCAGGGAATCAGGAACGCAGGGGTGCTGCGCATCCTGCCAAGTGGAAAGTCCACGTTCTGCGCCAGCAACTCGACATAGCCCGGCGGCAGCGCAAGGCCGGGGGTGACCTCGTCCGGCGCCGGCGGCAGGGGCACCGGCTCGACCGGCAGGTCCCACAGCGGATCGGCGCTGACGCCGGCGTCGGCCGGCTCCGGCGCGACCGCCGGGCCGAACACGTGCACGCGCAGCGACATCGTCTCGACCAGCTCGCCGCTGCGCACGCTCGCCGGCAGCAGCAGCACGAAGTCGCCGCGGTCGTCGCCGTGCGCGCGCGCCAGCACCGCGGTGCCGGCCGTGCGGGTGACGGTGATGCGCGCCCAGCGCAACGGCTGGTCCGCCCGCAGCACGCGCCCGCGCAGGCCGGTCGCGGTCGGCGACAGGTCGTACGCGGCACCGGGGAACAGGCCGGGGCGGCTCGCGAACAGCGGGGTGCGGGTCGGGTCGGCGGCGAAGTCGGCCGCCGTCAGCACCGGCACGCGCAGGCGCCGCGGCACGTAGCGGCGCGTGGGATCGTCGAGGCGGTAGTCGAGCGAGGCCGTCTGCCCGGCCTGCCAGCGCAGCGCGAACAGCGCCGAGGCGTGGCGCTCGAGCCGCGCCCCCGGCGGGCCGTTCTCCAGCGCCACCTGCAGCGGGTGCAGCACGCGCGCGTTGCGCAGGGCGTCGCGCGGCTCCACGCCGAGCGCCAGCCGCTGCAGGATCTCGGCGTAGCGGGCGTCGAGCACGACGTTCATGGCGCGAGCCCCGGCTGGCCGCCGAGCACCACCGTGGTGGCCTCGGGCTCGGGGCGGGCCTGGCGCGCATCGACCCGGATCACCCGGGCGACGTACGACACGCTCAGGCGGAACTCGATCGGCAGCGCATCGAACAGGTGGATCAGCGCATCCGGTTCGAGGACCTCGAAGGTGACCTGCACCACCTCGTTGGTGGCCCAGTCGGTGATCGGCGCCAGCAGCGGCCCGGCGAGGATGGGCTGGATCTCCAGCGCCTGCATGGCCCGGCCGAGGATGCGCAGTTCCGCCTCGGCGTTGTCGGCCCAGGGCGTGAGCAGCACGTGCAGGTCGAGCGGCAGCCGCGCGCGCCCCTCGATGCTGCCGATGGCCGACCAGGCCGCGCGCGTGGCGGCGTTGTGGGTGACGCGGTAAGGCAGGATGGACAGCGCCGGCGTGCCGATCGCGGTCGGCAGCGCGGTGCGTTCGAGGTCGGCGGTGCGGATCAGCACGGCGCGGGTATGGCGTCCGGCGATGGGTTCGTCCTGGCGGAAGGCGTGTTCGAGCAAACGCTCGATGCTGCGCCCTGCCGCCGCGATTCCCGCGAATCCCGCCACTGCGCCACCTCCGTCAGCATCCGTTCACCCCTGCCGCAGCCGCACGGCCGCTCACTTTCCGGCGCAGGCGCACGGCCGGCGCGCACCGGGCATGCCCAACCGTAGACCTGATATGCAGAATGTCAAAGGCGGTGACGGCGGGCTCGCGCGATGCACTCAGCGTCGCGGCGGCACCTGCTGGTCACGCTGCCGTCGCGCCAGCCGCGCCTCGGACCACTTCAGCAGCGCGTAGATCGGCGTCCCGATCAGGGCGACGGCGAGGAGCAGGCACAGCGGCAGCATCAGCCAGGACGGCAGCCGGGCCCATGCCACGTTCACCAGCCAGATCATCAGCACCGCCATCGCCAGCGTGAGCAGCGCGGCGGCGGCCAGCGCACGGCGGTCGGCGCTCATGCCGCGTCGATGCGGCTCTGCAGCAGATAGGCCACGTGCTCGAGGATCGGCCAGGTGACCAGCAGCTGGGTGAACAGGATCGCCGGCATGCGCTCGTGCTTGCGCACGCCGACGAGGTCGGCGGGGTCGATGGTGATGCCGGTGAAGCGCATGATCTGGCGCTGCAGCACGCCCACGGCGCGCGCCGGCATCAGCCCGTCGAGGTGGATGGCGTTGGCGCGCCGCCCCCAGTAGCTGCGCGGCACGACGCACAGCGCGAACGGCAGTGGATCCTCGCCGAGCATGCGCGCCAGGTTGAACGACAGGCGCAGGTTCGGCAGCGGCGCATGCATGGGCTGGAAGATCAGCTCCATGTGGTAGGCGTCCGCCGGCGGCTTGCCCCAGTACTCGTGATTGGCCAGGTACGCGAGCTTGCTCGCATGGATCTTGATGACCACGTTGGCGTCGGTCTTCTGGAACTCGATCCAGCGCCGGTAGGCCGATTCGCGCCGGCGCATCTCCTCGGCGAGGGGGTGCACCTCGTGGCCGCGGTACTGCGTGTCGCGCGCGATCTTCCAGCGCCACTTGATGTCGCGCGCGGGATCGACGAACACCGTGTAGTCGAGGAGCGGCGCGAACTCGGGGTACAGCGCGTGCAGGCCCTCGAGCACCAGGATCGGCGGCGCCCTGAACGGCTGCGGCCGCAGGAAGGTGCCGCTGGAGTGGTCGTAGCGCGGAATGCCCACGGTTTCGCCGCGGCGCAGGGCTTCGAGGTGCTCGCGCAGCAGCGCGAGGTGGTTCATCTCCGGATCGAGCGGCGAGCGCCCGCTGACGATCCGGGTCGCTCGATCCTCCTTGTGGTAGCCGTCCATCGCGATGGTGCCGACGATGTCGTCGCCGAGCATGCGGCGCAGGCCGTTGGTGTAGGTGCTCTTGCCGCTGCCGCTGTCGCCGGCCACGCCGATGATGATCGGCGGGCCGCCGCGTCCCAGCAGGCTGCGCAAGGGGGGCGAACGCAAGCGCACGCCCGGCGTCACGTCGGGAGGGGGGGACATCATGGGGCGGGCTCCGCGGGACGGGATCTGCGGACAGTGTGCGCAGCACGCGGCGGGCGGATCAAGCGCGCGGGGCCGGCCCCGCTCAATACGCGTTGCGGTTGATGAAGCCCTTGAAGATGGTCAGGAAAATGATCTTGAGGTCGAGCCCGAGCGACCAGTTCTCGATGTATTCGAGATCCTTCTTGACCCGCAGCTCCATCTTTTCCAGCGTGTCGGTCTCGCCGCGGTATCCCTCGACCTGCGCCAGCCCGGTGATGCCCGGCTTGACCTTGTGCCGGCGCATGTAGCGGTCGACCCGGTCCTTGAACTGCTCGTTGTGCGCCACCGCGTGCGGCCGCGGGCCGACGATCGACATGCTGCCGTCGAGCACGTTGAAGAACTGCGGCAGCTCATCGAGGCTGGTGCGCCGCAGGAAGGCGCCGAACGGCGTGATGCGCGGGTCGGAGCGCGTGGCCTGGGTGACCTGGCCGCCGTTCTCGGTGTGCACCTTCATGCTGCGGAACTTCCACACGCGGAACGGATGCCCGTCATAACCGAGTCGCTCCTGGCGGAAGAACACCGGCCCCGGCGAGGTGAGCTTGATGCCGGCGGCGATCACGAGCATCAGCGGGCTGATCAGCAGCAGGATCAGCGCCGCGAGGAACCGGTCCTCCAGTCCCTTCACCAGACGGTTGATGCCGACCATCGGCGTCGACGACAGGTTGATCACCGGCAGATCGATGACCTCGCCGATCGAGTGGTTGAGGAGGTTGAAGCCGTTGATGTCCGGCAGCAGGCGGATGTCGGTGGTGGAATGGCGCAGTGCGTCGACGATGTAGCGCATGCGGTCTTCGGCGCGGAACGGCAGCGCGATCCACACCTGGTCGATGTTGTGGGCCTCCACGTAAGGCGCCAGGCCCTCCAGGCTGCCCAGGCATTCGACGCCGGCAATCGCTTCGCCCGGCACCGATTCGCGGTCGTCGAAGTAGCCCATGACACGCAAACCGGCCCATTTCGCCGCCTGCGCCCGCTCCACCACCGAATGGCCGAAATCGTTCGCGATCGCCACCACCACGGTGCGCGTGTTCCGTCCGCTCGCGCGGATGGCGCGCAGCGCCAGGCGCAGCAGCATGCGCATGGCGACGCAGGCCCCCATCCCCAGGCACCACCACGCCACCAGCCATTTGCGCGGGTAGTGGTCACTGCCGCCGTGCGACGTCAGCAGCAGCACGCCGGCGAGCACCGCGAAGGTCAAGGCCCAGGCCTTGAGCAGCGTGCGCAGCTCTTCGGTGAGCTTCGATCCGCGCCACGCCCGATAGACCTGTGCGTGATCGAACACGATGAAGGCGATCAGCAGCGCCATCACCCCGGCGCGCAGCAGCCGGCCCTGCGCGTCGTCATCGGGCGCGAAGAGCAGTTGCGCGATCCACGCCGAGAGCAGGATCGCACCGAGATCGAGCACCCGCATCGCAAAGGCGACGGCGGTGGAATGCTCTTGAAGAATGCCTTTTTTTGCCATGAGACTCCGACCTGATTCTGCGGGCTTCCTCGTGGTGCAAGCCGCTTGCCCACCCCACGCGCCGGCACTCGCCGGCTACCCTGCCTCCTCCGGAGGCCAGTGGAAGGTATCGTCAACATCGCCTTACGGCTACCGGCGCGGGTGTACGATTCGGCCTGTTGCCACAATCGTTTTCGACCGTGCGCCGGCGGCTCAGCGGCTGGTGATCTTGAGTTCGATGCGGCGGTTGCGCCGCAGGGCCTCGGGCGAGTCGCCCGCCTCGATCGGATGGTGTTCGCCCATGCCCACCGCGGCGAGCCGTTCCGGGGGTACACCCTGGCGGATCAGATAGTCCACGACGTCCTGCGCCCGGGCCGAGGACAGCTCCCAGTTCGAGCGGAAGCGCGCGGCGCGGATCGGCACGCGGTCGGTGTGCCCCTGCACCTCGATGATCACCGGCAGGTCAGCCGGCAGGTTCGCCGCGAGCTGACGGTACACGGCGACGAACTTGTCGAGATCCGCCTTGCCGCTGTCGGACAGCGCCGCTTCGCCCGAGCCGAACAGCACCTCCGACTGGAACACGAAGCGGTCCCCGACGACCTTGATGTCGGGGTTGCCCTCGAACAGCGCCCGCAGCCGGCCGAAGAAGTCGCTGCGGTAGCGTTCGAGTTCCTCCACCCGCTCGACCAGGCGGGCCTTGATCTGTTGATCGAGTTCCTCGATGCGCGTGGCGCGCGTCGCCAGTTCCTCGCGCTGGGCATCGATGCGCGCGGCACGCGCGGCGAGTTCGGTCGCCTGCGCGTCGAGCGTGGCCTGCAGCCCCTGCGCGCGCCTTTCGGCGTCGGTGCCAGCCGCACGTGCCTGCGCGAGTTCGTCGCCGCGCAGGGCCAGCGCTCGTTCCAGGCGCTCCACGTCGGCGGCGAGCCGCTCGGCGCGGGCACCCAGCGCCTCCACCTGCGCCGCCGCGGCGCCGCCCTCGCGCTGCCGCTCGGTCTGCGCCTGCGCGAGAGCGGCCTCCAGCCCCTGTGCGCGTTCGCTCGCCGCCGCCGCCTCGCGCTCGCGCCCCGCACGGTTGGCCTCGAGCTCGCGGCGCATGCGCTCCAGGTCCGCGGCGAGGCGCAGGCGCTGCGCTTCGGCGGCGCCGAGTTCCGCGCGCAGGTCGGCGGTGGCCAGGTCGCGCTCGGCGATGCCTTCCTCGAGTTCGCCCACGCGCCCTTCGAGGCCGCGCGCGCGCTGCTCGGCGCCGCCGAGCAGCGCTTCCAGGCGCGCGACGCTCGCCTCGAGCGCGTCGATCGTGACGTTCTTGCCGCTCACCTCGCGCGACAGCAGGGTTTCGCCGATCACGAATACCGTGATCAGGAACACCAGCACGACGACCAGCCCCGACAACGCATCGGTGAAGGCCGGCCAGACATCGTAGCCGCCGGGCGCGTCGAGCCTACGGCGCATCGCCGCCGCCGCCGCGCGCCAGGTACTGCGAAATCACCTTGAGCTGGTGGCGCAGCTCCGCGGTGCGCTCGCGCTCGATGTCCTGCACGCCCTGCGACAGCGCGTTGACGCGCGCCTCGAGCTGCCCGACCTGGGCGATCACGCGCCCGGCGTCGTCGCGCCGGGCATTGCTCTCGAGCAGTGCAGCGACGCGGTCGAGGCGCTCCACGATGGCCTCGGCCAGCGCCACCAGATAGCGCGGCGCGGCTTCGCCGCCGCTGCCGGCGAGCGCCGCCGGTCCCTGCCACAAGGGCACCAGGTCGACGACGACGAGCGATTCCAGGCGGCTGTTGACCTGGTTCTGCGCATGGAAGAGCTGCAGCTCCAGGAAACCCAGCGCCGCCGAGCACACCAGACCGAACAAGGAAGTAGCAAAACCCGTGCCCATGCCTGCGAGAGGGGTGGCGAGGCGTTCGCGCAAGGCATCGAGCCAGGCCGCGCCCTCGCCGCCGGCGAGCCCGCCGAGCACCCCGCGCACGCCATCGATGGTGACCAGCAGGCCGTAGAAGGTCCCGATCAGGCCGATCAGCACCAGCGCCGCGCTGAGGTAGCGCACCAGCGCCCGGCGATCCTCGCCGCGGGCGGCGAGCGAATCGAGCAGGTAGGGCAAGGTGCCGGCCGCGTCGCCCGTGCGCAGCACCCGCCGCACGCTGACCAGGAAGGCACCGACGGCACCGAGGCTCGCCGCCGTCATCAGTTCGTCGGCCTCGGCGCGTGGCCGCGTGCCGGCGCGCACCTCGCCGGCGAGCGCGGCGACCCGGGCGAGCGCCCGGGTCTCGCGCCGCAGCCCGAACAGGCAGCGCAGCGCGAACGTCGCGCCGAACGCGAACAGCACGAGGATCAGCCCGTTGAGATAGGGGCTCGCGCGGAACGCGGCCACCAGCGCCGGCCACAGCAGGCCGGCGAGCACCGCCAGCAGCAGCAGGAACAGCAGCGCGCGGAACAGGTAGCGGATCACGTCATCGACGGGATCGGCGGCAGCGGTGACGGCCATTGCAGCGGTTCCGGTCGGCAGCGCTCAGGCGGACACGCCCGTGCCCCAGCCCGCCTCGAAGGCGATCTGGTCGAGCGGCAGGCGCGTGCGCGGGGCGCGCTCCTTCGCCTGCTGCGTTGCGTCCAGCAGCTCGAGCGCGCCGGGGTGGCCGACGGCGATCATCGCCTGCGGCAGGAAGCCGTCCGGCAGGCCGGCGACGGTGGCGATCGCGGCGCGGTCGAAGCCGCCCATCTGGTGCGCCACCAGCCCCAGCGCGCTGGCCTGCAGGCACAGCGACAGGCTGGCCGCGCCGGTGTCGTAAGGCCCCCAGGGGTTCGGCTTGCCGTTGTGGCGGAAGGTCGTCGCCGCCACCGCGAGCAGCAGCAGCGGCGCCCGGCCCGCCCAGCCGCGGTTGCCCTCGGTGAGCGTGGCGAAGGCCTGCGCCCAGCGTTCGGCGTCGCGGAAACGGTCCCAGATCACGTAGTGCCAGGGCTGGTCGCCGAAGCACGAGGGCGCCCAGCGCGCGGCTTCGAGCAGCGCGAGCAGGTGCTCGCGCGCGACCGGGCGCTGCGGGTCGAGCGCCCGTGGGCTCCAGCGGCGTGCCAGCAGTTCGGCGATCGGGACGGTGGTGGTGGCGGGCTTTTCGAACATCGGCAGGCCTCGGTCGGGGGGGCACGGAAACGGCGGGCGGCAATAAGAACCCTTCCCGTTTACCATCTTTGTGCGGCACGGCGAAAGCGTGCCGCGCGTCCCCGCCACCGCCCGTGAGCAGCATGCCCGACCACGACCTCGACGCCTTCTTCGCCCGTCACATCCCGCTCACCCAGGCGATGGGCGTGCGCCTCGACCGCTACGACGACGCCGGGCTCGCCCTGCGCGCGCCGCTCGCGCCGAACACCAACGACAAGGGCACGGCCTTCGCGGGCGCCCTCGCCTCGATCATCACCCTGTCGGGCTGGTCGCTGACGCACCTGACGCTGCTCGACGCTGGCGAGCACGCGCAGGTCGTCATCGCCCACAGCGAACTCGACTACCTGCGCCCGGTGAGCGGCGACATCGTCGCCGTCTGCGCACGACCGGCGGCGGACGCGGTCGCGGCCTTCGTCGACGCCTTCCGGCGCAAGGGCCGGGCGCGCTGGGAACTCGAAGCCGTGATCCACGCCGCGGAGGCGCCGGCGGTACGCCTGCGCGGGCGCTACGTGGCGTGGCGGGCGGCCTAGCCGGGGGCGCTCACGCCGCGGGCGGCTTGCGCAGCTTCTTGTGGGTGCCGTCGCAGAGCGGGCGACGGGCGCTGTGGCCGCAGCCGCAGACGAACAGCTTGCCGTCGGCCGGCACCACCTGCGCCGACGGCGCGAAACCCGGGTGGCGCTTGTGGGTGCCGTCGCAGAACGGCGGGTTGCCGGTGTGCCCGCACTGGCAGATGAACACCCGGCTGCCGGGTTCGAGGTCGAGGATGTACGGGCTCTGGCGGTCGAACAGGCTCATGGCGGTGGCTCTCCGGGCGTGCTGCGGATGGCGGGGGCGCGCGACGCGCCCCTGTCCACGCTAGCACGCGCGGGCCGGCCCGCCACTCAGCCGCCGCGCGCCTCGCGCGGCATCACGATGGTCGGCGCCGCCGCCGGCTCGGCATCGGCACCGCGCACGGTGGCGAGCAGTTCGCCGAGGCGGTCGAGGTCGCGCAGGCGCACCTCGCTCTGGTTGAACGGGATCTCGATGCCGGCCTCGCGGAACGCGCGCACGATGGCGAAGCGCAGGTCGCTGCCGACCACGCCCTTGAGGTCGACGTTCGCCAGGTAGGCACGCAGCTCGAAATCCATCGAGCTCGGTCCGAAGGCCTTGAACAGCACCGAGGGCTGCGGCCAGCGGCTGACCTCCGGGTGATTGGTGGCGCATTCCAGCAGGATGCGGCGCACCTGCTCGGGGTCGGCCTCGTAGGCGACGCCGACCTGCACCTCGACGCGCCCGAAGGTGTCCTTGTGCGTCCAGTTGAGCACCGCCTGCGACAGCAGCGTGGAGTTGGGGATGATCACCGTCGCGCGCTGCGCGGTTTCGAGCTCGGTGGCGCGCACGTTGATGCGCCGTACCACGCCTTCGCTGCCGGCCACGACCACCGAGTCGCCGACCTTGATCGGGCGCTCGGCGAGCAGGATCAGCCCGGAGACGAAATTGCTGACGATGTTCTGCAGGCCGAAGCCGATGCCCACCGACAGCGCACCGGCGAGCAGCGCGATCCGCGACAGGTCGATGCCGAGCGTGGTCACCGCCACCACCAGCGCGATCACCAGGCCGACGTAGCCGACCGCGCTCTTGAACGAATTGCGCAGCCCCACGTCGAGCCGCGTGTGCGGCAGCACGCGCTCCTCGAGCACGCGCTGCGCCATGCGGCTCGCCGCGAGCACGAGGCTGAACAGCGTGATCGCGGTGAGCAGGTCGATCAGCGACAGCGTGACGCCGCCGACCTTGAAGCCGAACAGCAGGCTGTACAGGCCGTTGGCGATGTCGGCCCAGCGCACGCCCCACTGCAGCAGCGCGAGGATGGCGCCGACGCCGGTGAGCACCGTGTCGATCAGCAGCATCAGCCAGAAGTCGACCATCTGCGCGCTCTGCTCGGTGAGCGCGAAGGCGCGTGCCAGCGGCCCCGGGCGGCCGCGCAGGATCAGCGCGCGATCGATCAGTTCGGCGAGCACCCGCCGCAGCACCAGCAGCAGGCCGACGCCGATGCCGGTGAGCACCAGGTTCTCGATCAGGTAGCGCGCGAGGTTGGGATAGCCGAACAGGGCGATCAGCGGGCTCGCCACCGCGCCGATCCCGACCAGCGCCCGCAGCAGCACCCACAGCGGCGCCAGCAGGCCGCGCTTCTCCGCCGCTTCCTTGGGCGGCGTCGCGGCAGCGGCCGACGCCTCGCCGGCCTCCGCCGGCGCCGCCACCTCCCAGGCGCGGCGCTGGATCACCGTGAGCAGCGCGAGCCCCACCGCGAGGCTGCCGATGAACACCAGGATCGCGCGGCTCTCGTCGCCGAGGTCGAGCACCGGTGCCGCCATCGACAGGAACAGCAGCGGCGCGATCACCGCCGCGTTCAGGTTGACGCGCCAGCTCAGACGCCGCGCCGCGCGATCGCTGATCCGCAGCAGCCGCCACGCCGGCAGGTCGGGGGCGAGCGCGGCGCGGTCGAGGCCGGTCACCAGCAGGAAGAAGATCGCGCCGGCGGCCACGCCGTAGAGCGCCGGCATCGTCGCATCGTCGACCAGGCCGACGATACGGCAGGTGGCGGCGACGGCGACGATCGCCAGGCTCGGCAGCAGCGCCCGGCCGCAGCCCTCGGCGATCGTCGCCACGCTGCGCCGCGCGTAGCCCGCGTCGGTGACCAGCGGGTCGCGGCCGTAGCGGCGCAGCAGCCAGCCGCGCGTCCACCCGCCGGCCACCAGCGCCAGGAACATCAGCACCAGCACGCCGCTCGACGCCCGCGCCTGCGCGCCGACGTCACCGCCGCGCCAGCGCTCCAGCGGCTGCACCGCCAGCGCCTGCAGGCCGGCGACGATCTGCTGGCTGCCGAGCTTCCAGACGTCGGCCTCGAACAGCGACGGCCCCTGCGCGAGCAGGCTCTGCGCCACGCGGTCGCGGATCGCCTTGGCGATGTCGGTCACCGCCGCGTTGGCACGCGCCTCGGTCACTTCGAGCTGCTTCGCCCGCCCCTCGGCGGCGGCGAGATCGGCCTGCAACTGCTGGCGCTGCTTGGCGACGTCCTTGGCCTCGGCCGGCTGGCCCTCGGCCGGCGCCGGCCCCATCGCTTCCAAGAGCTGCTGCGCGGCGGCCGCCTTGGCCTGCGCGTCCGGGCGGGCCGCCTGCACCGCGGTGCGCACCCGCTCGGCATCGGCGCGCAGCTTGTCGAGATCGGGCACTTCGAGCTGGCCGCTGGCGAGCCGGCGGCCGATCTGGTCGAGCGCGCCCTTCCATTCGTTGAGCAGTTCGGCCACCGGGCGGGCCGGCGGCGGCGACTCGTTCTGGGCCAGGGCCAGTGCGCCACCGCTCAGGGCGAGCACCAGCGCGAGTTGCGCGACGACGCGCATGAGTTTTTGCAGCATGTTGAACGGACTCGTAAAAACGGGTAGCGCACGGGGCGCGCAAGCGCGCTACGCTAGCACAGTCGAAGGGGGTGACGATGCCCGCGCCCGCATCCGTACGCCCGCCACCACCGTATCGTCGGGCATCGCTTCCACCACGACCGCCGACGATGACACCCCGCGAACGCACCCGCACGACAGACCTCATCAAGACCACGGCGTTCCTCGCCGGGCTCGCGCCACTCGCGTGGCTCTCGGCCCGCGCGCTCGGCGGCGGGCTCGGCGCGAACCCGGTCGAGACGATCACCCACTTCACCGGCGACTGGACCCTGCGCCTGCTGCTGCTCACGCTGACGGCGAGCCCGCTGCGCGGCATCAGCGGCTGGCAGTGGCCGCTGCAGTTGCGGCGCATGCTGGGGCTGTACACCTTCTTCTATGCCTGCCTGCACGCCACCACCTATTTCGTGCTGGATCTCGAGCTCGACCTCGGCGGGCTCGCCGAGGACGTCGCCAAGCGCCCCTACATCACCGTCGGCTTCACGGCCTTCGTGCTGCTGATCCCGCTCGCGGCGACCTCGACGCGGCGCATGATCAAGCGCCTCGGGCGCCACTGGCAGCGGCTGCACCGCGCGGTGTACGCGATCGGCGTGCTCGGCGTGCTCCACTACCTGTGGCTGGTGAAAGCGGACCTGCGCGAACCCCTGCTCTACGCGGCGGCGCTGCTGCTGCTGCTCGGCTGGCGCGTGTACCGGCGCGTGCTGGTGCCGCGCCTGAACGCCGCCGCCCGCGCACGCGCCGCGTCGGCGTGAGCAGCACCCGGTCAGCGCGGCGCGGTCAGCCCCGGGATCGCCGGCAGCCCGGCCGGCAGGCGCAGCGGCTGGTAGTCGCTCGGCACCTCGAACAACGCCGGCGCCTGTGCGGTGGTGGCGAGCGAGATCGCCTCGCCGCGCGCACGACGGCCGTCCACGACGGCATCGAAGGCGAGCGGGATGTCGAGGCGATCGAGACAGGCGGTGCCGAGGTCGCGCCCGCGCTCCCGCACCCGGTACACCGTGCAGTCGCGCCCGAGCACGCTGGCGCGGCCGAGCACGTCCGAGGTGTCGACGCGGCGCACGTCGAGCACCGGCAGCCCCTGCGGCATGCTGCCCGGTGGCAGCGTGGTGGCGAGCTTGAGCCCGCCCTCGGCGCCGAGCACGGTGATCGCCCCCGAGCGCAGGTCGAGCAGGCCCACCAGCTGGCGCCCCTGCACCGTGGCCTCGGTGCGCACGATGCCCTGGCGGTGCGAGACGCGCACCGGCTGCGCGAGCCCGTCGATGCGCATCAGCGCGGTGTAGTCCGCGCGCGGGATCGGCGCCGCGCCCGCCGTGGCCGTGGCCGCCGACAAGACCAGCGCGCCCAGAATCCGACCGATACCCGTGTGCATGCGTGTTCGCTCCCGACAGATGTCGATGCGCGGGTTGACAGCCCCGCGCGCGCTGTGTTGTTCTCCGATACATGATCTTCCAGCTGATTGTCGACAACCTGCGACTGAGTCACCCGGCCCCGTGAGGGGGTCGGGCAAACGTCGTTCAACCGGTCATCGACAGTCGAGCTGCTCCCCATGCCTTCGCCTTTCCCCAGCATACGCCCCGATCGCTTCGCCTACGCCTGCCGCTTCGACGAAACGCTGCGACTGCGTCGCGGTCGTCGGGCCTGACGGCAGCCCGGCGACCGTAGCCACGCCGTATCGGCAGTTCCCGGCCTTCCACGATACGACGAGAGATCACGCACCATGTTGCAGCAACCTGCCCGCAAGTACCGCCCGTTCGCCCCCGTCACGCTCCCCGACCGGCAATGGCCGAACCGTGCCATCACCCGGCCGCCGCGCTGGTGCACCTCCGATCTGCGCGACGGCAACCAGTCGCTGATCGAGCCGATGGACGTGGCGCGCAAGCGCCGCTTCTTCGATCTGCTGGTGCGCATGGGGTTCAAGGAGATCGAGGTGGCCTTCCCCTCGGCCTCGCAGACCGATTTCGACTTCGTGCGCAGCCTGATCGAGGGCGGCTGCGTACCGGACGACGTCGCGATCCAGGTGCTCACGCAGTCGCGCGAGGACCTCATCCGCCGCACCTTCGAATCCCTGCGCGGGGTGAAGCGGGCGATCCCGCACCTCTACAACGCCACCTCGAAGATCTTCCGCGAGACCGTGTTCGGGCTCGACCGCGCCGGCACCATCGCGCTCGCCGTCAAGGGGGCGAAGCTCTTCGCCGAATGCGCGGCGGAGCAGCCCGAGACCGAGTGGACCTTCGAGTACTCGCCGGAAACCTTCAGCTTCACCGAGCCCGACTTCGCGCTGGAGATCTGCGAGGCGGTGCTCGACGTCTGGCAGCCGACGCCCGGACGCCCGGTGATCCTCAACCTGCCGGCGACGGTCGAGATGGCGACGCCGAACGTCTACGCCGACCAGATCGAGTGGTTCTGCCGCCGCATCTCGCGCCGCGACAGCGTGATCATCAGCGTGCACCCGCACAACGACCGCGGCACCGCCGTCGCCGCCGCCGAGCTCGCGCTGATGGCCGGCGCCGATCGCGTCGAGGGCTGCCTGTTCGGCAACGGCGAGCGCACCGGCAACGTCGATCTCGTCACCCTCGCCCTCAACCTGTATTCGCAGGGCATCCACCCCGGGCTCGACTTCTCGGCGATGAAGGACGTCGTGCGCACCGTCGAGTACTGCAACCAGCTGCCGGTGCATCCGCGCCACCCCTACGCGGGCGACCTCGTGTTCACCGCCTTCTCGGGCTCGCACCAGGACGCGATCCGCAAGGGCTTCACCGCGCAGTCGACGCGCCAGGCCCAGGGCGACGAGCGCTGGGACGTGCCCTACCTGCCGGTCGACCCGGCCGATCTCGGCTGCACCTACGAGGCGGTGATCCGCGTCAACTCGCAGAGTGGCAAGGGCGGCGTGGCCTGGCTGCTGGAGCAGGACTACGGCCTGCAGTTGCCGCGGCGCCTGCAGATGGCCTTCAGCCAGGTGGTCCAGCGCATCACCGACAGCACCGGCAAGGAGCTGTCGGCGGCGGAGATCTGGGAGGCGTTCCGGCGCGAGTACCGCCTCGACGGCGGCGCGCCGCTCGCGCTGATCGAGCACAGCGACGTGCCGGCGCACGGCGTGGAGCCGGCCGACGAACTGCTCGCGGTGATCCGCTACGACGGGCGCGAGCGCACCATCCGCGGCCGCGGCAACGGCCCGATCGCCGCCTTCGTCGCCGCGCTGGAGCAGGACTGCGGGCTCGCGGTGCAACTGGTCGACTACCACGAGCACGCCACCGGGCGCGGCGCCGACGCGCAGGCCGCCGCCTACGTGGAAGTGCAGGTCGACGGCACCAGCGTGTTCGGCGTCGGGCTCGACGCCAACATCGTCACCGCCTCGCTGAAGGCGGTGGTGAGCGCGGTGAACGCCTGCCTGAGCCGTGCCACGGCGGCGGTGGCGACGGCGTGATGCGAAGCGGCGCGCGATCATCGCGGGGAACCTTCTGCCATCTGCTATGGTCGATGCGCTCGTCAGATACTTTGAAGGAGGTACCCCCGCGATGATCCGCACCCAACCCGTGATCGTCTCCCCGGCGCGCGAAACGCTGGCGACGCACAAGGTCCTGCGCAACACCTACGCGCTGCTGTCGATGACGCTGCTGTTCAGCGCTGCGATGGCCGCCGTGGCCGTCTCGGTCGGAGCGCCGCCGCTCGGCTTCCTGGTCACGCTGGTCGGCATGCTCGGCATGCTGTTCCTGACGATGAAACTGCGTAACAGCGCCTGGGGCCTGGTGTCGGTGTTCGGCTTCACGGGCTTCGCCGGCTTCTCGATCGGCCCGATGCTGTCGGCCTATCTGGCCCTGCCCAACGGTGCCGAACTGGTGCTGATGACGGCCGGCCTGACCGGCACGATCTTCCTCGCGCTGTCGGCCTACGTGCTCACCACCCGGCGCGACTTCAGCTTCATGGGCGGCTTCCTGTTCGTCGGCCTGATCACCGCGCTGGTGCTGAGCCTCGCCGCGTTCTTCTTCGAGATGCCGGGGCTGCAGCTCGCGGTGTCCGGGCTGGTGGTGCTGCTGATGTCGGGGTTCATCCTCTATGACACCAGCAGCATCGTGAACGGCGGCGAGACCAACTACATCATGGCGACGGTGGCGCTGTTCCTGGACATCCTGAACCTGTTCACGAGCCTGTTGCAGTTGCTCGGCGTGCTGAGCGGCGACGACTGACCTCGCCCCACGGCGCTCCCCCCCCCATCAAAAAAGCCCCGCGTTCGCGGGGCTTTTCGTTGCCCGGCTCAGTGGCCCGGGCGGCGGGCGATGCCCTTGGGGCGGCGTTTCTTCAGCCGGTTCGCCTCGCGCAGGCGCCTCTCGGCGGCCTCGACCAGCAGTTCGTGCGAGCCGCGCGCCTCGGCGCCGGCCTTCGGCTGCCGCTGCACGTAGCTGCCGTCGGCCTGCATTTCCCAGGCGCTGCGCTGGTCGTTCAGCTGCGTGTCGAGGATCGCGCGCAGCTCGGCGCGGGCCTCGGCGTGCTCGACCGGCGTCACGACCTCGACGCGGCTTTCGAGGTTGCGCTTCATCGCGTCGGCCGAGCCGATGAAGTACTCCTCGTGGCCGCCGTTGCGGAAGTAGAAGATGCGCGCGTGCTCGAGGAAGCGCCCGACGATGCTCACCACCCGCACGTTGTCGGACAGGCCGGGCAGCCCGGGGCGCAGCCGGCAGGTGTCGCGCACGATCAGGTCGACGCGCACGCCGGCCTGGGAGGCGCGGTACAGCGCGGCGGTGATGTCGGCATCCTCGAGCGCGTTCATCTTGAACTGGATCAGGCCGCCGCCCTTGCCGGCGTGCAGCTTGATCTCGCGCTCGATCTTCTCGAGCAGGGACGACTTCAGCAGCTTCGGCGCCGGCAGCAGCTTGCGGTAGTTGCGCTTGGGCGTGAAGCCGGTGGTGAGATAGTTGAAGAACTCGGTCAGATCCTCGCCGATCACGTCGTCGCAGGTGAGGATGCCGAGGTCGGTGTAGAGCCGCGCGGTACCCGGGTGGTAGTTGCCGGTGCCGATGTGCGCGTAGCGGCGCAGCCCGGAGTAGTCGCGGCGCACCACGAACACCACCTTGCTGTGCGTCTTCAGGCCGACCACGCCGTAGTTGACGTGGATGCCGGCGACTTCCAGGCGGCTCGCCCAGCGGATGTTGGCCGCCTCGTCGAAGCGCGCCTTCAGTTCCACCACCACCGCCACCTGCTTGCCGTTGCGTGCGGCGTCGAGCAGGTACTCGATGATCTTGCTGTCCGCCGAGGTGCGGTACAGCGTCATCTTGATCGCCAGGACCTTGGGGTCGCGGCTGGCCTCGCGCACGAAGCGTTCCACCGAGGTCGCGAAGGATTCATACGGGTGCTGCAGCAGGATCGTGCCGGCATCGCGGATCGCGTGGAACACGTTGAGCGCGCCGGCGAGCTTAGGGTGGTCGAGGGGCGCGTGCGGGACGTCGTGCAGCTCGGGGCGGTCGAGGCCGGCCACCTGGAAGAGATCGCGCATCGCCATCATGCCGCCGACCTCGAAGACGTCGTTGGCCTCGTCGAGCCCGAGTTCGGCGGCGAGCATGCCGCGGTGCACCGGGTCCATGTTGGCCACCACCTCGAGGCGCACGATCGGCGCGAACTTGCGGTCGCGCAGCTCGGACTCGATCAGCACCAGCAGGTCCTCGGCCTGCTCCTCGGCGCGCTCGACCACGGCGTTGCGGGTGACGCGGAACAGCTCGCAGGAGACGATCTCCATGCCCGGGAACAGCAGGTCGAGGTTGTTCGCCATGACGTCTTCGAGCGGCACGAAGAAGGTCCCCTCGGCGAGCATCAGGAAGCGCGGGATGCCCATGCCGATCGGCACCTTGACCCGCGCGAGCGAGTTCTGCTCGTCGTTCGGGTAGCGCACGCACACCAGCAGGTTCAGCGACAGGTTGGAGATGAACGGGAAGGGGTGCGCCGGGTCCATCGCCTGTGGCGTCACCAGCGGGAAGATGTTGCGGATGTAGTAATCGCGCAGCTCCGCCTGCTGCGCCGGGTTCAGCCGCTTGTAGCTGCGCACGTAGATCTCGTGCTCCTTCAGCAGCTTGTGCAGCTCCAGCGCGAGCACGTTCATCTCCTCGACCAGCGCGCGCACGGTGGCGTAAGTCTCAGTGAGCTGCTGCCGGGCACTGCGGCCGTCGACCGTCAGGGTCTTCACGCCGGCGCCGATCTGCTGCTTGAGGCCGCCGATGCGCTTCATGAAGAACTCGTCGAGGTTGGAGCTGACGATGGCGAGGAACTTCACACGCTCCAGCAGCGGCGTGCGCGCGTCCTGTGCCTCGTGCAGCACGCGGCGGTTGAATTCGAGCCAGGTCAGCTCGCGGTTGAGGTAGAACTCGGGCGAATTCAGGTCGATCTCGGCGCGGGCGGGCGCCGCGGCCTGCCCCTTCGCGCCGTCGAGCGACAGGGGCAGTTTCACCGGTTCATTCATACTCGGACTCCTCAGGGGGTGCCGCGCCGGGGCGCGGTTATTTGGTCTTGCCGTTGGGCTTGTCGTTGCCGCCGTTCTTCACGGCCTTCTCCAGGCGATCGCAGAGGGTCTTCAGCACCTTGATGCGCGCGTGGTTCTTGTCGTTGGACTCGACCAGGACCCAGGGCGCGCGCCGCGTGCTGGTGTGCTCGACCATGTCGTTGACCGCCAGTTCGTAATCGGCCCAGCGGTCGCGGTTGCGCCAGTCCTCCTCGGTGAGCTTCCACGCCTTGTAGGGAATGGTGCGGCGCTCCTCGAAGCGGCGCAGCTGCTCCTCCGGGCTCACGTGCAGCCAGAACTTCAGCAGCACGATGCCATGCTCGATCAGGTGGTCCTCGAAGTCATTGATCTCGGCATAGGCGCGACGCCATTCGTGGGGTGCGGCGAAGCCCTCGACGCGCTCCACCAGCACGCGCCCGTACCACGAGCGGTCGAAGATCGTCATCCGTCCGGCCCGGCTCAGCTGCCGCCAGAACCGCCACAGGTAGTGGTGCGCCAGTTCCTCGTCGCTGGGCTTGGCGATCTGCACCACCTGGTAGTCGCGGGCGTCGATCGCCGCGGTCACGCGGCGGATCGCCCCGCCCTTGCCGGCGGCGTCCCAGCCCTCGAACACCAGGAGGGTCGTCACCCCGCGCGCCCTGGCCTTGCGCTGCAGCTGGTTGAGCCGCCCCTGCTGCTGCAGCAGTTGCTCGCGGTAGACATCGCGGTCGATGGTCCGGCCGAGGTCGAGCGCCGACAGCACCGTCGGCTGTCCCGGCAGCATGCTGCGCTCGACCATCAGTTGCAGCGTGTCGTCGGTCACGCCGTCGGTCACCGCCTTCAGCATGCGCCGCTCCTGCAGGCGCCGGCGGATCGCGTCGCGCAGGATCACGCCGACGCTGACCGCGCGGTAGCGCTCGTCCCAGCCCTCGACGATCTTCCACGGCGTCGCGCTGGTGCCGGTGCGCAGCAGCGTGCGCTCGGCGGCGGCGATGAAGCGCTCGTACAGGCGCCAGTGCTCCCAGTCGCGCGCCGTCACCCGCCAGGCCTGCAGCGGATCGTTCTCCAGCTTCTTCAGGCGCTTCTTCTGCGCATCCTTCGACAGGTGCATCCAGAACTTCAGCACCAGCGCCCCGTCGTCGGCGAGCGCGCGCTCGAAGTTCTGGATGCGTTCGAGATGCTCGTCGAGCCGCTCGGCGGCAGCCGTGCCGTACACGTAGTCGAGGATCGGCTGCGAATACCACGCGCTCAGGTACAGGCCGATGCGCCCGCGCGGCGCCAGTTCGCGCCAGAAGCGCCAGTAGAACGGGCGTTCGAGCTCCTCGTCGGACGGGCGGTCGAAGGCGCGCACCGTCAGCCAGCGCGTGTCGAGCCACTCGTTGAGCTTGTTCACCGTCTCGCTCTTGCCCGCCGCGTCGACACCCGCGAACACCACCACCACCGGGAAGTCGGCACGCTGCAGCTCGCTCTGCAGGCCGAGGAGTTCCTCGCGCAACACCGCCACCTGGCGCTCGTAGTCGTCGCGCGCAAGCGTCCGGTTCAACTCCGCCGTTCGGAACACCGCATGATCCTCCCCAGTAATGACGTTTCCATGACCGCCCCGGGCGGCGGCGCACGTCCGCTCCCGGCTTGCTCCGCCTGCGGGCATCCTATAGTGTCCTGCGGGCCGCCCGGCAGCGGGCGGCATTGCCGAGACCCGCGCCGCGCCACCCTGCCTCGTCGTCCGTCAGCGGCGGTCGCGCCCTTATCGTAAGGAAGCTCCGCATGCAACGACGTAGCGTCGCCGCGTTGTTATGTTGTCTGGGCGCGAGCACGCCAAGTCTGGCCGACATCTACACCTTCGTCGACCAGAAGGGTGTGCTCCACATCAGCAACATACCGAATGACCCGCGCTTCAGGCTGACCATGGCCACGCCGAGCTACGTGGCGCCGTCACCGGCGCCGTCGCGATCCGATACCCGCACCGCGGTCGTCCCCGCCACCGACCAGTTCCCGCCCGGCATCAGCTACGGCGACCGCCAGCCGGCGCGCGTGATCAGCGAGGCGCGTCGCCGCCAGTACGCGGCCGACATCGTCGCCGTGGCGCAGGCCTACCGCCTGGAGCCGGCGCTGCTGCATGCGGTGATCAGCGCCGAATCGGCCTACGATCCGCTCGCCGTGTCGCGCGCCGGTGCGATGGGCCTGATGCAGCTGATGCCGGCCACCGCCGAGCGCTTCGGCGTCAGCAACGCCTTCGACCCGCTGGCGAACCTGCATGGCGGCGCACGCTACCTGCGCCAGCTCCTCGATCAGTTCCAGCAGCTCTCGCTCGCGCTGGCCGCGTACAACGCCGGCGAGAACCGCGTGGTGAATAGTGGCTATACGATTCCGCCGATTCCCGAGACCCAGACCTACGTCTCCCGCGTGCTCGGCTACTACGACCGCTACCGCGGCCAGTACTGAGCCCATGCCGCCGCGCGCCGCCCGGGCGCCGCGCCTGCACGCCTGGCTGCTGGGCGTGCTGCTCGCCTGCACCGGCCCCGCCCTTGCCAGCACGCCGCCCACCGAGGCGACGCTGAAGGTGCAGCGCCAGGCCTTCCTCGACGCCGAAGCCGCGCTCAAGGCCGGCGACGCGGCGCGCCTGCAGGCGCTCAAGGCCCGCCTGCGCGACTACCCGCTGCTGCCCTACCTGCGCCTGCGCGAGTTCATCGACAAGCTCGCGACCGCCAGCGCCGACGACGTGCGCCAGTTCCTCGCCAGCTACCCCGACACCCCGTTCGCGGCGCGCCTGCGCACGCGCTGGGTGACCGAACTGGCCGCACAGGGACGCTGGGACGACATCATCCAGGACTACGCACCGGGCCCGGAGGCGGAACCCGAATGCGCCTACCGCGCCGCGCTCTTGCAGCGCGACCGCCTGGCCGCGGCGCTGCAGGGCTTCGACGTCCTGTGGGTGCGCGGCCAGCCCCTGCCGGAGCTCTGCCTCGGCGTCGCCCAGAGCTGGGCCGCGCGCGGGCTGCCGGCTGGCATCGCCTGGCAGCGCTTCAGCGCGGCGATGCAGGCGCGCCAGGCCGCCGCCGCGCGCCAGACCCTGCCCTTCCTCGACGCCGCCGACCAGGACTGGGCGCGCATCTGGCTCGCGGTCGACCAGGCGCCGGCGATGATCCTGCGCGAGCCCGCGCTGCAGGTGGTGGGGTCCGAGCGCATCGCCGAGATCGTCGCCGCCACGCTCGACCGCTGGATCGACCGCGATTCGGTCGAGGCGCTGCCGGCGCTCGACGCCATCGCGCAGCGGCGCACCGTGCCGGCCGACCGGCTGGCGCCGCTCAGGCGCAAGCTGGCGATCCACATCGCCGCGCGCGACCACCCCGCCGCGCTGGCGCGGCTCGATGCGCTCGACCCCGCGCTCGAGGACGACAGCGTGCGCGAGTGGCGGGTGCGCGTGCTGCTGCGCCGCGGCGACTGGCTCGGCACGCTGCGCGCGCTCGACCGCCAGCCGTCCGAGCAGCGCGCCCAGCCGGTGTGGCGCTACTGGCGCGCCCGCGCGCTCGAAGGCATCGGCCGGCGCGACGACGCCAACTCGATCTACCGCGACCTGTCGACGCTGCGCGACTACCACGGCTTCCTCGCCTCGCTGCGCCTGGGGGCGGTGTTCCGCATCGTCAACCGCCCGCTGGCGCCCGCCGAGGAGGAGATGCGCGCGCTCGCCGCGCAGCCGCCGATCCTGCGCGCGCGCGAGTTGCTGCTGCTCGGGCGCCTGCCCGAAGCCCGCAGCGAGTGGGACTGGGCGCTGCGCGGCAGCGACGCCAAACGCCAGGTGGCCGCCGCGCAGCTCGCCGCCGAGTGGAGCTGGTACGGCCAGACCATCGTCTACCTGGCCCGCGCCGGCGAGTGGGACGACCTCACGCTGCGCTTCCCGACCCCGTACCTGCCGGCGGTCGACGAGGCGGCGCGCACCGCCAACATCGCCCCCGCCTGGGTGTTCGCGGTCGCCCGCCAGGAGAGCGTGTTCCAGCCCGACGCCCGCTCCGGCGCCGGCGCGCTCGGCCTGCTGCAGCTGCTGCCCGACACCGCCAAGCAGCTCGCCGGGCGCGCCGGCCTCAGCTACCGCGGCCCCGGCACCCTGCTCGACCCGCGCAGCAACCTGCTGCTCGGCGCCATCTATCTGCGCCAGTTGCAGGACCGCTACGGCGGCAACCCGGTGCTGGCGACGGCGGCCTACAACGCCGGTCCGCGGCGGGTCGACGGCTGGCTGCCGGTGAACGGCGAGCAGGACGCCGACGTCTGGGTCGAGACGCTCCCCTTCGGCGAAACCCGCCAGTACGTGAAGCGGGTGTGGGAGTACATGGGCATCTACGAGGCGCGCCTCGGCCTGCAGCCGCGCTCGATGGCCGCGTTCACCCGCGTCGCCCCGGCGCCCGCCCCCCCGCCCCCCGCCGCGACGACGCCCGACGAACCGCTCTGAGCCGTCGCATCGACTTTCCCGCCGGCGTGTTCCACGATACGGCGGCGCCGGGACGCCGCCCGCCCGCGGCGGCGCCGGCATCCCGCCTGGGTACAGGGGGTTTCCCATGAATGACATCGGACTCACGCATGTCGCCCTGCAGGCGAGTGACATCGACAGGAGCCTCGCCTTCTACGCGCGCTACGCGGCGATGCAGGTGGTGCACAGCCGTACCGACGCCGAATCGGGCAGGCGCGTCGTCTGGCTGTCGGACAAGACCCGGCCGTTCGTGATCGTCCTCATCGAGGCGGACGCGGTCACCACGGTGCTGCGGCCGTTCGCGCATCTCGGCGTCGGCTGTCGCAGCCGCGAGGAGGTCGACCGCCTGTGCGCCGAGGCCCGCAGCGAAGGCAGCCTGATCAGCGGCCCGACCGACTCGGCCTATCCGGTCGGCTACTGGGCGTTCCTGCGCGACCCCGACGGCCACACGCTGGAGCTGTCGTACGGGCAGGAGGTCGGCCTGACGGTCGAGCGCGCATGAGCGCGCCGCGCCGCCAGCGCCGGAGCGCACTGCCCGCAGCGACGCGGAGCGCGCCATGCCGTACGTGAACATCCAGATCACCCGCGGCGCCTCGCGCGAGCAGAAGGCGCAACTGGTCCGCGAGGTCACCGACGCGCTGGTGCGCATCCTCGGCAAGCGCCCCGAGCACACCCACGTGGTGATCCAGGAGATCGACGAGGCCGACTGGGGCTACGCCGGGCTCCTGAGCGACGACTGGAAGCGCCAGCAGGACATGGCCGCGGCGTCGCCAACGCCCGCCAACCCCGACGGCGCCACCGGAGGCCTCATGACCGAAACCATCGCCTGGCCGCGCAAGACGCGCGAGCTGCACAACCACCATTTCGACTCGACGATCTGGAACGACTTCCGCTTCCGCGACGACGACATCGTCATCGCCACCTACGCCAAGTCGGGGACGACCTGGATGCAGCAGATCATCGCGCAGATGCTGCTCGGGCCCGACCCCGAACTCGCCGTCGCCGACATGTCGCCCTGGCTCGACCTGCGCGTGCCGCCCAAGGCGGTGAAGCTGCCGCTGGTCGAGGCGCAGACGCACCGGCGCTTCCTGAAGACACACCTCCCCGTCGATGCACTGGTGTTCTCGCCCAGGGCGAAGTACGTGTACATCGGCCGCGATGGCCGCGACGTGGTCTGGAGCCTGTACAACCACCACGCCAACGCCAACCGCCTGTGGTACGAGGCGCTCAACGACACCCCGGGGCGCATCGGCCCGCCGATCGAACCGCCCCCGTCCGACATCCGCCAGTACTGGCGCGACTGGCTCGACCGCGACGGCCACCCGTTCTGGCCGTTCTGGGACAACGTCCGCAGCTGGTGGGCGATCCGCGAGCTGCCCAACGTGCTGTTCGTGCACTACGCGGCGCTCAAGTACGACCTGCCCGGGCAGATGCGCCGGATCGCCGGCTTCCTCGACATCCCGGTCGACCCCGCGCACTGGCCGGCGATTCTCGAGTGCTGCTCGTTCGACTGGATGAAGCGCAACGCGACCAGGAGCGTGCCGCTCGGCGGCGCCTTCTGGGACGCCGGCGCCCAGGTGTTCATCCACCAGGGCGTCAACGGCCGCTGGAACGACAGCCTCAGCGTCGCGGACGTGGCCGAATACGAAGCGCGGGCCCGCCGCGAACTCGGCCCCGAATGCGCCCACTGGCTCGCGACGGGTCAGGGGCTCGACTGAAGGCGGCGCGCACCGGCTGCCGGCCGGGATGATGCCGCCCGCACGCCGGACCGACGACGGGCGGCACGGGGCGTGAGGGGCCCCGTCGCCCGGCAATGGACTGTCGACCGCGACGCGGGCCTGCCCGTCGCCGTCGGCGGCATGACGGCGGAAGGTATGTCCCGAACCGCATCGGGGGCGCCGTCCGCCGCAGCGACGACGTCCGTGCCACCGATCCGCCATCGGTGCCGGGCATTCCAGGGAATCCGAGAGGAGATAACAACAATGAAGAACGCTTCGCTACGCCTGCTGTGCGCCCTTTTCGCGTCGACCGCGACGCTCTCCGCCCACGCGCTGCCGACATCGGTCAGCACCGGCAACGTCGTGGTGCAGTACGACAGCGACACCTTCTCCTTCGTCATCGCCGACGACGGCCACAACCCGTTCGGCAGCATCCAGTACACCCACATCCCGGTCGGCAGCCTCACCCTCCAGCCGGTGGCGAACGGGATGGAGATCCTGTTCAACAACCAGATGAGCATCGACGACCCGACGCACGGCCTGTTCGATGACTACCAGCCGAGCACCGGCCGCTTCAACGCCGGCTTCGCCTTCCAGGCACAGCCCGGCTACATGATCACCGGCTACAACATCACGCTGGCCGGGTCGGGCACCGTGTCGACCTTCGGCCCTGCCAACGCCCGCGCCTTCGTCGACGGCTTCGACCCCCTGGAATTCGGCGGCGGCCTGATCTTCTTCAACGAGATCTTCACCGTCGCCGGCGCACTCGCGCCGCTGCTGAGCGGCGGCATCGACGCGCAGAGCGAACCATCGGCGTACGAGGTCATCGTCGGCTACCAGGACGTGCTGGTCGGCTACGAGGAGTACTACGAGGACCCGAACTGCGACACCCCCGGCTGCCCCACGTACCGGATCGACATCTACGAGACGCAGCCGATCATCGAGCTGCAGGAGAACGGCGGCTACGCGAGCATCCGCCTCGACTCGGTGCGCATCACCGCCAACGTGATGGCGATCCCGGTGCCGGCGACCGGGCTGCTGTTCGCCTCCGGGCTCGCCTACCTCGGTGTCGCGCAGCATCGCCGCGGCGGCACGCGGCACGCCTGACGCAGCGGGCGGCGTCCGCGCCGCCCGCCCCCTTCACACCGGCTGCTCGTCGAAGCTCAGCAGCGTCACCCCGCCGGTGGCGAAGTTGCCGAGGTCGGCCGCGGCGGCCTGGCCCTCGGGCGAGACCAGCGCCGCCTGGATCGCCTCGAGCGAGGCGAATTCGAGCGCCGCGACCAGGTAGCACGGCGTGCCGGCGATCGTCCCCGGGTTGCGGCCGACGCGGTACGACAGGAGCCCCGGCACGCGCCTGGCGATCGGCACGTGGGTGCTGAAGTAGTAGGCGTCGAAGGCCGCCGGGTCGGTGGGTTGCGCGTACAGCGCGAGCAGGGTCGCCATGGTGTCGCCTCGTTGCAGGGGGTCGGAACCGGGCGCAGCGGCCCGGTGCCTGCACAAGGTAGCCGCGCCCGGGCGTGTCGGCACGTGGCAGCGGCGGCGCCCGCCCGATACTTCAGCGCAACTCGTATTCGAGGAGCCAGAAGTTCTCCAGGCCCCGGTAGTCCACCGCGTCCGCGAAGGGGGCGACGAGGTCGCGCAGTGCACGCTCGCCCGGGAAGTTCTTGAGCACCCGATGCACCGAGCCGTCGCGCAAGGTCCGGTGCTGGTAGGTGTTGCCGTCCGCGTCGGTCTCCGTGATCGGGAAGTCGCGCAGCTGGATGTCGTTGTTATCGATCAGGATGACGCGCGCCCGCGGGCGCAGGTGCCGATGCAGGCCGACGAGGAACGGGGTGCGCGCCGCGAGGGGGACGTGCGAGAACCAAAGCCCCGCGAAGGCGCCGTCGAACAGGCCGAGGTCGGGTGGCAGGGCGTAGGCATCGGCCTGGCGATACGTGACGCCTGCGCTCCCCGGGCGCAGGCGCGCGAACGCCAGAGGCTCGGCGGTCCCGTCCGTCGCGACCATGCGCGCGACCCGGGGCGCAAGGTGCTGCGTCCAGTACCCGGTACCGCAGGCCACCTCGATGACCTCCCGTGCCGCGAACCGCGACGGCAGGTGCCCGGCGAGGAATTCGATGTCCCGGCGCCGCTCCGGCTTGAGGTAAACGGCGTCGTAATACGGCACGCGTGCGGCGTAGTACGCCTGCATCTCGGGGGACGCGGTGCTCATGTGTGGGGCCTGATGGTGGTGTTCGGCGGTGTTGTCGGACGGAACATCCTTACAAAAAAGGGAATCTCGCAAATTATGTGTATTGGCGTCCGAAGTTCGTAGGCTGGGCTTCGCAAGCGCAGCCCAATGTTTACCGCTTTTGATAATTGTGCCACGCAAGATTCACGACCAAGAAATAACCGGTTTATGATTCCTAATATGGATGCGGTAGGTTAGGCTGAATGAAATAAAACTTAACCTACTGCACTGATAAGCCGTTTGGAAACGCACGTGATAAGCACCACTCTCCGAGCCAGCCAAGGCGCGATTAGAATAGCGTACCGAAGCTAGGGTGACGCTGCCCATATCAGGCACCAGTACATGCTCGAAACCATATTGTAGTTCGTCAGAAATCGATCACGACGTTGCCACCCCGGCTTGGGCCGCCACACCTTCCTGCAACAGCGAACCATCCAATAAGGATTTAGGGATTTCCTTCATTACACGATCACTAAATTCCTTGTTCTTGAGTGTTTCATAGGTGACGTCTTTGTAGAACTTGTGAATCTTCATCCCGGAAATCAATTCTTCAGCAGTAGGAAACGACTTGGCCAATTCTTCTCTTACATAGATGGCAGCCGATTCCTCCGTGTCAGAAAATAAGCCGCGAAAGCGCGGTGGCTGATCAACCAACACGGCTCGCGATAAATCGGGAATAATGGCATCGATGACTTTGCTTAAAGCGTCCTGCAAATCTTTCTTCAGGACTTCTTTGCATTCAGTCAAACGTTCTTCGATTTTTGCTAGCTCACTCTCAAAATTCTGCCGCTTTGATTTCAGCATTACGCGACCAGCCTGCCCCACAGGTACCAGATAAGCTTGACGCAACTCTTCCATCTGTTCGGTGATATCCTGAAGCGCCTTGGGTTTCTCAATCTTGTCCAGCACTTTGAGCGAAGCAGTCACGCGATTTTTCAATGCTTTGTTCTGGCTGGCGATCAACGGCAACGTCTTAGGCAACTGGATCCGGCGACTCTGAATATTGAAACCCTCGAAAGTCAGTTCCACAAACTGAATAAGCGCGGCATACACTTGTGTCTGGCGCGCCAAATCAAACTGTTGGGGTGGCGCAATTTCGAGTGCCCGCTTGACTATTTTCAGCGTGTCCTCGCCCACGAAATCACAACCAACCACTGGATATTTCATTGCGGGAGAAGGATTATCGCCTTTGCCTGTAGACGGAAGTTCCGCACGCAATATCATGACTTGTGCAGACGTCAGGGCTATGGCATTGAAGGCCTCGCTGTCAGCAGTTGGGTCGGCCTCTACTAAGCTTGGAGAAGTGGCGAAACTCCAACCAGATTCATCACAAATCAACGCACCAATGCGCAAGCCAACATGTTGACGCACCATAACGCCAGCCTGAGTCAGGATATCAACTGCCTTATGCTCACCGTAACCCAGGCGGCTTACTCGTGCCGACACGTCGAGAACCACTTGAACCGCACCCTGCCCGAGTCGTTGGTGGGCCTGCAGTAGTGCTTCAGCCACCAACACGCAAATACCAGGTGCGGCCAGGATGACGTGGTGTGTCGCCGCATCAATTTCCTGGCAAATCCGCTCATTGGTTAGTGTAGTGAAAAGGGGCATCGCACTTTCCTCGAATTATTTGTATTGAACTCTGTTTCCACCCAATATCCGCTTCCTTCGTACACGCGTGTACGAAGCAAAACGGCGCGTGTACGAACGAAGTACACGCGTGTACGAACTTCGAAAACCCTTGTACGAAGCGGGAATACGCTGCCCGGAGCTTCCGACACGCGTGTACGCGCCTGGGAATCGCGAAAACTTCGTTCGTACACGCACAAAAAAGCCTCGTACACGCGTGTACGAGGCTAGTACACGGCTGTACGAGGCTTCCACACGCGTGTATGCGGCGGGGAAATGCGTCGATCTGCCGGGTGGATGCGCCTGCCTTGCCTGGACGGACGCAGCCGCGGTTTCACTCCACCACGCCCTGGCTCTTCAGGTAGTCGTCGTAGCTGCCGGTGAAGTCGACGATGCCGCGCGGGGTGAATTCGAGGATGCGGGTGGCGAGCGAGGAGACGAACTCGCGGTCGTGGCTGACGAAGATCAGCGTGCCGGGGTAGTTCTCCAGCGCGAGGTTGAGGGCCTCGATCGATTCCATGTCGAGGTGGTTGGTGGGCTCGTCGAGCAGCATCACGTTGGGGCGGGTCAGCGTGAGCTTGCCGAACAGCATGCGCGCCTGTTCGCCGCCGGAGAGCACCTTCACCGATTTGCCGATCTCGTCGTTGCCGAACAGCATGCGCCCGAGGGTGGCGCGCACCAGTTGGTCGTCGCCCTTGGTCCAGCGCGCCATCCACTCGAACAGCGTCCCCTCCTCGGCGAAGTCTTCGGCGTGGTCCTGCGCGTAGTAGCCGCGGTCGGCGCCGTCGGCCCACTTGACCGTGCCGGCGTCGGGGGCGAGCTCCTCCATCAGCACGCGCAGCAGCGTGGTCTTGCCGGCGCCGTTGGGGCCGATGATGGCGACGCGCTCGCCGGCGTCGATGCGCAGCGCGAGCTTGCTGAACAGCGGCGGGTTGTCGCCGTAGCCCCGGGTCACGCCGTCGAGCGTCACCGCCTGGCGGTGCAGCTTCTTGTACTGCTCGAAGCGGATGTAGGGGCTGACGCGGCTCGACGGCTTGACCTCCTCGAGCTTGATCTTCTCGATCTGGCGCGCGCGCGAGGTGGCCTGGCGCGCCTTCGAGGCGTTGGCCGAGAAGCGGCTGACGAAGGTCTGCAGCTCGGCGATCTGCGCCTTCTTCTTGGCGTTGTCGGACAGCAGGCGCTCGCGCGCCTGGGTCGACGCGGTCATGTAGTCGTCGTAGTTGCCGGGGTAGACGCGCAGCTCGCCGTAGTCGAGGTCGGCCATGTGCGTGCAGACGCTGTTCAGGAAGTGGCGGTCGTGCGAAATGATGATCATCGTGCTCGCACGCGCGTTGATCACGCCTTCGAGCCAGCGGATGGTGTTGATGTCGAGGTGGTTGGTGGGCTCGTCGAGCAGCAGCACGTCGGGGTCGGCGAACAGCGCCTGGGCGAGCAGCACGCGCAGCTTCCAGCCGGGCGCGATCGCGCTCATCGGCCCGGCGTGCAGGGCCTCGGCGATGCCGAGGCCGAGCAGCAGCTCGCCGGCGCGGGCCTCGGCGGTGTAGCCGTCGAGTTCGGCGAACTGCACTTCCAGCTCGGCGACGGCCATGCCGTCCTCCTCGCTCATCTCGGGCAGCGCATAGATGCGGTCGCGCTCGGCCTTGACGCGGGCGAGTTCGGCGTGGCCCATGATCACCGTGTCGAGCACGCTCTGGTCCTCGTAGGCGAACTGGTCCTGGCGCAGCTTGCCGAGGCGGATGCCGGCTTCGAGCATCACGTTGCCGCCCGACGGCTCCAGGTCGCCGCCGAGGATCTTCATGAAGGTCGACTTGCCGCAGCCGTTGGCGCCGATCAGGCCGTAGCGGTTGCCGCTGCCGAACTTGACGGAAACGTTCTCGAACAGGGGCTTGGGCCCGAACTGCATGGTGAGGTTGGCGGTTGCGATCACGGCGGGGATTCCAGGAGGGGGGCCGGGCCGGCGCGGCCGGCGGACGAAAGGCGCAAGGTTAACGGGTTTGACGCGGGCGTGCAGGCGCGCGGACCTCCCGTTCACCCTTGCAGGCGCGCGCGGACAGGGCTTCAATCCTTGCGCCTGACGACGCGGAGCGGCCATGCCCGACAGCCAAGCCTTTCCCGACTTCGCCAGCGCCGCGCAGGCGGTGCTCGCCTTCATGCACGCGCGCCTGGGCTTCGACCTGTGGATGGTCACCCGCACCGAGGGTGACGACTGGATCGTGCTGCAGGCCGAGGACCACGGCTACGGCATCACCCCCGGGACGGTGTTCCGCTGGACCGACACCTTCTGCTCGCGGATGGCCGACGGGCGCGGCCCGCGCGTCGCGCCGCACTCGGCGGCCGTGCCGGCCTATGCCGAAGCGCCGATCGGCCGGCAGGTGCCGATCGGCGCCTACATCGGCGTGCCGCTCAACCGCGACGACGGCTCGCTGTTCGGCACGCTGTGCGCGATCCACCCCACCCCGCAGCCCGAACGCATCACCACCGAGCTGCCGATGATCGAGCTGCTGGCCGGGCTGCTCAGCACCGTGCTCAAGGCCGAGCTCGAACTCGCGCGCGAACTGCGCCGCGCCGAGCACGCCCAGGCCGAAGCGCGTATCGACGCCCTCACCGGCCTCTACAACCGCCGCGGCTGGGACCAGCAGCTCGCCGCCGAGGAGCAGCGCTGCCGCCGCTATGGTCATCCGGCCTGCGTGGTCATCGTCGACCTCGATGACCTCAAGCGCGTCAACGACCGCGACGGCCACGCCGCCGGCGATGTGCTGATCGGGCGTGCCGCGCAGGCGCTGCGCGGCGCGGTGCGCATCCACGACGTCGTCGCCCGCCTCGGCGGCGACGAGTTCGCCGTGCTCGGCACCGAATGCGACCGCAACGGCGCGCAGGCGCTGGCGCGACGCCTGCGCGCCGCGCTCACCGCCCACGACGTCGCCGCCTCGCTCGGGCTGGCGATGCGCGACCCCGGCCGCGGGCTGACAGAGGCGCAGGACGAGGCCGACCACGCGATGTACGCCGACAAGCACGTCCGTCGCCAGGGCCGCTGCGCCAATTGATCCGCCTCAGCCACCGCCGGCCGGCGCCTGCGCGGCGCGGCGCAGCACGTCGAGGAACTCCGCCACCGTACCGCTCGCCGGCTCGCCCTTGCGCATCAGCACGCCGAACGGCGCCAGCGCCGCACCGATGGTCAGCGGCAGCGCCGCCAGCAACCCCGCCTGCAGGTGGTCGCGCAACACCGGTTCGGGCAGCGCGGCGATGGCGTCGCTCTTCTGCACCAGTTGCAGCGTGGCGAAGATCGACCCGCACTCGACGACGTTCGACGGCGTGTTGATCCGCGCGCGCTCGAACTCGCCTTCGAGCACCTGGCGTGCCGGACTCGCCAGCGCCTGCAGCACCCACGGCCACTGCGCCAGCTCGGCGAGTTCGAGCGGCGTGCGCGTGGCCAGCGGGTGGGTACGGCGCACCACCAGCAGCAGGTGCTCGTTGCCGAGCGGCTCGAAGTCGAACTGATTGTGCTGCAGCGGGCCGACGAAGCGGCCGATGGCGAGGTCGATGCGCTGCTGTTCGAGCAGCTCGACGAGCTGGTCGCTGGTTTCGCCGAGGATGCGGATGTTCAGCAGCGGCTTGCGCATCTTGAGCTCGGTGACCGCACCGGCGAGCAGGTCGGGGGCTGCGCCCATGATCGCGCCGATCACCAGGTGGCCGTAGCCGCCGCGGCGCTTCAGCGCGAGATCGCCGGCGCAGCGTTCGAGCCGGGTCAGCGCGGCGCGGGCGAAGTCGAGCACCTCCCGGCCGAGGTCGGTGGCGCGCATGCCGCGCGGCAGGCGCTCGAACAGCGTGCAGCCGAAGGCGTCCTCAATCTCCTGCAGCATGCGCGTCGCCGCCGGCTGCGTGATGCTGAGCACCTGCGCCGCCGCGTGCAGGTTGCCGAGGTCGTCGAGCGCCACGAGCAGCGCCAGGTGCCGGTAGCGCAGGCGGTTGAGCAGGGCGCGGTAGAGCGCGGAGGCGGCATCGGCCATGGCGGGAGCACTCCGGTGGCGGGCGGCGGGACGCCACGATAGCAGCCGCGGCGGGCGGGCCGGATGCGGCATTCGTACCCGAGGCTGCGGCCTTGCTGAAACACGCCGGCGCAGCCGCGGGCTAGTCTTGCCCCCGACGCGCCACCGTGGCGCGACACCGCCCACGCTGCCGAGGACGCCCATGCCCGCACCGCACCTGAACTTCCTGAGCCTGCTGACCGGCTCGTTCGCCACGCCGGCGGCCGAGAACCCGACCGTCGCGATGGTCGAGGCCGCCTACCGCCACCACGGCCTCGATGCCCGCTACATCAACTGCGACGTGGCGCCGGCCGCGCTCGGCGATGCCGTGCGCGGCGCGCGCGCGATGGGCTGGGCGGGCTTCAACTGCTCGCTGCCGCACAAGGTGGCGGTGATCGAGCACCTCGACGGGCTCGGCGAATCGGCGGCGCTGATCGGCGCGGTCAACTGCGTGGTGCGCCGCGACGGTCGCTACATCGGCGAGAACACCGACGGCAAGGGCTTCGTCGCCGCGCTGCGCAGCGTCACCGACCCGGCCGGCAAGTCGATCGCGCTGTTCGGCGCCGGCGGCGCGGCGCGCGCGATCGCGGTCGAGGCGGCACTCGCCGGCGCCGCCGCGATCACCGTCGTCAACCGCGATGCCGCGCGCGGCGAGGAACTCGCCGCGCTGATCGCCGAACGCACCCCGGCGCGCGGCCGCTTCGTGCCCTGGCAGCCCGGCTGCCGCGTGCCCGAGGGCAGCGACATCGTCGTCAACGCCACCTCGATCGGCCTGTTCCCCGACGTCGACGCCTGCCCCGACCTCGACCTCGACAGCCTGCGCCCGGCGCAGCTCGTCGTCGACGTGATCCCCAACCCGCCGCGCACGCGGCTGCTGCGCGAGGCCGCGGCGCGCGGCTGCCGCGTGCTCGACGGGCTCGGCATGCTGGTGCACCAGGGCGCGATCGGCATCCACTACTGGACCGGCGTCGACCCCGACCTCGCCGTGATGCGCCGCACGCTCGAAGACATCTTCGGCGCCACCGAGGCATAACCGCCGCACCCGGCCGGCGGCAGGCGTGCGCGCCTTCAAAGCGGTGCCGCGCCGGCGGCGCCGTGGCACCCGCTGCCGGCGGGATCGGGGCGCCGGGCACACCGTGCCCTCCCCGCCCCGCGCGCTTCAGTCGCCGAGGCCCCGCTCCATGCGCGCGCGTTCGAGGAAGGCCGACCACACCGCGTCGGGCTGCCACACCCGCGCGACGTGGGCGTCGGCAGCGGCGCGCGACCAGCCCAGCCGGGCCTGCCCGTACAGCGCGACGAAGCACGCCACGCGGTAGTTGGCGGCGCAGTGCACGAACACCCGGCGCCCGTCGCAGGCGGCCATGACGTCGAGGAAGCGCTGCAGGTCGGCTGCGGCGGGGGCGCCGAAGTCGACCGGCAGGTGGGCGTAGTCGAGCCCGAGCGCGCGCACGCACCCCGCCTCGTCGGCCAGGCAGTAGCGCGGGTCGAGCAGGCCGAGGTTGATCACCACCTCGAACCCCGCCTGCGCCACCTCGCGCAACTGCGCCTCGCTCGGCTGGCCGGCGGTCGCGAGCGTCGGCGACACGGCGACGAAGTGCTTGATCGCATCCAGGGCCATCGCCCCTCCCCCGGCCAGGACCGGCTCAGTACCGCGCCACGAAGTCCTCGATGAGCCCGGCGACTTCCTGCGCCCGCTCCAGCATCGGGAAGTGCGACTTCGCCGCCAGCCTGTGCACCGTGAACCACGGCTGCGCCGCGGCGAAGGCCTGCTGCGCCTGCAGGAAGCCGGGATCGTCGGGCTGCGCGTACAGGTGCAGCACCGGCGGCGGTGGCGCCAGCGCCGCCAGCGCCGCGAGCGGGCTGCCCTCGCGCCGGTAGGTGGCGGCGATGCTGCGCGCCGCCCGCGCCCACATCGCGGCGTCATGGGCGCCCATCACCTCGCGCACCAGGCGGATCACCTCGGGGTCGTCGACGCCGTGCAGCCACATCGCGAACAACTGCTCGCGCGTCGCCTGCCAGCGCGCCGGGTCCTGCAGCCCGGCCAGCGCATTGAGGAAGGGTGGCGGCGGATCGAGCACCAGCCAGTCGATCAGCACGATCGCCGCCACCCGTGCGCCGAGGCGGCGGCGCAGCTCCAGCGCCACCCAGCCGGCGTGGGCGTTGGTGACCGGCACGATGCGCTCGACGCCGCTCGCGTCGAGCACCGCCAGCGCATCCTCGACCAGCGCCTCGGCGTCGAAATCGGCGGCGGCCGGCGCCGAGCCGCCGTGCCCGCGCCAGTCCAGCGTCAGCGTGCGGCGCGCCCGGCCGCACAGCGGCGCGAGTTCGGCGAACATGCTGCGGTCCGCGCACCAGCCCGGCAGGCACAGCAGCGCGGGCTCGCCACGGCCCTGGTCGTCGAACGCGATCGGCACGGCGGAAGGGGCGAAAGGCATCGGGTGACTCCTGGGGTGGGCGCTGTTCGACATCGCCGCCATGGCCGGCGCGGAGGCATTCGAGATGGGATCGAGGTGCCGGCAACGACGCTGGCCGGACGGCGCAGGCGGGATCAGTACGGAGAAAGCAGCAGCACGTGGATCGCCCCGTCTCCCCACGGATAGCGGCGACCGAATCTTTCGATGAAGCTCTGCAGAAGGAAGGCCTTGGGGCGCTCCCTGAATGTATAGGACTCGTTGCCGAAGGTCGTGTGCTGCTCTGTCCGCAGGCGTGCCTCCTCTGCCATTTTGTCGAGCTGCCACGCCCCTATCGGCGTGATGTGACCGCTGCTCCGGTAACTGGAATCGCGGAACATGTGGAAAATGCCCTCGGCCATGAAATCGGTCTTGGAGCGTGACGAATCGATGTTCGGCGTCGTCAGCACCAGCACGCCGCCGGGGCGCAGGAGTTTCCGGCACTCCCGCAGGAGATGGCGGGGATTCTCGATGTGTTCGATGATTTCGACCGCACTGACGATATCCGCCGACCCGGCACCCAGCAGGTCTGCGAAATCCTGGTTGAGATCGAGGCAGCGGAATTCGATGCCGAATTCGCTTGCCGCAAAGTTTTCGCTCACGTAATCGCATGCCAGCACGCGACATCCGCACTCGGCGAACCGCGCACTCAGGGCCCCCTGGCCCGCCCCCAGATCGACGACTTTCAGCGAGCCGGGATTTTCCAGATGACCGCAACGGCGCAAAGCGTCGAGGATGTTCGCGTGAAGGCCCGGGAGCGCATGGCTCACGAGCCCCTTGAAGGATTCCAGATTCGCATCCTTGGGGGACGATTTGTAGAAATCGACCTTTACAGTGGACGGCATCGTGTCAATTTCCTCGGGATAATGGCGGGAGATAAAGACCGACCATGATGAGCGTCCAGCGGACGCCTGGCGCATTTGTCCGGATCGTTTTCCGCGCCGGCGGCCACCGGCGGGCCCGTAACTGGATGCGGGGGAATCGGAGGATGTCCCCGTGCGCCACGCCTTTTCGCAATGGGCCCGATGATAAATCATCGCTGCCCCGCATGGATTAGTGCAGCAGCCGTCTCAGCGCCTTGACCTGATCGACCAGCGCGGCGAGGTCGGCGACCTTGACCTTCAGGCCGTCCTTGCCGAGCGTGAACTCCTTGAACAGCGACACCGCGCAGAGCACCACGCCGACCAGCAGGATGCCCCAGTCGAGGGCGCTGACCTGGCCGAACCACGACTTCGCGATGGTGCTGCCGATGCACAGCGTGCCCAGCACCAGGCAGGCGGCGACGACCCCGCGCGCCATCGGCCGGCGCCGCGCCCGTGCCGCGTCGAGCTGCTGTTCGAGTACCGCGACCTTGCCGACGAGGGCGTCGTACTCCCGCCGGAACTCCGCCGAGGGCTGGTCTGGACCGTTCATGTCGTTCCCCGCGCAGCGACGGCCGGCCGCCGTGGCAGAACTATAGCCGCCGGCGGCGGCGGCGATCCCACGCCGCGGGCCACGGCCGGCCTGCGTACCGGCACCGCCCCTCCCCGCGCCGCCCTCCCGCCGCCACAAGCTTGCCGGACCCGCCGGCGCCCGCCGCCGGGTGGTCGAATGCGCACCATGGCCGAACGCACGCTGCACATCGCCGCTTACGACATCACCGATCCCGGTCGGCTGCGGGAGGCGCTGTACGTGCTCAAGCACTACGCGAGCGGCGGGCAGAAGTCGGTGTTCGAGTGCTTCCTGACCGCCGCCGAGCGCCAGGCGCTGCTGCGCGACGTGCGAGAAGTGCTCGACCTGGAGGAAGACCGCTTCCTGCTGCTGCCGCTCGGTTCGGCCGACGGCATCCGCACGCTCGGCATCGGCGTTGCCCCCGCCGACCCCGACTACTACTTCGTGGGCTGACCCGGAGGTGGCTGCCATGGGCACGCTCTACGTCGACCGTCGCGGCATCGCGCTCGACCTCGAACCCGGCCGCCTGGTGCTGCGCGAGGCCGGCGGCAAGGGCCGCGCGGTGCCGCTCAACCTGATCGACCGCGTGGTGGTGCGCGGCGCGGCCACGCTCGATACCGCGCTGCTCGGCGCGCTGGCCGAGCGCGGCATCGGCCTCGCCTGCCTGAGCGCGCGTTACAGCCGGCGCGTCGCGCTGCTGCTCGGCCCCGGCCACGCCGACGCCCGCCGCCGGCTCGGCCAGTACCGCCTGTGCAGCGACCCGGCGCTGTGCCTCGCCGTCGCCCGCGGCCTGGTCGACGGCAAGCTCGCCGCGCAGCGGCGCCTGCTCGCCACCGCCCTCGACGCCCGGCCCGACGCGCGCAAGCCGCTCGGCGACGGCCTCGCCCGCCTCGACGCGCTGGTCGCGCGCATCGCCACCGCCGACTCGCTCGACGTCCTGCGCGGGTTCGAAGGCGCCGCCGCCGCCGCGCACTTCGGCGCGCTCACCGTGCTGTTCGCGCCGACGCTCGGCTTTACCGGGCGCAAGCGCCGGCCGCCGCCGGACCCGGTCAACGCCAGCCTGTCGCTCGGCTACACCCTGCTCCACCTCGACGCCGTGCGCGCCGCCCACGGCGCCGGGCTCGACCCCCTGCTCGGCTGCCTGCACGACCCCGCCTACGGCCGCGAGTCGCTCGCCTGCGACCTGATCGAGCCGCTGCGCCCGCACCTCGACGGCTGGGTGTGGGGCCTGTTCCGCGACCGCGTGCTGCGCCCCGAGCACTTCAGCGCCAGCGGCGACGCGGTGCTGCTCGGCAAGGCCGGGCGGCAGGCGTTCTACGGCTGCTTCGAGGTGTGGGCGCGCGCGCCGCGGCGCTGGCTGCGCCGGCAGTGCTTCGCGCTGGCGCGGCAGTGCGTGGCGCTGGCGCCGGCGCTCGCCGCGGTGGAGGTCGAGCCGTGAGGCCGCTCTACCTGCAGGGCCGGCAGGGCGCGCACGTGCGCCTGGACGGGCCGGCGCTCGACGTGCGCATGCCGCAGCGCGCGCCCACGCTGTTCCCGCTGCTGCGGGTGTCGCGGGTGGTCGTCTCCGGGCCGGTGCAGTGGAGCACCGAGGCGCTGCTCGCCTGCGCCGAGCGCGGCATCACCGTCACCTTCCTCGACCGCAACGGCGGCGTGCGCGCCTACCTGTTCGGCGAGGCCGGCACCCGCGAGAGCCTGTTCCACCGCCTCGGCGACCTGCTCGACCGCGCCGACTGGGCCGAGCGCTACGGCGACTGGAAGCGCGGCATGGCGAGCCACGCCCGCCGCGCGCTGTGCCGGCAGTTGCGCATCGACACCGCGCGGCTGCCGCCCGAGCGCCTGCTCGCCACCCTCGACGAACTCGAGCGCCTCTACGCCCCCGCCCAGCTCTGCCACTGGCTGCACCGGCGGCTGCGCGGCTGGCTCGCCGGGCTGGTCGCCGAGAGCCTGGTCGCGGCCGGCCTCGACGCCGCCCGCCAGCGCACCTTCGGCGACCGCCTGCACCTCACCGACGACCTCGTCGAACTGCTCGCCTGGGACCTGCGCCTGCCCGTGCTCGAACTGCTGCTCGACGCTCACCGCCGGCGCGCGGACGCCGTCGCACTGATCGACGAGGCGCGCCTGCTGCGCCTGGTCGAAGGCCGCGGCGAGCGGCTGCGGCGCCTGCTCCGTCACCTGCTCGCCCGCCTGCACGGCTGGGCCATCGACCTCGACTGAGCGGCGACCATGGGCGCGCGCCTGTACCTGATCGCCTACGACATCGCCGACCCCCATCGGCTCGCGCGCGTGGCCCGCTGCCTGGAGCGCATCGGCACGCGCGTGCAGTACTCGGTGTTCATCGCCGAGCTGACGCCGGACGAACTTGCCGACGCCATCGCCGACCTCGCCCGCCTGATCGACCCGCGCGAGGACGACGTGCGCGCCTACCCCCTGCCCCACGTGGTCGATGCCGCCCTGCTCGGCCGCCAGATCTTCCCCGACGACATCCTGCTGCTGCGCGACGGGCGCAACCTGCTGCGCCTGGGGCCGAAGGCGAAGCGCCCGCATCAGCGCGAACTCTGGCGCTAGCCGCGCCATCCGCTACGCTTCTACACTTCGTACCCCACCACCGAGGAACCCTGATGCTGCGACGCAATAATAGGTCATCTCCGAAACTATCGGCCGGCTTTGGCAACCCCCCTTGCAACCCCTTGTTTTTGGAGCGTTTCTGGCGTCGAGGGGTTTGAAACACTGCCCTGATGAAGAAGGGATTAAGACGCGTCGCCGCGCTGATATGGTCGGTGGTGACCAGCCGTTTGAAACACTGCCCTGATGAAGAAGGGATTAAGACTTATCGCGCGCGGCAACCATCTTGTCAAACATTATGTTTGAAACACTGCCCTGATGAAGAAGGGATTAAGACCAAGCGAGCGCGCATCGAACTTGTAAACCCCGTTGTGTTTGAAACACTGCCCTGATGAAGAAGGGATTAAGACGGTGCTGGCGTAATATGGTACGCCGACAAGAAGTTTGAAACACTGCCCTGATGAAGAAGGGATTAAGACGCTTGCCAGTAAACACCTTGGTCGCCACGATGCGGTTTGAAACACTGCCCTGATGAAGAAGGGATTAAGACAGTTCGCCGTCGGCGAGGTCGACGGGCCGCTCGCGTTTGAAACACTGCCCTGATGAAGAAGGGATTAAGACGCCGTAGAGCTTTTGCCCCGCGGCCCCCTGCACGGTTTGAAACACTGCCCTGATGAAGAAGGGATTAAGACGATCGCGGTCGCCCCATCGCCGCTACTGCCAGTCGTTTGAAACACTGCCCTGATGAAGAAGGGATTAAGACCTACCTCAAATGGGCAGGGGGGCAGATTGGTTAGGGTTTGAAACACTGCCCTGATGAAGAAGGGATTAAGACCGACCCACCAGCTCCATCCTTGGAGTGTCCCGTAGTTTGAAACACTGCCCTGATGAAGAAGGGATTAAGACGTGGCCATCTTGCATGCACTCTCTGTCCCACCAGAGTTTGAAACACTGCCCTGATGAAGAAGGGATTAAGACGCGATGGCGAGGGATATGTCAAGGCGGCCCTTGGTTTGAAACACTGCCCTGATGAAGAAGGGATTAAGACCCTTGTGCGCTGGCGTATTGTTTTGTGCCACCGCGTTTGAAACACTGCCCTGATGAAGAAGGGATTAAGACGCCACCAGCTTAGCGGCCTTCTTCTGCTTACGGCGTTTGAAACACTGCCCTGATGAAGAAGGGATTAAGACGTCGCGCGGTGGCGTAATCCGCAGTCACCGCGAGAGTTTGAAACACTGCCCTGATGAAGAAGGGATTAAGACCCGCTAGCCGCTAGCAATACCTTTTCAGGTACGCTGTTTGAAACACTGCCCTGATGAAGAAGGGATTAAGACCTTCGCCAGCGTGCTTTTTCCGCTGCCGGGTAACGTTTGAAACACTGCCCTGATGAAGAAGGGATTAAGACATCTCCCGGCAGTAGTACCAGAACACAACCAATTGTTTGAAACACTGCCCTGATGAAGAAGGGATTAAGACCCGGGCTGATTACCGGTTCGGACCGCTTGCGAGTGTTTGAAACACTGCCCTGATGAAGAAGGGATTAAGACCTTTGCGCTCATACAAAGCAGCGTAAGTTTTGAGTTTGAAACACTGCCCTGATGAAGAAGGGATTAAGACCTTGACAACGAGTGCACGTTCATCGTCCGTGGCGGCGTTTGAAACACTGCCCTGATGAAGAAGGGATTAAGACGGACTTCTTCCTGCCGTTCACGACGCACGGCCAGAGTTTGAAACACTGCCCTGATGAAGAAGGGATTAAGACGCTTCGAGAATGCGCAATCTTCATCAATCATGTCAGTTTGAAACACTGCCCTGATGAAGAAGGGATTAAGACGCAGTGAAGTGATCATCACTCACCTCCCGAATTGCGTTTGAAACACTGCCCTGATGAAGAAGGGATTAAGACTGCCATTGTTGCTCTGTTGCTGTGCGGTCATGTTGTTTGAAACACTGCCCTGATGAAGAAGGGATTAAGACCGCAGGCTTGTCTGCAACCTGAGTCTGTAGCTTGGGTTTGAAACACTGCCCTGATGAAGAAGGGATTAAGACGCCGTAGTACTGGCAAAGCCCAGTGACGTTCCCTGTTTGAAACACTGCCCTGATGAAGAAGGGATTAAGACCAAACCATGGAGGCGATGCGTGCTTCAGCCCATCGTTTGAAACACTGCCCTGATGAAGAAGGGATTAAGACGGTCTTTGCCAGTGACATTTCCCTTGTCGTCGCGTGTTTGAAACACTGCCCTGATGAAGAAGGGATTAAGACGCGTCAGGTTGATGATGGGCATGGATCAGACTCGTTTGAAACACTGCCCTGATGAAGAAGGGATTAAGACGCGATCCGCCTCGCGTAGTCGCCGACGGTCTCGGTTTGAAACACTGCCCTGATGAAGAAGGGATTAAGACCTTATACTCAGGCATGTTCGCCCCCCGCTACCGTTTGAAACACTGCCCTGATGAAGAAGGGATTAAGACTCCGGCACCGTGACGGAGACGGCGCCTGGCTGGGTGTTTGAAACACTGCCCTGATGAAGAAGGGATTAAGACACCTTTCCGCCCGGAAGGCCGATTGCGCCCGGAGTTTGAAACACTGCCCTGATGAAGAAGGGATTAAGACTGATGGCAGCGGAGTCGAGCAGCCCTTCGATGTCGGTTTGAAACACTGCCCTGATGAAGAAGGGATTAAGACGTGCCCCAACATGGGCTGACGAAAGTAGACGGGTTGTTTGAAACACTGCCCTGATGAAGAAGGGATTAAGACTCGACGGATCGAATAAGTCGTCGATCACTTGTTTGAAACACTGCCCTGATGAAGAAGGGATTAAGACCCTGCGTCGATCTCAAACTCCCCCGAGGGCAGCTTGTTTGAAACACTGCCCTGATGAAGAAGGGATTAAGACTTGCTTTTTGGCAGGCACCCGCACGACTTTTTTTTGTTTGAAACACTGCCCTGATGAAGAAGGGATTAAGACCTGGTCTTTGCCAGTGACGTTCCCCTCATCATCGGGTTTGAAACACTGCCCTGATGAAGAAGGGATTAAGACCACCACTTCCGGGCCGCCTCGCGGGCGACATCGTGTTTGAAACACTGCCCTGATGAAGAAGGGATTAAGACGGGCGACATCGTCGCCCTCCACGGTGCCCGCGGTTTGAAACACTGCCCTGATGAAGAAGGGATTAAGACGCACGGTGGTCGTGCTGCTGGTACGCCGTGGTGGTTTGTTTGAAACACTGCCCTGATGAAGAAGGGATTAAGACCGCTTTGATCAAGACTTCCGTAGGCAGAACACCGCGTTTGAAACACTGCCCTGATGAAGAAGGGATTAAGACTGTCCATCGGGGGCTTGGGCGCGAACCGTCACCAACGTTTGAAACACTGCCCTGATGAAGAAGGGATTAAGACGCAGCGTTCGCGGAAGGCGTCGGTCGTCCATGTCCGTTTGAAACACTGCCCTGATGAAGAAGGGATTAAGACGAGGATAACGAGCATGAACGCACAACAGCAGAACGTTTGAAACACTGCCCTGATGAAGAAGGGATTAAGACTACTCGGTGCTCGCATAAAACGGCGAGCCGGCGAGTTTGAAACACTGCCCTGATGAAGAAGGGATTAAGACCCTTGTCGCACGGCGCAATCCATACGCCGTGGGGAGTTTGAAACACTGCCCTGATGAAGAAGGGATTAAGACCGCAGTGAAAGGGGGACTCATCAACATCGCGAGCGTTTGAAACACTGCCCTGATGAAGAAGGGATTAAGACGCCGGGATGGCCTCCACCTCCGCGCAGAAATCCGTTTGAAACACTGCCCTGATGAAGAAGGGATTAAGACCAGGTGAGCGTGACCGTCTCGGCCGCGGTGGCGGGTTTGAAACACTGCCCTGATGAAGAAGGGATTAAGACGCAAGGGAGCGGGGCGGTCATGCGACCCGCTCCGGTTTGAAACACTGCCCTGATGAAGAAGGGATTAAGACATCTCGCCCAGCGTGGACGCCGCCCACGCGAAGTCGTTTGAAACACTGCCCTGATGAAGAAGGGATTAAGACTGGGAAACCGGCTGCGGTGCCGCGCTTAGCGCGGGTTTGAAACACTGCCCTGATGAAGAAGGGATTAAGACCTTTGTCAAGCGGCACAGCTTCGACTTTAATCAGCGTTTGAAACACTGCCCTGATGAAGAAGGGATTAAGACCATGCACATCTGATCGGCAGTGGCGTCATGCTGAGTGTTTGAAACACTGCCCTGATGAAGAAGGGATTAAGACAGCCGAGAAATTTCATAGTTCCGTTCTCCACAAACGTTTGAAACACTGCCCTGATGAAGAAGGGATTAAGACGCAAGCTCGATGGATACTGCGAGAACGCCGCTGTTGTTTGAAACACTGCCCTGATGAAGAAGGGATTAAGACATTCAGCAACCAACATACTGCCTAGCAATGCTACGGTTTGAAACACTGCCCTGATGAAGAAGGGATTAAGACGGCGTTCACGCAGCCCGAATCTCAACGCCCGTCAGTTTGAAACACTGCCCTGATGAAGAAGGGATTAAGACCATTCGGCGCGCGGAACCGCGCGCCTATAGACAAGTTTGAAACACTGCCCTGATGAAGAAGGGATTAAGACGACGGTCTCGCGATCGTTTAAAGCCGCGTTTTCTTTGTTTGAAACACTGCCCTGATGAAGAAGGGATTAAGACGCACGTCGGCCATGTATTCACCGCCCGGATGCGGTTTGAAACACTGCCCTGATGAAGAAGGGATTAAGACGCGCATTGCTTGCCGAACGGAAAAGGCGGGCACGGTTTGAAACACTGCCCTGATGAAGAAGGGATTAAGACACCGTTGATCAGAATGAAGCCCGCTAGAGTCAGCGTTTGAAACACTGCCCTGATGAAGAAGGGATTAAGACCCACGCCGCCCTTGTTAAGTTAACAGCTTACAGTTTGAAACACTGCCCTGATGAAGAAGGGATTAAGACCAACCAATTGCGCGGCATTTTCCACGATCCGATAGGTTTGAAACACTGCCCTGATGAAGAAGGGATTAAGACGTGCGCAAGAATTCCTTGTGCACCGGCGTATTGTGTTTGAAACACTGCCCTGATGAAGAAGGGATTAAGACATCGCCAATAGGCGAAATAGGCAAGCCGTTCGGTTTGAAACACTGCCCTGATGAAGAAGGGATTAAGACACCGCCGCTTCTGCAATAGCACCGGCGCGCGCGGTTTGAAACACTGCCCTGATGAAGAAGGGATTAAGACGCGCGTCCGCATCTTCATCGAGCAGCCTGACACGTTTGAAACACTGCCCTGATGAAGAAGGGATTAAGACCGTAAGCGCTGGTGGCAACGGACGGCTCCATCTTCGTTTGAAACACTGCCCTGATGAAGAAGGGATTAAGACCGCCCCTTCCGCGTCCAGGCCCTGGTCGGCGACCCTGTTTGAAACACTGCCCTGATGAAGAAGGGATTAAGACAGTGACACTCACGCTACATGATGCAGGGTAGCGTGTGTTTGAAACACTGCCCTGATGAAGAAGGGATTAAGACGCAAGAAACCAGGACAAGTAAAACCCGAGAGCCGTTTGAAACACTGCCCTGATGAAGAAGGGATTAAGACGGAAGGAGGGGCGGTATTTCCCCTCCACGTGCAGTTTGAAACACTGCCCTGATGAAGAAGGGATTAAGACCACCAGTTTTGCCGCCTTCTGCTTCGGAGCGTGAGTTTGAAACACTGCCCTGATGAAGAAGGGATTAAGACGCTGCGATTGCAGCAACTGCTGCCGCCTTCCGTGCGTTTGAAACACTGCCCTGATGAAGAAGGGATTAAGACGCGGTACTTGCCCTCAATGTGGATGGTGATGTTGTGTTTGAAACACTGCCCTGATGAAGAAGGGATTAAGACGCGGGCGCGCCGTGCAGTCCAGCGTTTCGATGATCGTTTGAAACACTGCCCTGATGAAGAAGGGATTAAGACGTGCTATCCGTGGTGACCACGGCGGTCGGCATGTTGTTTGAAACACTGCCCTGATGAAGAAGGGATTAAGACAGGTGCAACTCACTGCACCCCGCCGCCCAGAGTGCGTTTGAAACACTGCCCTGATGAAGAAGGGATTAAGACCCCGGCAGCGCCGCAATGTGGGTTGCGATAGCCCGTTTGAAACACTGCCCTGATGAAGAAGGGATTAAGACCCGTGCGGCGCGGATCAGGTCCAGCCGGTGGGGCCGTTTGAAACACTGCCCTGATGAAGAAGGGATTAAGACAGGTGCATGGGGTCACATCGCACAGCGGGGCGCAGTTTGAAACACTGCCCTGATGAAGAAGGGATTAAGACGCGGGGAATCATGGCGCCTCCAGTCGCATCTGACTGTTTGAAACACTGCCCTGATGAAGAAGGGATTAAGACGTCCGTCGGCAGTAGCACTCTCACTTCGATTGCGTTTGAAACACTGCCCTGATGAAGAAGGGATTAAGACAGTTCTCCGAGGACTACACCGACTTCCTCTCCGCGTTTGAAACACTGCCCTGATGAAGAAGGGATTAAGACGATTGCGCACGGCGGGGATGCGAACTGCGGGCTTGGGTTTGAAACACTGCCCTGATGAAGAAGGGATTAAGACGCCCCGCCGATGTCCAGGGCGAGGGCAAGGGTCCGTTTGAAACACTGCCCTGATGAAGAAGGGATTAAGACCCGCGAAGGCGGCCGACGCCCAACTCAGCTTGGCGTTTGAAACACTGCCCTGATGAAGAAGGGATTAAGACACATTATTTTCGCGAAGGCTAGCACCAGCGGAACGTTTGAAACACTGCCCTGATGAAGAAGGGATTAAGACGCCTCGCGGCGCCTGAATTTTGCACAAGTGGCAAAGTTTGAAACACTGCCCTGATGAAGAAGGGATTAAGACGCCAAGTCGGCTGCCGCTGTGTTCGACCTGCAGGAGTTTGAAACACTGCCCTGATGAAGAAGGGATTAAGACGGTTGCGGACGGTCGGGGTGCGGACGACGGCGGGGTTTGAAACACTGCCCTGATGAAGAAGGGATTAAGACCCTCGCAGTGGAATGGTGATTCATCAACGTCGGCCGGTTTGAAACACTGCCCTGATGAAGAAGGGATTAAGACTATGCAGCGCCCTACATAGTCATTTGCATCCGTGCGGTTTGAAACACTGCCCTGATGAAGAAGGGATTAAGACCCATACTGCCGATTGTAAGCAGCAGCAACGCGGTGGTTTGAAACACTGCCCTGATGAAGAAGGGATTAAGACGGTAGCGCTCGCGGTGATCCTCGATCCTGTAGGTGTTTGAAACACTGCCCTGATGAAGAAGGGATTAAGACCACCCAGAAGGTGCGGACTAATCGTGCGTCGAGCGTTTGAAACACTGCCCTGATGAAGAAGGGATTAAGACATCTGCCGCCGCGAGTATCATAAATCTCGCCGACCGTTTGAAACACTGCCCTGATGAAGAAGGGATTAAGACCGCTATCGCACCCCCATCGCCATCAACTGCTTCGTTTGAAACACTGCCCTGATGAAGAAGGGATTAAGACCTTGCGCCTCGGAAAACGCGGGTACGCGCATGGTTTGAAACACTGCCCTGATGAAGAAGGGATTAAGACGCGAGTTCCGGGGAGCTAATCAGGCTGGTGAAACGTTTGAAACACTGCCCTGATGAAGAAGGGATTAAGACGCCGCGGGCGAGCCAGACGCTGCCGTTGTCGGCAAGTTTGAAACACTGCCCTGATGAAGAAGGGATTAAGACCCGCGAACCGCGAAGAATCGAGCAGCGTAAAAGTTTGAAACACTGCCCTGATGAAGAAGGGATTAAGACGAACCATATCGTTGTCATGCTAGACACTCCCCGCGTTTGAAACACTGCCCTGATGAAGAAGGGATTAAGACCCCCGGATGGACCATACCCCTTTGCCAGCCAGACGGTTTGAAACACTGCCCTGATGAAGAAGGGATTAAGACTCCGCCTGCATGACGGGCGTTGCATCGCCGAGTGCGTTTGAAACACTGCCCTGATGAAGAAGGGATTAAGACGTTTTCACGCCGCGCGGATTTCGTGCCCAAGCATGTTTGAAACACTGCCCTGATGAAGAAGGGATTAAGACGCGGCATAGCGCATAGTGTTACCTCCTATCGCCGTTTGAAACACTGCCCTGATGAAGAAGGGATTAAGACCCTCGGCGAGCGCCGAGGCTACGAGCCCTTCCTTGGGTTTGAAACACTGCCCTGATGAAGAAGGGATTAAGACGATGGTGCCGCCGTGGGTCTCCATCCACCGGATGGGTTTGAAACACTGCCCTGATGAAGAAGGGATTAAGACGGCCATCTCGGCCTGTACTGCTGCCAGATGCTCTTGTTTGAAACACTGCCCTGATGAAGAAGGGATTAAGACGTTTCGGAAGCCACTAGAGCAAACCTCGCCCAACGTGTTTGAAACACTGCCCTGATGAAGAAGGGATTAAGACTGCATCGTGGCATTCGAGCCAGACGGCACGGATTGTTTGAAACACTGCCCTGATGAAGAAGGGATTAAGACTCGGGGCGCAGCAGACCCCGCCCCGCCAATACGTTTGAAACACTGCCCTGATGAAGAAGGGATTAAGACGGCACAGCCCTTCCAACGCCAGCGCCTCCGCGCTGTTTGAAACACTGCCCTGATGAAGAAGGGATTAAGACGAACTCCACCGAGTGGATCTCGTCGGCGCCGCACCGTTTGAAACACTGCCCTGATGAAGAAGGGATTAAGACGTGCGCGTCGCTGCGGACGGCGACAGCCGAGTAGGTTTGAAACACTGCCCTGATGAAGAAGGGATTAAGACGTTTCACCCCGCCAAGTGCCTGCATTGGAAAGAAAGTTTGAAACACTGCCCTGATGAAGAAGGGATTAAGACGCCTGCAGGAAGGCCGAGTCGAAGCCGACCTCCCGGTTTGAAACACTGCCCTGATGAAGAAGGGATTAAGACACGCACCGTAGTGCAAGCAAAGCAGTAATAGTGGTTTGAAACACTGCCCTGATGAAGAAGGGATTAAGACAGCTCCTGTCTTTGATACCAGCGCTGACGCACTGCGTTTGAAACACTGCCCTGATGAAGAAGGGATTAAGACGGCTTGGGCGCGGACAGCCCTCAGCGGGCCGACGTTTGAAACACTGCCCTGATGAAGAAGGGATTAAGACGCAAAGAACTGCGGGAGGTTCAGGGGGCAGACTGTTTGAAACACTGCCCTGATGAAGAAGGGATTAAGACGCGGCCTGCAGCAGCGGCTCGCCGTCGCTGCCGTAGGTTTGAAACACTGCCCTGATGAAGAAGGGATTAAGACTGTTCCCCCGGTCTGTCGTCTCGCGTGGGGTCGTTTGAAACACTGCCCTGATGAAGAAGGGATTAAGACTACACCATGTCGTCGGACCACTCGACGCCCCGGGTTTGAAACACTGCCCTGATGAAGAAGGGATTAAGACCGTTCAACGCCGCCAATTCCGCGCAACTGATCAGCGTTTGAAACACTGCCCTGATGAAGAAGGGATTAAGACGCGCGCTCTCGCGCAGGCGAGAGAGCCCTTCCAGCGTTTGAAACACTGCCCTGATGAAGAAGGGATTAAGACCCTTTTCCGAGCCGCAAGCCGTTCGGCTTGCCCAGTTTGAAACACTGCCCTGATGAAGAAGGGATTAAGACGGTTCTTTCTGGTCAAGTTCAGCATCAGTATCATCGTTTGAAACACTGCCCTGATGAAGAAGGGATTAAGACCAGTAGAAGGCTGTCATTCCACATGCTGATACATGCGTTTGAAACACTGCCCTGATGAAGAAGGGATTAAGACCCATCGTCGGCAACGACAATGGCACCTCCCGTGAAGTTTGAAACACTGCCCTGATGAAGAAGGGATTAAGACACTTGTTAGGGCGTGTAGTGATCATTTCGCATCCGTTTGAAACACTGCCCTGATGAAGAAGGGATTAAGACCTTATTGGGCCGCGTGGTAGCAGCGAAAAACCTTTGTTTGAAACACTGCCCTGATGAAGAAGGGATTAAGACGGTGAACCGTTAGCAGTCTCAACATCTCTTGCGATGTTTGAAACACTGCCCTGATGAAGAAGGGATTAAGACCTGCGTGAGGTCCATCCGATGGACCTTAATTCCGCGTTTGAAACACTGCCCTGATGAAGAAGGGATTAAGACACAGCCAGTTCCATCCATGCTCCAGGGCCTCTTCCGTTTGAAACACTGCCCTGATGAAGAAGGGATTAAGACCGTGCGATGAATCCACAACTGTACCGTCAAGATCAGTTTGAAACACTGCCCTGATGAAGAAGGGATTAAGACGCGATGGCGGTCAGTACCCCCCTCATCAGCGCGGTTTGAAACACTGCCCTGATGAAGAAGGGATTAAGACCTACATCGAGGATATCGACGTCGAATCCTTCTTCCGTTTGAAACACTGCCCTGATGAAGAAGGGATTAAGACGAACGGTAGCGATACTCGCAACAATCGTTTCGTTTGAAACACTGCCCTGATGAAGAAGGGATTAAGACGCTCTATCTCCAGTATACGAAAGCGGCTAGCCGAGTTTGAAACACTGCCCTGATGAAGAAGGGATTAAGACCAAACATAATCCACGGCGTCATTCTCGAAAGAAAGTTTGAAACACTGCCCTGATGAAGAAGGGATTAAGACCCGTTCTTATAAAACACCCCGCCGTCGTCATGGGTTTGAAACACTGCCCTGATGAAGAAGGGATTAAGACCCACACCGTCGCGAGGGTGTGGCTTACGCTCATGTTTGAAACACTGCCCTGATGAAGAAGGGATTAAGACACCTGTTCCGCAGTGTAGTTCGGAGCCTTTTCATTGTTTGAAACACTGCCCTGATGAAGAAGGGATTAAGACGGTGAGAATCTCCCCGTTATCGCCGAGGTAGTTGAGTTTGAAACACTGCCCTGATGAAGAAGGGATTAAGACATGCAGCGCCCTACATAGTCATTTGCATCCGTGCGTTTGAAACACTGCCCTGATGAAGAAGGGATTAAGACGAATACTCGGTGCTGGCGTAGTACGGACTACCCGGTTTGAAACACTGCCCTGATGAAGAAGGGATTAAGACATGCCAGCCCGCGCCGTGCTAGCAGTACCTTTTGTTTGAAACACTGCCCTGATGAAGAAGGGATTAAGACTCGCCGTCGAACGCTTGCCAGCGGTCGCGCATGCGGGTTTGAAACACTGCCCTGATGAAGAAGGGATTAAGACTTGTCCGGGCGACTGGTCGCGGCGAAAAATCGGTTTGAAACACTGCCCTGATGAAGAAGGGATTAAGACCCGTCGGGTGCTCCGACGTGTTTGTGATCCTTGGTTTGAAACACTGCCCTGATGAAGAAGGGATTAAGACGCCGACAAGCACGCGCGTCGCGACGAAGCGCGCGGTTTGAAACACTGCCCTGATGAAGAAGGGATTAAGACGACTCAAAGTCTAGCGTATCGTGCACAACCTGATGTTTGAAACACTGCCCTGATGAAGAAGGGATTAAGACGCGTCCTCCACACGGCCGCGGTACTCGAACACGTTTGAAACACTGCCCTGATGAAGAAGGGATTAAGACCCTTTACGCCCGCACGCCTTCTGGAAGCGGGCGGGTTTGAAACACTGCCCTGATGAAGAAGGGATTAAGACATCTAGGTCGCCACGTCATATTAAGTATCTCACTGTTTGAAACACTGCCCTGATGAAGAAGGGATTAAGACGCGCTAAGCGCGGCAAGTTCTGGACAACTGATAAGGTTTGAAACACTGCCCTGATGAAGAAGGGATTAAGACTGATTCCGCGCGCGAAAAGCGCATCGACCAATGGGGTTTGAAACACTGCCCTGATGAAGAAGGGATTAAGACCTTGCACTCCCAATACATGCCAAGGGCATGGAAGCGTTTGAAACACTGCCCTGATGAAGAAGGGATTAAGACGAGGAACCCGTAGATACGCTGCAGCTCGTCGTTTGAAACACTGCCCTGATGAAGAAGGGATTAAGACACGCCACAACCGCTGGTGGACCGCGCCGCCGCGGTTTGAAACACTGCCCTGATGAAGAAGGGATTAAGACGAATTCCATACTATGTTCCCTCCTGAATCAGATCAGTTTGAAACACTGCCCTGATGAAGAAGGGATTAAGACTGATCAGACTGGTGAACCCGGATACTTTGTAGGGTTTGAAACACTGCCCTGATGAAGAAGGGATTAAGACCGTGGCGTGTCGGTCGGTGAGACGCATGAAACGTTTGTTTGAAACACTGCCCTGATGAAGAAGGGATTAAGACGGATCGTTCCGGTCCACCCGTTGCGGGTGGCGAGTTTGAAACACTGCCCTGATGAAGAAGGGATTAAGACACACGATTTGTGGTGCATAACCATTGCGCCCAATATGGTTTGAAACACTGCCCTGATGAAGAAGGGATTAAGACCGAATGCTTCGGATTGAAGAACAAAATCTCATCGGTTTGAAACACTGCCCTGATGAAGAAGGGATTAAGACGCCCCCGGTACTCAAACACCGCCTGCGGCGGCATGTTTGAAACACTGCCCTGATGAAGAAGGGATTAAGACTTGTGTTCCTTCTCGTTTGCACGTTGGTCGATGGTTTGAAACACTGCCCTGATGAAGAAGGGATTAAGACTTTCGTTTCTCATAATATTTGAACTTACCTTCGTGTTTGAAACACTGCCCTGATGAAGAAGGGATTAAGACCCTAGAGCCGTGTGAGAAACAGGCTGACTGGCGGGTTTGAAACACTGCCCTGATGAAGAAGGGATTAAGACCAGCAAAAACGCTGCATACCTGTAATTGTTCAGTGTTTGAAACACTGCCCTGATGAAGAAGGGATTAAGACCAAAACACGATTAGCGGTTCTGCATCACCATTCTGTTTGAAACACTGCCCTGATGAAGAAGGGATTAAGACGCTAACCAGCGACGTAAACCCGCAGACCTTGTACGTTTGAAACACTGCCCTGATGAAGAAGGGATTAAGACACCTTCGTGGCGACGAAACGCGCGCGCTTGATAGGTTTGAAACACTGCCCTGATGAAGAAGGGATTAAGACCGCGTCCGCATCTTCATCGAGCAGCCTGATACGGTTTGAAACACTGCCCTGATGAAGAAGGGATTAAGACCGTAAGTCTTGACGACAAGCGCGCGTTCGTCGTCGTTTGAAACACTGCCCTGATGAAGAAGGGATTAAGACCCAGCAAAAACGCTGCATATCGCATAGCTCTTCCGTTTGAAACACTGCCCTGATGAAGAAGGGATTAAGACATCAGCACCACGCTTCATGCTTTCCACGTTTGCCGTTTGAAACACTGCCCTGATGAAGAAGGGATTAAGACCGCGGTAAATAACGACGGCCTTAGTGCCGCCGGCCGTTTGAAACACTGCCCTGATGAAGAAGGGATTAAGACATCACCAAGCGCGTCGATGAACCACTGCGTTGCGTTTGAAACACTGCCCTGATGAAGAAGGGATTAAGACCCTTACGCTCATACAAAGCAGCGTAAGTCTTGACGTTTGAAACACTGCCCTGATGAAGAAGGGATTAAGACATACTCGCTGCCGGCGTAGTACGGCGCGCCCGCGAAGTTTGAAACACTGCCCTGATGAAGAAGGGATTAAGACTCGCCTTGGGCTGGCGCTTGCGCGCCGGGCCCTTCGTTTGAAACACTGCCCTGATGAAGAAGGGATTAAGACAACCGGGCCGCGGCCGTTGTTGAGCGAGGCGGGCTGTTTGAAACACTGCCCTGATGAAGAAGGGATTAAGACGCGGAAATCAGTTAAGCCGAGCCTTGCGGACGACGTTTGAAACACTGCCCTGATGAAGAAGGGATTAAGACCAATGGTCCAACACGAACTTCTCGGAGGCGCCCGGTTTGAAACACTGCCCTGATGAAGAAGGGATTAAGACAGATTGATAATAAGAATCCGGCGGCTTTGTTCTTCGTTTGAAACACTGCCCTGATGAAGAAGGGATTAAGACACTCGGCCTTCGTGGGCCGGTCATACGACGTGTCGTTTGAAACACTGCCCTGATGAAGAAGGGATTAAGACCCGTGTGCGGGCGGTAACCCCACGCCAGCCATACCGGTTTGAAACACTGCCCTGATGAAGAAGGGATTAAGACGAAATCGACGCTATCAAGCGCGTCGAGGAACCACCGGTTTGAAACACTGCCCTGATGAAGAAGGGATTAAGACATCACCTCGTCGGTCGCCGCCGCGAGGGCCTCAGGTTTGAAACACTGCCCTGATGAAGAAGGGATTAAGACTCTCAACTTCCTCGCAATGCCGTCGGCGGGCGATGGTTTGAAACACTGCCCTGATGAAGAAGGGATTAAGACGCGATCCGGTGCTCCAGTTCGGCGCGCACCGCGGGTTTGAAACACTGCCCTGATGAAGAAGGGATTAAGACTTTCCGGCTGCAATCGCTTCCATGCGCTTGACCAGTTTGAAACACTGCCCTGATGAAGAAGGGATTAAGACCGCGCGGCCGAGACGATTGTGTCGGTCCGGCCCAGTTTGAAACACTGCCCTGATGAAGAAGGGATTAAGACCCGCAAAAAATCTTTCGCTGTGTCTGGATATGGCGTTTGAAACACTGCCCTGATGAAGAAGGGATTAAGACGGACCTTCGGGGTCCATGTCGATTTCCAGCAGCTGTTTGAAACACTGCCCTGATGAAGAAGGGATTAAGACGGGCGGGGCTCGCTCACTGTGGGCGGTTTAGCATGGTTTGAAACACTGCCCTGATGAAGAAGGGATTAAGACCGCCTTCGGCCCGCCAGAACCTCACCAGCCGTTCCGTTTGAAACACTGCCCTGATGAAGAAGGGATTAAGACCCCGTCATTTTTGTTGGTGTCCATCTCTAGCTCCATTTGCTCCCGGCGCGCCGCTGCCGACCCCCGGCAGTCCGCTCGCCGTAAGGCAGTCATAGTAGCGACAAATTTCTGGCTTGTTACAGAGAGGTTCGGATTCAGCGCTTTTCGTGCGCCGGATTATCGGCGCCGTTCAGCCCTGGCAGCGCGTCATCCACCGGCATGTGCAGGATGCGCGTGATGCGTTCGATCTCCTCGGGCGCGCCGCTGGCGATGCGCTGGATCAGGGCCAGCCGCATGTTGGCGATCTCTTGCGCGTCGGGCTGTTCTGCCGCCGCCGCGGCTGGTCGCTGCTTAAAGCCGACGCCAGTTGTCAGCCATTCAGTCGTTGTGCCGAGGGCTGCTGCAATCTCCGCGATGTATCGGCTCCTGCTGGACTTGCCTGTCGCCAGCTTGTGCACAGCGTTCTGACTGACCCCTGCAGCGTCGGCTAGCTGCGCCTGCGTCAGGCGCCGCGCTGTCATCAGCTCATGCAGTCGATCAGCCAAGGTGTTCATGTCTCGCACGCTATAGCGGTGGCTATGGATGGTCAAAAATCTGTGGAGTAGAGGCTGTTGTGCACCCGCTCGCCATCCCTGTCGAGCATCCCGGCTTCGCGGGCGCCCATCCCGTGCCTCTACGGCGTGTCCAACGGCCCCGGTTCGCCCTGCGCATCGGGCCTGCTACGCCCGTCGAGACGCGCTGCGCAGACCCGACGCTCAAATGGCTTGACGCCATTCTCCCTGGCTACCGGGGGCTCCTCGGCTCGCGGGTCGCCCCATGCCTCCTCGCTGGCTCGTTACAGAGCGCTCCGCCATCAGCGATGGTTATTCGTCGGCTTATCGACGCCGCTCAGCCCTGGCAGCGCGTCATCCACCGGGATGCGCAGGATGCGCGTAAGGCGCTCGATCTCTTCGGGCGAGCCGCTGGCGATGTGCTGTATCAGGGCCAGCCGCATGTTCGCGATCGTTTGCGCGTCGCGCTGTGGCGGCGGCTGTGAGGCGCCCTGCAGCCGGCACCTGACCGCCTCCCAGTCGATCTCGGCGCGCCCGCGAAGCTGCTCGACGCTCAGCCCGTAGCGAGCCGCCAGCGGCGCCAACTGGTGATCCCTCGGGTCGGAGATGACCCCCGACAGCATCCGCGAGAGCGTCGAGGGTTTGATGCCGCACGCCAGCGCGATCTGGCGCATGGACCTGAGGGGGTCCATGTCGATCAGTTGCCGGAGGATGTCGATCAGCGGGCTTGGTTGCATGTGTGCATTGTGGCCTGTGACAACCCCTCGCGGATGGCGCATTTGTGCGTTGATAGGCATTGCATTTGTGCACATCATGTTCGCATGGACATCCAGCTTTGAAGTACTGCCCTGATGAAGAAGGGATTAAGACTGTGCGTGGGGACGAGGTAGGCGGGCAAGATGGGATTTCATGCCCTCCATCAGAAAGAGAGGATTTCATGCCTTCCCCGAGGGAGCGCGGATTCATGCTTTGGCAAGGGACTCTTACACTTCGATGATCGGCCCGGTGGTGTCTTTCGGGCGTGATGTTGCGGTGCGGGTGGCATCGCGGGGTTCGTCGGGTAACGGCGTCGTCCCGGCCGGGGCGGTGCGGCGGGAGTTCGTGCGATGTTGCGCAGTCTGTCGATGTCCTTCGCGCAGAAGTACCTGGAGCCGGGCGAGAGCCTGGCGGAGGTCCTGTTCGGGCTGATCATGACGCTGACCTTCACGCTCGGTGCCGGCCTGCTGGTGCAGGATGGCGCCGATGCGATGCGCGAGATGCTGATCGCGACCGTCGGCTGCAACGTCGCCTGGGGCATCATCGACGGCACGCTCTACATCGGCGGCCAGATCTTCGAGCGCGGGCGGCTGGCGCGGATCGGGCAGCAGATTCGCGCCGCGCCGGACCAGCAGGCCGCGGCCGTCTACCTGGCGCGCGAGTTCGACGAGTTGCTCGGCGCGGCGACCGAGGCGGCCGAGCGCGACGCGCTCTACCGGCGCATGGCGGACCACGTCCGTGCCTCACCGCCGAAACCGGTGACCGTGACCCGCGACGATTTCTTCGGCGCGATCGCGAGCTTCTGGCTGGTGTTCTTCGCGAGCCTCCCCGCCGCCCTGCCCTTCCTGGTGTTCGACGACGCCACCGTCGCGCTGCGGGTGTCCAACCTGGTGCTGATCGGGCTGCTGTTCGTGACCGGTTACCACTGGGCCGGCTACACCGCACTCAGCCCCTGGCGCACCGGGCTCGCGCTGATGGTGACGGGGATCGTGCTGGTCGGCCTGGCGATCGCACTCGGAGGCTGAAATGCTGGCGAACCTCGACTGGCTGCGCCGCTACCGCCGCGAGTGGCTGCAGCCGGACCTGATCGCCGGGCTGACCTCGGCGGCGGTGGTGATCCCGAAGGCGATGGCCTACGCGACGATCGCCGGCCTGCCGGTGCAGGTCGGGCTGTACACCGTGTTCGTGCCGATGATCGTCTATGCGCTGCTCGGTACCTCGCGCCCGCTCAGCGTCAGCACCACCACGACGCTCGCCATCCTCGCGGCGGCGGCGCTCGGCGAGGCGGTGCCGGGCGGCGATCCCGCCGGGCTGCTGACGGCGGGTGCGACGCTCGCGGTGCTGGTGGGGGCGATGCTGGCGCTCGCCGCGCTGCTGCGGCTGGGCTTCATCGCCAACTTCATCTCGGAGCCGGTGCTGACCGGATTCAAGTCGGGCATCGGCCTGGTCATCGTCGTCGACCAGATCCCCAAGCTGCTGGGCATCCACATCGAAAAGGCCGGCTTCTTCCGGGACCTGTTCGCGATTGCCGGTCATTTTCCGCAGATTTCGCTCGCCACGCTGGCGTTGTCGGCCACCCTGCTGCTGGCGATCCACCTGATGGAACGCCACCTGCCGCGCGTGCCGGCGCCGCTGCTCGCGGTGGCGCTCGGCATCGGCGCGTCGGCGCTGCTCGGGCTGGAGCGGGCGGGCGTGGCGACGATCGGTGCGATCCCCGGCGGCCTGCCCACGTTCGTGCCGCCGCGCGTCGACCTGCTGGAGGTGCTGTGGCCGGGCGCGGTCGGCATCGCGCTGATGAGCTTCACCGAGAGCATCGCCGCGGCGCGGGCGTTCGGCGTTCCCGGCGAGCCGCGGCCGCAGCCCGACCGGGAACTGCTGGCGATCGGCGCGGCAAACCTCGCGAGCGGGGTGTTCGGCGGCATGCCGGCCGGTGGTGGCACCACGCAGACCGCGGTCAACCGCAAGGCCGGCGCGCACACGCAGTTCGCGGAGCTGGTCACCGCCGCGGGGGCGATCGCGACGCTGCTGGTGTTCGCGCCGGTGATGAGCCTGATGCCGCAGGCGGCCCTGGCGGCGGTGGTGGTGGCCTACTCGGTGGGGCTGATCGAGCCGGCCGAGTTCCGCAAGATCCGCGAGGTGCGGCGCATCGAGTTCCAGTGGGCGCTGGTCGCGTTCGTCGGCGTGGTGCTGCTCGGCACGCTCCAGGGCATCGTGGTGGCGGTGATCGTCTCGCTGCTCGCGCTCGCGCACCAGAACTTCGACCCGCCGGTGTACGCGCTGGGTCGCAAGCGCGGCACCGATGCCTTCCGGCCGCGCGCATCGGCGCACGCGGACGACGAGACCTGGCCGGGCCTGCTGATCGTGCGCATCGAGGGGCGGGCGTTCTTCCTCAACGCGCAGCACATCGGCGACAGGATCTGGCCGCTGGTCGAGCAGGCGCAGCCGCGGGTGCTGCTGCTCGACTGCAGCGCTGTCATCGACATCGAGTACACCGCGCTGAAGATGCTGGTCGAGGCCGAGGAGCGGCTGCGCCGCCACGGCGTCACGCTGTGGCTGGCGGCGCTCAACCCGACGGTGCTGGAGGTGGTGCAGCGCTCGCCGCTGTACGAAACCCTCGGCTGCGGGCGGATGTTCCTGAACCTCGAAGGCGCGGTGGAGAGCTACCTGCGCACCACCGCGCCCGCCGCCTGAGCCGCGCTTCAGGCGCCCCGCAGCAGCGCGCCGAAGGCGAGCCCGTACAGATCGACCCCGAGCGGCGCGCAGCTTCCCGGCCGTGGCACTGGCAGGCATGGCGCCCCCTCCTCGTCTGATGGCTGCCGCCGTTGGGCAACGTGGCGTCGGGATCGTCGGGGGTCCGTGCGCGCCGGCCGGGTCACGGCCGTCGCCGCCAGCGGCCGGGGGACGCTGGCGGCGGGTCAGTCCGCTTCCGCATCCGGCGCCGCGGCGGCGCCGTCCAGCAGCCGCAGCGCGCTCTCGTCCTTCAATGCCACCCCCGTCACCCGCCGCTGCAGCGCCTCGCGCACCAGCCAGGCCAGGGTGTGCGCGGCGCGCGGGTAGTCGAGCCCCGCCGGGCGGATGTTGCTGACGCAGTTGCGCTCGGCGTCGCTGCGGCCGGGGCGCGGGGCGTAGGTCAGGTAGGCACCGAGGCTGTCGGGCGAGGACAGGCCCGGGCGCTCGCCGATCAGGATCAGCGCGAGCCGCGCACCCAGGCGTTCGCCGATCTCGTCGCCGAGCGCGACGCGACCCTGCCCCGCCACCACCAGCGGCGCCCAGTGGAGGTCCGCCAGTGCGCGGCGCAGCCGCACGAGGAGGGGCAGCGCGTGCGCCTCGACCGCGAGCGCCGAGAGCCCGTCGGCAACGATCACCGCGAGGTCGGGCGGTGGCGACGCCATGGCCAGCGTGGCCGCATGCGCCGGGGCCAGCCGGCGGCCGAGGTCCGGCCGGCGCAGGTAGGTGGCGCGGTCGGGCGCCTGCGACTGCACCACCTGCGCCGGCAGGCCGGTGGCGGCGGCGAGCGCCCCGGCGCACGCGGCGAGGTCGAGCGCCCGGTGCACCGCGTCGCGCGCCTGTGCGTGGGCGAGGCCGAAGCGCAGCACCTCGGCGCTGGGCAGGCTGGCGCCGACGCGGCCGAGGGCGATCCGCGCCGGCGTATGCCGGGCGAGCGCGAGCCAGGGGTCGGCGCCGGCCGGCACGGGCTCGTCGGCGGCCATCAGCCGAGCACCTGCGCGAGCCGCCCGGCGAGGCGCGCCTGCGCCGCCGGGGCGGCGAGGTGGCCGTCGGCATCGGTGATGCCCATGCGCGCGAGCCAGGCCTCGAACTCGGGGGCGCGCTTCAGGCCGAGCAGCTCGCGCAGGTACAGCGCGTCGTGGAACGAGGTGCTCTGGTAGTTCAGCATCACGTCGTCGGCGCCCGGCACGCCCATGATGAAGTTCACCCCCGCCGCGCCGAGCAGCGTCAGCAGCACGTCCATGTCGTCCTGGTCGGCCTCGGCGTGGTTGGTGTAGCAGATGTCGCAGCCCATCGGCACGCCGAGCAGCTTGCCGCAGCAGTGGTCCTCGAGCCCGGCGCGCACGATCTGCTTGCCGTCGTAGAGGTATTCGGGGCCGATGAAGCCGACCACGGTGTTGACCAGCAGCGGCCGGTAGCGCCGCGCCACCGCGTAGGCGCGCGCCTCGCAGGTCTGCTGGTCGACGCCGTGATGCGCGTCGGCCGACAGCGCGCTGCCCTGCCCGGTCTCGAAGTACATCAGGTTGTCGCCGACCGTGCCGCGGCCGAGCGCGCGCGCGGCGGCGTGCGCCTCGTCGAGCAGCGCCAGCGTGACGCCGAAGCTCGCGTTGGCGGCCTCGGTGCCGGCGATCGACTGGAACACCAGGTCGACCGGCGCGCCGAGGCGGATCGCTTCGAGCGTGCCGGTCACGTGCGCGAGCACGCAGCTCTGCATCGGGATGTCGAAGCGCGTGCGCAGCGCGTCGAGCCGCTCCAGCAGGCGCACCTGCGTGGCGACGCTGTCCGACGCCGGGTTGACGCCGATCACCGCATCGCCGGCGCCGTACAGCAGGCCGTCGAGCGTCGAGGCGAGGATGCCGCGCTCGTCGTCGTTCGGGTGGTTGGGCTGCAGGCGCACCGCCAGCCGGCCGGGCAGGCCGAGCGTGGTGCGGAAGGCGGTGACCACGCGGCACTTGCGCGCGACCAGGATCAGGTCCTGGTTGCGCATCAGCTTGCTCACCGCGGCCACCATCTCCGGCGTGAGGCCGGGGGCGAGCGCGGCGAGACACGCGCTGTCGGTCGACGGCAGCAGCAGCCAGTCGCGGAACGCCCCGACGGTGAGCGCGGCCACCGGCGCGAAGGCGGCGCGATCATGGCCGTCGACGATCAGCCGGGTGACGGCGTCGCGTTCGTAGGGAATCAGCGCCTCGTCGAGGAAGCGCGCGAGCGGGACGTCGGCGAGGGCGAGGCGCGCGGCCATGCGCTCCTCGGCCGAGGCGGCGGCGAGCCCGGCGAGCTGGTCACCCGAGCGTTCGGGGCTCGCCCGCGCGAGCAGCGTGCGCAGGTCGGGGAAGCCGTAGCGGCGCACGCCGATCGTCTGCTGGTACGCCATCGCCTGCACCTCCGCCGGGCCCGCCCGGCGTCGCGCCGCCGGCGCCGGCGCCCCAGTATGGCGGCCGCCCCTCGCCCCCCGCCACCGCGGCGCGGGCGTAACGCGGCAGGCGGCGTCAGCGCGCCCGCGCGGGCTCCCGCACCCGGCGCGCGCGCCGGACGAGCCCAGCGAGCAGGCGCTCGCCGGCGGGCCAGGCACCGAAGCCGGAGGCGACGTTGATGTGCCCGCACGGCCCGAGGTCGACGAAACGCGCGCCCCAGTGGTGGGCGAACTGGCGGGCGCGTTCGAGCCGGCAGCAGGGGTCGTCGCTGCTGGCGACGACCACGCTCGGGAACGGCAGCGGTGCGAGCGACGTGCCGCCGAGGCGCTCGACGCGCGGGGTGTCGGGCGGGGCGACCAGCAGCGCGCCGACGACGTCACCGGGGTCATGCGCCTGCGCCCAGGCGGCGACGGTGGTGCAGCCCAGGCTGTGGGCGACCAGCACCGTCGGTACCGGCCGGCGGCGCAGCTCGGCGTCGAGCGCCGCGATCCAGTCCGGGCCCGGCGCGTTCCAGTCGCGCTGGTGCAGGCGCCGGAACGCGGGACCGCGCCCGGCCCACAGGCTCTGCCAGTGCCCCGGCCCCGAGTCGCCGAGCCCGGGCACGATCAGGAAGGCCGGATCGTCGGCGCTCATGGCGCCCTCCGGGCCGCGGGCGGCCGGCGATCGGGGTGTTCATGGCGTAGGCGCGGCGGCATGCGGCCCTCCAGGGTTGGCGTCGGATCACGGACATGCACAGCCTAGCGTCCATAACAAATAACCTTAAGAAATAATTCAATCAAATTAAATTACTTTCAGGGATAAAAAGGCCTCCGTTAACGTACCGCCCATGGCCACCCGGCCTGCCCATCGACGAACGATCGGAGACGACCGCAATGCCCCCTTCCGCTTTCCTGCGCCGCTGGCTGCCCCTCACCGCCCTGGCAGGTGCGCTCGCCGTGATGCCGACCGCCCCCGTATTCGCCGCCGACGTGTCGCTGCTCAACGTGAGCTACGACCCGACCCGCGAGCTGTACAGCGATTACAACAAGGCCTTCGCCGACTACTGGAAGACCAGGACCGGTGACACCGTGACCGTGAAGCAGTCGCACGGCGGCTCCGGCAAGCAGGCGCGCTCGGTGATCGACGGGCTGGAGGCCGACGTCGTCACGCTGGCGCTGGCCTACGACATCGATGCCGTCGCCAGGACCGGGCTGATCGCCGCCGACTGGCAGCAACGCCTGGGCAACCGCTCCTCGCCGTACACCTCGACCATCGTGTTCCTGGTGCGCAAGGGCAACCCCAAGGGCATCAAGGACTGGAACGACCTGGTCAAGAACGACGTGGCGGTGATCACGCCGAACCCCAAGACCTCGGGCGGCGCGCGCTGGAACTACCTCGCGGCCTGGGCCTACGCGCAGAGCCTGCCGGGCGGCACGCCGGAATCGGCCCGCGCCTTCGTCGAGAAGCTGTTCAAGCACGTGCCGGTGCTCGACTCGGGCGCACGCGGCGCGACCACGACCTTCGTCGAGCGCGGCATCGGCGACGTGCTGCTGGCCTGGGAGAACGAGGCCTACCTCGCGCTGAAGGAACTCGGCCCCGACAAGGTCGAGATCGTGGTGCCGTCGATCAGCATCCTCGCCGAACCGCCGGTGACGGTGGTCGACAAGGTCGTCGACAAGCGCGGCACGCGCGCCGTGGCGCAGGCCTACCTCGAGTACCTGTACAGCGACGCCGGCCAGGAGCTCGCGGCCAAGCACTTCTACCGCCCGAGCCAGCCGGCGATCGCCGCGAAGTACGCCGACCGCTTCACCCAGTTGAAGCTCGTCACCATCGACAGCTACTTCGGCGGCTGGGCCAAGGCGCAGGCCGAGCACTTCGCCGACGGCGGCACCTTCGACCAGATCTACGCCCCGGGCCGCTGAGCTCCCCGCGCCGGGCGGCCCCCACGGCCGCCCGGCTTTCCCACGCATGCCGCGTCACTCCCCGGTCGGCTGAAAGGCGGAACGCGGGGATGCGCGGATCGCCGCGCAGGAGCGTGCGGATCACCAGGCGGCACTCGAAGCGCGCACCGGCACCGGATCGCGAAGGTGTCGGGGTCGGCGGATGCAAGGCCCGCTCCCGCGCCTCCTCGCATGAAGTGCGCCGTTTATTGGCTGATGGATATAAAACCCCGCCCCGGCGGCAGCCAGGAAGGCCGCAGCCCGCACGGGGCGGGCTGCGGTCGCGGACACTCAGCGCGCCAGGCGGCGCAGCACCCGCAGCAGCGTGTCGACCTCCTCGCAGGTGTTGTAGAAGGCGAGCGAGGGTCGCACCGTCGCCTCCAGCCCGAAGCGGCGCAGGATCGGCTGCGCGCAGTGGTGCCCCGCGCGCACCGCGATGCCCTCGCGGTTGAGCTCGCTGCCCACCTCCTCCGGCCGGTAGCCGTCGAGCACGAAGGACAGCACGCTGGTCTTGTCCTGCGCGGTGCCGATCAGGCGCAGCCCCGGCACGCGGCGCAGGCCGTCGGTGGCGTATTCGAGCAGTTCGTGCTCGTAGCGCGCCACGTTCTCCAGCCCCAGGCGCTCGAGGTAGTCGAGCGCGGCGCCCAGCCCGACCGCGTCGGCGATGTTGCCGGTGCCGGCCTCGAAGCGCCCGGGCGGCGGCTGGTACAGCGTGCGCTCGAAGGTGACGTCGCGGATCATGTTGCCGCCGCCCTGCCAGGGCGGCATGTCCTCCAGCACCTCGGCCTTGCCGTACACCACGCCGATGCCGGTTGGCGCGAACACCTTGTGCCCGGAGAACACGTAGAAGTCCGCGTCCAGCGCCTTCACGTCGACGCGCAGGTGCGACACCGCCTGCGCGCCGTCGACCAGCACGCGCGCGCCGGCGCGGTGGGCGAGCTCGACGATCTCCGCCACCGGGGTGATCGTGCCGAGCGCGTTCGACACCTGCGTGACCGCGACCAGCCGCGTGCGCCCGTTCAAGAGGCGGCGGTACTCGCCGAGCAGGATCTGGCCGCTGTCGTCGACCGGGATCACCCGCAGCGTCGCCCCCCTGGCGGCGGCGAGCTGCTGCCAGGGCACGATGTTGGCGTGGTGCTCCAGCTGCGAGACGACGATCTCGTCACCCTCGCCGACGTGCTGCCAGCCCCAGCTCTTCGCCACCAGGTTGATCGCCTCGGTGGCCCCGCGCACGAACACGATCTCGTCCACCGAACCCGCGCCGAGGAAGCGCGCCACCGTGCGGCGCGCCTTCTCGTAGGCGTCGGTGGCCCGTGCCGCCAGCGCGTGCGCGGCGCGGTGGATGTTGGAGTTCTCGTGCGCGTAGAAGTGGGCGAGGCGGTCGATGACCACCTGCGGCTTCTGCGTCGTCGCGGCGTTGTCGAGCCAGATCAGCGGCCGGCCGTTGACGCGCTCGGCGAGGATCGGGAAGTCGCGGCGCACCCCGTTCACGTCGAAGGGCGGGTGCGCCGACGGCGCGATCACCCCCGCCGGCACCGCGTCGACGAAGTAGAAGCGGCCGTCGACGCGCGGCTCGGCCGGCGCCGGCGGGCGCGCGCCGCCGGGCCGCAGCGCGAGCGACGCGAGCTCCGCCAGGTCGATCCCCGGCGGTGCCAGCGGCAGCTCCGGCACCGTGGCCACCGGCGCGGCCGGCAGCGCACGCGGCCCCGCCTCGGCGAGGAAGTAGTACGGCGAGCTCGCCGGCGCCGGCGCAGCGGCGGGCGGCGTGGCGGGCGGCAGCGTGCCGGTGGGCAGCCCGCCGGTCGGCGCCGCCGCCGCCGGCAGCGCCGTGGCGTAGACGGGCGGCACGCCGGGCAGCGCGATGCCGCCCCCGCCGAGCGCCGGCACGGCGGGCAGCTCGGGTGCGGCCGGCAGCGCCGGGATCGCCGGCGCCGTCGGCAGCGCCGCGGCTGTCGCATCCACCGCCGGCACCCGGTCGAGCGCCGGCGGCGCGGCGGGCGGTGCCGCGTTGGCCGCCGCACCGCCGCCCGGCAGCTCGGCGAACAGCGCGCTGGCGAGCCGCGCCAGCGTGGCCTCGTCGGGCAGGCCCGGCGGCGGCGCGCCGAGCCCGGCCAGGGCCTCACTTATAGCTGTGGTTGTACTCATGGTACTTGTCGATCTCCACGTCATCGAGCACGGCCAGCGCGTCGTCGGTGTGCACCGCGAGCGAGCAGTAGAGCGAAATCAGGTACGAGGCGATCGCGTTGCGGTTGATCCCCATGAAGCGCACCGACAGCCCCGGGCTCTGCTCGCCGGCGAGCCCCGGCTGGAACAGCCCGACCACGCCCTGACGCTTCTGCCCGACGCGCAGCAGCAGGATCTTGGTCTTGCCGTCGGCCACCGGCACCTTGTCCGACGGGATCAGCGGCAGCCCGCGCCAGGTGATGAACTGCGAGCCGAACAGGCTCACCGTCGCCGGCGGCACGCCGCGGCGCGTGCACTCGCGGCCGAAGGCGGCGATCGCCAGCGGGTGGGCGAGGAAGAACGCCGGCTCCTTCCACACCCTGGTGATCAGCTCGTCGAGGTCGTCGGGCGTCGGCGTGCCGCCGAGCGGGAACACGCGCTGCGACTCGGCGACGTTGGCGAGCAGGCCGTACTCGGCGTTGTTGATCAGCTCGTTTTCCTGCCGCTCCTTGATCGTCTCGATGGTGAGGCGCAGCTGCTCGCGGATCTGGTCGTAGGGGCTGCTGTAGAGGTCCGACACCCGGGTGTGGACGTCGACGATGGTCGTCACCGCGTTCAGGAAGTACTCGCGCGGCGCGTCCTCGTAGTCGACGAAGATCTGCGGCAGCTCGGCCTCGTCGCGCTGCGAGCACGCGACCCTGACGTCGCTCGGGTTCTTGACCTGGTTGAGGCGGTAGATGCCCGCCTCCACCGGCAGCCATTCGAGCAGGTGCACGAGCCAGCGCGGCGTGATCGTCGACAGCTGCGGGGCGGTCTTGGTGGCGTTGGCGAGCTGGCGTGCAGCATTGTCGCCCAGCGCAAGGGCCTGGGGATGGTCGGCCATGAAGGACTCCGTGAGGTTGCAGCGGTAGGGAAAGGGGCCGCGGACGCTAGGTCGCGGCACCCGGTTGGGGCACTTCGTGCCGGGAACTCGCCTGGGTGACGTGGCTGCCGGGCGGAACGCTGCGCGTCAGCCAGACGTTGCCGCCGATCGTCGAGCCGCGGCCGATCGTGACCCGGCCGAGCACGGTGGCCCCGGCGTAGATCACGACCTCGTCCTCGACGATCGGGTGACGCGGCTCGCCCTTGCGCAGCGCGCCGCCGTCATCGGTATCGAAGCGCTTGGCACCGAGCGTCACGGCCTGGTAGAGCCGCACGCGCTCGCCGATCTCGGCGGTCTCGCCGATCACCACGCCGGTGCCGTGGTCGATGAAGAAGCCGGCGCCGATGCGGGCGCCGGGGTGGATGTCGATGCCGGTCGCCGCGTGCGCCTGCTCGGCGACCATGCGCGCGAGCAGCGTCACGCCGAGGCCGTAGAGGCGGTGCGCCAGGCGGTGGTGGATCATCGCCAGCACCCCGGGGTAGCACAGCAGCACCTCGTCGACGCTGCGTGCCGCCGGGTCGCCGGCGAAGGCGGCGCGCACGTCGGAGTCGAGCAGGCGGCGCACCTCGGGCAGCGCCGCGGCGAAGGCGCGCACGCAGTCGAGCGCCGCGGCGTCGGGGTGCGGGTGGCGCGCCACGTAGCGCAGCTCCAGCCGCACCTGGTCGTAGAGCGCCGTCAGCGTCTGGTCGAGCGTGCTGCCGACGTAGTAGTCCTCGCTCTCCTGGCGCAGCTCGGGCGGGCCGAGCCGCATCGGGAACAGCAGGCCGGCGAGCGCGGCGACGATCTCGCGCAGGGCCTGCGGCGAGGGCAGCTCACGCCCGCCGCACTCGCGGTCGCGCTGCTGGCTCGCGCGCCACGCCGCGCGCGCCTCGCGCAGGCCGGCGACGACCTCGCCGAGCGGCCAGTTCGGGCGGCCGTCGGGCAGCGCCGGGGGCGTGGACGCCGCCGCGGCGGCGTCCGCTTCGAAACGCGCGTCCATCGGCTCAGTCCTGCGTCCACGGCAGGCCGTGGCGGCGCCAGCCGTTGTGGTGCCCGCGCTGCTGGCGCTCGTCGAGGTCGCCCTCGAAGCCTTCCAGCACGTTGAACACCTGGCTGAACCCGGCCCTGGTCGCCGCCTCGGCGGCGGCCGCCGAGCGCTTGCCGCTGCGGCACAAGAGCAGCAGCACCGCGGACTTGCCCGCCAGCGCCTCCAGCTCACGCACGAAGCGCGGGTTGCGGGTCATCGAGGTGCCGGTCATCCACGCCACGTGGCGCGTGCCCGGCACCTGGCCGACGAACCTGCGCTCCTCGGCGGTGCGCACGTCGACCAGCAGCGCCGCGCCACTGCTGAACGCCTGCCAGGTCTCGGCCGGCGTCAGGCTGCCCGCGTAGGGCGTGCCGTTCTCCCCGGCACGCCGGCGCGCCGCCGCCAGGATGGCCTCGACCGCCTCGTTCGGTGCCGGCCCGGCACCCGGTGACACGCCGTCGGTTTCGGCACTGCGTCTTGCCACAGCGGACATCGTCAAACCTCCCTCGCCACGTGATTGCTCTTTCGGGTGTCACCGGCGTGCCCGGCGGGCCGTCGGCGTGGCGAGAGATATAAGCTCGTCTTTTAAGAACCTGAAGAAATGGTTTTTATTCTTTATAAAACTTTTGGGAATTTAAAAGCCGATATGACCCCCTTCGCTGCTCCCGCCGCGCGACGGCCCGGGTGTCAGCGGTGGTCGGTCGTCGCGCTGAAGCGCCGGCGGAACTCCAGCGGGGTCATGCCCTTGAGGGCGCGGAACTGGCGCGCGAAGTAGCCCGGCTGGGTGTAGCCGGCCTGCGCGGCGATCACCGCGACCGGGCGCTCGCTCTCCAGCAGCAGCGCGCAGGCGCAGCCGATGCGCAGCTGCGCGAGGTAGTCGCTCACCGTCATCCGCGTGCAACGCTTGAACGAGCGCTGCAACTGGCTTTCGCTCATCGCGGCGAGCCCGGCGAGGGTCGCGAGCCGCACCGGGCCGGCGTAGTGCGCGTGCAGGTGGGCGAGCACGCGCTCCAGCCGGGCGCGCTCGCGCGCGTCGCCGGCGGCGAAGCCGTGCAGCGCGAGCGGCTGGCGTTCGCGGTCGGCGGCGAGCAGCAGCAGGATCTCGACCAGCCCGAGCCAGCGCGCGGCCGCGGACGCGTCGACCAGCGCGAGCAGCCGCGGGCGCACCGCCGCGCTCACCGCGGGCGAGAAGCTGAGCCCCCTCGCGGCCTCGACGAGCAGCGCGTCGAGGCCGGCGAACTCGGGGTAAGGCGCGGTCAGCCCGCGCGCCCAGTCCTCGGAGAACCACGCCACCAGCGCGCGGTGCGGCGCACCGGGCACCGCTGCGGCGCGCGACTGCCAGGCGTGGGGCAGGTTGGGGCCGACCAGCACCAGGTCGCCGTCGTCGTAATGGGCGACGTGGTCACCGACGAAGCGCTCGCCGATGCTGTTCAGCGTCAGCGTCAGCTCGAACTCGGGGTGGTAGTGCCAGTTGAACGGGAAGGCCGGCAGGCGGCGGTCGAACAGCGTCCACGACTGGCCGGCGGGGATGGTGACTTTCTCGAACCAGGGGCGCATCGCGCAGGGCCCGCTCGCGGCCGCCGGCACGCCCGGCGTGCGCTGATCGTGGCACACGCCGCGACCGCACCGACACCGGCCGGTGCGACGGCCGTGGTGCCGGCGGGGAATCGTGGGACAATGCCGGCCTTCGACGACCCGCCCGGATGCCCCGCCGCATGGAACTCCTCACCTCGCTCATCGACATCGTCCTGCACCTCGACAAGCACCTCGCCGAGCTCGCGCTGCAGTACGGCACCTGGATGTACGCGATCCTGATCGCCATCATCTTCTGCGAGACCGGGCTGGTGGTGACGCCCTTCCTGCCGGGCGACTCGCTGCTGTTCGCGGCCGGCTCGCTCGCCGCGGTCGGCGCGCTCGACGTGCACGTGCTGTTCGTCGTGCTGACCCTCGCCGCGATCGTCGGCGACGGCGTCAACTACCACATCGGCCAGTACGTCGGGCTCAAGGCGTTCCGCCCCGACGCGCGCGTGCTGAAGACCGCCTACCTGGAGAAGACCCACGCCTTCTATGAGCGCCACGGCGGCAAGACCATCATCATCGCCCGCTTCGTGCCGATCGTGCGCACCTTCGCGCCCTTCGTCGCCGGCGCGGGCTCGATGAGCTACCGTCGCTTCCTCGCCTACAACGTGATCGGCGCGCTGATCTGGACCGGCTCGCTGCTCTACGCCGGCTACCTGTTCGGCAACCTGCCGCTGGTGAAGGAGAATTTCTCGCTGGTGATCATCGGCATCATCATCGTCTCGATCCTGCCCGGCGTGGTCGAGTTCATCCGCCACAAGCGCGCCGCGGCGCGCGCCTGAGCCGCCGATGAACAACGTCGTCCAGCATCTCGTGGCCGCCGACGTGCCGCCGGCCGACGTCGACGCGCTTGCCGCGCGCCTGCGCGCCTGGCTGCTCGCCGAAGGCATCATCGCCGCCGAGCTGAGCGCCTGCGTGCCCGACGGCCTCGGCCACGCGCCGGGGCCGCGCTGCGCGCGCGCCGTCGGCGCCGACGACATCGCGCTCGCGCGCCTGCACCGCCAGTCGCTCAACGGCGTGGCGCTGCGCTGCGGGCGCATGGTTTATGACTGCGGCCAGCTCGGCGCGGCCTTCTGCCCGCACTGCGGCCACGTGCTGCACGCGGCGGGCGACCCGCGCTGGTTCGACGCGCTGGAACAGTGGCTGGTGGAAGGCGGCGCCGGGCGCCTCGCCTGCACCCAGTGCCTGCTCGAAGCGCCGCTGCCGCAGTGGCAGCACGAGCCGCCGCTCGGCTTCGGCTGCCTCGGCCTGAGCTTCTGGAACTGGCCGCCGCTCGCACCGGCGTTCGTCGACGAACTCGTCACCCTGCTCGGCGCGCGCCTGCTGCGCATCGGCGAGGGCTGAGGCCGTGCCGGCACACACGCTGCTGCTGTACTGCCGCGCCGGCTTCGAGGGCGAGGCCGCGGCGGAGATCCAGGACCGCGCCGCGGCGCTCGGCCACGCCGGCTTCGTCAAGGCCAAGCCCGGCAGCGCCTACCTGAGCCTGCACCTGTACCAGGCCTGCGCCGAGGAACTCGTGCGCCGCATCGAGCTGCGCTCGCTGGTGTTCGCCCGCCAGCTCCTGGTCGCCGGCGAACTGGTCCGCGAGCTGCCGGTCGACGACCGCGTGAGCCCGCTGCTGGCGGCCGCGGCCGCGCTCGGCGGCCCCTACTCCGACGTCTACGTCGAGACCGCCGACACCAACGAGGCCAAGGCGCTCGCCGCCTTCACCCGCCCGTTCGGCCGCGCCTTCGAGGCCGGCGCCAGGCGCGCCCGGCTGCTCGGCGGCGGCGCGCAGGCGCCGCGCCTGCACCTGTTCTGCCTGAGTTCGGCAGCGGTGTGGCCGGCGCTGTCGTGGCCCGGCCGGCGCAGCGAGTGGCCGCTCGGCATCCCGCGGCTGAAGTTCCCGGCGCGCGCGCCGAGCCGCTCCACGCTCAAGCTCGACGAGGCGCTGCAGGTGTTCCTGAGCCCCGCCGAGCAGGCCGAGTACCTGCGCCCCGGCATGGCCGCGGTCGACCTCGGCGCCGCGCCCGGCGGCTGGACCTGGCAGCTGGTGCGCCGCGGCCTGCGCGTGGCGGCGATCGACAACGGCCCGATGGACGACGAACTGCTCGCCAGCGGGCTGGTCGAGCACCGCCGCGAGGACGGCTTCCGCTACCGGCCGCCGCAGCCGGTGGACTGGCTGGTCTGCGACATGGTCGAGCAGCCGGGGCGCATCGCCCGGCTGGTGGCGCAGTGGCTCGCGCGCGGCGACTGCCGGCGGGCGATCTTCAACCTCAAGCTGCCGATGAAGAAGCGCTACGCCGAGGTGCAGCGCTGCCGCGAGCTGATCGCCACCGAGCTCGGCGCCCGGGCGCACCGCCTCGACCTGCGCCAGCTCTATCACGACCGCGAGGAGGTCACCGGCTACCTGCGCTGAGCCGCCCGTGCGGCTGGCTGCAACGCGAGCCGGGCAGACTCGTCGCTTTCCGTGCCCCCGCACCGCGCCCGCGGTGCCCTACCGGACGCAACCCCCGTGGACCGACCCCCACCGCTGCGCACCCTCACGCCCGAAGACGGGCTGATCTGCGGCTTTCGCCTCGCCGGGCCGGACACGCCCGCGGCGCCCATCAGCCTCGCCGAGGTGCCGGCGGCCCTCGCCGCGCCCGGCACCGTGCTGTGGCTGCACTTCAACCTCAGCAACCTGCGCGCGCGGCGCTGGCTCGCGCAGAGCGAGCGGGTACCGCCGGCGCTGCACGAGGCGCTCGCCGAGCGCGACGATCGCGGCCGCGTGCAGGTGGTCGGCGCCGGCCTGCTCGCGGTGATCCACGACCTCGCCTATGACGAGCCCACCGACCCCGCGGTGCTCGGCACGCTGTGGGTGTACGCCGATGCGCGCCTGCTGCTCAGCGCTCGCGCCCACCCGCTGCGCAGCACCGACGAACTGCGCCTCGCGGTGCGCGAGGGCCTGCACGCGGCCACCGGCGTGGAACTCGCGGCGCAACTGCTCGACCTGCGCAACGAGGGGCTGTCGGCGTGCATCGATGCGATGGCCGAGCAGGTCAACGAGATCGAGGACGACATCCTCGTCGGCGGCACCTCGGCACGCGAGGAGCTCGGCCGCCTGCGCCGCGGCTGCGTGCACCTGCGCCGGCAGTTCGGACCCGAGCGCAGCAGCCTGCACAAGCTGCTGCAGCGCCCGCCGGCCTGGCTCGGCGCGGGCGAGAGCGAACGCCTGCGCGAGGTGGCCGAGCAGCTCGGCTTCGTCCTCGACGACCAGGGCGAGGTCTACGAACGCGCCAAGCTGCTGCAGGAGGAGCTCGCCTCGCGCGTGGCCGAGGACACCAACCGCAACCTCTACGTGATCTCGGTGCTGACCGCGGTGTTCCTGCCGATGACGCTGATCACCGGCATCTTCGGCATGAACGTCGAGAACATGCCGCTCACCGGCAGCTCCCACGCCTTCGGCTGGGTGATGCTGACCATCGTCGGCGCCGGTGCCGGCACGCTCGCGGTGCTGCTGCTGAAGAAGCTGCTGTAGCGCCGGGTGCGCTCAGGCGGGCGCCCCGGCGTGCGTGCGCAGGCGCTGCACGATGCTCGCCGGGTCCTCGTGGATGATCACCTCGGCGCCCGGCAGCGCCCCGCGGATCGCCGCCTCCACCCGTTCGGCGATCGCGTGCGCGGCGACCAGCGGCAGCGCGTCGTCGAGCTCCAGATGCATCTGCACGAAGTAGGTGTGGCCCGACTGGCGCGTGCGCAGGTCGTGCACGCCGAGCACGCCGGCCTCGCCGGCGGCGATGTCGAAGATGCGCGCCTGCAGCGCCTCGGGCAGTTCGCGGTCCATCAGCAGGTCGACCGCCTCGGCGCCGATCGACCAGGCGCTCTTCAGGATGTACAGCGCGATGGCGAGCGCGAACAGCGGGTCGAGGCCGGGATAGCCGAAAGCGCCGAACAGCAGCGCGACGATGATGCTGAGGTTGGTGGCAAGGTCGGTGAGGTAGTGCAGCGAGTCGGCCTTGATCGCGGTCGAGCCGGTGCGCCGGATCACGTGGCGCTGGACCAGCAGCAGCGCCGCGGTGGCGGCGATCGCGAAGCCCATCACGGTGATGCCGACCATGAGTTCGCCGATCGGCTGCGGGCGCAGCAGGCGGTCGACCGCCTGCAGCATCAGGAACAGCGCCGAGCCGGCGATGAAGGTCGCCTGCCCCAGCCCGGCGAGCGCCTCGGCCTTGCCGTGGCCGAAGCGGTGGTCGGCGTCCGCCGGCTGCAGTGCGTAGCGCACCGCCACCAGGTTGATCAGCGAGGCCAGCACGTCCATGGTCGAGTCGACCAGCGAGGCGAGCACGCTCACCGAGCCGGTCATCAGCCAGGCGGCGAGCTTGCCGGCGATCAGCACGCTGGCGGTGAGCACCGAGGCGGTGGTGGCGAGGTGCAGCAGGCGCGCGCGCTCGGCGGGCGTGAGATCGTGGTGCATGTGCATGGTGGCTCGGCGACGGGGGCGGGACGGCAGGCGTGCATTCTACCCGCGGGCAGCCGGCGGGCAGGCGGCGGCGAGGAAGTCGGTGATGGCGTCGAGCACGCGGTCGCGCAGCACGTCCCGCTCGATCAGCAGTTCGTGCCGCGCCGCCGCCAGGTGCAGGTGGCGGCACGTGCCGGGGTGCGCGCGGGCGACCGCCGCGGCGAAGGCCGCGCTCGCCGCGGCGTTGACCAGCGCGTCGCAGCCGGCGTCCACCAGCAGCAGCGGCGTGGCGATGCGCGCGGCCTCGCGGCGCAGCGCCGACCCCGCCGCGATGGCCTCGGCCACCCAGCGCCAGCTCGGCCCGCCCAGCGCCGTCTCGGGGAAGCGCGCCTGCAGGTGGCTGCGCAGCCGGTAGCGCGCCTCGCTGCCGGTGACCGAGTTGAGCCTGCCGTCGGCCTCGCGAAACGGCAGCGGCGTGTACGGCCCCTGGCCGATCGCGAAGTCATCGCCGCGCCCCGCCACCAGCGCCGCCGCGAGCGCGGCGCGGCCGAGCACGTCGCGGCCGACCGGCAGCCCCCACAGGCCGCGGATCTCGACCATCGGCGCGGTGCCCGCGAGCGCGGCGAAGCGCCCCGGATGGCGCTGCGCGTGGCGCAGCAGGATCGTCGCCCCGCCGGAATGGCCGAGGCCCAGCAGGCAGGGGTGGGTGGCGGGCCGTACCACCTCGGCCAGGCAGCGTTCGAGGTCGCTCACGTAGTCGTCGAAGCGCTCGACATGGCAGGTCTGGTAGCGCGCCCGCGCCGCCGGATCGTCGGCGATCGCGTGCCACGGGCGGCGCTCGAGCAGGCGCTGCGACAGCCCCTGCCCGCGGTGGTTGGGCAGGTACAGACTCCACGCGGGGAACAGCCGCCGCAGGTCGTGCACCAGTTCGAGGTAGCGGATCGAGGCCTCGCCGGTGCCGTGCACCAGCACGAGCGCCGCGCGCTCCGGGGCGCTGGCCGGGAACACGTCGCAGACCAGCTCGATGCCGCCGACGCCCTCGAGGCTCACCCGCCGCACCGCGGCGGCGTACTCGGCGAGCAGCGCCTCCACCCACGGGCAGCGCGCAGCGGCGCCGCCGTCGGCGAGCGTGATGGCGCTCTCGCGGCTCCAGCGGGCGGGGGTCGGTGCGGCGGCGGTGGACATGCCTTGCAGCCTAGCAAGGATCGGCGCCCGGCCGCCGGCTTCGTGCAGGCGGGCCGGTCCGGCCGCGGCGGCCGGGCGGGGGAAGCCCCGCCGCGCACACGGCGGGGCCTGGCGGGCCTTCAGCCCGCGTGGCTCGCGTGGTGGGTGTGGCGGAAGTGCCTGAGCACCACGCGCAGGTGGTCGGCACGCTCGGGGTGGCCCGATGCCCGCGCCGCGCGGATGTCCGCGACGAGCATCCGGCAGAAGCGCGGCACGCCGTTCGCGTCGTCGTGTACCAGATACGAGCCCATTTCCGCCGCGACGATCATCGGAATGTGTTCGTGAGCCGCCAGGGCCTCGATCTCGTCTTCGTCCAGCTCGGAAAAACCGACGCAATCGACATACGACAGCATGTGTCACCTCCGTCCTCACTCCACGGGCGGGCGTCGACCCGCCTCGCGCCTACAGACCATCACGCTTGTGTTGCAAACGTGCGGTCGGCCGGCCCTTCGCGATGCGAACGGGCCTGCGCCCCCGGCCCCGGTGACGGCTTCAGGGGCGGCAAATCGAGCCTACCCCGCGTGATGAATGCGGGAAGGAATAAAATTTCTCCGCCAAGAAACATCAGGATATATCGCGACAGGCGGGCGCCACGCCCGCCCTCCTCCACCTGCTGACGCGGGCCGCGCGCCTCCCGCAGGCGCCGCCGCGGCCACGAACGCCACGACAGCGTTCGTGGCCACCAAGTTCCTTCCCACGACATGTCGTGGCGCCCACCGCGAGGTCTCGTGGGCCCTCCCCGCGCCGGCCCGCCGGAAGCTTCGCCGAATCCTGGCGGCTTAAATCTTTATTCATAAAAAACAATATGTTGAATACAAAATGCAGGTTTGGCACAGGGCCTGCAATACCTGTCTCGTCCGAACCTGAAACGCGCTTGCAGCGGCCGAACCGCCAACGCCGGGAAGGACCCGGGCCGCCACCGGCGGGCCCGTTCACCCACACGAGCCTTTAGGAGTACACGCCATGAAGACCCAGACCGTGATCCAGTCCGCCATCGCCGCCGCCTTCGCCCTCGGTGCCGTCAGCGCCTACGCCGGCCCGGCCGAGGCCCCGAGCTTCGCCGCCGAGAAGTGCTTCGGCGTGGTCAAGGCCGGCAAGAACGACTGCCAGACCAACATGCACGCCTGCGCCGGCCAGGCGAGCGCCGACAACCAGGGCGACTCGTGGCTGTTCGTGCCGAAGGGGACCTGCGAAAAGCTCACCGGCGGCAGCCTGACCAAGAAGGCCTGAGCCCCGCGCGTCGGCCGGCGGCCCCCGCCGCCGGCCGACCCCCGTCCGCATGCCCCCCATCGCCCCACCGGCATCGAGGTGCGCGATCATGAACACCCGCTTCCCGTCCGCGCCCGTGCGTCCGCTGCCGGCCGTCGCCGGCATCGGCCTGCGCGCCGAGCACTACGACGTGGTGCTGCGCGAGCAGCCCGCGCTCGGCTGGGTCGAGGTGCACAGCGAGAACTACTTCGGCAGCGGCGGCCGGCCGCTCGCGGTGCTCGAAGCGATCCGCGCGCGCCACCCGCTGAGCCTGCACGGCGTCGGCCTGTCGCTCGGATCCACCGATCCGCTCGACCGCGGCCACCTGCGGCAACTGAAGGCGCTGTGCGACCGCTTCGAGCCCGCGCTGGTGTCGGAGCACCTGTCCTGGGGCTCGGTCGGCGGCGTGCACGCGAACGACCTGCTGCCGCTGCCCTGCACCACCGAGGCGCTGAACCACGTCTGCGCCCGCGTCGCCACCGTGCAGGACGCGCTCGGGCGCACCCTGCTGGTCGAGAACATCTCGCGTTACGTCGACTTCCGCATACCGTCGCTGCCCGAGGGCGAATTCCTCGCCACGCTGGCGCGGCGCACCGGCTGCGGCCTGCTGCTCGACGTCAACAACCTCTACGTCAACGCCCGCAACCACGGCGTCGACCCGCACGCCTTCCTGGCGGCGCTGCCGCCGGCGGCCATCGCCGAGATCCACCTGGCCGGCCACACCGAGAAGACCCTCCGCGGCACCAGCCTGCTGATCGACACCCACGACCGCCCGGTGTGCCCGGCGGTGTGGACGCTCTACGCCGAGGCGATCGCACGCTTCGGCCCGCGTCCGACGCTGATCGAATGGGACAGCGCGCTGCCGCCGCTGGACGTGCTGCTGGCCGAGGCCGCGCGCGCCGACGCCGTGCTCGAGGGCCGCCGCCATGCTGCGTGAACTGCAGCGCGACTTCCTCGCCGCGGTGCGCGGCAGCGCCCCGCCGCGGCTGCAGGGCCTGATCGCCGGGCGCGGCCTGGAGCCCGCCGAGCGCCTGATGGTGTACGCCAACAATCACCGCCTGACGCTCACCGCCGCGCTCGCCGGCGCCTACCCGGTGCTCGCGCGCACGCTCGGCGAAGGCGGCTTCCACGCACTCGCCGCCCGCTACCTGCTCGCTCACCCCTCGCGCAGCGGTGACCTGCACGGCTACGGCGCCGCGCTGGCCGATGTCATCGCCGCCGCGCCGCCGCCGCAGGCACCCTGGCTCGCCGAGCTCGCGCGCCTCGAATGGGCCGTGCACACCGCCTACTTCGCCGCGCTGCCCCCCGCCCTCGCGCTCGACGCCCTGCGCGGCGTGGCGGCGCAGGATCACCCGCGGCTGCGCTTCGTCGCGCACCCGGCGCTCGGCCTGGTCGCGAGCGCCTGGCCGGTGCTCGCGTACTGGGAGGCCGCGACCGACGGCGCCGACGACCCCCTGCCGCCGCCGGCGCCCGCGGCCGAATGGCTGCTGGTGCTGCGCGCGGGGGCGGACATCACGATCGGCCGGCTCGACGCCGGCACCTACACGCTGCTCGCGGCCCTCGCCGCCGGCGCGACCGTGGCCGAGGCCTGCGCCGATGCGCTCGCCGCGGCCCCCGACCTCGACCCCGGCACGGCGCTCGGCGGGCTGTTCGCCCGCGGCGCCCTCGTCGGCTTTCACCTGTGACCCCCTCCAAGGAGCGCACCGCCATGAATGCCACCGCCTCTTCCGCCTGCAACGTGCTGCGTCACCCCCTGCTGCAGCGCGGCGTGCGCCTGCACGCCCGCTTCGAGACCCTGCTCGGCTGGTTCACGCCGCTGGTCGACCTCGCCGTGCGGCTGTGGGTCGCGCAGGCCTTCTTCGCCTCGGGGCTGACCAAGATCGCGAGCTTCGATTCGACCGTGCTGCTGTTCACCTACGAGTACCAGGTGCCGCTGCTGCCGCCGATGCTCGCCGCCGTGCTCGGCACCGCCGCCGAACTGGCGCTGCCGGTGCTGCTGGTGCTCGGCCTCGGCGGGCGGCTGCCGGCGGCGGCGCTGTTCGTGTTCAACATCATCGCGGTGATCTCCTACCCGGCGCTCGAGGCCGCCGGCCTGCACGAGCACCAGCTCTGGGGCCTGCTGCTGCTGGTGACGCTCACCCACGGCCCCGGCGCGCTGACGCTCGACCGCCTGCTCGGCCGCTGGAGCCGGTGATGCCACTGGCATACGCTGCCCCCCACACCCAGCGGCGGGGGGCAGTGACCGTGACGACACACCTGGACGAACTCGACACCGGATTGCGTGCCCTGGTCGAGGGCACCGCCAGCGTCACCGGCGAGGCGTTCTTCCGCAGCCTGGTCAGGGGCGTGGCGACCGCGCTCGCGGTGCGCTGGGCCTTCGTCGCCGAGTTCGCCGGGGTGCGCACCCGCGTGCGCATGCTGGCGAACTGGGACCACGACCACTTCGCGCCCGAAGAGGAATTCGACCTGTCCGGCACGCCCTGCGAGGCGGTGCTGTGCGGCGAGCCGCGCCACTACCCACAGGGCGTGGCGGCGCTGTTCCCGCGCAACACCGACCTCGCGGTGATGGGCGCCGAGAGCTACCTGGCGATCCCGCTGCGCAACGCCGCCGGCGACGTGCTCGGCCACCTGGCGGTGCTCGACGAGCGGGCGATGCCGGCCGCGCCGCGCGAACTCGCGCTGTTCCAGGTGTTCGCGGCACGCGCGGCGGCCGAACTCGAACGCGTGCACACCGAGCGCGCGCTGCGCGAGCGCGAGGCGCGGCTGGCCGCGATCCTCGGCTCGGCGCTCGACGCCGTGGTGTGCATCGACGGCGCGCGCCGCGTGACCTTCGTCAACCCGGCGGCCGAGCGCGTGCTCGGCTGCTGCGCCGCCGACGTGGTCGGCACGCCGCTGGAGCGCTTCCTCGCGCCGTCGTTCCGCGCGCTGCTCGACCACCACCTGGCGGCGCCGGCGGCGGCGCGCCCGTCGCTGTGGGTGCCGCAGGGCATCGAGGCGGTGCGCGCCGACGGCAGCGCCTTCCCGGCCGAAGCCACGCTGTCGTGCACGCGGGTCGACGGCTGCGAGCTGACCACGCTGATCCTGCGCGACCTCAACGACCGCCATCAGGCCGAGGCGGCGCTGGCCCGCCTGCGCCAGGAGAAGGCCTACCTGCAGGCGCAGGTGGTGGGCGAAGCCCACGAGATCGTCGGCGCATCGGCCGCGATCCGCGAGCTGCGCACGCAGCTCGACAAGGTCGCCGCGACCGACGCCACGGTGCTGCTGCTCGGCGAGACCGGCACCGGCAAGGAGCTGCTGGCGCGCTACACGCACCGCCAGAGCCCGCGGCGCGAGCGCATGCTGGTGAAGATGAACTGCGCGGCGCTGCCCTCGGAGCTGATCGAGAGCGAGCTGTTCGGCCACGAGAAGGGCGCGTTCAGCGGCGCCATCGCCACCCGCAAGGGCCGCTTCGAGCTCGCCGACGGCGGCACGCTGTTCCTCGACGAGGTCGGCGAGCTCAGCCTGCCGGCGCAGGCCAAGCTGCTGCGGGTGCTGCAGGAGCGCGAGTTCGAGCGTGTCGGCGGCACGCGGCCGATCCACGTCGACGTGCGCGTGGTGGCGGCAACCAACCGCGACCTCGCGCAGATGGTCGAGCAGGGCCAGTTCCGCGCCGACCTCTACTACCGCCTCAACGTCTTCCCGCTGCAGGTGCCGCCGCTGCGCGCGCGCCACGACGACATCCCGGCGCTGGTCGCGCACGTGCTCGGCGGCCTGCAGCGGCGCCTCGGCAAGCCGCTGCACGGCGTCACCGCGCGCGCGCTCGCGGCGCTGCTCGCCTACCCCTGGCCCGGCAACATCCGCGAGCTGCAGAACGTGGTCGAGCGCGCCGCGATCCTCGCCACCGACGCGCTGATCGACGAGGCCGACCTCGGCCTCGCGCCGGTGCGGCCGACCTTCGCGGTGCCACCGCTGCCGGCGGCCGCACCGCTACCGGCCGTCACCGCGGGCGAGACGCCGCCGGGCGCCGATGCGGCCAGCCTCGAAGCGGTGGAGCGTCGCCACATCGAGGCCACGCTGGAGCGCTGCGGCGGCGTGATCGAAGGCCCGAAGGGCGCCGCGGCGGCGCTCGAGATGCACCCCAGCACGCTGCGCTCGCGGCTGCAGAAGCTCGGCATCCGGGCGCGGCGGCGCTAGCCGCGACGCGCCCGCCGATGTCACACACGTTGTTGACCACACGGCACCTGCGGTGCTGGAAGCGAAACGGCTCCACCGTTACGGTGGACCTGACGAACCCTGGAGAACGCCGTGAGTCCGAGCCTCGTCGCCCGCTTGCGCCTGCACTTCCCGCCCCGCGCCGCGCCGCTGCCGGCGCGCCTCGCGGCGATGATCCGCACGCATCGCGATTCGAGCGAGCGCCTGATCGGCTGGGTGCAGCTCGGCGTGGTCGCCACCTTCGGCTCGCTGTGGGCGGTGGCGCCGAAGCCGCCGCACATGAGCGAGCTGATGCCGGTGCCCTGGACGCTCACCGCCTACCTCGCGTTCACGCTCGCGCGGCTCGCCTGGACACGCCGGCACGCGCTGCCGGACTGGGCGGCGCACCTGTCGATCGTCGCCGACTTCACGCTGCTCTACGGGCTGATCTGGAGCTTCCACCTGCAGTACGGCCAGCCGCCGAGCTTCTACCTGAAGGCGCCGACGCTGCTCTACGTGTTCATCTTCATCACGCTGCGCGTGCTGTGCTTCGAACCGCGCTTCGTGGTCTTCGCCGGCCTGTGCGCCGCCGGCGGCTGGCTCGGCATGCTCGCCTACGCGATCGGCGGCGACCCGCATGCGGCGGTGATCACCCGCGACTACGTGCACTACCTGACCTCGAACGCGGTGCTGCTCGGCGGCGAGTTCGACAAGGTGATCACCGTGCTGACGGTGACCGCGATCCTCGCGATCGCGGTGACCCGCGCGCAGCACCTGCTCGAGCGCTCGGTGATCGAGTCCAACGCCGCGCGCGAACTGGCGCGCTTCCTGCCAATGGCGGTGGCGGTGCGCATCGCCGCCGCGGCCGAGCGCCCCGAGACCGGCGCCGGCGAACTGCGCCCGGCGACCATCCTGTTCCTCGACGTCGAGGGCTTCACCAGCCTGGCGGAAGCGCTGGCGCCGACGCGGCTGATCGCGCTGCTGAACGAGGTGTTCCAGGCCGTGGTGGAGCCGATCGAGCGCCACGGCGGCGTGGTCGACCAGTTCATCGGCGACGCGGTGATGGCGACCTTCAACCTGCCGCAGGCGCTGCCCGACCACGCCGCCTGCGCCTGCCGCGCCGCGCTGGAGGTGCAGGCCCTGCTCGAGCGTCGCCGCTTCGGCGACGGCGTGCGCCTGCGCGCGCGCATCGGCATCAATTCCGGCGTGGTGGTGGGCGGGCTGGTGGGCGCGGGTGAACGCCTCGCCTATACCGTCTATGGTGACGCTGTGAACCTCGCCGCCCGCCTCGAACCACTGAACAAGGATTACGACACCCGCATCCTGGTGTCGGAGGCGACGCGTCGCGCCGCCGGCGACCCCGCGGGCCTGGCTTTCCGCCCGGTCGGCGAGGTCCAGGTGCGCGGACGCACCGAGCTCACCTCCCTGTACACGCTCGAGCCGGTGGTGGTGCCGGCCGCCGGGCCCACGCGCTGAGAACCGCCATCGTGACGCACGCCGAAACCCGCTTCCGTGACCTGTGGACACGCTGCGGCGGCCAGGATGCCGCCGCGGTGTGGCAGGACCTTGCCGCGCACTACGCCGAGCCGGCCCGCCATTACCACACGCTCGCGCACATCTGGCGCTGCGTACGCGCCTTCGACACGGTGCGCGGGCAGATCGAGGAACCGGAGGTCGTGGAGCTGGCGCTGTGGACGCACGACGTCATCTACGTGCCCGGCGCCTGCAACAACGAGGCGTCGAGCGCCGACTGGCTGCTGGCGCGGGCCGGCGGCCACATCCCGATCGCCGCGCGCGTGGTGGAGTGCATCCTCGCCACCACGCACCGCGTGGCACCGCCGCACGCCGCCGCCGCGTGGACCGTGGACATCGACATCGCCGGCCTCGGCGTGCCCTGGACGCAGTTCTGCTGCGACGGCGCCCGCCTGCGCCAGGAACGCCCGGATCTCTGCGACATCGCCTGCTGCGAAGGCGAGCGCGCCTTCCTCGAAATGCTGCTGGCGCGCCCGGCGATCTACTACACGCCGTATTTCCGCTCCCGCTGCGAGGCGCGCGCGCGCGCCAACCTCGCCCGGCGCATCGAGATCCTCGCCGCCGCGACGTCGTGAGCGGTGCCGCGGCTCAGCCCTCGTGGGCGGCGTAGATCTCGCGGAAGGTCTCGGCGCACGCCACGAAGGCGGCCAGCACGGCGGGGTCGAAATGTTCGGGCACGGTGCGCCCGTCGCCCTTCAGCATGATGTCGAGCGTCGTCGCGTGGTCGAGTGCCCGCTTGTACGGGCGCGTGCTGCGCAGCGCGTCGTACTGGTCGCAAACGATCATGATCCGCGCCGACAGCGGGATGGCCTCGTTGCGCAGGCCCTGCGGGTAGCCGCTGCCGTCCCAGCGTTCGTGGTGGTTCTGCGCGATCTCGGCCCCCATGCGCAGGTACGGCGAGGCGCCGCCCGCGAGCATGCGTGCCCCCAGCGCCGCGTGGGTCTTCATGATCGCCCATTCGTCCGGCGTGAAGCCGCCGGGCTTGCGCAGGATCGCGTCGGGAATCGCGATCTTGCCGACGTCGTGCATCGGGCTCGCGAAGTAGATGGTGTCGGCGAACGCCGCATCGAGCCCCAGGCGCCGCGCCAGCTCGGCGGTGTAGACGCTGATGCGGCGCACGTGGGCGCCGGTCTCCTCGTCCTTGTAGCTGGCGGCGAGGGTCAGCGTGAAGATGGTCTCGCGGTAGCTGTCCTCCAGCTGCGCGGTGCGCTCGGCGACCAGCCGTTCGAGGGTGCGGTTCTGGTCCGCCAGCAGGTCGCCGAATTCCTTCAGCCGCAGCAGGTTGCGCACCCGCACCCAGAGTTCGGCCCGGTCCACCGGCTTGGCGACGAACTCCTCGACCCCGGCCTGGAAACCGCGCAGGCGTGCGTCGCGGTCGTCCAGCGCCGTCACCATGATGATCGGGATCGAGCGCGTGGCCTCGCCCGCCTTGAGCCGGTTGGCGACCTCGAAGCCGTCCATGCCCGGCATCATCACGTCGAGCAGGATCAGGTCGGGCAGCGCCTCGGCCACCCGCGCCAGCGCCTCGGGGCCGCTCACCGCGGTCGTGGTCGCGTAGCCCTGCGACGCCAGCAGCGTCGCCAGCAGCCGCGCGCCGACCGGGTCGTCGTCGACGATCAGGATCCTGACCGGTGATCGGGAGGCCTCGCTCATGGCCGCCCCGCCGCGGTGGCGCCGGCCAGCGCCTCGGCCACGGTGGCGAGGAAGTGGCGGTATTCGATCGGCTTGGCGATGTAGCCGTCGCAGCCGGCGGCGCGGACGCGCTCCTCGTCGCCCCGCATCGCGAAGGCCGTCAGCGCGATGACCGGGCAGCACTGCGTCGCCGGATCGGCCTTCAGCAGGCGCGTGGCGCTCAGCCCGTCGAGGTCGGGCAGCTGGATGTCCATCAGGATCAGGTCCGGGCGCTCGGCGCGGGCGCAGGCGATGCCGCTGTCGGCGTCGGCCGCCTCCAGCACCGTGTGACCGGCCTTGCGCAGCAGCAGCAGCGCCAGCTTGCGATTGGTCGCGTTGTCCTCGACCACCAGGATCTTCGCCATCGTTCCGTCTCCCGTCCGTGTCCGTCCGTGTCCAGCCGCGGCGTCTAGGCGGCGTTTGCGGCGCGGCGCAGCGAGCGGCGCACCTCGCGGATGAAGTCCTCGGGGCTGAAGGCCGCCTTCTCGACGATCCGCAGCAGGTGGCCGTTCAGCCGGGCGCGCTCCTCGGCATCGATCTGCTTGGCGGTCACCACCAGGATCGGGATGTCCGCGGTCTCCGGGCGCCGCTTCAGCACCTCGACCACCTCGAAGCCGTTGATCTCCGGCATCATCAGGTCGAGCACCACCAGCGCCGGGTGCGTGTTCTGCGCGAGGTCGATGCCGTCGCGCCCGCCGTAGGCCTGCATCACCACGAAGCCGGCCTCCTCGAGGTAGGCCGCGATGATCTCCACCGAGCGCGGGTCGTCGTCGACCACCAGCACGCTGGGCGGCGGGTCGGCGAGCCGCGACAGCCCGAGCGCCGCCATCGCCTCCTGCAGCGCCTGCCGGCCGACCGGTTTCTGCAGCACGCGCGCCACGCCGAGGCTCAGGCCGCGCGCCCGCGCGTCGTCGGCGAGGATCGAGATGATGACCACCGGCACCTGCGCCAGCACCGGGTCGTCGCGCAGGCGTTCGAGGCAGGCCCAGCCATCCATCCCCGGCAGCAGCAGGTCGAGCGTGATCAGGTCCGGCAGGCGCGCCGTCGCCAGCGCCAGCCCCTCTTCGCCGCTGGTGGCGCGCACCACCGCGAAGCCCTCGGCCTCCAGCTGCAGGCGGATCAGTTCGGCGGACTGGTCGTCGTCCTCGATCACCAGCGCCAGCGCCTCACCCCTGCTACGGGCCGCTGCCGGGGCGATGACCGCTTCGGTGTCGGCCGGCGCGCGGCAGGGCAGCCAGACGGTGAAGCGGCTGCCCCGGCCCGGCGTGCTGCTCACCCCGGCGCCGCCGCCGTGCAGTTCGACCAGCGACTTGACCATCACCAGCCCGAGCCCGGTCCCCGAGTACTTGCGCGCGAGCGAGCTGTCGATCTGCACGAAGGGCCGGAACAGGCGGTCGAGCTCGGCCTGCGACAGGCCGATGCCGGTGTCGGCGACGCCGATCTCGAGGAATTCGTCGTAGGGGCCCGCCGGCGGCAGCCACAGCACGTGCGCCTCGCCGGCCCCCGCGCTGTCGATCGCGCCGCGCGCCAGCCGCCGCGCGGTGAGTTCGAGGCGGCCGCCGCGCGGCGTGAACTTCACCGCATTCGACAGCAGGTTGTAGAGAATCTGCTTGCACTTGCGCGCATCGGCGCCGATCACGCCGACGCCGTCGCCCAGCTGCAGGTCCACCTGCAGGCCGTGGGCGAGCGCCTTCTCGCGCACCATCGCCAGGCCGTTGCGCAGGCACTGCGCGACGTCGACCGCCTCCAGCTCGAGCGGCATCGCACCGGCCTCGACCTTGGACAGGTCGAGGATGTCGTTGATCAGCGCGAGCAGGTGGTGGCCGCTGTCGAAGATGTCGCCGACGTAGTCGCGCTGCTCGGGGTTGAGGTCGCCGGCGAGGCCGTCCCTGAGCACCTCGGAGAAGCCGATGATCGCGTTCAGCGGCGTGCGCAGCTCGTGCGACATCGTCGCCAGGAACTCCGACTTCATCCGGTTGGCGGCTTCCAGCTCGCGGTTCTTGCGCGTGATCTCCTCGCCGCGCTGGCGCAGTTCGCCGGCGAGCGCCTTGACGTCGGCGAACTGCTGCAGGTTGTGCAGGGCCACGCCGATCTGCGCCGCCAGGCGTTCGACGAAGGTGCGGTCGCGCGCGCCCGCGGCCCGCGTCGACGCCAGCACCAGCACGCCGAGCAGGCGCTCCTGGTAGGCGATCGGCACCACCAGGATCGCCGCCGGGCGCAGGCTCTGCACGCCGGCGTCGATCGTCGGCAGGCCGGCGGCGGCGTCGAGCACCAGCACCCGGCGCGCCTGCGCCGCCTGCCCGACCAGCCCCTCGCCGAGGCGGTAGCTCGTCGCCGTCCCGGCCGACATGCCCCAGCCGGCTTCGCGTTCGAGCATGCCGGACCAGCTGTCGTAGCGGTAGAAGACCGATACCGGATACAGCGAGGTGTCCGCGAGCAGCGACAGCACGCCGTCGAGCACGCGGCCACGCTCCGGGCTCGCGTTGAACAGCGCCAGCGCCTCGCCGATCACGCGGTCGTAGCGCGCCACCTCGGCGAGGTCCTCCTCGGCGCGGCGCCGCGAGAGGAGGTCGCGCCGCACCCGCCACAGGAGCAGCGCGAAGAACAGGACGCTCACGCCGATCAGCAGCTCCAGCGCCAGCGTCAGCTCGTTGGCGCTGTCCTGCGAAGCGGCGGTGCGCTGCTGCAGGAGCCGGGCTTCCTCGGCGTCCATCGCCGCGATCAGTTCGCGGATCGCCGCCATGCGCCGCCCGCCGGCGTCGCTGACCAGTTGCGCGCGCGCGGCCTCGAAACCCTGCTCGCGGCGCAGCGCGATCAGGCGATCGAGCGAGGCCAGCAGCGGTGCGATGCGATCGTGGAGCTCGCCGATACGGCGCTGCTGATCGGGATTGGTGGCGGTCAGGGCGCTCAGGCGCTGCACGTCCTGGTCGAGCGTGGCGAGCGCGCTCTGGTAGGGACTGAGGTAGCGCTCGTCGCCGGTGATCAGGTAGCCGCGCGTGCCGGTCTGCGCATCGATCAGCCGCCCCTGCACCTGCTGCAACGTCATGCGCACCTGCAGCGTGTGCTCGACCGCGCCGAAGGCGTCGATGAAGCTGCGGAACGACTGGTAGGTCAGCGCGGCGATCGCCGTCAGCACCAGCAGGACGGCACCGAAGCCGGTGAGTACCTTGGTCTCGATCGACACTGAATCCATGTGCCCCCTCCCTTCGAGGCCCTGGCTTTCGCTTCACGCTGCGAGTGTAGCCCAATCATGCCTTGCGATGGCTGCAGTCGCGACGGCTGCGTCGCGCCCACGACATGCCGTGGCGGCGCTGCCGCATCTCGCGGGCCACCGCCGTGCCGCCCCTACGCCGATGCTACAAGCCATTGACGCGTCAGCGGTTTAAGGTTTGGCACGGAGATTGTTGACGGAATACCCCGGGGCGTCGTGCGGCGCTCACCCTTCCCGCAACCCGAGGTTTCCATCCATGCAGCAGCATTCCGTCGCCGTCGTCACCGGCTCCACCAGCGGCATCGGGCTCGGCATCGCCCGCAGCCTTGCCGCGCACGGTCACCACCTGGTGCTGAACGGCCTCAGCACCCCGCTCGAAGCCGACGCCCTGTGCGCCGCGCTGGCGCAGGAGTTCGGCATCGAGACCGCCTACTCCGGCGCCGACCTGAGCCACGCCGACGGCGTGGCCGGGCTGATCGACACCGCGCAGGCGCGCTTCGGGCGCATCGACGTGCTCGTCAACAACGCCGGCATCCAGTTCACCGCGCCGGTGCACGAGTTCCCGGTCGAGCGCTGGGACGCGATCCTCGCCCTCAACCTCAGCGCGGCTTTCCACGCCATCCGCCGCGCGCTGCCCGGCATGCTCGAACGCGGCCACGGGCGCATCGTCAACATCGCTTCGGTGCACGGCCTGGTCGGCTCGGTGCACAAGGCCGCCTACGTCGCCGCCAAGCACGGCCTGGTCGGGCTCGGCAAGGTCGTCGCGCTGGAGACCGCGGGCAGCGGCGTCACCTGCAACACCGTCTGCCCCGGCTGGGTGCTGACCCCGCTGGTCGAGAAGCAGATCGCCGAGCGCGCCGCGATGGAGGGCATCCCCTACGCGCAGGCGAGCGGCGAACTGCTGGAGGAGAAGCAGCCGTCGAAGCAGTTCGTGACCCCCGAGCAGCTCGGCGAGCTGGTCGCCTTCCTGGCCTCCCCGGCCGCCGCGCAGCTCACCGGCCAGGCGATCGCCGTCGACGGCGCCTGGACCGCGCGCTGAACCCCCGCCCGCCCTGCGCCTTCGGAGTCACCGCCATGAACCGCAACGCCATCCTCGACGCCGCCGCGATGCCGCCCGCGAGCCCCAGCTACCCGCGCGGGCCGTACCGCTTCGTCGACCGCGAATACTTCATCGTCACCTACGAGACCGACCCCGCGGCGATCCGCGCCGCGCTGCCCGAACCGCTCGAAGCGGTCGAGGAGGCGGTGGTCCACTACGAGTGGATCCGCATGCCCGACAGCCAGGGCTTCGGCGACTACACCGAGTCGGGGCTGGTGATCCCCTGCCGCTTCGCCGGCGAGCGCTGCAACTTCACGCTGCAGATGTACCTCGACGACGACCCGCCGATCGCCGCCGGGCGCGAGATATGGGGCTTCCCGAAGAAGCACGCCAAGCCGCGCCTGGAGGTGCGCACCGACACCCTCACCGGCACGCTGCACTACGCCGGCGAGCTCGTGGCGATGGGCACGATGCACTACAAGCACCACACCTGCGACGCCGAGCGCGCGCGGCAGACGCTGTCGCGCACGCAGGTCAACCTCAAGCTGATCCCCGGCGTCGACGGCCGCCCGGCGATCGCGCAACTGGTCGGCTACAACCTCACTGACATCGCCGTGAAGGGCATCTGGGCCGGCGACGCGCGCCTGCACCTGGTGCCGCACGTCAACGCCCCGGTCGCCGACTTCCCGGTGCGGCGCATCGTCGGCGCGACCCACCTGGTGGCCGACCTGACGCTGCCCTACGGCCGCGTGCTGCACGACTACCTGTTCGATGAACGCGCGCCGCGCAGCGGCACGGCGCACGCGCACACCTCGGCCCCGCGCTGAGCCGGCGCGGGTGCGGCCGGCGGCCGCACCCGCCGCTCTCGCCACCACCTTGCAGGAGGGTCCGGCCATGACCGCCAACCCCGATTTCGGACTTCGACGCATCAACATCGCGCTGCAGGGCGGCGGCGCGCACGGCGCCTTCACCTGGGGCGTGCTCGACCGGCTGCTGGAGGACGGGCGCATCGCCGTCGACGCCATCAGCGGCACCAGCGCCGGGGCGATGAACGCCGCGGTGCTGGCCTCGGGCCTCGCCAGCGGCGGGCCCGCCGGTGCGCGCGCCGCCCTCGACCGCTTCTGGCGCAGGATCGCCGACGCCGCGCGCCTCGGCCCGCTGCAGCCGTCGTGGATGGACCGCATGCTCGGCACCGGCAACCTCGACTGGTCGCCGCTGTGGTTCATGTTCGACACGATGACGCGCTTCTTCTCGCCGTATGAACTCAACCCGATGAACGTCAACCCGCTGCGCGACGTGCTCATCGACGTGGTGGACTTCGAGCGGCTGCGCGCCAGCACCGACGTCAAGCTGTTCCTGTGCGCCACCAACGTGCGCCGCGGGCGCATCCGCGTGTTCGAGACCGCCGAGATCACCGCCGACACGGTGCTCGCCTCGGCCTGCCTGCCGTTCCTGTTCCAGGCCGTGGAGATCGACGGCGAGCACTACTGGGACGGCGGCTACATGGGCAACCCGCCGATCTACCCGCTGATCTACAACGCCGACAGCCGCGACGTGCTGATCATCCGCATCAACCCGATCGAGATCCCCAAGGTACCGACCACCGCGCGCGAGATCCTCGACCGCGTCAACACGCTGTCCTTCAACTCCTCGCTGATGCGCGAGATGCGCGCGATCGACTTCGTCACCAAACTGATCGACCAGGGCGCGCTCGACCCCGCGCAGTACAAGCGCATGCGCATCCACAGCATCGACGCCGAGGAGCGCATGGCGAAGCTCAGCGTGTCGAGCAAGCTCAACGCCGACTGGGGCTTCCTGCAGGAGTTGCGCGCGCTCGGCCGCGAGCGCGCCGACGCCTGGCTCGCGCAGCACTTCGACGACCTCGGCGAACGCTCGTCGGTGTCGATCGCCGACGTCTTCCTGTGAGGGCCGCCACCATGTCCGCTCCCCTCGCCATCGACCCCGGCGCGCTGCGCAGCCTGCGCGAGCGCCGCTACGCCCGCGGCCTGCATCGCGCCGCGAGCGGGCTGCGCGCCGGCGAAAGCCTCGTCTGGCCGTGGCTCGACCTCGCCGTGCGCCTGTGGCTCGCGCAGGCCTTCTTCGTCTCCGGCCTGCTCAAGCTCGCCGACTGGAACACCGCGCTCGCGCTCGCCACCCACGAGTACCCGGTGAGCTGGCTCGCGCCGGCCACCGCCGCGCTGCTCGGCGTGATCGTCGAGACGGTGTTCCCGGTGCTGCTCGCCGCCGGCCTGCTGACGCGCCTCGCCGCGCTGCCGCTGCTCGCGCTGACGCTGGTGATCGAGTTCGAGTACCGCGCGCTGCCCGAGCACCTGGTGTGGGCGCTGCTGTTCGCCGGCTACGCGATCCGCGGCGCCGGCCCGCTCGCGCTCGACCACCTGCTCGCCCGCGGCCTCGGCAGCACCGCGCTGCCGCTGGTGCGCCCGCTGCTTGCGCTGGGGCAGGCGCTCACCCGCACCCTCGGCCCGCTGTGGTGGCTCGCCGCGCGCGCCGCGCTCGCCTGGGCGCTGTTCGCCACCCATCCCGGCTCGGCGCCGCACGCCGCGCTGGCGGTGCTGCTGGTCGTCGGCCTCGCCACCCGTCCGCTCGCGCTGCTCGCCGCCGCCGCGACCGTGTACCTGCCGGGCCTCGTCTGGCTCGCCGCCCCCGCCGCGCTGCTCGCGGTGCGCGGCGCCGGCGTGCTGTCGGCCGATGCGCTGCTCGCCGCCCTGCTCGCCCGGCGCTTCCCGGCGCTGCGCCGCGTGCCCGAGGCGGAACTCGAGACCCTGCCGCAGGTGGTCATCGTCGGCGCCGGCTTCGGCGGCCTCGCCGCGGCGCGCGCGCTCGCCGACGCCCCCTGCCGGGTGACGGTGATCGACCGGCGCAACTACCACCTGTTCCAGCCGCTGCTGTACCAGGTCGCCACCGCCGCGCTGAACCCCGCCGACATCGCCACGCCGATCCGCGAGCTGCTGCGCGACCAGGACAACGCCCGCGTGCTGCTCGGCCAGGTCAGCGGCGTCGACCGCGAGCGGCGCGAGGTGATCGTCGACGGCGCGCGGCTGCGCTACGACCAGTTGATCCTCGCCACCGGCGCGCGCCACAGCTACTTCGGCCGCGACGACTGGGAGCCCTACGCGCCGGGGCTGAAGAAGATCGACGACGCCACCGCGATCCGCCGCCGCATCCTGCTCGCCTTCGAGCACGCCGAGACCTGCGCCGACCCGGTCGAGCGCACCCGCCTGCTGACCTTCGTCGTCATCGGCGGCGGCCCGACCGGCGTCGAACTCGCCGGCGCGATCGCCGAGCTGGCCCGCCACGGCCTCGCCGAGGAGTTCCGCCACATCGACCCCGGCGCCGCGCGCGTGGTGCTGATCCAGGCCGAGCCGCGGGTGCTGCCGACCTTCCCGCCGGCGCTGTCGACGGTGGCGCGGCGCGATCTCGAAGCCCTCGGCGTCGAGGTGCTGACCGACTCGCGCGTCGAGCAGGTCGATGCCGACGGCGTGCTGGTCGGTGGCCACCGGCTGTGGTCGCGCACGGTGTTCTGGGCCGCCGGCGTGATGGCCTCGAAGGCCGCGCAGTGGCTCGGCGCCGAGGCCGACCGCGCCGGCCGGCTCAAGGTCGGCCCCGACCTCTCGGTGCCGGGCCTGCCCGAGGTGTTCGCGATCGGCGACACCGCCGCCGCCGACGCCTGGGACGGCCGGCCGGTGCCCGGCCTCGCGCCGGCCGCCAAGCAGGGCGGCGCCTACGCCGCCGCGGTGATCCGCGCGCGCCTCGAAGGCCGCCCCGCCCCGGCGCCGTTCCGCTACCGCCACCTCGGCAGCCTCGCCACCGTCGGCCGCCAGTCCGCGCTCGCCGACTTCGGCAAGCTGCGCCTGTCCGGCGCGCTCGCCTGGTGGCTGTGGGGTCTGGTCCACGTCGCCTTCCTCAGCAGCGCCCGCAACCGCGTCGGCGTGGCGCTGCAGTGGCTGTGGGCCTACCTGACCTTCCGCCGCGGCACGCGGCTGGTGACCGGCACCGAGGACTGACCCGGCCGCCTGCGGCGCCTGCCAGGGAAGGCGCGGCGCAGGCGGGGCAGCGCCACGGATGGCGGAACGCCCCGGACATCACGCGCGTGCGGCCCCACCGCACAGTCCACGGGGCCGCCCGGGCCCCGTCAGCCCCGCTGCAACTGCCCGGCGACGGCCAGGCCGAACGCCCGGGTCCCCAGGGTTCCCCCCAGGTCGGGGGTACGGGTGGCCGGGTTCGACAGGACGGCATCGACGGCCGCCTCGATCGCCTTGCCCGCGTTCTCGAACGCCCGGTTGCCCCGCTGTTCGCCGATCCAGCGCAGGAGCATCGCCGCGGAGAGGATCATCGACGTCGGGTTGGCCCGGTCCCGGCCCTGGATGTCCGGTGCCGAACCGTGCTGCGCCTGGGCGCAGCAGAGACCGTTATTGGCCATCACCGAACCGGCGAGGCCGAGGCTACCCGACAGCTCGCTCGCCAGGTCGCTGAGGATGTCGCCGTAGAAGTTGGTGGCGACCAGCACGTCGAAGCGCTCCGGATTGCGCACCAGGTGCGCGGTCGCGGCATCGACCAGCAGATCGTCCAGCGCGACCAGCGGGAAGTCCCGGGCGACACTGCGCACCGCCTCGAGGAACAGGCCGTCGGTCATGTGGAAGCTGTTCGCCTTGTGGATGGCGGTGACCTTCCGGCGGCGCTTCATCGCCAGCTCGAAGGCACTGCGCGCGATGCGCTCGCTGCAATGCCGGGTGATCTTGCGCACCGCAAGGGCCATGTCCGGGCTCGGCATCATCTCGCCCCAGCCACGGAACATGTTGCGATCGGCGTAGAAGCCTTCGGTGGCCTCGCGCACGATCACCAGGTCCATCGTCCTGCCCGGCTTGAGGTTCGACGGAATGGCGTCGCGCGTGCGTGCGGGGCGGACGTTGGCGTAGAGGTCGAGGCCGACGCGGAAGCCGGCGGAGACGTTGCGGCCACCTTTTTCGGGCTTCGGGTAGTCGGCATGGGAAATCGTCCCGAGCATCAGGCCGTCATAGCCACGCGCCTTCTCCAGCAGCTCGTCGCGCAGCGTGGTCCCGTATTTTTCAAGGCTGACGAAGCCGACGTCGTCGAAGTCGAATGCCAGGCCGAGCGGGAAGCGCCCGTTCGCCGCCTGCAGCACGTCGAGGGCGGAGGAAACGATTTCCGGGCCGATGCCGTCGCCCGGCAGCACGAGGATGCGCATGTCTTGAACTCCAATGGTAGCGTGAAGGAAAAAAGTCAGCGGTTCTGTTCGTGCTCAGCGGATACCGGGCGTGTTTCACCGGTCGCCTGCAGCGTCCGGGTGGCGTCGGGGGAAGCGTAGATCCACAGGATCTTCATCTTCGAGTCATTCGACACATTGCGAAAGCGGTGAACCACGTTCGCTGGAATGAATGTCGTGTCGAGCGGCTTCAGGGGGTGCTCCTGGCCATCGATATCCATGACGGCGGTACCTTCGAGCAATACCACGCTTTCCTCGCAGTTATGGCTGTGGAAAGGGATTGCCACACCCGGATCAAATTCGGTGATGCCGGTGATGAAGCTCCTGGCGCCAATCGGCGGCGATACCAGGGGCGTGGTACGTGCCCCGCCGCCTCGTTCGTAGCGCTCCAGTTCCTCCGGACGGAGAAGGACCGCTGCCGATGGGGTCTTGATTGCTGACATGTGCTTTCTCCTCGCTGCTCAACGGGCCGGCCCGATCCACACCGTCTTGATGTTGGTGAATTCGCGGATGCCGAACTCACCTAGTTCGCGCCCATAGCCAGACTGCTTGATGCCGCCAAAGGGCAGGCGTGCATCGGAAGCAACCAGCCCATTGACGAACACGGCACCGGCTTCAATTCGCCGAACCAGCAGGCCTGCCAGATCAAGGTCTGAGGTCCACAGTGAGGCACCCAGCCCGAATTCAGTCGCATTCGCCAGGCGCACGGCTTCTTCCGCATCGGGAACGCGGATGACTGCCGCCACCGGACCAAAGGTCTCCTCGCAACCGATCGCCATGTCCGGCGTGACGTGATCAATCACTGTGGGTGCATAGAAGGCGCCACCACCTTCGAGTGGTTTGCCACCCATCAGGAGCTTTGCACCAGCCGCCAAGGAGCGCTCAACCTGACAGTGCAGTTCGTCGCGAAGATTTTCACGTGCCATCGGCCCCATCGTGACCCCTGCCTCGAACGGATCACCGACTCGAATCTCTTTGACGTGCTTGCAGAAGCGTTCAACGAATCGATCAGCAACGGACTCTTCAACCAGAAAACGCTTGGAGCAAATGCAGCTTTGGCCGGCGTTGGAGAACCGGGCCTTCGCGGCAGTCTTGGCAGCGAGTTCGATATCGGCATCGGCCAGCACGATGAAGGGGTCCGAACCACCCAGTTCCAGCACCTGCTTCTTCATGGCCCGTCCGGCCTGGGAGGCAACGATTTTGCCCACCGCAGTGGAACCGGTCAGCGTGAGGGCTGCGATCCGCGGATCATCGATCAGACGGTGAACCCGGCTGGAGTCGACAAGGAGAGACCGAACCAGACCATCCGGCGTGCCAGCCTGAAGGAACGCCTGCTCAAGCGCGAGGGCGCACTGCGGCACGTTATTGGCGTGCTTCAGAATCGTGCCGTTACCAGCGGCCAATGCGGGGGCGGCGAAGCGGACGAACTGCCAGAAGGGGTAGTTCCAGGGCATGATCGCCAACACCACACCCAGCGGATCGAAAACGACCTTGCTCTCGGTCGCGTTGCTTGCGACGGGCATATCGGCGAGATGACGAGGGGCGACTTCCGCATAGAAATCCAGCGTCCAGGCGCACTTCTCGATCTCGGCGACGGCCTCGCGGATCGGTTTGCCCATCTCCATGCTGATGAGACGAGCAAATTCATCCTTCCTGTTCCGGAACACCGTCGCAATTTCGCCTAGCAGAGCCGCGCGCTCTGCGAGCGGACGACGCGCCCACGCCTGCTGTGCATCGGCTGCGCTCTGCAACGCAGCGTCAACGTACTCGTCGGTGTGCTCGTCGAACCGGGCAATCGTTTCCCCGGTCGTTGGATTTGTCGAAGCAAACATGGGCAGAACCTTTGTCAAGTGATCGGGTTATGGGACTGGGGATGAGTACGTGGCGCGCCGCATTTCCGCGGCGATGTCCCCCCAAAGCCAGCCGGCGACACCGTTGGACCGACCCTGTACCGCCAACCTGTTTGGTATTTTATAAAAACAAAAAACCATTCGTCAAGCATGGTGCGGCCCACTGGGCACTCGCTGGCGACCCTGTCGGCTCTCCCCGCTTTGCGGGCGCCCATCCCGGGCTGCCACGGCCTCGCGGGCTTAAGAAGCCTGGATCGCCCTGCGTATCGGGTCTGAACCGCCCCTTCAAGGCGCACTCACCCTTGGCTGCCGGCGGCTCCTCGACGCGCGGGGCGCTCCACATCTCTTCGCTCGGTGGGTAGCCTTCTTGGTCATTTGAGATAAAATTATTCCGATTGACGCCCTGCACAAATGTGGCGTGCAGCGCGAAAGCCTTGACCTGCCGTGAGGGTTGCCATGACCAGCCAAACAGCCGATCAACTGATCGCCGCCATCAAGGAACACATCGCCGTTGAACGCTTCGCGCCGGGTACGCGCCTGCCGGAGCGGACTCTGGCCGAACTCTTCCGGGTGTCCCGCACCCCCATCCGGGAAGCGCTCAGGAAACTGGCTGACGAATCCTTCGTCGAGAAGGTGGATGGCGGCGGCTATGTGGTTGGTTCGGCGGCGGGCCAGGAATTGATGCAACTGCCGGAGGAAAACCCGGAGGAAGCGGGTTATCTCCGGATCGCCCAGGACCGATTGTCCGGCGCACTGCCCGAGCGCTTTACCGAGAACGAGATCATGCGCCGGTACGGGCTGACCCGAACCCAGTTGAACAACATCCTGCGGCGCATGACGCAGGAGGGCTGGGTTGAAAGGCTGCTCGGCCACGGCTGGGCATTTCTGCCGACGCTCACCTCTGCAGAGGCCTACGATCAAGGATACCGGTTCCGCATCCTGCTCGAACCCGCCGCCATCCTCGAACCCATGTTCAAGGTGGACAAAAAGGAATTGCTGCGCTGCCGGCAGGAGCAGATGGCACTGCTCGACGGCCACCTGGAGCGGGTCTCGCCCGCGCAGATATTCGACTCGAACAGCCGTCTGCATGAAACCATCGCGGGCTTTTCCGGCAATGCCTTCATTCTGGATGCGTTGCGACGCCTGAACCGCCTTCGCCGCCTGATGGAATACCAGAAGTCGGTCGACCGGGCGGCTTCCGCCCGTCGATGCAGGGAACACCTGACATTGATCGAACTGCTGCTGAACGACCAACGCGAGGAGGCGGCCGATTTCATGCGCCTTCATCTTCGTGACGCGGCGCGGGAAAAATCAGCCGCGAGACAAATGAATCACCCGGCCCCGTCACGGCCGGACATGCCTGACCGCCGGTGACCGATCGAACGCGGGCGGAATCGACGTTCGAATGGGCCCGGTTCAGGATCGAACCCGGGATGGAGCGCGTGATCACCTGCGCGCCGGCGTCAATCTGCAGGTTGGCGGCGGAGCACCAGGGCGAAGCGTCGATCGCCTGGGGCGTCGAAGCTCTGGAAATGCGCTGCCGGAAGGTGCCGTGACGGCACGGCGCACCTGGGCGGCGCACCCACCGGCGCGCGGTCGCGGCGGATTTCGCGGCGCGCCGGGGCTACCTTTACGTCGATCCGCTGACGCCGCACGCCGGTGGCGGACATGCCGGGAGCACCCCGCCCGCTGCCGGCCTCGCCCCGATCGCCACAGTTTTCCAGAAGGACCACACCGTGATTACTGCCGAGACGCTTCGCAAGTTCGCCCCGAAGATCAAGGACCCGGACGTCCACGCCAGCGCGCTGGAGGAGGCGCGGCAGACGAGTTCGGTGAACTCGGCGCGCCGCCTCTGCCACTTCCTCGGGCAGATCTTCGTCGAGACCGGAGGCTTCACCAGCATGGTGGAGAGCCTGCGCTACAAGGACCCGGCACGCCTCGATGCGATCTTCTCGGCGGTGAAGGGGCTCGCGGATGCCAAGGCGCTGATCCAGCGCGGCGAGGAGGCGATCGCCAACCGCGTCTACGCCAACCGCCTCGGCAACGGCGACGAGGCGAGCGGGGACGGCTGGCGCTACCGGGGCTCGGGCTACAAGCAGCTCACCGGCCGCTCGAACTACCGCGACATCGGCAAGATCGTGCGCCTCGATCTCGAAGGCAACCCGGAGCTCGCCCGCGACCCCCGCTCCGCCGCCGCTGTCGCCTTCGCCTTCTGGGACGCCCGCGGCTGCTCGCCGCTCGCCGACGCCGGCGACGTCGAAGGCATCACGGAAAAGATCAACGGCCCGGCCAAGCTCGGCCTGGCGGAGCGCCGCGACGCGACGCTGCGCGCGCTGAGCATCTGGAAGCCCTGAGCGCCGCCGCCCATGGCACTGCAAGCCCTGGCGCCGCAGGACATCATCGCCGCCATCGTCGTCGTCGCAGTCCTGCTATCGGGGCTGCGCATCGCCCAGGAGTACCAGCGCGGCGTCGTATTTCGCCTCGGCCGCTATGTCGGCCTGCGCGGACCGGGCCTGTACTGGATCATTCCGCTGGGGATCGACCGCGCGGTGACGATCGACATCCGCACGCAGACGGTTTCCGCCGAGCAGCAGGAAACCATCACGCGCGACAGCGTCACGGTAAAGCTCAACGCCGTGCTGTGGTACCGGATCACCGATGCCGCCAAATCGGTCATTGCCGTCGCCGACATGCCCGCGGCCGTCTACCAGCTGGCGCTGACCAGCCTGCGCAACTCCATCGGCCAGCACGATCTCGACGAGGTCCTGCAGGAACGCGACAAGATCAACGGCCTGCTGCGCCAGAACATCGCCGGCGCGACGGGCGCGTGGGGGGTCGAGATCGAGCGTTTCGAGATGAAGGACGTGGAACTGCCCGAAGCCATGCAGGAGGTGATGGCGATGCAGGCACAGGCGATTCGCGAGAAGCGCGCCCGCATCATCAAGGCGGACGCGGAACTGGAAGCCTCCAGAAAGCTCGCGGACGCGGCCCAGCAGATGGCGAACAACCCGGTGGCGGTCGAGTTGCGGCGGATGCAGATGCTGACCGAGGTCGGCGCGGAAAATAACAGCACCACGGTGCTGATGATCCCGTCGGATTTCGTGTCGCTCGCGAAGAGCCTCGACGAGTACCTGCGCGAGCGCCGGTCCGCCGACCCGTCCTCCCAGGCATGAACGAGCGGCTCCACGCCGCCTGCGACGCCGATGCCATGTCGCGTTTCGCAGGCACGCCCCCACCCTGACGCTTTCGGTTCGCACCTCCATGACTGCATCCGCCCCCGAACCCGGCCGCGTCGTCCGCCCCGCACGCGCGATGGATCACGGCGGCTGGATGCGCTGGCTGCCCGGCCTCGCCACGCTGCGGAGCTACCCGGCGGCGTGGCTGCGGCACGACCTCGTCGCCGGGCTGGTGATGACGACGATGCTCGTGCCGGTCGGCATCGCCTACGCCGAGGCCTCGGGCCTGCCGGGCATCAACGGCCTCTACGCGACCATCGTGCCGCTGCTCGCCTACGCGCTGTTCGGCCCGAGCCGCATCCTCGTGCTGGGGCCGGACTCGGCGCTCGCCGCGGTGATCCTCACCGTGGTGCTGCCGCTGTCGGCGGGCGACCCGCAGCGCGCGGTGGCGCTGGCCGGGCTGATGGCCGCGGTCTCCGGCCTGGTGTGCATCGCCGCGGGCCTCGCGCGCCTCGGCTTCATCACCGAACTGCTGTCGAAGCCGATCCGCTACGGCTACATGAACGGCATCGCGCTGACGGTGCTGCTGAGCCAGATCCCGAAGCTCCTCGGCTTCTCGGTCGCCGCCGACGGGCCGCTGCGCCTGGCGTGGGGCACGGTCGAGCAGGTGCTCGCCGGAGCCGTCAACCCCACCGCGTTCGCGATCGGCGCCGGCACGCTCGCGCTGATCCTGCTGCTGAAGCGCTGGCCGCGCGTGCCGGGCATCCTGATCGCGGTGGTCGCCGCCACGCTCGCGGTCGAGCTCTTCGGGCTCGCCGGCCGCGCCGGGGTGGCGGTGCTCGGCGCCCTGCCGCAGGGCCTGCCGGCGCCGAGCCTGCCGTGGGTGCGCTTCGATGACCTGGTGCCGATCGTCAGTGGCGGCGTGGCGGTCGCGCTGGTGTCGTTCGCCGACACCAGCGTGCTGTCGCGGACCTACGCGGCGCGGCTGCGCACGCCGGTCGACCCGAACCAGGAGATGGTCGGCCTCGGCGCCGCCAACCTCGCGGCGGCGTTCTTCCAGGGCTTCCCGATCAGCAGCAGTTCGTCGCGCACCCCGGTGGCCGAGGCGGCGGGCGCCCGCAGCCAGCTGACCGGGGTCGTCGGCGCGCTCGCCATCGCGCTGCTCCTGGTGTTCGCGCCCACGCTGCTCGAACACCTGCCGCAGACCGCGCTCGCGGCCGTGGTCATCGCCTCGGCGATCGGCCTGATCGAGGTGGCGGACCTGCGCCGCATCCACCGCATCCAGCGCTGGGAGTTCTGGCTGTCGATGGCCTGCTTCGCCGGCGTGGTCGCGTTCGGCGCGATTCCCGGCATCGCGCTCGCCGTGGTCATCGCGGTGATCGAGTTCCTGTGGGACGGCTGGCGCCCGCACTCGGCGGTGCTCGGGCGCGTCGATCGCGTCAAGGGCTACCACGACATCAGCCGCTACCCGGGCGCGCGGCGGGTCTCGGGGCTGGTGCTGTTCCGCTGGGATGCGCCGCTGTTCTTCGCCAACGCCGAACTGTTCCACGCGCGCGTGCTGGACGCGGTGGCGAACTCGCCACCGCCGGTGCGCTGGGTCGTGGTCACCGCCGAGCCGGTCACCAGCATCGACGTCACCGCCGCCGACGTGGTCTGCGAACTCGACGACGCGCTGCAGGCCGCCGGCATCGCACTGCACTTCGCCGAGATGAAGGACCCGGTCAAGGACAAGCTGAAGCGCTTCGGGCTGTTCGCACGCTTCGGCGAGCGGCCCTTCTTCGCCACCATCGGCGAGGCGGTGGGCGCCTACTGCGCGGCCCATGCCGTGGACTGGGTCGACTGGGAAGACCGCGCGCCGTAACCCCGCGAAGGCGCGCGCCGGGCCACGGCGGCGTCAGTCGATGCCGGACGCGAAGCTCTGGAAGGCCTGGCCGAGGAAGTCGACGAAGGTGCGCACGCGCACCGACAACTGGTGGCGCTGCGGATACACCGCGTAGATGTCGGCGTCCGGCGAACGGTACTGGGGCAGCACGCGCACCAGGCGGCCGCTCTTCAGGTAGCGGGCGATGTCCCACTCGGCGCGCAGCAGAATGCCGTGGCCGTCGAGCGCCCAGGTGACGGCGATCTCGCCGTCGTTGGTCGTCAGGTTGCCGCGCACCTTCACCACCTCCTCCTCGCCGGCAGCGCCGCGCTCCGCCGTCAGCCGCCAGGTGCCGTAGGCGTCGTCGCCCTGGCGGATCGCGATGCAGTTGTGGCGCCGCAGGTCGTCCGGCGCCGCCGGTGCGCCGCGTGCCGCGAGGTAGCGCGGCGCGGCGCACAGCAGCCGGCGGTTCGGCGCCAGGCGCCGCGCGATGACCCGCCCCTCCGCCGGCTCGCCGAAGCGCACGCACACGTCGAACAGGTCCTCGGTCACCGGCGGCGGGCTGACCGACAACTGCAACTGCACGTCCACTTCCGGGTACTGGGCGACGTAGCGGGAGATCACCGGCGCCACGTGCAGGCGGCCGAAGCCCAGCGTCGCGTTGACGCGCAGGAGCCCCTTGGGCGCGCCCTTCGCCGTGCTCAGCAGCTGATTCAGGTCGTCGAGCTCGCCGAGGATGCGGCGGGCGTGTTCCAGGAACACCTCGCCCTCGGGCGTCAGGCTCAGGCGCCGGGTGGTGCGGTTGAGCAGCGGCACGCCGAGGCGCGTCTCGATCTGGGCAAGCCGCTTGCTCACCGCCGGCGTGGTGATGCCGAGCTCGCGCGCCGCCGCGCTCAAGCTGCTGCCCGCGGCGATCGCGACGAAGAAGCCGAGCTCGGCGGGCTGGATTCCGGCGCTCATGCCGCCCTCATCTTTAACTTCAGGTTAACGACGGTTTGACGCCGGGCCCGCGCCGCAGGGGGGTCGGCCCCGTAAGTTGGCGCCCCAGGACCTGCCCCGAACGCACCGCACAGCGGGTCCCCACACGCCACCCCCTGTAGAGAGGAGACAGATCATGAAGACCTATCGCATCGCGACGATCCCCGGCGACGGCATCGGCAAGGAAGTCGTTCCTGCCGGTCAGAAAGTGCTCGAGGCGCTTGCCTCGGCGGGCAATACGTTCCGCTTCGAGTTCGAGAACTTCGACTGGAGCGGCGATTACTACCGCGAGCACGGCGTGATGATGCCCGACGACGGCCTGAACGCGCTGCGCGACAAGGATGCGATCCTGTTCGGCTCGGCCGGCGACCCGGACATCCCCGACCACATCACGCTGTGGGGGCTGCGGCTGAAGATCTGCCAGGGCTTCGACCAGTACGCCAACGTGCGCCCGACCCGCATCCTGCCCGGCATCGACGCCCCGCTGAAACGCTGCGGGTCCGCGGACCTGAACTGGGTCATCGTCCGCGAGAACTCCGAGGGCGAGTACTCGGGCGTCGGCGGCCGCGTGCACCAGGGCCACCCGATCGAGGCCGCGACCGACGTGTCGATGATGACCCGTGTCGGCGCCGAGCGCATCCTGCGCTTCGCCTTCAAGCTGGCCCAGAGTCGGCCGCGCAAGCTGCTGACGGTGGTGACGAAGAGCAACGCCCAGCGCCACGCGATGGTGATGTGGGACCAGATCGCCGCCGAGGTGGCGCGCGACTTCCCCGACGTCACCTGGGACAAGGAACTGGTCGACGCGATGACCGCGCGCATGGTCAACAAGCCGGCCACGCTCGACACCATCGTCGCCACCAACCTCCACGCCGACATCCTCAGTGACCTCGCCGCCGCGCTGGCGGGCAGCCTCGGCATCGCCCCCACCGGCAACATCGATCCGGAACGCCGCTATCCGTCGATGTTCGAGCCGATCCACGGCTCGGCCTTCGACATCATGGGCCAGGGCCTGGCCAACCCGGTCGGCACCTTCTGGTCGGTCATGATGCTGCTCGAACACCTCGGCGAGGCCGCCGCCGCCGCGCGCGTGATGCGGGCCATCGAGCGCGTCACCGCCGACCCGGCGCTGCACACCCGCGATCTCGGCGGCAGCGCCACCACGGCCGAGGTCACCCGCGCGGTCTGCGACTTCATCGCCGCGGACCGCGAGCGGGCCGCCGCCTGACGCCCCCTCCGGCGCCGCCCCCGCGGCGCCGGACGCCCTCCCCGACGGACGCGTCCGGCGTCCGTCGCTGCCACCCCCACCAAACGCGCCGACGAGAGCCGCGGGGGTGCGCTCGTCCCTGACCAACCGAGTTGAGGAGACATCCATGCTGCGTCGTTACTTAGGCAAGCTCTACGTCCAGGTCCTGATCGGCGTCGCCGCCGGCATCCTCCTGGGCGCCCTCCAGCCCACGCTCGCGGCCGACCTCAAGCCGCTCGGCGACGCCTTCATCAAGCTGATCAAGATGGTGTTCGCGCCGGTGATCTTCGCCACCGTCGTGCTCGGCATCGCGCGGATGGAAAACATGAAGGAGCTGGGCCGCGTCGGCATCCGCGCCCTGCTCTACTTCGAGGTCCTGTCCACCTTCGCGCTGGTCCTCGGCCTGATCGTCGTCAACGTCATCCAGCCCGGCCACGGCATGAACATCGACCCGACCCACCTCGACACCAACGCGATCGCCAGCTACACGGCGACCGCCGCCAAGCCGACCGGCTTCGTCGACTTCATGCTCAACCTGATCCCGGCCAGCGTGGTCGACGCCCTGGCGAAGAACGACATCCTGCAGATCCTGGTGTTCGCCACCTTCTTCGGCGTCGCGCTGTCGCACATCGGCCCGCGTGCCAGGCCGGTCGTCGACTTCCTCGACTCCTTCGTGCACGGCATCTTCGCGGTGGTCGGCATGGTCATGCGCCTCGCCCCGATCGCGGCCTTCGGCGCGATGGCCTTCACCGTCGGCAAGTACGGCTTCGGCTCGATCGCGTCGCTGGCGAAGCTGATGGGCACGATGTACATCACCTGCTTCCTGTTCGTGGTGATCGTGCTCGGCGCCATTTCGCGGCTCGCGGGCTTCAGCCTGTGGAAGTTCCTCGTCTACATCAAGGACGAGCTCTTCACCGTGCTCGCCACCAGTTCGTCGGAGTCGGTGGTGCCGCAACTGATGCGCAAGCTCGAGAACGCCGGCGTCTCCAAGCCGGTGGTCGGCCTGGTCATCCCCTCGGGCCTGACCTTCAACCCCGACGGCCAGTGCATCTACTACACGATGGCGGCGATCTTCATCGCCCAGGCGACCAACACCCCGCTGACCCTTACCGACCAGGCGGTGGTCCTCGGCGTGCTGCTGCTGACCTCGAAGGGCTCCGCCGGCGTGACCGGGTCGGGCTTCATCACTCTCGCCGCGACCCTGGCCTCGCTCGGCACCATCCCGGTGGCCGGCATGGTGCTGCTGCTCGGCGTCGACCGCTTCATGTCCGAGGCCCGCGCCATCACCAACACCATCGGCAACGCCGTCGGCACGCTGGCGATCGCCCGCTGGGTGGGCGCGACGGACCAGGCGCGACTCGCCGCGGTGCTCGACGGCAGGTCCGACCCGGAAGACCTGCATGCGCTCTACGAGGAGGACGATGCCGACATGCCGGCCGCCGGTGACGCACACGCCAGGCACGCGGCCTGAACGCAGCGCAGCAGGGCGGCCGGATCCCCCCGGCCGCCCTCCCCCGACCGCTTATTTGGAACAGGACGCACATGAACATCGTCATCGCACCGGATTCATTCAAGGAAAGCCTCAGCGCGCTCGACGTCGCCCGCGCGATCGAAGCAGGCTTCAGGGAGGTGTTCCCCGACGCCCATTACCTCAAGGTACCCGTCGCCGACGGCGGCGAAGGCACGGTCCAGGCGCTGATCGACGCGACCGGCGGCACGCGCCGGACGCTCACGGTGACCGGCCCGACCGGGGCCGCGATCGAGGCCGCCTACGGGCTGACCGAGAGCACGGGCCTCGCCGTCATCGAGATGGCCGCCGCGAGCGGGCTCGAACGCGTCCCCGTGGCAGCGCGCGACCCGCGCGTCACGACGACGTTCGGCACCGGCCAGTTGATCCGCGACGCGCTCGATGCCGGTGCCCGGCGCTTCGTCATCGGCCTCGGCGGCAGCGCCACCAACGACGGCGGCGCCGGCCTGCTGCAGGCGCTCGGCGTGCGCCTGCTCGATGCCGACGGGTGCGACCTCGGCCCCGGCGGCGCGGCGCTCGCGCGCCTCGCCCGCATCGACGTGACCGGGCTCGACCCGCGCCTCGCCGCGTGCCGCATCGACGTCGCCTGCGACGTCACCAACCCGCTGGTCGGGCCGACCGGCGCCTCGGCCGTGTTCGGCCCGCAGAAGGGCGCGACGCCGGCGATGGTCGAGGAACTCGACCGCTGCCTGCGGCGCTTCGCCGAGCTCATCCGCCGCGACCTCGGCAAGGACATCGCCGATATCCCCGGTACCGGTGCCGCCGGCGGGCTCGGCGCGGCGCTGCTCGCGGTGCTCGACGCCCGCCTGCGCCCGGGCTGCGAGGTGGTGACCGACGCGATCGAGCTGGAGCGCCTCGTCGCCGGCGCCGACCTGGTGATCACCGGCGAAGGCCGCACCGACGGCCAGACCCTCTACGGCAAGGCGCCGGTCGGCGTGGCGCGCGTCGCGGCCCGCTGCGGCGTGCCGGTGATCGGCCTGTCGGGTGCGCTGACGCTCGACTCGGCCGCGGTCCACGCGCACGGCATCGACGCGGTGTTCGCCGCGGTGCGCCGCCCCTGCACGGTCGACGAGGCGCTGCGCGATGCCGCCGTCAACCTGCGCAGCGCCGCGCGCAACGTCGCCGCGGCGCTGCGCCTCGGCATGCGCATCGCCGCCCGCGACGAGGCCCGGACCGAGGACGCGGTCCGCCCGCACGAAACCTGCCGCCGCTAGCGGCATGCGCCCGCCCCTTCCACTACCTTGGGCTACCGGTTTACATACCGCCACCGCCGGCACGGGCCGGCGCCCCTTTCCTGGAGACCCGGGCGTGACCGACAAAGACCTGCCTCTTCGCGAAGACATCCGCCTGCTCGGCCGGATGCTCGGCGACACCGTGCGTGACCAGTTGGGCGACGCCACCTTCGAGGTGGTGGAGCGCATCCGCCAGCACTCGGTGCGCTTTCGCCGCGACGACGACCTCGCCGCCCGCCGCGAGCTCGAAGCCACCCTCGACGCCCTGTCGCGCGACCAGACCAACGCCGTCGCGCGGGCCTTCAGCTACTTCTCGATCCTCGCCAACATCGCCGAGGACCAGCACCACATCCGCCGCTCGCGCGCCCACCTGCTGGCCGGCTCCAGCCCCAAGGAAGGCAGCCTCGCCCACGCGCTGCAGGCGGTCCTCGCCGCCGGGCTGCAGGCGGGCGATCTCGCCGCCTTCTTCGAGGACGCGCTGATCTCGCCGGTGCTCACCGCCCACCCCACCGAGGTGCACCGCAAGAGCATCCTCAACTGCCAGCTGGTGATCGCGCAGCTGCTCGACCAGCGCGACCGCATGGCGCTCACCCCCGAGGAGGCCGCGGCCAACGAGGAGGCGCTGCGCCGCGCGGTGCTGACGCTGTGGCAGACGCGGATGCTGCGCATCACCAAGCTCTCGGTGCTCGACGAGGTCAACAACGGCCTGTCGTACTTCGACTACACCTTCCTGCGCGAGCTGCCGCACCTCTACGCCAACATCGAGGACAGCCTCGCCGCGCAGGACGGTGCCTGGGGCGCGCTGGAGCTGCCGAGCTTCCTGAAGGTGGGCAGCTGGATCGGCGGCGACCGTGACGGCAACCCCTTCGTCACCGCCGAGGTGCTGGAGGAGGCCCTGGCGCGCCAGGCCACCGTGGCGCTGGAGTTCTACCTCGCCGAGGTGCACACGCTGGCCTCGCAGCTGTCGCTGTCGCAGATGCACGTGTCGGCCTCCGAGGCGCTGCTCGCGCTGGCGGTGCAGGCGCAAGATGTCTCCCCCCACCGCAGCGACGAGCCCTACCGGCAGGCGCTGTCCGGCGTGCATGCGCGCCTCGCCGCCACCTACCGCGCGCTGCTCGGCCGCGACCCGGTCGGCGCCGGCCTGCAGGCGGCCGCGCCCTACCCCGACGCCGAGGCGCTGGCGGACGACCTCGAGGTGATCCACCGCTCGCTGCTGACCAACGGCTCGGCGGCGCTGGCCCGCGGCCGGCTGCGGCGGCTGCGCCGCGCGGTGAAGACCTTCGGCTTCCACCTCGCGCCGATCGACCTGCGCCAGAACTCCGACGTGTTCGAGCGCGTGGTGGCGGAGCTGCTCGAAGCCGCCCGCCCCGGCACCGCCTACACCGCGCTCGACGAGGAGGGGCGCATCGCGCTGCTCCTGGAGGAGCTGTCGACCGCGCGCCCGCTCGCCTCGCCGTTCGTGCCGTACTCCGACGAGACCGCCGGCGAGCTCGCGATCTTCCACGCCGCCCGCCGCGCCCACCGCCGCTTCGGCAGCGCCGCGCTGCCGCACTTCATCATCTCCAAGACCGACGGCGTCTCGGACATGCTGGAACTCGCGGTGCTGCTGAAGGAGGCCGGCATCCTGCGGCCGCTGGAGCAGGCGCTCGATGCCCACATCGTCCCGCTGTTCGAGACCATCGGCGACCTGCAGGCGGCGCCGGCGACGATGGAGCGGCTGTTCTCGCTCGAGCCCTACGCGCGGCTGCTGGCCTCGCGCCGCCACACCCAGGAGGTGATGCTCGGCTACTCCGACTCCAACAAGGACGGCGGCTTCCTCACCTCGGGCTGGGAACTCTACAAGGCCGAGATCGAGCTGGTCCGCGTGTTCCGCGCCCACGGCCTCAGGCTGCGGCTGTTCCACGGCCGCGGCGGCAGCGTCGGCCGCGGCGGCGGGCCGAGCTACCAGGCGATCCTCGCCCAGCCGGGCGGCGCGGTGCAGGGGCAGATCCGCCTGACCGAACAGGGTGAGGTGATCGCCGCCAAGTACGCCAACCCGGAGGTCGGCCGGCGCAACCTCGAGGTGCTGGTGGCGGCCACGCTGGAGGCGACGCTGCTCGCCGGCGAGGCCGCGGCACCGCGGGCGGCGTTCATCGACGCGATGCAGGCGCTGTCGGACCACGCCTTCCGCGCCTACCGCGCGCTGGTCTACGAAACCCCGGGCTTCGAGCAGTACTTCTGGGAATCCACGGTGATCGCCGAGATCGCCCAGCTCAACATCGGCTCGCGCCCGGCCTCGCGCAAGAAGAGCACCGCCATCGAGGACCTGCGCGCGATCCCCTGGGTGTTCTCGTGGGCGCAGTGCCGGCTGATGCTGCCCGGCTGGTTCGGCTTCGGCGCCGCGGTCGCGGCCTTCCTCGCCGAGCGCGGCGAGGAGGCCGGCATGGCGCTGCTGCAGCAGATGCACCGCGAGTGGCCGTTCTTCGCCACGCAGCTTTCGAACATGGACATGGTGCTGGCCAAGAGCGACATCGCCATCGCCAGCCGCTACGCCGCGCTGGTGAAGGACGCCGCGCTGCGCGAGGCCATCTTCGGGCGCATCCGCGCCGAGCACGGCGCCACCGTCGCCGCGCTGCTGCGGATCACCGGCCAGGCCGAACTGCTGGACGCCAACCCGCTGCTGAAGCGCTCCATCCGCAACCGCTTCCCCTACCTCGACCCGCTCAACCACGTGCAGGTGGAAATGCTCCACCGCTACCGCGAAGGCCACCAGGACGAACGCATCCGCCGCGGCATCCACATCTCGATCAACGGCATCGCGGCGGGGCTCAGGAACAGCGGCTGAGCCGGGACCGGGCGAGCCGCACGGGTGGGTGCAGGCGTTCCCGGGGACGGAAGCGACGGGAACGCGCTCACGCCAACGCCCGGCGGGCGCGGCAGCGGCGGGCTCCGGAGAGGCTGACCCGACGGGACCGCGGGCGGCGCACGGACGCCTGAGGGGGATGCCGCCGCCAACCCCCGCGGCACCCGCCGTGCCGCCCGCTCAGGCCCGATCGCAGAGTGCCGGCAGGGGCGAGGGCGTCGCGGCGGCGGGCCCATGAGCGGCGTCCGCCCCGCCCACGCCCATCGCGCGCGCATAACCGGCCGGCGCCAGGCGGACCATCAGCACCGCCACCACGGTGATGCAGCACAGGTGCAGCATCCAGCCCGCGACGAAGCCACCGGTGCGGTCGTGGAGCAGCGCCACGATCCACGGCGGAATGGCCGCGATCAGGAAGCCCCCGCCCTGCATCAGCGCCGACAGCGCGCCGGCCTGCGCGGGATCGGGCAGGTGGTCGAGCGCGACGACCATCGACAGCGCGAAGCAGCCGCCGAGCCCGGCGCCGACCACGACGGCCCACAGGAGCGGCGCCGCGTCCGGCCAGAAGGCGAGCCCGGAAAAGCCGCTCGCCTGCATCGCCAGCGTGAGCCACAGCCAGGGGCGTCGATCCGTCCCCTTGTTCGCCAGCACCGGCAGCAGCAAGGCCGACAGCGCCTGGCTCATCGCCATCACCGCCAGCAGGCCGCCGCTGGCGGCGCTCGTCCACCCGTGCGCCTGGTAGGACGGCGACAGCCACGCCACCGCCGACGAGTAGCCGCCGTTGACGAGGCCGAAGCACGCCATCAGCAGCCAGGTGCGCGGGCGCTTCAGGAACGCGAGGGTCGGTCCCCTGCCGCCGGCGCGGACCTCATCCCGAGGCAGGCAGCACGCGGCCATCAGGGCCGCGACGAGCGCCGGCAGCGCCAGCCACGCCAGGCCGATGCGCCAGCTTCCCGACGCGTTGGCAACGAGCGGCGCGAGCTGCGCACCCACCGCGCCGCCGCCCATCAGCATCGACGAATAGAGCCCCATCACCAGTGCCACGTGCTGCGGGAACTGGCGCTTGATGATGCCGGGGAACACGGCCTGCACGATCGCGACCCCGAGGCCGAGCAGCACCGCCGTACCCACCAGCATCCACCCGGCCGACGCGAACAGGCGCAGCGAGGAGCCGAGCGCGAGCACCGCCAGCGCGCCGACGACCGCGCGCCGCGCGCCGATGCCCCGCTGCAGCGACGGGCCCGCGAAGGCGCCGCAGCCCATCAGCAGCATCGGCACCAGCGTCAGCAGCGCCATGCCCTGCAGGCCGAGCCCGGTTTCCGCGCTCACGCTGGCGGCCAGCGGGCCGACCCCGGTCAGGAACGGCCGCAGGTTGAGGCCGACGATCACGACGACCGCCAGCAGCAGCGGGCTCGCCGCCGCGCCATGTCCCGTACGTGCCATGGCGCTAGCGGGCGCCGGCCGCGACGAGGCGCTTTTCGATCGCCTCGTAGCCGCGGTTGCGCGCATGCTGAAGTGGCGTGACGCCTTCGCGATCCGCCAGATCGACGTTCGCCTTCGCCGCCAGCAGCAGATCGACGATCCGCTGGTGCCGGGAACCACCATCCCCGAGGATGATGGCCTCGAGGAGTGCCGTCCAACCAAGGTCGTTGACGTGATCGACGTCCACGCCCGCCTCGATCAGCGTGCGCACGGTTTCGACGTGACCGCGTTCCGACGCGGGGATCAACGCCGTTCCGCCGAAGCGGTTGATGCTCTTGAGATCGGCGCCATGGGCGAGCGTCATCGTGAGGATTTCGAGGTGACCGCGCGCGCCCGCATAGAGGTACGGGCTGTCGTGGATGTCGTCCCGGGCATTGACGTCGGCGCCCGCCTCGATCAGGGCCTGTGCCGCATCGATCCGGTTGCCGTGGGTCGCGACCAGCAGCGCCGTGCGCCCCCGCCCGTCCCGGGCATCGATGTCGGCCCCCGCCGACAGGAGATCGCGAATGGCGGCGGCGTCGTTACGGGCGGCCGCGGCATGCAGCCCGCTTTCGTTCACGGACGGTCCCGCCGCAAGCCCGGGCGGGACAGCGGCCACCAGCAGGATGCCGGCAATGACGGAAAAAGCCTTCCGCACGGTTCACCTCTCAAGCGTCGAGTTCGATCGGCTTTCGGCGATACCACGAGGCCGCCTTCAGGCGGCGCGCGTCCGGCCTGATCGCAGCGATTGCGCAGGTTTCGTCGAATGCCCGTTTCAGGTGCCCCGCGGGAGCGGGAAGAACTTTAGCCGAAGGCCAAGCCATTCAGAAATTAAATGTTTGGATAAATCCGATTAAGCTTTCAGATGCTGATTTTTTAACACCAACGCTGCGGGCACGCGCCTGCCGCACAAAACCCGCGCATTACGAACGGCGACCGTCAAATCACGCATTGGCGGGACCCGATCGAGGGGATTTCGCAATGTCGAACCGGGTCGCGCCATATCACCGCGCGACGGCCCGATCGCCGTGAAAGCGGTATTCCAGGGTCCCAACCGGCAATGGATGCGCATTGCGCCATTACCAGTCGGCATGTATAAGCCAATCCCATTCACGATCTTGATGGCACCATGCTGGATCCCCGCCTCCTCCGCGCTTTCGTCACCATTGCCGATGCCGGCAGCTTCACGCTGGCGGCGGAGCGCCTGCACATGACGCAATCGACCATCAGCCAGCAGCTCGGCCGGCTCGAACAGGCGGTGGGGCGGGAGCTCATCGACCGGGCCGCCCGCCCGGTGCAGCCCACGGCGTCCGGCGAACGGCTGCTGGGCTATGCACGCCGCATCCTGGCACTCCAGCAGGAAGCACAGACCCTGCTCTCCGACCCCGCCGGCACGAGCTCCATCCGCATCGGCGTAGCGGATGACATCGTCACCGCGAGGATGGCCAGGACGTTCGCGCGCTTCTCCGAACAGCATCGCGAAGTGCGCCTCGACGTGACGACGGGCCTCAGCCGCGATCTCACCAGGCGCTTCCGCGCCGGTGAATTCGACATCGTGGTCGTCAAGGAGCCGACCGCGAGCGCCGACCACCGGGCGTCCTTCCCCGAAGCCATCGGATGGTTCGAAAGCCTCGACGCCCCGGTGCAATGGCCGGACCCGATCCCGCTGGTCGCCTTCCCGCCGGGCGGGCTCTATCGCGAAGACATGTTCGAGCGCATCGAACGCGAGCGCCGGCACTGGTACATCGCCTTCACCGCCACCAGCCTGACGAGCGTGCTCACCGCGGTGGAGGCCGGCATGGGCATCTCCCTGGTGCCGACGGGCATCACCGGGAATTTCAAGGTCCGCCCGGCGGCTTACGGACCCGGACCGGCCATGGTCGTTTCCCTCTACTCCTGGGAAACCGCAGGCCCGATCGCCGAACTGGCCCAGGTGATGACCACCGTCCTGGTCGAGCGCTACGAATCCTCCGCCCGGGCGTGAGCCGAAGCACATCGGATGCTCGGTTTATGCCGCAACACCATCGTCAGTAGAAACTGCGGCCTGCAGCAGAAAGCCAGCCAATGCGCCGACTTTCAGTGCATTTTAGGCATCCTCATAAATCGAAAAGATCGTCACCACAGGATGACCGTGAACGGAAAGCGGAAACTCGGCAATGTAGAGCGCCGTGGCTTCCCGCAGGTTGGCGACGGCCTCCTCCACCGTTTCACCCTGTGTGGTCGTTCCCGTTTCCGGGTTGAGCGCGATGTAACCGCCTTCTTCAGCGGGCGTCAGTACGGCGGTTAGTTCCATGTCGGCTTCTGAAAAGGTTCGTTCACGCTACTGTGTGGCGCAGTGTGGGCATTTTGTCGTCTGACACCCGTGTATCAAATACAACGCCAGCCTGCAGTTCCTCCATCTGTGCGTTCCTGGTCCTCCTCCTCAGAAGATCGTGAACACGTTCTAAAACACTACAGAATAAATTTGCGCCTCAAGCATCAGCCGGAGCTTCACTGACGGATACCACCCCCTCGCGCGAACTGCGCCGATAGCGCGCGGGCGGGAGGGCGAAGCGGCGTTTGAAGGCGCGGTTGAAGGCGGCTTCGGAGTCGTAGCCGACCTCGGCGGCGATCTGCAGCACGCTGCGGCTCGTGGTGCGCAGCGCGTCGGCGGCGAGTTCCAGGCGCCAGTCGGCGAGGTAGCCCATCGGGCCCTGCCCGAAATGGCGTGCGAAGCGTTCGGCGAGGCTGGAGCGGGACAGGCCGGCTTCCCTGGCGAGTGCGTCGAGCGTCCAGGGGTGCGCGGGGCGCCGGTGCAGGGCGGTGAGCGCGCGGCCGATGGCGGGGTCCGCCGCGCCCGCGAGCCAGCCGGCGTTGCCGGGCGGCAGTTGCAGCAGGTAGCGGCGCAGGCTTTCCACGAACAGCACTTCGGCGAGTCGCGCGCCGACGGTCTGGCTGCCCGGCCGGCCTTCGGCGAGCTGCCCGACGGCGTGGCGGATCATCTCCTCCAGCACGCGCCCGTACGGGTCCTGGCGCACGTTCACCCGCACCACGCGCGGCAGGCCGGCGATCAGCGGCTGGATCAGGCGCCCCTCGCACGCGAGGTAGCCGCAGATCAGCCGCGTTTCCTCCCCGTCGCCGCTGCCGATGTGCGACAGCTTCACGTCGCCGCTGAGCAGCGCGGCCATCGAGCTTTCGCCGTCGATCGTCTCGCCGCCCAGGCCGTTGCCCATGTAGTGCGCATCACCGTGCGGCAGCATGGCGATGTCCCCGGCCACCAGCGGCGTGGTCTCGCCGCCCACGCGCACGTAGCCGCGCCCCTGCGCGATGAAATGGAACTCGATGACGTGGCTGGCGTTCGGCGCCACGTAGTGACCCAGGCGATGCGCCGGCGGCGAGCGCACGCACCACGGCGCCGAGCACCGGGCGTTGAAGAACATCGCGCCGCTGAGCCGCACGGTCCGCAGCAGTTCGGAGAGGGCATCCATGCCGACAAGGATTTTGCCGGCCGGCCGCCCGGTCAAGCGTTTCGGCCTGTCGATCAGGCCGCGGTGACGAACCGGCCGCCGGAGCAAATACGGCGGCCGGCCGGCAAAGTGCGGGGGCACGCGCCTGAACAGAATGGGGGCTCCCGCAACCCTCACCGGAGCCTCTCCATGAACACCATCGACGAGAACAAGCTCAACCAGTTGCTCGGCCGCACCATCGTCGACTTCGGCGCGGTCTCGATCGCCCCGCTCGTGCTGCTGGGCGACCGGCTGGGGCTGTACCGCGCGCTGGCGCAGCACGGCCCGCTGACCTCGGCCGAACTCGCGACGCACACCGACACCCACGAGCGCTACGTGCGCGAATGGCTCAATGCGCAGGCGGCCTCCGGCTACGTGCACTACCTGGCGGACAGCGGCCGTTACGCGCTGACGCCGGAGCAGGCGCTGGTGTTCGCCGACGAGGACAGCCCGGCCTTCATCGTCGGCGCCTTCCAGACCGCGCTGGCGGCCGGGCGCATCGGGCAGCGCCTGGAAAACGCCTTCCGCACCGGCGAAGGCATCGGCTGGCACGAGCACGACCACGAACTGTTCCACGGCGTGGAACGCTTCTTCCGCTCGTCGTACATCGACAGCCTCACGAGCCAGTGGATCCCGGCGCTCGACGGCGTGGAGGCCCGGCTGCACGCCGGCGCCCGCGTGGCCGACATCGGCTGCGGCCACGGCGCCTCGACGATCCTGATGGCGCAGGCCTACCCGGCGTCGGAGTTCATCGGCTTCGACTACCACGCCGAGTCGGTCGCCGCGGCGACGGAACGCGCGCGGCAGGCGGGGGTCGCAGACCGCTGCCGTTTCGAAGTCGCCAGCGCCAAGGACTACCCCGGCCGCGACTACGACCTGGTGACGATCTTCGACGCCCTGCACGACATGGGCGACCCGGTGGGCGCCTCGCGCCACGTGCTGGGCACGCTGGCGCCGGACGGCGCCTGGATGATCGTCGAGCCCTACGCCGGTGACCGCGTCGAGGAAAACCTCAACCCGGTGGGCCGCGCCTACTACGCCGGCTCGACGATGATCTGCACGCCCTGCTCGCTCGCGCAGGAAGTCGGCCTGGCCCTCGGCGCGCAGGCCGGCGAGGCGCGCATGCGTGCCGTCGTCACCGGCGCCGGCTTCCAGCGCTTCCGCCGCGCGACGCACACGCCGTTCAACCTGGTGTTCGAGGCGCGGCCCTGACGCACACGTGCCGGGGCTGGACGGGCGGCTTCCGCCCGGCGGATTACGCCGCGCCGCCCGCCTCGGCCAGGTGCTCCACGACCCGCACGCCATGCGCACGCAATGACCGCTGCGCGAGCCAGAGCTTCCAGCGGGCATCGGTCGCGATGGCCTCCAGCGGAACCGACACGGCATAGCCGAGCGCCCGGGCGCCGAGGGCCGTGGCCCGCACGCAGCCCTCGGCGAACACGCCGACGATGCAGACCCGCGTGACCGATTCCGACTGCAGGAACGCGTGCAGCTCGGGGTTCGAGAACGCATCGCCCTGCGCCTTCGAAAAGACCGCCAGCCCGCGCGGCAGCTGGATGCGCGGATCGATCGCGGCGCCCGCGCTGCCGGCGACGGCCGCATGGTTGCGGAAGCGGTTGCGCACGCGCTGCGACCGCGGAAACGCGTTGACGATGGCCACCGGCAGCGCGCCGGGTAACGCGCGACCGGCGAGCACCGCGTTCGCCGCCACGATCACGCGCGCCGCCCCCGGCGCATCGACCGGCATGCGGCCCTGTGCCGTGTCGAGGAAATCCACCTGCAGATCCATCAGGAGAACGGCGGTATCCGGCATCGATGGGTGGCCCGAAGCGTGAGGTGAAGGCTGCAGACGCGCGCAGCCCGCAGAGCGCCATGCAGCACCCGCGGCCGATGCCCGCTGCGGTGGCGCGGCAGGCCGCAGCATCGCCGCCGCCGTTGCGGACGGCAAGCCGTGCAGGTGCCCGCGCCGCACCGTGCGCCGGGCCGACGAACCCCGGACGCATTGACGGCCATCAGCCGGCCCGCGCGCGTTCGCCCCGCCCGCGCGGCCGTCGCTACCTATCATGTTTCCAAACCCACCCCGGTCACGGCGAGGGCGCGACGGGGATGGCCACCGCGCCGACGCAGCAGGTGAAGCATGGGCAGCAGCCGACACGCGGCAGGGGGCACGACCTCCCGCACGCCCCCTTCCGGGGACGACATCGTCCGGGATGCGCAGGATTTTTCGCTGATCCTCGGCGGCCCGCTGTTCCAGTTGCTGCGCCGGGCGCACCTGTCCGACGACGCGCTGATGATGGTGCGCCAGCGCGTGGTGTTCATCTCGCTGTTCGCGTGGCTGCCGCTGCTGCTGCTGTCGACGCTGGAACGGTACCTGTCGGGTCAGCCCGTCGCGGTGCCGTTCGTGCTCGACATCGAAGTCCACGTGCGCTTCCTGGTGGCGGTGCCGCTGCTGATCGTCGCCGAACTCGTCGTGCACCAGCGCCTGCGCCCGATCGCCGGAGCCTTCCTGGAGCGGCGCCTGATTCCCGAAGCCGAGCTGCCACGCTTCGACGCGGCGCTCCGCTCGGCGTTCCGGCTGCGCAACTCGGTGTTCGCCGAGCTGCTGCTGATCGTGCTGGTGTACGGGTTCGGCGTCCTGGTCGTCTGGCGCCAGTACACCGCGCTGCACGCCGCAACCTGGTACGCGACGCCCTCGCCCACGGGGTCGACGCTCTCGCTCGCGGGGGTCTGGTACGGCTACGTGAGCCTGCCGATCTTCCAGTTCCTGCTGATCCGCTGGTATTTCCGCCTGTTCATCTGGGCACGCTTGCTCTGGCAGGTGTCGCGCATCCGCCTGAGCCTGCTGCCGGTGCACCCGGACCGCCTCGGCGGGCTGGGCTTCCTGTCGAACACGGTCTACGCCTTCGCGGTGCTCGTCGCGGCCCACGGCGTCATGCTCGCCGGCCAGCTCGCCAACCGGATCTTCTTCCTCGGCGCCACCCTGCCCGACTTCAAGGTCGAAATCGCGGTGATGGTGATCTTCCTGCTGTGCCTGGTGTTCGGCCCGCTGCTGGTGTTCGCCCCGCAGCTCGCACAGGCCAAGCGCGAGGGCCTGCGCGAGTACGGCACGCTGGCCGGGCACTACGCGCGCGCGTTCGACGCCAAATGGCTGCGCGGTGGCGCCCCCGGCGACGAGCCCCTGCTGGGCAGCGCCGACATCCAGTCGCTCGCCGATCTGGGTAACAGCTACGAGATCGTGCAGGGCATGCGCGTCGTGCCCATCACCACCGATGCCCTGGCGCGGCTGGCGGCCGCCATCCTCGCGCCGATCGTGCCGCTCGCCCTGACGATGATGCCGCTGGAAGAACTGCTGAAGCGGCTGTTCGGCCTGCTGTTCTAGGCGCCGCGCGTGGGCGGCCCGGCGCGCGCAGCGGGCGTGCCACGCGACGTCCGCCCGTGCCCGCCGCCGCCCGGTTGCGGCTGGCGGCGCGGCTCACGCCCACGCCACGGCCACGACCCGCGCCACCGGCGACTACGCTCTGCCCTTGTGCCTTCCGGCCCCGCGCCGCGCGTCGCGCGGGCGAACGGCAGGAGACGCCGCAACCGCCACGGCCGACCAGAAACGAGACGAGCACCATGAAGACCCTGCCATCCCTGTGCGCCCTGCTGATCGGCCTCGCCACCTGCGCCGGCAGCGCTGCGGCCGATCGCTCCGGCGCGGACGCGGCCTGCGACGCGACCGGCGACACGGCCCGCTACACCCCGCTCACCGCCCGCGTGGCGGACGCGCCGGTCCCGGTGGCCGGCTCCGATGGCCGGCTGCACGTGGTCTACGAACTGGATCTGGTGAACGCCACCGGCGACCGCGCCACCCTCAGCCGGCTGGACGTGTTCGACGCCGACACCCGTGCCGTCGTCGCCACCCTCGACGCGGCGGAGCTCGGCCGGCGGCTGGTGGTGCGCGAGCGGAACGCCGCGGCCGGCACGCTGGGCGCGGCGCAGGCGGGCATCGTCTACCTGCACCTCATGTTCGACCGCGCCGATGCGCTGCCGGGACGGCTCGCGCACGCGCTGGCGGGCACCGTCGGCGCGGCAGCGCTGGCCGAAACGGCGGGCTGCGTCCGGGTGGCGCCGCAGACCGCGCTGGTGTTCGATGCGCCGCTGCGCGGACCGCGCTACATCGCCGGCGACGGCTGCTGCGACGCGGTGCGCCACGTGCGCGCGACGCTGCCGATGAACGGCCGCTTCGTCACCGCGCAGCGCTTCGCGATCGACTGGGAGCAGCTCGACGAGCAGGGGCGCATCTTCGTCGGCGACCCCAAGGCCACCGGAAGCTACGTCATCTACGGCAAGCCCGTGTACGCGGTGGCCGATGCGAGCGTGGCAGCCGCGGTGGACGGCCTGGACGACTCGCCGCCCGGCCAGCTTCCGCCGGGCCTCCCACTCGAACAGGCGGACGGCAACCACGTCGTGCTGGACCTGGGCGACGGCCGCTACGCGCTCTACGCGCACCTCAAGCCCCGCTCGGTGCAGGTGAGCCAGGGCCAGCGCGTGCACCGCGGGCAGCTCCTCGGCCACGTCGGCAGCTCGGGCAACTCCTCCGAGCCGCACCTGCATTTCCAGATCACCGACGGCCCCTCGCCGCTGGCCTCGAACGGCCTGCCGTACCGGCTGCGCAGCTTCTCGGCGACCCGTCGCGGCACCTCGACGGAGGCCTTCGACCAGGCCATCGTCGACCAGCAGCCGATCGCGACCGAGCCGGTGGCGGGCGCCGCGCAGCGCGAACAAGTGCTTCCGCTCGACCTGTGGATCGTCGACTTCCCCGAGTAGCGCGGCCGCTCGGGCGAAGACGTGCTGTGAGAACGCGACGTCCGGCTCCAGCCTCTCCCAGGTGCGGAGCGCCCGCCGGTTGCGGGTGTTTCAATGGACCACGTCCTTCGGATACGCCGTCTGGATATGCAAGGGCGCCCAGGATTCAGGCGGAGCCAATTTGTCGACGAGAACGAAGACCGCACTGACGAGCACGTGCGTCAGGTAGTGCTGCGGACCTTGAGTGGGAACCCAGTTGTTGCCAATTTTGGCCATCGGGTTCCGGACGACATTCGCTTTTATCTTGCCGAACGTTGCCGTCAGTTGTACGACGATCGAACAGGTGTGGACGTTGTGGGCATTGAGCGTTGCGAGTTCCTGCTGCCCCAGTGTGTCGTGCAGCGCCTCCTCCACCGCCAGCACCAGATCCTTGCGACTGGCAAAGGTCGAATCCTGGCGGATGTGGCGCCGATCGAAAGGGTCTTCACGCTGTTCGGTGTGCTGGCTGATCGCATGACCGGGATGGGCCTTCGCGGCAGGGGCCGAAGGGCGTAGCCGACGTTCGCTGAGGTACAGCATCTGGTGAATCTCTTCACGCGTGAAGGTAGGGTCATATCCCACTGTGCTCCATACAGGCCAAAGCATCATGCAGCCAATTTCCTGCAGTGCCCGCGACCATGAATATCTGCTCAATTAAGCGAATGAGAAATGCCGGCCATTGCGCATTAATAACGATCAGAATCGTGATAATCAAAACAAGCACCACTGCCCCACGGATTCCACTCAGCACAGCCTTCTGGTGCTTCACTCTCTCACTTAGCTCAGAGAATCGCGGCAAAAGCTTTTCCGAAATATCGACGGGTTGCTCTTCAATTTTTCCCTGTCGAAGATGAATCTCCTTGTCAATCGCGGTGACCGAACTGACTTGATTGCGAATTAGCTTCCACATGATCCAGACAAAGATCGAAACGCCCACGACCGTAGCAATGTTCGCTGCGAGATTGTCCACTTTCACATTTGCGCCAACGAGCAGCATGGCTGCAGGGATCGCGAGCAATTGGTTCTGAATATCTGAGAATGTTTTGTTGAGTCTGAGCATGTCCTCGAGGTTCTGCTTGTCGACCTCCGATCGAAGTTTCTCAAAAGAGAAGTCGGTGGTGTACAAGGTGTACGCGCTACGGACTCTCTCGGCAAAGTCCTTGAATTTCTGCAGCACATCTGAAAAACGGACTACCAGTTGACCCTTGAATATCTCGAGCAGGGCGTTGCGAATGATGGTGCGCTTCTGATCTCGATGGTGATCGGATTCGAAATAATTCTGCGCAAATTCATCAAGACCATTCAGCGAACACAGGTCGTTCGCTGAATACTCGCACCGCAATTCTACCTTTGATTCGAAGGTTTTGATGAAGTAGAGTGAATGTTCCTTGTTGGCTACATGGTCCGCAGAACGATTGAAAAGTTGCCACAGCCGTACTGCGCCAAGGTACTGTGCGATGACTTCAGGAACTGAAGCACTACGACCATGAGTATAGTTTAGATCACGGACGGTGAAAAGTTGCGGCGCGCTCCTGCGCCTCGCACCATTGACTAATTCGGCCATGGATTCAAAAACGCCTACCGCTACAGGGTTGAACTCGATCGTCCGACGATCGGCGTCACAATGACCTTTCAGTCTCTCAGGAAGTGCGCCGACGACCTCGTCAAAGTTAAGGTCGTTCGGCAGCACGCCCTGCCAGTGATTCCCCGCATTTTCAGACCGCTCCAGCTTCTCGAAAAGCCAGAGCGCCCAATCATGCGGCAGCGTCGGGATCTGGTGCATTTTCTTCGATGATACTCTTCAATTCATCACTAGGAGAGGTCAAGATCAGAGCGTTAATGTCAGGGTCGTACTTAACCCGTTCCGCCAGCACATCGGCTACGTCGAAGGCCACCGAGACGGAACCCATTTTCCCAGTGATTCGCTTCAACCCGATATAGGACTTCCGATGCGGAGCGAAGCGATCATTAAGGTTGTACGAATCGGGGCCGACCTTTTCCCGAACAAAGGTCAGGAAATCGTCCGGTGCATCTGGATGAATTGCAGCCGCAACGGTGGAGAGCGGCACGTCGATCTTGGATTGCTCGAAACATGCAACGAGGCGCGCTCGCATGTCTTGATGCGCCTGCTTCTTCTCAGCAGACGTCGCCCACTCCTGTGCCTCAATAAAGTCCTTCGCTGCTTGAATCACCTTTTCCGTGTGGTGCTTGGAGTCGGTGAAGTTTGTGCAAGCCAGCGCATCACGAAAGTAGTCGCTCACCGGTGCGGATTTTGCGCGCCCCTTGATGAACGTAAGATGCGGCTGCTCGTTTGCCCGCCACCGGGTCAAATTTACCCGCGCGGCCTCGTTCAGATGCGCGAGATCAATGTTCAAGGTGGCCTTGAGATCAAGTGTCTCTGCGTCAACTCCAGCTCCCTCCTTGAGCTTGAGCATGGCGACTAGCAGGAAGTCTTGCACATCCACTTGATAGCGAAGAAACAGCGCGTATCCTCCATTGGACAGAAACGCAGTACGCATTTCAGTGGCAATGCATTCAACGGATGCGTCGGTGAACGGCATGAAGGCAAGATTACCCTCGACATATTCACTCAGCGCCAATGGCCATTTGTGATCATTGGGGTCAATGCCCAGCGTGCCGTTGCTGTTGGCGACCTGACCATACATGTTAATCAGATCCGTGCAAAGCTGCTGTAGAACTTCATCGTTTGGCAACACCGTTGTTCGCGGTTTCACCGCGACGCTCTCGTCCCCCTGTGTCTTTTCCTTTTTGATAAGTTGGTGGATGGTTGCCTCAGTGATTGCGATGGGCATGGTTCTCCTCTCATTACTTTCTCAGCCTCATTTTCGCTAGGTCGGTGCGGTCCGCACAAATGTGCGATTGCCACCTAGCTCCCCCTACCTAGGTGATGCTACCGCAGTACAGCCTCAAGCTGGTCGGGGCCCCACTTCCGAAGGATAATGGAAGCGTGTGTCATAACTTGACTGCGAAACGGTCGCGCGGCCTGGTGAGGCTCGGAACTTACAGCACTGATCGATTGATTTCGCCACAGCGGACTATTATCACCTGATTCGACAAGCCTTCATGGAGGTGGTCACTATTATGTCCACGTATTCCAACGACCTGCGACGCAAAGTGCTGACGGCGTATCTGCACCAAGAGGGTTCGAAACGGGCGCTGGCCAGACGCTTTGCCGTGAGCCTCCGTTTTGTCCGTGATCTGCTCAAGCGCTACCGTGTCCCCCTTTTATTTGTGATCAACTCTTAGCGTATGCTCCCATGCTCTGTTGCCAGTTCCTTTGCTAATGTAAAAAAGCTGGTCAATGGAGTGACGAGGATCTTTAAGTGTATGTAATAAAGGTTCATTATATTCGACTATCAAATCACATTATAGTATAAATAATCTATCGATCGCATAAACACTTCAGTGGTTGCAGCAGACTCTCGGAAAAGTAGCGGCCACCAAGCCACTCGACAAGGTGACATGCAGTTCCTCGCTTACGTGTGCAAACTACGTACACACGCGCTCATCCCGTCATCGCTACAACCAGCAAGGCAGTCAGTACCAATCCCGGGTTCACCGTCCTTCAGGTTCTTTCCCGACCGGGAAACGCCTGCAGGCCCCCCCTCCTCCCCGCCCTCGCCCATCGCAGGGTGCCGACCTCCGCGGCGGCGTCACCGGCGTAGCGGCGGCGTGCCCGCGGCCGCGCGCAGGCGGCGGACCTGCGCGTAGGCGCCGACCGTGAACAGCACGAGCAGCACGGCGGCGAGTGCCTGCAGGCCCGGGGCCTCGGGGCTGGCGAACACCGGTGCCGCCGGCGGCAGGCGGGTGAGGGTTTCGGTGAAGCCGGGGATCAGGTGGAAGAAGAGCGTCGCCGAGTAGGCGACGGTCTCGACGTAGGGCGAAGCGCGCCCGAAGCCGCGGCCGCGTTCCGCCAGGGCCGCGACCGCCAGCACCACCAGCGTCAGGATCCCCAGCGCGTGCGGCTTGCCGAAGCCGCCGTGCTGGAAGATGCCGAAGCCGGTGACGCAGGTGATGACCGTGGTGACGACGTAGAGCCGGCCGAGGGGGCGGCGCGGCGAGATGCCGTGGTCGCGCACGAGGAGGATCAGCCCGGCGACGACCGCGATCAGGCTGATCGCGGTGTGCAGCAGACCGAGCGGTGTCAATCCGAACATGGCAGGTCTCCCCTCGATCACGCGGTCGTGCGCACGAAGGTCGCGATGTGCGCGGCGCAGGCTTCGGGGTGCTCGTGCTGCGGCCCGTGCCCGGCCCGCGGGAAGGTGAGGAGCTGCAGCGTCGGCAGTTGCTGGTTCAGCGCGTACCAGTTCTCGACCGGGAAGATGATGTCGTGGTCGCCGCCCACGTGCAGGAGCGGGATGTCGGTGACCTTGAGCGCTTCGAGCAGCGCATCGGCCGGGAACAGCGGGCTCTTCGGCCGGGTGCCGAGGATGGATGCCGCCCAGTCGGCCGGAACCGGCACGCTGCGCGCCTCGGTGCGCTGCGCGATGCGCTCGGCCGAGCGGCGCGCCGCCTCGCGGCTGCGCGCCGAGCGCGGCTCGAAGAACAGGATCACTTCGTGCTCGAAGCCGTAATCCGGGATCGCGGCGGTGTCGTAGAAGAGCTGCTCCGCCGGCTTGACGTTCGGGCCCGGCGGCGTGGTGCCGATCAGCACCGCGTGGCTGACCTTCTGCGGGTACAGCGCCACCACCACCTGCGCGGCCATCCCGCCGACCGACCAGCCGCCGATCACCGCGCCCTGCAGGTCGAGTGCGTCGATCAGGTCCCGGGCGTCCTCGGCCAGGGCGAAGGGGTCGTAGGTCTTCTCCCCGGTGGACAGGCCGAGCCCGCGGTAGTCGAAGGTGATCACCCGGAAGTCATTCGCCGCCAGCGCGTCGAGGAAGGCCGGATCCCAGGCGTCGAGGTTGCCGCGGAAGCGGTTGCACAGCACGATGGGCTTGCCGGCCCCGATCGAGCGATAGGCGAGCCGGCGGTTGCCGACGTCGACGAAGCGGTTCGGCGCGTGGAGCGCGCCGGTGGCGGATTCTGCGGTCTTCATGGCATCAGTCCCTCGTCGTTTCAGCGCTGGAAGAAGGCGAGCAGGTCGGCGTTGACCTCGTCCTTCTGCGTCGAGCAGAGACCGTGCGAGCCGCCGGGGTAGACCTTCAGTTCGGCGTTGCGCACCAGCCTGGCGGCCTGGTAGGCCGAGGCGCCGATCGGGACGATCTGGTCGTCGTCGCCGTGCAGCAGCAGCGTGGGCACGTCGATGCGCTTGAGGTCCTCGGTGAAGTCGGTTTCCGAGAACGCCCTGATGCAGTCCAGCGCGCTCTTGAAGCCGGCCTGCATGCCCTGGCGCCAGAAGCTGTAGCGCAGCCCCTCGGAGAGCGTCGCGCCGGGCCGGTTGCCGCCGTAGAACGGCGTCGGCAGGTCCATGAAGAACTGCGAGCGGTCGCCCAGCACGCTGGCGCGGATGCCGTCGAACACCTCCAGCGGCAGCCCCTCGGGGTTGGCGTCGGTGCGCAGCATCAGCGGCGGCACGGCGCCGATCAGCACCGCCATGGCCACGCGCCGGGTGCCGTGGCGGCCGATGTAGCGGGCCACCTCGCCGCCGCCGGTGGAGTGGCCGACGTGGATGACGTTCTTCAGGTTCAGGCTCTCGACCAGCGTGGCGAGGTCGTCGGCGTAGGTGTCCATGTCGTTGCCGTCCCACGGCTGGCTGGAGCGCCCGTGGCCGCGGCGGTCATGGGCGATGCAGCGGTAGCCGCGGGCGGCGAGGAACACCATCTGGTCCTCCCAGGCATCGGCGGTGAGGGGCCAGCCGTGGCTGAACACCACCGGCTGCCCCGAGCCCCAGTCCTTGAAGTAGATCTGCGTGCCGTCCTTCGTCGTGATCGTGCTCATCGGAAGTCCTCGCATGACATGCCGTCGTCCGGCGGCGCGCGCCGCCGGGGGGATCGCAGGGGGATCGGGTCCGGGCGGCGGGCGTGCCGGGGGGCTGGCACGAGGCCGCGGGAACCGCTTCGCCATCGGCGCGCCCCGGACCGGGAAGGCCGTCGCGGGCGGGGGTCGGCGTCGATGCTCACAGGCTGCGCGGTGTGCGCGTCCGGCGTTTGTCGCGCCGCGCCCGGCGTGTGTCGGCTGTCGCGAAGCTCAGGACCGCTGCAACACGCAGGCGAGCCCGGTCGCCAGTTCGCGCGCCGACAGCGGCTTGTTCAGCACCGCGTCGGCGCCGGCGTCGCGGGCGCGCTGCACGAGCGCCGCGCCGAGGTAGCCGCTCACCAGCAGCACCGGCACCGCGGCGCGGATGCCGCGGATCTCGTGGATCAGCTGCACGCCGGACAGCCCCGGCATGCGCTCGTCGGTGATCACCGCGTCGAAGCGCCCGGGATGCGCGCGGAACGCCGCCAGCGCCGCGACGCTCGAGGTGAAGCCGACCGGCACGTAGCCGAGTCCGGCGAGCGTCTCGGTGGCGAGCCTGACCAGCGCGTCCTCGTCGTCGACGACCAGCACCCGCTCGCCGCGCCCCCGCGGCAGCGCGGGGGCGGTGTCCTCGCCGGGTTCGTCGGCGTCGCCCGCACGCGGCAGGTACACGGTGAAGGTGCTGCCGACGCCCGGCGTGCTCGCCACGTCGACCGCGCCGCCGAGGTCGGTGACGATGCCGTGCACCAGCGACAGCCCGAGCCCGGTGCCGACGCCGACCTCCCGGGTGGTGAAGAAGGGGTCGAAGATCTGCTCGAGGATGTCGCGCGGGATGCCGCTGCCGCCGTCGGCCACCTCCAGCACCACGTACTCGCCCGCCGACACGGTCGCGGTGGTCGCGATGTGCGCGGTGTCGAGGCGCACGGTGTCGAGCGCCACCCGCAGCACGCCGCCCGCGGCCATCGCGTGGACCGCGTTGGTGACCAGGTTGCTCAGCACCTGGTGCACCTGGGTCGCGTCGCCGAGCAGCGCGGCGCGCCCGGCCCGCAGGCGCGCGTCGATCGTCACCTGCGGCGGCAGCTTCGCCGCCAGCAGCTCGAGCGCCTCGTGCACCACCTGCTCGACGTGCACCGGCACGCGCTCGCCGGTGCCGCTGCGGCTGAAGGCGAGGATGCGGTCGACCAGCGCACGGCCGCGCTCGCCCGCGGTGACGATGCCGTCGATGTCGCGCCGCAGGCGGCTGCCGCGCGGCGCGTCGCGCTGCGCCATCTCGCCGAAGCCGAGGATGGCGCCGAGGATGTTGTTGAAGTCGTGGGCGATGCCGCCGGCGAGCGTGCCCATCGCCTCCAGCCGCTGCGACTGGCGCAGCTGGCGTTCGAGCTGCTCGGCGCGCTTGCGCTCGGTGACGTCGGTCCACGCGCCGTTGCAGCGCACCAGCGCGCCCGCGGCGTCGCGCGAGCACAGCCCGGTGACGTGCACCCAGCGCGTCTCGCCGCGCACCCGCAGGCGCATCTCCAGGTCGAGGCGCACGATCGCACCGGCGAAATGCGCCGCCAGCGCCCGCGCGACCTTGTCGCGGTCGTCGCCCTTCAGCGGCAGGCGCGCGGCGAAGTCCGCGGGGCTCGCGAACACGGTGTCGGCGGGCAGCCCGCAGAGGTCGAGGAAGCGCGGCGAGGCGTAGAACTCGCCGCTGGCGACGATCCAGTCGGTGTGGCCGTCGCCGGCCGCCTCCACCGCGAGCGCGTAGCGCTCCTCCGAGCGCCGCAGCGCGAGCTCGGCGAGCTTGCGCTCGGTGATGTCCGACACCGCCCCGGTCCAGCGCACCGGCGTGCCGGTGGCGTCACGCACGCACATCCCGGTGAGGTGGACCCAGCGCAGGCGCCCGTGGGGGAGCAGGCGCATCTCCAGGTCGAAGCGCTCGCTCTCGCCGGCGAAGTGCCGGGCGATCGCCGCCTCCCAGCGCGGCCGGTCCTCGGGGTGGAAGGGAAAGCGGGCGAGGAACGCCGCGCGGCCGGCGAACACCGTGCCGGGCGCGAAGCCGTACATCTCCAGCAGGCGCGGCGAGGCGAAGAAGCGGTCGCTCGGGATGATCCAGTCCCAGTAGCCCTCGCCGGTCGCCGCCATCGCCAGCGCGTAGCGCTCCTCGGAGTGCCTGAGCGCGTCTTCGGCCTGTGCGCGCTCGACGGCGATGCCGGCGAGGTGCGTGAACTGCTCGATCACCCCGCGCTGCGCCGCACCCGGGCTGCCCGGCTCGCGGAAGTAGAGCGCGAAGGTCCCGAGCACCTGGCCGTCGCGCGACAGCATCGGCGTCGACCAGCACGCGCGCAGGCCGTACGCCAGCGCCTGCGCGCGGTAAGCCTCCGGCCAGCGCGTGTCGGTGGTGAAATCGGCGGCGATCACCGGCTGCCTGCGGTAGGCCGCCGACGCGCACGGGCCGATCCCCTCGGCGATGTCGGCCAGTTCGTCGATCGCCTGCGTGTAGCGGCACGGCAGGCTCGGTGCCGCGCCGTGGCGCAGGCGGCGCCCGTCGGGGTCCACCAGCAGGATCGAGCACAGCGCCCCGGTGGCGATCTCCTCGACCAGCCGGCTCAGCGCGTCGAGCACCACCGGCAGCGCATCGCCGCGGGCGATCCGTTCGAGCAGGCGCTTCTCGCCGGCGAGCAGCGCCTCGGCCCACTTGCGGTCCTCGATGTCGGTGGTGGTCCCGTACCACTTGAGGACCGTGCCGGCGGCGTCGCAGAGCGGCACGGCGCGCAGCAGGAACCAGCGGTAGGCGCCGTCGTGGCGGCGCAGCCGCGCCTCCACCTCGCCCGGCTGCGCCGAGGCCAGCCGCGAGCGCCAGTCGCGCTCCAGGCGCGGCAGGTCGTCCGGGTGGATCGCCGCCCGCCAGCCCCAGCCGCTCGCCTGCGCCAGCGTGAGGCCGGTGTAGTCGCGCCAGCGCTGGTTGAGGAAGTCGACGTGGCCGTCCGCCCGCGAACTCCACACCAGGCCGGGGATGGTGTCGATCGCGAGCTGGAACTCGTCCTTCAGGCCCTGCAGGGCGCGGACGGCGTCCTCCAGGTCGCGCCGCGCCTGCTTCGCGGCGCTCACGTCCATCACCGCGCCGACGTACTCGAGCTCGCCGGCGGCGTCTTGCAGCGCCCGCGCGACGACGTGGACGTGCTTGACCGCGCCGTCCGGCAGCCGCAGGCGGTGTTCGAAGTCGAGATCCGCCGCCGCCGCCACCGCGCCGTCGAGCGTCCGCCGCATCGCGGGCAGGTCATCCGGGTGGCCGTGCTCGAACACCCGCTCCAGCGTCGGCGTGACGTCCGGCCGGTAGCCGACGAGGCGGAAGGTCTCCTCCGACCACACCAGCCGCCCGCTGGCGACGTGCCAGCCGAAGCTGCCGGTGCGGCTCAGCCGCTGGGCCTGCTCCAGGTAGGTCTGGCTGCGCTTCAGCGCGGCGTACAGGCGCGCGTTCTCCAGCGAGATCGCCGCCTGCGAGGCCAGCAGCTTCAGCGCCCCGGTCCGCGCCGGCGTGAACACGTGCGGCGCCAGGGCGTTTTCGAGGTACAGCACGGCGAGCAGCCGGACCTGCCTGACCAGCGGCAGGCACAGCACCGAGCGTGCGGCGCTGCGCGCGAGGTAGGGATCGTGCGGGAACGGGTGGGCCGCGGCGGCGTCGTCGAGCAGCACGGCCTCGTGCGTGCGGCACACGTAGTGGAGGATCGCCTCCGGCAGGGCGTCGGCGGTCACGCGCGCCGGCCGCAGGTCGACCGTGATGCCGCCGCGCGCGGCCACCCCCGCGGCCTCGATGCGCGGCTCGGCCTCGTCGACGAAGATCAGCAGCCCGCGCTGCGCCCCGGCGTGTTCGAGCACGACCGTCATCAGCGTCCGGAGCAGGCCGTCGAGGTCGATCTCCCCGGACACCGCCTGCGACAGGCGCACCACGCCGGCGAGGTCGATCGGGTCGGGCGGCGCGCCGGGGTGCAGCGGCACGAACCCGTCCGCGTCGCCCGGGTGCGGGCGGGCGTGTTCGAGCTGCGCGACCCTGCCCTCGGCCCCCCAGCGCCGGTAGGCCTCGCGGGCGATGCGCGCGTAGGCCTCGGCGGCGACGTCGAGGCCCCGCGCGGCGTGGAAGCGCGCGGCCCGTTCGGCCGCCAGCGCCTCGTTGTGCACCAGCCCGTGCGTGCGCGCCTCGCGCAGCGCCGCCTCGTAGAGGCGCCCGGCCTCGGCGTCGCGGCCGTCGAGCCGGGCGAGCTCGGCGCCGACCAGCGCGGCGCGCGTGGCGAAGGTCTCCGGGCAGCTCTGCGCCCAGCGCTCGATCTGCCCGAGGTGCGCGGCGAGCCGGTCGCGGTGCCCGTCGCGCGCGGCGTCGGCGGCCGCGGCGTGCGCCAGCGCGGCGTAGAAGTGGTATTCGGCAACCTCGAAGTGCCCGGGCGAGGTCCACAGCAGGCGCCCGGCGCGCGCGGCCGCCGCCAGCGCGCCGTCGACGTCGGCGGCGAGGACGCGCGCCTGCAGCGCGCGGATCCAGTACCAGCAGGTGGCGAACGCGAGCTGCGGGTCGTCCTCCAGGTGCCGCTCGAAGGCGGCGGCGTCGAAGCCCTCGTCGTCGAAGCGGCCGAAGCGTGCGGTGCGGCCGCGCAGCGTGCGGATCAGCCCGAGCTGCCCGGTGAGGATGTCGGCGACCAGGCCGAAGTGGATGCGGCGCGCGAACGCGAGCCCCGCTTCCGCCTCGCGCTCGACCGCGTCCAGCGGCTCCCCGGCGGCGAGCAGGAAGGTGATCAGCGTCTCGCAGCTGTACGCGGCGTAGCTGAGATCACCGCTCTCCAGCGCGGCGGCCGAGGCCCGCCGCACCAGCGCCAGGCAGTCGCGCAGCGGCCGCGCCCACGCGCTCACGTGCGCGCCGAAGGACAGGTAGGTGCGCGCGCGAAAGCGCGTCAGCCCGCGCTGCTCGACCAGCTCGAAGCCGAGCCGGCCGAAGCGCAGCGCCGCCGCGTAGTCGCCGAAGGTCGCCCCGAGCACCACGCCGAGCACCGCGTAGGCGTAGGTCGAGCCGTCGCTGTTGCCGTGCTGCAGGCTCAGGTTCGCCATGCGGCCGACCACCAGGCTGTGCAGGTGCTCGTCGGTGAACAGCGCCGGCGGCTGCATCGTCGTCAGCACGTCGAGCGTCGCCCGCCACACCGGGTCGGCGAGCGGTGGCAGGTCGATCAGGTCCTCGATCGCACGCTCGCCGAGCTGGCGCCACAGCAGCGCGAACTCGGCGGCGGCCTCGGCCGGCGTCGGGTGCGGCGACCAGTCGATGCCGAGGCCGCGCAGGTAGGCGAGGCAGACCTCCACCGCGCGGTCGCTGCGCCGCAGGCTGGTGTACACGCTGGTCTGCAGGCAGGCCACCGCGGCGCGGTCGACCGCGTCCGCGGCGCGCGGCGCGAGCCACGCCAGGCGCGCCTCGGCGGCGGCCAGCGCGCCGGTCAGGTACTCGCACTCGGCGAGCAGGAATTCGAGCGCGAACGCCAGCGGGTAGTGATCGCGCCAGCTTGCCTCGTCGAGCAGCGCCCGGCCGGCGGCGAGGTAGTTCAGCGCCGAGGCGTAGGCCGTCGCCGCGCGTGCGCGCCGCCCCGCGGCGAGGTCGAGCCCGGCGACCGCGAGGCGCTCGGCGCGCCTGCGGATCAACCCGGCGCCGCGGCCGAACTGGTTGACGATCTCGAACACCGCGTCGTCGACGGCCTCGGGCGCGGTGCGCGCGAGCAGCCGGCGGCCGATGCGCAGGTGCTCGGCCGGGCGCTGCGCCGCCGGGATCAGCGCGTAGGCCGCCTCCTGGACGCGGTCGTGGACGAAGCCGTAGCCGCCGCCGTCCTCGCGGTGGACGAGCCCGGCGCGCACCGCCGGCCACAGCGCGGCGTGGACCCCGGCCTCGGTGGCGTCGTGCGCGACGGCGAGTGTCGCCACCCGCACCCGCCCGCCCAGGCAGGCGAAGCGCTGCAGCAGCGCCTGCGTCGCCGCCGGCAGCCCCTTGAGGCGCCCGACCACCAGTTCGATGACGTTGTCGGTGCAGCCCTTGGCGCGGATGCGCCGCAGGTCCCAGCGCCACGCCGCCGTCGCCGGGTCGAAGGTGAGCAGGCGCTCGTCGGCCAGCGCGGTGAGGAACTGCGTCGTGAAGAAGGGGTTGCCGCCGGTGCGCTCGCGCAGCAGGCGCGCCAGCGCGCCGACCTGGCGGACGTCGGCGCGCAGCGCATCGGCCGCGAGCGCGGCGAGCTCGGCGGTGCCGAGCGGCGTCAGCGCGATCTCGCGCACCGGCGCGCCGCCGTCGCGCAGCCGGCCGAGCGTCGCCCGCAGCGGATGCGCCGGCCCCACCTCGTTGTCGCGGTACGCGGCGAGCAGCAGCAGGTGCCCGGCGGCCGGCTCGCCGGCGAGGTGCTCGAGCAGGTCGAGGGTCGCGCGGTCGAGCCACTGCAGGTCGTCGAGGAACAGCACCAGCGGGCGCCCGGGGCGCGTGAACACGCCGAGGAAGCGGGTGACGACCATGTGCAGGCGGTGCTGCGCCTCGTGCGCCGGCAGCTCGGGCACCGGCGGCTGCGCGCCGATGATCAGTTCGAGCTCCGGCACCAGCTCCGTCAGCAGCCGGCCGTGCGCGCCCAGTGCCTGCGCGATGGCCTCGCGCCAGCGGGCGAGCTCCGCCTCGGGGTAGCCGAGCAGCGTGCGCACCAGCGCCTGGAAGGCCTGCGCCGGCGTCGCGTAGGGAATGTCGCGCCTGAACTGGTCGAACTTGCCGCCCGCGACCTGCGCGCGCGCGGCGAGCGCCCGGTGCAGCGCCTCGATCAGGCACGACTTGCCGATGCCCGAATACCCCGACAGCAGCACGAGTTCCGGCCGGCCCGCGGCGGCGACGCGCCCGAACGCCGCGACCAGCTCGCCCAGCACCTCGTCGCGCCCGTACAGCCGGTCGGGGATCGCCAGGCGCTCCGGCCGGTCGTGCCGGGCGAGCTCGAAGGCGCCGATCCGCCGCTGCGCCTCCCAGCCCGCCTGGCAGGTCCTGAGATCGGCCTCGACCCCCGCGGCGCTGCGGTAGCGCCGCTCCGCATCCTTGGCGAGCAGCTTCATGACGATCGCCGCGAGCGGCGCCGGCACCCCGGCGGTGCGCTCGTCGGGCAGCAGCGGCTGCTGCGCGAGGTGGCAGTGGACCCACTCGATCGGGTCGGCGGCGGTGAACGGCAGCACGCCGGTGAGCAGTTGGTAGAGCGTCACGCCGAGCGCGTACAGATCGCTGCGCGCATCGGGCAGGCGGTTGAGGCGCCCGGTCTGCTCCGGCGCCATGTAGGCGAAGCTGCCCGCCAGGGCGGCGGGCGGCGGCGCGTCGGGCGCGCGCGGCAGGCGGAGCGCGAGGCCGAAGCCGGTGAGCCAGGCGGCCCCGGTGCCCACGTCGACGAGCACGTTGGCCGGGCGCACGTCGAGGTGGACGAGCCCGCGCTCGTGCACGCGGGCGAGCGCCCCCGCCAGGCCGACGGCGACGCGCAGGAAGGCCCCGATCGTCCAGGGTTGCCCGACGAGCCCCGCGAGCGGCTCGCCGCCGGGGTCGGCGAGCAGCAGTCCGCGCGGCCGGTCGTCCGGCGCGAGCCACAGCGGGCACGCCGCCCACTCCGGCGCCAGCAGGTCGCGCAGCGCGTACTCGCGCGCGAGCCGCGCGAGGCTCTCGGCGGACGGCGGGTCTCCGGCCGGTGCGAGCCACAGCAGCGCGCGCCCGGCGTGGCGGCGCGACAGCACGCCGTCGCCGTCGCGCCGCAGCACCCGCCAGCCATCACCCGCCGGGTCCGCGACGCCGGGAACGCCGGCCTCCGGGGAGGGGTCCGGCGTGTTCACGATGCGCGGCCCGGCGCACCGGCGGGCACCGCCGGCGGCATCACGCGCGTGAAGGGTCTTGGCAGCACCTCGCGTACCTCCCGTGTGGGGCCGATGCGACGACCGCGCCGCCCTCCCGGGCGAGGATAGGGCCCCGCCCGCCTCGGCCGCACGCCCCGGGCGACAGGCGGCCCGCGCCGATCGCCCCCTGGCGGTGATTCCGGCCGCGGCGGCCGACCGCGCGCATGTGGCAATCGACACACGCCGGGCGTCGGCTGCGACATTCACCCGACACCGGCGCGTGCTAGCGTCGCTCGACGAAACGCCTTCCCGGAGCCTCCTCATGGAAACGAGCCACAGCCTGCCGATGCCGGTGGCGTCGACGGCACACATCCTCGTCGTCGACGACGACCCCTCGATCCGCCAGATGGTCGCCGACTACCTCAGCGACAACGAGTTGCAGGTGACCGCCCTCGCGACGGGGCGCGAGATCGCCCAGGTGCTGTCGCGCGAGACGATCGACCTGCTCGTCCTCGACCTGCGCCTGCCCGGCGAGGACGGCCTGCAGATCGCGCGCCGGCTGCGCGAGGATTCCGACCTGCCGATCATCATCCTGACCGCGCGCAAGGACGAGGCCGACCGCGTGATGGGCCTCGAACTCGGCGCCGACGACTACCTGACCAAGCCCTTCTCGCCGCGCGAACTGCTGGCGCGCATCCGGGCGCTGCTGCGCCGCTCGCGCACGCACGCGACGGTGGCCGAGGGCCTGGCGAAGATTCGCGCCTACCGCTTCTGCGGCTGGGAACTCAACGCCCGCCTGCGCCGGCTGAAGAACCCCGGCGGCGAGACCGTCGAGCTGACCAACAGCCAGTTCAACCTGCTGGTCGCCTTCCTCGCCGCCCCGCAGCGCGTGCTGTCACGCGACCAGTTGCTGCAGATGTCGCGCCTGCACGACGACGAGGTCTACGACCGCTCGATCGACACCCAGGTCGGGCGCCTGCGCAGGAAACTCGTCTTCGGCCCGGCCCCCGTGCCGCTCATCCGCACCGAACGCGGCGCCGGCTACGTCTTCACGCAGCCCGTGGAGGCCGTGCATTGACGCAGCGGCCCCGATGCGCGGGGCGCACCGGGGCCGTCGAACAGGCCGTGACACCGCATGGCCGGGATGCCCGGCAGGGATGGCGGACCGGCGGCGGAGGCGCTTGGGCGGCCACCGCCTGCCCGTCCACGAACGAGGGGTTCGTCAGTAGGCGCCGCTCGGCGGGAGCGCCTCGGGGCCGCCCCGGTACAAGGCCAGGTTGTCCGCCATGGCCCGGCAGAGCAGCACGGTGTCCACGGCCACGGCGGCGAAGTTGGCGCCGCAGTCCATGTAGGGGCGGGCGAAGGACTCATGCGTCGCCAGCATGCCGGCCGCCTTGCCGAGTTCGCGAATGCGCCTGATGGCGCGGCTCACGGCGTCGCGCACCTCGGGATGCCCCGCATTCCCCGGGTACCCCAGGGAAGCCGACAGATCGGCGGCCCCGATGAAGACCCCGTCGACACCGTCCACCCGGGTGATCTCGTCCAGGTTTTCCAGTCCCCGGCGGGTTTCGACCTGCACCAGCAGGCAGAGGCCGGCTTCGGCGTCGTGCTCGTAGTTCGGGATCTGTCCCCAGCGCGAAGCCCGGGCGATCATGGCGCCGACGCCGCGGATACCGTTGGGCGGATAGCGCATCGCACGGACGATGTCGCGGGCCTGCTCCGCCGTATCCACCATCGGCACCAGCAGGGTCCGGGCGCCGATGTCGAGCAACTGCTTGATCAGCGCGGGGTCGTCGTTCACCGGCCGGACCACCGGATGGCACGGGTAGGCCGCGACCGCCTGCAACTGGGCGAGGATGGTCGGGACGTCGTTGGGTGCGTGCTCGCCGTCGATCAGCAGCCAGTCGTAGCCGGCCGTGGCGGCGATCTCGGCACTGTAGGGGTTGGCCATGGACAGCCAGAGCCCGAGCTGGGTCTGCCCGGCCAGCAGGGCTTCTTTGAAAGGGTTGTGCAGTCGCGGGTCCACGGGATTCGGTCTCCAAGATCAAGGGTCATGCCATGGGCGCCGTAATGGCCGATGCAGCAGGTCGATGGGGGGCGATTCTCGATCGCTATCCGGCCTCCCCCATCGCCTCACCCGCTTTGCCTGCGATGAGCGGAGCATCGCAGGCAAGGGGTGGTCATCAGGCCTCACCGCGCCGACCTGTAGCGTCATCGGTTCTGCGATTCGGCGGGTGCGTCCCGTCGCCGCATCATGCCGTTCCGGCCGTTCCACTGGACGGCAGGCCGTCTGCAGCCGCTTCCGGGTCCTCGCTGTAACCGCGGTAGGACCCGTCGAGCAGCAGGGTCGCGATACCGGCGACGATCAGCAGTCCGGCGAAGAACTGGTAGACGGTGTCGGGCGCCCAGCCGGCCTTCAGCAGGTAGCCGGTGAAGATCGGCGCGATGATCGCGGCCGCCCTGCCGAAGCCGATCATCAGCCCGACGCCGGTGCCGCGCACCGCGGCCGGGTAGATCGTCGGGCTGATCGCGTAGAAGGCCGCGAGGCCGCCGTTGGCGAACATGCCCACGGCCACCGCCAGTACCAGCCCCAGCCCCGCATTCGCGAAGTTGTTGGCGAACAGGGTGAACGACACCGCGCCGCAGAACATCAACAGCACCGTCACCAGGCGCGGCCGGAACCGCAGGCACAGCGCCGCGAAGGCCAGCGCCCCGAGCACGCCGCCGACCGCGATCAGCACCCCCGCCCGGACACCGAGCCCGGCATTACCGGTCGCGTCGGCGATCAGCTTCGGCGTCCAGGTGTTGGCGAAGTAGAACGACACGATCAGGAAGGCGAAACCGATCCACAGGAACACGGTGCGCCGCAGCAGGGCACCGCTGAAGATGGCCCGCGCGCCGGCCTTGGCGATGGCCGCGCTCCGCGGCTGCGGCAACTCCGCTGCCGGCGCATAGCCAAGCTTCGCCGCGATGCGGTTGTACGCCTCGAGCGCCCCGCGCGGCCGCCGTTCGACCAGGTACTCGATCGACTCGGGCAGGGCGACCAGCGCCACCACGGCCATGATCGCGGTGCAGATGCCGCCGAAGAAGAACGGCGCGCGCCAGCCCCATTCGGCGATCAGCAGCCCGGTCACGGCGCCGCCCAGCGCCACCCCGGCCGGGAAGCCGATGCCGTAGATGCCCATGACGGTGCCGCGCCGCTGGTCGGAGCTGAGTTCGGCGACGATGACGTTCAGGCTCGCCACGATCCCGCCCATCCACAGCCCGGAGAAAGCCCGCAGCGCCATCATCTGCGGCACGCTCTGCGCCATCCCGGCCAGGCACATGCCGACGACGATCAGCACCAGGCAGATCAGGATGTGCTTGCGCCGCCCGATGCGGTCGGCGAACGGCGAGATGAAGATCGCCCCCGCCGCCATGCCGAAGACGCCGGCGCTGAGCAGGTAGCCGATCTCCACGGGCCCGATGTTCCAGTCCTTCGACAGGTAGGGCGCGACGAAGGCCACCACCAGGATTTCGTAGCCGTCGATCATCGTGATGATCAGGCAGATCGCGATGGCAACGATCTGGAATGCCTTCATCGGCTGGGTATGTATCGCCTCACGGACGTCCATTTTCGGTCTCCTCCGGTTTTGATTTGCAATTGGCGTTCGAGCGCCTGATGGATGGGGTCGGATCGAAAACGGCGCCCGCTAGGCGGCGGCGCCGAACACCGCCGCGACGGTGCCGAGGCCGGCGATGCGGGCCTCGAAGGTGTCGCCGGGGCGGACGGCGACCATCGGGCCGAGTGCGCCGGTGAGCACCACGTCGCCGGCGCGCAGCGGGTCCTCCAGGCTCGCCATGCGCCGGGCCAGCCAGACCGCGGCGTTCAGGGGGTGCCCCAGGCAGGCGCGGCCGCGACCGCTGGAGACGGTTTCGCCGGCGCGCTGCAGCCCCATCTCGCAGTCCTTCAGGTCCAGGCCGTTAAGGCGCCGCGGCGTCCCGCCCAGCACGAACAGCCCGCTGGAGGCGTTGTCGGCGACGGTGTCGGTGAAGCGGATGTCCCAGTCGCGGATCCGGCTGTCGACGATCTCCAGTGCGGGCAGCGCGTAGGCGGTGGCGCGCACCACGTCGGCCAGCGTGCAATCGGGCCGGTCGAGATCCCGCTCCAGCACCAGGGCGACCTCGGCCTCGACCTTGGGCTGGATCAGCCGCCCGGCCGGAATCTCCTCGCCGTCGCCGAAGCACATGTCGGCGAACAGGGTGCCGAAATCGGGCTGGTCCACGCCGAGCTGGCGCTGCACCGCCGTGCTGGTCAGGCCGATCTTGCGACCGACCACCCGGTGGCCCTGGTGGCGCCGGTGCTCGACGTTGAGCTTCTGCACCGCATAGGCGGCGTCGGGACCCGCGCCGGCCAGCCATTCGCGGACGGGGTCGATGGGGACACCGGTCGCCGCGGCTTCGCGCAGCCTGAGGGCGATCGTCTGAAGGTTCTCGTGTGCGTTCAAGGTGCTCTCTCCTGCGGTCGGGAAACGACTCTTGGTTTGGGCACGCGCCGTCCGGGCAGGCGGAGCCGGCGCTCCGCCCGGGCATGGCGCGATCAGGCGTTCTGGTTGAGCGCGAGGGATACGCCCCCTCGCCGGGCTCAGTGCGTGAGGAAATCCAGCACCATGCGGTTGAACTTGTCGGCGTGTTCCCACTGCGCCCAGTGACCGCAGCGGTTGAAGACGTGCAGCTCGGAGTTCGGAAGTCCCGCGACCAGCCGCAGGCCGGTATCCATCGGCACGAAGCGGTCCTGACGCCCCCAGATCACCAGCGTCTCGGCATTGATTTCGCCCAGGCGCGGGCTGAAGTCCGGGAACTGCTTCGGGTTCGCCTGGAGGCTTTTGACGAAGTTCTCCAGGTGATCGCGACGCGCCAGCATGTTGTCCAGGCGCGCCTGGAACAGCTCTTCGGTCAGGTCGCCGGTATCGAAGACGAAGATCTCCATCATCGCCTTGAGGTTCTCGATGGTCGGCTCGCGGTAGAGCCCCTGCAGGCGCTTGATGCCCTCGGTCGGCATCGGCGTGAACAGGCTGGCGCCACCGGTACCGCCGCCCATCAGCACCAGCTTGCCGACCCGCTGCGGATAGCGCAGCGCGAAGGCGACGGCGCTGTGGCCCCCCATCGAATTACCGAGGATGTGCGCCTTCTCGATACCGAGCGCATCGAGCAGGCCCTTGAGCACGATGGCATTGAGATCGGAGCGCGAGCCGTCGCAGACGATCGAATCGCTTTTGCTCCAGCCCGGGCAGTCCATCAGGATGACGCGGAAGCCCGCTGCGACCAGCGGCTCGATGTTGCGGTTGAAGTTGGCCCAGCCGCTGGCGCCGGGGCCGGAGCCGTGCAGCATCACGACGGTTTCATCGCCCTGGCCGCAGTCGTTGTAGTGAATCAGCAGGTCGAGCTCGCCTGCGTTGATGCGGGCGAACTGGCTGGTCGAGGCTTCGGTAATGGTCGGGGCGGTCATGGAATGATTCCTGCGCAGATTGAGTTTTGTGATCGTTTCAGGCGGCCGTCGCCGGCTCGGCGGCGAGGCTGCCGAAGCCGCAGATCCACTCCGGAATCGGCCGGTAAAAGCCGTCGCACGCCCGATAGGGGCCGAAGGCCGAGAGCGCCGCGAAGGCCGCCACCCAGGTCTTGACCTCGTGGGTCGACTTGCCGGCCAGTGCCGACAGTTCGTCGTTGCCGATGGCGTCGAGGTCCTGCAGGCGCCCTTCCGCCAGCGTCGCCATGAACCGGCGATCCCACTCGGGGTTGAGCGGGTGCAGCGAGTGCGGGTCCTCGACGAAGACGCGGGCGGCGTCGATGACGCGGCGGGTACGGGCGGCACGCTCGTCCGGCGGCAGGTGGCGGCCGCTGCCCTTGAGGCGGTCGGCCATGTGCGCGTTGGCAGTGGCCAGTTCCGGCACCGGCGGCTGGTGCGACAGGCCGCCGGAGCCGATCAGCAGCACGCGCTGGTCGAGGCCGCGGGCGAAGCGCCCGACCGCCTCGCCGAGCAGGCGCGCCCGCTGGAAGCTCGGCAACGGCCTGGCGACGCCGTTGACGAACACCGGGATCACCGGCTTGCGGTCGATGCCGCCGAGCAGGTACTCGAGCGGCTGGGCGAAGCCGTGATCGACCTGCATCGCGTACGACACCGCCACGTCGACGCCCGACGCCAGCACGCTCCCGGCACAGGCCTCGGCCAGTGCTTCCGGCACGTCCAGGTCACCGGCCTGGGTGCCGAAGTCGCCGATCGCATGGGCCGCGGTGCCGATGCAGAAGGACGGCATGACGTCGTAGAAGAAGCCGTTGTAATGATCCGGCGCGAACAGGATCACCAGCTCCGGGTCGAAGCGCTCGATGCGCGCCCGGGCCGCGGCGATGGCGCCGTCCACTGCGGACAGCACCGCCTGCTCGGGATCGACCTCGCCGACCAGCGGCGTATGGGAAAGGCACTGCAGCAGCGCGCTCATCTCAGGCCGCCTCGCCCACGGTGGACACGCGACCGCCGGCCGCCGACCCGCGCGCACCGAGCACCTTGCCGAGCTGGCCGCAGACGGCACCCAGGGTCTGCGGGATCGCCAGGGCGGCGACGAAGCGGTCCGGACGCAGGATGACGACCGAGGCCGGATGGTTGCCGAACCACTCCTTCAGGCGGCCGTCGGCATCGCCGATGCGGATCACGCCGTCCGGCGCGACCGTGCCGGCGTCGAGCTGCACCGACGGCAGCGCCTGGATGAAGCAGGCACCCAGCGCCTTCCACGTCGCCACCTGTTCGGCACTCAGGCCCCAGGTCGGATCGGTGCCCCAGGCGATGACGGCGAAGCGGTTGCCGATGGCGTCGTCGAGCAGGACCTTGCGGCCGTCCTCGGTCAGCACCTTCGGCTGGATGAACATCCGGCCCACCGGCGAGCGCTTGAGCGCAGGCTCCGCCGCCACCAGGGCGCCCCGGGTGTACTGCGGCATCGGCTTGAAGCGCATCTCCAGGAAGTAGCGCTTGACCGGCGGCACGTAGTTGAGCAGCCAGGAGATGCCGTCGCGCACCGTGCCCATCCAGCGCTTCGGCGGCGCCAGCACGTGGCCGGCCGTCACCGACAGGTCGATCATCGCCCTGGCGTGGTCGCGGCGCTCCAGCTCGTAGGTATCCAGCAGCGACGGATCCGCCAGGCCCTTGACCACCATCGCCAGCTTCCAGGCCAGGTTGTTGGCGTCACGGATGCCGCTGTTGTAACCCTGCCCCTGCCACACCGGCATGATATGGGCGGCGTCGCCGGCCAGCAGGATGTTGTCGACGCGGAAGCGGCCGGCCAGGCGGGCGTTGTGGGTGTAGACGCGCTGGCGGATCAGCTCGACGCGATCGGGGTTCGGCAGCACCTTGGCGAGCAGCTTGCGCATGTTCTCGGGCTTGCTCAGTTCCGCCTCGGTCTCGCCCGGCATCACCATGAACTCGAAACGGCGGATGCCGTGGGGCAGCGCCGCGGAAACGTAGGGGCGCACCGGGTCGCAGCACATGTAGATGTTCGGCGTGCCGAGCGGGTCGTTGGCGATGTCGATGACGATCCACTGGTTCGGCGCGGTCTTGCCGTCGAACGGCACGTCCAGCGTGCGGCGCACGAAGCTGTTGCCGCCGTCGCAGGCCACCAGGTAACGCGAGCGGACGGTTTCGACCGGCGCATCGCCCTTTTTCATGTGCAGCACGACGCCGGACGGCTCCTGGCTGAAATCCGTGACTTCGCGGGAGAACAGCACGCGGACGTTGTCGAAACGCTGCAGCCCCTCGAACAGCACGCGGTCGACCTGCGGCTGAATGAAGGCATTGCGCCGCGCCCAGCCGAATTCATCGGTCTTCGGCTCGATCGACGCGAAGCAGCGGCCTTTCGGCGTCAGGAAACGCATCCAGTGATTCGGCGTGGTATGGGGCAGCACCTTGTCGATGAGGCCGACGGACTGCAGCACGCGCAGGGATTCGTCGTCGATGCCGATGGCACGGGGGTAATCGATCAACTGATCCAGTTTCTCGATCACCAGTACGTCGACACCGCACTGCCCCAGATAATTGGCAATGGTCAGCCCGACGGGACCGGCGCCGAGAATCACGACATCAGCGTGGTGATCGGAAGAGGTCATGTTTGAAACCGTTGTCGCCATTGTTCGTTCCTCCACTGGTTTTGGTGTGCGGCTATACTAGGTAGCCACCCATGGAACCGGCAAAGGAAACCCTTCGAGGTGTGCACTTGGTGCACACCTTTGTTTTTACTAAAATTTATTTACATGACACGAATCTGAAGCAGGCTCTGACCGAGTGATGCGTTGATGTGCCCGGCGGCGGAGGACGCGCAATGAAGAATGAACCTGGCGCCGAATACAAAATGGTCCGGGGATTGATTCGCGGCCTGGATGTTCTGCAAACGCTCAACCGCAGCGACGGCGGTGGCGCCTCGATCGCTTACATCAGCGAGAAGACGGGACTGCATCGCACCACCATTCGCCGACTGCTGGAATCACTGCAGAGCGAAGGCTACGTGCGGCGCAGCGATTCCGATGACAGTTACCGGCTCTGCATCAAAGTCCGCGAACTCAGCGAAGGCTTCAAGGACGAGCAATGGATTTCGCAACTGGTGGCGCCCCTGCTCGGCGATTTGCTGCAAAAGGTCGTGTGGCCGACGGACCTCTGCACCCTGGATGTCGACGCGATGGTGATTCGCGAAACCACGCACCGCTTCAGCCGTTTGTCCTTCCATCGCTCGATGGTGGGTCGACGCCTGCCAATGCTGTTCACGGCGACCGGGCGCGCCTATCTCGCCAACTGCGAGGAACAGGAACGGCAGCAGATACTCCGCCTGCTGGCGACCAGGGACGACGAACAGGCGCGAATGGCGCGCGATGCCCCGCTCGTCGACAACCTGTTGCGGAAAGTGCGCCACCTCGGCTACGGCTTCAATTACGGCGATTGGGAGCCCGAGAAAAAGATCGGCGCAATCGCGCTGCCGGTGCGGCGCGGGCAAAGCGTCATCGCCTGCCTGAATCTCGTCTACATCGCCAAGGCGATGCCCGTCGAGGTGGCCGCCCAGCGCTACCTGCCGGCGATGAAGGACGTGGTCGCCAGGATCGAACAGGCGCTGATGCCGACGCCCTTCGAGGATGCCGCCGGGTAATGAACCGGGTAATGGAGCCCCCGCCCCCTCCCCGCGGGACAGGGCTTGCAGCGCCAGGCAATGGCAGCGTCAGCGCGATGAGGCGTTTCGCATCGTTTCGACGCAGCGCCTGTCGAAAGGCACCGGCTCACGAGCGTCCCGCGCGGGGGTGATGCGTGCCGGGTTTCACCTCGTTCGGCCCGGCGAGCGGCGTTTTCAGGAAACGGCCTTCCCTTACGCCGCTCGTACATCGGGCCGGCTGCCGGGCATCCCGGCCTTTTCCCTGGCAGCCGGCGGGCGCCTGCCCGTGCCCGCCCTCACTTCCCCGGCGCCTTGGGCGTGGGCCGGGCCTTCAGTTCAGCGGTTCCGCTCGCGGGGTCGAAGTCGAGCTTGGTGCCCGTCTTCTTCAACTGGTCGACGCCGAGGATGTCGATCTTCGGGATCACCATCACCGCGAGGTCGCAGGTGACCGATTCGGTGCCCTTGCCGTCCTCCGTGGTGCGCTTGAACACCATGGCGCCGCCCTTGACCATCTTGATCTTCGCCTTGCCCTTGCCCGTCTGCGCGTCGATGTCCCCGGCCGGTTCCAGCTTGGCCCCCGCCTTGGTCATCTTTTCCAGGTTTTCCTCCGAGATCGCGGACAGCGAGGCCCCCGTGTCGATCAGGTATTCCTTTTTCTCCAGGGCCTTGCCGTCGCTGGTCACGAAGGCACCGGTGGTGAAGGGATTACCTGACCGGCCCAGATAGGTCTTCCCGTCGCTGTCCACCAGCTTCTTCGCATCGTCCTGCGTGACCGGCAGCACGAGGACCGGCAACTGCGGTTCCTCCTCGTCCTGCAGGGCGATGTTGGAGTCGATCGGGATCTGCCCGACGGGAATCAGCACGAACGGGCTGTCCGGGCTGAACTGCACGGCCTGCGCCACCGCCTCGCCATCGGCGTCGGCGGCGTAGGTGGCGAAGCCGCTGGCCTGGCCTTCGTCCATGGCCACGGCGATCGCCTTGCCCGGGTGAACCCTCGTCAGGTCGGCCCGGTGCCGCTGGACGTACTCGTCCGCCAGGATCCAGCGTTCCGCCGCGTCGGGGCTCAGGAGCCCCTTGGACGCGGCATCGCGTGCCGTCTCGGCGATCGGCACGGAGAAATCGGTCAGCTTGCGAATCCCACCCTTTGCCATGGCGCCTCTCCTTTCCGTATCCGGCATTCATGCCTGGAAGATACGGGATCGTCGCCAAACCCCGAGCCGACGCTCTGTCGGCCCTCCCGAACACACCTGCAACGCCCGCTCAAGCACCCAAAAACTAGAATCTGATCAGTGATTTGACAAGGCTGCGCCGGGGAGTCCCGGCGTATGCGGTGCGGACCGCATTTGCAGACAGGTACGGGGAAGACACCCTCACGTCGTTGGGCATGCCTGATTGCAGCGAAGCTGCGATGGACCTGCGCCAATCCTGGGCAGCCTCCGGCCGGGCAGCGTGATCGAGATCAGGGTTTGGGTTCGGGGGTGGGGGCCATTCGGCGTCGTGGAGTGCCCGCGCAGGTTGCGGCGAGGGGGTGCTGGTGAGAACAAGCGCGGGCGCGACGCCGATCACGAGCGCAACCACTGTAGGTTGGGCTGAATGAAATGAAGCCCAACGTTTACCGCGGCCACGCCGGAAGATCGTAAACCGATGCGCTATTTTGATGCCGTTGGCGTCATCGGTTGCTTCACTGGCAGTTTTGCCGAGTGCGAACGTGAGCGGTAAATAAAACGTTGGGCTTCGCAGGCTCAGCCCAACCTACGAGTTCCCGAAGATACGAACGAGGTGGCGCATAAAGCAGGAAGTAATCTCGAAGACGAAATCCACCTCTTGCTCTACAACGGCGGCATCATGTTTGACGTATGTGTTCTGGTACTTGGCGTAATACTCGATCAGCTTCACAAACATGTTTGCCAATTCTGGCGAGCCCTCTTTGTCCTTGATGAACGCGCCCAACGGCTGAAGTTGGTTTTCCAAGGACTTATGGTTTCCAAGGAGATCGTGAAGCAACGTTTCCAGGGCGAGGCGTAGATCGTCTAGGACGTTTCTGTCGAAGACGCCGTGCTCACGTTTCTGCTGTGCGCCGTTGTATAGATCAAGTGACTTTGGGAATGCACTTAGCCAGTGACGGGTTTCTTCAATCAGGGCATGGTTGATATCGGATGCCGATGCGTCGCCACTAAAGCGCCCATAGCGAGTGAACAACTGCACTTTGAGTTTGTTCGCCTCGGCAGCGTTGAACTGCTGAATTACCTTGTGATCGCATAACTCCCGAATGATCTTGTACCGCCACTTTGACGGGAATGCCATTATGCTTTCGTAGAGGGCGGTGCGCTTGTTGATGCCCATACGGCCTGTGAAGGGATAAGACGCGTATGGGATATCGACATTCGCATCTATGGCATAGGCGGAACAAACGCGCACTATCTCACCGCCGCTAATGCCCTTGCTTGTGTCGCCTAGGATGGCTGCGGCGTGTCTAACAAAGACGGCGGGAAGTTCGTCGAGCTCAGACATGCGAGTTACTCAGGTGGCTAACATTTGAGCTCAGGTGCGTTTGAGGCGACGACGGTTTTTGCGGTAGCAAAAATCGGCGGCGGATCAAACGTCACCTGCAGCGATTTGTTAGCACTCAATGCCTCGGCCCTCTATTGTGCTTTGTTCTACGATCCCTCAGCGTATCCGCATTATTTTGCAAGTAACGGCTCTTACGGGCATGCCCAACGTAGTGACTTGATACCTCTGTGCTACCAGCCTTGAGATTCACTACCTCAAACCGGCCCGTGTGCCTATCAAGCGAGTTGACGATCACATCTCCAGTCTTGGTCGTGAATAACTTGACATCATGCTTGTCAAGTAGCTCGCGCATTTCTGGCTTCGGGTGATTGAATTGGTTTCCGTAATTTGACGTTGCTATTGCTAGCGTAGGTCTTACTGCTTTCAGAAAAGCAGATGTCGTGAAGCCATTGTCCGCACCATGATGGGCCATGATCATCACATCAACTTCAGAGTTGATCGTGCGGGCCCTTCTCAGATATGACGATATTTGCGTCGATTCAACGTCGCCCAAGCTCAGCACATTGAAGCTACCGCTCCGAAATTGTTTTACCGTCGAATTGTTGTTGGCGTTATCGGAGTCTATTTCCTTCGGCCAGTAGATGATGTTGTTATAGCCGTAGTTAGACGCCGCATCGAGACTTTCAATGTACTCAGGAGTTACCGCTACAATCTTTGCTCTAGCCCTGTTCTTTTTGAAGCTTTCGATGATTCCCAAGCTTTCTTTGCCGCAGTCCGTGTGCGGGGCATAGCCTGGATGCTCTACTTTTTGCGGATTAAATTCCTCAAGTATCTTTTCTAGCTGTTTAGGCGAACAGTGGTCTTGATCCCAAGAGGTGATATGCAGGGTCGTAATCTGATCCAGCCCACAAATCCTCAACTCTTGCTTGATGCTGTCTTCGTTTCCATCGCAATACCGGCCTTCGATCAGAACGAAACGACTCCCGCTGGCGTAAGAAAAAGAAGAACCCGCGGCATCTAGTTGATAGGCGCGAAACCTGGTTCTCACAGACTGAATGGTCATGATTCAGCATCTCCGCCTTGCTTGTTTAGAGCGACTCTCTTCGTGATGTATTGAGTCTGTTTGCGAAAGGCAAAGCTAAACAAAACAAGAAGTGCGGCCAAAAGTACGTAGTGGCTAACAGCCCCGAATGCTGACCATCGCGTGACCGCCTCTGTCCAAGCACCTGTGCCGAGAAGACATATCACCAAAGCAACAACGCTTCTGTAGGAGTTGCTTGTCTCCAACAATTGCCCGATGAACTTGTCGGTATTGGACGCGGCGACGTAGTCACCGTAGTCCGCGTAGGTAACAAATCCTGATTTTGACATCAGCGGCTCGACTACAACGGAACTGACCCTTGAGATCACCATCCCACAAAAGTAGTAAAGGAAAGCGGCAACAACCAGGTCTTCTGGGACCAGGGATAGGCCGAAAAGCTTGGTAGCAACAAAGCAGTACACCACCCCAGGAAAGAGGTTCGTAAAGATGTTGTAAGCTGACAGCTTGTCGATAACTTTGTCCATAATTCCGGTCATTTCCCAAGGCTCGATTTTGAGTGCTAACGTTTGAGTTCAGCGGACGGCAAAAGCGCAGCTTTTGACGGTCCGCTGGAACGAATTGTTATATCGTTGTCAATATGAATCAATGACTCGTTTGTACGCTGAGTCTTTTCCGAGGCCTGGAATTTGTGCATCAGTTGAGCCAACGATTTTTTGCAGAGCCTGCAGGGATATCTGATTTGTTGTTCTTCCGGAAAGATAGTTCGCAAGATTCTTGAAATTTGGCGCACATGAACGCAAGGCAACACGAGAGGAGAACTCTCTGTCGAGTAATAGCTGCACAAATTCCTTGATTTCGCTTTCACCAAACTTCTCAATCAACGAATCGTAATACGGTTCAGCCATTCCTGAAATGCCGTATCCATTACCGATCTTGGTCATTACGATGGTTTTTACGTATGACTTGCGAACGGCATCAGGAATTTGCCCTGCCGATGATATATAAGAGGCTAGGGCTCTGGCGTGGGCTGGTTCGTTGTAGAAATTGTTAAACGCGTTGTGCGCGTTACTGATCTCTGCTTAGCTTTTTAATAAACTATGGTTATCAAAAGAACCGCCGGAGGTTGATAGCCATGTCATCGCAGACAGCGGATGGATTTG
>NZ_SLWY01000012.1 GCF_004341245.1 Plasticicumulans lactativorans | reverse complement strand
CTGTTGACCACGGCCATGCCGGCACGTCCGAACAGCGTGGTCTCGGCCTGGGCGGCGCCGGCAGCGGCGAGCGCCGCGGCGACGGCGGTCGCAAGAATCGTGGAACGGAACAGGTTCATGTCGTTTTGCTCCTCAAGGTGATCATCATGTGGCAATCGGTTTCGATGCTTCCGCTGCTCGGTAACGTCCCAATTTTGGATCGGTGGCGATCACGACGGCATTGAAGCGCAGATGCGACAATTGTTGCAAGCTGGCAATTTAATACGGGCGTCTTTATGCGCGACGCGGGCGCACGGCGGCCTCCGCGTCGCATTGAGGGGGGGCGCACTACGGCAGGTGAAAGACCCGCCGCAGCGGCCGGACCACCGGGCTGCCGTCGGCGTGGGTGGTCATGATGTCGGCCATGTGCGTCCACCAGCGGCGCATCACCGGGTGCGCCGGGAGCGCATCCATCGTGTGGCCGTCCTCGCGCCGCAGCACGGCGAACAGGGTGCCGTCGTCGTCGAGAAAGATGCTGTAGTCGCGCACGCCGGCCTGGTGCAGCAGTTCGGCCAGTTCCGGCCAGATCGCGTCGTGGCGGCGCTGATACTCCGCCGCCTGGCCGGGGTGTAGGTGCATCGTGAAGGCGAGCTGTTCCATCGTCACACCCTCCGGCGCTGGCCGCTGACGCGGGCGATCAGGATCGGCGCGGCGATCGCGCCGATCAGCAGCAGGCCGGTGAAGATGGTCATGATGATGCCCGGCACGTTCAGCAGGCTCATGCCGAAGGTCACCATGCCGAGCAGCAGGATCGCGAGCACCACGCCGCCGACGCTGCCCGAGCCGCCATTGATGCTGACGCCGCCGAGCACGACCATCGTGATCGCCTCCAGCTCCCAGCCGCTGGCGATGTTCGGCCGCGTGCTGCCGACGCGCGAGGTGAGCAGCACCGCCGCCAGCCCCGCCATCAGGCCGCTCAGCATGAACAGCGCCATCCGGTAGCGCTGCACCGGAATGCCCGCGTAGCGCGCGGCGATGGCGTTGTTGCCGATTGCGTAGAGGTTGCGGCCGAAGCGCGTGCGGTGCAGGCCGAAGGCGAACGCCGCTGCGAGCACCAGGAAGACGATGAACTCGATCGGGATGATGCCGAACACATAGCCCTGGCCGAGTTCGCCGAAGCCGGCCGGGTACTGGGTGATCGCACCGTCGCCGAGGATCACGTTGGTGAGGCCGCGGAACAGCGACAGTGTGCCGATGGTGACGACCACCGACGGTACGCCGAAGCCGGTGACGATGAAGCCGTTGAGCGCGCCGCAGGCGAGCCCCACGGCGAGTCCGGCCAGCACCAGCACCGGCGTGCCGAAGCCCGCCAGGCTCAGCAGCCCCATGCAGACCGAGGCGAGCGCCATGATCGCGGCGACCGAGATGTCGATCTCGCCGGCGCAGATGATCAGTGTCAGCCCCAGCGCGAGCAGCGCCTTCTCGCTGAAGTTGAAGGTGCTGTCGGCGAGGTTGTAGGGGTCGAGGAAGAACGGCGAGAGCGTGCTGTTGACGAACACGGTCGCGAGCAGCAGCAGCGCCAGCAGGGTTTCCCAGCGCAGGCACAGCGCCCTGAAGCTGCGCGGTGCACGGTCCGCCACCGTGTAGCGGGGCGTGTCGGTCTTGACGTCGTTGAGCATGGTGTCGGCTCCCCGGGTTCAGTGGGCAGGGTGGCGGCGCAGGATGAGGCGCAGGCCGTCCGTGCGATCGCCGCGGGCGTTGAGGATGACGGCGGACAGGATCGCGGCGCCGACGATGGCGGTCTGCCAGAACGGCGAGATGCCCACCACCGGCAGGGCGTTGTAGATCAGCACCAGGAACAGCGCGCCGAGCACGGTACCGGTCACGCTGCCGACGCCGCCGGCGATGCTCACGCCGCCGATCACGCAGGCGGCGATCACCTGCAGTTCGAAGCCGAGCGCCACGCCGTCGTAGGCGATTGCGTAGCGCGCCACCCACAGGTAGCCGCACAGGCCGGCGACGGCGCCGGCGACGGCGAACACGAACAGCTGCAGCGTGGTCTCGCGGATGCCGACGTACTTCGCGGCCGACGGATTGCCGCCGAGCGCGCGCAACTCGCGGCCAAGCGCGACGTGCCGGGTGAAGACCACGGCGACGACGATGCCGAGCACGCCGATCCAGGCGAGCAGCGACAGCCCCAGCACGTCGAGACGCGGGAAGGCCAGGAACGCCGCCGACATCTCGTGCTGGGCGACCCACTTGCCGTCGGCGGCGAGGAAGGTCAGGCCGCGGAACAGGCTCATCGTGCCGAGCGTGGCGACGATCGACGGGATGCGCACCCAGGCGACCAGCACGCCGTTGACCAGTCCGAGCGCGAGCCCGACCAGCGTGGCGAACAGCAGCACCAAGGGGATCGGCAGCCACGGTGCGTGCATCGACAGCTGCGCCGCGGCCATGCCCGACAGCGCGACGTTGGCGGCGACCGACAGGTCGATGCCGCGGGTCATGATCACCAGGCTCTGCGCCAGCGCCATGACGATCAGGATGGCGCTGTCGGTGGCGATCTCGTGCAGGTTGGCGAGGCCGATGAAGGTCGGTGCGCGCCAGGCCACGCCGGCGGAGATCGCGACCAGGATCAGCGCGAGCAGGGTTTCCCGCTGCTTCAGGAAGCGGTTGAGGGACATCGTGGGGCTCCTCGCGGTGCGATCAGTGGCTGCCGCTCGCCGCCGTCACGATAGCCTCGGCGCTCATCGTGCTGCGGTCGAACTCGGCGCGGACGCGCCCTTCGTGCATCACCAGGATGCGATCCGACATGCCCATCACCTCGGGCAGCTCGGAGGACACCAGGATCACCGCCAGCCCCTGCTGTACCAGTTCGCTCATGAATGCGTGCACGGCGGCCTTCGAGCCGATGTCGATACCCTTGGTGGGTTCGTCGAGGATGATGATGTCGGGCCGGGTAGCGAGCCATTTCCCGATCACGACCTTCTGCTGGTTGCCGCCCGAGAGCTCGCTGAGCAGTTGATCCCAGCTCGCCGCCTTGACCACCAGGCGCAGGCCATACTCGCGCGTCAGCGCACGTTCCTTCGCATCGTCGAGGATTCCGTTGGGGAACAGCCGCGCCAGCGAGGGCAGGGTCAGGTTGTCCTTGATCGACATGCCCAGCACCGCGCCGGCGACCTGGCGATCCTCGGGGACGTAGACCAGCCGGTTCGCCGCCGCCTGCTCGGGGTTCGCGATCTGCACCTCGCGACCGTTGATGAGCACCTTGCCACGCGTCGGGCGGGTGATGCCGAACAACGCCTTCATGACTTCCGAGCGCCCGGCTCCGACCAGTCCGTAGAAGCCGAGGATCTCGCCGCGCCGCAGCGCGAAGGACACGTCGTCGAACTCGGTGGGGTTGCCAAGGCGCTCGACGCGCAGTACTTCCTCGCCGGGCACCGTGTCGACCCTGGGGAACACCTGCGTCAGCGTGCGGCCGACCATCATCGATACCAGCTGGTCGCTGTCGACGTCGGCGATCCAGCCCTCGCTGACGTAGTGGCCGTCGCGCATCACCACGTAGCGGTCGCACAGATCGAAGATCTCGTCGAACTTGTGACTGATGAACAGGATGCCGGTGCCGGCACGCTTCAGGCCGGCGACGATCCGGTACAGGTCGTGGATCTCGCGCTGCGACAGCGACGCGGTCGGTTCGTCCATGATCAGGATGCGGGCCTCGTGCGAGAGCGCCTTGGCGATCTCGACGATGTGTTTCTGCGCGACCGACAGCGCCTTCAGCGGGGTGTCGGGGTCGATGTCGGCTTCGAGCTGCGCGAGCAGTTCGCGGGCGCGGCTGCGCATCGCCGCCCAGTCGACGAGGCCGCCGCCGCGCCACCAGGGACCGTCGCGGCGCGGATGGTGGCCGAGGAAGATGTTCTCGGCGACGCTGAGTTCGTCGAAGGCCACGGTTTCCTGGTGGATCGCGGCGATGCCCTGCTTCCAGGCGTCCTGCGTGCTCTCCAAGTGCACGGGCTGGTCGTCGATGCGCAAGCTCCCGGCATCGGGCTGGTAGATGCCGGTGAGGATCTTGACGATCGTCGACTTGCCGGCGCCGTTCTCGCCGACCAGCGCGACGACTTCGCCGGGGGCGATGCTGAGGCGCGCGTCGGCGAGCGCACGCACGCCGGGGAAGGACTTCTCGATGCCCTCGAGTTCGAGGATCGGTTCGCGCACCGGAACGGGGGAGTGGGGGATTACGGTTGCGGCCATCATGATGGGGATCTCCTGCAAAGCGGCGCGCGGTGGTCTGGGGCGCGGGTTCCCGGCGGGCGCGGGTGCACCTACCGGAGCGGCGGCGAAGCGGACCGGCGCGGGAGGTCAGAAGATCCGGGCGAATTCGTCGACGTTGGTTTTGTCGAAGGTGAACGGCTCGGCCATCGCCGCGTCGCCCTTGTCGCCGACCTTGATCCTGCCCATGCGCCCGGCATCGATTTCCTCGCCGGGCTTGCCGCTGGCCTCGCCTTTGACCAGGCGGTGGGCGATCCAGGTGGCGCTGTAGCCGACGTCGATCGGGTTCCACAGCGCGAAGGCATCCACCGCCCCCGACTTCACGTGCCCGGCCATTTCCGAGGGCAGCCCCAGCCCGCTGACGAACACCTTGCCGACCAGGCCCTTGTCGACGACTGCGCGCGAGGCCGCGGTGATGCCGACGGTGGTCGGCGCGATGATGCCCTTGAGGTTGGGGTAGGTGGCGAGCAGGCCGTTGGCCTCGCGGTAGCTCTTGTCGGACTGGTCGTCACCGTAGACCACGGCGTCGAGCTTGAGCGTGGCGTACTCGGGCTTGGCCAGCGTCCTCTTCATCCACTCGATCCAGGCGTTCTGGTTGGTCGCCTGGGCGGTGGCCGAGAGTACTGCGATTTCGCCGCTGCCGCCGATGGTCTTGCCGATCATCGCGATCAGCTTCTCGCCGACGAGCTGGGCGTTCGACGGGCTCAGGTGCAGGATGCGGCCTTCCGGGGCGATCGCCGAGTCGGCCGAGATCACCTTGATGCCGCGCTGCATCGCCTTCTTGGTGACCGGGACCAGCGCATCGGGGTCGTTGGCCATCACGATGATGGCGTCGAACTTCTGTGCGATCAGCGAGTTGATGATCTCGATCTGGCCTTCGGCGGTGGGCTGGGTGGGGCCGGTCATCACCAGCTCGACCCCGCCGATCTCCCTGGCGGCTTCCTGGCCGCCCTTGTTGGCGGCCTCGAAGTAGCCGTTGCCGAGATTCTTGACCACCAGCGCGATGCGCTCGGCCGCCTCGGTGGGCGTCAGCGCCCCGAGTCCGAGTGCGGCGCAGAGGGCGAGGGCGATGCGGGTGTGCGTGCTGTGAGGCGTGCGGGTGTTCATGGTCGGGTTCTCCTCGGATGGTGTGGTGCTTGGGTTCGTCGTCCGGCATGGCACTGCCTGTGATGCCGTTTTAGCCATCTTTTCGATGACTGAATAATCAAAATTTGGTAGTGATCGATGCTTTATTTTTATCTTTAAAGGCGCAGCGGGACCCCGGCAGGCGTCGTGGTCCCGCGGCGTCACAGCCGATAGAAGCGTCGGGCGTTGTCCCGGAACAGCGCGGCATGCTCGTGCGGCGAGGCGCCGGCGACGATCGCCGCGTAGGCGTGCCACAGCTCGGCGTAGCCGGCGAAGAGGCGGTCGACCGGGAAGTTCGACGCGAACATGCAGCGCCCGGCACCGAAGGCGTCGATGGTCTCCAGCACGTAGGGGCGGAAGCTCTCGACCGTCCAGCGGTGATCGAACATCGCCAGGCCGCTGATTTTCACGCTGACGTGCTCGCAGGCGGCGAGCTGCCGCAGCCCCTCGCGCCACGCGCGCCAGCCGGCGACGCGGTCACGGTCGACGAACATTCCGGCGTGATCGAGCACGACGGGGATGTCCGGGTGGGCGCGGATCAGCGCCACGGCGTCGGGTACCTGCTCGGGGTAGAGCTGCAGGTCGAACGACAGCCCGTACTTCGCCAGCAGACCGTAGTGCGCCCGCCAGGTCGCCTCGCGCAGGTAGTGGCGGCCGACGTAGTCGTAGAGCGGATCGGCGTGCACGTTGAGGATCTGGCGGATGCCGCGCAGGTTGCGGCACTGCGCGTGCAGCGCGAACTGCGCGTCGGCGTCGGGGCGGGAGAGATCGACCCGCGCAACGATGCCGTCGGGCTTGCCGCCGCTCGCCGGGTCGTCGGCGACGGCCTGCAGCCAGCGCGTCTCGGCGACGGTGTCGTCGGGGTCGTGGTTGGCCTCGACGTTGACGATCGCGAGGACCTCGATGTCGCCGGCATCGCGCAGGAAGTCGGCGAGCAGGTAGTCGTGCGCGAGCGCGAGGCTGCTGCCGACGAAGCTGTGCGACTCGTGGTGCAACCAGGAGTAGCGCAGCCCGGTGTAGTTCAGCAGGTGGATGTGCGGGTCGACGACTTGCATCGGCGCTCTCCCGGTTCGTGGTGGTGGTGGCGGCTCACTGCAGGTTCACGTAGAGCCCGCCGTCGACCAGGATCTCGGCGCCGGTGACGTAGCGCGCGAGGTCTGAGGCGAGGAACACCACCGGGCCGGCGATGTCGTGCGGCTGCCCTAGCCGCCCGAGCGGGATGCGCTGGTTGAAGTAGGTGGTCTTCTCCGGCGTCAGGTCGTCGCGGTTGATGTCGGTGACGATGGTGCCGGGCAGCACCGAGTTGCAACGGATGCCGTAACGGCCGAGCGCGATCGCGCACGACTGCATCAGCGAGCGCTGGCCGGCCTTGGTCGGCGTGTAGTGGGTCTGGAACTCGCCGCCGACCAGCGCGCTGATCGAGCTGATCGCGATGATGGCGCCGCCGCGGCCCTGCTCCTGCATGCGCCGGCCGGCCGCCTGGGCGAGGAAATAGGTGCCCTCCAGGTTGATGCCGATGGTCTCGCGCAGCAGCTCGGGCGGCATGCCGAGGAAATCGTGGAACGCGCATACGCCCGCGTTCGCCACGGCGACGTCGACGCCACCGAAGTGCGCCACCGCCGCGTCGACCAGCGCCTGCGCGGTGGCCGGGTCGGCGACGTCGCCCTTGACCGCGACGGCACGCCGGCCGAGCGCTTCGATCTCGGCGACGACCTCCTGCGCCGGACTCACGCCGGCGGCGCCTGCGGGATCGCGGGCGTAGTTGATGACCACATCGGCGCCCTGGCGCGCGCATTCGACGGCGATGCCGCGGCCGATGCCGCGCGATCCGCCGGTGACGATGACGACTTTGTCTTTCAGCAGCATGGTGTTCTCTCCTCCGCATTCATTAGGCCGCTCCCCCGGAGGGAAGGGCTTGTCACGCCGGTGCCCGTCCGCCGGGCCCATTCCTCTTGGGGGGCATCCGGGCCCGATCCGTCCGGCCTCGCCCCGAACGCCCCCGGTCCCGGGCGGGTGGCGCCCCTGCGCCGCGGGCCGGCGCCCGCGCGCAACGCTCAGCGCGGGAACGGCCGGTGCAGCTTGACCTCGGGGTTCAGGCGCACGCCGAAGCCCGGTGCGTCGAGGGCTGAGGCGCGCATGCGTCCGTTCACCGGCACCGGCTCGTCGAGCAGTTGCGGGTTGAACATCGGCACCACCTCGTCGGCCTTGGGCGCCATCATCAGGAACTCGGCGAACGGGCTGTTGTGGCGCGTGATCACGAAGTGATAGCTGTACACCGAGGACCCGTGCGGCACGACGAGCTTGCCGCGGGCGTCGGCGAGCGCCGAGATCTTGATCAGCTCGGTGATGCCGCCGCACCAGCCGACGTCGGGCTGCAGGATGTCGCAGCACTCCATCTCCAGCAGCATGCGGAAGCCCCAGCGCGTCGCCTCGTGCTCGCCGGTGGTCACCAGCATCCCGCGCGGCACGTTGCGGCGCAGTTCGGCGTAGCCCCAGTAGTCGTCGGGCGGCAGCGCCTCCTCGATCCACTTCAGGCCGAACTCCTCGTGCGCGGCCTTGGCGAGGCGCGTCGCGTACTCGACGTCGAGGCTCATCCAGCAGTCGTACATCAGCCAGAAGTCGTCGCCGACGCGGTTGCGCATCTCGCCGAGCAGTTCGAGGTTCTTGCGCAGCCCTTCCTCGCGTTCCGCCGGGCCGTGGTGCAGCGGCAGCTTGCCGCCGATGAAGCCCATCTGCTTGGCGAGATCCGGCCGCGCGCCGGTGGCGTAGAAGGACAGCTCGTCACGCACCGGCCCGCCGAGCAGCGCGTGCACCGGCTCGCCGCGCACCTTGGCGAGCAGGTCCCACAGCGCCAGGTCGACGCCGGAGATCGTGTTGATGACGATGCCTTTGCGCCCGTAGTAGAGGGTGCTGTTGAACATCTGGTCCCAGATCTTCTCGATGTCGGTGATCTTGGCGCCTTCGATGAAGCGCGCCAGGTGCTTCTCGACGATCCAGCAGCCGAGCTCGCCACCGGTGGTCACCGCGAAGCCGATGCTGCCGTCGCTCGCCTCGATCTCCACCACCAGCGTGCCGAGCACGTTGATGCCGAAGCTCTGGCGGCTCTGCCGGTAATCCGGGTACTTGCTCATCGGCGTGGCGATGTGGTCGTCGATCCAGTGGCCGTCGCCCTGGTCGTGGTAGTCGGCGCCGGCGCCGCGGACGGTGAAGGCGCGCACGTGCTTGATGGTGGGCATGCTCATGTCGGTGTCTCCGGGTCGTTCGTAAGGGGGATCAGGCAGGGGGTCAGGCAGTCTTGGGCAGGCTCGGGCTGGCGTCGGTGGTACCGCGCAGCCCGAGTTCGCGGATGCCGAGGATCAGCAGCGCGCCGAGCAGGGTGGTCAGGGCCAGCAGGTACAGTCCGGCCTTGACTGAGGCGAAGGCGCTCTCGGCCCAGTTCTTCAGGTTCGGGGCGATGAAGCCGCCGAGGGCGCCGAAGGAGTTGATCAGCGCGATGCCGCCGGCCGCCGCGGCACCGCCGAGGAAGGCGGTCGGGAAGGTCCAGAACACCGGCTGCACCGCGATGAAGCCGGCGGCGGCGAAGCACAGCGCGAGCAGCGCGAGCAGCGGCTGGCCGGCGTTCGCCGAGGCGGCGATGCCGGCACCGGCGATGGCGAGCGTCAGCGCGGCGGTCCAGCGCCGCTCGCCGGTGCGGTCGGAATGGCGCGGGATGAACCAGGCGGCGACCACGGCACAGAGCCAGGGAATCGCGGTGACCAGGCCGACCGCGAAGCCGACCTTCTTGCCGAGCAGCCCGGCGACCTGCGCCGGCAGGTAGAACACCACGCCGTAGACGCTGATCTGGATCAGGAAGTAGATCGCGCACAGGTAGAGCACGCGCGGGTTGCGCAGTGCGGCGAGCACGCCGTGCGGGCCGTGACCGTGTTTGTGCGCTTCCTCGGCGTCGATCGCCGCCTGCAGCGTGCGCTGTTCGTCGCGGCTCAGCCAGGCGGCATCGGCCGGGCGGTTGTCGAGGTAGAAGTACGCCCACACGCCGACCGCGGTCGCGAGCAGCCCTTCGACCAGGAACAGCCACTGCCAGCCGTGCCAGCCGGCGAGGCCGTCGAGCTCCAGCAGCAGGCCCGACAGCGGGCTGCCGAAGATGAAGGCGAGCGGGGCGCCGAAGTAGAACAGGCCCATCGCCCGGCCACGGGCCCGCGACGGGAACCAGTAGGTCAGGTACAGGATCACGCCGGGGAAAAAGCCCGCCTCGGCCACGCCGAGCAGGAAGCGCAGCACGTAGAAGGTGCTCTCGTCGTGCGCGAACATCATCGCCGCCGACACCAGCCCCCAGGTCACCATGATCCGGCACATCCACAGCCGTGCGCCGACGCGGTGCATGATCAGGTTGCTCGGCACTTCGAGCACCGCGTAGCCGAGGAAGAAGATACCGGCGCCGAAGGCGAAGGCGGCGTCGGACAGGCCGGTGTCGGCCTGGAACGCCACCTTGGCGAAGCCGACATTGGCGCGGTCGAGGAAGGCGAGCACGTACATCAGCAGCAGGAACGGCAGCAGGCGCGCCGTCACCTTGCCGATCAGGGCCTCGGACGGGGCCGCGGGTGCGACGGTGGACATGGCGGTGTTCTCCTCAATTCAGGCGTGCGCGCCGTACGGCGGCACGCGGTGCCCGCTCGCGGCGGCCCGGTGCGCGGGCTCTCGGGCGCGAAGCGGACGGCGTGAATGCGGCGGCCGCTGCCGTTCCCCCTTTCCCCCTCGGGGGAAGGGCAGGGGATGAGGGGGCTTTCGGGCCTCCGCCTGCGATGCGCCGCGGATGGCCGCTTCCCCCTCTGGCCCCGGCCCTGCGTGCACAGCGCGAAAGGGGCGGCGACGGACCGGCGCGGGGGCGTCAGTACGTGGCGCGACCGCCGGAGATGTCGACCACCGAGCCGGTGGTGAACGAGCAGTCCTCCGAGGCCAGCCAGGCGATCAGCGCCGCCACCTCCGCGGGCTGCAGGAAGCGCCCCATCGGGATCTTCCCGAGCATGTAGTCGATGTGCTCCTGCTTCATCTGGTGGACGATCTCGGTCTTCGCCACCGCCGGCGTGATCGCGTTCACCAGCACGTTCTTCGTCGCCAGCTCCTTGCCGAGCGACTTGGTCAGCCCGATCAGGCCGGCCTTCGAGGCGCTGTAGTGCGAGGCGTTGGGGTTGCCTTCCTTGCCCGCCACCGAGGCGACGTTGACGATGCGCCCGTAGCCGTTCGCCAGCAGGTGCGGCACCACCGCGCGGCAGGTCAGGAACGGCGCGACTAGGTTGATCTCGACCACCTGGCGCCACACAGCGGGGTCGAGTTCCCAGGTCGGGCCGTTGCCGCCGGTGATGCCAGCGTTGTTGACGAGGATGTCGATGCGTCCGTGCGCGGCGAGCGTCGCCGCGGTGGCGGTTGCAACGGCCGCCTCGTCGCTGAGGTCGAGCGCGTGCACGCTGACGCGGCCGTGGCCGGCGAGCTGCTCGGCGGCCTGGCCCAGGCGCTGCGCGTCGATGTCCCACAGCGCCACGGCGGCGCCCGAGGCGAGGAAGCGCTCGGCGACGGCGAAGCCGAGGCCGCGGGCGCCGCCGGTGACGATGGCGACGCGGCCGTTGAGATCGATCTGGTTCATGGTGTGACTCCTCCAGCGGACAAGACTCGGCCATCCGCACCGGCGGCCGGTGCGGGGGCGGGGATTCGGGGGTGGTGGAGCGCGCCCGCGGCGAGCGCGCGGGCTCAGTCGGCGGCGACCGTGCGCTGGGTCTGCACGCCCAGGCCCTGGATGCCGAGGCGCATGGTCTGGCCGGGGCGCAGGTAGACCGGCGGCTTCTGGCCGAAGCCGACGCCCGGCGGGGTGCCGGTGGAGATCACGTCGCCCGGCTGCAGGCTCATGAACTGGCTGATGTACGCGACCAGCGTGGCGACGTCGAAGATCATCGTGCGCGTGCTGCCGTTCTGGTAACGGTGGCCGTCGACCTCCAGCCACAGGTCGAGCGCCTGCGGATCGGTGACCTCGTCGGCGCTGACCAGCCACGGGCCGAGCGGGCCGAAGGTGTCGCAGCCCTTGCCCTTGTCCCACTGGCCGCCGCGTTCGAGCTGGAACGCACGCTCGGAAACGTCGTTGACGATGCAGTAGCCGGCCACGTGCTCCAGCGCCCGTTCGCGGCTCACGTATTTCGCCGGCTTGCCGATCACCACGCCGAGCTCGACCTCCCAGTCGGTCTTGGCGCCGCCGCGCGGAATCTCGACGTCGTCGTCGGGGCCGCAGATCGCGCTGGTCGCCTTCATGAACAGCACCGGCTCGGTCGGGATCGCCATGCCCGACTCGATCGCGTGGTCGCTGTAGTTCAGGCCCACGCAGATCATCTTGCCGACCCGCCCGACGCAGGGGCCGAGGCGCGGGTTGCCCGCCACTACCGGCAGCGTCGCCGGGTCCAGCGCCTGCAGGCGCGCCAGCCCCTCGGGCAGCAGCACCGCACCGGCGATGTCGTCGACCACGCCCGACAGGTCGCGCAGCGCGCCCCCTGCATCGAGCAGGCCTGGCTTCTCCTGCCCCGCGGGGCCATAGCGCAACAGCTTCATGGGATACGTCTCCTCAGGTGAGCGGGCGGGTACGCCCGGGAAGTCACTCGGCAGTGCCCTGCCTGTGGGAGACGTTGTAGTCCTCGACGTAATAACTGACTAATCGAAATTCGGCATGCACCGATGCCTGCAGGTCATTGCTGATGATTTCCGGCGTAGGTTGGTGGTGAGCGCAGCGAACCCCAACGGGGCGGCGCACGGACGATGCGATGGGTGGTGGGGGCGCACGCCTGTCTACGGCACCGCGATGCCGGCAGGTCGGATCACGCGGTACTCGAAACCACCACGCCTGCCCCTCACGCCTCGACGATATCCGCCTTCGTGCTCTGCACGAAGGCGATGACCTCGTCGCGTTCGGCCGCGGGGACCTGAAAGGCTTCGAGCGTGGCGCGCAGGTGCGTCAGGAAGGCCGACCAGTCGCTTTCGCTGATCCGCATGCCCCGGTGGGTGAGTTTCATGTCCCGCCCGGTGTAGTAGAGCGGTCCGCCGGCACTCGCGCAGAGGAAGTCGATCAGAAGCTGCCGTTCCCGTCGCACGCCGTCATCGCCCCGGTGCTGCCAGAAGCGGGCGAGCTGGGGGTCCGCCTGCAGGCGCGGCAGCAGGTCGTTCGCGACCGCGGCGATGGCGTCGTAGCCGCCGAGCCGTGCGTAAAGCGAGGTCTCGTTCATGGCGTCACTCCTTGCTGCTCTATCTGCACCACCCGGCGTTCACGTCCGCCGTGAGCGCAGGTGCGGGGAATGCCTCGAAAGCTAGTCGCCGACCGCCCGCCCGACAAGGCACCGTCCCGCGGCTCCCGCGCGGCATGGCTGCGGACGATGGAGAGAACGAAGCCCCACGCTCGACTCCCGGCAGAAGGGTGGGGCGTCCGGTCACGCCACCGGATGCCCCCGGCTCGCTTCCAGCAGCGCGAACCAGTCCTCGGTGTCGAGCCGCATCGTGGCGGCGGCGTGGGCGAGCCGCATCCGGTCGAGTTCGGTGGTGCCGACCACCGGGATGATCCGCGCCGGATGCTGGCACAGCCAGGCCAGCACGAGCTGTTCGGGGGCGCAGGCGTACTTCCGCGCCAGTTCGTCGACGGCATGCCGCGTGCGCACGGCCCGTGCGTCGGTGCTGCCGAACAGGCCCCCGAGCGGCGCCCAGGCCATCGTGACCATCCGCTGCTGCAGGTGGACATCCAGCGTGCCGTCGAACATCGGTTCGCAATGCAGCAGCGAGCACTCGATCTGGTTGACGTCGACGTCGAGCAGGGGACGCAGCAGCGCGATGCCCGACGGCGTGAAGTTCGACACGCCGAAGGCGCGGATCCTGCCGGCGCGCAGCAACTCTCCGACGGCCGCCGCGACGATCTCCGGGTCGAGCAGCGGACTCGGCCGGTGCAGCAGCAGCAGGTCCAGGTAGTCGGTGCCCAGGTTCTGCAGGGAACGGTCGACGGCGTCGCAGATGCTCGCGTGGCCGTAGTCGTAATGTTTGGTCCGGACCTGCGCGCCGGGCAGCTTGATGCCGCACTTGGAGATCAGCTGGATCGACGACCGCGCGATGCTGCTCGCCTGCAGCGCCGCCCCGAACGCGGCTTCCGTCGAATGGTCGCCGTAGATGTCGGCATGGTCGAAGGTGGTGACGCCGATCTCGCAGCAGCCGCGGATCCTGGCCGCCATCTCCCCGGTATCGAGCCGCTTGCCCCAACTGCCCCAGCCCATCACGCCTGCGACGATCCGCGAGAATCGGGTGTGGTTCATGCTGCTTCGGCCTCGGTGTGTTGACGGACGTTTCGACGCCCCGCCGGCCGCGTCTTCCGCCCGCGGCCGCGGGGACATCATCAACGACTAGCCGTCGATCGCCCGCGCGGCAAGGCTGGCACGGGTAACGCCACGGGCCTTTGACCCTTCCCCCTCCGGGAGCAGGGCCGGGGATGAGGGTGCTTGCGCCGGGAGGCGCGATCGGCATTGTCGCCGTGCCGGCACGACCCGCGCCCGTCGGCCGTCGCTACCGCGTGGCGTCGGGGTCCGGGGCGGGCGGTGCCGGGGCCGCGGTGTGGGCATCGATCAGCGCGCGCGCGGCCCGGCCGGCGACGCGGATCGGGCCGTCGCCGCCGAAGGCGAGCCGCGACAGGTAGCTGCCGTCCATCAGCAGCAGCAGCGCATCGCCGAGCGCGTCCGGCTCGTGCGCGCCGAGTTCGCTCGCCCACTGGCGCAGGCGGCGGCGGACTTCGGCCTTGAAGCCGACCGCGACGCGGCGGCCGGGGTGCTCCTCTTCGGTGATCTCGACCACGGCGCTGGCGAGCGCGCAGCCGCGGGTGCGGTCCTGGTCGCTGCAGACCTTGGCGACGAAGCCGTCGAACAGCGCCTCGATCTGCCGGCGCGGGTCGCCGGCGTAGGGGGCGACGAGGCCATCCCACCAGGCCCAGAACTCGCGCTCCGACTCGCACAGGCACTCGGCGACGAGTTCGTCCTTGGAGGAGAAGCTGCGATAGAAGCTCATCTTGTTGGTGCCGGCCTCGCTGGCGATGGCGTCGACGCCGACCCCGCGCACGCCGTGGCGCGAGAACAGTTCGCGCGCGGTCGCGAAGATGCGGTCGCGCACCCGCCCGGTTTTCTTCCCTGCACAGCAGGCGTCCTCCTTCCCGGGTGCGGCCTCGGCCGCTGCGGTGATGGCAGACGATCGCTGCTCGTTCATCTGGTCTCGTTCTCCTGTTGACATGTGACTTACCGGTAACTAACTTCTGGTGGCATGTTACCGATCGGTAACGGTGTGTGCAGCATCGGTCAGCGGTACCGCCGGCGTCAAGCGCGTGGTCGGACCGCAACCGCCGGGCGCCGCAGCCTCGGTCCAGTCTTCGGGAGATTCCGCCAATGATCCACCGGACACCGCCGTTTTCCGCCACCCGCATCCTCCCCGCGGCCCTCGTCCTCGCGCTCGGGCTGGCACTCGCCGGCTGCGAGGACAGCGTCGCCGTCACCCGGCCCGCTGCGCCGGCGGCGGTGCCCGTCACCGTCGCCGAGGTGCTGAGCCGCCCGCTGCGCGACTGGGACGAGTTCACCGGCCGGCTGGAGGCGGCGGGCAACGTCGACCTGCGCCCGCGCGTCGGCGGCTACGTCGAGCGCGTCGCCTTCGCCGACGGCGCGCGGGTGAAGCAGGGCGAGCTGCTGTTCGAGATCGACCCGCGGCCGCTGCGTGCCGAGGTCGCGCGCCTCACCGCCGAGCGCGACCGCGCCCGCGCCGAGCTCGCCCTGGCCCGCAGCAACCAGGCCCGCGCCCAGCGCCTGCTGCCGCAGAGCGCGATCTCGCGCGAGGAGGCCGATCGCCTGGCGACGCTCGCCATCACCGCGCAGGCGGCGCTCGAAGCGAGCGAGGCGGCGCTGGCACGGGCGCAGCTCGACCTCGAGTTCACCGCGGTGCGCGCGCCGGTCGACGGCCGCGTGTCGCGCGCCCTGATCACCGCCGGCAACCTGGTCTCGCCCGACAGCGTGCTGACCACGGTGGTCGCCGATGCGCGCATCCACGTCTACTTCGACGCCGACGAGCACAGCTACCTGCGCCACACCGCCGCCGGCCGCGCCGAAGGGCTGCGCGTGCTGATGGGGCTCGCCGACGAGGACGGCTTTCCGCACCAGGGCAGCGTCGACTTCGTCGACAACCGCGTCGATCCGGGCACCGGCACGATCCGCGTGCGCGCGAGCTTCGACAACGCCGACGGTCGTTTCACGCCCGGGCTGTATGCCCGCGTGCGCCTGCTCGGCGGCGAGCTGCGCGACACCGTGCTGATCGAGGACCGCGCCGTCGGCACCGATCTCGGCCGCCGCTTCGTGCTGGTGCTGCAGCCCGACGGCACCGTCGGCTACCGCGGCGTGACGCTCGGCGCGCAGGTCGACGGCCTGCGCGTGGTGAAGAGCGGGCTCGCCGCCGGCGAAACCATCGTCGTCAACGGCCTGCAGCGGGTGCGCGCGGGGAGCCGGGTCGAGGCCGCGCGGGTGTCGATGCAGGCCGACGGCCCGCTGCTGCGCCAGTTCGCCGCCGAGGACGGACAGGCGCCGGGCGGGCAGCCGTCGCACCCGCCCGCACGTCGCCCGACGCCCGCCGACGGGCACGGTCCGACGGCGCTCGCCGCGACGCAGGGATGAGGTCAACCGGCCGCCGGCCGTACGCCCTTACCCCGCTGCGGGAAGGGTGGGGGATGAGGGGGTTCGGGGGCCTGGCACGCGGTTCGGTGCACGCCGCGGGGTCCTGAAGAACCCTCACCCCGGCCCCCGGAGTAGAGAGGGGATTCAAACGGCTCGCCGCCATCCCGGGTTTCCGCACGGAGTCCACTGCCATGTCCTTGTCCGGCTTCTTCGTTTCACGGCCGATCTTCGCCGGGGTGCTGTCGGCGCTGATCCTGATCGCCGGCCTGATCGCGCTGCCGGCGCTGCCGATCACCGAATACCCCGAGGTGGTGCCGCCGACCGTGGTGGTGCGCGCGCACTACCCGGGGGCCAACCCGCAGACCATCGGCGAGACCGTCGCCAGCCCGCTGGAGCAGCAGATCAACGGCGTCGAGGGCATGCTCTACCAGTCCTCGCAGTCGACCGCCGACGGCACGATGACGCTGACCATCACCTTCGCGCTCGGCACCGACGTCGACAAGGCGCAGGTGCTGGTGCAGAACCGCGTCGCCCAGGCGCTGCCGAAGCTGCCCGAGGAGGTGCAGCGCCTCGGCGTGACCACCAACAAGGCCTCGCCCGACCTGACCATGGTCGTGCACCTGCTGTCGCCCGACCGGCGCTACGACATGCTGTACCTGTCGAACTTCGCGGCGCTGCGGGTGAAGGACGAGCTCGCCCGCCTCGACGGCGTCGGCGACGTGCAACTGTTCGGCGCCGGCCAGTACTCGATGCGGGTGTGGCTGCACCCCGAGCGCCTCGCCAGCCGCGGCATGACCGCCGGCGACGTGGTGCGCGCGGTGCGCGAGCAGAACGTGCAGGTGGTGGCGGGCAGCCTCGGCGCGCCGCCGGCACCGAACCAGGCCGACTTCCAGATCGCGGTCAACGCCGGCGGGCGGCTGGCGAGCGAGGAGGCGTTCGGCGACATCATCGTCAAGACCGGCGCCGGCGGGCAGCTCGTGCGCCTGCGCGACGTCGCCCGCGTCGAGCTCGGCGCCGACTCCTACGCGCTGCGCTCGCTGCTCGACAACCAGCCGGCGGTGGCGATCCCGATCTTCCAGCGCCCCGGCAGCAACGCGATCGACATCTCCGACCGCGTGCGCGCGAAGATGGCCGAGCTGCAGCGCGAGTTCCCGCAGGGGGTCGAGTACCGCATCGTCTACGACCCGACCGTGTTCGTGCGCGGCTCGATCCAGGCGGTGGTGCACACGCTGCTCGAAGCCGTGGTGCTGGTGGTCGTGGTGGTGATCGCCTTCCTGCAGACCTGGCGCGCATCGGTCATCCCGCTGCTGGCGGTGCCGGTGTCGCTGGTCGGCACCTTCGCGGTGATGCACCTGCTCGGCTTCTCGCTGAACGCGCTCAGCCTGTTCGGGCTGGTGCTGGCGATTGGCATCGTCGTCGACGACGCGATCGTCGTGGTCGAGAACGTCGAGCGCAACATCGAGGCGGGGCTGAGCCCGCTGGAGGCGACCCGCCAGGCGATGCGCGAGGTCACCGGCCCGATCGTCGCCACCGCGCTGGTGCTGTGCGCGGTGTTCGTGCCGACCGCGTTCATCAGCGGCCTGAGCGGGCAGTTCTACCGCCAGTTCGCGCTGACGATCGCGATCAGCACGGTGATCTCGGCGTTCAACTCGCTGACGCTGTCGCCGGCGCTGTCGGCGCTGCTGCTGCCGGCGCACGGCACGCCGCCGGACCGGCCGACGCGGCTGATGAACGCCGCGCTCGGCTGGTTCTTCCGCCCCTTCAACCGCCTCTTCAGGCGCTCCGCCGACGGCTACGTCGGCCTGGTCGGGCGGCTGCTGCGCTTCTCCGGCATCGTCGTGGTGCTCTACGCCGCGCTGCTGGCGCTGACCTGGGCGGGCTTCGCGCGCACCCCGACCGGCTTCGTGCCGGGGCAGGACAAGCAGTACCTCGTCGCCTTCGCGCAACTGCCCGACGCCGCCACCATCGACCGCACCGAGGAGGTGATCCGGCGCATGAGCGCGCTGGCGATGGCCGAGCCCGGCGCGCAGAGCGCGGTGGCCTTCCCGGGGCTGTCGATCAACGGCTTCACCAACAGCCCGAACAGCGGCATCGTGTTCGTGACGCTCGATCCGTTCGAAGCGCGGCGCACGCCCGACCTCGCCGCCGGCGCGATCGCGGCGAGGCTGAACGCGAAGTTCGCGGCGATCCAGGACGCCTTCATCGCGATCTTCCCGCCGCCGCCGGTGATGGGCCTCGGCACCATCGGCGGCTTCCGCCTGCAGGTCGAGGACCGCGCCGGGCTCGGCTTCGAGGAGCTGTTCCGGCAGACGCAGAACCTGATCGCGAAGAGCCGCGAGCAGCCGGCGCTGGCCGGGCTGCTGTCGAGCTTCCAGATCAACGTGCCGCAACTGCGCGCCGACGTGGACCGCGACAAGGCGCTCAGTGCCGGGGTGGCGCCGGGGGCGGTGTTCGAGACGCTGCAGGTCTACCTCGGTTCGCTGTACGTCAACGACTTCAACCGCTTCGGCCGCACCTACCCGGTCAACCTGCAGGCCGAACCCGACCGCCGGCTGGAGCCGGCCGACATCCTGCGCCTGCAGACCCGCAACGCCCGCGGCGACATGATCCCGCTCGGCGCCTTCGTCACCGTCGCGCCGACCGCCGGGCCCGATCGCGTGATGCACTACAACGGCTACGCCACCGCCGAGATCAACGGCGCGGCCGCACCCGGCTTCAGCAGCGGGCAGGCGCAGGCGGCGATGGAGCGGCTGGCGCGCGCGGAGCTGCCGAACGGCATGGGCTTCGAGTGGACCGAGCTCACCTACCAGCAACTGCTGGCGGGCGACACCAGCCTGTACGTGTTCCCGCTGGTCGTGCTGCTGGTGTTCCTGGTGCTCGCGGCGCAGTACGAGAGCCTGCGCCTGCCGCTCGCGGTGATCCTGATCGTGCCGATGTGCCTGCTGTCGGCGATCGCCGGCGTCAACCTCGCCGGCTCCGACAACAACATCTTTACGCAGATCGGCCTGATCGTGCTGGTCGGGCTGGCGTGCAAGAACGCGATCCTGATCGTCGAGTTCGCCCGCGAGCGCGAGCGGCACGGTGAGTCGCTGGTGCAGGCGCTGCTCGACGCCTGCCGGCTGCGCCTGCGCCCGATCCTGATGACCTCGTTCGCCTTCGTCATGGGCGTGGTGCCGCTGGTCGCGAGCAGCGGCGCCGGGGCCGAGATGCGCCACGCGATGGGCGTGGCGGTGTTCGCCGGCATGCTCGGCGTGACCTTCTTCGGCCTGCTGCTGACGCCGGTGTTCTACCTGCTGGTGCGCCGCAGCCCGGCCCGGCGCGCCGCCGCGGCGCAGGCCGCCCCGGCGCTCGCCGGGTCCGTCCGCGAATGAGCGGTGCGGGCCGGTTGTTCTGCCGGGCGACGAGACAGGCCTCTCGTCCCCGGCCCCTTCCGCGCGAGGAGGCGGGCCGGCGACGGCTGAGCGTCGCGCCGTCAAGCCGATGCAAGGCCCTGGCGCGTCGCCTCAGGCGCCGCTCCAGGCGGCCGGGCGCGGGCGGCGTTCGAGGGCGTCGATCACCAGGTGCAGCAGCTCGGCGGGCTGGGTGGCGACGCCGAAGGCGCCGGGGGGCGTGCCTTTGCCGGGGGCGGGGGTGCCGGCGTAGAACACCAGCGGCACGCTGATGCCGTCCTCGCGCAGGCGGCGCAGCATGCTCAGGCCGGCGGTCGGGTCGTCGCCGCGGGCGATGTCGGAGAGGATCAGGTCGTAGCCGGCGGAGCCGCCGGCGAGGCGGCGGATGGCGGCGTCGGTGTCGGTCACCGGATCGATGAACAGGCCCAGGCGGTGCAGCATGCGCCGCTCGCTCAGCGTGTACTCGGGGTGGTCGTCGACCCACAGCACCACGGCGCCGCGCAGCACCTCCAAGCGTTCGCCGGCGCGGGTGATCACCGTCTGTTCGAGGATCGGCTCGACCTGCCTGCGCCAGTTGGGGTGCTGGCGGGCGAGTTCCAGCGCCTCGCGCATCATCTGCTGCGCGGCCTGGGCGAGCTCGACGGTGATGCCGCCGGCCGAGAACTTGGTGAGCCGGCGCAGGTAGCCGTCGAGCTGGCGGCGGTAGACGACGATCAGCACCAGCACGACGGCGACGACGATCAGCACGCTGTCGAGCTTGAAGGAGAGTTTGCCGGCCTCGTAGACGAATTCCATGACGGCTCCTGCGCTGCGGCGACGGCGTGCGCTGCGCAAACCCTAGCCGCCGCGCGCGCGGGCGCAAGGGCGTGCCTGCCGGCCGGCCGGGGCGGTGCTATGGTTGCGTGCTGACGCGGGGGGTCGCCGAAAGGCGCGGGGGCGTCATGGCGGGCCGTGGTCGCGCGGCCCCGTGATTCACGGATACACGGAGCAGCACATGAAGACGAAGGAACACATGGACGGCATCGGCGCGCGCCTGCGCCGGTCGAGCCTGCTCAGCGGGGGGGCGATCGTGCTGCTCGCGCTGGTGGCGCTCACCAGCGTGCAGTGGCTGCGGCTGCAGCTCGGCGACAGCCGGCGCGCCGCGGCGGCGCTGCGCGAGCACCTCGGCGCCGACATGATGCACGACGCGCTGCGCGCCGACGTGCTGCTGGCGCGGCAGATCGGCGCCAGTGGTGCGCCGGCCGAGCAGGCGCAGGTGCGCGAGGACCTCGCCGGGCACGCGCACGACCTGGAGCAGGCGATCGCCGCCAACCGTGCCGCCGAGGGGCTGCCGCAGGCGCTGCACGAGCAGATCGTCGCGGTCGAGGCGCCGCTCGCCGCCTACATCGCGGCGGCGCGGGCCGACGTCGCCGCGGTGCTGGAGCGTGGCGACGCCTCGCCGGCGCGCTTCGCCGCGTTCATGGAGCGTTTCAGCGCGCTCGAGGACGCCATGGAGAAGGTCACCGAGCAGATCCAGGCCTTCGTCGCGGCGAGCGACGAGGCCGGCGACCGCGTGGTGTGGTTCGCGATCACCGGCTGCACGCTGATGTCGCTGGCGGCGATCGGGGTGTGCGTGCACGGCGCGCGCCGTGTGCAGCGCGAGGTGGTGACGCCGCTGGCGCACATCACCGAGGCGATGCTCGCGCTCGCGCGCGGCGATCGCGGCGTGGCGGTGCCCGAGCTTGCGCGCGGCGGCGAGGTCGGCGCGATCGCCCGCGCGGTGCAGGTGTTCAAGGACACCGCCACCGAGGCCGAGCACGTCGCCGCCGAGAAGAGCGCCGAGCAGCAGCGTTTCGCCGCCGAGCGCGAGCGCGAGCGCGGCGCGGCCGAGCAGCGGCGCGCCGAGGAGGCGGCGGCGCGCGAGCGCGCCCGCGAGGAGCGCGAGGCCGACGCCGAGCGCCGGCGCGCCGAGCGCGAGGCGCGTGCCGACCGCCTGACCGGGCTCGCGCGCACCTTCGATGCGCAGGTGCTGGAGGCGCTGGCGGCGGTGGAGGGGGCCTGCCGCGAGCTGCAGGGCGCGGCGCAGGGCATGGGCTCGACCGCCGGCAACACCACGGCGCGCGCGCAGCGCGTCGCCGCGGCCTCGGCGCAGGCGGCCGACGGCGTGCGCAGCGTCGCCGCCGCGGTCGAGCAGCTCGCCGCGACGGTGCGCAGCATCACCGCGCAGGCGGCGGAGTCGGCCCGCATCGTGGCGCGCGCGGTGGACGCCGCGACGCGCACCCAGGGCCAGGTCGAGGGCCTGCACGGGGCGGCGCAGACCATCGGCAAGGTCGTCGACCTGATCAACTCGGTGTCGGAGCAGACCAAGCTGCTGGCGCTGAACGCGAGCATCGAGGCGGCGCGCGCCGGCGACGCCGGGCGCGGCTTCGCGGTGGTCGCGGCCGAGGTCAAGAGCCTCGCCGGGCAGACCGGGCAGGCGACGCACGAGATCGTCGCGCAGGTCACGGCGATCCAGCAGCGCACGCAGGAGGCGGTGACCGCGATCGGCGGCATCGCGGCGATCGTCGGCGAGGTCGATCGGATCGCGCGCACCATTGCCGCTGCGGTCGGCGAGCAGTCGCGCGCCACCGAGGACATCGCGCGCAACCTCGGGGTGGCCGCCGACAGCACCGGGGACGTGTCGCAGACCATCGGCGGGGTCAGCGCCGCGGCCACCGATGCCGCGGCGATGGCCGAGCAGGTGAGCGCGGCGGTGGCGCAACTGTCGATGCGTGCGCACCACCTGCGCGGCGACGTCGACCACTTCCTGGCGGCGATCCGTACCGTGTGAGCGACGATGAACGCGAAGGAATTCGAGGCGATCTACAAGGAGATGGCGCACTTCGACCGCCATCTGGGCATGGACCTCGCGGTCGACGGCCCGGGCGCGATCCGCTACCGACTGCGCGTCGGCGAGCAGCACCTGAGTTCGGTGAACGCCTGCCACGGAGGGGTGCTCGCAGCGATGCTCGACGCCACCCTCGGCATGACTGCGCTGACCTGGGCGGTGACGCACCGCAAGTTGTGCGCGACGGTGGAGTTCAAGACGCATTTCTTCGCCCCGGTCGGCCGCGGCGACGAGCTCGAAGGGCGGGGCACGCTCGATTTCACCGGCTCGAAACTGGTGGTGGTGTCGGGCGAGATCCGCGACTGTCGCGCCGGCCACTGCGTGGCCAAGGCGATCGGGACGTTCACGCTTTACCCGTTGAGCAAGAAGGCCCATCTTGCCGAACTGCTGGCCGGCCACATGCCCGAGTAGAGGCCAGCCGGCCGGATTTCTGCCACAATGCGGCGCGGAGTCCGCCCGGGATTTCGATCGTCACCTTCATCAGCGAGAGCATCCGTCCATTCAGGCCCCGACGCACACGACGGGGCGAGGGTCGTCCGTGGTTTACAAGTCTCATGCAAAGGTCGGCGTCTACGTCGATGCGGCCAATATTTCGCGCAACGGCGGGCAGCGCATGCAGTACGACGTGCTGCGCGAATTCGCCTGCCGCGATCTCGCCGAGGCGCTGCGCCTCAACGTCTACCTGACCTACGACGAGGAGCGCGCCGGTTCGAGCCCGCTGTACCGCGACAAGGCCAGGGCCTACCAGTCGGCGTTGCGTGAGCTCGGTTACAAGGTCATCGAAAAACGGGTGAAGTGGTTCGAGGACGAGAACGGCAACCGCTACGCCAAGGCCAATGCCGATCTCGACATGGCGGTCGACCTGCTGCTGCAGTCGCAGAACCTCGACCGCGTGCTGCTGGTCACCGGCGACGGCGATTTCGTGCAGGTGGTGCGGGCGCTGCAGAACAAGGGCCTGCGCGTCGAGGTGCTGGCCTTCGACAACGTCTCCGAGGAACTGCGCCGCGAGGCCGACCTGTACGTGTCGGGCTACCTGGTGCCGTCGCTGCTGCCGACGCGCGGCGAGGACCCGAGTGCGGCGTGGGGCGAGATCGGTTCGCGGGTGCGCGGCTACTGCTACCACCACGACGACAACAAGGGCTACGGCTTCATGCGCTTCCTGGTCGAGAATTCGCCCTACCTGTGGAAGACCGACTCGCGTGATGCCGACTCGCCGTACCGCACCGCGTTCTTCCACGATTCGAGCATGCCCGACGGCCTGAACGTGGCGCGGCTGCCCTCGCGCAACCACATCTTCGAATTCACGCTGGCCGAGCCGAACGGCCGCCAGCCGGTCGCGACCGACATCGTGCTGGTGCATCCGAGCCCGCCGCTGACCAGCCGCACGCGCGCGCCGACGAACCCGCCGGTCGCCGCCGAGACCGCCGATACCGACTCCCGCGAACCGGGCGCCAGCGACGCGCCTGCCGCCGACGAATGAGATCCGCCATGCTCCTACGCCGCCTGCTGCTGCCCCTCGCACTCGCGTTCGGCCTGGTTGGCACGAGCGCCTGCGCGGCCACCGCGCCCGATGCGCTGCCGCTGCCGACCGAACTGGCGCCGCTCGCGCCGGCGACGGTGCAATCGCGGGTGGATCAGACCGTCGCGAGCCTGCTGTCGCAGTACCACTACCGCAAGCTCAAGATCGACGATGCGCTGTCGGTGAAGGTGTTCGACGCCTACCTGGAGGCGCTCGACTTCAGCCGCAGCTTCTTCCTCGCCGGCGACATCGACGAGTTCGAACGCTACCGCACGGTGCTCGACGACGAACTGCGCAACGGCCGCCTGAGCGCCGCCTTCGACATCTTCAACCGCTACCAGCAGCGCCTGCTCGAACGCACCACGCGCATCCGCGAGCAGCTCGCACGGCCGTTCAACTTCAAGGTCGACGAAAGCATCGAGCTCGACCGCAAGAAGGCGCCGTGGGCCGGCGACGTCGCGGAACTCGACGAAATCTGGCGCAAGCGCCTGAAGCACGAGGCGCTGACGCTGATGCTCGCCGGCAAGGACGAGGCCGCGGCGCGCGACACGCTGCGCCGGCGCTACGAGGGGCGGCTGCGCCGCGCCGCGCAGACCTCGCCCGAGGACGTGTTCCAGGTCTACATGAACGCCGTCACCGGGGTGTTCGATCCGCACACCGGCTACCTGTCGCCGCGCAGTTCCGAAAACTTCAACATCCAGATGCGCCTGTCGCTCGAAGGCATCGGCGCGGTGCTGCGGCTGGAGGACGAGGAGACCGTCGTCGTCGAACTGGTGCCCGGTGGCCCGGCCGACCTGTCGAAGGCGATCAAGCCCAAGGACCGCATCGTCGGCGTCGCCCAGGGCGACGACGGCCCGATGGTCGACGTGGTCGGCTGGCGCCTCGACGACGTGGTCGACCTGATCCGCGGCCAGCGCGGCTCGGTGGTGCGCCTGCAGGTGGTGCCGGCGCAGGCGCCGGCGGGCAGCGGGGGGTCGGCGGTGCGCCTGGTGCGCAACAAGATCCAGCTCGAAGAGCAGGCGGCGAAGAGCCAGATCCGCACCTTCCAGCGCGACGGCAGCGAGCGGCGCGTGGGGGTGATCACCATCCCGACCTTCTACATCGACTTCGCCGCCGCGCAGCGCGGCGATCCGGACTACCGCAGCACCACCCGCGACGTGCGCCGGCTGCTCGCCGAACTCGACCGGCAGAAGGTCGACGGCGTGGTCATCGACCTGCGCCAGAACGGCGGCGGCTCGTTGCAGGAGGCGGTGGAGCTGACCGGGCTGTTCATCACCGAAGGGCCGGTGGTGCAGGTGCGCGACGCCAAGGGCAAGGTCTCGATCGAGAGCGACCCCGATCCGACAGTGGCCTACAACGGTGCGCTGGCCGTGCTGGTGGACCGCTTCAGCGCCTCGGCATCGGAGATCTTCGCCGGCGCGATGCAGGACTACGGCCGTGCGGTGGTGGTCGGCGAGCAGACCTACGGCAAGGGCACGGTGCAGACGCTGATCGAGCTCGGACGCTTCCTGCCGCAGGTGAAGGAAAAGCTCGGCCAGCTCAAGCTCACCATCGCCAAGTTCTACCGCATCAACGGCTCCAGCACCCAGCACCGCGGCGTGATCCCCGACCTCCAGCTGCCGGCGGCCTTCGCCGCCGACGAGGTCGGCGAGAGCTCGCAGCCGCACGCGCTGCCGTGGGACGAGATCGCGCCGACGCGCTACCGGGTCGCCGGCAAGGTGGCCGAGTACGTGCCTGACATGGCGCGCATGCACGAGGCGCGCGTGCGCCAGGATGCCGCCTATCAGGAACTCAAGGCCGATCTGGATTACTCACGGCAGTTACGCAAGCAGACCACCGTGAGCCTGCTCGAGAGCAAACGCCGCGCGGAGTACGAAGCGAACAAGAACCGCATCCGCGGTCGCGACGGCCGTGCCCGGCTCGATCCGGACAGCGAGGACGACGGCAGCGAACGCAAGGACGGGCCGGACCCCTTCCTCGACGAAACCGCCCAGGTGCTGCTCGACTACATCCAGTTGCGCGGCATGCCGCGGGTGGCGGTTCGCTGATGCGAAACCCGTCCGCCGCAGCCGTCAGCACAAAAAGGGTTGCGGCGGATGTCAAATCCGCACGATCGCCTATAGTCCAAGTCAGTTCCGCCGCCCGCTCACGCTGGCGGGCTTCGGCGGTGACTTGAAAGCAGTCCGGACGCTCCCCATGTCCGGCATTTGATGTTCCACCCAGACCTAGCCCCCTCAGGAATGCCCAAACAGACCATGCCGTACCCGCAGATCTCCGCCAGCCGTCGAATCGGTGTGCGTGCGATCGATTTCGCGAGCTGGACCCTCGACGAACTGAAACGGTTCGTCGCCCGCGCGGAATCGGAAATCTCCAACCGAGAATTCGAGCGTGGCATGAAGTTCATGCTCGAGCGCTTCAAATCCAAGGCTCCGCCGGCTCCCGCCAAACCGGCCGGTCACCAACGTCCATCGCCACGCCGCCCACGCCGCTGAACGTCACCGCACGGCGGTGACCGGCCCGGCGCCATTCGGCCGTCGGGGGGAATACAGCGACGCGGGTGATCGCTACCGCCCTGCTCGGGGCCCTTCGCGGGGGGCCGGTGTGTGCCACATCGCCGCACGCCAAGGGGGAACCGAGGGGTGCGGGACGCCACAGCGTAGCCCCATCGCACGCCTTCGCGGCCGCGCCGCAGGGGGATTCAGGCGTGCAGCCCCTCCAGGCGCAGTTCGTCGCGTCCGACCACCAGCACGCTGCCCTGCGTGTACCAGTCGCCGAGCACGATGCGCCAGGCCGGCTGGCCGTCGAGATCGAGTTCATGCAGCGCCGGGCGGTGGGTGTGGCCGTGGATCATCTGCGTGACGCCGTGCGCGCGCAGGGCCGCGGCGACGGCCTGCGGGTCGACGTCCATGATCGCGGCGCTCTTGCCGGCCATCGCGCTGCGGCTGTCCTCGCGCAACTGGCGGGCGAGCCCGCGGCGCGCCTCCAGTGGCTGCGCGAGCAGTTCGGCGATCTTCTCCGGGGTGCGGATCGCGGCGCGGAAGCGCTGGTAGTCGACATCGCCGGTGCAGAGGATGTCGCCGTGCAGCAGCAGTGTCGGCGTGCCGTAGAGATCGATCACCGAGGTTTCCGGCAGCAGCGTGAGGCCGGCGCGCGCCGCGTAGGCGGGGCCGAGCAGGAAGTCGCGGTTGCCGTGCACGAAGAACTTCGGCGTCTTCAGCCGCGCCAGCGCGGCGGCGACCTCGGCGCCGAGCGGGGCGTCGTCGTCGTCGCCGATCCAGGCCTCGAAGAGATCGCCGAGGATGTACAGCGCCTCGGCGCGTGCCGCGCGGCGGCCGAGGAAGTCGAGGAACAGCCGCGTGGTGTCGGGCCGTGCGGCGTCCAGGTGCAGGTCGGCGATGAACAGCGTCGCCATGCCGGCGGCGTCAGTCGAGGACTTCGACGCGTTCGATGACGATGTCCTCGACCGGCACGTCGCTGTGGTAGCCGGAGCGGCCGGTGCGCACGCCGATGATCGCGTCGACCACGTCGAGCCCCTCGGTGACCCGCCCGAACACCGCGTAGCCCCAGCCGTCCTGCCCCGGATAGTCGAGGAAGACGTTGTCGGCGACGTTGATGAAGAACTGCGCGGTCGCCGAGTGCGGATCGGACGTGCGTGCCATCGCGATCGAGCCGCGCACGTTCTTCAGGCCGTTCTTGGCCTCGTTGGCGATCGGCGCGCGGGTGGTCTTCTGCTTCATGCCGGGTTCCATGCCGCCGCCCTGGATCATGAAATTCGGGATCACACGGTGGAAGATCGTGCCGGTGTAGAAGCCGTCGCGCGCGTACTGCTCGAAGTTGGCGGCGCTCACCGGCGCCTTCCCGGCATCGAGTTCGAGCGTGATGGTGCCGCGGTTGGTGTGGAGCTTGATCATGGGGGTGTCCTCGTTCAGTTCGCCTGCAGCGTGGCTTTCTTGATGATCACGGCGATGCTCGGCACGTTCTCGTAAGGGCCGACGGTGCGGGTGGGCATGGCCTTGATGCGGTCGACGACGTCCATGCCCTCGACCACCCGGCCGAACACGGCGTAGCCGTGGCCGTCGGGGCGCGGGTAATCGAGTCCCTTGTTGTCGACGACGTTGATGAAGAACTGCGCGGTCGCCGAGTCCGGATCGGCGGTGCGCGCCATCGCGATGGTGCCGCGCAGGTTCTTGAGGCCGTTCTGGCCCTCGTTGGGAACGGGCGCGTGGGTCGGCTTCTCGTCGAGCTTCTCGGTGAAGCCACCGCCCTGGATCATGAAGTTCGGGATCACGCGGTGGAAGATCGTGCCGTCGTAATGACCGGCCTTCACGTACTGCACGAAGTTGGCGACGGTCTTCGGCGCCCTGGCATCGTCGAGTTCGAGCACGATGCGCCCGGCGCTGGTATCGAGCGCGACCAGCGGGGCGGCAAGGGCGAGGGGGCTGGCGGCGAGCGCGAGGGCGCAGGCGGTGATACGGGCGAAGCGCATGGCGGGCGGACTCCGGGGGCGGCCGAAAGCCGGCGCATGATAGTGGCGACCCGGACGCGCGTCACGGTTTGTCGGCCCCGGCGATTCCGCTACCATCGTGGGCCGTCCGCGCCCCGGCGCCGCCGCGCGCGACGGCCTCACGCCTCGCCCCGCCGGACCCTTGCGCCTCGTCGAGTACCGCCATGTCGCCGCTGCAGATCTTCAATAGCCTCACCCGCCGCAAGGAAGCGTTCACGCCGATCGAGCCCGGCAAGGTGCGGATGTACGTCTGCGGCATGACCGTCTACGACTACTGCCACATCGGCCACGCGCGGGTGATGGTGGTGTTCGACGTCGTCGTGCGCCATCTGCGCTGGTGCGGCTACGACGTGACCTACGTGCGCAACATCACCGACATCGACGACAAGATCATCCGCCGCGCGCAGGAGAACGGCGAGAGCATCGCCGCGCTGACCGGACGCTTCATCGCCGCGATGCACGAGGATGCCGACGCGCTCGGCGTGCTGCGCCCGAGCCTGGAGCCGCGCGCCACCGAGACCATCGGCGAGATGGTCGCGATGATCGCGACGCTGATGGACAAGGGCTACGCCTACGCCGGCGCCAGCGGTGACGTCTACTACCGCGTCGGCCGCTTCGAAGCCTACGGCAGGCTCTCCAACAAGCGGCTCGACGACCTGCGCGCCGGCGAGCGCGTCGCGGTCGGGGAGACCAAGGACGATCCGCTCGACTTCGTGCTGTGGAAGGCCGCCAAGCCGGGCGAACCGGCCTGGCCCTCGCCCTGGGGGCCCGGCCGACCGGGCTGGCACATCGAGTGCTCGGCGATGAGCAAGTGCTGCCTCGGCGAGCACTTCGACATCCACGGCGGCGGCATGGACCTGAAGTTCCCGCACCACGAGAACGAGATCGCGCAGAGCGAGGCGGCGAACGGCCACGCCTACGTCAACGTCTGGATGCACAACGGCTTCGTCAACGTCGACGAGGAGAAGATGTCGAAGTCGCTCGGCAACTTCTTCACCGTGCGCGAGGTGCTGGCGCGCTACCCGGCCGAGGTCGTGCGCCTGTTCATCCTCTCCAGCCACTACCGCAGCCCGCTGAACTACTCGGACGGCCATCTCGATGCCGCGCGCAACCGCCTCGCGGGGCTCTACACGGCGCTGCGCGGCGCGCCTGCGGGTGGCGAACCGGTGGAAGCCTGCGTCGCGCGTTTCCGCGACACGCTGAACGACGACTTCAACACCCCGGGCGCGCTCGCCGTGCTCGACGAGGTGGCGCGCGACCTCAACCGCGCGCGGGCCGAAGCGACGGACGCCACCCGCGCGGGCGCGCTCGCCGCCACCCTGCGCGCGCTCGGCGAGGTGCTCGGCCTGCTGCAGGCCGATCCGGAGGCGTTCCTGAAGGGCGGGGAGGGCGCTGACGACGCCGCGATCGAAGCGCTGATCGCCGAGCGCGCCCTGGCGCGCAAGGCGAAGGACTGGGCCGAGTCGGACCGCCTGCGCGACGAACTGACGCGGCGCGGCGTGGTCCTCGAGGATACGGCGGCCGGCACCACCTGGCGCCGGGCCTGAAGTGGCGGCGTTGACACCGAGGGGGGGCCTCCTTATCATTCGGCGCCTTGCACGAACCCGGGTGCAGGACTGGTCTGAAACGGCGGGGTATAGCGCAGTCTGGTAGCGCACCTGCTTTGGGAGCAGGGTGTCGGGGGTTCGAATCCCTCTACCCCGACCAGCTTCGCAGGCGTGTTATGGTTGGAACTCGGCGCCCGTAGCTCATCGGGATAGAGCATCGGCCTTCTAAGCCGAGGGTAGCAGGTTCGAGTCCTGCCGGGCGCGCCAAACCCGGCGGTAAACATACGCTTCAATGGTGGCTGTAGCTCAGTTGGTAGAGCCCCGGATTGTGATTCCGGTTGTCGTGGGTTCGAGCCCCATCAGTCACCCCAGTTTCCGGGCCGTTAGCTCAATTGGTAGAGCAGTTGACTCTTAATCAATTGGTTGTAGGTTCGAGTCCTACACGGCCCACCACTTGAAACCCAGAGGCTTGAGCGATAGCGCTTAAGCCTCTTTTTGTTTCCCGCAGCGCCTGCGCGGTAACGGCATGGCGCCACGCCATGAAGCGGATCGTGCCCATGATCCGCCCCGGTCAGCGTAAGCCCCGGCTGCTCCGGCCCCGATCGTAAATTCGACACCGTGTCGACGCCCGTGATGTGTCGGTACGGGACGACGCGAGTGGCCGGAGGGATGCCCTTCATGCGCCTGCACCTGCTTTCCCGCGAAAGGCTTGGAACGTTCACCACATCGTTGTGCAGCGATGTCATCGGACTTTACAGAGCGCCGCGCGCCGCATCGGCTCTTGTCATGTAATGCCTCGCCGCAAAAGGGATTTATCCGGTGGGTACGCGCCTTGCAACAAATTTTCACACTGTTATTGATTGTGAGCGCCGCATTCGGTGACTCGTCAGGGTTCTGCTCAGCCCATGCAGTCGAGCCGGGCCGGCGACAGGGGTGGGGCCGCAACCACAAGTGCCAAAGCGTCAGGAATCCACCCCATGCTCACTTGCAGGCGCATTTTCGCAGGTCTGTCATTGTTGATGTCATCGGCCTGGGCAACCGCCCTGCCGGTTTCGGTGACGGACGACGACGGATTGCCGGGCGATACGGTTAGTACGGTGCTGAGTGACGACGCCGTCAGCCAGTTCGATGCCGCGACGTTTCAGGTCGAGTGGGATCCCCTGCGTCTGGTGTTCAAGGAATTCAAGCTCGGCACGCTGACGGCGGCCGACTTCCTGCCCTTCTTCGTACCTTCGGCGGGTCGACTGGATGTCAGTCTGGCCAGCGCCGCGGCGCCGCTTGATGGAGTCGGGGGATCGATCGCGGAAATCGTCTTCACGATCCTCGGTACCGCGCCCGTGGGGCCGACACCGGTCACGTTCTCATGTACGGACTTCGGCCCCGGGCTGGGATGCGTCGACTACGCCTTCCCGCCGACTTCGGGGACCATCACCGTCCTGAACGCGCCCGGACCGCAGATTCCGGTGCCGGCTCCCGTCTGGCTGATGGCGTCGGGGCTGCCTTTATTGGTGGGGCGGCGGCGGACGGGGATGGATTGCAACTGATTCGCCCCCCACGAGGGGTAACGGTATTGGAAGGAAGAGTGAAGGCAGGTGTCCGGTCCGACGTTGCGGATGCCGCGATGGGAAGCGAAATGCCATGGCGAGCGGATCCCATCATCATCCTGGCCATTCGAGAGATTCCCGCCGGCCGGTGGCTGCGGGCGCAGCCGTCACCGAAACGCTTCGGGAGGCGGTAACCGTCGTTCACCACGGTACGGAACCGCTGCACAGGGGAATACTGGTCATCGTCAATGACGATGCCGGCCTGTCGTCTCGCATCAATGACGCTGCGAATCCGCGCTATCAACTGCCGTGCGCAAAGGTCGGTGGCACGCTCGATGTGCCCGTCGACCTTGCCGACCTGGGGCGCGGGCAAACGTATGGGCCGGAAGCCTCATCCACCGTCCCGTCGGCGGCTTTCGCGGCCTGTGTCGTCGCACCTGCCGTTGCGATGGAATCGAGCCGCCGTCTTCACGCCCACCGACGAAGCGCGCAGCATGGCGATGATGACCGGTGTGCGTCGGCATTAGCCCGAAGGCACGTATCAGTCCCAGATCGGAGAGCGACAGCATGGCAGAGGCCGACAAGCCGACCGAGACCGCGGCCAGTCCGCGGGTCAAGTGGAACGTCGAGAATCTGAAAAGCTCGTACGTCAATTTCATCAATGCCAATTCGACGCGCGAGGAGGTGGTGCTCAACTTCGGCATGAACACCACCTGGGATCGCACCACGCCCGAGATGGAGATCGAGCTCGCGCACCGCATCGTGCTGAGCCCGTTCGCCGCCAAGCGGCTGGCGGAGCTGATGAACAAACTCGTCGCGGAGTACGAGGGCCGCTATGGCGAGCTGAAGTAAGCCGTTCCCTCCCGTGAATCCGCTCGGGCGCGTCGCTCCAACCGGTTGAGGCGAACGCCCGGTCAAAAGGCATCAAGGCAGCGTCCATGCAGACACGCAGTGCCGAACGTTTGTCGCCAGGGGCGCGGGAAGACGATCAGAGGGACTACTGGTTCGATCTCGGCCAGGCGCACACGGCAGCCGAACTCTGCCGGGCCTGGCTGCCCATCCTCTGCAGCATGCTGGCGCAGACCCGCGCGGGCTTGCTGCTGCTGCGCGACAGCGATGGCAGCTACGTTCCGGTTGCCGTCTGGCCGCTCGACCTCGAACCGTCGTACCTCGGTGATGTCGCCGGTGAGGCGCTGGGCAAGCGCCAGGGGGCGGTCCACCGCGCGGCCGACGGCCGGGTGCAGTTTGCCTACCCCCTGCTGGCCGCGGAGCAGATGCACGGCGCCGTCGTGATCGATCTCGATGCGCGTGACGACGCGACCCTCACGCAGGCGATGCGGCTCACGCACTGGGGAGCGGGCTGGCTGGTCGACCTGTTCGGGCGCGCGCTGCTGCGCGAACAGGAACTCCGGCTGGCGAACGCGGCGTTCGTGCTCGACCTGTCGCTGTCCGCCCTGGGCGAAGCCGATTTCGCCAAGGCCGCGCTCGCGGTCGCCAATCGCCTGGCGCAGCGCTTGGCCTGCATCCAGGTGCAGGTGGGGGTGGAAAAGGGCAAGACCGTGCGTGTCGCCGCGGTGTCCCACGCCGCCTGGTTCGACGAGCGCTCCACCCGCGTCAACCTCGCCGCCCTGGCGATGGACGAGGCGTTCGACCAGCGCACGCGCGTCGTGTGGCCGGAACCGCCGTCGGGGGCCCTCCTGATCACGGCCGCGCATCGCCGCTACGCCGAGGAATGCGGCAGCCGCACGCTGTGCTCGGTGCCGCTGGAAGCGGGCGGTCGCGTGGTGGCGATCTGGCTGCTCGAACGCGACGAGGCGTTCACCGCCGAAGAACTCGATTTGCTCGATACGCTGGCGCTGGCGCTCGGGCCGGTCCTGGGCCTGAAGCTGACCGCCGACGAGAGCCTGCTCGCCCATGCGCGTCGCAGCGGGCGCAGGCTGCTGCAGCGCTGCACCGACACCTCCCGCCCCGGCCTGAAGCTCCTCGTGCTCCTGCTGACGCTGGCGATGGCGATCCTGGCGCTGTATCGCACCGACTACCGCATCGCGGCGCAGGCGGTTGTCGAGGGCGCCGTGCAGCGGGTGGTGGCGGCGCCGTTCGACAGCTACATCCGCGAGGCCTCGGTGCGCGCCGGGGATGTCGTGCGGCGTGACCAGCCCCTGGCGCGGCTCGACGACAAGGACCTCGAACTGGAACGCGTGCGCTGGGAGGCCGAACTCGAGGTGGCGCTGCGCAGGGAGCGCGAGGCCATGGCGGGCGCCGACCGCGTGGCGCTGCGCCTGGCGGCGGCACAGGCCGGCCAGGCCAGGGCCCAGCTCGACCTCGTGCTCGCCAAGCTCGAGCGCGTGCAGATACGCGCGCCCTTCGACGGCGTCGTGATGCGCGGCGATCTGTCGCAGGAGCTGGGCGCTCCGGTGGAGCAGGGCAAGGTGCTGTTCGAAATCGCCCCGCTGGATGCCTGGCGCGTGATCCTCAAGGCCGACGAGCGCGATATCGCCTCCCTGCGCGGGGGGCAATCCGGCGAGCTGATCCTGACGAGCCTGACCGGCAAGCGCTTCGCGTTCCAGGTGAAGACGGTGACGCCGGTGTCGGTCGCCGAGGAAGGGCGCAACTACTTCCGCGTCGAAGCCGACCTGAGCGATAGCGCACCGGAACTCAGGCCCGGCATGGAAGGCGTGGCCAAGGTGTACGTGGGCAAGGCGAGCCTGCTGTGGATCTGGACGCACCGGTTCACCGACTGGCTGCACCTCGCCTGGTGGAAATGGACGCCCTGAAGCGATGATCTGCGCGATGACCCCGGGGCTGCTGTCGACCCACTGGTACCGCGTCGCCGGCCTGCGGCCGCGCCTGCGCGGGCACGTGCGCATCCACCGGCACGTCTACCGCGGCCAGGTCTGGTACGTCGTCGAAGACCGCGTGGCGGGCAAGTACTACCGCTTCAACCCGGCCTCGTATCGCGTGATCTGCCTGCTCGACGGCCGACGCGACATGGACACGGTGTGGGCGCGCCTCACCGAACAACTGGCGGATGACACCCCCGCGCAGGATGAGGTGGTCAATCTGCTGGGGCAGCTCCACACCGCCGACCTGATCCAGTGCGACGTCAACCCCGATGTCGCCGAGTTGTTCGAGCGCCGTGCCCGGCAGCGTCGGCGCCAGTTCATGAGCCGTTACCTGAACCCGATCGCGCTGCGCTTCCCGCTGTGGGACCCCGATGCCTTCATCGGCCGGCTGGTGCGTGGCCTGGGCTGTTGCGGCGGGGGGCGGGTGCTCTTCGTGTGGCTGGCCGTGGTGCTGCCGGCGTTGCTGCTGGTGCCGCCGTACTGGCCGGACCTGACCGAGAATTTCACCGAGCAGCTGCTCGCGTTCGATAACGTGCTGCTGATCGCGGTGGTGTTTCCGCTGGTGAAGGCCTTGCACGAGCTGGGACACGGGATCGCCGTCAAGGCCCGCGGCGGCGACGTGCACGAGATGGGCATCATGCTGCTCGCGTTCTTCCCGGTGCCCTACGTGGATGCGTCCGGCGCTTCGGCGTTCGTGAAGAAGGCGGACCGGATGCTGGTGGGCGCCGCGGGCATGCTCACCGAGCTGTTCATCGCCGCGCTGGCGTTCTACCTCTGGGTGCTGCTGGAGCCCGGTTTCGTCCGCTCGCTGACCTACAACGTGATCGTCCTGGCGAGTGTCACGACCGTCGCCTTCAACGCCAATCCCCTGCTGCGCTACGACGGCTATTACGTGCTCCTCGACGGCATCGAGATTCCCAACCTGGGAACCCGCTCCAACCAGTACTGGCGCCACCTGGCCGACCGCTACCTGTTCGGCATCCGCACGAGCGAGCCGCCACCCGCCACCGCGGGCGAACGGCGCTGGTTCCTCGGCTACGCGCCGCTGGCATTCGCCTACCGCATGTTCGTCGCGCTGTTCATCGCGCTGTTCGTCGCCGAGCAGTACTTCTTCGTCGGGGTCGTGCTGGCGCTGTGGGGGCTCGCCGCGAACCTCGCGCTGCCGCTCTACCGGGGCGCCGCGGCGCTGCTGCGCGATCCGCGCTACGCGCTGCGCGCCGGGCGGGTCCGCGCGGTGCTCGGGGCGGCGGGCGCGGGCGTGCTGCTGCTGCTCTTCGTGCTGCCCGTGCCCCATCACACCCATGCCGAGGGCGTCGTCTGGCTGCCCGAGCAGGCCATCCTGCGGGCGCAGGAAAGCGGTTTCGTCGAGCACGTGCTGGTCGACCCGGGCCAGACCCTGGCCCTGGGCGCGGCAGTGCTGGAGGCTGTCAATCCCACCCTCGCCGCCGACATCGCGGTTCAGGCGGCGAAGGTGGAAGAAGTGCACGTGCGCCGCGACGCGGCCTGGGGCGTCAACCCCGCGCGCGCGAGCCAGCTGGGCGAGGAACTGCGCCGCGAGCAGGCGGCGCTCGAGCGCCTGCAGGACGACGCACGCCGCCTGACCCTGTGTGCCGGAGCCCATGGCGTCCTGCTGCTGGAGCGGGCGCCCGACCTGCCCGGCCGCTTCCTGCGCAAGGGCGACGTGGTCGGCTATGTCGTCGGCGAGTACCTGCCACTGGCGCGCGTCGTGGTGCCGCAGGCCGAGGCTGACCAGGTGCGCCTGGCGACGCGCGCGGTCGACATCAAGCTGCCCCAGGACCTGGGCACCACCTGGCCGGCGCGGCTGATCCGCCAGGTACCCAAGGCTGCGCGGGACCTGCCGAGCCCGGTCCTGGGGCAGGGCGGGGGCGGCGAGATCATCGTCGATCCGCGCGATCAACGGCTCACCCGGACGCTCGAATCGCTGTTCGAGTTCGAACTCGAACTGCCCCGCACCGCGGCGGCCGGCTACATCGGCAGCCACGTGCACGTGCGCTTCGAACACCCCGCCGAGCCGATCGGGCAGCGCCTCTGGCGCTCGCTGCGACGGCTGTTCATGTCCCGCTTCCATGTCTAGCACCCCGATGGCTTTTCGCGCCGAACGCGCGCACGCGGTCTACCCGGAACGGCTCGACGCCGACGAATCCACCTGGGACGCCTGGGCGCGCGTGGCGGCCGCCCGGCTCTGGTATCGCCTGCGGCCCTTGCTCTTCCGGTCGAACCGCCTCGTCGCCGCGATCGACGCGCAGGCCGCCGACGTCGCCCGGCTGGACGATCAGGCACTGCAGCGCGAGCTCGCGCGGGGGGCGCGGACGGCGCTCACCGAGCCCCGCGCGATGGTGCGGGCGTTTGCCGTGGTCCGCGAAGCCGCGCAGCGGCGCCTGGGCCTGCGCCCGTTCGGCACCCAGTTGACGGGGGCAGCGGCACTGTTCGCCGGCAGGCTCGCGGAAATGCCTACCGGCGAGGGGAAGACGCTGACGGCCGCGCTCGCCGCGTGCGTGGCGGCGGCCGCCGGCGTGCCGGTCCACGTCGTCACGGTCAACGACTACCTGGCGCAGCGCGATGCCGCGTCGATGGGGCGGCTGTTCGGCTTCTTCGGCCTGAAGACCGGGGCCATCGTGTCGGGGATGAGCCTGGAGGCCCGCCGTGCCGCCTATGCCTGCGACATCACCTACTGCACCAACAAGGAACTGGTGTTCGACTACCTGAAGGATCGCGTCGCCGCCGGCGGGCGGACCAGTCTCGCGCAGCACAGGCTGCGCGCGCTGTGCCGCGGCCGGCAGCACGCCGGGCTGCTGCTGCGCGGCCTGCACTTCGCCATCGTCGACGAGGCCGACAGCGTCCTCATCGACGAGGCGCGCACGCCACTGATCCTGGCCGAGCAGGGTTCGAACCGCGACGATCCGGCGGTGTTCACGCGCGCGCTCGCCCTCGCTGCCGAACTCGAAGCCGGGCTGCACTTCGAGCTTTCGCCGGCCCAGCGCGTGCTGCAGCTGACGCCCGCCGGCCGGGCCGTGCTGGCCGAGCGCAGCCGCGGCCTCGGCGCCACCTGGGCGGTGGCCCGCAATCGCGAGCAACTGGTGGCGCAGGCGCTGCGGGCGCTGCACCTGTTCCATCGCGACCAGCAGTACCTGGTGGCGGACGGCAAGGTCCACATCGTCGACGAGTACACCGGCCGCGTCCTGCCCGGACGGACGTGGGAGCAGGGCCTGCACCAGATGATCGAGACCAAGGAAGGCTGCGCGCTGTCGGTGGCGACGCGCACCCAGGCCCGCATCACCTATCAGCGCTTCTTCCGCCGCTACCTGCATCTGGCCGGCATGACCGGCACTGCGCGCGAGGTGAAGGGCGAGATCCTCGCCGTCTACGGCCTGGACACGGTCAGCCTCCCGCCCCACAAGCCCTGCCGCCGCGTGTTCCTGCCCACGCTGTGCTGCGCCGACGAGGCCGGCAAGTGGCATCGCGTGGCGGCGCAGGTCACCGCCGTGCACGCGGCCGGCCGGCCGGTGCTGATCGGCACGCGCTCGGTCGAGGCCTCCGAACGCCTGTCCGCCGTGCTGGATGCGGCGGGGCTTGCGCACCGGGTCCTCAATGCGCGTCAGGACGCCGACGAGGCGGCGATCGTCGAACAGGCCGGACAGCCCGGTGCGATCACGGTCGCCACCAACATGGCGGGGCGGGGCACCGACATTCCGCTCGGGCCGGGGGTGGACGAGCTCGGCGGACTGCACGTCATCCTGACCGAGTACCATGACACCCCGCGGATCGACCGCCAGTTGCTCGGCCGCTGCGCCCGCCAGGGCAACCGCGGCAGCGTCCAGGCGGTCGTCGCGCTCGACGACGCGCTGTTCCGCACCCACGGTGGCGCACTCCTGCGCCTGCTGCGCCGGCTCTACCCGCACGGGCAACCGCCGCACTGGCTGCTGCTCGGCCTGCGGCGCCAGGCCCAGGGGGGCGCCGAGCGCATCCACCGCCGCGTGCGCCGCGACACCCTGAAGCAGGACCGCACACTCGACGCCAGCCTGGCGTTCGCCGGTAACGCGATATGACCCGACGCATCGTGCTGCTATGCCTGCTGACGGCGCTGCTGCCGGCCCATGCCGAGCCGGCGGTGCACGAATGCCTGATCGAACCGGCGCAGCGGCTGGAGATCCGCAGCCCCGTCGAGGCGCTGATCGATGCCGTCAACGTCGACCGCGGCAGCCGCGTCCGCAAGGGCGACGTGCTGCTGCAACTGAACAGCGACATCGAGCAGGCCGCGCTCGCCGCCGCGCGCTATCGCGCGGTGATGAAGGGCGCGATTCGCTCGGCGGAGACCCGCATCGCCTACTCGCGCGAGAAGCTGCGCCGCCTGGAGGAGATCCAGCGCCGGAAGTTCGCGTCCGCGCAGGAGCGCGACGACGTCCTCGCCGAACTGCACCTCGCCGAAGCCGAACTGCTCGAAGCCCAGGACGACCGCGAGCTGGCCGTGCTGGAAGGCCGCCGCCTCGCCGAAGTCGTCGCCCAGCGCTCGTTGCGCAGCCCGGTCGATGCCGTGGTGACCGAGCGGCTGCAGAATCCGGGCGAACTCGCGCAGACCGGCGACGGCGCGTCCGCCATCCTGCGGCTCGCCAAGATCGATGCGCTGCATGTGGAGGTCGTCCTGCCGGTCGCCCAGTACGGCAGCGTGCAGCTCGGCGCGGTGGCGACCGTCGAGCCCGAGTACCCGCAGCAGGGCCGCTACGAGGCCGTGGTGGCGATCGTCGACCCCGTCGTCGATTCCGCCAGCGGGACGTTCCGGGTCCGGCTGAACCTGCCCAATCCGGAACTCGGGATCACCGCCGGCGTGAAATGCCGGCTGCGCTTTCACTGAGCCGGCGGCGGGAAAGGCGGGACGAGCGGCGGCGTCCCGACCGCGCGCGGATCGACACGGCCTCCCGGCGCCGGACGCTCGTGTCATGGCTTTTTACACTCCGGCGGCAAATCACCCGCGGGCGGCGATGCATAGTTGAAAATTTTCAATTATTTGCTTTTCAGGGCTTGTTTTTTGCAATCGATTTCAGCTTGCCGGAGTCCGCCTCGTGCCGGACGGCCACGACGGTGGTCGGGGGGCCAGCGCCTGCGTCCCGTCTGCCGCAGCCGGGTCCGACCACGGGCACCCCTTGATGGGGCGTGGTCGAGGTAGACCGCGCGGCATCCCTGCGCCGGCGCCTGCCGCGGCGGACCCGATCCGGCGGAACCCGAAAGTCTGGTCGACAGGTGTCGATGGGCGACGATGCCGTCCGGTCGGCGCCGTCCTGTTCGTGGGGTGGGGCATGGAGTTCCGGGTTTGGACGCGGCGCGCGACGGGGCCCCGTGATACCGCAAGGGCCGCGAGGTAGCGCCATGGCCAGCCGCTCCCGACCGGGCACCTCTGATAGCCCCCGCGCCGCCCTCCCGGCGGAGCCTCCCGCCGCCACGCCGTTCCGGGCGTCGCTGCTGCAGCGTGTCGTCGCCCGGGTGCTGCGCCCTGCCACCGCGCCCGCGGCGACGCCCCGCCTGGTGTTCGAAACTATCGAGCCGCGCGTGCTGCTGTCGGCCGACCCCGTGGTGCCACGGGTCGATGCGCGCATCGACGTGCCGGGCGAGGTCGACCGCTACACGTTCACGCTGAAGGACGACGCCCGCATCGTCTTCGATTCGCTGACGCCGAGCAGCAGCCTGCGCTGGCAGCTCGACGGACCGGAAGGTGCCGTGGTCGCGCCGACCACGCTGCGCCTGTCGGACGCGGCCGACAACGCCTCGCTCGGTGCGATCGACCTCAAGGCGGGCGACTACCTGCTGTCGATCGATGGCAGCGGCGACGCGACCGGCGACTACAGCTTCCGCGTCCTCGATCTCGGCAGGGCGGGCGTCGTGACCCCCGGGGTCGCGATCGCCGGCACGCTCGACCCCGGCAACGAAACCGACGCCTGGAGCTTCAGTGCCGCGGCCGGCGAGCGTTTCTACTTCGACCGCACCGCGTCGGGCAGCGACACCTGGTGGCGCCTGATCGGGCCCGATGGCGAGCAGGTGTGGGGGCCGCAGTCGATGTCGACCGATGTCGACGCGACGACGCTGCCGCAGAGCGGCCCGTACACGCTGCTGATCGAAGGCCGCGTGACGCAGGCGGCGCAGCCGCCGGTGCCGTACGCGTTCACGGTCCACAAGGTCGTCGATACGGCGCAGCCGCTGTCGCTCGGCGGCACCGTCAGCGGCACGATCGACATGCCGGGCCAGGCGAAGGCCTACACCTTCGACGTCGCGAGCCGCACCCAGGCGGTGTTCGACTCGCTCGCGAACCGCAGCAACGTGCGCTGGTGGCTCGAAGGGCCACGCGGTGCGGTCGTCCCCGCCCACCTGGCGCGCGCGTTTTCGAACAGCGATTCGCGTGACTACGCCGGCTACGACGGCTACGACCCCACCCGCGGCGACCGCCAGGTGCTCGACCTCACGCCCGGCCATTACACGCTGCACGTCGAGGCCGACGGTGACGCCACCGGCCCCTACGCCTTCCGCCTGCTCGACCTGGCGAGCGCGCAGCCGATCGCGACCGATACGGTCGTCACCGACACGCTCGTGGCCGGCAACGAGACCCGGCTGTACCGCTTCGACGCCGCCGCCGGCGATCAGCTGCTGCTCGACGTCGTCTCGGCGCGGAACGCCGACACGCAGTGGCGGCTCGTCAATCCGTACGGCGATCAGGTCTTCTCGGACGTGTTCAGCACCGACCGCACGCTGACGATCGCGACCGGCGGGACCTACACGCTGCTGATCGAAGGCCGGCGCCAGTACTCGACGGCCAACGACGTCGCGTTCGCGGTGCGCCGGCAGGGCAACACGCCGCCGCCGACGCCCACCGGCACGGCCTACACGCTCGGCACGGTGGCGAGCGGCCAGCGCGGCACGGCGGCGCAGGTCGACCGCTACGTCTTCACCGTCGATGCGCCGACCCGCGTGGCGTTCGATGCCCGCAGCAACCACGACATGCTCTGGCAGCTGAGCGGCCCGCGCGGCACGCTGCAGCGCACCTTCACCCAGGACAGCCGCGACTGGAGCGGCAACGCCGCGATCGAGCTGCTGCCCGGGACCTACACGATGAGCGTCGGCGGCGCGACGCTCGGTGACTACGCGTTCAGCCTGCTCGACCTCGCGCAGGCGACGCCGATCGGCGTGTCGCAACCGGTCGAAGGCAGCCTGCAACCCGGGAATTCGACGCTCGCCTACGCCTTCGACGCGCAGGCCGGCCAGCGCTACTTCGTCGACCTGCTCGCGATCGCCAGCACCAACACGCAGTGGCGCCTGATCTCCCCCGACGGCGACCCGATCGCCTCGGCCGCGGTCGGCGACTTCGCCACCGGCCCGCTGCCGGGCAGCGGTCGCTACACGCTGCTGATCGAGGGGCGCAGCAGCGCGACGGCGGCCAACCCGTTCCGTTTCAACGTCGTGCCGGTGCAGGACACGACGACCGAGATCGCCCTCGGCGACAGCGTCGGCACCGGGGTGCGCAGCGTGGCCGGCGCACCGGCGCTGGGGGCGGGCGAGGCGCTGGCCTTCGATGCGCAGCGCGAGGTGGTCGTGGGCGACGCGGCGGCGACCAACCTGCGCAACGACGTCACCTTCGAGGCCTGGATCCGCCCCGAGCGCTTCGCGAACACCTGGATGCCGATCGTCGTGCGCGGCAGCGGGGTATCGCAGCAGCGCAGCTACTCGATGTGGCTGAACGACAACGGCTCGCTGTACTGGGACACGCGCGACGCGAGCGGCCTGCAGTCGGTGAGCAGCGCCGCCGGCAGCGTCGCGCTCGGTCGCTGGACGCACGTGGCCGGCGTGATCGACCGCAGCGGCGCGACGCCGCAGCTGCGCCTGTACATCGACGGTGCGCTCGCGGCGAGCGCCGCGCTGCGGGCCGCACCGGCGATCGACCTGCCGACCGCAGCGCTGCGCCTGGGCGCGACGCTCGAAACCAACGGTGCCTACGACCGCTTCGACGGCGCGATCGACGAGGCGCGGCTGTGGAACGTTGCCCGCAGCGGCGCGCAGATCGCCGCCACGCGCGACCAGGCGCTCGCCGGCGCGGCGCCGGCCGGGCTGGTGCTGCGGCTGCCGTTCGAGTCGGCCGACCCCGCGCACGATGCCGGCCCGAACGCGCTGCCGGTGGCGATCCACCACCTGTTCGAGAACACCGCCGGGGCGATCGCCGGCGTCCTCGACACGCCGGCGCAGATCGACCGCTACCGCTTCACCCTCGCCGAGCCCGGGCGCATCGCGGTCGATGCGCTGAACGACGCCTACGGCCGCGCGCGCTGGCGGCTCGACGGGCCCGAGGGGGCCGCGTTCGGCCCGAAGAACTTCAACGCGACCGATTCCACGGATGGCTTCACCGTGCTCGACCTCACGGCCGGCACCTGGACGCTGACGCTCGACTCTAGCGGCGGCGATGCCACCTCGGCGTACGCGCTGCGCCTCGTCGACCTCGACGCCGCGCCGCTGCTCACGCCGGGCACGGTGGTCGACGGCGTGCTCGGACCCGCCAGCGAAACCGCGGCCTACCGCTTCGCGGGCACGGCCGGCCAGCGTTACTTCTTCGACACGCAGGGCGCATCGGTCAACGATGGCCGCTACCGCCTGGTGCTGCCGAACGGCGATGCGCTGTGGTCCACCGGCCTGACATCCGACGTGGACGGGTTCACGCTGCCGGCCACCGGCCGCTACACGCTGCTGGTCGAAGGCCGGCGCACCGCGCAGCTGTCGAGCAACGCCTACCGCTTCAAGCTCGTGCCGGCGCTCGACCGCGTCGTCGACGTGGCCCTGGGCGAGACATACGGCACCGAGCCCGCGCTCGTGCCCGGGCGCCTGGGCAATGCATTGCCCGCGCGCGGCAGCGTGCAGGCGAGCGTCGCCTCCGGCGGCGCGACCGACCTGCGCGGCGACGTGACGGTCGAGGCCTGGATCAAGCCCGAGCACTTCAACGACACCTGGATGCCGATCGTCGTCAAGGCGACCGATGCCATCGCCAGCCGTACCTACTCGCTGTGGCTCAACGACGCCGGTTTCGTGCGCCTGAGCCTGGCCGATGCGAGCGGCAGCGAGCGCGTCGTCGACAGCGCCACGGGCGGCGTGCGGCTCGGCACCTGGGCCCACGTCGCCGGCGTGATCGACCGCAGCGGCGTCACCCCGCAGCTGCGCCTCTACGTCGACGGTGTGCTGCAGGGCAGCGTCGCGCTGCCGGCCTTTCCCGTCGCCGGCAACGCCGAGCCGATGCGCATCGGCGCGGCGGCCGACGGCAGCACGTTCGACGGGCTGATCGACGAGGTGCGGCTGTGGAACGTGGTGCGCAGCGGCGCGCAGATCGCAGCCAGCCGCGCTGCGGCGCTCGCCGGCGACGAGGCGGGGCTCGCGGTCTACCTGCCGTTCGAGACCCTCGACGGCGGTCAGTCGCCGAGCGGGCGGCCCGGCGGTCCCGCTGCCGAGGTCAGCAATGCGGTCGCCGTGCCCGGCACGCTCGCCGGCGTGCTGGCGACGCCGGGGCAGGCCGACACCTACCGTTTCACGCTCACCGGGCGGCGGCTGGTGGCGGCCGACAGCCTCGTCGCGAGCGACCTGACCTGGCGCCTCAGCGGGCCGGGCGGCCTGACGGTGACGAAGAGCTTCAACCTCACCGACTCGACTGACGGCAGCGCGCTGCTCGACCTGAAGCCCGGCGCTTACTCGCTGACGATCGACGCCGGCGGCGACGCCACCGGGGCGTACGCGCTGCGCCTGCTCGACCTGGCGCAGGCGCCCGAGCTGACCCCCGGCATGCCGGCGAGCGGCACGCTGGCCCCGGCCAGCCGCACCGACGCGTGGTCGTTCAGCGCCGCCGCCGGCGAGCGCTGGTTTTTCGACCTGCGCGCGGTCGGCATCAGCGACGGCCGCATCCGCATCGTTTCGCCGTACGGCGACGTGCTGCGCGAAGGCGCGATCCAGAACGACATCGACACCTTCGTCACGCCGGCCGCCGGCCGCTACACGGTGCTGGTCGAGGGCCGCCGCACCGCGACCGGGCTGCGCAACCCGTACACGTTCACGCTGCACCGTGCGGCCGACGTCGAGCGCCCGCTGGTGCTCGGCCAGGCGCAGCCGATCGCGCCGCAGTGGCCGGCGGCGCCCGGCGGCACGGCGCTGCGCATCGGCGACCACTTCTGGGCCGAAAGCCCGCTCGACGCCGCGCTCGACCCGCGCCGTAGCGTGACGCTCGAAGCGACGATCAGCGTCGACCGCTTCGCGGACAGCTACATGCCGGTGCTCTACAAGGGCGCCGGTAGCGGTGCGCTCGGCGCGCAGCGCAGCTACGCGCTGTTCGTGACCAGCAGCGGCCAGCTCGCGCTGTCGACCAGCGACGGCAGCGAGCAGGTGCTGTTCAGCGCGAGCGGCCTGATCAAGGTCGGCGTCACCGCGCGTGTCGCGGCGACGATCGACCGCAACGTCGGCGTGATGCGCCTGTACGTCGACAGCGCCGAGGTCGCCTCCGGTGCGGTACGCAGGACCGACATGGTCTCGCACGCGACGGCGCTCGGCATCGGCCACAGCGACGAGCCGAATACCCAGAGCTCGAACTTCGCCGGCACGATCGACGACGTGCGGGTGTGGAACATCGCGCGCAGCGCCGCCGAGATCGCCGCGGCGGGCAGCCAGCCGCCCGCCGCGAATGCACCGGGGCTGGTGCTCGCCTACCGCTTCGACGAGGGCGGTGGCACCGCGCTCGCCGACGCCGGCCCGCTGCACCTCGACGGCCACGTCGTCGATGCCTACGCCGCGCTGCCGGACGCGGTGGCGGGGCGCATCGAAACCCCCGGCCAGCGCGTGGTCTACGGCCTCGACCTCGCCGACACGCGGCGCGTGGTGTTCGATGCGCTGAGCGATGCGCCGTTCACCTGGACGCTCGCCGGGCCGCGCGGCACGCTGGTGGCGAACCGCTCGTTCCAGTCCAGCGACTCGCAGGACCTGCCCGGTTTCGACGGCTATTCGGCCGACCCCGCGCGTATCGACCGCGTGATCCACACGCTCGGCCCCGGCCACTACACGCTGACGGTCGATGCCGCCGGCGACCGCACCGGCGACTTCGGCTTCCGTCTGCTCGACCTCGCCGCGGCGACGCCGATCACGCCCGGCGACACGATCCAGGCCACGCTGCCCTGGGGCGCCGCGACCCACGCCTACCGCTTCGACCTCGCCGCCGGCGACCGGCTCGCCTTCGACGCGCTCGGCGCCGACCAGACCGACATGCGCTGGCGCCTCGTCGCGCCGGGCGGCGAGCAGCTCTTCGGCGCCTCGTTCGCGAACGACGTGGCCGAGCGCACCTACCTGCAGGCCGGCACCTACACGCTGCTGGTCGAGGGCCGGCGCTACAGCCAGGGGCCCAACGGCTATTCGTTCCGCGTGCTGCCGCGCGGCAACACGCCGGCCGACACGGTGCAGGCTTTCAGCGACGAATTCGACGGCCTGCCGCTCGACCCCGCGTGGCAGCCGGGGCGCGGGCCGACCACGCTGACCGCCGCCGGCGAACCGGCGTATGCCTTCGAGACGCTCGCCGGCACCGGCGTGCTGCGCCTGCGCAACACGCTGGCACCGGCGCAGGTCAGGGCCTTCGTGTCGGGTTTCGTCGCCCCGTCGCAGGCATTCAGCTACGAGGCGCGCTTCAACACGCTGACGCAGGCGGCCAACGTCGCCTGGAACGAGCTGCTCGGCCTCTACGTGGCCGATGTGTCCGACCCCGGCCGCTGGGCCGCTGCGGCGCTGCGCAGCAACCCGAGTGGCGGGAGCCGCGAGTTCCTCAGCGACGGCCGCCCGTCGGGGGGAGCCGCGGCGACGGCGTTCGCCTTCGCCGACAACACCTGGTACCGGCTGCGCATCGAAGGCTCGCCCACCAGCAGCATCCGCGCGGTGCTGCTCGACGACGACGGCCACGAGCTGGCGGCGCGCGCCTTCGGCTATGGCACCGACGGCTTCGCCTACGGCCTGCGCGTCGGCTTCTACCAGGCCGCGAGCAGCGGCAGCCTGACCGCGAAGACCGATGTCGCGATCGACTGGGTGCACCTGCAGACGACGCCCGCCGCGTCGATACCGCTCGCGCTCGACACGCTGGTGTCGGGCAACCGCACGAGCAGTGCGCAGCGTGACCTGTACACCTTCACGATCGCGCAGCCGACGCGCGCCGTGATGGACACGCGCACCGACAACGGCAGGCTCGACTGGACGCTGATCGACGACGTGCGCGGCACGATCGCGACGCGCAGCTTCCAGGAGCGCTCGACCGACGCCGCCGGCAACCCGGTGGTCGAACTCGCGCCCGGCCGCTACACGCTGCGCGTCGACGGCGACACTACCGGCGCCTACGCGTTCCGCCTGCTCGACCTCGCCGGCGCGTCGCCGCTCACGCCCGGCACGCCGGTCACGGCAACGCTCGCGCCGGGCAACTCGACGCAGGCCTGGCGCTTCGTCGCCGCGGCCGGCGAGCACCTGTACTTCGACAGCCAGGCCGCCACCAGCAGCGATGCGACCTGGCGCCTGATCTCGCCGGACGGCGACCTGCTGTGGACCGCCGGCATCGCGAACGACGTCGACACGCCGGCGATGCCGGTCGCCGGCCGCTACACGCTGCTGCTCGAAGGCCGGCGCGACCAGGCCGCCACGACCAACGCGCTGCGCTTCAACGTGCAGCGGGTCAGCGACGTGGCGGCCACGCTGGTGCTCGGCGATCGCATCGACGGTGCGCTCACCCAGACCGGGCAGGCCGCGCTGTACACGTTCGAGCTCGCCGCGCCGCGCTACGTGCGCTTCGACAGCCTGACCGACAGCGCGCTGAGGTGGTCGCTCACCGGCCCGCGCGGGCAGCTCGTCGCGCCGACCGCGCTGCGCTCGGCCGACGCGAACGACGGTGGCAGCAGCGACCTGCTGGAGCTCGCCGCCGGCCACTACACGCTGGCGATCGACGCCGTTGGCGACCGCACCGGGCCTTACGCGTTCCGGCTCTTCGACGTGGCCGCGGCGACGCCGCTCACGCCCGGCACGGCGCAGACCGGCGTGCTGAGTCCGGGCAGCGAGACCGACTTCTACCGCTTCACCGCTGCCGCCGGCGACCGCTACTACCTCGACGGCCAGGCCGCGACGACGAACGAGGGCCAGTGGATCCTCTACGGCCCCTACGGCAACCGGCTGTGGGACGCCGCGATCGGCAGCGACGTCGACGTGTTCACGCTCGCCGACGCCGGCACCTACACGCTGGCGATCGAGGGGCGGCGCACGGTGACGGCGCCCAACACCTACCGCTTCAACCTGCAGCCGCTGTCGCAGACGGCACCGGTACGCCTGACCGCCCTCGAAGGCGTGCCGGGACCCGACCTCACACCGCTCGGGCTGCAGGTCAGCGCGGCCGGCGGCCCGATCGAGTCGGGTGCGCACCTGACGGTGCGCTGGTTCGACCGCAACGCCGGCGACCTGCCGACCGCCACCGCGTGGCAGGACCGCCTCGTCGTGTCGCGCGTCGACACCGGCGAGATCCTGCTCTCGCGCCTGCTGCCGTACGACGCGGCCACGGCCGGCCCGCTCGCGCCCGGCACGCAGGTCGAGCGCAGCGTCGGGATCGACCTGCCCGACGGCGCGCGCGGCGCCGGCGCGCTGCGCTTTTCGCTCAGCGCCGACGTCGACAACACGGTCGTCGAGCAGAACGGCAGCGGCAACGCCGAGGCCAACAACGTCGTCACCAGCGTCGTCACCTCGGCGCTCGCGCGCTATGCCGACCTGCTGCCGGCCGGGCTGACCGTGACCCCACCCACCGGCTGGCTGCCGGGGCAGCCGGTCAGCGTGAGCTGGCGCACCGACAATGCCGGCGACAAGGCCGCCGGCGGCGCCTGGCACGAGACGCTGGTGGTGCGCAACCTGTCGAACAACCAGCTCGTGCACGTCGAGACCGTGGTGCACGACGCGAGCGAGCTCGCTCCCCAGGCCGGCGTGGAGCGCAGCGTCGGCTTCGACTGGCCGGCGGGCAGCGCGACGCAGGGTCTGTTCCGCTTCGAGGTGAGCGTCGACGACGGCGGGCTCGTCTTCGAGTCGAACGCGCAGGGCAGCGGAGAGAGCAACAACACCGCGACGCTGGCGATCGCCTCCGCGCCCGATCTGCAGGTGCGCGGCCTCGCGCTGCTCGGCGGCGCCGAGGCCGGCAAGCCGGTCACGGTGCGCTGGCAGGACTTCAACGCCGGTTCCACGCCGGTCGCGAGCGGTTTCAGCGACCGCATCACGGTGGTCAACGGCGCGACCGGCGAGGTGCTGGTCAACGCCGCGCAGCTCTACGACGCCGCGGTGTCGGGCGCGATCGGCCCGCAGCAGTCGCGCGACCGCCTCTACACCTTCAGGCTGCCCGACGGCGCGCGCGGCGCGGGCACGCTCGTCGTCACCGTGACCGCCGATGCGAACGCGAGCGGCACCGGCTCGGTGATCGAGGCGATCGACGGCGGCAACGCCGAAGCCAACAACAGCGCGAGCCTGACATTCACGTCGAACGCGGTCGCCTACCCGAACCTGCAGGTGGTGGCGCTCGACGCACCCGCGAGCGGCCGCGGCGGCACGCCGGTGACGGTGAGCTGGACGGTGAAGAACGACAGCGACGCGGCCGCCGCCGGCAACTGGGTCGACCGCCTCGTGCTCTCGGTCAACGGCAGCTTCGGCGATGGCGACGACCTGCTCAGCGTCAACGTGCCGCACGCCGGCCCGCTCGCAGGCCACGCGAGCTACACCGCGAGCGCGACCGTGACGCTGCCGCTCGGTCGCAACGGCACGCTGCGGTGGATCGTGCGCAGCGACGTCGGCCAGGCGCTGCTGGAACCCGACACGCGCGCCGACAACACCTCGGCGCCGCGCGCGATCACGCTCACGGCGCCGTACACCGACCTCGCGGTCGAGGTCGTCACCGCCCCGACGACGGCGCTGTCGGGCGCGCCGGTCGAGGTCGCCTGGCGCGTGCGCAACGCCGGCGACACGCCGGCCAGCGGCAGCTGGAAGGACCGCGTCGTGCTGTCGCAGGACGACGTGTACGACGCCGGCGACCTCGTGCTCGGCACGGTGACGGTCAGCGGCCCGGTGGCGGCCGGCAGCACCTATACGCAGCAGCAGCGCTTCACGCTGCCGGTCGCGCTGAGCGGGACGTGGCGCGTGCTGGTGCGGAGCGACGTCGACGGCGTGCTGTTCGACGGCGGGCGCAGCGCCGACAACGTCGGCGCCAGCCTCGAACGGCTGACGGTCACGCCGGCACCGGCGCCGGACCTGCAGGCGCTGGCCGTCGCCGGCCCGCCGGTCGGCCTCGCCGGTGGCCCGGCGCGGGTGACCTGGCGCGTCACCAACGCCGGCGAGGCGGATGCCAGCGGCAGCTGGACCGACCGCGTCTACCTGTCGGCCGACGGCCAGCTCAGTGGCGCGACACTGCTCGGCTCGCGGACCCACGGCGGCGGGCTCGCGGCCGGCGCGAGCTACGACGAGGGTCTCGACTTCACGGTGCCGGCGATCGCCGACGCCGAGATGCGGCTCGTCGTCGTGACCGACGGCGGCAACCAGGTCTACGAGGCGGCGCGCGAGGCGAACAACACCGCGGTCGCGGCGGCCGCGCTCGCGCTGCGCCACGTCGACCTGCAGGCCGGCCCGGTCGGCGCGCCGGCGACGGCGGCATCGGCCGACCCGATCACGGTGACCTTCGACGTCACCCAGGGCGGCACCGCCACGCTGGACGGCCGCTGGACCGACCGCCTGTACCTGTCGCGCGACGCCATCCTCGACAGCGGCGACCGCCTGCTCGGCGCGCAGAGCGTCACGCGGACGCTGGCGCCGGGGGCAGCCTATCGCTCGACCTTCACGGTCACGGTGCCGATCGACGCCGAAGGCGCCTGGCGGCTGATCGCCGTCAGCGACGCCGCCGACGTGGTCAGGGAGCCCGGCCACGAGAGTGACAACCAGGGCGTCGCGCCGCTCGCGGTGACGCTGACGCCGTACGCCGATCTGGTGGTCTCGAACGTCACCGCGCCGACGCGGCTGATCGCCGACCCGGCGCGCGTGACCGTCGGCTGGACCGTCACCAACGCCGGCACCGGCCCGGGCCTGACGTCGAGCTGGACCGACACCGTCGTGCTGTCGGCGAACGCCGTCTACGGCGACAGCGACGACATCGTGCTCGGCAGCTTCCGCCACGACGGCGGGCTCGCCGACGGTGCCGTGTACAGCCGCACCGAGACGATGTTCGCGCCGCCCGCCAAGAGCGGCCGCTTCAACGTCTACGTGCGCAGCGACAGTGGCGCGCAGGTGTTCGAGAACGGCCACGAGAGCGACAACACGGGGGCCGCGCCGGCGCCGCTGGACCTGATGCCGTACCCGTACGCCGACCTCACGGTGCACGGGCTGACGCTGCCGGCGACGGCGGACTCGGGCGGCACGCTCGAGGTGACGTGGGCGGTGAAGAACGAGGGCATCGGCCGCACCGACCTCGAACGCTGGAGCGACACGGTCGTGCTGGCGCACGACGCCGCCGGGTTCGACGTGATCAAGACCGTCGGCTTCGAGCACATCGGCGTGCTCGAGGTCGGCGGCGGCTACCAGCGCACCGGCAACGTGAGCCTGCCCGACGACCTGGAAGGGCCGGTGTACGTGACGGTGCGCACCGGCGGCCCGTTCGAGCTCGTGTTCGACGACGACAACAGCGTGAGCGGCGGCCCGGTGCAGGTGAGCCGCTCGCCGACGCCGGACCTGAAGGTGACGTCGATCAGCGGCCCGGCCGAGGCCCGCGAGGGCGACACCATCGACGTGACCTGGAGCGTGCTGAACGACGGCCAGGCGCGCGCCGCCGGTAGCTGGACCGACACCGTCACGCTGATCAAGCCCGGCCTGGACCCCGCCGACCCGGCGACGCCGCGGCCGATCACGCTCGGTGCGTTCACCTACAGCGCCGGCCTCGGCGCAGGGCTTGCGTACACCCGCACCGAGCGCTTCAAGCTGCCCGCGCGCAGCGAAGGCGGCTGGCAGCTCGCGGTGAGCACCGACGTCGGCAACACGGTGTACGAGGGTGCGACCGAGCCGGCCAACAACACCACGCTCGACGACCAGGTGCTGCTGCTGTCGCTGCTGCCGCGCCCCGACCTGCAGGTGCAGGCGATCGTCGCGCCCGACCGCGTGACGGCCGGGGCGACCGCCGGGGTCGGCTTCACGGTCGTCAACCGCGGCCCGGCCACGGCGTCGGGCCACTGGACCGATCGGGTCTACCTGTCGCTCGACAACCAGGCCGGCGCCGACGACATCCTGCTCGGCAGCCTCGACAACGGCAGCGCGCTCGCCAAGGACGCCGCCTACACCTCGGGGCCGAAGAGCTTCGTGATCCCGGAGCGCTTCCGCGGGCAGGGCTACTTCCTCGTCATCGCCGATGCCGGCAACGCGGTCGACGAGTACCCGCAGGCCAGCGAGCAGAACAACGTCATCGCGCGCGCGGTCACGGTCGATCCGCAGCCGCTGTCGGATCTGGTCACCGGCGGCGTCGTCGCACCGACGCAGGGTGTGTATGGCGCCGAGATCAGCGTGCGCTACACGGTGACCAACAAGGGCTCGGCCCCCACCAACCGCAGCGGCTGGTCCGACACGCTGTGGCTCACGCGCGATGCGACGCGGCCGAGCCCGGGGCCGCGCTCGGTGCTGTCGGAGGACGGCTCGCCGATCCAGATCCCCGGCAATTCGGCGGTGCTGCTCGGCACCTTCGCGCACAGCGGCGTGCTGGCGGTCGGCGACCGCTACCAGCAGGAGGTGAAGGTCCGCATCCCGGCGCAGATCGCCTCGGGCACCTACTACATCACGCCGTGGTCGGATGCCTACGACGCGGTGTTCGAGGACACGCTGGCCGTCAACGTCAACCCGGACGACCCGAACGAGCTCGACAGCAACAACTACAAGGCGCGCGCGATCGACATCATCGGCACGCCGGTGCCGCCGCTGCCCGACCTGCAGGTGACCGACGTGCAGACCAGCGCGGCGCCGGGTGCGCCGGGTTCGGTCGATGCGCCGTTCAGCGTGACCTGGACGGTGCAGAACCTCGCCGAAGGCAAGGCCGCCGGCCCGTGGACCGATACCGTGCTGCTGCACGACCTGCCGGACATCCGCGCGCAGGGCGTACACATCTGGGAACTCGGTACCTTCGACCGCCCGAACGACCTCGAGTCGCGCGCCGGCTACACGGTGACCAAGCGCTTCGACCTCTCGCCGGCGGCGCGCGGCCTGTACGTGACGGTGCTGGCCGACACCGACCCGCTGCGCACGATCGCCGAGAGCAACGAGACCAACAACGGCCGCACGGTCGCGGCCGAGGTGGTGGCGCGACCGGCCAACCTGACGGTGACCGGCGTCAGCGCGCCGGCGCAGAACTTCTCCGGCGAGAAGACCACCATCACCTGGAGCGTGCGCAACGACGGCGCCGCGGTATGGGGCGGCACGCGCTTCTGGACCGACGCGGTGTTCATCTCGCCCGACCCGGTGTTCAACCCGAACAGCGGGCGCACGCGCCTGCTCGGCACGCAGACCCACGCCGCCGGCGACGGCCTCGCCCACGGTGCGGGCTACACCGCCTCGGCCGAGGTGACGCTGCCGGCCGGCTTCGACGGGCCGTACTACGTCTACGTGCTCACCGACCACTCGCCAACCGCGGGCTACGGTGCCCCGGAACCGGTCAGCGGCGACAACTCGCGTTCGCGCGCGAGCTACGGCGCCAGCGTCTACGAGGATGCCGCGACGGCCGACAACCTCGGCCGTGGCGACATCGACGTGACCTACCGCGAGCCGAACCTGACCATCACCGACCTGGTGCTCCCGCCCGGCCCGCTGCTGTCGGGGTCGACGGTCACAGTCGACTTCAAGGTGAAGAATGCGGGCACGCGTGCGACACGCGAGTGGATCTGGAGCGACCGGCCGTACCTGTCGAAGGACCCCTCGCTCGACCCGAACGACCTGCAGCTCGCGAGCTTCCTGCGCTACGGTCCGCTCGACGCCCAGGCCGAATACCCGCGCTCGGCCACGTTCCAGCTCCCCGGCGATGCCGAGGGGCCGTTCTACCTGATCGCCTTCACCGACTCGAACGTCGTCGGCAACGAGCGCAGCGGCCAGGCGGCGACGGTCGGCCTGGGCCAGGTGCAGCTGCAGCCCGATGCGGTGCCCGAGTTCCGCGACGAGGGCGACAACATCACCGTGGTGCCGATCCAGGTGACGCGCGCGCCCGCCGCGGACCTGCGCGTCACCGCGGTCGAGCCGGGTGCGGCGGCCTACGTGCGCGGCCAGTCGATCGACTTCAGCTACACGGTGAGCAACCTCGGCGGTGCGGCGACGCCGGGCGGCAACACGCGCTGGCGCGACCGCATCTACCTGTCGGCCGATCCGCTGTTCGACCCCCGGGCCGACCGCTACCTCGGCGAGATCGAGCACGCCGGCGCGGTCGCCGCCAACGGCGGCCATTACAGCGTCGATGCGACGCTGAAGCTGCCGCGTGATCTCGTCGGCAACTACTACCTGTTCGTCGAGACCGACCCGGTGCTGGGTGCGAACCAGCCGCGCGGCCAGGTGTTCGAGGCCGGCAACGAGGGCAACAACGCCACGGCCTCCGCCGACCCGATCCGCATCGAGCTGCCGCCGCCGTCGGACCTGGTGGTCACCGACATCACGCTGCCCGCGGCCGGGACCACCGGCGCGGCGCTGAACGTCACCTACACGGTCACCAACACCCACGGCATCGACGCCGCCGGCGCCTGGACCGATGCCATCTACCTGTCGGCGGACGGCCAGTGGGGGCTCGACGACGTGCTGCTGAAGAAGGTGCAGCACGGCGGCGGCCTCGCGGTGGGCGCGAGCTACACCACGCCGTTCACGGCGACGATCCCGCCGGCTCGGGCCGGCAACTACCGCCTGATCGTGCGCACCGACATCTATGACGAGGTGCCGGAAGCGGTCGACGAACGCAACAACACCAAGGTCAGCGCCGGCACGCTGGCGCTCAGCGTGCCCGAACTCACGCCCGGCGTGCCGCTGCCGACGACGCTGTCGCCCGGCGAGCAGCGCCTGTACCGGATCACCATCGGCGCCAACGAGACGCTGCGCTTCACGCTCGATGCCGCCGACGACACGAGCGCCAACGAGCTCTACGTACGCTACGGCGACGTCGCCACGCCGTCGGCGTTCACGGTCACCTCCACCGAGGTGCTGTCGGCCGACCCGAGCGCGACCATCGCGTCGACGCAGGCCGGCGACTACTACGTGCTGATCCAGGGCCGCGCGGGCAGCCAGAACAACGCGCCGGTCACGCTGACCGCGCGCGCGCTGCCGTTCCAGGTGACCGACATCGCGGTCGACCAGGGCGGCGACAGCCGCTGGGTCACCGCGACGATCACCGGCGCGCGCTTCAAGGACGGGGCGCTGGTCAAGCTGGTGCGGCCGGGCATCGCCGAGATCGAGCCGACCGTCTACCGGGTGATCGACGCAACGAAGATCATCGCGACCTTCGACCTGCGCAACGCCCCGCACGGCCTCTACGACGTCGCGGTGACCAACCCCGACGGCGCGCTGGCGACGCTGCCGTACCGCTACCTGATCGAGACCGCGCTGCCGATCGACGTGACGATCGGCCTCGGCGGGCCGCGCGTGGTGCCGGCGGGGCAGAGCGCGATCTACGGCGTCTCGCTGCAGAGCCTGACCAACGTCGACACGCCGTACGTGTACTTCAACGTCGGCACCACCGAGCTCGGCGACAACGCCAAGGTGTTCGGGCTGCCGTACGTGAGCTTCAACTCCGACATCCGCGGCAAGCCCGACAACGGCCGGCGCAGCGACGTCGCCTGGGCGAGCCTGAACAGCGAGGTCAACACCGGCGGTTACCTGCTCGCGCCCGGCTACGCGTTCGACGTCGCCGCCGGCGGCTACGTCGGCATGAGCTTCAGCGTGACGACCTACCCGGGGCTGAAGGCGCTGTACGACCGCGACTTCGAGGCCTACAAGCGCGCGCTCTACGACGCGCCCCCCGACCTCGCCAAACAGGACGTGCTGAAGGACGGCCTCGCCTCGCTCGGCAGCGAGCTGGCGGCGTACTTCTCGAACCCGAACAAGAAGCTGAACGACGACTGCGTCGACCTGTTCATGCCCTTCCTGTTCAACGTGAACGCCTCGGCGACGCCGCTCACGCGCACCGAGTTCGTGATGCTGCAGACGCAGGAGGCGCTGCGCCTGCGCGAGGCGATCCTCGCCGACCCGAGCGCCAACGCCGCGCTGGTGAACCTCGCCGCGGCGAGCGGGCGCTGGGTCGATGCCTACCTCGGCGCGCTCGAGGAGAGCGGCCTGCTGCGCAGCGAGGAGCAGGCGCCGCCGATCCGCACCGACCCCAAGGTCGTCAGCCTGCTGGGCGTGCTCGCGAGCGGCGTGCTGGTGGGGCCGGCCGGGCACGAGATCCAGAGCCCGTCGAGCCTGACGGCCTTCTTCGAGCAGGTGCACCGCTGGTACGGCGACCAGCCGCGCACGCTCGCACCGCTGTTCGGCTACGACGTGCGCGAGAGCGACGATTGCGGCGAGTACGGCATCCCGGTGCCCAAGGTGCCGGCGCCGGCCGACTTCGACCTGCACCTGTCGCACCCGACCTACTTCCAGGCCGTCAACGTGTTCTCGCCCGGTCGCGGCGCCGGCGCCGAGCTGACGGTGGACCCCGGCTTCTCGTCGCTCGCGTCGAGCAACACGCTGACCGCGCTCGACCTGCAGGCGCTGTTCGACCGCATCGCGCAGACCACCGAGGGGGCGTCGATCAGCGGGCCGGCGGGGCAGGGCGAGCGCCAGTTCGTGCCAGCCGCGACCGCGCTGCCGTACACGATCCGCTTCAGCAACCCGGCGCTCGCCACCGCCGCCGCCAACGAGGTGCAGGTCGTCACGACGCTCGACGACAGCCTCGCGCTGCGCTCGTTCCGGCTCGGCGACATCAAGCTCGGCGGCATCGACATCGCGCTGCCGAAGGACCGCGCGAACTACCAGGGCGACATCGACCTGAAGAACGCGCTCGGCTTCGTCGTGCGCATCAGCGCCGGCATCGACCCGACCACGCGCACGGTGCGCTGGGTGCTGCAGGCGATCGACCCCGAGACCGGCGAGGTGCTCCAGGACGCGACGCGCGGCCTGCTGCCGCCCGACAACAGCCAGGGCCGCGGCGCCGGCTTCGTCAGCTACACGGTGCAGGCCGCCTTCGGCGCCGCGAGCGGTGAGGAGATCACGGCCAGCGCGCGCGTGCTGTTCGACAACCAGGCGGCGCTCGACACGCCGACGATCACCAGCACGCTCGACGCGCAGGCGCCGCTGACGACGCTCACCGCGGCGCCGGTGGCGCCCGGCAGCAGCGACTACGCCGTGCAGTGGCAGGCGAGCGACGAGCCCGCCGGTTCCGGCGTGCGCCATACCACCGTCTACGTGCGCGCCGATGACGGCGAGTGGACGATCTGGCTGCGCCAGACCACCGACACGCAGGCGGTCTACCAGGGCGAGGCCGGCCACCGCTACCACTTCCTCGCGCTGTCGACCGACAACGCCGGCAACCGCGAGCAGCCGCCGAGCGCCGGCGTGCCCGACGACGGCACGCAGGTCGACGTCGGCGGCACGCCGGGCGTCGGGCGCACCACGCAGGACGTCGGCGAGCCGCCGGCGCCGGGCAACGCCACCTCGACCAACCCGCTGTTCACGCAGGCCGAGGCGGGGCTACCGGCGGCGGCGCCTGACCGTCCGTCGGCGTTCGCGACGGTGCTCGCGCCGTTCTCGGGCGAGGTGTTCGGCACCGGCGTCACGCAGAGCTTCTCGGGCATCGGCCCGCTCGCGCTCGCCGAGCGGCCGGACGGCACCTTCATCGTCTCGGGCGGCGGCAACCGCGGCGCGCTGTACCTGTTCGACCAGGACGGCGGCCGCGTGCTGCAGCCCGCGGTGCAGCTCGACACGCCGGTGTACGACTTCGCCTGGGATGCCAACGGCGGCCTGTGGGCCACCTCGGGCGGCGGCCAGTTGCTCGAACTCGACCCGGGCACGCTGGCGATCCTCAACCGCTACGGCGACGGGCTGACGCAGTCGCTCGCCTTCGACGCCGCGAGCGGCACCTTCTACGTCTCGTCGGGCGACGGCATCGAACGCTTCGACCCGGCCACGCGCAGCTTCCGCCACTTCAGCAACGTGCGCGTCGACGACCTCGCGGTGGCGCCCGACGGCACGCTGTGGGGCAGCGCCTGGCCGCGGCGCGGCGACGTGCTGACGTTCGACGCCCAGGGCCGTGCGCAGGTCGAGGTGCGGCTGGCGAGCGCGGCCGATTCGCTCGCCTTCGGCCGCGCCGGCACGCCGCTCGCAGGGCTGCTGTTCGTGTCCAGCCGCATCCCGTCGGGCTCGGCGGCGCTCGCCGACCTGACGATGATCGACCTGCTGACCCTGCGCAGCGTCCGGGTCGCGCAGGGCGGACCGAGCGCCGAGCAGCTGCTGGCGACGGGCGACGGCCGGCTGCTGGTGGCCAACGGCGCGCAGGTCGACGTGATCGCGCCGCTGGTCGCGCCGTCGGTGCTGCGCACTGACCCGGTGGCCGGCAGCATCGTCGCGCTGCCGCTCGCCAGCATCACCGTCACCTTCGACCGCGACATGCGCCGCGGCGACCCGACCGCGCCCGATTCGGTGCTGAACCCGGCCAACTACGTGCTGACCGATTCGGGTGGCCGCCAGGTGCACTACACCGCGGTCGACTACGACCCGGCGACGCGCACGACGACGCTGCGCTTCGATGCGCCGCAACCCGAGCAGTACACGCTGGTGGTCGACAAGCGCATCCGCTCGAGCGGCGGGCTCGAACTGACCGCTGCGTACACGCTCGACTTCACCGCGGTGCAGGACTTCTCCGCGCTGGTCGACGTGCAGTTCGTCGCGACGCGCTCCGAGCGTGCAGGCGGCACCGTCTCCTTCGACGTCAGCGTCACCAACCGCACCGATTACGACCTGCGCGTGCCGCTGATGCTCGCGCTGGACCCGTCGCGCTACTTCGCCGGCAGCGCCGTCGGCGCCCCCGAGCGCAGCGACGGCCTGTGGCTGCTCGACATCGGCGCCGGGCTGCCCGCGGGCGTGCTCGCGCCCGGCGCCACGACGCTCGTGCGCACCGTCACGCTGACCAACCCACTGGGCCAGCACGTCGAACTCGGCAGCGGCGTCTACGCGCTGCCCTACCCGAACCAGGTGCCGGCGTTCGACAGCGCGCCGGTGACCGCGGCCACGGCCGGCAGCGCGTGGCGCTACCAGGCGCATGCCGCCGACCCCGACGGCGTGGTGCTCACCTACGTGCTGCTCGATGCGCCCGCGGGGCTTGCACTCGATGCCCATACCGGGCTGCTGGACTGGTTGCCGACGAGCGCGAGCGTCGCCCGGGCGGCGGTGGTGCTGCGCGCCTACGACACGCGCGGCGGCTACGCGACGCAGGCGTTCACGATCGAGGTCGCCGGCGGCAACCGCGCGCCGGCGCTCGAGCTGCCGCCGGCGGTGCGGCTCTTCGAAGGCCAGCCCTACACGCTCGCGGTGCCGGCGTCGGACCCCGAAGGGGCGCGGCTGTCGTACTGGGTCGAGCACCTGCCGCCGGGGGCGCGCTTCGACGCGCGCCGCGGCGTGTTCGAGTGGACGCCGGGCTACGACGCGGCCGGCGAATACCGCAACGTGCAGTTCTCGGTCGACGACGGCACGCAGACGGTCACGCGCACGGTCGCCTTCACCGTCGATCCGGTGAACGCACCGCCGGTGCTGCGCGGCATCCCCGACCGCACGGTGCGCCAGGGCGACCCGGTGCGCTTCACGATCGTCGCCGACGACCCCGACGGCAGTGCGCTCGGCTACAGCGCGATCGACCTGCCGGCCGGCGCGACGCTCGACCCGAACACCGGCGCGTTCGCGTGGACGCCGGGCTACGCGCAGGCCGGCACCTACCCGATCCGCCTGCGCGCGAGCGACGGGCACACCACGGTCGAGCGCACGGTGCGGCTCGAGGTGCAGAACGTCAACGTCGCGCCGGTGTTCGACCCGTTCGATAACCTCTCGGTGCTCGAGAACGAGACGCTCGCGCTGCGGCTGTTCGCCTTCGACGCCGACAACCCCCGCTACCTGCCGCAGGTGCGGCTCGCCGACGGCCAGTTGTCGCCGCCCGAGGGCACGCTGCCGAGCGTGAGCTACAGCGTCACCGGCCTGCCGCAGGGGGCGACCTTCGACGCCGCGACCTCGCTGCTGCGCTGGACGCCGGGCTACGACCAGGCGGGCACCTGGCAGCTCGCGGTCACCGCGACCGACGACGGCGACGGCACCGGGCAGCCGCTCGCGACGACGGTCGGCGTGACGCTCGAGGTGCGCAACGCGAACCGTCCGCCGCAGTTGCCGGAGATCGCGAACCAGCACGTCGACAAGGGCAGCGTGCTCGACCTGCCGCTCGTCGCCACCGACGCCGACGGCAACCCGATCGCCTTGCGCTTCGAGCACCTGCCGCACTTCGCGAGCTGGATCCCCGGCGACGACGGCAGCGGGGTGCTGCGCATCGCGCCGGGCGCGCGCGACCGCGGCGACTACGTCGTCACGGTGACCGCGAGCGACGACGGCGACGGCGGCGGCGCGAAGACGGTGCTGTCGGCCTCGCGCAGCTTCGTGATCTCGGCCGATTCGGCATCCGAGCCGCCGCTGCTCGCGCCGATCGGGCCCAAGGTGGCGGTGTTCGGCCAGCCGCTGCAGTTCACGCTGCGCGCGAGCGACCTCGACCAGGATGCGCTCGCCTTCAGCGCCGACGACCGCCCGGCCGGCGCGACGCTCACGCCCGGCGCGCAGTACGGCAGCGCGGTGTTCACGTGGACGCCCACGGCCGCCGACGCCGGCGCGCACGACGTGACCTTCACGGTGACCGACAGCCTCGGCAACACCGACCAGGCGACCGTGCGCATCGTCGCGCGCGCAAGCAACGCCGCGCCGGTGCTGCTGCCGGTGGGCAACCGTACGGTGGCCGAGAACGCCACGCTGACGCTGCAGCTCGCCGCACGCGATGCCGACGGCGACCCGCTGAGCTACGGCGCGAGCAACCTGCCGCCGGGGGCGACGCTCGACGCCGACAGCGGCCTGCTCACGTGGGCCACCGACTACTTCTCGGCCGGGCGCTACGCCAACGTGGTGCTGACGGTCAGCGACGGCGCGGCGAGCAGCAGCGAGACCGTCGCGCTCACGGTGACGCCGACCAACCAGGCACCGCTCCTGGTCGAGATGCCGACGCTCGGCGGCCAGGAACAGCGCCTGCTGCAGTTCACGCTGGTCGGCACCGACCCCGACGGCGACGGCCTGGTCTACGCGGCGCTCGACCCGCTGCCCGCGGGCGCCTTCTTCGATACCGCGAACGGCCGCTTCGAGTGGACGCCGGACTACGACCAGGCCGGCGACACGCTGCTGCACTTCGCGGTGCGCGACCCGAGCGGCGCGCAGGACGCGATCGCCGTGCGGCTGCAGATCGCCGACGTGAACCGCGCGCCGACGCTGGCCTTCACCAACCACCAGGTCGGCCTCGGCCAGACGCTGGACTTCACGGTCGCCGGCAGCGACCCGGACAGCGGCACCACGCTGGTCTACGCGGTGCGCGGGCAGCCCGACGGCGTCGACTTCGACACCGCCACCGGCCGCTTGGTGTGGACGCCGGGCGCCGGCCAGGTCGGCGACCACCTCGTCGTGCTGAGCGTGTCCGACGGCATCACGCGGGTCGAGCGCGGGCTCGCGCTGCGCGTCGCGGCGCAGCCGCAGGGCCCGGCGGTCGCGCTGTCGCTGACGCCGAGCTTCCCGTCGGTGCCCGGCCAGCCGGTCGCGATCAACGTGCTGGCCGATGCCTACTCGGCGGTGGCGGGGCGCACGCTCACGGTCGACGGCGTGGCGCTCGCGCTCGACGCGAACGGGCGCGCGATCTACACCGCGCCGGCGAGCGGCGTCTACGCGCTGGTCGCGACCGCGACCGACCTCGACGGCTTCACCCGCACGACCACGCAACTGCTGCGCGTGCGCGACCCGCTCGACCACGCCGCGCCGGCCGTGGCGCTCGACGCGACGCTGTCCGGCGGCCGCCTGCAGGCGCCCACCGCGCTGCGCGGCAGCGTCGAGGATGCGAACCTCGAACGCTGGTCGCTCGCGATCGCGCGCGCCGGCAGCGACGACTGGGTCGTGCTCGCCGACGGTACGGCCACGGTCGACGGCGTGCTCGCGACGCTCGACCCGCGCCGCTACGCGAGCGGCTTCTACCGCCTGCGGCTCACGGCGACCGACGTCGCCGGGCGCAGCGCCGAGACCTTCAGCGCGTTCGAACTCGCCGCCACCGCCACGGCGGGCCGCTACGAGCGCACCGCGACCGACTTCAGCGCCACGCTCGGCGGCAAGACGCTCGCGTTCACGCGCCGCTACGACTCGTTCGGCGCCGCCGAGGCCGGCAGCTTCGGCCACGGCTGGAGCCTCGCGCTGCGCGACCTGCGCGTCGAGACCGACGTGCCGGCCACCGGCGCCGAAGCCGCGGGGGTCTACGGCCCGCTGCGCGAGGGCTCGCGGCTGTACATCACCACGCCGGACGGCGCGCGCGTGGGCTTCACCTTCGCGCCGCAGCAGGTCAGCGACCGCGGCTTCACCTACTTCCTGCCGCGCTGGGTCGCCGATGCCGGCCACCCGTGGCAGCTCGAATCGGCGCACCGGCTGCTGCAGCGCGCCGCCGGCAGCTTCTACGGCTTCGACGACGGCAGCCCCTACAACCCGGCGGCGCTCGACGGCGAGCGCGCGCAGTACACGCTGATCGACGGCGCCGGCACACGCTACGAACTGACGGCGGCCGGCGGCACCACGGCGATCACCTATGCCGACGGTGTGCGCCTGATCGTCAGCGACAGCGGCATCGTCGGCCCCGGCAACGCGGCGATCGGCTTCACGAGCGACGCCGCCGGCCGGCTCACCGGGGTGTCCGCCCCCGACGGGCGCAACTGGGCCTACGCGTACGATGCCCAGGGCAGGCTGGTGTCGGCGCGCGACCTCGCGGCCGGCAGCTCGGAGCGCTACGGCTACGCCGACCCGGCGAGCCACCGGCTGACACTGGTCGCCGGCCCGGCCGGCGGGGTCGCGGTCGAGTACGGCAGCGACGTGACGACGCGCGCGGCGACGGCGGACCTCGGCGGCGCGCTGAACTACCTCGCGCGGCCGTTCGGCGGCGTGCTCGGCGCCGGGACCACCGACCTCTACACGCTGGCGGTGCGGCCGAGCGAGATCGCGCTGCCGCAGGGCGGCGCCTTCCTGCTCGGCGTCGAGCTCGAAGCGGCGCCGGGCAGCGCGCTCGTGCCGGCGCTGCCGCAGCTCGACGGCCTCGACGCGATCGCCGCCGGCCGCACCGAAGGGCGCGCGTTCGCGATCTTCCGCGTCACCGGGGAGGGGCTGCGCACGCTGCGGGTCGGCGGCAGTGGCGCCGGCGCCTACACGCTGCGCCTGTATGCGGCCGGCGACGTGAACGGCGACCGGCGCGTCGACGGCGACGACGTCAGCGCCTTCATCGCCGCCCGCGGCAGCGCCAGCGGTGAGCCCGGCTACGTGGCCGGTGCCGACGTCGACCGCAACGGCCACATCGACGCGGCCGACGCCGCGCTGCTGTTCGCGAACCTCGGCTTCTCGCCCAACCAGGGCCCGCAGATCGGCGCCGGCTCCGGCTTCACGCACGTGGCGCTGGCGACGACGGTCGACGTGGCCTCCTTGCTCACCGATCCGGAAGGCGACCCGCTGACCTTCCGCCTCACCGGCGCGACGCACGGCAGCGCGCGCCTGTCGGGCGACGGCACGCAGGTGATCTTTCGCCCCGACGACGGCTACGCCGGTGCTGCGAGCTTCACGGTGGTCGCCGACGACGGCTACACGCCGTCGGCGCCCGGCACCCTGACCGTGCAGGTCAGCGATGCGCCGCTGCTTCGGCTCGATTTCGCCGAGCGGCGGCCGCTGCTCGAACCCGGCAACGTCATGCACCCGCGGGTGCTCGGCGGCTTCGCCGACCAGACCGGCGTCGAGCTGCCGGCGGACTACTTCACGCTGAGCTCGACCGATCCGGGGATCGTGCGCCGCATCGGCGACGACGGGGTGCTCGCGGTCGGCGAAGGCTTCGCGGCGCTGGTCGCGCGGCGCGGCGACATCCGGGCCGCGACGGCGGTCGTCGCCGGCCACCCGAACGCCTTCGAGGAGGTGCAGCTCGCCGCCGGCATCGACGTCTACCCGCACGGCCTGACGCTGGTGCCGGAGAGCGGCGAGAAGCCGCTGCTGGTCACGATCAACGGCGGTGATGCGGTTTCGGCGGCGGGCGCCGGCACGCTCTACTTCGCCGGCAGCGACCGCGTGCTCGAGGTCGGGCCCGACGGGCTGGTGCGCGCGCGCCAGGCCGGCGAGTCGACGGTCACGGTGATCCACAGGGGCACCGAGTTCGTCGTGCCGGTGCGGGTGCAGGCGCCGGCGCTCGCACAGGCGGTGCTCGGTGCGCAGGGCGGCGCGGTGGCCGCGGCCGACGGTGCGGTGATCGCGGTCGCGCCGGGCTCGCTCGGCACCGATACGACGGTGCACATCGCCCGGGTGGCGGAGAGCGCGCTGCCGATGGCGATGCCGACCGACTTCGGCTTCGTCGCCGCCTACCAGCTCGACTTCGGCGGCGCCGCGCTGGCGACGCCGGCGCAGTTCGCGATCCCGGTGCCGACGTCGATCCCGGTCGGCAAGCAGCTCTACCTGTTCCGCGCCGCCGACGTGCCCGACGAGACCGGCCACCTGGTGCGCATGTGGTTCCAGGACGAGGTCGCGGTGGTCGGTGCCGACCACGTCGCGCGCACCAGTTCGCCGCCGCTGCCGGGGGTGTCGCCGTCGGGGCTGTACGCGATCGGTGACCCCAATACCAGGGTGTCGATCGCCCGCGGCGTACTGACCGCGAACTTCCCGCTCGGCGTGATCCCGATCATCACCGGTGGTGGTATCGGCGGCATCGCGACGATCGCGCCGTACGTCGCGATCAGCATGTCGATCTCGCAGCTCAAGATCGTCGCGATCCCGCAGGACGGGCTGCCGGTGGTCTCGACGGTCGGCGTGCAGCTCGACCCGTCGCGCGTCACCGACGTGGCGGTCACGCTGAGCCGGCCGCCGCAGGCGCTACCGCAGAGCCCGGTGCTGATCGCCGCGCGCAGCGAGTTGCGCAACGTCGGCGGCACCACCCGGCCGGTGATCGTGCTGACCGGCGTGCAGCTCGCGTCGATCGGCGGCACCAGCCTCCATTCGCGCTTCGTCGTGCGCTTCGCCCAGCAGGGTACGACCCTCGATGCGACGCCGGTGGGCCCGGTGACGACGACGCCCAACGGCCTGGAGGAGGTGGCGGTCGAGATCCCGCAGAGCGTGATCACCGGCCTCGCCGCGGTGTCGCTGGTGCGCATCGACAGCGTCTACGGCCTCGCGCCGTGCACCCGCGTCTACGAGTTGCAGGAGCGCGCCTACGCGAGCAACGAGCTGACGCTGCCGGCGACCGGCAACTACGTGCTGTCGGCCCTGCGCGGCGCACAGCAGGTTGCGGTGATGACGCAGGGCAACCCGTTCGCGCCGCAGCCCGAGGAGGAGCTGAAGCTCGCCGCGCGCATCCCGGTCAGCGCCTACCCGCGGGCGACCGCGCTGACCAGCGACCACACGCGCGCCTACGTCACGCTGTCCGGCGTCCCCGGCAAGGAAGGCGTCGCGGTGCTCGACCTGGTGGCGATGCAGCAGGCCGACGCGAAACCCGGCAACGCGCCGCGCAACGGCAGCGGTGCGGTCACCGGGCCCGACCCGCTCGACATCATCCCGCTGCCGCTGAACTCGCGGCCGTTCTGGATCGCGCTCGACCCGAGCAACCGCTACGCCTACGTGTCCGACGAAGACCCGGGCGGGCCGTCGGGCCGCGACGGGCTCGTCTACGTGATCGACATCGATCCGAAGTCGGCGACCTTCCACCAGGCGATCATGACGATCGACGTCGGCGAGGCGCCGTCGGGGCTGCGCCAGCTCGTCGTCAGCGAGGACGGCCGGCGCCTGTACGTCGCCGCGCCCGACCGCGACGGGCGGCTGCAGCCGGACTTCCCGCTGTCGTCGAGCCGCATCTACGTGATCAACATCGACGACAAGGACAAGCCCGCCGACCCGTCGACCAACCCCAGGCACTACCGCGAGACGCTGACCTGGGTCGACACCGGCAAGGAAACCTACGCGCTGCAGAACACCGGCGACCCGAAGCGCATCCTGTTCACCAACCGCTACCTCGACGACGACGCCGCCGTCAGCACGCTGACGGTGGAAAACGACGAGGCCACCCGCTTCTCGGTGGCGCCGCTGCTGTCGGCCGAGGGGCTGACGCTCGGCACCTCGGCCGACAGCTTCGACGCCAACAACGCCAACGCGCTGCTGGTGCTGCCCAAGGACGCGCTGAAGCCGGTGATCGGCGAGCACCCGGAGTACATCTTCGTGGCGGCCTACAACCGCTACCAGCAGGGCATCCCGTCGTCGGACCCCGACTACCTTTCGGGCCCCGGTGCCGGCACGCCGAGCGGCGCCAACATCGGCATCGTGCGCGACGGCAAGCTGGTGGCCGCGACGACGCAGATCCCGATCGGCGTGCTCGACAACCTGGCCTTCGCGAGCGGCTACAACTACCTGTTCGCGGCCTTCCGCGGCGTCGACATCCAGGTGCCGGACCCGGCCTCGCCGACCGGCACGCACCGCGAGACCGGCGCGGTGATGGCCTACAACCTGGTCAACCTGGTCGGGCAGGTCGAGTACTTCTTCGACGACCGCCCCGACCTGCAGGAGCGCATGGCGCGTTTCCCGATCGAGCAGCTCTACTTCGACCAGATCCTGCCGCTGCAGGAGGACCTGCAGCTCTTCAACACCGCGATCGACATCAAGGCCGACTACCGCATCATCAAGGCCAACTTCCAGGCCGGCCGCTTCGTCTTCGGCGTGCCGTACCTGATGGACGGGCTGGGCAACTACCTGCTCGATGCCAGCGGCAACAGGATCCCGTCGCCGAACGGGCCGTTCGCCACCGGCGGCACCGCGCAGGGGCTGTCGGCGCACCCGACCGAGGTCGCGCCGGGGCCGCGGGTGCAGAACCAGTTCGACCTCGGGCGCAAGATCGGCATCGACACGCGCGACGACCTCGGCGTCAACGACCTGCTGAAGAAGCTGCAGGAGCCGCAGGACTGCCCGCCGGTGCAGACCAACTCCGAGGTGCAGCTCGACACCGGCGCGATGACCGAGACGCACGCGCTCGCTTCCTACAGCTCGCTCGGCAAGGCGCAGCAGATCACGCTCGCCTACGACTCGCTGAGCGCCGACCCGCGCCCGATCGTCACCTTCAGCTTCGAGGACATCGGACCCGAGCTGGCCGCCTACCTGAGCGGCCCGAACCCCGAGCTCACGCTCGCCGGCAATCCGATCCTGACGGCGCAGGTCACCTTCACCGGCAAGGGGGGGTCGGTCACCGGCCCGCAGCAGTACTGGTCGATCCCGCGCACCGCCGATGACTTCAGCGTCGCGGTGCAGACCGACCTGGGCAACCTGCCGACGGGCTATTACACGTACACGATCAAGGCCAGCTTCGCCGGCAAGGACCGCGAGTCGACCGGCACCAAGCTCGTCGTCAACAACAGCGACGGGCCGTTCGGCCGCGGCTGGGGCATCCAGGGGCAGCAGGACCTGAACCTCAGCCTCGACGGTTCGGTGACGATCAACGACGGCAACGGCCAGAGCCAGCAGTTCAACCGCCGCGAACTGCCACCGTACGCCGCGTCGAGCTGCGCGCCCGGCGTCACCGAGGTGTTCGACACGCTCAAGGGCGACGACTCGACGTTCGTGCGCACCACGAGCGGCAACTACCGCCGCACGCTGAACGACGGCACGGTCTACGAGTACAGCCAGCCGCACGTCAGCCCGACCGGCAAGGTCGTGCCCGGCAAGCTGGTCGCGGTGACCGACCGCTACGGCAACCAGACCCGCTACGGCTACGACCCCGAAGGCCGGCTGCTGTCGATCACCGACCCGGTCGGGCTCACGACCTCGTTCGTCTACTCGGGCGATCACGTCACCGAGATCATCGACCCCGCCGGGCGGCGCACGCAGCTCGCATACAGCGGCAACGACCTGGTGCGCATCACCGACCCCGACGGCTCGGTGCGCCGCTTCGAGTACGACGCGCGCGGCCACATGACGGCCGAGGTCAACAAGCTCGGCGGCCGCGAGACGACCCGCTACGGCTTCCACGGCCGGGCGCTCGAGGCGGTGCGGCCCGACAACACCGTGGTCGAGATCGCGCCGTGGCAGACGCTCGCGCTGCAGGACCCGACGACGACCGCGAGCAAGGACCAGCCGGCCTTCGTCACCGTCGGGCGGCTCGAGGACCTCGCCGCGAGCTTCACGGCGCCCAACGGCAACGTGCGCCACGTCACCCTCGACGCGCGCGGCTTCGTGCTCGAAGAGCGCGATGCGCTCGGGCCGCTCGACCGCTTCGTACGCAACGACGCCGGGCAGGTCACTGAGTTCACCGACGCCGAAGGCCACGTCGTGCACTCGGCCTACGACGAGCGCGGCAACCGCATCCGCGTCAGCGACGAGGCGTCGGCAAGCGGCGCGGCGATCGTCACCACCTACGATCCGGTGTTCGACCAGGTGACCAGCGTCACCGACGAACTCGGCCGCACCACCACCTACCGCATCGACGCCAGGGGCAACGTCACGCTGATCCGCCACGCCGACGGCAGCGAGTGGCACTACACCTACACGCCGCAGGGCCTGGTCAGCACCGCGACCGACCCGGCCGGCCACCAGACCGCGTACTTCTACGATGCGCGCGGGCGGCTCGAACGCGTGCGCAACCCTGATGCGACGACGCGCAGCTACAGCTACGACGCGGCCGGCAACATCAGGACCGCGACCGACGAGGCCGGGCGCACGACCACGTACGTGTACGACGCGATGAACCGGCTGCTGCGCACGATCCAGCCGGCGGTGCAGGCGAGCGGTGCCACGGTCAGGCCGGAGCTGCGCTGGAGCTACGACGCGGCCGGCAACCAGACCAGCGCGACCGACGCCAACGGCCACACCACGTCGATGAGCTACGACGCGCGCAACCGGCTGCTGACGCGCACCGCGGCCGACGGCGGGGTCACGACCTACCGCTACAACCTCAAGGATCAGCTCGACTGGCAGCAGGATGCGCTCGGCCGGCGCATCACCTATGCCTACGATGAGCGCAACCGCGTGCGCTTCCAGACCGACGCACTGGGCGGCATCACCGAGTACCGCTACGGCGGCGGCGAGCACGCCGAAACCGTGATCGACGCGCGCGGCAACGCGACCCACTACGCGTACGACGCGCGCGAACGCTTGGTCGAGCGCACCGACGCCGACGGCAAGGTGTTCGTCAACGTCTACGACGCCGCGAACAACCTGGTCGAGACCACCGACGAGCTCGGGCGCACGACGCACTACGGCTACGACGCGCTGAACCGCCGCACCTCGGTGACCGATGCGCTCGGCAAGTTGTGGAAGACCGAGTACGACGGCGTCGGCCGCGTGATCCGCGAGACCGATGCGCTCGGCCGCGTGACCACCTATGCCTACGACCTGCGCAACCGCATCGTCGCGATCACCGATGCGCTCGACCGGACGACGCGCAGCGAGTACGACGCGGTCGGCAACCGTACCGCGACGATCGACGCGCTGGGCCGGCGCACCGAGGCGGTGTTCGATGCCCTGAACCGGCTGGTGTCGGTCACGCTGCCCGACCCGGATGGCAGCGGCGGCGCGGCCGGGCCGTCGGTCACGCGCATGGAGTACGACGCCGCCGGCAACCGCGTGCGCACGATCGACCCCACCGGCCACGCGACCGAGTACCACTACGATGCGCTCAACCAGCTCGTCGCGGAGATCGATGCGCTGGGCGACACCGCGAGCACCGAGTACGACCGGGCCGGCAACGTGGTCGCGGCGGTCGACTTCCTCGGCCGGCGCACCGAGTACCGGTACGACAGGCTGAACCGGCTGGTCGAAACGCAGCGCACCGACCCGCAGCAGGCCGGCGCGCTGACGACGAAGACCGGACGCAGCTACGACGCGGTCGGTAACCTGGCGTCGACGACCGATGCGCTCGGCCGCGTCACCGCGTACACCTACGACAAGCTGAACCGCCTCGAAACGACCACCGACGCGCTGCTCGGCGTGAGCCAGCGCGAGTACGACGCGGCCGGCAACCTGACGGCGACGATCGATGCGCTGGGGCGGCGCACCGGGTACGCCTACGACGCGCTGAACCGCCTGGTGACGGTGACCGAGCCGGTGCCGGAGGCCGGTGCGGCCGCGCCGGTCACCCGTTACGCGTACGATGCGGTCGGCAACCGCGTGCGCACGCGCGATGCGCTCGGCTTCGAAACCGTGTTCGGCTACGACGAACTGAACCGCGTCGTGTCGATCACCGACGCGCTCGGCCACACCGCGTACCGCCGCTTCGATGCCGTCGGCAACCTCGTCAGCTCGACCGACGAGCTCGGCCGCGTGACGCGCAACGGCTTCGATGCGCAGAACCGGCTGATCGAGGTCGAACGGCCGGACCCGGACGACGGCGGCCCGCTCGCGGCGCCGGTGCTGCGCTACGGCTACGACGCGGCGGGCCGCCGCACCCGCATGACCGACGGGCTCGGCGCGCTGACGACGCTGCGCTACGACGCCCTCGGCCGGCTGGTCGAGACCACCGATGCGCTCGGCCAGAAAGCCGGCACCACCTACGACGCCGTCGGCAAGGTGCTGACGACGACCGACGCGCTCGGCCGCGTGACGCACTACGGCTACGACCTGCTCGACCGCCGCACCTCGATCACGCACCCCGACCCCGACGGCACCGGCCCCGATGCCGCGCCGGTCGAGCGCTTCAGCTACGACCTGGCCGGCAACCTGACCGGCAGCACCAACGGCCGCGGCAACACGCAGCTCTACCGCTACGACGCGCTCGACCGCGTCATCGAGACCGAGGACGCCGAAGGCGGCATCAGCGGCGCGAGTTACGACGCGGTCGGCAACCTGCTGGCGCGCACCGACCCGCGCGGCCACGTGACGCGCTACCACTACGACGCGCTCGACCGGCGCACGTCGATGACCGCGCCCGACCCGGGCGGTGCCGGCGGTGCGCCGGTGACGCACTACGCCTACGACGCCCGCGGCCGCCTGATCGCCGAGACCGACCCGCGCGGCCACACGACGCGCTACGCCTACGACGGGCTCGGTCGGCAGATCACCCGCACCGATGCGCTGGACCAGGTCACGCGCACCGGCTACGACGCGGTCGGCAACGTCATCGAGACGATCGATGCGCGCGGCAATGCGACGCGCTACGGCTACGACGCGCTCGACCGCCGGGTGCGCGCCGAGCTGCCCGACCTGGACGGTGGCGGTGCGCAGGCCGCGCCGGTGATCACCTACGGCTACGATGCCGCCGACAACCGCACGCGCGTGACCGATGCGCTCGGCCACGCGACGACCTACGCCTACGACCTGCTGCACCGGCTGATCGCGACCACCGACGCCGCCGGCGCGACGACGACGCTCGCCTACGACGCGGTCGGCAACCTGCTCGCCCGCACCGATCGCCTGGGCCACGCGACCCGCTTCGAGTACGACGCGCTGAACCGGCTGGTGACCCGCATCGACGCCGACCCCGACGGCGGCGGCGCGCAGGCCGCACCGGTCACGCGGATGCGCTACGACGCCAGCGACAACCTGGTGCGCACCACCGACGCGCTCGGCAAGGTCACGCAGTTCGGCTACGACAAGCTCGACCGCCGCATCGAGACCATCGACGCGCTCGGCCACAGCAGCGGCGCGACCTACGACGCCGCCGGCAACGAGATCGCGACGACCGACCCGCTCGGCCGCGTGACCACGCGCGAGTACGACGCGCTGAACCGCCTGGTGCGCACCACGCTGCCCGATCCCGACGGCAGCGGCGGCGGCGCGGCGCCGGTGCTCACCTTCGAGTACGACGCCGGGGGCAACCTCGTCGCGCGCACCGACGCGCTCGGCCACCGCACCGAAACCGCGTACGACGCGCTCGACCGCGCGGTGAGCGAGACCGACGCGCTCGGCCGGACCCGGCGCACCGGTTACGACGCCAACGGCAACGTGGTGTCGACGACCGACACCGCGGGCCGCGTGACCACGCTGAGCTACGACGCCCTGAACCGCCGGGTGGGCGTCACGCAGCCCGACCCCGACGGCAGCGGTGCCGGGACCGCGCCGCAGACCACCTACGCCTACGACGCCGCCGGCAACCGCACCGGCATGACCGATGCGCTCGGCCGCGTGACCACGCTGAGCTACGACGTGCTGAACCGCCTGGTGCGGCGCACCGACGCGCTGGGGCAGGACAGCAGCTACGCCTACGACGCCGAAGGCAACCTGAGCGCGAGCACCGATGCGCTCGGGCGCACGACCACCTACGCCTACGACGCGCTGAACCGCCGCATCACGCTGGCGCGGCCCGACCCCGACGGCGGCGGTGCGCAGGCGGCGCCGGTGACGCGCTACGCCTACGACGCCCAGGGCAACCTGGTCGCGCAGACCGACCCGCTCGGCAGGGTCACGCGCTACGGCTACGACGCGCTGAACCGGCGCACGACGGTCACCGATGCACTGGGCGGCGTCACCCGGCTCACGCTCGATGCCGTGGGCAACGTGATCGCCTCCACCGATGCGCTCGGGCGCACGAGCACCTATGCCTACGACGCGTTGAACCGCCGGGTGCTGGTGAGCGCGCCCGACCCCGACGGCAGCGGCGCCGCGACCGCCCCGCAGACCGCCTACGCCTACGACGCCGCCGACAACCTGATCGCGAGCACCGACGCGCTCGGCCACGTCACCGCTTACGGCTACGACGCGCTGAACCGGCGCACCAGCAGCACCGATGCGCTCGGCCAGGTGGTGACGCTCACCTACGACACGGCGGGCAACGTGGCGTCGAGCACCGACGCTTCGGGCGCGACGACGCACTACGCCTACGACGCCCTCGACCGACGCATCCGCGTCACGCGGCCCGATCCGGACGACGGCGGTGCGCAGGCCGCGCCGGTCGACCACTACCGCTACGACGCGGTCGGCAACCTGGTCGGCAGCACCGATGCGCTCGGCCGCAGCACCGCCTACGGCTACGATGCGCTGAACCGTCGCATCACGATCACCGACGCACTCGGGCAGACCGCGGCCATGGCCTACGACGCGGCCGGCAACCTGCTTGCGTCGACCGACGTGCTCGGCCACGTCACCGCTTACGCCTACGACGCGCTCGACCGGCGCGTCGGCGTGACCGCACCGGACCCGGACGGCGGCGGCCCGCTGGCGGCGCCGGTGACGCGCTACGCGTTCGACGCGGCCGACAACCTGGTCGCGATCACCGACCCGCTCGGCCATGTCACCGCTTACGCCTACGACGCGCTGAACCGCCGCGTGCGCAGCACCGACGCGCTCGGCCAGCTCAGCGAGACGGTGTACGACGCGGTCGGCAACGTGATCGCGACGATCGACCCGTTGAGCCAGCGCACGCGCTACGTGTTCGACGGCCTGGACCGGCGCATCGGCGTCGAGCAGCCCGACCCGGACGGTGCCGGCGGCCCGGCGCAGCCGCTGCTGACCACGTTCGGCTACGACGCACTCGGCAACCTGACGGCCGTCACCGACCCGCTCGGGCACACGAGCGCACGGCACTACGACGCACTGAACCGCGTCGTGCGCGAAACCGACGCCGCGGGCAACGACACCGCCTACGCCTACGACGCGCTCGGCAACGTGACCGCGTTGACCGACGCCTCGGGCAACGCGACACGGTCGACCTACGACCGCCTGTCGCGCCTGGTCGCGCAGACCGACCCGCTCGGCGCGGTGCGCAGCTACGCCTACGACGCGGTCGGGAACCGGGTGCGGACGGTCGATGCGCTCGGGCGCGTCACCGAGTTCACGTTCGACGCGCTCGACCGCAACACCGCGGAGACCTGGCGCAACGCCGACGGCAGCGTCGCGCGCGTGATCGAGCGCAGCTTCGACGGCATGGGCCGGCTGCTGACGGTGCGCGACCCCGATGCGCGCTACGCGCTCGGCTACGACGCGCTCGGCCGCATGACCCGCATCGACAACGCCGGGTCGCCCGGGCTCGTGCCGGTCGTGCTCGACTACGCCTACGACGCCGCCGGCAACCTGCGCGAGGTGGCGACGACGATCGCCGGCAACGCCGACTGGCGCACGCGCTACACGGTCGACGCGCTGAACCGCGTGATCGCGATCGAGCAGTCCGGCGGCCAGGCGCTGCGCAAGCGCGTCGAGTTCGACTACGACGCGGCCGGGCACAACGTCGCCACGCGCCGCTACGACGCCACCGGCAGCGGCGCCGACCTCTCGACCACGACCGCCTGGGACGCCGCCGGCCGGCTCACCGCGATCACCCACAGCAATGCGGCCGGCACGGCGCTCGCGAGCTACCACTACCTGTGGGATGCCGCGAGCCGCCTGGTCGGCGTCGACTCGACCGACGGCAGCGCGCGCTTCGGTTACGACGACCGCGACCAGCTCATCGCCGCGGACTTCTCGTACCAGGCCGACCAGTCGTTCAGCTACGACGCCAGCGGCAACCCGAGCGGCGCGGGCACCACGGTCGGCACCGGCAACCGCATCACCGAGGATGGCAGCTACCGCTACGCCTACGACGCCGAAGGCAACCGCATCCGCCGCACCGAGATCGCGACCGGCGCGGTCACCGAATACACCTGGGACCACCGCAACCGCCTGGTCGGCGTCGTGCAGCGCGACGCCGGCGGCCACGTCACCGCGTGGCAGACGCTGCGCTACGACGCCTTCGACTGGAAGGTCGCGACGACCACCGATGCCGATGGCGACGGCGCGCAGGCGGCGAGCCGGCTCCTCTACGTGCACGACCGCGACGACGTCGCGATGCTGTTCGACGGCGCGCAGCAGTTGCGCGAGACCTTCCTGCACGGCGACGGCATGGACGCCGTGCTCGCCGAGCAGCGCGGCGGCGAACTGCGCTGGAGCCTCACCGACCTGCAGCACACGGTGCGCGACGTGGCGGACGCCGACGGCGTCGTGCGCGACCACCTGCGCTACGACAGCTTCGGCGTCGTCACCGGGCACAGCGACGCCGCCGCCGCGCCGCGCTTCGGCTACACCGGGCGCGAGCTCGACACGCTGACCGGCCTGCTCGACTACCGCGCGCGCTGGTACGACCCGAACCTGCGCCAGTTCGTGTCGGTCGACCCGATCGGCTTCGCCGCGGGCGACGCCAACCTGTACCGCTACGTCGCCAACCGCCCGCTCGACCGCGTCGACCCGAGCGGCCACGAGACCGCGACGGCCTGGGTCGACAAGGCGATGGACTACGTGATCCCGGGCCGCGCGCTGATCCCGTCGGGTTCGCAGGCCGGGCCGTGGGAAGGGCTGGCGCGCGACCTGACCAACCCGCTGCTGCTGGCGCAGCAGGCCGCCGGCGGGCTGATCGGCGTTGCCGGCTCGGTCGTCGTGCCGCTGGCCGAACTCGCCAAGGGCATCGCGCACCTGGCCACCGGCGGCCTCGGCGACCTCGCCTACGACGCCTACGAGAACGTCCAGCAGCGCTACCAGGCCGCCTGCGGCGACACCGCCAAGGTGATCTGGGGGCTGGTCAGCGATGCGGCCGGTGCGGTCGCCAAGCTGCCGGCGGCGGTGAAGTCGCTACCCGGCGTCGCCAAGCAGGCGGCCGGCGAGTGGTGGAACGACGTCGAGCGGCGCGTGCTGCGCGGCGACGATTTCGGCGCCGCGGCCAAGATCGGCTTCGCGGTCGGCACCGCCGCGCAGGTGGTCGAAGGCGGCGCGGGCATCGCGCGCGCCGGCGTGCGCGTGGTCGCCGAGATCACCACCGAGGCCGCGCGCCTCGTGCGCAGCGGCGTCGGCGCCGCGATGTCGGTCGGGCGCGTGCTGAAGGCCGAGGCCGCCGCGGTCGAGGTCGCCTCGCAGGCACTGACGGCGGCCGAGGTCGCCGCGCGCGCGGCGCGTGCCGAGCGCCTGATCGAGGCCGCGCGCCTGGAGAAGGTGGCGACCGCCGCGAGCGCGGCGAAGAAGGACATCACGCTGTGGCGCGGCGTGTACCTCACCGACGAGCAGGCCGCGGTGATGGCGGCCGACCTCGCCGAAGGCCGGCCGATCCTCAGCAACGCCACGCGCAACGGCTTCTCCGCCGAACAGCAGGCGCAGTGGCGGCGCGAGGCGATCGAATGGGCCGAGCGGCAGAGCGGCGACCGCGCCTGGCTGAAGGGGGCGTCGAACGAGGAGAAGTACGCCGCCTACCACGTCGAGGGCTCCGGCCCCGACACCCAGGGCATCTCCTTCACCGCCGACCGCAAGACCGCCGAGGAATGGGCGGTGCGCTTCAACAAGGGCGAGGGCAAGAAGCCCTACCTGCTCCGGGTCGACGTCGAGGTGCCCGGCCCGAACGTGGTGCGCCAGCGCGGCGCGAGCTACATCGGCGAGTTCGAGACCACGCTGCTCGGCGACACCGCGCAGAGCCGGGGCGCGCTGTACGAGCTCTCCGGCACGCGCGACACGATCCACGGCGGCACCACCTACCGCAAGGTCGCGCCGGCGCTGCGCGAGGCCGGCGCGGAACTCGGCGCGACCTCGGCGAAGGCCGGCGACGTGCTCGGCCCGGGGCTGCTGAACAACGGGCCCGAGTGCATCGAACTCGTCGGCGGCCACGTGCCGAAGTCGCCGCCGGTCGGCGTGTGCTTCGTCGAGGGCACGCGCGTCGTCGTGGCGGGCGCGGGCGGGGCGCTCACGACGCGGCCGATCGAGGCGCTCGAACCCGGCGACCAGGTGCTCGCCGCCGACCCGGACGGCGATGCGCGCGGCTTCGCCCGCGTCGTGCACGTGTTCCGCCGCTCGACGCGCAGCCTGCGCGTGCTGCAACTGGCGGGGCAGGCGTTGCGCACCACCGACGAGCACCCGTTCTGGGTCGTCGGCCGTGGCTGGACCCGGGCGGGCGCCATCGTGGCCGGCGACGAGCTGCTGTGCGTGCGCGGCAGCCGCGCGCGCGTGGACGCGAGCGAGGCGGTGACGGTCGAGCCGACCGCGGTGTGCAACATCGAGGTCGAGGGCTACCACAGCTACTTCGTCTCGCCGCTCGACGACACCGACGGCGCGGTGCTGGTGCACAACGCCGACGAGTGCAGCTGGTTCGTGAGCTTCCAGGGCGTCGGCCCGCTGTCGGAGGCCGACGCCGCGGCCGGTGCGGCGCTCCAGCTCGACGTGGGCGCGGGCCAGGCGTGGCGAGGCGTGATGCCCGAGGTCGGCCTGGTCGACGCGACGCGGGTGGACCCGGCGATCCTGCAGGCGGCTGACCTCGGCACCTACGGTCGCGCGGGGATGCAGTTCCACGAGTACAACAGCGCCGAGACGGCCTTCGGCATGCGCTTCGGCTTCGACCCGGTGCGGATGCAGCCGAGCTGGGTCGAGTTCAACCTGAGCGGCGCCGAGGGGCTGGCGCTGCCGGAGCGCACCGGCTTCCGGCTGGAGGGCACGATTCCGCGCACGCAGCAGATCCCCTCGTCGGCGTACACCAACACGGTCTACGAACGCGGCCACCTGGCGCCGCGCGAGCTGGCGGGGACCTATCACGAGGCGGTGCGCGACCTCGACGTGATGTCCAACGTCAGCCCGATGGTCGGCCGCGGCTCGACCGGGCTCAACCAGGGGCAGTGGCGGCAGCTCGAGGTCTGGACCAACGCGCAGGCGGAGCAGCGGGCCGCGACCGGTGGGGTGCGGGTGCGCATCGACGTGGCGTTCGAGCCGCCCCCCTCGGGCGCCACCGGCCCGTTCAGCGGCGGCATCCCGCAGAGCTACACGCGCACGGTGCGCGATCAGGCGGGCAACCTGGTCGACGTGCGCAGCGTGCCGAACCGGCCCGGCACGCCCCTGCTCGCGCTGCCGACGGCCACCGGCGCCGCACCCGCCGTCGCGGCGGCGAGCCTCGCGACTTCCTGGAGCGCGGCGCTCGCGCTCGGCGAGCAGGCGCTGCAACTGTGGGGCGCGCAGCTCGGTGGCGGTGCGGGCGGGCAGGTGCCGCACCTGCGCTTCGCGCTGGCCGACCTGCCCGACGGCGAGCTCGGCGCGGCCACGATCACCCAGCTCGACGCCGACGGCCGCCCGTCCGAAGGGCGCATCGTGCTCGACTGGAACGGAGACGGCCACGGCTGGTTCGTCGACGCGACCCCGCTCGACGCGTCCGAATTCGCCGCTGCGGACGGCCCGGCCGCGGGCCGCTACGACCTCTTCAGCGTGATCGCGCACGAGGTCGGGCACACCCTCGGCTTCGTGCACGGCTACGACGGCTACGACCGCCACCTGGCGCTCGCGGCCGACGGCACGCTGAGCTTCGCGGCGCCGGGCGTGCACGCCGCGCTCGACGCCGACGGCAACCACCTCGCCGGTGCGCACGCCGACGACCTGATGGCCGACCGGCTCGGCGTGGGGGAGCGGCGGCTGCCGTCGGTGATCGCCGCGCAGATCATCCTCGCCGCACGCACCGCTGCCGCGGCCGGCGCGCCCGCGGCGGTGGCGATCGGCCCGACCGCGCTCGCGGCGCCGGGCGTGCGCAACGGCGGCTTCGACGTCGCGGACCCGGCGGCCGGCGGCTACGGCTGGACCACCGCGGGTGCCGCCGGCGTGCACGACGGGCAGGGCGTGCTCGACGAGGACTCGACGCTGGCGTCGCGCTTCACGCAGTCGCTGGCGATTCCGGCCGGGGCGCGCCAGTTGCGCTTCACGCTGGTCGGCGCCGCGTTCGATGCTCCCGGCAGCGGCCCGCAGGATGCCTTCGAGGTCGCGCTGCTCGACGCGCAGACCCACGCCTCGCTCGCCGGCGGCCTCGAACTGCCCGGTACCGACGCGCTCTTCAACCTGCAGGCCGACGGCACCGTCTACCACGCCGCCGGCGTCAGCGCGCTGGCGCAGGCCGACGGCACGCGGCGGGTGTCGATCGACGTCAGCGCGCTGCCCGCCGGCCAGGCGGCGGTGCTGTACTTCGACCTGGTCGGCTTCGGCGCGCGCGGCAGCCGCGTCGTGATCGACGACGTGCACTTCACGCTCGCCGACGACGAGCCGCCGCCGCAGGCGCAGGACGACCAGGTCACGCTGGCCGAGGACGGCAGCGTCACCTTCGACGTGCGCGGCAACGACAGCGACCCGGCCGGCCGGCCGCTGACGGTGACGCTCGTCGATGCGCCGCAGCACGGCACGCTGGTGCTCGGCCCCGACGGCAGCCTCACCTTCACGCCGGAGCAGGACTTCAACGGCGCCGACGCGTTCACCTACCGGGTCGGCAACGGCACGCTCGACAGCAACGTCGCGACGGTGTCGCTGACGGTGACGCCGGTCAACGACGCGCCCGCTTTCGTGGCGGGGGGCGACGTGACGGTCGCCGAGGACGCCGGTGCGGTGACGCTGCCGGGCTGGGCGGGCGCGATCAGCGCGGGCCCGGCCGACGAGGGCGGCCAGGCGCTCGGCTTCGTCGTCACCGCGGTCGGCGACCCGGCGCTGTTCGCGGTGGCGCCGAGCGTCGACGCCGACGGCACGCTGCGCTTCACGCCGGCGCCCGACGCCCACGGCAGCGCGCTGATCACGCTCGCGCTGCACGACGACGGCGGCAGCGCCGACGGCGGCGTCGACACCTCGGCGCCGCAGTCCTTCACGCTGACGCTGACGCCGGTCAACGACACCCCGACGCTCGCGCCGCTCGCCGACGTCGCGCTGCACGAAGGCGAGGTGTTCGCGCTGACGCTCGCCGCCGCCGACGCCGACGGCGATGCGCTGAGCTTCACGCTGCTCGATGCGCCGGACGGCGCGACGCTCGACGCCAGCGGGCAGCTTGGCTGGCGCGCCGCCGACGGCGACGCCGACGTGGCGTTCACGGTCGAGGTCAGCGACGCCGGCGGCGCCCGCGCGACGCAGAGCTTCGTCGCGCACGTCGCCAACGTCGCCCCGACGCTCGCCATCACCGGCCCGGCCGTCGCGCGCAGCGGCGAGCCCTACACGCTGGCGCTCGCGCACAGCGACCCCGGCGCCGATACGGTCGGGCTGTGGCAGGTCGACTGGGGCGACGGCACGCAGACCGTCGTGCTCGGCGACACCCCGACGCTCAGCCACGTCTATGCCGGCCCGCAGGCGGGGGTGCTGATCCAGGCCCAGGCGGTCGACGAGGACGGCACCTGGACGGCACCGGCGCTCACGCTCGACGTGCAGCCGCCGCCGGCGCCGCCGCTGCAGGTGACGGGCTTCACGCCCGACGCCAGCGGCTTCGCGGTGCGCTTCAACCAGGCCTTCGATGCCGGTGTCATCGAGCTGCGCGACGGCGCTGGCGGGCCCGCCGACGTGAGCGTGCAGGGCGCGGCCAGCGGGCCGGTCGCCGGCACGCTGCTCATCGACGCCGACGGGCGCGGCCTGCGCTTCGTCAAGACCGGCAGCGCGCTGCTGCCCGGTGACCGCTTCAGCGTCACGCTGAAGAGCGGGCCGACGGCCTTCACCGGCGCCGGCGGCGCGCTCGACGGCAATGCCGACGGCATCGCCGGCGACGACTACCACATCGACTTCACGGTCGCCCCGCCGCCGCCGCTGCGCCTGACGCTGCCCGACTTCATGCGCGGCCCCGGCCAGGCGGTCGACGTCCCGGCGGCGCGCTTCGGCGGCCTGCCGGTGACGCTGGTCAGCGCCGGCGACGTGCACCGCGTGAGCTTCGAGATCCGCCACGACGCCGCGCTGCTCGCGATCACCGACGTGCACGCCGGCACCGGCCTGCCCCCTGGCGCCGTCCTGAGCCTCGACACGAGCGAGCCCGGGCGCACCCGCGTCACCGTCGACAGCCCCACGCCCTTCGCCGCCGGCAGCGTCGAACTCGTCAGCCTGGTCGCGCAGGTCCCGTTCGGCGCCGAGTACAAGCGCCTGCACGCGATCGAGATCGGCGCGGTCAACGTCAACGGCCAGGACACCGCCTTCGTCGGCGACGCCGCGCTGCACGTGGTCGGCTACCTCGGCGACACCAACGCCAGCGAGGCCTACGACAAGGACGACGTCACGCTGATCCAGCGCATGGCGCTGCGCCTGGACACCGGCTTCGCCGCCTGGGGCGCGCTCGACCCGCTGATCGTCGCCGACATCGACGGCAACGGCGTGCTCACCAGCATCGACGCCGCGCGCGTCAACCAGGAACAGTCCGGCGTCGACCGCCCCGAGATCCCGCCGATTCCGCTGCGCCCGACGCCAGCTGTGCTCACCGCCAGCGCCGCACCGGCGCACGTGATCGTCGTCGACGCCGCGGCCCCGCTCGCGGCACCGGCGCGGGTGCCGGTCAGCGCCGGCGACACCCTGACGCTGCCGCTCGACCTCGGCGCCCTCGACCCCGCGCAGCCGCTCGCGCTGATCGTCGACTACCCCGCGCCGGCGCTGACGCTGCTCGACGTGCGCAACCCCGCGGACGACGGCGTGCGCTGGCGCCCGCACGAGGCCACCGGCGCCGGGCGGCTGCGCCTCGACCTCATCCGCAGCGGCGTGACCCACGCCGCCGGGCGGCTGCTGCTCGACTTCCGCGTCGGCACGCCCGGCACGATGGCGCTGCGCATCACGCTGCGCTGGCAGGCGCTCGACGCCGACGGGTGGCCGTCACCCCCGACCGCCGACCCCGCGGCGGCCGCCGTCGACCGGCTCGCCGCGACGGCCGCACCGCGGATCGCCTTCGGCGCCGCACCGCTCGAGCGCTTCGACGAGGCGCTGCCGGGGGCGGCGGGGGCATGGCTCGGCGACTGGCTCGCCGCCCGCCCGCAGCCGCCGCGCCCGTGGAAGCTGACCCTGCCGGGGGCGGCGGCGGGGGAGTGACGGGGGTGTGCCAGTTGTCGTTGTCGGATGGGGCGGCGGCGGTGTCGAGCACGGGGATCTCGGGCACGTCCGCCACGTCGGGGTAGATCGGAGGGGACATGCAGCGCGCCGAAGCGCGCGGCCGGGTCGCATTGCTGCTGCGGGCTCATGGACTGGCGACGGAAGAACGGCAGCAGGTGTTCCGGTAGTGCCGCTTTCTCGCACGCACGGCCGGCGTGCACCGGGCCGCCGCGGCCCCTACCATCGGCAGCCGTTGCAGCCACGCCGACGGTGATGACGATGCCGAGCCCAACCCCCTTGCGTGCGATGCCGGCCGGCGTGTGGGTGCTCGGCGGCGTCAGCCTGCTGATGGACGTTTCCTCGGAGATGATCCACAGCCTGCTGCCGCTGTTCATGGTCACGGTGCTGGGCGCCGGCGCCTTCGCGGTCGGTTTGATCGAGGGGCTGGCCGAGGCCACGGCGCTGATCGTCAAGGTGTTTTCCGGTGCGCTCAGCGACTGGCTCGGCCGGCGCAAGGCGCTCGCGCTGGCCGGCTACGCGCTGGGCGCGCTGAGCAAGCCGCTGTTCGCGCTGGCCGGTTCGACCGGGCTGGTGCTGGCCGCGCGGCTGCTCGATCGCGTCGGCAAGGGCGTGCGCGGGGCGCCGCGCGACGCGCTGATCGCCGACCTGGCGCCGGCGCCGATGCGCGGCGCCGCCTTCGGCCTGCGCCAGTCGCTCGACACCGTCGGCGCCTTCCTCGGGCCGCTGCTCGCGGTCGGCCTGATGCTGCTGTGGGACGGCGATTTCCGTGCGGTGTTCTGGGTCGCGGTGGTGCCGGGCGGGCTGGCCGTCGCGCTGCTGCTGTTCGGCCTGCACGAGCCCGGGCCGGTGGAGGCGCCGCGGCGCGCGCACCCGCTGCGGCGGGAGAGCCTGCGGCGCTTCGGCGGGGCGTACTGGTGGGTGGTCGGCCTCGGCGCGGTGTTCACGCTGGCGCGCTTCAGCGAGGCCTTCCTGGTGCTGCGTGCGCAGCAGGGCGGGGTGCCGGTCGCGCTGGTGCCGCTGGTGATGGTGGCGATGAACGTGGTCTACGCCGCGACCGCCTATCCGTTCGGCCGCCTCTCCGACCGCGTCGACCACGGGCGCCTGCTCGCGCTCGGGCTCGTCGTGCTGATCGCCGCCGACCTGGTGCTCGCCGTCGACCGGCACTGGGCGGTGGTGCTCGCGGGGGTGGCGCTGTGGGGCGTGCACATGGGCATCACCCAGGGCCTGCTGGCGACCATGGTGGCGGCCACCGCGCCGCCCGAACTGCGCGGCACCGCGTTCGGCGTGTTCAACCTCGTCGCCGGGGTGGCGATGCTGCTGGCGAGCGTGATCGCCGGGCTGCTCTGGGACCGCTTCGGCGCCGCCGCCACCTTCCTCGCCGGCGCGCTGTTCAGCGCGCTCGCACTCGGCGTGCTCGCCGGGCGACCGTCCGGGCGCGGCCGGCGTTCGACGACGGACTGCTGACGAATCCCGGCCGACGGGCCATAACAATGGGTAGCGCGCACCGCGCCGGGCAGCGGCGGGCGCCGCGGCGGTGCCCTGGCCGGGCGTCGCCGCGGGTCGCCCCGCACCTGGCGGCAGTGGTTCGCGCCTGCGGGCGAAGGGGTCCTTCGCCTTGCCGTCCGGCGTCGACTCCGACGCACCAACCTCCGGGACCCGACCGCCGTGGGCAACAACAACAAGCGACAGCAGTTGTCGATCGCGTACTTCCTCCTCGTCTTCATGGTGCTGCTGACGATCCAGAGCTACCTGAGCCAGGAACAGGCGCACAGCGTGCCCTACAGCGATTTCAAGGCGCTGCTGAAGGCCGGCAAGGTGGACGAGCTGACGCTGCAGGAGACGGTGATCTCCGGGACGCTGCGCAACGACGGCGTGGAGGGGCTGGTCACCCGCGAGACGGCGGAGAGCCTCGCCCGGCTCGGCAAGGGCGAGCACCCCTTCGTGACGGTGCGCGTCGAGGACCCGAACCTGGTGCAGGAGATGGAAGCGGCCAAGGTGCGCTTCTTCGGTCACGTCGAGAGCAAGTGGCTCGCCACGGTGCTGTCGTGGGTGCTGCCGGCGATCATCTTCGTCGGCATCTGGAGCTTCGCCCTGAGGCGCATGGGCGGCGGCGCCGGCGGGCTGATGGAGATCGGCAAGAGCAAGGCGCGGGTCTACATGGAGCGGCAGACCGGCGTCACCTTCGACGACGTGGCCGGGATCGACGAGGCCAAGGACGAACTGATGCAGGTGGTGGAGTTCCTGAAGACCCCGGAACGCTACCGCCGGCTCGGCGGCAAGATCCCCAAGGGCGTGCTGATCGTCGGCGCGCCGGGCACCGGCAAGACCCTGCTCGCCAAGGCCGTGGCCGGCGAGGCGGGGGTGCCGTTCTTCTCGATGAGCGGCTCGGAGTTCGTCGAGATGTTCGTCGGCGTCGGCGCCGCGCGGGTGCGCGACCTGTTCGCCCAGGCCGAACAGCGAGCCCCCTGCATCATCTTCATCGACGAACTCGACGCGCTCGGCAAGGCGCGCGGCATCAGCGTCGTCGGCGGCCACGACGAGCGCGAGCAGACGCTCAACCAGTTGCTGGTGCAGATGGACGGCTTCGACACCACCAAGGGCGTGATCATCATGGCGGCCACCAACCGCCCGGAGATCCTCGACCCGGCGCTGCTGCGCCCCGGACGCTTCGACCGCCACGTGGCGATCGACCGCCCCGACCTCAGGGGCCGCGAGAAGATCCTGCGCGTGCACAGCCGCCCGGTGAAGCTCGCGACCGACGTCGACCTCACCGCGATCGCCGCGCGCACGCCCGGCTTCGTCGGCGCCGATCTCGCCAACCTGGTCAACGAGGCGGCGCTGCATGCCGCGCGCGCCGGCAAGGGCGCGGTCGACACCGCGGACTTCGACGAGGCCATCGACCGCGTCATCGGCGGCCTGGAGAAGAAGAACCGGGTCATGAACCCGATGGAGAAGGAGACCGTGGCCTATCATGAAGCCGGCCACGCGCTGGTCGCCGAGATGCGACCGCACGCCGACCGCGTGGCGAAGATCTCGATCATCCCGCGCGGCATCGCGGCGCTGGGCTACACCCAGCAGATTCCGACCGAGGACCGCTACCTGATGAAGAAGAGTGAACTGCTCGACCGCATCGACGTGCTCCTCGGCGGGCGCGTCGCCGAGGAGATCGTCTACGGCGACGTCTCCACCGGGGCGCAGAACGACCTGCAGCGCGCCACCGACATGGCGCGCCACATGGTCACCCACTACGGCATGAGCGAAGAGCTCGGGCTCGCCGCCTTCGAATACCCCGGCACGCCGATGTTCCTCGACGTGCCGGTGGCGGCGCGGCAGGGCGTCTACAGCGAGCGCACCGCGCAGGTGATCGACGACGAGATCCGCCGGCTGCTGGCCGAGGCGCACGCGCGCGTCGAGCGCACGCTGGTGACCAACCGCCACGGCCTGGAGGCGCTGGCGAAGCTGCTGCTGGAGAAGGAGGTCATCGACCGCGCGACGCTCGACGGGCTGATGGCCGCCGAGGCGGCGCGGCAGGCACCGGCGGACGCGGGGGCCGCGGCGGCGGAGGGTCGGCCATGAGCAAGAACGACCACAAGGAACACGACGACAACGGCGCCGGGCTGTCGCGCCAGGAGTACGAGCACACGCTGCGCCAGTTGCAGGTGGAGCTGGTGAAGCTGCAGAAGCACTTCATCAAGTCCGGGGAGAAGATCCTGGTGATCTTCGAAGGCCGCGACGCCTCGGGCAAGGACGGGACGATCAAGCGCATCATCGAGCACCTGAGCCCGCGCGAGACGCGCGTGGTCGCGCTCGGCAAGCCGTCCGACCGCGACCGCATGTCGTGGTACTTCCAGCGCTACGTGCCGTACCTGCCGGCGGCCGCGGAGTTCGTGCTGTTCAACCGCAGCTGGTACAACCGCGCCGGCGTCGAGCGCGTCATGGGCTTCTGCAGCGACGCCGAGTACGAGGAGTTCATGTCCTCGGTGCTGCACTTCGAGCACATGCTCGTGCATTCCGGCATCCGCCTGATCAAGTACTACCTCGACATCAGCAAGGCCGAGCAGAAGCGCCGCCTGCAGGACCGCAAGGCCGACCCGCTGAAGCAGTGGAAGATGAGCGCGATTGACGACGAGGCCATCAAGTACTGGGACGAATACAGCCAGGCGCGCAACGTGATGCTCGCCCGCACCCACAGCTTCCTGACCCCGTGGAACATCGTGCGCGCCGACGGCAAGCGGCAGGCGCGTCTCGGCGTGATGCGGGACCTGCTCACCCGTCTGGACTATGCGGACAAGGACGAGGGCCTGATCCGTCCCGACCCGCAGGTGGTGTTCGCCTACGACGAGGCGTACCTGGCGAGCGGCATGATCGCACCCTGAAACGCAACCGCCCGGCAGCGCCGGGCGGTTGGGGGAGGGGCCTGCCGCGTCATGCGCGGCGGCGGCTCACGCCGCTTCGTCGACGACCTCGGCCGGCGCCTCCGTGACGGGCGCTTCCGCGACCGGGGCTTGCGGCGCCGGCACGCTCGCGGCCACTTCCGCGCCGCTCGCGGCGACCAGCGCCTCGACCTCGGCCTTGAAGCCGCTCAGCAGCTCGGCCAGCGCCTGGGCGTCGGCCTGCACCTGCGTGCCGAGGTTTTCGGCGACCGCCAGCGAGGCCTCGGCGTAGGCCGTCAGGCCGTCCACGTCGGTGATCTCGACCGCCGCCTTCAGGCGCGACAGGCCCACGTCGCTGTAGGCGCGCAGCACGCCGAACTGGAAGTCGGTCAGCTTCTCCAGGTGGGCGACGAACAGCTTGTTGGCCTTGACCACGGGGGCAACGACGGCGTCGACGTTCGGCAGGGTGAAGTCGGACATGGTGGGATCCTCGGTCGGCTTTGGGTAAGTGTGTAGGGATGAGTATACCCATTTCATGCTGCGACGCAACAAAATTCGTCGGCACAAAGGCTTACGCCTGTAAGCCGGAAACGCCCGCGGAATGGCGCGCAAAAAAAATGGCCGGGATGGGAATCCCGGCCAAACCACCAGAGGAGAGGAGAAACATCCGAAGATGTTGCGATGCACAATAGCGATCGTCCCGCATCGTGGCAACGTACGGTTTTTATCTGCAGCGATGAGAAAAGCTAAGCCATGGTGAAGCAGGTGGGGCACGTGTCGTCAGCGGCCGGCGGCGCGCATCGCCGCGCCGGGTTCACCGCCTGCGCCGGCCCTAATCCTTGGCGTCGAGCAGTTCGGCGCGCGAGGTCCGCGCGCGTTCGACCAGCGCCTGCAGGGGCTTTTCCTCGCGCGCGCCGAAGCGGCCGAGCACCTCGTCGTAGACCGCGATCGCCTCCTGCAGCCGGTCGAGCCGGCCGAGCCTGCTGCCCTTGCTGACGAGCGCCCGCGCCACCTGCTCCAGCAGCGCCGCTTCGCCGCGTGCGCCGAAGCGGCTGAGCACCTCGTCGTAGAGGGCGATTTCCTCCTGCGGCCGGTCGAGCTGGCCGAGGGTGATGCCCTTGTTGACGAACGCCCGCGCCACCTCTTCCAGCAGTACGGCTTCGCTGCGTGTACCGAAGCGCTCGAGCACCTCGTCGTAGACGGCGATTTCCTCCTGCGGTTTGCCGAGTTCGCCCAGCGTGATGGCCTTGTTGACGAGCGCCTTCGCCACCTGCGCCAGCAGCGTCGCTTCGCTGCGTGCGCCGAAGCGACGTTCGACCTCCTCGTAGGCGGCGATTTCCTCCTGTGACCGGCCGACCTCGTTGAGCGTGACGCCCTTGTTGACGAGTGCCTTCGCCAGTTGCTGCAGCACCGCGGGGTCGCCGTGTGCAGCGAAGCGCCGATCGGCCTCCTCGTAGACGGCGATTTCCTCCTGCGGCCGGCCGAGCCGGCCGAGCATGATGCCCTTGTTGACGATCGCCTTCGCTGCGTGCTCCAGCAGGGCCGGTTCGCTGTGCGCACCGAAGCGGTGGTCGATCTCGTCGTAGACGGCGATCGCGTCCTGCCCCTGCCCGAGTTCGCCGAGGACGTAGCCGCGCATCACCATCATCTGGGCCCGGTCGGCGTCCGCGTGGCCCTCGGCGGCGAGTGCCTCGTCGAGCAGCTCGCGCGCGACTTCCAGCTTGCCTTCGGCGATGGCCTTGCTGGCGCGGGCGATCCAGTCGGTGGCGGTGTAGGCGGTTTCGGGCTTGGCGCGGGCCGCGGCGGCCTGCTGCAGGACGGCGTCGCGCTGCTCCGCTGTCAGCCTGCTGAACTCCGTCACGCTGCGGATGAGCGCCCGGCGGTGTTCCTCGACCTCCTGCTGCGTCTTGTCGAGGTCGACGTGCGCGTCGGCCTGGCGCTGGCGCAAGGCTTCCGCCTGCTGCTCCAGTGCCGCGAGCTGCAGGCGCAGTTTCGCCGCCTCCTGGCTCAGCCAGTCCTCGGCGGTGCGCCTGGCGAGACTCTTGACCGACACGAAGCCGGCGAACGCCGCGATCAGCGCGAGCAGGGCGATCATCGCGCCGAGCAGGCCGGCGTAGGTCGACAGGTCGGCGACGCGCTTGTCCTGCCAGTCGACCTTGTCCTTGAGCGCGGCGGCGTCCTTGGTGGCTTCGGCGAGCTTGAGCTGCAGTTCGCGCACCTGCGTGCCGAGGGCGTCGACGTCGCCGCTCAGCCTGGCGTTGGCCTGCTGCAGGTGTTCGAGGTCGCGGGCGTGCTCGGCGAGCTTCACCCATTCGCTGAGGTTCGACTGGCCGACGGCGGGATTCGGGACGGCCACGGTGAGCAGCAGCGGCAACAACAGCCAGGCGGAACGGGGCATCGGGCGTGCTCCTGCGCGGGGGCGGGCGTCAGCGCGACGCGCCGGGCTTGTCGCCGGCGGTCGGCGGCTTCCTGCGCCAGACCTTGAAGAACGCGGTGAGCTTGCGCCGCGCCGGTTCGCGCTCGTCGGACAGCAGGTCGAGGAAATCCGACAGCCGCTTGGATTTCATCACGGTGAAGAAGGTGATCCAGGTGGTGGCGGCCAGGATGCCGAGGAAGTAGACGGCCTTGGTGAAGTCGTCGAGTTCACCGAGCGACAGCAGGTTCATGCCGAAATAACCGGTCACCGTGGTGCCGATCAGGCCGAAGGCGGTGACCACGGTGAGCCGCACCACAGTATTGGCCTGCCGGCGCAGCGAATCCGAATCGAGGTAGGTATCCATGTCCTCGATGCGCTCGCGCACTTCGTCGTAAAGCTCGGTGGTGCCGAGAAAGCCACGCTGCATCTGGTACAGCGCGCGCATCTGCCACTGGTCCGAGATGTGGTGGAACCAGTAGCGGTGGGTGAAGCGCAGGAAGATCTCCTTGAGTTTGCGGATCTCGCGCTTGAAGCGCTTGACCGATTCCGGGTCCTGGATGTCGAGCCGCTTCAGCCAGTACACGAGGCGGTCGGCCATCATGAACAGCGTCGCCTTGTGCATGTGCGAGATCAGGAACAGCAGGAAGTACTGGTGGCGGAACTGCTGCAGCAGGCCGCCGCTCGGTGTGTAGAAGAATTTCTGCTGCGCGCTGCCCACGATCATCAGCGCCTCGCCGCAGCACATGTAGCGGGTGCCGGGCGGGCCGTCGGGGTGGTCGTTCCAGTAGTGGTCGAAGCAGTACTTCGACTCGAAATTCTGCGCCATGGAGCCGCCGAACGGCGTGCGGCCGGAATCGCCGGGCGGGGTGACGAAGGTGAGCCGCAGGAAGTCGCTGCGGCTGAGTCGGCGCGGGTCGTCTTCGAGCGCGAAGTAGCCCATCACCGGCATGCGGTGGTATTCGAGCTGGCGGTAGCGCAGCGGGCCGACGGCGTCCGAATGATGCTGTACCAGCGGGCGCAGGATGAAATCCCAGTGTGCGGATTCGGTCGGTGCGCGGAACTCGCCGACGTGGCGCAGGAATTTGTCGCGCCGCTCGTAATCCGAGGTCGCCAGCACCTCGCCGGAGGCCGACAGCCACTCGACGGTCTTCAGGCAGTGGCCGCCGCTGCCGTCGTTTTCCCAGTAGATCGGATAGGCGCGGCCGAAGCGGAACATGATCTCCTGCGCCACCGCCAGCGGGATGTCGGAGGCGTGGAGTTCGATGGTGAGCATCGTGATGTCGATGTCGTAGAAGAAATACAGCTCCACGTGCATCACTTCGAGCACCACCGGCGGCATCGCCGGGTCGGGGAAGGTGCAGCGTACCTGGCGGATGTCGTTGCGCCGGTAGACGTGGATCGGCGATTCCGCCGGCATCGAGGCGCGGCCCTTGCCGTCGCCGTAGAGGAACTGTCGCACGTGCGGCAGGAAGGTCACGAACTCGCTGTAATGGCGCGACTGGAACTGGCCGGGATCGCCGGTGAATTCGTCGTCCACCTCGCTCCATGGATTGTCCGGCGCCGGACGGTCCAGGATCTCCCAGTGATTCTGGATCTGGCTGTCTTCGCGCAGCGGCATCAACTGCAGCGGCCACAGCAGGATCTCCCGGAAGTGGCGCAGCATGTGCGGTTTGGCGTCGATCTGATCGGTCATGGCGGCACCGGCAGTGGAGGGCGCGCGGAGTATATCGCCGCGGCTTCGGCAGGCGACGGGGCGCTGGCGGGGCGCCGCGGGCGGGCCGGTTTCCCGCGCCCAGCGGGGGCGGGGGGCGGTACGGATCCACTTGTCTTTCAGTCGCTTGGACTTCGATGGAGCCCCGTCTCCGGCCTCTTCCCCGCAGGGCGAGTGGGGTTGAGCGCTGCGGGACGGGCTCGCGCCGGGCGGTTCCCGCTGCGGCGCAGCGCGGCCGCTCCGCTCGCGGCTCTCGACAAGCGCCGCGGCGCGTATTACTTACGCGCGCGGCCGCCACGCGACGTGGCGATAAACCGGAGAACGCACATGCCCAAGAAGAAAGGCAAGGACAAGGATAAGTCCAAGGAAGCGAAGCTCGTCGTGCGCCTGGAGGCGGACCTGCACAACGCCTTCCTCGAACGCTGCCAGGCGCTCGACACCACCGCCTCGCGCGAGGTGCGCCGGCTGATCCGCCATTTCCTGGCGAGCAACGGCGATCCGTACGCGCCGGCGGGCGCCGCGCTGCCGGTCGTTGACGCCGTGGTGGTGGTGCGGGGCGATGAGCCTGCGCCGCCGCTCGCGCGGACGGTCGTCGCCAGTGAAGAGGTCTAGCGCGGCGGCGCTGCTCCGCAATGGGCCTATGATGGCGGTGACGCCGGCCGGTGCGCGCGCCGGCCGCGAACCCCGCCGCGGGCCCGGCCCGCGCCCACCCGAGGAGATCAGCGATGCGACTCGCCGTCTGGCAGTGCCCGCCGGGCCCGGAGGACGTGCCCGGCAATCTCGAACGTCTGCGCCGGGCGGCGCACGCGGCGGCGGCGGGCGGCGCCGCGCTGCTGGTGTGCCCGGAGATGTACCTGTCGGGCTACGCGATCGGCGCGGCGGCGGCGCGGCGCCTGGCCGAACCCCGTGACGGCGCCGGCGCGCAGGCGGTGGCGGCGATCGCCCGCGAGCACGGGCTGGCGATCCTCTACGGCTACCCGGAGCGCGCCGACGCCACGGTGTTCAACGCCGTGCAGCTGATCGGCGCCGACGGCACGGTGCACGCCCACTACCGCAAGACCCACCTCTACGGTGCGCTCGACCGCGGCATGTTCGTCGCCGGCGCCGGTGACTTCCCGCTGTTCGAGCTCGGCGGCTGGCGCTTCGGCCTGCTGATCTGCTACGACGTGGAGTTCCCGGAGACGGTGCGCCGGCTCGCCCTCGCCGGCGCCGACGCGGTGCTGGTGCCGACCGCGAACATGCTGCCCTACGACGTGGTGCCCGACATCCTGGTGCCGGCGCGCGCCTACGAGAACCAGCTCTACGTCGCCTACGCCAACTACTGCGGCCGCGAAGGCGAGATCCGCTACGGCGGGCGCAGCGTGATCGTCGGCCCCGACGGCGCCGATCGCGCGCGCGCCGGCCGCGACGAGACGCTGCTGTTCGCCGACCTCGACCGCGCCTTCCTGGACGAGTCGCGCCGCGGCAACACCCACCTCGCCGATCGCCGCGCCGAGCTGTACGCGGCGCTGGCGCGCCTCGCCGACGCGCCGCCCGGCGCCGAATGAACACCCGGTGCGGCGGCGGGCGTTTCTTGCCACACTCGCGGCGGGTACCGGGCTACCGTCGAGGCATCCGGCGATGATCGAAGCCGCGCACGCCACCTTCATCCAGAGCGGGGTCGCGATCAGCGTGGCGACCTGCGGCCCGGCGCGCGTCTGCCACGTGGTGCGCGGGATCGGCTGCAAGCTGGTCGGCGAGCGCGTGGCGGTGTTCGTGCCGGTGCCGGCCTCGACCGGGCTGCTCGCCGACGTCGCCGCCAACGGCCGCATCGCCGTGGTGTTCTGCCAGCCCTCGACCAACCGCACGCTGCAGCTGAAGGGCCGCGACGCGTGCACGATCGCGGCCGCGCCGATCGATGCCGCGATCCGCGCGCGCCAGCTCGATGCCTTCGTGCTCGAGGTGGAACCGGAAGGTTTCCCCGAAGCCATGGTCCGGCCGCGTTTCGATTACCCGCCCGAGCAGGTGGTGACGCTCGCGTTCACCCCGTGCGAGGCCTATACGCAGACGCCCGGCCCCGACGCCGGCGCGCCGCTGGCGCTGTGAGCCATGGCGATCCGCATCGATTCGATCCGCGAGTGCCTGGACGGGGTGATCCCGTGCACCATCGCCACCTTCGACGCCGAGGGCATGCCGAACGCCGCCTTCCTGTCGCAGGTGCAGTTCGTCGACCACGAGCACGTGGCGCTGTCGTACCAGTTCTTCAACAAGACGCGCCGCAACGTGCTCGCCAACCCCGACGCCAAGGTGCTGGTGACCAGCCACCTGACGCTCGAGAACTACCTGCTGCACCTGCGCTACCTGCGCACCGAGTCGGCCGGGCCGCTGTTCGAGCAGATGAAGGCCAAGCTCGCCGGCATCGCCTCGCACACCGGCATGAGCGGGGTGTTCCGCCTGCTCGGCGCCGACGTCTACCGCATTCTCGACATCGAGGCGCAGCCCGGCAACACGGTGCCGGCCCCGCCACCGCCGCGCAACGCGCTGACCGCGCTGCGCCGCTGCGCCGAGCGCCTCGACCGCTGCAGCGGGCTCGACGCGCTGCTGCAGGCGGTGCTCGACGCGCTCGAAGCCGAGTTCGACATCCACCACAGCATGCTGCTGCTGCTCGATGCGCCGCGCGGGCAGCTGTACACGCTGGCGAGCCGCGGCTACGCGCCGTCGGGGGTGGGCTCGGAGATCCCGGTGGGGCAGGGGGTGATCGGCGTGGCGGCGCGCGAGCGCACGGCGATCCGCATCGGCCACATGACCACCGAGTACGCCTACGGCCGCACGATCCGCGAGGGGGTGCGCGCCAGCGCGAGCCGCAGCGGCGTGCCCGACGGGCTGGAGACCGAGATCCCGCTGCCGGGGCTGCCGCAGGCGCGCAGCCAGCTCGCGGTGCCGATCGTCGCGCTGCAGCAACTGCTCGGCGTGCTCTACGTCGAGAGCACCGAGGACTCGCGCTTCGGCTACGACGACGAGGACGCGCTGGTCACGCTCGCCGCGCAGCTCGGCGCGGCGATCCACCTGCTGCAGCAGCAGGCCGTCGAGGCCGAGGAGCCGCCGCCGCCGGCCGCGGCGGCGCCGGCGACCGGCGGCGGCGTGGTGAGCGTGCGCTACTACGCCGAGAACGGCAGCGTGTTCCTCGACGGCCACTACCTGATCAAGGGCGTGGCCGGGGCTATCCTGCGCACGCTGCTCGGCGAGTACGTCGAGCACGGCCGCACCGACTTCACCAACAAGGAACTGCGGCTCGACCCGCGCATCGGCCTGCCCGACCTGAGCGACAACCTCGAAGCCCGACTGGTGCTGCTGCAGCGCCGGCTCGACGAGCGCGACGCCTGCATCCGCCTGCTCAAGACCGGCCGCGGCTGCCTGCGCTTGTGCGTGACGCGCCCGCTGCGGCTGCTCGACCTGTAAGGCGCGCCCGCCGCCGGCGGCTTTCTTAAATCTTCCCTCAGCATTTCTTAAGAGATTCGTAAGCCCCCGAAAAAGGCTTACAAGTGTTCGCTGAATTCGGCAGAGTCGGCCCGGCAACGCCCCCACATCGCCGAGGCCCCGATGAAACCGACGCATCCCTACTCCGACCCTGTCGACCAACTGGCGCGCATGCTGCTCGTGCGCGCCTACGAGGACCGCATCGCGGCCCTCGCCGCCGCCGGTCCGTTCCCGGCCTCGTGCCCGAGCGCCGGCCAGGAGGCCGCGGCGGTCGGTGTCGTCAGCGCCCTCGGCGCCGATGACCTGATCCTCACCAACCACCGCAGCGCCGGTCACCTGCTGGCGCGCGGCGCCGATCCCGGCCGCCTGCTGGCCGAGGTGATGGGCCGCGAGACCGGCTACTGCCGCGGCCGCAGCGGCTCGCTGCACATCTCGGCGAAGGAGCTCGGGGTGGTGCTGACCTCGACCATCGTCGGCGGCGAACTCTCGCTCGCCCCGGGCGTGGCGCTGGCGCGCAGCCTGCTCGGGCGCCCCGGCATCGTCACCTGCTTCTTCGGCGACGGCGCGGCCTGCGAGGGCATCTTCCACGAGTCGATCAACCTCGCCTCGGTGTGGAACCTGCCGGTGCTCTTCGTCTGCGAGAACAACGAGTGGCAGGCCTACGTGCACCGTCGCGAGACCATGCTGACCGACAGCATCGCCGCGCACGCCGCCGCCTACGGCGTCGAGGGGCGCAGCGTCGACGGCAACGACGTGGCGGCGGTGCACGCGGCCGCGCTTGCGGCGGCGGCGCAGGTGCGCGCGAGCGGGCGGCCGTTCCTGCTCGAAGCCCGCACCTACCGTGCCCGCGGTCACCTGGAGCCCGACGACCAGAGCCACGTCGACGCCGGCGAACTCGCCCACTGGCAGGCCCGCGATCCGATCGCGCTCGCCCGCGAGCGGCTGATCGCCGCCGGGCAGCTCGACCTGGACGGCTTCGCGCGGCTCGGTGCCGAGGCGCGTGCGCGCATCGACGCGGCCGTCGAGTTCGCCGTCCAGTCCCCGTACCCCGATCCGGCGGAATTGCTCGCCAACGTCTACGCCTGAGGCCCGCCCACCATGTTGACCCTGACCCCCTATGAGGCGATCGACCAGGCCCTCGCCGAGGAAATGCGCCGCGACCCCACCGTGCTGATGTTCGGCGAGGGCGTGGCGACCAAGCGCCGCGCGCTGAGCGACGAGTTCGGCGGCCAGCGCGTGCGCAACACCCCGCTCGCCGAGGCGATCATCGCCGGCACCGCGGTCGGCGCCGCGGCCACCGGGCTGCGCCCGGTCGTCGACCTGCTGTTCGCGCCGTTCCTGTGCTACGCGATGGACGCGATCGTCAACAGCGCCGGCAAGCTGCGCTACGTGTCGGGCGGGCAGTTCGCCTTCCCGCTGGTGACGCTGGCGATGACCGGCGGCGGCTGGGGCGTCGGCGCGCAGCACAACCACAACGTCGAGGCCTGGTTCGTGCACAGCCCCGGCCTGAAGGTGGTGATGCCGAGCGACGCGGCCGACTTCAAGGGCCTGCTGAAGACGGCGATCCGCGACGACAACCCGGTGCTGTTCTTCGTCGACCTCGGCCTGCTGCACACCCCCGGCGAGGTGCCCGCCGGCGAGTTCACCGTGCCGCTCGGCCAGGCCGCGGTGCGCCGCGAAGGCGACGACGTGACCCTGGTCGCCTACGGCAAGAGCGTGGCCGCGTGCCAGCAGGCCGCGCGCACCCTCGCCGAGCAGGGCCGCGCGGCGGAGGTGATCGACCTGCGCACGCTGAAGCCGCTCGACGAGGCGACGATCCTCGCCTCGGTGCGCAAGACCGGGCGCCTGGTGCTGGTGCACGAGGCGAGCCGCCCCTGCGGCGTCGGCGCCGAGATCGCCGCGCTGGTGGCCGAGCAGGCGCACGACGCGCTGAAGGCGCCGATCGTGCGCGTCACCGGCCCCGACGCCCCGGCCCCCGCGAGCTTCGTGCTCGAACAGGCCTTCACCCCGCAGGCCGACGCCATCGTCGCCGCGGTGCAGCGGCTGCTCGGCTGATGCCGCGCCGCGTTTTCACCTTCCACGGGAGCCCCGTCATGACCACTCGCCACACCAGTTCCGTCCGCGCCGCGCTCGCCGCGGCCGTGCTCGCCACCACCCTGCCGCCCGCCGCGGCGCTCGCCGCCGGCGATGCCGCGGCGAGCGCCCGCGGCGCCTACATTGCCACCACCTCCGGCTGCGTTGACTGCCACATGCCGACGGTGATGGGGCCGAAGGGGCCCGAGAAGGCGCTGAGCCTCGGCCTCTCCGGGCACCCGGAAAGCCTGGTGATGGGCACGCCGCCGGCGCTGTCCGGCAACTGGGTGTGGGTCGGCGCGGGCACCGTGACCGCCTTCGCCGGGCCGTGGGGGGTGAGCTACGCCGCCAACCTCACGCCGGACAAGGAGACCGGCATCGGCAACTGGCGCGAGGAGGACTTCGTCGCCGCGCTGCGCAGCGGCCGGCACATGGGCGTGGGCCGCCCGATCATGCCGCCGATGCCGTGGGAGCTGATCGGCAAGATGAGCGACGACGACCTGAAGGCGATCTACGCCTTCCTGCAGTCGCAGCCGCCGGTGCGCAACCGCGTGCCCGACTACCAGCCGCCGGCGGTCGCCGCGCAGTGAGCGCGGTGCCGCTCAGGCACCGGCCGCCGCCGGCGCGCGGCCGGGGCGCGGCGGCGGCGGGAACGGCGTCGTCGGCACCGCGGCGCCGTCGTAGCCGTACTCGAACCACGGCAGTGCCGCCGTCGCCCAGGCCGTCAGCGCCTCGACGAAGGCCGCCTTGCGCGGGTCGCGGCGGACCTGCCCGGGGGTCCACGCGGCGCCCGCGGCGTCGGGGAAGCCGAAGGCTTCGGGGTTGAACTCGTAGCGCGCGACCAGCAGCGCGGTGGTGTCGTAGCGCGTGAAGGTCACCGCGAGCACCGCGGCGGGTGCGCGCGGGCCGCTGAGCTCGGTGAGCGCCGGCGCGCGGCTGCGGATCTCGAGGCAGGACTGGTTGCGGAAGGAGCGGCGCCGGTCGAGCTTGAACAGGCCGTCGTCGCCGCGGCACGGTTCGTCGTTCCACTGGATGCCCGGCTCGCCGTACAGCGAGGCGACCGCCTTGACGCCGCGGCTCAGGCGCCCCGCGGTGAACTCGCCGACGTAGACCGCGCCGAGCGACGGCCCCGGTTCGAGGGCGTCGGCGATGAAGGTGAGGGTGGTCTCACGGCTGGCGAGCAGCCGCCAGTCGCCGGGCGGCAGGTAGACGCGCCGCTCGCCGAGCGCGAAGCTGCCGCTGATGCGGCTGGCGAGCGGCAGCGTGTGCAGGCTCGGCCGCCCGGCCCCCGGCCCCGGCGCGGTGCAGCCCGCAAGCCCCAGCAGCACGCCGAGCGCGCCGCCGAGCCCGACCGCCACCGTCCGGTGCATGTTCGAACCTCCTCGCCACGTTCGCTCGGCGGACTGCGCTGGCGCGGCGCTCAGGAGTGCGCCGGCTGCGGTGCCGGCGGGAACGGCGTCGTCGGTTCGGATTCGCCGTCATAGCCGTACTCGACCCACGGCAGTGCCGCCGTCGCCCAGGCCTTCAGCGCCTCGATGAACGCCGCCTTGCGCGGGTCGCGACGGACCTGCTCGGGCGTCCACGCGGCGCCCGCGGCGTCGGCGAAGCCGTAGGCTTCCGGGTTGAAGTCGTAGTTCACCACCAGCAGGTCCGACATGCCGTAGCGGGTGAACGCCACCGTGATCATGTCGCTGGGGATGTGCACGCCGCCCGCGCGCGCGCCGGCACCGCTGCTGTGGCTGCGGATGTCGATACAGGACTGGTTGCGGAAGGAGCGGCGGTGGTCGAGCCGGAACAGGCCCTCGTCGCCCTTGCACGGCTCGTCGAGCCAGTTGATGCCGGTTCCGGTGGCCTCGGTGGCGGCGACCCGCACACCGCGGTTCAGGCGCCCGGCTGTGACCTCGGCGACGTGGACCAGGTCGAACGATGGCCCGGACTCGCCGCCGTAGGCGACGTACTCGGTGCTGTGCTGCTCGGCGGCGACCAGCGTCCAGTCGCCGGGGGGCAGGTACACGAGCTTGCCGCCGACCGCGAAGCTGTCCGCGAGCTTGCTGCCGGGGCGCTGCGTCATCACGCTGGGCCGCCCCCGGGCCGGCCCCGACGAGGCGCAGCCCGCGAGCCCCAGCAGCACGAGGACGAAACACCAGAGCCACCACACCACTGCCGTCCGGCGCATCATCGCGTCCCCCCCTGCCCGATCCATACCCATCAGGCTAGACCGTGGCGCCGGCGCGTGCCGCGGCGCTCACGCCATCCAGCCGATCCGCCCCGCCGCCGGCACGTCGCCGAACGGGGCGGGGTCGAGCGTGGCGATCTCGATGCCCTCGCGCGCGACCTCGACCATGAAGTCGATCTGCTCCTCGGTGATCACGTACGGCGGCATGAAGTAGATCACGTTGCCGAGCGGGCGCAGCAGCGCGCCGCGCATGAGCGCGTGGCGGTAGACGGCGAGGCCGCGCCGCTCCTGCCACGGGTAGGGCTCGCGCGTGGCCTTGTCGCGCACCATCTCGATCGCCAGGATCATGCCGGTCTGGCGCACGTCGGCGACGTGCGGGTGCTCGCGCAGCGGCGCGGCGGCGCGGCCCATGTGCGTGGCGAGGCGGCGGTTGCGGGCGAGCACCTCGTCGTCGTCGAACAGCGCCAGCGTGGCGAGCGCGGCGCGCGCGGCGAGCGCGTTGCCGGTGTAGCTGTGCGAGTGCAGGAAGGCCTTGAGCGTCTCGTAGTCGTCGTAGAAGGCCTGGTACACGTCCTCGCGCGTCAGCACCACGCTCATCGGCAGGTAGCCGCCGGTCAGGCCCTTCGACAGGCACAGGAAGTCGGGCGTGATCCCGGCCTGCTCGCACGCGAACAGCGTGCCGGTGCGGCCGAAGCCGACCGCGATCTCGTCGGCGATCAGGTGCACGCCGAAGCGGTCGCAGGCGGCGCGGGCGAGGCGCAGGTACTCGGGGTGGTGCATGCGCATGCCGCCGGCGCACTGCACCAGCGGCTCGACGATCAGCGCGGCGATGTCCTCGCTGTGCGTGGCGAGCACGGCTTCGAGCGCGGCGGCGGCACGGCGGGCGACGTCGACGGCACTCTCGCCGGGGGCCGCGAGGTAGGCGTCGGGCGAGGGCACGGTGATCGCGTCGTGGATCAGCGGCGCGTAGGTCTCCTTGAACAGGCGCACGTCGCCGACCGCGAGCGCGCCCAGGGTCTCGCCGTGGTAGCTGTTGGCGAGGGTGACGAAGCGGCGCTTGTCGGGCCGGCCGCTGACGTTCAGCCAGTAGTGGAAGCTCATCTTCAGCGCCGCCTCGATCGCGCTCGAGCCGTTGTCGCACCAGAACGCGCGCGCCAGCCCGTGCGGTGCGCGGGCGACGAGCTTTTCCGACAGCGCGACGATCGGCTCGTGCGAGAAGCCGGCGAGGATCACGTGCTCGAGGCGGTCGAGCTGGTCCTTCAGCGCGGCGTTGATGCGCGGGTGGGCATGGCCGAACAGGTTGGTCCACCACGAGCTGATGGCGTCGAGGTAGCGCTTGCCGTCGCAGTCGTACAGCCACACGCCCTCGCCGCGCGCGATCGGCACCAGCGGCAGCCATTCGTGGTCCTTCATCTGCGTGCACGGGTGCCAGAGCACGGCGAGGTCACGGGCGATCAGTTCGGCGTTGGTCATGCGGGTCTCCGGCGTGAGGGGCGAAGCTGCGCTGGCTCAATGGCGGCGGCGGGCGCGGACGCGTATCGTGCGCGCGGCCCCCGCGGGCTGCACCTTTCCAGACAACTATCCGAAAGCAAGGAATTCATCATGCTCAAGCGTAACGCCACGCTCTGCGCCTCGGCCGTGCTGCTGCTCGCCCTCGCCGGCTGCGCCAGCACCGAGCCGCCGCCGAAGCCCGAGATGACCAAGGTCAACGCCGTGCAGACCGAGGCCACGGTGACCGCGATCGACCAGAAGAAGCGCATGGTCACGCTGAAGTTCGAGGACGGCCACAGCACGACCTTCAAGGCTGGCCCCGAAGTGCGCAACCTGGCGCAGGTGCGCAAGGGTGACACCGTGCGCACCTCGTACTACGAGTCGCTCGCGGTGCGTGTCGAGAAGGCCGCCCCCGGCGCCAAGCCGAGCGAGAAGGTCACCAGCGACACCGCCCGCGCCCCGCTCGGCGAGATGCCGGCCGGCGTCGTCACCAACTACGTCGACGTGACCGCGCAGGTCACCGCGCTCGACCGCAGCCGTGCGCTGGCAACGCTGAAGGGCCCGCGCGGCAACCTCGTCGACGTCAAGGTGCGTGACCCGTCCACTCTCGACAACGTCAAGGTCGGCGACATGGTCAACGTGACCTACACCGAGTCGCTCGCGATCGAAGTCGAGCGCACCGCGAAGAAGTAAGCGCGGGCAGCCGGCGCGGGGCGGTGTGCATGCCACCCGCGCCGCGCGCCTCAGAAGCCGTAGCCGACGCCGATCGACACCGCGGTACCCGAGTGGCCGGGGTAGTGGTAGTAGCCCGCGCTTCCCCACGGCCGGCCGTAGTAGTACGGCCAGTAGCCCGGGCGGTAGTACGGCCAGTAACCGCCGTAGTAGTCGTCGTAGTAGTAGCGATCCTGCCAGTAGCGCTCCGCCTGCGCGCGGCGCTCGGCCTGGATGCGCGCCTGCTGCTCGCTCCAGCGCCCCTGCCAGGCGTCGTTGTAGGCGTCGGCGGTGCTCTGCCGGCGCCGCGCGTACTCGCCGTAGCTGATGCGCGCCGCGATCAGTTCGCCGTCGAGCCCGCGGTTGGCGGCCAGGTAGCGCGTGTCGAGCTCGCTCATCGCCTCGGTCGACCAGTTCTTCGCCGCCTGCTGCTCGGCGGCCAAGCAGTCCAGGCGCTGCGCCGACCAGTTCTGCAGCAATGCACGCTCGCGCTTGCCCGGGCGGCTGCCGAGCTTCTGCATCGCCGGGGTCTGCTCGGCGAGGTTGTCGAGCGCGACCTTGCCGCGCAGCGGCGCGAACTCCGGGGTGCTCGAAAAACCGCCGCAGCCGGGCGGCGGGATGTAGGCCGTGGGCTGCATCGGCGCCGTCTGCGGCGTGGCGCAGGCGGCGAGCAGCGCGAGCAGCGCGAGGGCGGGCAGGCTACGGGCACGCATGGAATTCCTCCCGGATGGGGTGGGCGGTTGCCGGCCGGCACCGCCGCGACGCGCGGCCTCGGCGCCGCGCCGTTCGAACGGCCACGCCGGGCGCCGGCAGCCCGGCTACTGCGCCACCGCCGCCGAACCGGCGCGGAACGGGTAGCGCGCGAACATCTCGCCGACCACGTGGTCGATCGCCTCCTGGCTGGTCGACTCGGGCACCGAGCGCACCTCGCCGACGCTGACACCTTCCCACACCACCTGCCGGGTGCGCGCATCGATCAGGTCGACGTTGAGCGTGCCCTCGGTGTACTGGTAGACGTCGCTGCCCCAGCCGTAGCCCGGCCACATGCGGTAATAGCTGCCGTAGCCGTAGTACGGCGCTGCCGGCATCACCTCGATGCGTTCGTCGAGCCGGGCGATGAAGTTCACCAGCAGGTCGGGGGCGCTGGCAGCGTAGACATAGCCGCGGGCGTCGAGTTGCGCGCGCGTCGCGCGGCTCAGGCGTTCGGTCAGCAGGCTGCGGTAGCCCGGCTTGTCGGTGCCGAGCGGTGCCAGGAAGCCGTAGCTGCGGTAGCGTGAGAAGTCGGCGGCGCGATCGTAGTCGGCCCGGATCACCGGGTTGCTTGCGCAGGCGGCGAGCAGCAGGGCGAGGAGGGCGGTGGCGAGCAGGACGATCGGGCTGCGCATGGTCTCGGCCTGGGTGGAGCCGCCGCGGCGACGGCGGCGCGCGGGCGGGGCGGCGCCGCGGCCCGTGCGCCGGCCGTGGCCGGCGCCCCGCCGGATCAGTGGACCAGGCCCAGGCGGTCGCAGATCGCGAGCACCGCGGCGCTCTGGTTCATCGTGTAGAAGTGTAGTCCCGGCGCCCCGCCGGCAAGCAGCCGCTCGCACAGCGCGGTGACCACGTCGAGCCCGAAGGCGCGGATTGCGTCGCGGTCGTCGCCGAAGCTCTCCAGCCGCCGCCGCACCCAGCGCGGGATCTCGGCGCCGCAGGCATCCGAGAAGCGCGCGAGCTGCACGAAGTTGGTGATCGGCATGATGCCCGGCACCACCGGCACGCCGATGCCGATGCGCGCGCAGTCGTCGAGGAAGCGGAAGTAGGCGTCGGCGTTGTAGAAGTACTGCGTGATCGCGCCGTCGGCGCCGGCCTCGACCTTGCGCCTGAAATGCTCGAGGTCCTTCGCCGGGTTGGTCGCCTGCGGATGGTATTCCGGGTAGGCCGCCACCTCGATGTGGAAGTGCGAACCGGTCTCGGCGCGGATGAACGCGACCAGTTCGTTGGCGTGGCTGAACTCGCCGGGGTCGAGCATCCCCGAGGGCATGTCGCCGCGCAGCGCGACGATGCGGTGGATGCCGTGCCCGCGGTAGAGCTCGAGGATCGCGCGCACGCCGTCGCGGGTCGAGGCCACGCAGGTCAGGTGTGGCGCGGCGTCGCAGCCACCTTCCTCCTGCATCTTGATCACCGCCTCGAAGGTGCGGTTGCGCGTCGAGCCGCCGGCGCCGTAGGTCACCGAGAAGAACGCCGGGCGCAGCGCCCGCAGCGCCTGGCGCACCTCGCACAGCTTCTCCGCGCCCTCGTCAGTGTTGGGCGGGAAGAACTCACAGCTCAGTTCGAAGTTCATCGGTCGTGTTCCGTGGGTTTGGATACGTCGGCCCTGCATGGCGACGCTGTGTCGGGTCGGGAGCTGGCGGCGACGGTCGGCGGTACGACGGCGGGCATCGGCTCCGATCGATGCGGAGAGCACGCGCACGAACGCGTACGCCGGCCCGGCGGTGACCCCGGCACGCGCGCCGGAGTCACCGCCGCCGGGCGGTCGGGCGTCCTCAGTAGCGGTAGTTCTCGGGCTTGAACGGGCCGTCGGCCGCGACGTTGATGTACGCCGCCTGCTTCTCGGTGAGCCGCGTCAGCTTCGCGCCGATGCGCCCGAGGTGCAGGCGCGCGACCTTCTCGTCGAGGTGCTTGGGCAGCACGTAGACCTGGTTGGCGTACTGCCCGCCGCGGGTGAACAGCTCGATCTGCGCCAGCGTCTGGTTGGTGAAGGAGTTGCTCATCACGAAGCTCGGGTGGCCGGTCGCGCAGCCCAGGTTCACCAGCCGGCCCTCGGCGAGCAGGATGATGCGCTTGCCGTCCGGGAACACGACATGGTCGACCTGCGGCTTGATGTTCTCCCAGCGGTGCTGCTTCAGGCCGGCCACGTCGATCTCGGAGTCGAAGTGGCCGATGTTGCACACGATCGCCTGGTGCTTCATCGCCGCCATGTGCTCGTGCGTGATCACGTCGACGTTGCCGGTCGCGGTCACGAAGATGTCGGCGAGCGGCGCGGCCTCGTCCATCGTCACCACGCGGTAGCCTTCCATCGCCGCCTGCAGCGCGCAGATCGGGTCGATCTCGGTCACCCACACCGTCGCGCCCAGCCCGCGCAGGCTCTGCGCACAGCCCTTGCCGACATCGCCGTAGCCGGCGATCACGGCGATCTTGCCGGCGATCATCACGTCGGTGCCGCGCTTGATGCCGTCCACCAGCGACTCGCGGCAACCGTAGAGGTTGTCGAACTTCGACTTGGTCACCGAATCGTTGACGTTGATCGCCGGGAACGGCAGCTCGCCGCGCGCCGCCATCTGGTACAGGCGGTGCACGCCGGTGGTGGTCTCCTCGGTGACGCCGCGGATGTTCGCCTTCACGCGCGAGTAGAAGGTCGGGTCCTGCGCCAGCCGCGCGCGGATTGCACCGAACAGCACCGTCTCCTCCTCGCAGGTCGGCGTCGCGATCACCGACGGATCGCGCTCGGCCTTCGCGCCCAGGATCACCAGCAGCGTCGCGTCGCCGCCGTCGTCGAGGATCATGTTCGGCGTGCCGCCGTCGTGCCATTCGAGGATGCGGTGGGTGAACGCCCAGTACTCCTCCAGCGACTCGCCCTTGAACGCGAACACCGGCACGCCGTCGGCGGCGATCGCCGCGGCGGCGTGGTCCTGGGTCGAGAAGATGTTGCACGAGGCCCAGCGCACCTCGGCGCCGAGCGCGGTCAGCGTCTCGATCAGCACCGCGGTCTGGATCGTCATGTGCAGCGAGCCGGCGATGCGCGCGCCCTTCAGCGGCTGCGCGGCGGCGTACTCGGCGCGGATCGCCATCAGGCCGGGCATCTCGGTCTCGGCGATGGCGATCTCCTTGCGGCCCCAGCCGGCAAGGCCGATGTCGGCGACGTGGAAATCGATGAAAGTCTTGGCAGCCACAGCGTTCATGGATCGCTCCTAAAGCGTGTGGCCGGGAGGGATGCCGCTCACCCGCCGCATCCCGTGCCCGGCACGGGGATGGAGGTGAGCGCCGTTCGAAACGATTCCGAGCCTGGCGGGCGGGTGCCCGTTGCAGCGCTCCTCGGTACGCCGCGGATGCTACTCCGGCGGGCGCGGAGGGGGAAGGGGAGGGGTGGGCATGGCAGGTATGGGGTCTTGCATCGGTCTCCAATACGGATGCGCCGTCACCGGTGACGGTAGGGACGTGGTGCGCCGGCGCGGTCCTGTTCCGCTGACCGCTCGCCGGCACATGCCGATGGCGTGCTTCGTCCCCTGGACGTCACAGCAATGCGTCGATCGGGTTGCGCCCCCCCTGCACCGCGTTGCAGGACGTGGGTATGGGAGCAGATGGATCGTCACAATAAAAAATAGCGCGGCGATCCGTCTGCCTAACGCACGAAAAATTCCCGGACTCAGCCTTGCCAAGCGACTGATCAGTCGCTACTTTTCGGTGAATCTCCCGCGACCGCGGACGTGTTTAGGCGGCCGACAGGTCGCCTACTTATAGTTAGCCGTCAGATGAAGTTTTGCCGCGCGTCACCCAAGAGCTGAGCGGATGATCGAATCAACGTATTGGCGTCAGGAGCTGCGCGCAGAGTTGGCGTGGCTCAAGAGGCATCGCAAATACCGCAGATGGTCGGAAAAGCAGCTTGTGCTCTACGAGCGTCGCCTGATGCTAGTGGCGTTCCAGGTGCGCTCCTTACTTGAGCGACCGAAAGTGAACGATCGTGTTCGGAACGCACGAATGCCGGTAATCCGATACAAGAAAATCGGGCTTAAACCTTTCACGTATGTTGGCCCAGGATTCCCAGAAGATCGATTCGATCTTGCAAATCCTGAGCCTTCAGAACTTGGCGTCCTCGATGTTTGCAACCAGCTCATCCACTATTACTGGATGCAAACATGGTCTGAAGGTACGGCCTTCAAAGGTATGCTTGTCTTCTCCGATTTCATGCGCCACAAGTGGGCATATGAGTTCTTGATTGACGACCTTGTAAGCCTCTTTAGCACTTTTGCCAATGACTCCTCGGCAGTCACTGAAATGAGTTTCCATTGGAACGAGAAGGAGCAAGACTATGTGGCTCACTATGCGCGTTGAGTTGACGGCTAACAATTCGTATATGGACTCCTCCGTAAATCAAGACAGATCGTGTTTTTGACTTTCCGGGGCGCATCACCTGCAGTCGTATGTCCGGCATCTGTGGTGGGTTCTGAATGACCCGTGCCGACATGGAATCTGCCCGCGATGCGCCAATCGTTACAAGCGGCTGCTGGAGAGCCGGAAGAGTTATCGGCGTCAATCGCTGTTCCAGCGGACCGTCAAAAAGCTGCGCTTTTTGCTGTCCGTTGAATTCGCACATTGAGGCTATAAAAAGCCCCTGCCCACCTCGTTGGACCCAATGCCTCCGGCATAATTGGCACCCCTTCCGGAGCTTCGCAATGCCCCGTTCCACTTGGCCGATGGGGGGTTGGCTCTTTACCGCACCACGCCGGTAAATCGTAAGCCGGCACGCTATGAAGATGTGCCCAGCGCCGCCCTGCGCTACGCTTGCGGCTCCCTGCAACAACGCTGCATCGCGCCATGCGAACGAGGGTCAGTCATGAAATGGGGGAACCTGTTCCTGATCAAGCTTTGCCCGGACAAGGTGATCAACGAGTCCGCGGAGGTGTACCGGGAGTGGGAACAGGTGCCCGATGCGCGGAAATGGTCGGACCCGGCTGCGGACGGGTGGCAGGAGCTCTACCGCGGCTGCTTCAACCAGTCGGGCATTCCGCGGCCGACGCTGGCCGACAAGCTGATGATCATCGCCCACGGCTCGACGACGCACGTCGGCGTGGAGAGCAGTGCCCTGGAAACGCCGGGCGGCCAGGGCTTCGATGCGCATGAACTGGTGGACTGGCTGGTGCGCTGGGGGATTACCGAGGTCGGCCTGATTTCGTTCAAGTGCTGCTACGTCGGCGCCGGCCATTTCCTCGAGGATTTCGTCAGGCATTCGGCGCAGAAGCTGCGCGTGGGCTGGGTCAAGGGCTACAAGGGCGTCGCCAGCACCATCAAGCGGGACTGGATCGATACGAAATTCATCGGCGGCGTCGTCGGCAAGCCGTACGAGAGCATCGGCCGCGAGGGCGGCGTGCTGGCCGGGGTGGGGCTGCCGCTCTACGGCAATGACCGCTTCAAGATCGTGCCGGGCAATGCAGCGGTGGACAAATTGAATTCGCGCTACCTGCTGGCGCAGTTCCGCGAAACGGGTGACTGACCCGGCGAATGCCGCCGCTCGTGTCATCCGGCGGCTCGGCCGGGCCGGCCGGCCGCCTCGGCGGCAGCGTTGTCCTCGCCCGGATTCTCGCCGTCCCGGCATCACTCGTCGAACGCCTTCAGAACGGCCCCGAGGGCCGTTACGAAACGCTCGGGCTCTTCGAAGGGAATGTGGTGTGCCGAGTGCTCGAACCAGATCAGCCGTTTCGCCGGCGCTGAAAGGCCTTCGACGTAATCGGCCGCCTGTTGCGCGTCGAGCTGCCTGTCGTAGCGGCCGAGCATGAACACGACGGGGACCGCGATCGACGTCAGCTGCCTGCCGAGATCGAGCGCGTTGAGTTCGTCCTGCATGGCGGCGAGCGAGACTTCATTGGCGCGGATGTAGGACGGGATGTCCCACGGCGCGATATAGCCGCTGGCGATGCCGGCGATCACGGCCCAGGTGAAACTCGGCCGCCGATGGAAGTAGCCGCCATAGCGGTCGACGAGGGCCTGGAGGCGCAATTCGTCCGCTGCGGCAAGGGGCGGTTCACCGATCGCGCGCAGGCGTTCGAGCGCCTCGTGGTCGCCGCGTTCGGCGGCCCTGGCGCGCGCGAAGGCGTACTGGCCCTGCTGCGCGCGCAGACCGGAGACGAGCGGATTCACTCCGACGACGACGGCAACCTTGCCGGGATGCCGCTGCGCGTAGAGCAGGCCGAGCGCGGAGCCCCAGGAATGGCCGACGAGCGCGAGCCGGCGCTTGCCGTAGCGGGCGCGCAGCCGGTCGACGATGCGGTCGAGGTCGCCGAGATGGCGCTCGATGCTCAGTTGCGTCGGATCGGCCTCGGGGTCGTACGACAGCCCCGCGCCGCGCTGGTCCCAGTAGGCGACGAGAAACCCGTCCTCGAGCGCCGCGTCATAGAGCCGGAACAGCGGCGTCTGCGCACCGCCGGGGCCGCCGTGGAGCCAGAGCAGCAGCGGCGCGTCGCAGCGCCGGCCGCGGACCAGCAGGTAAAGGCTGGCATCCCCGGCGGAGACCTGCTGCGTGTCGTCGATCGCGTTCCCGGCGCACGCGAAGGGGAGCCGCTCCGTCGCATGGCAGGCACCGAGCATCAGCGCGATGCAGGCGACGAGCGGGCGGAGGCGGGCGGACCGGTCGGGCTTCATCACGGCTTCAAGAGTACGCCACGCTCCCCGTTCCCTGTCGGGAAAGCCGATAGCCTGGTTTCGGCGGGGCCCGTAAGGCTCGCATGGCTTTCATCCTCCGCGTGCCGGGAGGTCGACGCAGGCCCCGCCCGTCGGTCCGGGCGGGGCCTTTACTGGCGCGTTATTCCGGCAGCCGCCGCTCGTACACCTGCCTGAGGTGGTTCCAGCCGTCCCAGAAGGGTTCGGGTTCCTCGCCGGTGGCGCGTGCGACCAGGAGGTCGAGATGCACGTGCCAGCCGGCCGCAACGCCGAGCTGGGTCGCGCGATCGGGCAGGCGGCGATGGGTGACGGTGAGCAGCACCTCGTCGTCCTGCCGTTCCAGCTCGAAGGTGACGTCGCCGCTGCCTTCCCAGGTGAAGGAGAGCCTGCGTGGCGGATCGCACTCGGTGATCCGGCTCTGCATCCGGTGCTCGACAGAGAAGCCGGCCGGCCGCTCACCCGGCGGGTCGGTCAGCTCGTCGTTGCGCCAGATGAATTCGACGGGCGCGCCGACCTTCATCTCCATCCTCCCCGCCGCCAGCCATTGGCGACGCAGTTCACCATCGGTGAGATAGGCCCAGATGCGCTCGATGGGGCCGGGCAGCAGGCGCTGGATCGTCAGCGTGGCCGGTTCGGTCAGCACGCCATAGGCATTGGGCGTCGCGAGGTCGTTCATGGGGCGTCTCCTGCTGGCGGGGCGGGTGAAGGGCCGGCGTCTTCCTCGCGGAGCAGCCGCTCCAGCGTATCCAGGCGCGCGGTCCAGAAGCGCTCGTAGAAACTCAGCCACTCGTGAGCGCTGGCGAGCGGTCCGGGATCGAGGCGGCAGACATGGGTGCGGCCGCGCACTTCGCGCCGGATCAGCCCGGCCTTCTCCAGCACCTTGATGTGCTTGGAGGCGGCCGCGAGCGACATCGCGAAGGGTTCGGCCAGCTGGCCGACCGTGCGTTCGCCACCGGCGAGTTCGCGCAGCATCCGCCGGCGCGTCGCGTCGCCGAGGGCGTGGAAGACGGCATCCATCTGCGGCATCTCATGTTCAACCATGTGGTTAAGCATAAGCGCGTGACGCGATGTAGTCAACCATCTGGTTGAATATTTGTTCGCGGGGGGCTCGGCGCTGGAAGGGGGTTCGCGATGCGGCGGGTGCACGGGCGGGTCGTGCGGTGATGTGCCGCACTCCTCGCGGCGGTGGAGTGCAGCGGCTCAGCGTGCGCCCGCCTGTTGCTGCGGCAGGTCGCCGCGCCGGGCCGCCAGGCGCAGGCCCTGGCGGGCCCGCAGCCCGGCCGCCTGCGGCGCCACCCGTGCGGTGGCGCTGCCGACCGCCGCGGTGCCGGGCAGCCACGCGAGCGCCCAGGCGGTACGCGGCGTCATCGCGCTCAGCCGCCCAGCTGGCCCTTGGCCTTGTCGATCGCGGCGTTGGCGCACTGGTCGTCGAGGTGGCCGCCCGGCGCGCCGCCGACGCCGACCGCGCCGATCACCTCGTTGCCGGCCTTGATCGGCACGCCGCCGCCGAGCAGCAGGAAGCCCGGCAGGTACACGAGGTTGGCCGCGCCCGGGTTCTTCTGCGCGCTTTCCATCATGGCCTGCGTCGGGGCCTTGGCCGAGGCCGAGGTCCAGGCCTTGCGCTCGCTCGACGCCAGCGTGTGCGGGCCGGCGTTGTCGGCGCGCTGCACCGCGCGCACGACGCCGGCGCGGTCGACCACCGTGGCCGCCACCGCATAGCCGTTGGCGGCGCAGGCCGCGACGGCGCCCGCGGCGATCTGGTTGGCGAGTTCGAGCGAGATGTTCTTCTCGGTGCGCACGGCCGCGTTCTCGGCCTGGGCGGTGACGGCGGCAGCGGCGAGCACGACGGCGAGGCCGCCGGCACGGAGGGTCGGGTGCATGGGGTTCTCCGGTGGTTGATCGGTGGCGCCGGCCCCTGGCCGACGGCGTCCCCACTGTAGGAAAGGGCCGCCGGTGCGGGCCATTCGTACGGCTACGCGCGCGCTTCCGTAGAACTACGGAGCGGCCTCGTCCACCAGCGCCGCGTAGCGGCGGATCAACTGTGCCAGCGAGTCGCAGCCGAGCTTGGCGAACAGGCTGGCCCGGTGCGATTCGACGGTGCGCGGCGACAGCGCCAGCGCCCGTGCGATCTCCTTGTTGGTGAAGCCGCCGACGATGTAGCCGAGCACCTCGCGCTCGCGCTCGGAGAGCTGCGCATGGCGCTCGCGCGCCGCCTGGTCGGCCTGCGTGCGCTCGCGCGAGCGCACGTGCTGGCGCACCGCGTGCTGCAGGGCTTCGAGCAGCTGTTCGTCCTCGACCGGCTTTTCCAGGAACTCCGCCGCGCCGGCCTTGAAGGCGCGCCGGCACATCTCCACGGTGCCGTGGCCGGTGAGCATGATGACCGGCTGGTCCACGCCCTGCGCGACCAGCGTGTCGAGCACCGTCAGGCCGCTCAGGCCCGGCATGCGCACGTCGAGCACGATGGCGCCGATGGTGCGACGGTCGAAGCCGTCCAGGAAGGCCTGCGGGTCGGCCCAGGTCTGCACGCGCAGGCCGACGGTGCCGATCAGCAGCGCCAGGCTCGCGCGCACCGCCTCGTCGTCGTCGACCAAGTGCACCAGCGGCGACAGCGGTTCGCTCATGGCGTGGCATTCCTCCCGGCCAGCGGCAATTCCAGTTCGAAGCAGGCGCCGTGCGCCTGGCCGGGACGGGCGCGCAGCGCGCCGCCCATCTCGCCGGCCAGCGTCTCGCACAGGCTCAGGCCCAGGCCGAGGCCACCCGCGCGCGTGCTGAAGAAGGGCTCGAAGAGTTTCGGCAGCAGCTCGGGCGCGATGCCGACGCCGCTGTCGCTCAGGCGCAGCGTGCCGGTGTCCGCGCCGGCGCTGGCGTCGATGGCGATGCGCCGCTGCGGCGGCGGCACCTCCTCCAGCGCCTGCAGCGCGTTCATCAGCAGGTTGTGGACGATCTGCTCCAGCGCCACCGGGTCGGCCAGCACGCGCACCGGTGCCTGCGCGGCCGCGTCGAAGCGCACCGCGACGCCGCGCTTCGCGCACTCGGGCTCGAGCAGGTGCAGCGCGGCGTGCACGGCCTCCTGCAGCACCACCGGCTGCACGCCGCCACCGGGACGCTCGACGGCGCGACGCAGCCGGCCCACCACCTCGGCGGCCCGGCGCGCCTGCGTGACCGCCTGCCCCATCGCGCTGCGCGCGGTGTCGAGGTCGGGTTCGTCGTCGTCGAGCAGGCGCCTCGCGGCCTGGGTGTTGGCGAGCACCGCGGTCAGCGGCTGGTTGAGCTCGTGCGCCATGCCCGCGGCCAGCTCGCCCAGCGCATTGAGGCGCGCGACCTGGCCCAGGCGCAGCAGCTCCTCGGCGCGCCGGCGCGCGGTGCGCTGGCGCTGCAGCGCGCGGCCGCCCCCCAGCAGCGCGGCCACGGCCAGCGCCCAGGCGGCGATGCGGCCCCAGGGCAGGTCGGCGACGGTGATGCCGCGGGAGGCGACCAGGTCGAGGTTCTGGCTCTCCGAGGCTAGGGTCTTGCGCATGCCGAAGCGCCAGCGGCCTTCGGCCGCGCGCCCCGGCTGGATGACGAAGCGCTGGTCGCCGTGTTCCAGCGCCACGCGCACCGGGCTCTGCGCCGGGTCCATCGGCCAGTCGCGCCAGGGCACGGTGGCGGCGAGGTCGATGTCCAGCGCGTAGCTGGTGGGCTCGGCGCCGATGACCAGTTGATAGCGCCCGGCCGGCAGGTCCAGCGTGGCCAGCGCGGGGTGGTGGCTGGCGCGGGAGCGGGTTTCGGCCGCCGCCAGGGCCGCGGCATGCGCGGCGTCGCTCCAGTCCGCGCCGTGCTCGCGCCGCTGCACGGCGAGGATCGAGGGGTAGACGGAGGACAGGCGCTGCTCGGGCCGGGCGTTCGTGGCGCCGCTGTCCAGCAGCGCCAGCGTGACCAGCACCGCGTCGTGCTGCACCACCTGCTGGCTCAGCAGCCGGTGGGCGATGCGCGCCTCGGTGTCGAATGCGTCGCGCAGCCGCAGCAGCTCGCCCTGCGCCAGCCAGGCCGCGCCGGCCAGCGTGAGCCCCAGCCACGCCAGCCACCAGGCACCTCGCGTACGCAGCCATCGTTTCATGGCGCGGATTGTGGGTGTGCCGGGCTGGCGCGCCAAGCCCGCCGGCCCGGAACGCCGCCTGCAAGGCGTTGAAACATTTCCGCAAGGTGCGGTAGCGCAGCGTTACGGAGTGTTCTCCGGCCCCTTGCTAGATTGCGCTCGCGCTTGGCACCGCCCGCAGCGGCGGGTCGACGTGCTTGCACACCGGGAGGCGGTACGGACCCGCGACCGCCACCTGCCGGATCACCGCGCCCATGATTCGCAGGAACACGCCATGCCATCGCTGCTCCCATCGCACCTCCATGGCCCCCGGCGCGGCGACGCGGCGCTGCCGGGCGTCGCCGAACTGGCCCGACTGATTGCCGGACACGTCCCGCATGAGGGGCTGTTCGAGCTGGAGGTGCCGGGGGTGCACCTGGCCCGCATCCATCGCCCGTTCAGGGAGTGGTTCCACGGCCGGCACACCCCGTGCCTGGGCATCGTGGCCCAGGGGACCAAGTCCGTCCTGCTGGGCCAGGAGATTCACGAGTACGACGAATCGCGGATGCTCATCTACGCCATCGACGTGCCGGTCGTGGGGCAGGTGACCCACGCCAGCACATCCCGGCCGCACCTGTGCTTCAGGCTGGACCTGGACCCCCAGCGGATCGCGGCGCTGACCCTGAAGGCGTTTCCCGGCGGCGTGCCGAAGACCAGGGACAACGGCGCCATCCAGGTCGGCGAGGCGGACCAGGCGATCATCGACGCCGCCGTGCGCCTGATCCGGCTGCTGGAGCGGCGTGACGACATCGGGCTGCTCGCGCCCATCATCATCGACGAGATCCTGGTCCGGCTGCTGCTCGGCCCGCTGGGCCGGCGCGTCGCCCAGATCGGCCTCGCGGACTCCGCCCTGAGGCGCATCGCCAGGGCGGTGGCGTGGATCAAGGAGCATTACGCCCGGGCGCTGAGCATCGAGGAACTCGCGGCGCTGGTGCACATGAGCCCGTCGACCTTCCACCACCATTTCAAGGCGGTGACGTCCATGACCCCCGTGCAGTATCAGAAGAACCTGCGCCTGCAGGAGGCCCGCCGGCTGATGCTGGTCGCCAACCAGGAGGCCAGCCTGGCGGGCCGCTCCGTCGGCTACCTCAGCGCGTCGCAATTCAGCCGGGATTATTCGCGGCTGTTCGGCGATGCGCCCTCCCGGGACGTCGCCCGGCTGCGCGACCAGGCCGTCGCGCTTGCGCGCATGAACGCGTAGCCCCGCGCCCACCGGTGAAGGCGGGAGGCGGGGACGGGCGCGGAGCCGGATGAGCCACCCGGCCCGCGCGTCCCCTTCGCGTGGGCGCCGCCGCCACCGCGCCTGCCGGCGGCATCACTACAATCATCCCCGGCGGCCCCGCGGCCGCAGCCCATGAAACGGCGTGTCGAACCCCGGCACGCCAGCCACACGACACGGGAGCCCCCACGATGGAGCAGATCGACGTAGGCGTGATCGGCAGCGGCCTGTCCGCGCGGGTGTTCCACCTGCCGGTCATCGGCGCGGTGCCCGCACTGCGCCTGAGGACGGTGGTCGAGCGGCGCGGCGACGAGATCCGCCGGCTCTACCCGGCGCTCGGCGTGGTGCGCGAGGTCGACGAACTGCTGCGCGATGCGGCGATCGGGCTGGTGGTGATCACCACGCCGAACGGCTCGCATTTCGAGCTGGCGCAGAAGGCGCTGCTCGCCGACAAGCACGTGGTGGTCGAGAAGCCGTTCACCGTCACGTCGACGCAGGCGCAGCAGCTGATCGACCTGGCGCAGGCGCGCAACCGCGTGCTCAGCGTCTACCACAACCGCCGCTGGGACGGTGACTTCCTGACCGTGCAGCGGCTGCTCGCCGGCGGGCAGCTGGGCCGGCTGGTGGAGTACGAGTCGCATTTCGACCGCTTCCGCGCGCGGCCGCGGCCGGGCTCGTGGCGCGAGCAGGCGGGCGAGGGCACCGGCATGCTCTACGACCTCGGCTCGCACCTGATCGACCAGGCGCAGGTGCTGTTCGGCAGGCCGCGGATGATCGGCGCCGACATCCGCACGCAGCGCGACGACGCCAGCGCGGACGACAGCTTCGACCTGCTGCTGCACTACGACGGGCTGAAGGTGATGCTGAAGGCCGGGATGCTGGTGCGCGGGCCGAGCCCGCGCTTCATCCTGCACGGCACCGCGGGTTCCTTCGTCAAGTACGGGCTCGACCCGCAGGAGGACGCGCTGCGGCGCGGGCTCGTGCCGCCGGCAGCGGACTGGGGCGTGGAGCCCGCGGCGCAGTGGGGCCGCCTCGACACCGAGATCGGCGGCCTGCACGTGGCCGGGCAGGTGGAGACGCTCGCCGGCGCCTACCCGGAGTTCTACCGCAACGTCGCCGCCGCGATCGCCGGGCGCGAGGCGCTGGCGGTGCGCCCGGAGCAGGCCCGCGACACCATCCGCCTGATCGAACTCGCGCTCGCGAGCAACGCCGAGCGGCGCACGCTGGCCGTCGACGGCTGAGGCTGCCCGCCCGGCATGCGCGCGGCATGCCGGCGAGCCCTGCGCCGAACGCATGCCGGCTGTGCGCAGGGCCACCGTACGGGGCGCGGCGGCGCGGGGCTAAGCTGGAGGCGGCACCGCTGGTGGTGCCACCCGCGCGCCGCTTGCCGGCGCTTCCGTCCAGCCGTTCCGTGGATGTCGCCCGCATGACCGAACCCACCCGACCGATCGCGATCGTCGCCGCCGAAGCGCCGCTGCGCAGCAGGCCGTCGAACTACCCCGAACCCTTCGCCTCGCGCATGCAGGGCCGCGACAAGCGCCCGCTTGGCGACCTGTTCGGACTGACCCACTTCGGCGTCAACCTGACGCGGCTCGCGCCGGGCGCGGTCTCGGCGCTGCGCCACGCGCACTCGCGCCAGGACGAGTTCATCTATGTGCTGAGCGGCCACCCGACCTGGATCACCGACGCCGGCGAGACCCCGCTCGCCCCCGGCATGTGCGCCGGCTCGAAGGCGGGCACCGGCGACGGCCACTGCCTGGTCAACCGCAGCGCCGAGGACGTCGTCTACCTCGAGATCGGCGACCGCAGCGCCGGCGACGTCGCCACCTACCCCGACGACGACCTGCAGGCGCTGCTCGACGAGGCCGGGCACTGGCGCTTCGTGCACAAGGACGGCACGCCCTACTGACGCGCGCCGGGCGCGGACGGGCTGCCGCGCCCGGCGGTTTCCCGGAGGCACGCGATGAGCAAGCTCGTCTACGACAGGCAGGACCGCATCGCCCTGATCACGCTGAACCGTCCCGAGGCGCTGAACGCGCTCGACGACGAGCTGAACGACGAGCTCTGGGAGGTGTGGCGCGACTTCGCCGCCGACCCGGCGCTCGACGTCGCCATCCTCACCGGCGCCGGGCGCGCCTTCTGCGCCGGTGCCGACCTGAAGAGCTTCATCCCGAAGTGGGAGCACGCGACGCTGCTCGACCCCCGCCGCAACGCCGCGCGCGGCCTCGGCGGCGGCATCACCCGCGGCCAGCACCGCATCACCAAGCCGATCATCGCCGCGATCAACGGCCACGCGGTCGGCGCCGGCTTCGAGCTGGCGCTGGCGTGCGACATCCGCATCGCCGCCGACAGCGCGAGCTTCGGCGTGTTCGAGGTGCGCCAGGGGCTGCACCAGGGCGACGGCGGGCTGGTGCGGCTGGTCGCGATCGCCGGCGTCGCGGTGGCGCTGGAGCTGACGCTGACCGGGCGCGCGGTGGCGGCCGACGAGGCGCTGCGCCTGGGGCTGGTGAACCGCGTGGTTCCCGCCGGGGAAGTTCTGGCAACGGCGCAAAGCTATGCCAACATGATCCTCGGCAACAGCCAGCAGGCGCTGCGCTCCGCCAAGGAGACGGTGCTGGACATCATCGGCCGGCCGCTGGACGACGCCCTGCGCCTGGAATCCATCAACGGCTATTCGAGCGTCGGTGACTTCGCCGAGGTGCGCGAACGCCTGGCGCGGTTCTTCGCCCGGGGGTGACGGCGCCGCACGGCGGGCCGGCCTCCGCCATCGTTTGGGGCCCGGACCCGCCGCGGGGGGCGCGTGAGGAAACTGATCCTGCAGTCGATGGTCACCCTCGACGGCTACTTTGCCAGTCCGGACGGCAAGCTGGACTGGCACGTCGTGGACGCCGAACTCAACGACTACGCGTGCGAACTGCTCGACGCGGTGGACGGGCTGCTGTTCGGGGGGGCGACCTACGCGTGCCTGGCCGCGTACTGGTCGACGCCGGCGGCGGCGCACGATGCCCCGGAGGTCGCCGAGCGGATGAACCGGCTGCCGAAGTTCGTGTTCTCGCGCACGCGGCAGCGGGTCGACTGGCACGCCGCGCAGCTGTGCACGGGCGACGCGGTGGCCGAGGTCGAGCGGCTGAAGCGCGAGCCGGGCGGCGCGCTGGCGATGTTCGGCAGCTCGCGGCTGGCGTCGAGCCTGATCGCCGCCGAGCTGATCGACGAGTTCCGCATCATCGTCAACCCGGTGATCCTGGGCCGGGGGCGGCCGCTGTTCAGCGACATCCGCAACCGCCTGAGCCTGCGGCTGTGCCGGATCCGCCCGCTGCGCTCGGGCAGCGTCCTGCTCTACTACCAGCCCGAGCACTGACGCCCATCCACCACCCGCCGCACGGGAGTCGACACGCTCCAGCCATGAAGACGATCGCCTCGCTCGCGTTCTGCACCCTGCTGTGCATCGCCCCCGCCCACGCCGACGAACTGCGGGCCTTCCCGCCGGCGGACCCCGGCATGACGCGCTACGTCGTGCGGCTGCCGCCGCAGCCCGACGAAGCGGCCGCCAGGGTCGAGCTCTTGGTCGGCAAAACCGTCGCCACCGATGCGCACAACCGCTATTTCTTCGGCGGCACGCTCGAAACCGAGACCCTCGCCGGCTGGGGCTACGAGCGCCACGTCCTGCGCACGCTCGGCCCGCTGGCCGGCACGCTGATGGCGGTCGACCCCGACGCACCGAAGGTGGAGCGCTTCATCACCCTCGGCGGCGAGCCGCGGCTCGTGCGCTACAACAGCCGCCTGCCGCTGGTGGTCTACGTGCCGGACGGCGTCGAGCTGCGCTACCGCATCTGGCGGGCGGAGCCCGACACCACGCGCGCCACGCCGCAATGACGGGGGCGGGCACGCGATGAGTGCCTCGCACCGGTCGCCGAACACCTGGCTGCGCGAGGAGCTGCTGCAACTGCTGTCGCTGTCGGGGACGCTGGCGGGGCTGTGCATCACCGGCGTCACGCTGCTGCACACCGTCGGCAAGCACTCGACGACCGGCACCATCGCCGACGACGTGCTGGCGATCTCGGCGCTGCTGTTCCTGATCTGCACCTACGCGATCTTCTTCGCGCTGCGCACGCGCGAGCGCGTGCTCGCGATCATGCTGGAGAAGATCGCCGACGCGCTGTTCCTGCTCGCGCTGACCGGCATGGTCGCCGCCGGCTTCGTGATGGTCTACACGATCTGGTGAGCGCCGCCGGCGCCGGGGTACGCGATGACCGAAGCGATCAGCTGCCGCGCGGCCACGCGCGACGACCTGCCCGCGGTGCTGCGCCTGTACGCGCAGCTCGAGCTCGACGGCGACGCGGTGCTGCCGCTCGCCGAGGCCGAGCGCCTCTTCGCGCGCATGGCGCGCTACCCCGACTACCACGTCTACGTCGCCAGCGACGGCGCGCGCATCGTCGGCACCTACGCGCTGCTGGTGATGGACAACCTCGGCCACCGCGGGGCGCCGTCCGCGATCATCGAGGACGTCGCCGTCGACCCCGCGGTGCAGGGGCGCGGCGTCGGCACCGCGATGATGCGCCATGCGCTCGCGCTGTGCCGCGCGCGCGGCTGCTACAAGGCGATGCTGTCGTCGAACCTCGGGCGCAGCCGCGCGCACGCCTTCTACGATGGGCTCGGTTTCGAGCGCCACGGCTACAGCTTCCGCCTCGACCTCGAACCCGGCGCCGGCTAGGCCCCGCGCCGCACGTTCGGGGGTCACACCGCGACGCGGTTGCGCCCCTGGCGCTTGGCCTCGTACAGCGCCGCATCGGCCCGCTGCATGAGGTGCTCCGGCGCCTCGCCGGGCTCACCGGGCACGCAGGCGGCGATGCCGGCGCTGATGGTCGCGACCGGGGCCGTGGGCGAGCGTTCATGGGGGATCGCCAGCCCGCGCACGGCCAGCACCGCTTCCTCGGCCATGGTGCGGGCATCGCTCAGGCCGCATTCCGGCATCAGGCAGACGAATTCCTCCCCCCCGTAACGCGCGACCAGGTCGTACGGGCGCCGGAACGCTGCCTGCAGCGCCTCGCCGACGGCCCGCAGGCAGCGGTCGCCGGCCTGGTGGCCGTAGCAGTCGTTGAACAGCTTGAAGTGGTCGATGTCGATCATCAGCACCGCAAGCGGCGACCTGCGGCGCTGGCAGTGACGCCATTCGAGCTGCAGGGCGTCGTCGAAGCGCCGCCGGTTGGCCACGCCGGTCAGGCCGTCGGTGAGCGCCTGTGCGCGCAGCAGGTCGCTCTGCATCTTCAGCGTGAGATGCGTGCGCACGCGCGCGCGCACCACGGCCGGGTTGATGGGCTTGGTGATGAAATCGACGCCCCCCGCCTCCAGCGCGGCGGTCTGCTCTTCAGGTTCCGTCTGGGCGGTGACGAAGATGATCGGGATGGCCTCGGTCAGCGGCTCGGCCTTGAGCTTCCGGCAGACGTCGAGGCCGTCCATGTCCGGCATCATGACGTCGAGCAGGATCAGGTCGGGCAGGGGATTGCCGAGGCAGAAATCGAGCGCCTGCCGGCCGCTGGTGGCCATGAAGATCTCGTGATCGGCATGGAAGACCTGGTGCAGTGCGTGAATGTTGATCGGTTGGTCATCCACGATCAGCAGACGGAAGCGTTTCGGTGGCGTCATCTTCGGGGGTCATGGCGTGAGTGGAACGGGCAGGATCAACAGCGGATGCGTTGGCGCAGCTCTTCGATAAGCTCGCGTGCCGCGGCGAAGTCGAGCCGGTGCATCGCGTCGTCGAGCGCCGGCAGGCCATCCTCCGGCAGGTGTTCGGTATTGCGCCTGAGCAGCGCATAGGCGTCGAGCGCACGCATGTTGTGTTCGGCGAGCAGCGCGGCGAGTTCGTCGAGTCGCGCGCTCACGCCGTCGGCATCCAGCGCCGGCGCGGCGGGCATTTCGGCCGGCGGGCCGAAGGCGTCGCCGATCGCGTTCAGGGCATGGGTGGCGTCGTCGAGGGCGTCCCGCAGCTCGGCGAGCCGGCTTCCCACCGTGTAGGTGGAGATGCCGGCGGCGACGCTGTCCTCGACCTGCGCCGCCGTCAGCGCCAGGCGCGTGGCCCCCAGCGTGGCGGCGAGCCCCTTGAGCGTATGCAGTTCACGCGCGGCGAGCGTCAGTTCGCCACGGGCGACGTGCTGGTCCAGGCGGGCCGCGAACGTCGACTGTTCGGCGACGAAGCGTCGCACCAGCGCGGTGTAGAGGCTGCGGTTGCCGCCCAGCCGGGCGAGGGCGGCGGCGAGCTCGATGCCCGCGGGCACGGCCGGCAGCGGCGCGGCGACGGCGGTGACCGGCGGCGGGCCGTCCGGCCGCGCCGGTTCGAGGCCGCAGTGCCTGAGCACGGTGCTTATCAGTTCGCCCATGTCGATGGGCTTGCCGATGTGGTCGTTCATGCCGGCGGCGAGACAGGCGTCGCGGTCCGCGGGCAGGACGTTGGCCGTCATGGCGATGATCGGGAGCCGTTCGCCGGCCGCGCGCAACGCGCGGGTCGCCTCGTAGCCGTCCATGTCCGGCATCTGGAGGTCCATCAGCACGGCATCGAAGGGGGGGCTGGCATTCCGGGTCGCGACGATCCCTTCGCGGCCATTGTCCGCCACGTCGACCACGGCGCCGGCGTACGTCAGCAGTTCCCGCGCGACCTGCTGGTTGAGCGGATTGTCCTCGACCAGCAGCAGGCGCAGGCCGGCCAGCGGGCGCGTGTCGAGGAGATCGTCGGCGTGGCGTTCGGTGTGGACCGACATGCCCCCGGTGGCCTGGGCGACGGCGTCGAACAGCATGGAAGGCGTGAGCGGCTTGATCACGACAGCGCCGGCCGCAAAGGAGGGGCCGCCCGTCGGACGCTCGGCGAGCCGTTCGCGGTCGTGCGCGCTGAGCATCAGCATCACCGGCAGGTGCCGGCCGGACTCGCTGGCGCGGATGTGCTGCACGGTTTCCCAGCCGTCGGTGCCGGCCGTGATCCAGTCCACGCAGACGATGTCGAAGGCCAGGTCGTCCTCGATGGCCCGGCGGATGGCGTCGACGGCCTCGGCGGCGCCGGCGACGGTCTCCGTCCGCCAGCCGAAGGACTGCGTCGTGCGGATCAGCACCTCGCGGGCGGTAGGGTTGTCGGCGACGAGCAGGACGTGCAGCGCCCGCGGCGGGGGCGTGGCGCCGGGCCGGCTTTCCGCATCGGGCCGGAAGTCGACCGTGAACCGGAAGCGGCTGCCGACCCCCGGCCGGCTTTCCACGACGAGTTCGCCGCCCATCAGGCGCACCAGTCGCTGGCTGATGGCGAGACCCAGGCCGGTGCCGCCATAGCGGCGCGTGGTGGAGGCTTCGGCCTGGGTGAAGCCTTCGAAGATCGCCGCGATGCGCTCGGGCGGAATGCCGATGCCGGTGTCGCGCACCGCAAATTCGAGCCGGACCGGGTCGGCGGCGAGCCGCCGCACGCTCACCACCACCTCGCCGCGCTCGGTGAACTTGACCGCGTTGCCGGCGAGGTTGAGCAGCACCTGCTGCAGGCGCAGCGGGTCGCCGCGCAGGGCGCGCGGCAGCGCCGGGTCGATGTCGAACAGGACTTCCACCGGCTTGCCGCCGAGCGCCGTCGACAGCACCACCGCGAGGTTGCGCAGCAGTTCGTCGAGGCGGATGCGGGTGTCGTCGAGCATCAGCTTGCCGGCCTCGATCTTCGAGAAATCGAGGATGTCATCGAGGATCTCCAGCAGTGATCGGGCCGCGGCCTGTGCCTTCAGCGTGTAGTCGCGCTGGCGATCGTCCAGCGGCGTGCGCTGCAGCAGGCCCAGCAGGCCGAGCACGGCGTTCATCGGCGTGCGGATCTCGTGGCTCATGTTGGCCACGAAGCTGCTCTTGGCGCGACTGGCGGCTTCGGCCTCGATGCTGCGCTTTTCGAGCGCCGCATTGACCGCCTCCAGTTCCAGCTGCGCCTGCTTCAGCGCGGTGATGTCCGACACCAGCACGAAGAAACCGCGCACCTGCCCGTCGACAGTGTCGGGGATGTAGTGCGCCCAGGTGTAGCCGGTGCTGCCGTCGGCCTTGACCAGGGTGCGTTCGAAGCGCTGCCGCTCGCCGCGCAGCGCCGCGCGGATGAAGGGCTCGTTCCTGCTGAACAGGGGCTCGCCCAGCAGATCCTGCATGCGGATGCCGCGCATCTGTTCGGCGGTCTTGCCGAACCATTCGAGGTACGCGCCGTTGGCGAAGCCGCAGCGCAGCCCGGCATCCCAGTAACCGACCATGCCCGGCAGGATGTCGACCAGCGAGCGCAGGAAGCGCTCCCGGTCCTCCAGCGCCGCATGGGCCGCGGCAACCTGCCGGTCGACCTCACGGCGTTTGCGCTGGAAACGGTACAGGCCGAACAGCGCGGTGACGGCGAGGATGGCGCAGCCCGCGCCGAGCAGGCGTGCCTGCGCACGCCAGGACGCGTACACGGCCTCCAGCGTGCGCCCGACGCCGATCACCAGGGGCTGGTCGGTGCCGAGTTCCGACGGGGCGAGGGTGTGCTGCGCGATCATGCCCGGCCGGCCGCTCGGCCAGATCGTATCGATCATGAAGCTCGCCGCCTGCCCGCCGTCGCGCTGGCGGGCGAACGGCGAGCCGGCCTGGCCGAGGTCGGCGCCGAGCCATTCCCGCCGTTGCGGCGCGCTCAGGAACAGCCTGCCATTGCCGTGCACCACGGTCACCGACACGTCATCGGCGTAGAGTGCCGAGTCGAGGATCGGCATCAGGCTGTCCGGGTCCAGCGTGGCGACGACGAGGCCGGCGAATCCGCCGTCGGCAGCGGGGATCATCCGCGCGACGGTCAGTGTCCAGACGCCGAGCGTGGTGGTGAACGGCGGGCCGACGTACAGCGTCCTCGCCTGCGGCGAGTCGAGGGCCGTCTGGAAGTAGGCGCGCTCCCGGAAGCTGCGGCCGATCAGCTCGGGGCGGCTCGCCGCGACGATCACGCCGCGGGCGTCGAGGATCGACATCGTGCGGACGCCGCTCATCGCATCGGCGAAGGCGCGCAGCCGGTGGCTGGCCTGCGCCAGGCCGTCGTTCTCCTGCTGCCACGCGGGCAGATCGTCGCGGATGCTGAGCAGGGCGCGATCGATCACGCTGAGCTGGCCGCGGAGGTTGTCGTGCAGCACCCGCGCCAGCATCGACAGGCGATCGCGCTCGCGTTCGGCGATGTCCCGGTGTTCGCCGTAGAGGTCCAGGCCCGCGATGCTCCCCAGGATCAGCAGGCTGCCGAGCAGCAGCAGCCACTCGGTCAGGAAGGCGTGGTGATGGAGGCGAAAGGGTTTCCAGCCGAGGGGGTTCAACGCACGACGTCCCTTTCGTTGCGGGCCCGAAGGCCGGAGGCGCGGCGAGGTCGCCGGTCGGGCCGGCATGCGGCGCACGGCGCATGCCGGGACTGCCGCGGCCGGACCGTCCGCGGATCAGCGTCGGGGGGCTGCCGGAAGGGTGTGTGCGCGGATCTCACGTCAGGCTCCGCGGGCGGCACCGAGCAGGTCACGGCCGAGCTGCAGCGCGCGCGGAAAGTCCAGCGCGTCGACCGCGCGGCGGAACTCCGCGAATCCCGCGCTCGACGCTGCCGGCGTCTGTCGCTCCAGGGTCCGGGCCAGTTCGACGGCGCGCAGGTTGTTGCCTGCCAGCAGATCGAGGATGTCCTGCAGCGCCGCGCCCCAGCGCTCGGTGCCGAGCGCCGCGGCGTCGGCGTCCGGGCCCGGGGATGCGTCCGGGAACGCGCGGCGCAACGCGGCGATGCTCTGCTGCAGCAGCGCCTGCCAGTCCGCCAGCCAGCCGGCCCGGTCCGCCAGCACGACCGCGACTTCCGCGGCATCGGCGTGCTTCAGGCGCTGTTCGAGGGCGGCCGCCGTGGCGGCGAAGCGGCTGGCACCGGCGGTACCGGCGCTGCCCTTGAGGCCGTGCAGCAGTGCCAGCGTGCCGCGGAGGTCCCCGCGTCCGGCCAGCGCGTCCAGGCGTTCCAGTTCCCGGCCCAGTTCGGCTTCCGCGCTGTCCAGCATCAGGCGGATCAGGGGCAGATTGCCGCCGAGGCGTGCCGCGATGGCGTGCGCAGGCTCGATGATGCCCGCTGCGGTCGGTGCGCTGTCCGGGGTGCCGGCGGCCGCCATCGGTCGCCCGGTCCACTGCTGCAGGGTCGACACCAGCACCTGCATGTCGATGGGCTTGCCGATGTGGTCGTTCATGCCGGCCGCCAGGCACATGCTGCGGTCCGAGCGCAAGGCGTTGGCGGTCATCGCGATGATCGGCAGGTGCCCGCGGTCCGCGTGCATGCGAATGCGCCGCGTGGCTTCCAGGCCGTCGATGTCGGGCATCTGGATGTCCATCAGCACGGCGTCGAACGGCGGCTCCTCGGCGAACACCGCGTCGATGCCCTGCTGCCCGCCTTCGGCGAGCTTGACCTCGGCCCCCTCGGCCGCGAGCAGCTTCGACGCCACCTTGCGGTTGAGCGCGTTGTCTTCCACCACCAGGAGCTTGAGCCCCTGCAGGCGTCCGGAGGGTTGGTAGCGAGGCATTTCGGCAGCGTCGTCCATGCTTGCGTACAGCACGCGGTAGGCGGCAGCGGCGAGTTGCCGCGGCGTCGCGGGTTGGGTGAGACAGGCGGCGAAGGGTGTCGCGGCGTCGCGGCCGCAGTCGTCGAGCATCCGGCAGCCCGCGGCGGACGCCAGCAGCAGGACCGGTGGTGCGGCGGCGCCGAGCCGCGGGTCGAGCGCCGGCATCGTGGCCAGTGCCCCGGGGGTCGTCGCGTGCCGGCTCAGCAGCATCAGGTCGAACGGCCGCCCGCGGCGCAGCGCCGCCTCGATCCGCTCGGTCACGGCTTCCCGCTCGGCGCTCACGGGCTCGGGCTGCCAGCCCAGGGACTGCGCGGTCCGGCACAGCAGTTCCGCGGTGGCCGCGTCGTCGGCGGCGACGAGCAGGCTGAGCGGCCGGTGGTCGGCAGGGCCGGCGACGGGCGGCGGCGTCGCGTCGGCCACGTCGAGTTCGAGGTCGAACCAGAAGCGGCTGCCCGTCCCGACGTGGCTTTCGACGCACAGCCGGCTCCCCATCGCCTCGAGCAGGCGCCGGGAGATCGCCAGGCCCAGGCCGGTACCGCCGAAGCGGCGCGTGGTCGATGCCTCGGCCTGGGTGAAGCCGTCGAAGATCCGCACCAGGTGCTCCGGATGGATGCCGATGCCGGTGTCGGCCACGGCCATCTGCAGGCGCACGGTCGTGCCCCGCTGCGCCAGCCGGTGCACGCTGACGAGCACGCGGCCCTGCAGGGTGAATTTCAGCGCGTTGCCGGCCAGGTTGATCAGCACCTGCCGCAGACGCAGGCTGTCGCCGACCATGAGCCCGGGCAGGTCGGCCTCCATGTCGTACAGCACCTCGACGCCCTTGTCCTCCTGGACGCCGGCGAGCACGACGGCCAGATCGCGCATCAGGCGCTCGGGTTCGAACGGCTGCAGGTCGAGCTGCAGCTTGCCGGCCTCGATCTTCGAGTAGTCGAGGATGTCGTCGAGCAGCGCGAGCAGGGAGCGCGCCGCGCTGTCCGCGTTCTGCACGTAGCCGAGCTGGTGCGCGTCGAGGGCGGTGCCCTGCGCCAGTTGGAGCATGCCCAGCACGGCGTTCAGCGGCGTGCGGATCTCGTGGCTCATGTTGGCGAGGAAGCTGCTCTTGGCCGCGTTCGCCGCGTCGGCCTTCTCCTTGGCCTCGCGCAGGCGCGCTTCCAGTTCGCGCTGGGCCGTGATGTCACGGTTGATGCCGGTGACCTTGACCACCTTGCCTTCGGCGCTGCGTTCGGCTTTGGCACCGGCCTGGAGGTACAGCACCTGGCCGTCGGGGCGCACGATGCGAAAGACCGGATTGGCGACGTCCCGGCCCGCCACCACGGCATCCAGGTTGCCCAGGAGATCGCCGACGTCGTCCGGGTGCACCAGCGACAGCCAGCGCAGGTGGTCGAAGGTGTCGTCGGCGCCGGGCTCCCGGGGCTGGCCGTAGAGCTCGAACATCCGCGCGTTCCACTGCAGGCGATTGTCGTCCGGGGTCCACGACCAGATGCCGAGTTCGGCGACGTCGGCGGCGAGCAGCAACTGGTCGCGTGCGGCCGATACCTCCTGGCGCAGGCGCAGTTGCTGGGTCAGGTCGGTGACCACGCAGACCAGCATCGGCTGCCCGGGCGCACGCATCGTGCCGATCGACAGCTGGATCGGGAATTCGGAACCGTCGCGGCGCAGGCCCCAGAGTTCCTCCACGCAATCCGCGTCCGTGCCGCAGCCGTCCCTGCGGCGGGTGATCAGGTCGGCGAAGCGCGCCCGCGACCGCGCGCCGATCAGTTCGTCGACGCGACGGCCGTCGAGATCGGCGATACGGTAGCCGAAGCTCTGCTGCGCCGCCGGGTTGAGCGTGTGCACGCGGCCGTCGCCATCGAAGGTGATGACCGGGTTGACCGCCGTATCCAGGACCGCGCGCGTGGTTTCCAGGCTGACGGCCAGGCGCTGCTCGGCCGCCTTGCGCTGGGTGATGTCGAGCGCGACGCCGAGGTAGCCGACGTGCGCGCCGTCGGCATTGCGCATGGCGGTGACCACCAGGGTGACCGGGAAGCGCGAGCCGTCCTTGCGGACGTAGGTCCATTCGCGCGTTTCCGAGCCCTGGCGTTCGGGTTCGTGCACGAACACCCGGAAGCCTTCGATGGCCTGGCCGTAGCGGCGGCTCAGTTCGCGGCCGCGCGCCGCCACCTCCTCGGGCAGGTGGATCAGCGCGGGGGTCCGGAGGTCGACCACCTCGTCCGCGGCATAGCCCAGCAGCCGCTCGGCGCCGCGGTTGAACACCTTGATGGTGCCCCGGGTATCGGTGGCGATGATCGAGACCTCCGATGCCGAATTCAGCACGTTGCCGAGCAGCGCGTTGAGTTCCCGGAGTTCCGCCGTGCGTTCGGCGACCTCCCGTTCCAGGCGGGCGTTGAGTTCCTGCAGCCGGGCCTCGGCGAGTTTCTGCGCCGAGACGTCACGCGCGGTCTTCGAGATGCCGATGAGCACGCCGTGCTCGTCGTAGACGGGGGAGACGGCGACCGATACGTGAACCAGGCCACCGTCCTTGCGGCGCCTCAGGGTGTCGAAGGGGAGGATGCACTCGCCGGAGCGCAGGCGGTGCAGGAGGTCGGTCTCCTCGGTCGCCCGGTCGGCGGGCACGATCAGTTCGAGCAGGGTACGGCCGATGGCCTCGTCGGCGCGGTAACCGAAGATGGTTTCGGCCCCGCGGTTCCAACTCGTGACGGCGCCGTCCAGGGTCTTGCCGATAATGGCGTCGGCCGAACTCTCGACGATCGCAGCCAGGCGCGCCTGCGTGGCCAGGACCTGCAGGCGACGGCGGCGGTTGACGCTGGCCAGTTCGGCCAGCCCCGCCAGCAGCAGGCTCAGACACGTGCCGGCAAGCGCGACCTGGACCGCCGACGGTTGCCGCAGGCTGTCGATGAAGGCCGGGTACGCGGCCAGTTCGAACTGCCAGCGCCGGCCGAAGATCGCGCGCTCGACGGCGTCGTGCATCACCTCGGCGGGCGCGGCAGCGGCGATCCCGCGCTCGTAGAACGGCTCGTCGTGCCGCTGCGCATCGGTGACGTCGCGCAGGCTCAGGCGCACGGCGTCGCTCGGCAGGGTCAGCCCGCGCAGCACGTCTTCGGTGATCAGCGGCGCGTAGCTCCAGCCGAGGCCCCGGCGCTCCCGCTCCGCCTCGGTCGCCGGCGTTTCCGGGCTGTCGTAGACGGGCAGCAGGATCAGGAACGACTGCAGCGGCTTGCCGGTGGCCTGCACCAGCGTGATCGGCCCGGTGAGGCGGACCTCGCCGCTGCGCAGCGAGGCGTTCGCCGCCTGCAGCCGGTTGGCTTCCGAGGCGATGTCCAGGCCGACGGCGGCGCGATTGCGCTCGAGCGGCTCGATGTACTGGATCACGAAGTGCTCGCGCGCGTGCGGCGCGAACTGGCGGATGGCGAAATCGGGGTCGCCGTCGGCGCGTGCCTGCTGCAGGAAGTGCTCCTCGTCCTCGCGGGGGACCCGGCGGATGAAGCCGAAGCCGCCGGCGCCGGGGAACTCCGCGTCGAGGTCGAGGCTGCGGCTGTAGCGCGCGAAGGTTTCCCGGTCGATCCGGGCCGGACCGACGGCGAACACGGCGCCGCGAACGCCGCGCAGCCCGTATTGGTAAAGCCTGATGCGCTCGACGACGGCGTCGGCCGCCGCCGCCGTGACCTTCGCCAGTGCCTCGCGGGCATTCTGGTGATTGTTCAACTGGGTCAGCCCGGTCGCCAGCGCGGTCGCCAGGAGGCCCGCCAGCATGACGAAGGCCGCGTTCAGCCGCGGCGAGCGGAGGAGGGTCGACCACAGGCGCGTGCGGGCGCTCATCGAGCGTCGTCGCGTTGCGGTTCGACCGCCGCGCCGGCCATCGCCGTCTGCAGGCGCTGACAGATCTGTTCGAACGGCATGGGCATGCAGAAGTGGTAGCCCTGCATGACCGCGCAGCCCCGCGCGAGCAGCTTCTCGGCCTGCGCCTCCGTCTCCACGCCTTCCGCGACCAGCTCCAGGCCCAGGGCCTGTCCCAGGCGGATGATGGCCTCGATGATGGCGGCGTCGCTGCTGTCGGTGAGCATGTCGCGGACGAAGCTGCGGTCGATCTTGAGAACGTCGATCGGTAGTCGCTTCAGGTAGGTCAGGCTGGAGTAGCCGGTGCCGAAATCGTCGATCGAGACGCGCACTCCCAGCGCCTTCAGCGCGCCGAGGATCCCGCCGGCGGCGTCGATGTCGTGCGCCAGCACGCCTTCGGTGATCTCCAGTTCGAGCAGCGCGGGGGGCAGGGTCGTTTCATCCAGGATGCGCTCGACCATGGCGAGGAACGGTTCCTCGCGGAACTGCACGGCGGAGATGTTCACGCTCACGCACACCGGCAGCCCCCTCTGCAGGAGCCGGCGGGCGTCGCGGCACGCCTGCAGGAGCACGTAACGGCCGATCGGCACGATGAGCCCGTTCTTTTCCGCCAGCGGGATGAACTCGGCCGGCGGTATGAAGGTGCCGCTTTCATCGCGCCAGCGGATCAGCGCCTCCATGCCGCGGGTGATCCCGCTGCGGGCATCGAACTTGGCCTGGTAGAACACCTCGAACGCATCCCGCTCCAGGGCGTCGCGCATCCGGCGCTCGAGCAGGAGGCGGGCGCGGGAGCTGGCTTCGATGTTGTGGGAGAAGAAGCGGTAGCGGTGCCGCCCGTCCTGCTTGGCCTGGTACATCGCGGCGTCGGCATGCCGGTAGAGCGACTCGAGGTCGTCGCTGTCGTCGGGGTACACGCCGATCCCGGCACTGGCCGACAGGTCGTACCGGTTGCCTTCGATCCGGATGGGACTGGCGATGGCCGCCAGCAGGCGCTCCACGCAGTCGCCGATGGCGTCGATGCGTTTGACGTCCGGCAGCAGGATGACGAACTCGTCGCCGCCCGGGCGACTGACCGTGTCGATCGCCCGCGACGATCGGCGCAGGCGCGCCGCGACCTCCTTCAGCACGGCGTCGCCGATCGTATGGCCCACCGATTCGTTGATGCCCTTGAAGTTGTCCAGGTCGAGCAGCAGCATCGCCACCTGGGTGCCGTCGCGCCGTGCCTTCCACAGGGCCTGCTCGGTGCGGTCCTTCAGCAGGGTGCGATTGGGCAGCCCGGTCAGCGCGTCGTAATACGCGAGCTTCTTCGCTTCCGTGCGCAGACTCAGATGCGCACGTACGTGGGCGCGGACCACCGGTATGTTCAGCGGCTTCTGGATGAAATCCACGCCGCCGTGCTCCAGGGCCTTGATCTCGATCTCGGTACGGGTGTGGCAGGTGACGAACAGGATGGAGGCGTTGCACAGCTCGGGGTCCGCCTTCATCGCCCGGCAGATGTCGAATCCGCTCGCGCCCGGCATCTCGATGTCGAGCAGGACGAGGTCGGGGCGGCAGGCGCGCGCGATGCCGAGCGCCGAACGTCCGTCCTTGGCAAGGTGCACCTCGGCGAGGTCGCCGACGGCCTCGCCGAGGATGAGCAGATCGGCCGGCTGATCCTCGACGATCAGGATGACTGAGCGCGTATCCGTGAGGTGATTGTCCATTCCACTGTTCCTGAACCGCCCTTCCGGCGCACCGCTCTGAACGGGCGCCGTTCCTCGCACTAGAGTAGGGCCCGCGAGGCGACGGGGCGGCCCTGCGGCATCGCGGGCGGCGTTCCGGGAATTTCCGGGACCACCGCTCGTCGCCCTTGTAGCAGACCTGGGTATCGATCGTCGACGCTTCCGGCCCCGGCGATCGCCGCGGAGCGCGGGCTACGCTATTGGGATGATGTCCATCGTCACCGTGGAGGAGCCCCGTTCATGTCGCCCCGCCTGTCACTGTCGCTGCTCCTGCTGACGCTGCTGTCGCTGCCATCGCCGGCAGGTGCGGCGGCCCCCGACGACGGCGCGGGCTTCACCGAAACCTACCGCCTGCACCTGCGCAGCAAGCCGGCGGTGGTGCGCATCCTCGACGGCTACAAGGGCTACGTGCAGTACAGCGACGGCAGCCGGCAGTCGCTCGGCAGCGTCGGCAGCGGCTCGGGCTTCTTCATCTCGTCCGACGGCTACATCATGACCAACGCCCACGTGGTGTCGGCGACCCGCGACGGCGAGAGCGCCGCGCGCGAGACCCTCTACGCGCAGTTCGTCAGCCGCATGCTGCAGGCCAACAACCTGCAGCCGACCCGCGAGAACATCGACAAGGTCAACCAGTGGGCGCGGCGCAACGGCGTGAAGCTGGTGATCAGCGACCACCTCAACCTGGTGCTGCTGCAGGACGGCAGCGCGCTGCGCTACGAGATCAAGGCCTACGGCGTGCCGGTCGGCAGCCGCGGCGACCAGCTCACCGGCAAGGACGTGGCGATCCTCAAGGTCGAGACCCGCAACGCTCCCACGCTGCAGCTCGGCGACTCCAGCCGGGTGCGCGTCGGCGACCGCGTGCACGTCGTCGGCTATCCCGGCGCGGCCGATTCCGACGTGCTCGACGAGCGCTCCAAGGTCGAGCCGACCATCAACGAGGGCGCGATCTCGGCGATCAAGACCACCGTCGACGGCATCCCGGTGCTGCAGACCAACACCAGCGCGACCCACGGCAATTCCGGCGGTCCGGTGCTGAACCGCCAGGCCGAGGTGATCGGGCTGCTGACCTTCCGCGGCGATACCGTCAACGGCCAGGAGGTGCAGGGCTTCAACTTCATCGTGCCGTCGAACACCGCGCGCGAGTACCTGGCGCCCGCCGGCGCGAGCAACGCGCCGGGGCTGGTCGACCAGCGCTGGATCGCCGGGCTCGCCGAGTACGAGCAGCGGCACTATCGCAAGGCCAAGCAGTTCTTCGACGAAGTGGCGACGCTGTCACCGCAGCATTCGGAGGCACGGCGGCTCCTGGTCGACAGCCAGGAGCGCATCCTCCGCGGCGAGGACGTGCCCGACACGCCACCGCCGCCCCCCCCGACGCCGCCGCAGCCGGCCCCGCAGCCGGTGGTGCTGGCCGCCCCGGTCGCACCGCCGGCGCCTGCGCCCACGCCGGCGCCGGCCGAGTCCAGCTCGATCGCGACGCTGGTCGGCGGTGCGCTGCTGCTGCTCAGCGCCTGCGGCGGTGTCGCGGCGTTCGTGCTGCGGCGGCGCGCGCAGGGCACGGCGACGCGCGCCGCGCCGCCCGTCGCGGCGGCCGCGGGCGCTGCGCCGCCGCGTCGCGGGCGGGTGCTGGGCGGCCCGACGGTGGCGGCGACCACCGTGTCGCCGGCACTCGCCGCCGCGGGGCTGACGCTGCGCTTCGACGGCGGCCCGCTGTCGGGGCAGGCGGTGACGGTGCCGGAAGCCGGCCTGTGGATCGGGCGCGATGCCAGCCGCGCCGAGGTCGTCATCGACGATCCGATGATCTCCGGCCGCCACCTGTGGGTCGGCCGGCAGGGCGGGCAGTGGCTGATCCGCGACGAGCGCTCGACCAACGGCACCTTCATCGACAGCGTCGGCAGCGGCCGCATCACCGAGCACGTGCTGCGCCCGGGCGAGCGCATCATCCTGTCGCGCAACGCGACGGCGAGCTTCACGGCGCTGCTCTGAGGGGACGGCGCGGGCCGTGCGGGGGAATGTCCGGGGGCGGGGAGCGGTCGCGGGCGCTGCCCGCGACCGTGAGGTTGGCGCCGCCGCCCCGGGGCGGGCGACGGCGCGCGGGCTCAGACGTTCGACTCGTCGTCCGAATCGTCGCCGAAGAAGCCGCCGCCGCCGAAGACCGAGTCTTCGACGCTCGACAGCGGTTCGGACACCGCTTCGGTCACCGCTTCCTCGCCACCGGAGAACAGGTCGCCGAGCGCGTTGGCGAGCAGCATGCCGCCGGCCACGCCCATCGCGGTCTGCATCGCACCGCCGAGGAAGCTGCCCTGCGGGGCGTTGCTGAACGGCGTCGGCTGCGCGGCGTAGGCGCGCGGCGCCGGTGCCGGCTGGCTGCCGCCGCCGAACAGGCTGGAGAGGAAGCCGCCACCGCCCGCGGGGCGGCTGGCGAGGGATTCCTCGAGCTGGCGTACGCGCTCGTTGAGCGCCTTCAGGGCATGTTCCTGAACGAGGATGGCCTGCGACATGTAGTAGGGGGCGGCAGGCTGGCGCGCGAGCGCTTCGCGGATGGCGGCATCGGCCTGCGCATCGCGCGGGCCGCTCTGTTGCTCGGCATCCCTCAGTCGAGAGAACAGGTTGTCGATCAGCGACTTCTCGTTTTGATCCATGGCTAGCCTCATTAGAGTTAGGACGCGCGTCTGGCGGGACACGCCTATCCGCAGACGGCACGCGTGGCGAAAAGTTCGCCGCGCGGCGGCGCATCGACACGGGCACACCCGCCCTGTGGCGCCAGCCGTGCCGCGGCGAGCGCCCATGCATCCCGGCGTGCCGACGGCTAACCTTGTCCCGGCGTGCGCGGCGGCCCGGGGCCGCCGGCACGGCGCAGCGCGGGTGGCCTCGCGTCGGGCGGGCCGATCATGCCCGGGGCGAGGCGGCCCGCGTGCCATCCGCCAACCATCGATCCAGGGAATTTCCGATGCGTATCCGACCGTCCTTCCGCGTGCGCCGCTCCATGTGCACCGCCCTGCTCGCGCTGGCCGCCGTGGCCACCGGCGCGCCCGCACACGCCGCCAGCCTGTCGTGGACCTGGAGTTATGCCGGGGCCGGCATCACCGCGAGCGGTACCTTCGTCACCGAGGACACGCCCGATGCCCTGGGCTACTACCTGATCACCGGCATCGCCGGCACGCGCAACGGCGAAACCATCACCGGCCTGCAGCCGAGCGGGACGTCGGTGCCCGGCAACGAGCCCTTCCACGTCGACAACCTCGTCCGCCTCGGCACCGAGCAACTGACCGGCGACGGCTTCGGCTACTCCACCTCCGGCGGCAACTACGCCACGCCGTTCTTCGCGAGCTTCCTGCCGACGCCGGGCTACCTCGAGGTCTTCTCCGCGCCGCCGTTCATCCCCGGCGCCAGCAACCTCGGCCCCGAGGACAGCGAACTGCCGGTGAACTTCACCGCCACGCTGCTGACGATCCCCGAGCCCGGCAGCTACGCGCTGGCGCTGGCCGGTCTCGCCGCGTTGGGTGTCCTGCGCGGCCGTTCGCGGACGCTGGCAGGCGCGCATCGACTGAGCGCGTGACGTCCGCACCCGCGGTGGTGCGCCGCACGGACGGCGCACCACCGCGGGCCTCGGCTACGCCGCATACCGGGTGGCTGCGTGGCCGGGTTCAGGTAAACGGATCGCGAGGTTTTTGGAGCCGTCGGGTGCCGGAATCGCGCATCGCACGGTATGCCGCACGGCGGCAGGGTAAACGGCGCCACGACGCGACCCGCGCCCGCCTTGTTCGCGGGTATCGGCCGCCCGTCCCGAGCATATCCATCGCATGCAAGGAGTCGCCGACATGATGTTCATCGCCATCGAGAACATGGGCAGCGCGTTTGGTCACAAGGATTCGAACACCAGGAACAAGCCCGAGGTCAAAGGCCAGAACAAAACCCAGCTACAGCGGCATGCCACCGCCAAGGAGAAACTGTACGAGGAGCGTCGCGCTTTGGCGAAGTCGGCGGGGTTCGATCCCAGGTTCGATCCGTCCGAAGGCAATTTCCTCTTCGCGGCGAAGCTGCTGGCGGAAAAGCGCAAGGACACCTGCCGTTACGGCGTGGCGGGGTCGCTCAAGAGCCTGCTCAAGCGTGCTGCGTTCGAGGCGCAGAATGCGCGGACCACGTTCGACACGCTGATGTTCGTCGGCCACGGCAACACCGGCGTGATGACGGTCGGAATCGGCTGCATGCCGCTCGACCAATTGCAGAGCGTCAAGGGCAGGAAGGCGCAGGAGACGTTCGACGGCCTCAAGCTCGACAATCGCATGATCAACGTCGCGAACAGCGATACCTGGCTCGGCCTGTTCGATGAGCACCGGGCCTGCTTTGCGCCGAGCCGCGGCGATGACACGTTCCACGTGGTGTTCGCCGGCTGCAGCACCGGCAACAAGAGCGAGAAGAGCTACAAGCACCTCACGCACGTGGCCGCGGCAGCGCTGGCGAATCTCTTCCAGTGCCAGGTCAACGCCTACGGCACCGATGACGAGATCACGAACGACGAGATCGAGGAGATCATCACCTTCATCGAGACGATCAAGGGTTCGGCGACCGGGGGCTCCGGCTCATACGCATTGAAGACCGGTGTCAACCTGGACTGGGTGAAGCGGCCGTGAGCAGGCGCCGCGGACCATCCGGCGGCCCGGCCTCCTGCACCGCGCATGGGCGCGCGCAGCCCGGCCCGTGCGCTGGCGGCGCGATCTCCGGCGGCGGACCCGCGCGTCGCGTTCAGTGCCGCGTCACTCCCGGCCTGGCGGTCAGCTTGCCTTCGAGGTCCTGCAGGGCGGTCTGCAGCCAGCCATGCGTGAACGCGTCGCCCTCGATGTCGCGCAGCAGGGTGATGCCGCCGACGAGCACGACGGCAATCGCCTGCGAACGCAGGGCGGGGGTCGGGAGCTTGTCGATCAGCGCTTCGAAATCGTTGAGCGTGCGGGCGATCAGCTCGAGATCGTCTTCGGTCATGGCGTCCTCTCCGTCGAGTTCGGTCGGCACGCACGAAGTCTAGGCGCTGGCGTCGCAGGCGCCGCGTGGGTTGCGGACGCGGAAGCGGGAGATACGCCGCCGGGGGCGGGGAGGGGCGCGCCCGCGGGGGGCGCGCCGGCCGGGGACGGATCAGGTTTCCTGGTCGAAGTCGATCACCAGCTTGTCGGTGACCGGGAAGCTCTGGCAGGTGAGGATGAAGCCGCGCGCGACCTCGTAGTCCTCCAGCGCGAAGTTGGCGTCCATGTCGACCTCGCCTTCGACGAGCTTGCAGCGGCAGGTCGAGCACACGCCGCCCTTGCACGAGAACGGCAGTTCGACGCCCTGGGCGAGCGCGGCGTCGAGGAGCGTCTCCTTGTTCTTTTCGAGCGCGAAGCTGCGCACGCGGCCGTCCTGGATCACCGTGACCTCGCATTCCTGCAGGCCGACCACCTTGTGTGCGTGCGGCTGCGGGGTGACCGCCGGGATGCTGGTGGCGAAGAGTTCGCGCTTGATGCGCTCCCTGGGCACGCCGGCATCGGCCAGCGCCGAGTAGACGCCGTCCATCATCGCGTGCGGGCCGCAGATGAAGGCGCCGTCGATGTCGGCCGGATCGACCCAGTGGCGCAGCAGCTCCTCGGTCTTGACGCGGTCGATGCGGCCGTTGAACAGGTCGATGTCCTGCTGCTCGCGGCTGAGGATGAACACCAGGTTGAAGCGGTCGAGGTAGACGTCCTTCAGGTCTTCGAGCTCCTCCTTGAAGATCACCGAGGACGATGCGCGGTTGCCGTAGAACAGCGTGAAGCGGCTCTGCGGCTCGGCGATCAGCGTGGTCTTGATGATCGACAGGATCGGCGTGATGCCGCTGCCGGCGGCGAAGGCGACGTAGTGGTACGCGTGCTCCGGCGACAGCGGCAGCTGGAAGTGCCCGCTCGGCGGCATCACCTCGAGCCGTGCGCCCGGCACGATGTGCTCGGCGGCCCAGTTCGAGAAGCGCCCGCCGGGGATGCGCTTGATCGCGATGCGCAGCGTGTCGTCCTGCACCGCCGAGCAGATCGAGTAGGAGCGGCGGATCTCCTCGCCGTCGACCGTCGTGCGCAGCGTCAGGTGCTGGCCCTGGGTGTAGTGGAACTTCTCGCGCAGGTCGTCGGGCACCGCGAACGTCACGGCGATGGCGTCGCGCGTCTCGCGCTTGACCGTCGCGACCGGCAGGCTGTGGAACTTGTTCATCCTCGCTAACTCCTCGTTCGGGCCGCGTGCCCGGCGGCGGGCGGCGGCTGCGGGCTCACGGCGCTGGCGGCCTGCCCGTCGTCGTCAGTGGCACTTGAAATAGTCGAATGGTTCGAGGCAATCGTCGCAGCGCCACAGGGCCTTGCACGGGGTCGACCCGAAGCGGCTGGTCTCGCGGGTGTTGAGCGAGCCGCAGTGCGGGCACTCCACGCCGCGCACCGGTGCCGGGCGCCGGCCGATCGCCGACACCGGGATCGCCACCTCGTGCCCGCCCGCCCGGCCGACCGGCGGGGCGATGCCGTAGCGGCGCAGCTTGTCGCGGCCGCTGTCGGTGAGCCAGTCGGTGGTCCAGGCCGGCGACAGCTGCGTCTCGACGCGCACCTGCGCCACCCCGCGCTGTTCGAGGGCGTGGGTGATGTCGGCGCTGATCACCTCGGTCGCCGGGCAGCCGGAGTAGGTCGGCGTGACGGTGACGACCAGCGTGTCGGCATCCCAGCGCACGTCGCGGACGATGCCGAGGTCGAGCACCGAGATCACCGGTATCTCCGGGTCGGCGACCTCGGCGAGCCAGGCCAGTACCGTGTCGCGCTCGGGGCGTGTGGTCGGGCGGGCGTTCATCGCGGCGGCCTACCAGCGGGCGCCCGGATGCGCGCGCGGCAGCGACTGCATCTCGGCGAGGATGTAGCCCAGGTGCTCGGTGTGCCGGCCCTGCTTGCCGCCCGACTGCATCCAGGCGTCGGCGGGCGGCGCGGTCAGCGTCGCCGCCTCGCACACCGCCTGCACGGTGTGCAGCCACGCCTCGCGCAGGCTCGCCGGATCGACCGCCACGCCCTGCGCGACGAGTTCCGCGTCGATCGCGTCGGCGGCGAACAGCTCGCCGGTGTAGGTCCACAGCTCGTCGAGCGCGGCCTGCGCCTTGCGGTGGCTCTCCTCGGTGCCGTCGCCGAGCCGCACCACCCAGTCGCTGGAGCGTTCGAGGTGGTAGGTGACTTCCTTCAGCGCCTTCACCGCGATCTCGGCGATGCGCGGGTCGTGGGACTGGCTCAGGCCTTCGAGCAGGGCGTGGTGCCAGGCGTCGAACAGGAACTGGCGCACCAGCGTGTCGGCGAAGTTGCCGTTGGGCTGCTCCACCAGCAGCACGTTGCGGTACTCGTGGGCCTCGCGCAGGAAGGCGAGCGCATCCTCGTCGCGGCCGCGGCCTTCGAGCTCGCCGGCGTAGCCGAACCACAGCCGCGCCTGGCCGATGAGGTCGAGGGCGACGTTGGCGAGGGCGACGTCCTCTTCCATGATCGGGGCGTGGCCGATCCATTCCGAGACGCGCTGGCCGAGGATCAGCGCCGAATCGCCGAGCCGCAGCAGGTATTCGATCTTGGCTTCGCTCACGGTGCGCGCCCTCACATGTGCTTCACTTCTTCCGGCACCGGGAAGAAGGTCGGGTGGCGGTAGATCTTGTCCTGCGCGGGTTCGAACAGGGCTTCCTTGTCGCCCGGCGAGCTGGCGACGACGTCGGCGGACTTCACCACCCAGATGCTCACGCCCTCGTTGCGCCGCGTGTAGACGTCACGCGCGTTCTTGATCGCCATCTCCGCATCGGGCGCGTGGGTGCTGCCCACGTGCTTGTGCGCCAGCCCGTGCTGGCTGCGGATGAACACTTCCCACAGCGGCCATTCTTTCTTCATCGGTGTCTCTCCTCGGTGATGGGTCAGGCGGCCTGCGCGGTACGCGCGGCGCGCTTCTCGGCATGGGCGATGGCGGCGTCACGCACCCAGGCCCCGTCTTCCCAGGCCTGGCGGCGGGCGCGCAGGCGCTCGCGGTTGCAGGGGCCGTTGCCCTTGAGCACGTTGTAGAACTCGTCCCAGTCGATCGCGCCGAAGTCGTAGTGGCCGCGCTCGGCGTTCCACTTCAGGTCGGGGTCGGGGATGGTCAGGCCCAGGTACTCGGCCTGCGGCACGGTCTGGTCGACGAAGCGCTGGCGCAGTTCGTCGTTGCTGAAGATCTTGATGCGCCACGCCTGCGACTGCGCGCTGTGCACCGATTCGGCGTCGGACGGCCCGAACATCATCAGCGCCGGCCACCACCAGCGGTTGAGCGCGTCCTGCGCCATCGCCTTCTGCTCGGCGGTGCCGTCGCGGCACAGCGAGATCAGCAGGTCGTAGCCCTGGCGCTGGTGGAAGCTCTCCTCCTTGCACACGCGGATCATCGCCCGCGAGTACGGCCCGAACGAGCAGCGGCACAGCGGGATCTGGTTCATGATCGCCGCGCCGTCGACCAGCCAGCCGATGGTGCCGATGTCGGCCCAGGTCAGCGTCGGGTAGTTGAAGATGCTCGAATACTTGGCGCGGCCGGCGTGCAGCTCGTCGACCAGCTGGTCGCGCGACACGCCCAGCGTTTCCGCCGCGCTGTACAGGTACAGGCCGTGGCCGGCCTCGTCCTGCACCTTGGCGAGCAGGATCGCCTTGCGCTTCAGGCTCGGCGCGCGGCTGATCCAGTTGCCCTCGGGCAGCATGCCGACGATTTCCGAATGCGCGTGCTGCGAGATCTGGCGGATCAGCGTCTTGCGGTAGGCCTCGGGCATCCAGTCCTTCGGTTCGATCTTGATGCCGGCGTCGATGCGCTCCTGGAAGGCGCGTTCCTGTGCGCTCATTTCTTCGAGCCCACGGACCTTGTTCGCTCCGGTATCGACCATCTGTGCGTACATGGTGCTTCTCCTCCTCACATGATGAACACAGTTTAAATGACACATATCAATTCACGCAACATGAATTTTACGTATCACAACGTGCTCGCAGTGGTCCGCCATGGCGCGTTGTGGCTGCGCTGGAAGGCGGGTTTTTTGATAAAAAATTCAATTATTTCATGTGTTTTTGTGCGATGCGTCGAAAGCTGCCAGGATCTGTTCAATGTGACACGTCTGCTTTGTAATCGTTCGGCAGGCATGCTCCACGAAAGCTGAAGTGCCACGCCGCTCCGGCGGCGCGGCAGCCGGCGGCCCGGTGCGGGACGGTATCGACTCAAGGTGTAGGCGAGTGGCGCAGCTGCTGCACGCGGCGCGACCGTGCGGGGACGTCGACGCAGGGCGTCGGTGCCGGCGGTCCGGTCGCCGTGGCGGCGGGTGTGGGGGAGGGGTGCGGTTTGCCGCGTTCGCGTGCAGGGCGGGCGACCGGGCGCGGCCGATGAGTGCCGTGTGGAGCCGGTATCCATCGGCGCGGCATATGTCCTAAATGGAATAAAACATATTTCTTATATTATTTAATTGAATTTTATCGACCTTGTAGAGTCCGGGCATCGACAGCGTGCTGTCAGGGAACAGACTGCGGGACCTTGCCATGACCATCGTGACCTTGTGCGGGAGCCCGGTTCCGGGGACACCCGCCGGCAATCTCCTCGCCTACGTCGGTGAGTGGCTGGGCTACAACGGCCATGCGGTGCAGTCGCTCGCGGTGAGCGATCTGCCGGCGGAAGACCTGCTGCGCGGCCGTGCCGAGGCCGGCGCCATCGCCGCGGCCGTGGCCACGGTGGCGGCGGCGCGTGGCGTGATCGTCGCCACCCCGGTGTACAAGGCGGCCTATTCGGGCGCGCTCAAGGCCCTGATCGACCTGCTCCCCGACGACACCCTGCACGACAAGGTGGTGCTGCCGCTCGCCGTCGGCGGCAATCCCGCGCACCAACTCACGCTGCACTACGCGCTGAAGCCGGTGCTCGACGCTGCCGGCGTGCGGACGGTGCTAAGCAGCCTCTACGTGGGCGACAAGCACCTGCGGGTGCGCGACGACGGCCTGCTGGTGCTCGACCCCGGCATCGAGAGCCGCATCGCCGCGAGCCTGGCCCGCCTGCTCGGCGCGCTGGCATCGCCGTCCGCAGAGGCGGCCGAGGCGCCGCCCGTGGTGCTCAAGCCCATCCCGCGCAGCGCCCGCACGGTGCGCTGCGGCGCCTGAACTCACCGGCCCGGCACAGCGGCCGGCGGCCGGGGCTCAGTCCTCGTGTACCGATGACACCCGCACCTGCAGGCTGCCGTGGCCGAGCAGGGCTTCGAGCCGTGCGTCGGGGGCGGTGTCGCCCGCCCGGCGCAGCACGCGCCCGCTGGCGGGATCGCGCACGATCGCGTAGCCGCGGCCGAGGGTGGCCAGCGGGCTCAGCGCCTGCAGCGCGCGCTCGGCCGTCAGGAGCCGCTGGCGCCGCCGCTCCAGCACGCGCCGCAGCGTGGCACCCAGGCCGGCTTCGGCGCGTGCGAGGCGCTGGCGGATGGCGTGCAGCCGCGCGCCCGGCGACTGCGCGGCGAGGCGCTGGCGCAGCAGCGCGAGGCGGGCGTGGCGGCGCTCCAGGCAGCGCCGCAGGGCGCGGCGCAGGCGGCTTTCGAGCTCGTCGAGCCGCTGCGCGCGGGCCTGCAGGCGCCGCGTCGGTGCCTGGCGGTCGAGCCGTGCGCCGAGGCTGTCGAACTGCCGCCGCAGCAGGGCGAGGCGGCGCTGCACGGCGCGGGCGAGGCGCTCGCGCAGGCCGCTCACCCGCGCGCGCCACTCGGCGGCGGCGGGGCTCGCGAGTTCAGCCGCCGCCGTCGGCGTGGCCGCGCGCAGGTCGGCGGCGAAGTCGGCGATGGTGACGTCGGTCTCGTGGCCGACGCCGCTCACCACCGGGAGCGCGCAGGCGCGGATGGCGCGGGCGACGATCTCTTCGTTGAAGGCCCAGAGGTCTTCGAGCGAGCCGCCGCCGCGCACCAGCAGCAGCACGTCGCAGTCGCGCCGGCGCGAAGCCGTCGCCAGCGCCGCGGCGATGCGCGCCGCCGCCCCCTCGCCCTGCACCGGCGTCGGGTAGACGCAGACCGGCAGGCCGGGGTGGCGGCGCCCGAGCGCGGTCAGCACGTCGTGCAGCGCGGCACCCGAGGCCGAGGTGATCACGCCGATGCGCCGCGGAAAGCGCGGCAGCGGGCGCTTGGCGGCGGCGTCGAACAGGCCCTCGGCGGCGAGGCGCAGGCGCAGTTCGTCGAAGCGCCGGCGCAGGTCGCCGGCACCGGCGGCCTCGACGTGCTCGACCACCAACTGGAAGTCGCCGCGCGGCTCGTAGAGCGTCACGCGCGCGCGCGCCACCACCTTCTGGCCGTTCGCGAGGGGCTCGCGCAGCAGCTGCACGCGGGTGCGGAACATCGCGCAGCGCACCTGGGCGTCGGCATCCTTCAGCGAGAAGTACAGGTGCCCGGAGGCGGGCCGCGACAGGTTGGAAACCTCGCCTTCCACCCAGAGCAGCGTGAATTCGCTTTCGAGGACGCTGCGCACGCTGCGGTTGAGGCGCGTGACGCTGTAGATGTCGCGTTCGGGCGCGGTGACGGTCGACATTGGCGGGCGGCGGACGGCGGAAGGGCCGGTAGCTAAGCGCTTTCGCTGCAGGGCGTCAATTCGTATACTTAAGTGCTTCTTTTGCCGGCCCGGGGGCCCTCTCCATGCTGCGTATCGTGCAAGAAGCGCTCACTTTCGACGACGTTCTGCTGCTGCCCGCGCATTCCGTCGTACTCCCCAAGGATGTCGAACTCCGAACCCGGCTCACCCGCGGCATCGCGCTGAACCTGCCCCTGGTGTCAGCCGCGATGGACACCGTCACCGAGGGCCGGCTCGCCATCGCGATGGCGCAGGAAGGTGGCATCGGCATCATCCACAAGAACATGACGGCCGAGCAGCAGGCCGCGCAGGTGCGCCGCGTCAAGAAGTTCGAGAGCGGCGTGATCAACGACCCGATCACCGTACCGCCGGCGCTGAGCATCCGCGAGGTGCTCAAGCTCACCCGCGGCAACGGCATCTCGGGCGTGCCGGTGGTCGACGGCGAGGCCCTGGTGGGCATCGTCACCAGCCGCGACCTGCGCTTCGAGACCAACTTCGACGCCCCGGTGTCGCAGATCATGACGCCGAAGGAGCGCCTGGTGACGGTGCGCGAGGGCGCCAGCCGCGAGGAAGTCGTCGCGCTGCTGCACCGCCACCGCATCGAGAAGGTGCTGGTGGTCAACGACCGCTTCCAGCTGCGCGGCATGATCACCGTGAAGGACATCCAGAAGTCGAGCGACTACCCCAACGCCTGCAAGGACGAGCACGGGCGCCTGCGCGTCGGCGCCGCGGTCGGCACCGGCGCCGGTACCGAGGAGCGCGTCGAGGCCCTGGTCGGGGCCGGCGTCGACGTGGTCGTCGTCGACACCGCGCACGGCCACTCGCAGGGCGTGCTCGACCGCGTGCGCTGGGTCAAGTCGCACTTCCCGCAGGTGCAGGTGATCGGCGGCAACATCGCCACGGCCGCCGCCGCGATCGCACTGGTCGAGGCCGGTGCCGACGCGGTCAAGGTCGGCATCGGTCCGGGCTCGATCTGCACCACGCGCATCGTCGCCGGCGTCGGCGTGCCGCAGATCACCGCCGTCGCCAACGTCGCCGCGGCGCTCGCCGGCACCGACGTCCCGCTGATCGCCGACGGCGGCATCCGCTACTCCGGCGACCTCTCCAAGGCGATCGTCGCCGGGGCGCACGCGGTGATGGTCGGCGGCCTGCTCGCCGGCACCGACGAGGCGCCCGGCGAGGTCGAGCTCTACCAGGGGCGCTCCTACAAGGCCTACCGCGGCATGGGCTCGCTCAGCGCGATGGCCGGCGCGCAGGGGTCGAGCGACCGCTACTTCCAGGACGAGAGCAGCGTCGAGAAACTGGTGCCCGAAGGCATCGAGGGGCGCGTGCCGTACAAGGGGCCGATGGCGGCGATCGTGCACCAGCTGATGGGCGGGCTGCGTTCGAGCATGGGCTACGTCGGCTGCGCCACCCTCGACGCCATGCGCACGCAACCGCAGTTCGTGCGCATCACCGGCGCGGGCATCCGCGAGAGCCACGTCCACGACGTGCAGATCACCAAGGAAGCACCGAACTACCGTGTGGACTGAAGGCAGGCCCATGACCACCCGCGACATCCATTCCAGCCGCATCCTGATCCTCGACTTCGGCGCGCAGTACACCCAGCTGATCGCCCGCCGCGTGCGCGAGATCGGCGTCTACTGCGAGATCCACCCGTGGGACATCGACGATGACGACGTCCGCGAGTTCCTGCCGACCGGGATCATCCTCTCCGGCGGGCCGGAGTCGGTCACCGCGGTCGACGGCCCGCGTGCGCCGCAGGTGGTGTTCGAGCTCGGCGTGCCGGTGCTCGGCATCTGCTACGGCATGCAGACGATGGCGGCACAGCTCGGCGGGCGGGTCGAGAGCGCCGATCACCGCGAGTTCGGCTACGCCCAGGTGCGCGCCCGCGGCCACTCCAGGCTGCTGAAGGACATCGAGGACCACACCACGGCCGAGGGCTTCGGCCTGCTCGACGTGTGGATGAGCCACGGCGACCGCGTCACCGCGCTGCCGCCGGGCTTCATCTGCATCGCCAGCACGCCGAGCGCACCCTACGCCGGCATGGCCGACGAGGAGCGCGGCTTCTACGCGGTGCAGTTCCACCCCGAGGTCACCCACACGCGCCAGGGCGGGCGCATCCTCGAGCGCTTCGTCATCGGCATCTGCGGCTGCGAGACGCTGTGGACCACCGGCAACATCATCGAGGACGGCATCAGCGCGATCCGCGACGAGGTCGGCGACGACGAGGTCATCCTCGGCCTGTCCGGTGGCGTCGACTCCTCGGTGGTCGCCGCGCTGCTGCACCGCGCGATCGGCGACCAGTTGATCTGCGTGTTCGTCGACACCGGCCTGCTGCGCCTGCACGAGGGCGACCAGGTAATGGCCACCTTCGCCACCCACATGGGCGTGCGCGTGGTCCGCGTCGACGCCGGCGAGCGCTTCCTCGCCGCGCTGGCCGGCGTCATCGACCCCGAGGCCAAGCGCAAGATCATCGGCGCGCTGTTCGTCGAGATCTTCGAGGAGGAGGCGGGCAAGCTCGGCAGCGCCCGCTGGCTCGCCCAGGGCACGATCTACCCCGACGTGATCGAGTCGGCCGGCGCCAGGACCGGCAAGGCCCACGTGATCAAGTCGCACCACAACGTCGGCGGGCTGCCCGCGCACATGCGCCTGCGCCTGCTGGAGCCGCTGCGCGAGCTGTTCAAGGACGAGGTCCGCAGGCTCGGCGTCGAACTCGGCCTGCCCTCGGAGATGGTCTACCGCCACCCCTTCCCGGGGCCGGGGCTGGGCGTGCGCATCCTCGGCGAGGTGCGCCCCGAGTTCGCCGAACCGCTGCGCCGCGCCGACCACATCTTCATCGAGGAGCTGCGCCGCCACGAGCTCTACGACCAGGTCTCGCAGGCCTTCGCGGTGTTCCTGCCGGTGAAGTCGGTCGGCGTGATGGGCGACGGCCGCCGCTACGACTGGGTGATCGCGCTGCGCGCGGTCGAGACCGTCGACTTCATGACCGCCCGCTGGGCGCACCTGCCCTACGAATTCCTCGACCTCGTCTCACGACGCATCATCAACGAGATCGACGGCATCTCGCGGGTCGTCTACGACGTCTCCGGCAAGCCGCCGGCGACAATCGAGTGGGAGTGAATTGGCGTCCTTCGGGGACTATCGCCAGTTATCGAAAAAATTCAGTAACGTATTGATTTATAAATAAATACGTTACGGAAGTTATCGGTGGCTATTGCCGGCCAGCAGAATAGGTTGGCGATAAAAGTGGCGGTAAGAACCGGAGGCCGGATCAAGACCTTCCCGTTCACTATTGAGACCGAACCGGTCTTTGAAAGTCTCCTCTGGAAAGCATGATTTCATGTGGCTTTCCGGGCATCAGCGGGTCTCCTGGCCCCTGACGGTAAAAGCCGTCACGAACAGGAGGAAAACCTCGATGCTTACCGATACCGCACTGCGTAATTTAAATACTAAGTCATCGACTTATAATAATTAATTCCGGGATGAGGTGTACGTGACGGTATCGCCCACCGGTATCGTCACCTTCCGCTACGATTACTGTCTCAACGGCCGCCGTGAGACCCTGACCATTGGCCGCTACGGGCCGTCGGGCATTTCGCTGGCGATAGCCCGCGAAAAGCTGATCGACGCCAAGAAGGCCGTCGCCGAGGGCAAGTCCCCCGCGCTGGAGAAGCAGCGCGAGAAGCGCCGGTTGACCGCCGCTAAGACCTTTGGCGACGTAACCGAGAAATGGCTGGCCGGCGCCCGGGTGGCCGACAGCACCAAGGCGATGCGCAAGAGTATCGTCGATCGGGACATTCTGCCGGCCTTCCAGAACCGGCAACTCAACGAAATCACCGCCGATGACCTACGCGCCCTCTGCAACAAGGTGAAGGCGCGCGGTGCGCCCGCCACCGCGGTCCACATCCGCGACATCGTGAAGCAGGTCTATGCCTTTGCCATCCTGCACGGCGAGAAGGTGGGCAACCCAGCCGCCGACGTGGGTGCTGCGTCGATTGCGACCTTCGTGCCGAAGGGCCGGGCGCTGTCACCGGCCGAGATCCGGCTGGCGTTCCAGCAATTGGACTCCATTGCGATCTACCCGACTAGGGGCAGTCCACAGCCGTGCTGCCGCAGTGAGATACTTCGGACCAAGCGGAACAGCTCAGCTTGGTATTGGGCGTCGTGCAGTGCCTGATGGTTGCCCGTGGACTGGGGGTGCAGTCGAGCAGCCATCTGGCTGGAGCGGGTGTCTGCCCAGCTTGAGCCCGTCGCGCCCATGTAGAGCGCCTTGATATCCAGCGCGGCAAAGCCGAAGGGGTTTGACTTCAAATAGCGGTGGAAGTAGTAGTTGATGAACGACCAGTCGAACGGCGCATTAAGCCCGACGAACACCGGCGTGCCGTCGTCGGCGACCTCGACCACCCAGTTCTGAAACCGCTTCATTGCGACCTCGGGGGGCAGCCCCACTGCCGCAAGCTTCTCAAGGGAGAGCCCTGTCACCTTCATGGCCTCCGGGTCCGCGTTGGCCGAGATCGGCTTCAGCTCGCACGAAAACACCTGCTCGGGATTGTCGACGTTGCACGCCCCTATGGTGAGCATGCTGTACTCGCCTGGGATGGGGCCTGACGTCTCGACGTCCACCGACAGGAAGATTTCGCGTCTCTGGCTCATGGAATCAGCGGGTCTGCCGGGACGATCGGGGGGCGGTTCTTGATGGCGTTCCAGTGCTTGCGGAACTCATCACGCCGCTCAGCTGCACTGCCGGTGGTATTCCAGCGGTGACCTGACAGCGAGTAGATGTCGAACGGATGCTCGGTCCCAGCCTTCGCTGTCAGCATGGTCGGGAGCGCACGACCAAGGGCGTAGCCCAGTTCTATGAAGCAGTTCGGCCGCGCACCCGTGATGTCGGCAATGACGACGCTGCTGCGGTGAAGTTTCTTGAAGATTTCGTCATCAATGCGGGCATGCTCGTAGGACTGGTTGCCATCGACCACGGTGAGCTTGTAGCCCAGTTCGCCTTCCATCACAGGCTGGACCACGTTGTCAAAGAAAGACTGGACATCATTGTAGTCCGCGTGCGTCGGATTCAGCAGTCTGACCACGAACGCCTTGGGAGACACCAAGTCTTCGAGCAGGTCGAGCACGTCCCCCACGCCATCGGTCGCCGTCTTGCCCGTGTACATCTCGATGCGGTTGAGCCAGCTTTGCGACGTCGCCGCGCCTTCGGTTTGGAACAGGCGCTGCGCGTTGCTGCCGGACATGCCGAAGTCAAAGATGCGCGACGCCCCAGTGGTCGCCGGCCCGAGGGTGAAATTCAGCGGAATCAAGGGCTTGCCGGCATCGTGGTACAAGTTGGCAAGGAACAAGACACCTTCACCGCCGCCGACGGCGATCAGGATATCGCCATGCTGCGCCTGGAGCTCCATGCGCTTGCTGGCCATGTTCCAGTGCGCTGCGCTCTCGATCTGCACTAGCGGCGACACCCGCATGGCATCCCACACCGAGCGGTGCTCGGCCGGGATCTGGCCTTCGTTCTTGTGGTGCTTGATGGCGATGACCAGCGGGCCCGGCGCGTCTGCCGGCCGGCGCGATAGGTTGCTGTGGACGGTCTCCCACACCAGCCAGTCGAAACAGATGGGTTGGCCGTCGCCTCGAGTCTTCTCAGCGTCGACAGGGATGACAAAGTTGGCGCCCTTGGAGAGCAGGTTTAGCACCAGCACCTTCACGAACTCGCGGGCCCGAGTGACCTCGGCCGCCGTCGCGACGTTGGCGTCCTCGACGATGCTGCCGGTGATGTGGATGCGACGGCCGAACAAAGCAGAACGCGGCATCACTTGTCCTCCATGACCGGCGACGGCCGCAACCCATTAGCCACCTCGAGAAGATCCTTGTGCGTCAACGCGCGGTCCGGAAAGGCCTGGGCGAGCGCTGCCGGGTACAGCCGCGTGCGGATGTCGGAGAAGGTCCAGCCCGGCTGTTTGTTGCGCGGGCCGGTGGCGGCGACCAGTTCCTTGATCTCGCGGTCGGTCAGGCCGACACCCTCCAGATCCATCGTCAGCAAGGCTTGGCGTTCACCGTCGTCGGGGCGCGTGAACTCCTCGACGATGGCGGCGCGGCGCTGCAGCGCGGGATCGAGCACGGACAGGCGGTTGGTGCAAAGGAAGACCACGACGCGACCGCCGAAGCGGCGCAGGTCATCGACGCCCTGGATCAGCGTGTTCACGGCTACCTTGTCCTCATGATGGCTATGTTCCTGGTTGCGCGAAGCGGCCAGCGAGTCGCCCTCGTCGATGATCAGGAAGGCGCGGCGCCCCTTGCCGGCAGCCTGGGTGACTTCGTGAAAGGCCTGGGTCAGAAGGGTCCCCATCTCGCCCACCTTGCCGCTGCCGCGGACCCGGTTGCTCAGTCTGAAGAGCAGTGTGTCCTCGGTGCGCGACTCCTTGGCCAGCCGGTTGGCGATGCATTCGGCCATTGCGGTCTTCCCCGTGCCCACATCGCCATGAAAAATCACCAGCGGGTACTGCTCGGCGACCAAGTCGCACAGCAGCAGCTTCTTCTGGTGCTAGGCCTTGCTCCAGGCGCCCAGCTCGCCGAGGTTGAGCAGCAGCCGCAGTTGATCGTGGATCTTGCGATACCGCTCGTCGAAGCCGAGCAGCGTCTTCTCGCGTGCGGCAAGCGGGGCATCAGGGAGGGGAGTCTTGGCGTCGAAGATGCTGGGCTGGGTCACAGGCTGAAGTCCTTGCGCTGCATACCGTAGCCGTGGCTGACATAGTCACGGCTTGCGCTGGCGGTGAGGGTCGGGTGGCTGAGGTCCGCCGTCGACGGCACCCAGTTGATGTTGAGCTTCGGCGTCATCTTGGCCCTGGCGGCACTGCCGTAGGCCTCGGTATACGACAGCACGATGCGCAGCGTCGGATTCGGCACCTTCGGCCACAGAACGCCGCCGGGGCGGCTCATGGTCAGATCGCCGGATGCCATGTTCACCGCGAAGCAGGTCGCCTTCTGTTCTACGCCGTAGCTGAGCAAGGTCACGTCCACCTTCCGCAGGTAGCCGCTCTTGGCCAACAACTCGATGTCGTGGCCGTAGTCGCGAGCCGCCGCCTCGGTGATGGCCTTCGTGCTGGCGGCGATCATGACCAGGTCGGCCGTCACCCGGCGCATGACCACTTCGATGTCGGCGACCGAGTAGGTCTCCGTCGCGGCATACGTGTAACTCATTCTTCTTCCTCGACCTTGAAGCGCGGGCCGAACAGCTCTTTCCAGATCTCGATGTCGTCTTCCATCGAGGCGAAGTTCGCCGTCTCCCAGGCCTCCAAGGCGGCGGCGGCGATTCCCTTGCGCTCATCCTCGGAAATGCGGCTGGTGACGTTGTTGGTGTTGCATACCGGGTCGAGGATCACAACCGGATCGGTGAAGCTCGGGAACACCAGACCGTTCTCGGGGAAAGTGATGACCTCCTTCAGGCCCGACTGCGCGATGTAAAGCAGGAAGTCCCGGAAGCGCTTCTCAATGGAACCGTCCTTGCCATTCTTCGCGAGCACGTGCGCCATGATCAGTTCGATGGCGAATGACTTGAACGGCTTTAGCTCGACCCGGTTGCGCCACTTCTTGGCCAGGCGCACCAGGGTGCGAAAGTCGGGGTCCTTGTCTTTGCGATCACGCACGAACTTGATCTGGCACGGCGCGCAAGTCTGCACCTTGGTGCCGTCATGGATGTCGAATTGCCAGCCGTATCCGGCGCGCGCCGGGTCCTCGATGACCGGCACGATGTCCACGGAGAGGCCCGTGCCGACGAAGGTCACCGTCGCGGCCTTGCGCTGGATCTCGAAGTCCTCGACCGTTTTGTTGGGATACAACTTGATCAGCGCGTCGTAGATGAGCTGATTCAGGCTGGCTAGGCTTTCGTTGTCGACACTGCGGCCGGAGATGTAGAAGACGACATCAACGTCGACGGGGTCTTCGGATGTCTTGCGCAGGATCGTGTACTTGGCGAACGAGCCGGCCTTCACCACCTTGGTGATCTTGATATCGCTCTGCTCGTGCACACGCTTGGTCAGTGCGCTGATCAGTCGATCCACCTGCTCGTGATACTCCTTACGTTTGTCCGCGGGAAGGCGCAGCACGGCGCTGTCGTAATAGCGAATCTCGGTGTTGCTCAGTGACAAGTTTTCCTCCTGCTGCCGAGTGCAGCAAAGGGCCGCACTCAGCGCTTTCGTTCTAAAACAGCATGCGACTGCGCGCCCCGATGCCGCAGCTTGTCTCGATCCAGTCTGGCGGTAATCCGCTTCGATCATCGATCCGGAGCAGGGCTGCACCCGACGGGATAGATGGGGAGGGTTGACGAGGTTTCAAGATGTGTCTTTTGCCGCATCCCTGTAAATGAGGCCATCCTGCGGGTTGGTGGTTTGGCGCTCCAAACGAGGGTCGCCGGGTGCCCTGCGACGGAATGCTAGGCGATGCGCCGCCGGGCTTTCGGGCTGCGCCCCGCGCCGTCTTTGCCGTCACGGCCATCCGGCTTCAATCCCTCATGTCTTCGCGCCTGTGGCGCTGCGCGCTTCGCTTGCCTCTGGGGATCGGTGCAAGGCCCATCTCCGCCTGGCACCCCTTCAAGACCACCGAACCGGCTTGCGCCGGATCGGTTAGGCAAGCACCCATGCGCGCTACAGGGGTGTCGCTTTTCTTCAGCACTGCTTCCAGCTCCTGCCGCGCCTGCGCCAGAAGCTGCTTAGAACGTGTTCACGATCTCTCGTCTGACTGGGAGAATGGCGTGGTGCGTACCAAGAGATATCCCAGCGACATCAGTCGCGAGCTGTTCGAGCCTGTGCGGCCGCTGTTGGAGCAGGCGCGGCGCAAGACCAAGCCCCGTACGGTCGATCTGTATAACCTTGACTCGTTTCCACGGACAGGTATCCGCTTGATTCTCAAGCGCTCTGGCATGCGGAGTTATCCACGGTGGCGGTCGGCGCTTGCGACGAACCGACCGGCGCGGTGGGTAACCCGGTGCTTGGCGCGCGATCGCTGTTCGCGCGGTGTTGCTCCTCGACGTTGATCGGCAAGGCTCAGTTGAAGCGGTAGATCCGCACCGGGTCGAGATGGGAACCGGTCAACACCAACCCCCTTTAAACTACGCGGGCTTGGGTGGCCTATTGATTGATGATCGGACGCGAGCACACCCACCCACCCGACACAGGAGAGCAACCATGCTGATCCGTTTCCAGGGCGAGCACACCGGCAGCATCATGATGTTCGGCGGGGCCGCCACCGAGTTGTTGAAGCTGATGGGTACCAGCGGGCACGAGAAGGGGGCGCTGCTGGCCGAGGACGTTCCGGCGGCGCTGGAGAGCCTCGAACGGGCGCTCGCCGCGATGCAGGAGAGCGAGGCTGCGGCCGCCCGTGCCGCGGAGGCGGCGGCCGAGGAGGCGAAGGCCGAGGGGCGCGACGTACCGGAGCGCGCCACCGCGCTCGGCGTGCGCGCGGCGCCGCTGGTGGCGCTGCTGCGCGAGATCGTGGCGACGCGTTCCTACCTGATGTGGGGGCCGGCCTGAGCGCAGCCGGGGCGGATGCCGCCGACGACGAGCGCTGGATGCGGCGTGCGCTGGCGCTGGCCGAAGCGGCGGCAGCAGCGGGCGAGGTGCCGGTCGGCGCGGTGCTGGTGCGCGACGGCGAGGTGCTCGGCGAGGGGGCGAACCGCCCGATCGCGGCCGCCGACCCCACCGCGCACGCCGAGATCCTCGCGCTGCGCGCGGCGAGCGCGCGCGTCGGCAACTACCGCCTGCCCGGCAGCACCCTCTACGTCACCCTCGAACCCTGCCCGATGTGCGCCGGCGCGCTGGTCCATGCGCGCGTGGCGCGGGTGGTGTACGCGACGCCCGACCCGCGCAGCGGTGCCGCCGGCAGTGTCTTCGACCTGCTGCGGGACCCGCACCTGAACCACCGCGCGGTGGTGGACAGCGGCGTCTGCGCCGAGGCTGCGGCCGAACTCCTGCGCGGCTTCTTCCGCGCCCGCCGGGACGCCGCCCGCGCCGCGCGCGCGGCCGGTGCGGTTCCGCCGGACGAGGCCTGAAGCCGGGCCGTCACGGCGCCGGGGCGCGCAGCGCCGCCGTCGCCGGGATGCGCTCCGGCCGCCACGCCGGCACCGCCCAGGCGAGCAGCTCGGCCGGGCTCGCGCCGCGCAGCGCGGGCGGCGGCGCCTGGTGCAGGAAGCCGAGCGCGGCCCACAGCGCCGGGCCGGGCCGGCAGCGGTCGACGGGCGGGGCGGACGAGCTCTTGGCGAGCTTGGCGCCGTGGGCGTCGACCGCGAGCGGCAGGTGGGCGTAGCGCGGCGTCGGGTAGCCGAGCAGGCGCTGCAGGTGGATCTGGCGGGCGGTGGAGTCGAGCAGGTCGGCGCCGCGCACGACGTCGGTGACGCCCTGCTCGGCATCGTCGATCACCACCACGAGCTGGTAGGCGTGGAAGCCGTCGGCGCGGCGCACGATGAAGTCGCCGACCTCGCTCGCCAGGCGCTGCTGCTGGTGCCCGCGGATGCGGTCGTCGAAGGCGATGGGCGTGTCGTCGGTGCGCACCCTGAGCGCCGTGCGCGGGCCGAACGGGTGCGCGGCGGCGCGGCAGGTGCCGGGGTAGACGCCGCCGACGGCGCCGAGCAGCTGGCGGCGCGAGCAGGTGCAGGCGTAGAGCGCGCCGGCCGCCCGCAGGCGCTCGAGTTCGGCGTCGTAGCGCGCCAGGCGCGCGGACTGTCGCCACACCGGCCCGTCCCAGTGCAGCGCGCAGGCTTCCAGCGTGCGCAGGATGTCGTCGGCGGCGCCGGGCACGCTGCGCGGCGCGTCGATGTCCTCGATGCGCAGCCACCAGCGGCCGCCGACGCTGCGCGCGTCGAGCCAACTGCCGAGCGCGGCGACCAGCGAACCGAAGTGCAGCGGCCCGGTCGGCGAGGGCGCGAAGCGCCCGACCGGCGTGAACGGGGCGCGGGTCGCCGCGGGCATCGCGCTCAGGCGGTGGCGGTCGCCGCCGTCTTGCGCGCGATCAGCTTCGCCAGCACGACCGGCGTCAGCAGCGTGGTCAGCATCACCATGATCACGATCACCGAGAATTCCTCGTCGCCGACCACGCCGAGCTGCTTGCCGACCACGGCGAAGATCAGGCCGACCTCGCCGCGCGGCGCCATGCCCCAGCCCACCAGCCATTTGTCGACCGGGCCGGCGAAGTAGCCCGAGATCAGCTTGCCGGCGAAGGCGACCGCGGTGATCACCAGCGCGACCATGATCGCGTGCGGGTCGGCGAGCACGCTGACGTCGACCTGCATGCCGGTGTAGACGAAGAACAGCGGCACCACGAGGTGGCCGATGGGGGCGATCAGCTCGTCGAGGTGGTGCTTGCTGTGGCGCTTCAGCACGTCATCGATGCGCGCGCGGGTGGCGTCGTCGGAGTCGGTGACGGCGGCGCGCACGGCATCGTTGATCTCGGGGTCGGCGAAGTTCTTCAGCACGACGCTGTCGAGCACGAGCCCCGCCGCGAAGGCGCCGACGATCGGCGCCAGGCCGATCAGGAAGGCGAGCCACGACAGGATCAGGCAGAAGCTCAGCGCCAGCGTGAGCTTCATCCCCGAGCCGGTGTGGATGCGCGACAGCTGCCGGCCGAGGAAGCGCGCCGAGTACTGGCCGATGACGATCGCGCCGGCGAGGAACAGCACCGCCTTGACGATGATCCACAGCGTCGACAGCACGTCGACGGCACCGGTGGTGACGATCGCCGAGACCACGGCGAGGATCACCAGGCCGATGACGTCGTCGATCACCGCAGCGCCGAGGATGATCTGCGCCTCGGGCGTCTGCAGCCGGCCCATGTCCTTGAACACGCGGCCGGTGATGCCGACCGAGGTCGCGGTGAGGGTGGCACCGAGGAACAGGTAGCCGTTCCACGACAGGTCCGGGAACAGCAGCGGGCCGGCCGCCAGCGTGCCGAGCGCGAACGGCGCCACGACGCCGACGCAGGCGACGATGAAGGCGGCCTTGCCGACCTTGCGCATCGTCGAGATGTCAGACTCCAGGCCGACCTGGAACAGCAGGATCACCACCCCGAGCTGCGCCAGGAAGCTTTCGATCGGGTCGTGCTTGATCGCCTCGACGGCCTCGATGCCGAGCAGCGTCAGGTTGCCGAGCAGCACGCCGGCGAGCAGTTCGCCGAGCACGGCGGGCTGCTTCCAGCGTTCGACCAGGCCGCCGATCTTGCCGACCAGCAGCATCACGCCGGTCCACAGGAAGACGTTGGCGGTCGAGGCGTCGCCGGCGGCGAAGGCGGGCAGGCTGATGGCGCTGACGACGAGTCCGACCAGCAGGGACAGGCCGCGGTATCGATGGGATGGTGCTTGTCGCATGGTGCTCCCTCGGTGGGGCGGTGTGGGCCCGGTCGAAGCGCCTTCGCCGGCGCATGGGCCCGGCGGGCGCGGTTCGCCGCGCTTCTGTTGGAAGGTGTGGTGCTGAAGAACGAAGAGGGTGCAGCCGGGGCGGCTGCACCCTCCGGTGGTGCACGGCGCTGCAGTGCGACCCGCCCTCAGACGTCTTCGCCGGCCAGGTACAGCCAGGTCTCGACGACCGAGTCGGGGTTCAGCGAGACGCTCTCGATGCCCTCGTCCATCAGCCAGCGGGCGAGGTCGGGGTGGTCCGAGGGGCCCTGGCCGCAGATGCCGATGTACTTGCCGTGACGGCGGCAGGCCTGGATCGCGAGGCTCAGCAGCTTCTTGACCGCCGGGTTGCGCTCGTCGAACAGGTGCGCGATCAGGCCCGAGTCGCGATCCAGGCCGAGCGTCAGCTGGGTCAGGTCGTTCGAGCCGATCGAGAAGCCGTCGAAGTATTCGAGGAATTCGTCGGCGAGCAGGGCGTTCGACGGCAGCTCGCACATCATGATCAGCTTGAGGCCGTTCTTGCCGCGTTCGAGGCCGTTGTCGCGCAGGATCTCGACCACGCCGCGGGCCTCCTCGAGCGTGCGCACGAACGGGATCATCACCTGGATGTTGGTGAGCCCCATGACGTCGCGCGCCTTGCGCATCGCCCGGCACTCGAGCTCGAAGCAGTCGCGGAAGTCCGCCGACACGTACCGCGCGGCACCGCGGTAGCCGATCATCGGGTTTTCCTCGTGCGGCTCGTACAGCGGGCCGCCGATCAGGTTCGCGTACTCGTTGGACTTGAAGTCCGACATGCGCACGATCACCGGCTTCGGCGCGAACGCCGCGCCGAGCGTGGCGATGCCCTCGGCGAGCTTGTCGATGTAGAAGTCCACCGGCGAGGCGTAGCCGGCGATCTGCGCGTCGACCCGCGGCTTGATGTCGGGCGGCAGCTGCGCGTAGTTCAGCAGTGCCTTCGGGTGCACGCCGATCATGCGGTTGATGATGAACTCCAGCCGCGCGAGGCCGACGCCGGCGTTCGGCAGGCGCGAGAAGTCGAAGGCGCGGTCGGGGTTGCCGACGTTCATCATGATCTTGAACGGCAGCTTCGGCATCGCGTCGAGGCTGACCTCGCGCACGTCGAAGTCGATCAGGCCCTTGTAGATGAAGCCGGTGTCGCCCTCGGCGCAGGACACGGTGACCGCGTCGCCGTCGGCCACGCGCTCGGTGGCGTTGCCGCAGCCGACCACCGCCGGGATGCCGAGTTCGCGGGCGATGATCGCCGCGTGGCAGGTGCGTCCGCCGCGGTTGGTGACGATCGCCGAGGCGCGCTTCATGATCGGCTCCCAGTCGGGGTCGGTCATGTCGGTGACCAGCACGTCACCCGGCTGCACCCGCGCCATCTCCTTGATGTCGTGGATGATGCGCACCGCGCCCGAGCCGATGCGCTGGCCGATCGAGCGGCCGGTGGCGAGCACCTCGGTGCGCTTGCCGAGGTGGTAGCGCTGCATCACCTGCGAGTCGGCGCGGCTCTTCACCGTCTCCGGGCGCGCCTGCAGGATGTAGAGCTTGCCGTCGGTGCCGTCCTTGCCCCACTCGATGTCCATCGGCCGGCCGTAGTGCTGCTCGATGATCAGCGCCTGGTGCGCCAGCGCCTCGACCTCGGCGTCGGTCAGCGAGAAGCGGCGGCGGTCGGCGGGGTCGACGTCGACGGTCTTGACGCTGCGGCCGTGGCCGCGCTCGTCGCTGTAGACCATCTTGATCGCTTTGCCGCCGAGGTTGCGGCGCAGCACCGCCGGGCGCCCGGCCTGCAGCGTGGGCTTGTGCACGTAGAACTCGTCGGGGTTCACCGCGCCCTGCACCACGGTCTCGCCGAGGCCGTAGCTCGCGGTGATGAACACGGCGTCGTTGAAGCCCGACTCGGTGTCGAGCGTGAACATCACGCCGGCGGCGCCGAGGTCGGAGCGGCACATGCGCTGGATGCCGGCCGACAGCGCGACCTCGCTGTGCTCGAAGCCGTGGTGCACGCGGTAGGCGATGGCGCGGTCGTTGTAAAGCGAGGCGAACACGTGCTTGATCGCGACCATCACGGCGTCGAGGCCGCGCACGTTGAGGAAGGTTTCCTGCTGGCCGGCGAAGGAGGCGTCGGGCAGGTCCTCGGCGGTGGCCGAGGAGCGCACCGCGACCGAGATCCCGGTGCCGGCGTCGCCTTCGAGGCGGCGGTAGGCGGTGGTGATGGCGTCGAGCAGCGCCGGCTGGAACGGCGCGTCGACGACCCACTGGCGCACCCGCGCGCCGGTCTGCGCCAGGGCGTTGACGTCCTCGATGTCGAGCTTCGCCAGTTCGGCGTTGATCCGGTCGGTCAGCTCGTTGACGGTGAGGAACTCCCAGAAGGCCGCAGCGGTGGTCGCGAAGCCCCCCGGGACCTGGACGCCACTCGCGGCGAGGTGGCTGATCATCTCGCCGAGGGAGGCGTTCTTGCCGCCGACGCGATCGACGTCGCCCATCCCGAGGGTGTCGAACCAAAGTACGTAGTCTGCCAACGTAGTTCCCCTTAACGATCGACTGGTGGCGGTGGGCAGCCATGGCTCCGCCGTTCGCCCGGAGCAGGCCGGCACCCGGGCGGACACCGCGGCAGGCGCGGGGGGCCATGACTTCGTGAAGGCCGCAATTATAATGTTGCGACCTAAGTCCGGGAACTTGATTGTTGTTGCGCTGTAATGACAACGATCCTTGTGTCGCAGACCCTGCACCGTTTCCTTGCCCGCGCGTGCTGCAGCAGCACGCGGTGTGCGTCCACCCCGAGCCCCGGTAGCCACATTCGTGAACGCCCACGTACTCACACGGCCGCGTGCCGGTCTGGAGGCCGCACCCCGCACCTTTGCGGGCCTGATGGACCTGTATGAGCGCAACTACATGATGATGCGCTGCCTGGTACCGGTGATGCCGGTGACGGGCTTCGACGGGGTATCGCGGATGGACGGGGCGACCGACCTGCACCTGCGTGTCAGCGAACGTTTCCGCTTCACCAGCGAGGTCATGCTCACCTACCGCTTCGAGCGCGACGGAGAGATCGTCTGCGAGCCCGACCTGCGGGTGCGCGTCTACCATGACGCGCGGCTCGCCGAGGTGATGACCGCCCACCCGCGCCACGCGCCGGCGTTCGACCTCGAGGGTGACGCCGCCGGCGGTCGGGTCTGCGAGCGCTGGCGGGTGAACCGCTTCCTGTTCAAGTGGCTGGGCTACTGCCTGCGGCAGGGCCACGGCTTCCGCCCGCCGCCGCCGGGCGGCTAGCCGCGCGAGTACGCGGTCAGCGTGAAGCGCGCCTTCTCCCTGCCGTCGCGCACGCGCGTGCCGAGCACCGGCAGCCAGTCGAGCCCGGGCGCGAGCCAGACGACGATGCGCACGCGGCCCTTGTCGCTGCGCACCGACTCGTAGCGCTCGGCGCGCAGGCTGCCGAACGGCGTGCTGACGGTCTCCTCGCCGAGCATCTGCACCGCGTAGTCGCGCAGCGCCTCGTCGTCGGGCACCCGCCAGTGCTGTGGCGGCAGCCGTCCGGCGCGGCGTGCGTCGCCGATCGCGAGCATCAGCGCGAACGGGTCGCCGGTGGCGGCGTCGAGCGGGTCGCGTCGCCGGCTGCCGTTGTACAGCACCTGCAGCACGCCGCTGTCCCAGCCGTAGTCGAGTTCGGCGTGCGAGTCGAACGGCGGCTCGACGCGGATCGCGAAGCGCTCCACGCGGGACTCGTCGCCGCGCCGGCCGATCTCGAAGCGGGCCTCGCCGAGCTCGCCGAACAGCGCGTGGACGATGCCGAGGCCGGCCGCGCGGGCGACGACCCGCAGGCCGCCGTCGGCGCGCGGGGTGCCGATCACCTCGGCGGTGCCGACGTCGAAGCCGAGCGTCGAAAGCACGTAGTGCGCCGCGAACGGCGCCTGCGGTGCCGCCTGCGCCGCCGCGCCCAGCACCAGCAGCACGCCGGCGGCGAGCGCGCGCAGGGTCTTCACGGCGTCCCCGGAGACACGCCGAGCAGCGTCATGCGCAGCGTCTCGCGCCCCTTGCGCCACTGCTGCACCTGCACCGGCAGGTAGCCGTGCGCCGGCGCGAACCAGAACGCCGCGAGCTTGCGATCGCCCGGCTGCCCGCGCAGCAGCTTCACCGCGTCGAGCCGGCCGAGGCCGGTGTCGACCGTCTCGTGTCCCTGCTCGGTGACCGCGTAGGCATCGGGGCTCGCGTCGTCGACCAGCGTCACCGTGCCGAGCGGTCGCTGCGCGCGCAGCGACCACATCGCGTGGAGCTGCAGCGACAGCGGATCGAACATCCCCGGCCGCAGCGGCAGGCGCGCGGCGCCCTCGTCGCTCTGCACCCGCACCTCGCCGGCGCCGTGGTCGAACGTGATCTCGGTGAACTCGCGCTTGCTGCCGCCACTGCGCTCGTGGGTGTAGTGCAGCGGCGCCACGCCGTCGGCGCCGACGTGCCCTTCGGCGCTGTCGGCGAGGCGGTCCGGCAGCAGGAGCTTGAGCGCGGCGTCGGCCTGCGAGCGCGCGCGCATCCGGTAGCGGCCGTCGGCGTCGATGTCGAGCTGCACCAGCGCCTCGCCGACCGGCACCCCGCGCAGCGCCAGCGCGTAGCGCGCGCGAAACGGCTGCAGCGCCGGTTCGGCCACGGCGAGGCCGCTGGCGAGCAGCGCCAGCAGCGCCAGCGCGGCGCGGCTCAGGCCGGGCATGGCGGCAGCGGCAGCGGCGCGTCGAGCAGCGCGCCGTCGAAGCGCACGCGGTCGCCGTCCTGGCGCACGCGGCCCTCGGCGAACCAGCGGATCGCCAGCGGGTAGAGGCGGTGTTCCTGCTCCAGCACGCGCGCGGCGAGCGTTCCGGCATCGTCGCCGGGCAGCACCGGCACCCGCGCCTGCAGGAACACCGGGCCGCCGTCGAGCTCGGCGGTGACGAAGTGGATGCTCGCGCCGTGCTCGGTCTCGCCCTCGGCGAGCGCGCGCTCGTGGGTGTGGACGCCGCGGAACTTCGGCAGCAGCGACGGGTGGATGTTGAGCAGGCGCCCGGCGTAGTGCGCGCAGAACGCCGGCGTGAGGATGCGCATGAAGCCGGCGAGCACCACCAGGCCGGGTTCGTGGCGGTCGATCGCGGCGATCAGCGCGGCGTCGAAGTCCTCGCGCCCGGCGTAGGCGCGGTGGTCGAGCGTGACCGCCTCGACGCCCGCGGCGCGCGCGCGCTCGAGCCCCTGCACGCCGGGGCGGTTGCTGATCACCGCGCGGATGTCGACCGGCAGCCCGCCGCCCGCGGCGGCGTCGAGCAGGCTCTGCAGGTTGCTGCCGCGCCCCGAGATCAGCACCACCACGCGCAGGCGGGGAGCGCCCATCAGCGCACCACCACGCGCGGGATCGCGTCGCCCGCTTCGACGTGGCCCATCACCCAGGCGGTCTCGCCGCTCGCGCGCAGGCGGGCGAGGGCGGTGTCGACGTCGCCCGCCGCCACGCACACCACCATGCCGACGCCGCAGTTGAAGGTGCGCAGCATCTCGGTCTCGACCACGCCGCCCTGCGCCTGCAGCCAGCGGAACAGCGCCGGGCGCTCCCAGCTCGCGGCCTCGATCACCGCGCGGGTGCCGTCGGCGAGCACCCGCGGCAGGTTGTCGGGCAGGCCGCCGCCGGTGATGTGCGCGAACGCGTGCACCGGCACCTCGGCGAGCAGCGCCAGCAGCGACTTCACGTAGATGCGGGTCGGCGTCAGCAGTGCCCGGCCGAGCGTGGTGCCTTCGAAGGGCTGGTCGAGGCGCGCGCCGCTCACCGCGACGATGCGGCGGATCAGCGAGTAGCCGTTGGAATGCGCGCCGCTGGAGGCGAGCCCGATCAGCACGTCGCCCGGCGCCACGCGCGAGCCGTCGAGGATGCGGTCCTTCTCGACCACGCCGACGCAGAAGCCGGCGAGGTCGTAGTCCGCGCCTTCGTACATGCCCGGCATCTCGGCGGTCTCGCCGCCGACCAGCGCGCAGCCGGCGAGCTCGCAGCCGTCGGCGATGCCCTTGATGACCCTGGCCGCGGTGTCGACGCTGAGGTGCCCGGTGGCGTAGTAGTCGAGGAAGAACAGCGGTTCGGCGCCGGCGACGACGATGTCGTTGGCGCACATCGCCACCAGGTCGATGCCGATGGTGTCGTGGATGCCGGTGTCGAGCGCGAGCCTGAGCTTGGTGCCGACGCCGTCGGTGCCCGACACCAGCACCGGCTGGCGGTAGCGCTCGAGCGGCAGCTCGAACAGCGCGCCGAAGCCGCCGAGTCCGCCGAGCACGCCCGGCCGTTGGGTGCGCCGCGCGTGCGGCTTGATGCGCTCGACCAGGGCCTCGCCGGCATCGATGTCGACGCCGGCATCGCGGTAGCTCAGGGACGGGGCCTGCGGAGGGTTGGGTTGGGTCACGACGCTCACCTGCGGTTGCGGGGGGCGCGCACGGCTCGGCGGCCGGCGCGCCAGCGGGTCGGCATTCTACACGCCGATTCCGGCGCCCGGACCCGGCGCGATTGACACCCCGGCGAAGCGAACCGAATACTGCGCGCCGTCTCCGGGGCTGCATCCCCGCCGCTCGTACCCATCGGCATGCGTCCCGAGCTGCGCCACCTCCCCAACCTGATCACCGTCTGCCGCATCCTGCTGGTCCCCCCGACGCTGTGGTTGATCGCCGTCGGCGACTTCGGCGCTGCCCTCGCGTGCTTCGTCGTCGCCGGCGTGTCCGACGCGCTCGACGGCGCGCTCGCCAAGGGCTTCGGCTGGACCAGCCGGCTCGGCGGCATCCTCGATCCGATCGCCGACAAGCTGCTGCTGGTCGGCTGCTACCTGGTGCTCGGCTGGAACCACGAGCTGCCGCGCTGGCTGGTCGCGCTGGTGCTGCTGCGCGACGTCGTCATCGTCGCCGGCGCGCTCGCCTACCATTGGCTGATCGAGGCGCTGCAGCCGACGCCGAGCCGCATCAGCAAGGTCAACACGCTGATGCAGCTGGTGATGGTGTTCGCGGTGCTGGTCAGCCACGGGATCTGGAGCGTGCCGCCGGCGCTGCTGCGCGCGCTGGTGCTCGCCACCGCCTTCACCACGCTGTGGAGCGGCCTCGACTACGTGCTGGCCTGGAGCGCGCGGGCGCGGGCCTACCGGGGGCCGCGGCGTGACTGAGGTCCGCATCGGCATCTGGTTCGCCGTGCTCGGCGCGGCCGGTGCGCTGCTCTACCTGCTCGCGCCGGTGCTGACGCCGTTCCTGGTCTCGGCGATCCTCGCCTACCTCGGCGACCCGCTGGTCGACCGGCTGGAGCGCTGGCGCTTCTCGCGCACCGCGGCGGTGACCAGCGTGTTCGTCACGCTGACGCTCGCGCTGCTGCTGACCTCGCTGGTGCTGATCCCGCTCTTGCAGCAGCAGGTCGAACGCCTGCTCACCACCGCGCCGACGCTGTTCGACTGGCTCAAGCACCAGTTGCAGCCCTGGCTCGCGCGCACGCTCGACATCGACCTCGGCAGCCTGATCGACATGGACCTGCTGCGCGCGCGCTTCAAGGAGTCGCTCGACACCGTCGGCGGCCTGGTCGCGGCCGTGGTCGCCACGGTGACGCGCTCCGGCGCGGCGCTGCTCGGCTGGTTCGCCAACCTGATGCTGGTGCCGGTGGTGACCTTCTACCTGCTGCGCGACTGGGACGTGCTGGTCGCGCGCGTGCACGCGCTGCTGCCGCGCGCGGTCGAGCCGGCGGTGGCGCGCCTCGCCGCCGAGGCCGACACGGTCCTCGGCGCCTTCCTGCGCGGGCAGTTCACGGTGATGCTGGCGCTGTCGACGATCTACGCCGTCGGGCTCGCCGCGATCGGCCTCGACCTCGCGCTGCTGATCGGCCTGCTGGCGGGCATGGTCAGCTTCGTGCCCTACCTCGGCTTCATCGTCGGCATCGTCGTCGCCGGGGTGGCGGCGCTGGTGCAGTTCCACGACGCGCTGCACGTGCTGCTGGCCGCGGCGGTGTTCGGTGTCGGCCAGGTACTCGAAGGCAGCGTGCTGACGCCGCGGCTGGTCGGCGACCGCATCGGCCTGCACCCGGTCGCGGTGATCTTCGCGGTGCTCGCCGGCGGTCACCTGTTCGGCTTCTTCGGCGTGCTGCTGGCGCTGCCGGTCGCCGCGGTGGTGATGGTGCTGCTGCGCCACACGCACGACTTCTACCTCGACAGCGAACTCTACGACGACCGCCCGGCCGCGCCCGCGGCGGACGAGGGCGACGGCACGCCACGATGAACGACCAGTTGCGGCTGACGCTCGGGGTGCGCGATCGCGCCTCGTTCGACAACTTCATCACCGCCGCGGCGGACGACGACAACGCCGCCGCGCGCGAACACCTGCGGCGCCTGCGCGGCGTCGCCGGCGCACCGGCGGTGTACCTGTGGGGCCCCGCGGGCAGCGGCAGGACGCACCTCCTGCAGGCGGTGTGCCAGGCGGCCGGCGAGCGCCAGCAGGCCGCCGTGTGCCTGTCGATGCGCGGCGAGCCGGGCCTGCCGCCGCAGGCGCTGGAGGGGATGGAGCGCCTCGGCATCGTCTGCATCGACGACCTCGACGCGATCCTCGGCGAGCGGCGCTGGGAGCGTGCGCTCGCGACGCTGTGCGCGGGCGTGCAGGCGCTCGGCGGCGGCCTCGTCGTCAGCGCCGGCGTGCCGCCCGCCGCACTCGTCGCGGCGGCACCCGCGCTCGGCGAACGCTTCGCCGCGGCCCACGTGTTCGAACTGCGCCCGGCCGATGCGGCGCTGCGCCGCGCGATGCTGCTGGCACGCGCCGAGCGGCGCGGCCTGCGCCTGCCCGAGACGGTCGCCGCGCACCTGCTCGACAGCTGCGGCCACGACCTGCGCCGCCTGTTCGCGACGCTCGACGCACTCGAGCGCAGCCTGCTGGCGAGCCCGCGCAAGCCCGGGCTCGCGCTGCTGCGCCGGCTGCTGCGCGAGACGCCGGCGTCCTGAGCGGCGGCGGCGCGCCGGCCCGCACACCTCGCCCGTACCGGTCGACGGGCGCCATCCGCGTCCCGCTGCCCGGCCGTGGCGGCGTTCACGGCAGTTGCAGGCGCCGCAGCCGTCCCGCGTTGCCGATCACCGACACCGAGCTGAGCGCCATCGCGGCGCTCGCGATCATCGGCGACAGCAGCAGGCCGAAGGCCGGGTACAGCACGCCCGCGGCGAGGGGGACGCCGAGCGCGTTGTAGACGAAGGCGAAGAAGAGGTTCTGGCGGATGTTGCGCATCGTCGCGTGCGACAGCCGGCGCGCACGCACGATGCCGCGCAGGTCGCCCTTGACCAGCGTCACGCCGGCGGACTCCATCGCCACGTCGGTGCCCGTACCCATCGCGATGCCGACCTGGGCCTGGGCCAGCGCCGGCGCGTCGTTGACCCCGTCGCCGGCCATCGCGACGACGCGCCCGGCGGCCTGCAACTGCTTCACGGCCGCGGCCTTCTGCGCGGGCAGCACCTCGGCGATCACCTCGTCGATGCCGAGCCTGCCGGCCACCGCCTGCGCGGTCGTGTGGCTGTCGCCGGTCAGCATCACCACGCGGATGCCGGCGGCGTGTAGCTGGCCGATGGCGTCCGGGGTGGAGTCCTTGATCGGATCGGCGACGCCGATCAGGCCGGCGGGCGCGCCGTCGAGCGCGACGAACATCACGGTCTGGCCGTCGATGCGCAGTTGTTCGGCCCGCGGCGGCAGATCGGCGAGCGCCACGCCCCGGGCCTCGAACAGGGCGCGATTGCCGAGCGCGACGTGCCGGCCGGCGACCTTGCCCGTCACCCCCTGGCCGGTGATGGAGCGGAAGTCGCTCGCGGCCTCGAGCGGCAGGCCCCGCGCCTCGGCGCCGGCGACGATCGCCGCCGCCAGCGGGTGCTCGCTGCCGCGCTCGAGCGATGCTGCCAGGCGCAGCAGTTCGCCCTCGCCGACGTCCCCGAAGGGAATCACCGAGCTCAGCCGCGGTCTGCCCTCGGTCAGCGTGCCGGTCTTGTCGACGACCAGGGTATCGACCCGCTCCAGCGTCTCCAGCGCCTCGGCGTTGCGGATCAGCACGCCGGCCAGCGCGCCGCGCCCGGTGCCGACCATGATCGACATCGGCGTCGCCAGCCCGAGCGCGCAGGGGCAGGCGATGATCAGCACCGCGACGGCGTTGATCACCGCGTGCGCGAGGCGCGGCTGCGGCCCGAACAGGCCCCAGACGAGCGCGGTGAGCACCGCGATCGCCACCACCGCTGGCACGAACCAGGCCGAGACCTGGTCGGCCAGGCGCTGGATCGGCGCGCGCGAGCGCTGCGCCTCGCCGACCAGCCGCACGATCTGCGCGAGCAGCGTGTCGGCACCGACGCGGCGGGCCTCGATCACCAGACCGCCGGTGCCGTTCAGCGTGGCGCCGGTGACGGCGCTGCCGGCGGTCTTCTCGACCGGGATCGGCTCGCCGGTGATCATCGCTTCGTCGACGGCGCTCGCGCCGTCGAGCACCACGCCGTCGACCGGGATCTTCTCGCCCGGGCGCACGCGCAGGCGGTCGCCGACGGCGATGTGTTCGAGCGGCACGTCGGCCTCGCTGCCGTCGGCCGCGATCCGCCGCGCGGTCTTCGGCGCCAGCCCGAGCAGCGCGCGGATCGCCGCGCCGGTCTGGCTGCGTGCGCGCAGTTCGAGCACCTGGCCGAGCAGCACCAGCACGGTGATCACGGCGGCCGCCTCGAAGTACACCGGCACCATGCCGTCGTGCACGCGCATGCCGGCCGGGAAGTGCTGCGGCAGGACGGTCGCGATCACGCTGTAGCCGTAGGCCACGGCGACGCCGAGCCCGATCAGCGTGAACATGTTCAGCGCGCGGCGTTTCACCGACTGCACGCCGCGCACGAAGAACGGCCAGCCGCCCCACAGCACCACCGGCGTCGCCAGCAGGCCCTGCAGCCAGGTCCAGCGCTGCATGCCGAGCAGCGTCGCCACTGACGCACCGGGGAGCAGTTCGGACATCACGCCGAGCACCAGCACGGCAGCGAGCGGTAGCGAGCCGCGAAAGCGCCGCGTCATGTCCCGCAGCTCGGGGTTCTCCGGCTCCTCGCCGGCGAGCGACGCGTGGCGTGGCTCCAGCGCCATGCCGCAGATCGGGCAGGTACCCGGGCCGAGCTGCACCACTTCGGGATGCATCGGGCAGGTGTATTCGAGCGCCATCGGATCGACCCCCGCTGGCGGCGCAACCGGACGGTGCTGCACGGGCTGGGCGGCAGGCGACGACATGTCCGCGGGTGCGGCGTGGGGGTGCGCCGCCGCATCGCCGGCCGGCGGAGGCGCGTCGCTGCCCGGCACCGCCGGTGCGTAGCGCTCCGGTTCGGCCGCAAATGTCGCGCGACAGCCGGCGGAGCAGAAGTGCCAGGTGCGACCGTTCCACTCCAGGCGGTGCGGGCTCTGCTCGGGATCGACGTTCATGCCACAGACGGGATCGCGGACCATGTCGGTCTCCTGGCGCGAGGGGGCCATCGGGAAGGGCGGGCGTTCCGCCCCGCTCATCGGGGTCGACGGAACATCGTCATCCGGACTCAGGGCCGTCGCGGTGTTTTGCGGGCGTTCCACAGCGCCGCAGCGTCGGGGATGAAGGCCGGCGTCCTGGCGGCGTAGGCGGTGTAGTCGGCGCCGAAGGCGGCCAGGGCATCGGCTTCCTCGCGCCGCGCCAGGCGCACGTAGACGAACACCAGGATCGGGAACATCACCAACGTCGGCAGCGTCGGCCACTGCAGCAGGAAGCCGGACATGATCAGCACGAAGCCGGCGTACTGCGGGTGGCGCAGGTGACGGTACGGCCCCGTCGTCGCGAGCCGGTGCTGGCGCTGGGCCGCGTACAGCACCTGCCAGGCCGCCGCCAGCAGCCAGAAGCCGCCGGCGATGAACACCGCGCTCAGCAGGTGGAAGGGGCCGAAGTGCGGGTTGCCGCGCCAGCCGAACGCCATCTCCAGCAGGTGCCCGCCATCGTGCGAGCTGAAATCGACGCCGGGAAAGCGGCTGGTGAGCCAGCCCGACAGCAGGTAGATCGTCAGTGGGAAGCCGTACATCTCGGTGAACAGCGCGACGATGAAGGCCGAGAAGGCTCCCAGCGAGCGCCAGTCGCGCGCCGTCTTCGGCTTGGTGAAACTGAAGGCGAACAGGATGAACACCAGCGAGTTGATGACGACCAGGGTCCACAGCCCGTAGGCCGGCGCGTCGGCGTGGTTCATGGCTTGTCCTCCGTCTCCGGCGTCTTCGCCTTGTCGTGCACCGCGTCATGGTGCGATGCATGCGCACCGCCGTGGCCGTGGTGCATGAACAGGTGCATCAGGGGGCAGGCGAGCAGCAGCAGCCAGGGCAGGATGCCGAGCAGGTGGGCGCGGTGCTCGGCGATCAGGAAGAAGCCGATGATCACCAGAAAACCGAGCAGCACCGCGTTCGAGCGTGAGGGTGACGGGGGGCGTATGGGGGGATCGGTACGTTGTGGATTCATGATCGGACTCCTGCGACGAGCCGCGCACGGGGGCTCGATGGATGGGGCGCTGCCCCCGGTGCCGACGGGGCACCGGGGGCAGCGCCGCGTGGGGTTTCAGGGCCGGTAGGTGATGCCGTTCGGCCCCCGGCCGACCGGGTAGCGCTTCAGCACGCGATCGCTCGCGGTGTCGATCTCGGCGACGCTGCTGTCTTCGACGTTGCTGATCCAGGCGCGCCCGGCGGCGGCGACCACGCCGTGCGCGCCGCGGCCCGAGTTCAGCGTCGCGACGACCCGCCACGCGCCGAGGTCGATCACCGAAACGCGGTCGTCGGGCTGCGCCGCGGTGCCCTGATTGGCCACGTACAGCTTGCGTCCGTCGGGCGTGGCGTGGACCTGGATCGGCTTGCGGCCGACCCCGATCCTGGCGGTGACCGCGCGCGTGGCGGTGTCGATCTCGGCGACCGCATCGTCGTCGCGCAGCGACACGTAGGCCTTGCGGCCATCGGGCGCGAAGCCGACCTGCACCGGCGCCTTGCCGACCGGGATGCTGGCGACGCGCGTCCGGGTCGCGAGATCGATCACCGTGACCGTGCCGCCCTTGACGTCGGCGACGTACAGCTCGCGGCCGTCGGGGCTCACGCGCAGGCCGTGCGGGTAGGCACCGGTCGGGATCGCGCCGTCCACCCGCCGCGCCGCGAGGTCGACCAGCAGCACGCGGTCGGCGGCGGCGTCGGTGACATACGCGGTGCCGCCGACCGCATCGGTGACGACGTGGCCCGGATGGCCGCCCAGGACGATGTCCGCGCCGACCGCGAGCGAGTCCGCGTCGAGCAGCAGCAGGCGACCGCCCGCGGCGTGCCCGGCGTGGCCGCCGTGGGGGGCGGTCGGCATGCCGGTCAGCAACAGACGCCTGCCGTCGGGAGCGATCTGCACGTTGTGCGGTGCGACCGGCAGCGGGGCGGTGCGCACCTCACCGCTGCCGGTGTCGATCGCGCTGATCGAGGCGCCGCGCTCGTCGGCGGTGTAGACCGTGCCGGCCGTCGCGTCGGCGAGCCCGAGCAAGGCCGCCGCCGCCGCGAGCGCGGCGAGCGGGCGCATCGCGGGCCGGCTCACGGCTTGGGCGGGCCCGGCTGTGTCGGCTCGCGCTCGATCACCTGCTCCAGCATGCGCTGCATCATGTCCATGCGCTGCTCCATCCATTGCTGGCGCTGCAGCATGGCGCCGCCCATCATCCCGCACGGGTCCATCATCATCCCGCCGCCCATGCCACCGCCCATCATGCCGCCTCCCATCATGCCGCCCGAGCCGGCGCCCGGCGCCTGAGCGCCAGCGGGGGCCTGGGCACCGCCCGGTGCTGCGGCGGGCGGCGGCGCCATCCCGCCGGGGCCCATCATGCCCATACCCCCCATCGGCATGCCGGGCCGGCCCGCCAGCTCGCGCATCGTGCGCATGCCTTCGCGCATCTCCCGCCGGTGCTCGTCCAGCAGGCGGCGGCGTTCGGCCGGGTCCTGGGTTTTTTCGAGCTGGTCGATCAGGACCTGCATCTTCTCCATGCGCTGCTGCATCTGCTGGAGCAGCGGGTCCGGGGCCGGTGCGGGGGTGGCGGGTGCCGCCGGCGTCGCGGCCTGATCGGGGTGATGCGGGTCCTGCGGCGCCTGCTGCGCGCCGGCGTTCAGGCTCGCGGCCAGGCCGACGACGAGGAGCGCGTGGGAAAACCGGGTGACTGCGTTCATGAGCGAGACCTCTCGTAGCGTTCGGGCGGTTCGGGGCCGCCCGCTTTCCCGGGCGGTGGGTTCGGATGTCTCCTGTGGCAGTACCGTCCGGCATCCCTGCCGGACGCGCGGGGCTGTCGGCTACTCGACGCGGAAGCCGATCATCATCCCCGAGCTCAGGTGTTCGGCGATGTGGCAGTGCGCCATCCATTCGCCCGGGTTGCTCGGGTCGAGCACGATGTCGACCGCCGAACCCGCCGGCACCAGCACCGTGTCCTTCCACACGTGGTTGTCGACGGGCTTGCCGTCGACCGCGAGCACGACGAAGCGCTGGCCGTGGAAATGGATCGGGTGCTGCATCGGGTGCAGCCCGCCGGCCGGGTTGCGCAGGCGGATCTTCACCGGCTCGCCGCGCCTGAAGGTCCAGCGCACGTCCATGTTCTCGGCGCCGCCGGCCTCGTCGCGCAGCACCCAGCGGGTGTCGGCCGAGGTCGCGGCGGCGTTGGCCGCACCCATCGCGTCCTCCCACTCGATCGGCGCCGGGCCGCCGTGGCCCATCGCCGCGTGGTCCATGGCGTGGCCGGCCGCGGCGCCGGCGCGCTCGACGTGCATCGACAGCACGTGCGCGGGTGGCGCGTCGCCGAAGCGCTCGACCAGCGCGGCGATCGCCGCCTGCACGTCGGCGTTCTCGCGCAGTTCGGTGGCGCCGGGTGCGGCATCGGCGGCGGCGACCTCGATGCGGCCGAGCTCGTAGCGCCGCGCGGGGGTGGTGTGCAGCAGCGGCACGCGGCCGGCGTGGTCGAAGCCGAGTTCGACGATCGCGCGTTCGCTGGGGGCGAGCGTCACCGTGTCGACGACGGCGTCGCGCTCGTAGCGGCCGCCGTCGCCACCGACGCGCTTCATCCGCGCGCCGGGGAAGCTCAGCGCGAAGGTGCGCGCGTTGGCGGCGTTGGTCAGGTACAGGCGCAGCGTCTCGCCGACCCGCGCCTGCAGGCGGACGTCGGTGTCGCCGTTGACCAGCATGACGTTGCCGAAGCGGCCCATCAGCGCATGCGTGGCGGCGTCGCGGCCGAACGGCACCTGGCGGCCGTCCTCGATCAGCACGTCGTCGACGATCAGCGCGAGCTCGCGGTCGACCGGGCCGTAGGCGCGCGCGTCGGCGGGCAGCACCCAGAGGTTGCCGTAGAGTCCGGCGTCCTGCTGGAAGTCCTCGCGGATGTGCGGGTGGTACCAGTACATGCCTTCGTCGGGGAAGCTCAGCTCGTAGCGGAAGCGTCCCCCCGGCGGCACCGGCGGCTGGCCGACGCCGGGCACGCCGTCCATCCGGTAGTCGATGCGCAGGCCGTGCCAGTGCACCGTGGTGTCCTGGTCGATCGCGTTCTCGAACTCGATCGCCACGCGGCTGCCTTGGCGCACCTTGAGGAGCGGCCCCGGCACCGAACCGTTGTAGGCGTACAGGCGCAGCGGCGCGCCGGCGACCGTGCGCGTCACCACCTCGGCGCGCAGCCGGTAGGTGTCGCCGTCCTTGAGCTCGACCACCGGCGTCGGCTGTGCCGGCTTCGCCGGCAGCCCGGCGCCCGGCAACTGCATCGCCGGGGCATCCGCGGCGGCCGGCGCCGCCGCGGCGGGCAGGCGGAAGGCTTCGCAGCCGGCCATCCCGGGCATCTGCCGGCAATGCTCGGCCATGTCCGGCGCGGCGCCGGCGGGGAGCGCGCAGGCCGCGCCGAGCGCGGCTGCGGCGAAGGCTGTGAGCGAAGACGGGCGGGGTTTCATCGTCACCTCGGGTGCGGGGCCGGGACGGGCCTGCGCCGCGGGGGCGCAGGTGTGGGGGCGTGGGATGGCGAACACTCAATGGCCTTCCAGACGAGTCTGGATCGGCGCGCGGCCCGGCAGCTTGATCGAGATCACGGCGCGGGCGCCCGGCGGCAGCGCCTGCGCGAGCTTCAGGCGGTTGTCGCCGGCGGCTTCGAGGGCGATCGCCGCGCCGCCGCTGGCGACGATGCGGCCGCTGGCGCCGGTGGCGGCGAGCGGCGTGCCGCCGTGCTCGTAGAGGTACACGGTGTCGCCGGTGACTTCGAGGATCGTGCCGTCCGCCGTTTCGATCATCGTGCCGCCGTGCTTCGACACGGCTTTCAGGTCGGCATCGGCGTGGGCGGCGGCGGCCGCGAGCAGCAGGGCGAGGGCTGGCAGGGTCTTGCGCATGGTCGGGGTGTCTCCCGTGGTCGAGGGGGGATTCAGAAGCTTTCGTCGCCGGCCTGCGCGATCAGCCGCCGCGCCGGTTTTTCGCCGAACAGCCAGAACAGCACCGGGGTCAGCAGGGTGTCGAGCAGCGTCGAGCTGATCAGGCCGCCGAAGATCACCACCGCCACCGGGTGCAGGATCTCCTTGCCGGGGGCGTCGGCGGCGAGCAGCAGCGGCACCAGGCCGAAGGCGGCGACCAGCGCCGTCATCAGCACCGGCGTCAGCCGTTCGAGGCTGCCGCGCACGATCATCGCGGTGGAGAAGTCCTCGTTCTCGTGCAGCATCAGGTTCAGGTAGTGACTGACCTTGAGGATGCCGTTGCGCGTGCTGATGCCGGCCAGCGTGATGAAGCCGACCAGGCTCGCCACCGACAGCACCTGCCCGGCGAGCCACAGCCCGGCGACGCCGCCGATCATCGCCAGCGGGATGTTGACCATGATCAGCACCGAGAAGGTCACCGAGCGGTAGCGGCTGTACAGCACCAGGAAGATCAGCGCGCACGACACCAGCGCCAGCAGTGCGATCAGCGCCGCGGCCTCCTCCTGTGCCTGGAACTGGCCTTCGAGCGCGGTGAAGTAACCCTCGGGCAGCGGCGTCGCCGCCAGCAGCGCGCGGATGTCGGCGACGATCGCCGCCATGTCGCGGCCGTCGCCGTTGGCCGAGATCACGATGCGGCGGCGGCCGTCGTCGCGGCTGACCTGGTTGGGCCCGAGGTCCTCGGCGACGTCGGCGACCAGCCGCAGCGGGATCCAGCCGCCCGGCGTCTCCACCAGCAGCTCGGCCAGGCGCTCGACGCTGCGCTCGGCCTCGGCCAGGCGCAGCACCACGTCGAAGCGCCGGTCGCGTTCGATCAGTTGCGTCACCACGCGGCCGTTGGCGAGCGTCTCCAGCGCCTCGCCGACCGCGGCCGGGGTCACGCCGTAGGCGCGCGCTCGCTCGTAGTCGAGCCGCACCTGCACCTGCGGGATCAGCACCTGCTTCTCGATCTGCACGTCGACCAGCCCGGGGATGGCCTTGAGCTTCGCCTCCAGCCCGCTGGCCAGGTCGCGCAGGGTGTCGAGATCGTCGCCGAACACCTTCAGCGCGATCTGCGCGCGCACCCCCGACAGCAGGTGGTCGAGGCGATGCGAGATCGGCTGGCCGACGTTGACCGCCGCCGGCAGCAGTGCGAGGCGGCCGCGGATGTCGGCGATCACCGCCTCGCGCGGGCGCGCCGAGGGTTCGAGGTCGACGTCGATCTCGCTCGAATGCACGCCCTCGGCGTGCTCGTCGAGTTCGGCGCGGCCGGTGCGGCGGCCGACCCCGGTGACCTCGGGCACCGCCAGGAGCAGCCGCTCGGCGAGGGCGCCGACGCGGTTGGACTCGGCGAGCGAGGTGCCGGGATTGAGCAGCAGGCTGACGGTCAGCGTGCCCTCGTTGAAGGCGGGCAGGAAGGCGCGCGGCAGCGCCAGCAGCAGCCCGCCGGCGAGCGCGACCAGCAGCACGGCGCTGGCGAGCAGCCCGCGCGCGTGGCGGAACGACCACGCCAGCAGCCGCGCATCGATGCGCTTGAGCCAGGTGACCAGGGGGCTGTCGCCGTGCGCCATCAGCTTCGCGCCGGGCAGCAGGTAGAAGCACAGCACCGGCGTCACGGTGACCGAGACGACCATGCTCGCCAGCATCGACACCATGTAGGCGATGCCGAGCGGGGTGAACAGCCGCCCCTCGATGCCCGACAGCGCGAACAGCGGCACGAACACCAGCACGATGATCAGCGTCGCGTAGAAGATCGCCGAGCGCACCTCCAGCGTCGCCTGCGCGATCACCGCGAGCGGCGGGCGCGGGTGCGCGTGCTGCGCGTTCTCGCGCAGGCGCCGCAGCACGTTCTCGACGCCGACCACGGCGTCGTCGACCAGCTCGCCGATCGCGATCGCGAGCCCGCCGAGCGTCATCGTGTTGATCGAAAGCCCGAAGGCCTCGAACACCAGCACCGCCATCAGCAGCGACAGCGGGATCGCCGTCAGCGAGATCAGCGTCGTGCGCAGGTTGAGCAGGAAGGCGAACAGCACCACCGCGACCATGATCGCGCCGTCGCGCAGCGCCTCGACCACGTTGCCGACCGAGGCGTCGATGAAGTTCGCCTGGCGGAACAGCCGCTCGGGTTTCACGCCCGCGGGCAGCGTGCGCGTGAGCTCGGCGAGCGCGCTCTCGATCGCGGCGGTGAGCCTGACGGTGTCGGCCGCGGGCTGCTTCTGCACCGACAGGATCACCGCGGGCTGGCCGCCGAAGCCGGCATCGCCGCGCTTGACGCGCGCGGCGAGCTCGACCCGCGCGAGCTGCTGCAGGTACACCGGCCGGCCGTCGCGCACCGCCACCACCAGCCCGGCCAGGTCTTCGAGCCGGGTGGTACGGCCGAGCGCGCGGATCAGGTACTCGCGGCTGCCCTGGTCGATGAAGCCGCCGCTGAGGTTGGTGCCGAAGCCCTTCAGCGCGCCTTCGAGGGCTTCGAGCGACACCTCCAGGTCTTCCATCGCGGTGACGTCGGGGGTGACCTGGAACTGGCGCACCTCGCCGCCGATCGGGATCACCTGCGCGACGCCGGGGATGGTCAGCAGCCGCGGCCGCAGCACCCAGTCGGCGGTCTCGCGCAGTTGCATCGGCGTGACCGCGTCGCCCTCGGCGCGCAGCGCGATCAGCATGATCTCGCCCATGATCGAGGTCACCGGGCCCATCTGCGGGGTCACCCCCGCGGGCAGTTGCGCCGCCACCGCCGCCATGCGCTCGGCGACCTGCTGGCGGTTGCGGTAGAGGTCGGTGCCCCAGGCGAACTCGACGTAGAGGATCGACAGCCCCACCCCCGACACCGAGCGCACCCGGCCGACACCGGGCAGCCCGTTCATCGCCGTCTCCAGCGGGAAGGTGATCAGTTGCTCGACCTCCTCGGGCGCCATGCCCTCGGCTTCGGTCATCAGCGTCACGGTGGGGCGGTTGAGGTCGGGGAACACGTCGACCGGCAGTTGGCGTGCGCTCAGCGCGCCGTAGACGAGCAGCAGCAGCGCCGCCGCGAGCGCGATCAGGCGGTGCGCGAGGCTGGCGTTGATCAGGCGTTCGAACATGCCGCGACCCTCAACGCACTTGCGCGAGCAGCGCCGCGCCCACGGTGACCACGCGCTCGCCGCCGGCGAGCCCGGAGGTGACGACGACGTCGACGCCGTCGACCGCCTCGAAGCGCACCCGCACCGGCACGAAGCGCTCGGCCGCCGTCTGCACGAACACCACCGGCTCGCCGTTGGCGCCGCGCGTCACCGCGTCGCGCGGCAGCCGCACGCCACGCACCTGCTCGCGGCTCTGCACCAGGATGCGCAGCGGCTCGCCGGCGCTGAGGCCGGCGAGCCGCTGCGCCGTCCCCCGGGCGTCGGCAGCCGCGGGCGCGGCGAGCGCATCGACCACGCGGAACTGCATCGGCAGGCCCTGCGAACGGCGCTGGAAGCCGACGCCGCGCAGCTCGAGCGCGAACGCCCGGCCGTCCTGCGTCTCGGCGAAGGCGCGCTCGATGCGCGTCGGCAGCGTGGCGTCGAACACCCGTGCCTCGGCCCACCACGCCGCCGGGTCGACGATCTCGACCAGCGTCTCGCGCGCCTCGGCGAGCTGCCCGGCGACCAGTGCGGTGTGGCTGATCACGCCGGCGACCGGTGCGCGCAGCGCCTCGCGCGCGGCGAGCCCGCTGCCCATCGCCGTGCGCCGCTCGCGCAGGCCGGCGAGCTCGGTGCGCGCGGCGTCGATCTCGCCGGCGGCGACGCTGCCGGCGAGCGGCTGCAGCCGGGCGAGGCGGCGTTCGGCAAGGCGGATCTGGCTGTCGAGTTCGGCGAGCTGGGCCTGGCGCTCGCTGGTTTCGAGGCGCGCGGCCAGCGGCACCAGCCAGGCCAGCACCTCGCCGGCTTCGACGTGCTGGCCGATGTGCGGGAAGGCGCCGTCGACCGGTTCGATGCGGCCTTCCTGCGTCGCCTGCACGCGGCCGCTGCGGTTGGGATCGGCGAGCAGGTGGCCGGGCAGCACCTGCGTGCGCGGCGTGTCGCCACTCGCAGTGAGCCGCGTGCGCAGGCCGAGCAGGCGCTGCGCCGGCTTCGGCACGAACAGGCTGGCGTCGGCCAGGCGGCTCGGGGCATCGCCGGCGCCGGCGGGCGCGGCGACGGCCTGGCCGTCGCCGTGGTCCTCGCCGCCGTGGGCGAAGGCGGGCGCCGCTTGCCATGCGGCCGTGGCGACGAGCGCGGCACCGGCCAGCGCCGCGGCGCCCCCGGGCGCGCGCAGGCGGCCGAGCAGCAGCCCGACGACGAGCCCCGCGGCAGCGGCGCCGAGCACCGACCACCAGCCGGCTACCGCACCGGCGCCGGCGGCCGGTGCGGTAGCCGCGGGAGCGACGACCGCGAGCTTGCCGAGCAGCACGTCCTGCACGCCATCGGCGTCGATGCTCGCGATGATCTCGCGGCTGCCCGGCGCGGCCAGGTTGGCGTCGTCGACGCGGTAGACGCCGTCGCCGGTGTCGACCACGGCGAGCGGCCGGCCGTCGGCTTCGAGCGCCAGGCGGGCGCCGGCGACCGGCTCGTTGCTGGCGTAGCGGTCGAGATACAGCGTCAGCCCGTGGCCGTCGGCGTCGAGGATGCCGACGAGCTGGAAGTCGCCGCTGGCGGTCTCGAAGCGCGGCGCGGCGACGACCGCCGCGGCGGCGCTGGCCTTGCCGTCGCCGTGGTCTTCGCCGCCGTGGGCGAAGGCGGGCGCCGGCAGCAGCGCGAGGAGACAGGCGAGGAGGCGGATCATGGCAGCACCCCCAGGGCCTGGTTCAGGCGCGCGCGGGCGCGGCCGGCACGCAGTTTCTGCTGGGCGGCGGCGGCCTCGGCCGCGGCGGCGTCGGCGCGTACGCGCAGCAGCGTCGGCAGGTCGGTCTGGCCCAGCGTGAAGCTCTTCTGCGTCAGCGCGAGGCGGCGACCGACGAGCGCGTGGCGCTCGCGGGCCTGGGCGAGGCGGGTCTCCTCGAGCGTGAGCGCGGCGCGCGCGGCATCGGCCTCGCGCGGGATGCGCTCCTCGGCGAGTGCCTGGCCGGCGGCGGCATCGAGCAGTTCGGCGCGGGCGTCGGCGACCTCGGCGCGGCGCAGGCGCTCGCCGCCGAGCGGGATCGACACGCCGATGCTGACGCTGTCGTCCCAGTCCTCGCCGTGCGCGCCGCGCTCGCGCTTGCCGCCGATCACGAGCCTGGGGCGCTCGTCGGGCGTGCGCCCGGCAACGCGCACCCTGGCCTCGGCGAGGTCGGCGGCGGCGCGTGCGGCGAGGCGCTCGGGGTGGTCCTCGACGACGGCGGTGGCCGGCGGCTCGTCGAGCCGCGCGGGCAACGCGTCGGCCCCGGTCAGCGCGCGCCAGGCGTCGAGGGCCTCGCGGCGCGTCGCCTGGCGCTCCAGCACCGTCTGCCGCGCGGCCAGCGCCTCGTCGCGGGCGAGCAGGGCGTCGGTCTCGGCGAGTTCGCCGACCGCGACGCGGCGCTCGACCTCGCCGGTGAGTTGCGCGGCGGCGCGCGCCTGGCGCTCGGCGAGCGCCAACTCGGCCTCGGCGAGCGCCAGCGCCCACGCGGCCTCGCGCAGCCGCCCGGCGAGGGCCAGGCGCAGCGCCCGCTCGCGGCGCTCGACGCCGTCGCCTTCGCGCTCGGCGAGTGCCGCGCGCGCGGCGCGTTCGCCGGACCACCACAACGGCAGTTCGACGCCGAGGTCGAGTTCGCGGGCACCGCGGTCACCGGTCGGCTGGTCGCTTTGCAAGGTGAGGTCGAGGCTGGGCGGGCCGGCCAGCCAGCCGGCAGCGAGTTCGCCGCGCGCGGCGGCGGCTTCGCGGCGCGCATCCAGTGCGCGGGCTTGCGGATCGCGCGTCCAGGCGCGCTCCAGCAGGGCCCCGAGGTCGGCGGCGTCGGCACGCGGCACGACGAGGCCGGCCACCAGGGCGATGGCGATTCGGAATGGCATGACACCCTCGCAGGGAATCGGATGAGGCGCGCGGCGGGCGCGCGCAGGCGCGGCGGCCGGGGGCCGGCGCGACGGTCTGCGGCGTGCGAGGGGTCAGGCCCGCGGTGGGCGGACGGGTTGCTCGGGGACGTGGGTGCTCGCGTGCACCGGGCGCGCGGCAGGGGCTTCGTTGCCGAGGTCGTGGGCGAGCTCGGGGCCGGCGGCGAGGGGGGCCGCGGGTGCGGCACAGAGGCCGGTGTCGTGCTCGTCGAGCACGGTGCCGGGGGGCACGCCGTCGGCCTCGCCGGCGATCGAGTGGAGCTTGACGCCGTCCGCGTGCAGGTGGGCGAGGTGGGCGTGCTCCGGCATGCCTGCGGCGTGCGCGTGCGGCTGCAGCACCGGCGCGAGCGCGGCGATCGCGTGCAGCGGCACGGCGAGCGTCAGCACCAGGGCGAGGCACACACGCAGCAGGCGGAGCATCGGGATGGCGTCGGGTCGGGGATGACGGGCGGCTGCCCGGGGCGAGGGGACGCTACCCGCCCGCGGCAGCGGCGTCAACCGCGATGGGCACGCCGCGCCGGGTGGGGGCGCTCAGGGGCGTGCGGCCTCGCCGCCGCGCGCGCGCAGTTCGTCGAGCTGCTGGCGCAGCGCGGCGTCCTCGGGGGCGATCGACGCGGCGATGCCGAGGTAGCGGATCGCCCGTTCGGTCTCGCCGCGGGCGCGCGCGCTTGCCGCCCACTGCTGGAACTTGCCGCGGATCTGCGCGAGCCCGGCCTCGGCCTCGTCGTTGCCGGGGGCGAGCGCGAGCACCTCGCGGTAGGTCTGCATCGCGTTGTCCCCCGGCGGCTGGGTGTAGCGCAGCGTGGCCATCTGGTTGCGTGCCTGCGCGAGCAGCGCGCGCACCGCGCTGGCGAGCGCGGGCGAGGTCTCGGGGGTGTCCGGCGTCGCGGCGGCGGCCGGTGCCGTCGCGATCACCGTGATCGTCGGGGTGGCCGCGGGTGCGGCGGTCGGCGCCGGCGTGTCGGTCGCGGTGACCGCGGGCGCTGCGACCGGCGGCGGCGCCGTGGCAGGTCGTGCAGGTGCGGTTTCGGCGGTGGCTGCAGCCGGTGTGGCCACAGCGGCGGCGGGCCGCTCGGCGGTCGTCTCGGTACCGGCGGGGGGGGCGGTCGGAGCGGTGTCCGCGACGACGGCGGGTTGTCCGGCCGGCACGTGGGGCGATGCAGCCGGTGGTGCCGGTGGGGTCGCGGTGACCGCAGACGCGGCGGCCGTGGCGTTCGCCGGCGGCGCGATGGCTGCAGCGGCCACGGGCCGCGCGGGAGCCGCTGCGGGGGCCGGCGTTGGCGCGCTGCCCGCCGTGGCCGCACCGTGAGCGGGCGCGGCCGCGGGCACGCCGCGTGCCGGGCCGCCGACGGCGGCGAGCAGTTCGCGCAGCGGCGCGTCGAGCGCCGGCGGCAGCCAGCCGAGGCGGAACGCCGCGAGCGTCGCCGCGGCGAGCAGGCCGATGCCGAAGCTCAGGTACACGCCGGTGCGCCGGCGCACCGGCAGCGGACGGTGGCCGATCTCGGCCGGATCGGCGTGCACCTCGGGGAGCGGCGCGGGTGGTGGCTCGTCGACCGCCGCGTGCGCGACGTGCCCGGCGTGCTCGGGGGCGTGCATCGCCGGCAGTTCGGCGGCTTCCAGCGCCGGCCGCGCCGGCATCGGCTCGATCGGCGGTGGCGGCGCGCCGAAGCGTGGCGCCTCGGTGGCCGGCGTGTCGGCGGCGACGTCGCGTACCAGCGCGGCGGTGACCACGTGCTCCGAGCCGAGGTAGGCGAGCAGCAGCGACTGGTTGCAGATGCGGTTGAGCAGGCGCGGCACGCCGTGGGCGAGTTCGGTGATCTTGGCGATCGCGCCGGCGTCGAACACGCCACCGGGGTGGCCGGCGGCGAGCACGCGCCGCTCGATGAAGGTGCGGCATTCGTCCGGCGCCAGCGTGCGCAGGCGCAGGTGGCGCGGGGCGACGCCGAGCGGCGTGGCTTCGAGCCGTTCGCCCAGCGTCGGCTGGCCGCACAGCACCACCTGCACCGGATGGCGGCCGACCTCGGTGATGTCGAGCAGCGTGGCGAGGCCCTCGAGGGTCTCGTCGGGGAGGTTCTGGGCGTCGTCGAGCAGCAGCAGCAGGCTCTTGCCGGCGGCGATCTCGCGCACCAGCGCGATCCGCAGGGCCTTCAGCCGCTCGGCACGCGAGGTGCCGGGGGCGCGCAGGTCGAGGTCGTCGCACAGGTAGTTGAGCAGGTCGTCGAAGCCGAGGTGCGCGTTCCAGAACAGGATGCAGTGGCGCCGCCCGGCCTGTTCGGCGATCAGCCGGCGCAGCAGGCTGGTCTTGCCGGTGCCCGAGGGGCCGGTGAGCACCAGCAGGCGCACCTGGTCGTCGAGGCTCACGCGCAGCGTTTCGAGCGCCGTGGCCTGCGCGCCCACCGGTTCGAAGTCGCCGGGTTCGGGGTCGCCGAAGGGCGGGCGCGTGAAGCCGAAGTAGTTGATGTACATCGCGTGGGTGTGGTCCGGCGCCGGCTTCCGGGTGCCGGCGCAGTTCAGTGGATCGGCAGCGGTTCCTGCCTGCGGTAGCCGGCGGGCACGCGGAAGCGATCCGGCGCCACCGGGCCGCGCTGGATGCTCTTGAGCTGCGTGAGGATCTCGTCGCCCTCGGCGAATTCGAGCGTCTGCACCGGAAAGCCACCGAGGTCGAGCGTGGCGTCGGCGTCCTGCCCGGCCATGCGTTCGAGCGCGGCGAGCATGCGCATCAGCGTGCCGTACTCGGCCTCGGACAGCCCGAGCGTCTCGCGGCCGCTGACGCAGTGCGTCTGCTCGCGGTCGTCCTCGACGTAGACCTCGATCACCTGGCAGCCGAAGCCGGCGACGGTGCGCGTCTGCCTCTGGCGCTCGACGCGGCGCTGCGCGCTGCCGGGGCGCGCGTCGGCGTGCAGGCTGCGCTCCAGCGCGGCGCGCTCCTCGGCCGGCAGGGTCGCGAGCTGCGCCTCGAACTGCTTCTGCAGCGCCGCGACCTGCTGGTCGCGGACGCGGTCGAGCTGCTCGGCCGACTCGCGGTTGAAGTCGAGGTACACGCGCTCCTCGTCATCGAGCATGGTCAGCGTGTCGCTGGTGGCGTCGAAGATCATCGCCGAGTGCTCGTCGCCCTGGCGGGTTTCGAGGCGCAGCCGTTCACCGGCCACGAAGATGGTCTCGGTACCGTCGATGCCGGCGCTGCGCGTGTTCAGCAGCAGCGTGACGTCGGCCCTCGCCACGACGGCTGCGCACAGCAGCGCGCAGCCGAGCAGTCGGGCGACGGGAAGGGGGGACCGGAGGCTCATGCGGTTTCCTCGGTGACGGCCACGGTGAAGCACCGGCAAAGGTAGCGGTTTTCGCTGGCATGCCCAAGCCTTGCGCCCTCCGGGAGGGTGGGTCACAGGGTGCGGGGACAGGGCTGCCTGTAATCGGGACCGATGAAGTGCTATATAGATTTCGTAGCGATGACAAAGGGGGATTTACAGTGATTTTTCGTCTTACTGTCCTGTACAAGTTTGATGTACATATTTTGTAAAGGTTAAAGTGGAGTGGTCGAACGCGGTTGATGCAGAAAGTGGGGGGCACGATGAACCGTGAAATCAAGTCGACGATGGCGTGGGTGCTGGGGGCCGTGCTGGTGATGTCCGCCGCTGCCGCGGCCGGCGCGGAGCGCGACTGTGTACCGGATCGCGTGGCGCCGCAGCTCATGGTGGACGGGTACGCCGCAGGGACGGCGCGCGAGTTCCTCGCCGAACTGGCGTGGCACCACCGCCGCACCGTCCAGTCCGCGGGCGTGGGGCTCCTGTCGCGCGCCTATCCGGCCGGGTCCGACGAGTACCCGGCGGAGGAGCGCGTCTGGCGCATCGCGGGTGCTGCGGCGCCGAACCGCACCTACTGAAACGCCGGCCCGGCGTCAGCGCACGACCGGGCGGATCGCCGTGAAGCCGCCGTCGTAGGCCCAGACCTGCCCGGTGATCCAGGCGGCACGCGGCGACAGCAGCCAGGCCATCAGTTCGGCAAGTTCATCCGCCGCACCGACGCGCGGGAAGGGGTACTGCCGCGCCGCGGCGGCGCGCGTGACCTCGTTGCCGACGATCGCCGCGGTCGCCGGGGTGTCCATCAGGCCCGGGGCGACCGCGTTGATGCGCAGGCCGGCGCTGGCGTAGTCGGCCGCCGCGGCACGCACCAGCCCCTCGATTCCGGCCTTGGCAGCGGCGACCGCCGCGTGGTTGCCGACGCCGGTGCGTGCGACGACCGACGACACCAGCACTGCCGCGCCCGGCGTGCGCGCCTCGCGCAGTGCCTCGGCCCAGGCGGCGAGCGTGAAGAAGGCGCTGTCGAGGTTCGCGGCCATCACCGCGCGGTACTGCTCGGCATGGGTGCGGTGCGCCGGTGCCAGCAGGATCGAGCCCGCGCAGTGCGCGAGCGCGGTCGGCACGCCGAGCTCGTCGCGGCAGCGCGCGAGGGCCTCGCGGGCGCCGCTGGCGGTGGAGACGTCGGCGACGATCAGGTGGTCGCCGGCCGCGCTGCCGGCGAGCCGCCGGGCGTCGCGGCCGACCAGTGCGAGGCGCCAGCCCTCGCTGCGCAGGCGTTGCGCCACGGCACGGCCGAGGCCGCCCGAGGCACCGGTGATCAGGGCGATGGCGGTCACGGTGGCGGTCTCCATAGCGGGGTGGTGAGCCTCAGTCTAGGTCGACGTATAGTTTTTGTGTAGATAAATTTATCATTGCGTATTATATTTGTACCCATGACGGCCGGCCATGGGCGCCGTCGCGGTAACGGGATGCGCGATGAATCCGACCCTCGAACGCTTCAAGGCGACGTTCAACGAACTGAACGCCGACAACCTCGACCGGCTCGACGCGGTCTACGCCGCCGACGTCGACTTCCGCGATCCGGTGCACGCGCTGCGCGGGTTCGACGCGCTGCGCGCCTACTACCGGCGGCTCTACGCCGGCGTCGAGGCCTGCCGCTTCGACTACACCGACACCGTGGTGCAGGGCGGCACGGCGGTGGTGCTGTGGACCATGCACCTGCGCCACCGGCGCTTTCGCCCCGGCGAGACGCTCGTGCTCGACGGCGCGAGCCACCTCGGCTTCGGCGAGCGCGTGTATCGCCACCACGACTACTTCGACATGGGCGCCTTCATCTACGAGCGCGTGCCCGTGCTCGGCGCCGTGATCCGCCGCATCAAGTCGGGGCTGTGAAGGGGGCGCCATGAACATCGCCATCATCGGCAGCGGCATCTCCGGCCTCACCGTCGCCCACCGCCTGCACCGCGAGCATGCGCTGACGGTGTTCGAGGCCGCCGACTGGATCGGCGGCCACACCCACACCGTCGACGTGCGCTGCGGTGGGCGCGACTACGCCGTCGACACCGGCTTCATCGTCTTCAACGACCGGACCTACCCGCACTTCATCGCGCTGCTGGATGAACTGGGCGTGGCCTCGCGGCCGACCACGATGAGCTTCAGCGTGAGCTGCGAGCGCACCGGGCTCGAGTACGGCGGCAGCAACCTCAACACGTTGTTCGCGCAGCGGCGCAACCTCTTGCGCCCGGCCTTCTACCGCATGCTGCTCGACATCCTGCGCTTCAACCGCGAGGCGCCGGCGGTGCTCGACGGCCCGGCGCCCGGCCCCACGCTCGGCGAACTGCTCGCCGCCGGCGGCTACGGGCGCGGCCTGCGCGAGCACTACCTGCTGCCGATGGCGGCGGCGATCTGGTCGGCCGGCACCGCGACGCTCGAACGCATGCCGGCGCGCAACTTCGTCAGCTTCTTCCGCAACCACGGCCTGCTGTCGGTGAGCCGGCGGCCGCAGTGGCGCACCGTGACCGGCGGCTCGCGCGAGTACGTGCGCCGGCTGGTCGCGCCGTTCGCCGGGCGCATCCGCCTCGGCTGCCCGGTGGCGCGGGTCACCCGGCGCAGCGGCGGGGTGGAGGTCAAGCCGCTCGGCGCGCCGGCCGAGACCTTCGACGCGGTGGTCTTCGCCTGCCACAGCGACCAGGCGCTGCGCCTGCTCGGCGACGCCAGCGCGGCCGAGCGCGAGATCCTCGGCGCGATCCCCTACCAGGCGAACGACGTGGTGCTGCACACCGATGCGCGCCTGCTGCCGAGCCGGCCGCGCGCGCAGGCGGCGTGGAATTACCACCTGCTCGCCGAACCCCAGGACGGCGTGCCGGTCACCTATGACATGAACGCCCTGCAGGGGCTCGACGCGCCCAGGCGCTTCTGCGTCACCCTGAACCGCACGCGGCACATCGACCCGCGCGAGGTGATCGCGCGCTACACCTACCACCACCCGGTGTTCACCCCGGCGGCGATCGCCGCGCAGGCGCGCCGGCACGAGATCAGCGGCCGCCAGCGCACCTGGTACTGCGGCGCCTACTGGGGCTACGGCTTCCACGAGGACGGCGTGCGCAGCGCGCTCGACGTGGTCGCCGACTTCACCCGCACGCGGGTGGCGGCATGAACGCGCCGGCCACGGCCCCGCTGGCGAGCGCGCTGTACGTCGGCACGGTGCGCCACCGCCGCTTCGCGCCGCGCGCGCACGCCTTCCGCTACCGCCTGTTCATGGTCTACCTCGACCTCGGCGAGCTCGACCGCGTGTTCGCCGGGCGCTGGCTGTGGTCGGCGCGGCGGCCGGCGCCGGCGTGGTTCAGCCGCGCCGATCACTTCGGCGACCCGGCGCGCCCGCTCGACGCCTGCGTGCGCGAGCTGGTCGAGCGCGAGACCGGGCGCCGCCCCGCCGGCCCGGTGCGGCTGCTGACGCACCTGCGCTACGCCGGCCACTGCTTCAACCCGATCAGCATCTATTACTGCTTCGACGCCGCCGGCGAGCGCGTCGAGGCACTGGTGGCCGAGGTCACCAACCTCCCCTGGGGCGAGCGCCACTGCTACGTGCTCGACCCCGGCGGGCGTCCACTCGCGCGGGCGCCGCAGCGCTTCGCCAAGCGCCTGCACGTGTCGCCGTTCCTGCCGATGGACCTCGACTACGCCTGGCGTTGCCATGAGCCCGGTGCGCGCCTCGGCGTGCACATGGACGTCCACCGCGGTGCCGACAAGCTCTTCGACGCCACGCTGAACCTGCTGCGCGAGCCGATCGGCTCGCGCAGCCTGGCCCGCGCGCTGCTGCGCTTTCCGCTGATGACGCTGACGGTGGTCGCCGCCATCCACTGGCAGGCGCTGCGGCTGTGGCTGAAGCGCGTGCCGCTGTTCGATCACCCCGCCCGTTCCACCCCCGTCGAGGAGCCGCCGCGATGAACCACACCGTGCTGCCCGAACCCCGCTCGCCGGCCACCCCGGCACTGGTCGACCGCCTGCTGCGCCACGCCGTGTTCGGCCGCATCCGCGGCCTCGCGCGCGGCGGCCTGACGGTGCTCGACCACGCCGGGCGGCACGTCTTCGGCGATCCGGACGGGGAGGGGCCGCACGCCACGGTGCGGGTGCACGACCCGCGCCTGTACACGCTGGTCGCGCTGCGCGGCACGGTCGGCGTCGGCGAGGCGTACATGGCCGGCTACTGGAGCACCGACGACCTGGTCGCGGTGGTGCGCCTGTTCGTGCTCAACAAGGCGGTGCTCGACGGCCTGGAGCGCGGCCTGGCGCGGGTGGCGCTGCCGGCGCTGAAGGCCTGGCACGCGCTCAGGCCCAACAGCCGCGACGGCGCGCGCGCCAACGTCGCCGCGCACTACGACCTCGGCAACGACTTCTACCGGCTGTTCCTCGACGAGACGATGATGTACTCGTGCGCGGTGTTCGAGCACCCGCAGATGACGCTTGCCGAGGCCTCCACCGCCAAGAACGAGCGCATCTGCCGCAAGCTCGCGCTGACGCCGGCCGACCACGTGCTGGAGATCGGCAGCGGCTGGGGCGGCTTCGCGCTGCACGCCGCGGCGCGCCACGGCTGCCGCGTCACCACCACGACGATCTCGCGCGAGCAGTACGCGCTCGCCCGCGAACGCGTGCACGCGGCCGGGCTCGACGACCGCGTGACGGTGCTCTGCGAGGACTACCGCGACCTGCGCGGGCGCTTCGACAAGCTGGTGTCGATCGAGATGATCGAGGCGGTCGGCCACCGCTACCTCGACACCTACTTCCGCGCCTGCTCGAAGCTGCTCGCGCCCGACGGCCTGATGCTGCTGCAGGCCATCACCATCCGCGACCAGGAGTACGAGCGCGCGCGGCGCTCGGTGGACTTCATCCAGCGCTACATCTTCCCCGGCGGCTTCCTGCCCTCGGTGCGGGCCATCGCCGACACCGTCGCGCGCGTCACCGACCTGCGCGCGCTGCACCTCGAGGACTTCGGCCCGCACTACGCCACCACGCTGCGCCACTGGCGCGGCCGCTTCGACGCCAACATCGAGCGGGTGCGTGCGCTCGGCTTCCCCGACAGCTTCACGCGGATGTGGGAGTTCTACCTCGCCTACTGCGAGGGCGGCTTCGCCGAGCGCTACATCGGCGTGGTGCAGCTGCTGCTCGGCAAGCCCGACAACCGCCGCGAGCTGAGGCTCTGAGCATGCGCGCCGCGCGGCCCGCCGCCCCCGCGGGCGTTCAGCGCCGGCTGGCGGCGGCCGGCAGCACCAGCTCGCGCAGCGAGCGCGCCCGCGGCGTGTGGCAGATCAGGTACAGCAGCGTGACGACGTTGCCGAGCACGAACAGCGCGGCGATCCACGCCGCCGCGCGCAGGGGGCTCGGTTCGACGAGCGCGATCCACGCCGCGACGAACATCAGGCCGACGCCGAGGTCGAGCAGCGTCACCAGCCCCCACGGGTCGCGCGCCATCGCCACCAGCGACGTCAGCACGTTGGCCTGGCCGGCGGCGCTGATGATGCCGGCCATGAGCAGCCCGAGCAGGACTCCGCAGACGATGATGACGATGCGCATGGCGAGCTCTCCCGACGTGGTCTGCCATACCGACCGCCGCCGCGGCCGGAAGTGCGCCGCGGCGCGCGCGGGGAGGGACGGGTGAGCGACGGCGCGTTGTTCCTGCTCGGCTGGGGGCTCGCGGCGCTGGCGCTGCTGCTCGCCTGGGCGTGGCAGCAGCGCACGCACGACGCGAGCGCGGTCGATGCCGTCTGGGCCGCGGTGATGGGCGCGCTCGCGCTGCTCCACGCCGCGCTCGGCAGCGGCGATGGGGCGCGCCGGCTCGCGCTGGCGCTGCTCGGCGGTGCCTGGGCGGCGCGGCTCGCGCTGCACCTGCTGCGCGACCGCGTGCTCGGCAAGCCCGAGGACGGCCGCTACCGGCGCCTGCGCGCGTGGTTCGGCGCGCGCGCAGGCCTCGGCTTCTTCGCCTACTTCCAGGCGCAGGCGCTCGCCGCCGCGGTGTTCGCGCTGCCGTTCCTGGCGGTGGCGCAGAGCCCCGGCCGGCCGCCGGCCGCCGCACTCGCCGCCGCGGTCGCGCTGTGGGCGCTCGCGGTCACCGGCGAGAGCCTCGCCGACCGCCAGCTCGCCGCCTGGCGCGCCGACCCGGCCCAGCGCGGGCGCAGCTGCCGCGCCGGGCTGTGGCGCTACTCGCGCCATCCCAACTACTTCTGCGAATGGCTGCACTGGTTCACCTACCCGCTGCTCGCCTGGGGCGGGCCGGGCGTCTGGCTCGCACTGCTCGGCCCGGCGCTGATGCTCGCCACGCTGCTCGGCGTGACCGGCATCCCGCACACCGAGCGCCAGGCGCTCGCCAGCCGCGGCGAGGACTACCGCGCCTACCAGCGCGAAACCAGCCGCTTCGTCCCGTGGTTTCCGCGATCCACCCCCCGCCGCGACGCCTGACGCCGCCCCTGCCACCGGAGCCGCCACCGTGAACACCACCGCAATCGAACTGATGGAGCGCGGGCTGCTGCCCGACGTCGTCACCCGCGCCGGCATCCGCCGGCTGCTCGCCGGGCGCCTGGCGAGCGAAGCGCGGCAGCAACCGGCGCGCGCGCAGTTCGTCGCCGCGCTCGCCGCAGGCCCGATCGCGATCGCCACCGCGACCGCCAACGCCCAGCACTACGAGGTGCCGGCGGCGTTCTTCGCGCACGTGCTCGGCCCGCACCTGAAGTACTCGTGCGCCCACTGGCCGGCGGGCGTCGACACGCTCGCCGCCGCCGAGGCCGCGATGCTCGCGCTGAGCTGCGCGCGCGCCGGGCTCGACGACGGCCAGCGCATCCTCGAACTCGGCTGCGGCTGGGGTTCGCTGACGCTGTGGATGGCCGAGCACTACCCGCGCGCGCAGATCGTCGCGGTGTCGAACGCCCCGTCGCAGCGGCGCTACATCGAGGCGCGCTGCGCCGCGCGCGGCCTGCGCAACGTGCAGGTGCTCACCGCCGACATCAACGACTTCAGCCTCGACCGGCGCTTCGAGCGCGTGGTGTCGGTGGAGATGTTCGAGCACCTGCGCAACCACCGCGCACTGCTCGAACGCATCGGCGGCTGGCTCGCGCCCGGCGGCAAGCTGTTCGTGCACGTGTTCAGCCACCGCTGCTACACCTACCCGTTCGAGGACGCCGGCAGCGACGACTGGATGGCGCGGCACTTCTTCACCGGTGGCATCATGCCCGCCGCCGACCTGCTGCCGGGCCTGCGCGGGCCTCTGCAGGTGGAGCAGGCCTGGTCGGTGGACGGCCACCACTACCGGCGCACCGCCGAGGCCTGGCTCGCCCGGCTCGACGCCGCGCGCGAGCCCGTCCTCGCGCTGTTCCGCGAGGTCTACGGCGCGGCCGACGCGCGACGCTGGCTGCACCGCTGGCGCGTGTTCTTCATGGCCTGCGCCGAGCTGTTCGGCTACGCCGACGGCGCCGAGTGGGGCGTCAGCCACTACCGCTTCAGCCGCTGAGCCGCGCCCGCGCGGCCGGCGCTCCCTGCCCCGAGGTCCTGCCACCATGAACAGCCCTGCCGACGAGTCCGCGCCGCCGGCGGCCGAGCAGCTCTACCGCATCGGCACCGTGTCGCGCCTGACCGGCATCGCCACCGTCACCCTGCGCATGTGGGAGCGCCGCTACGCGGTGGTCGACCCCAACCGCTCGGAGGGGCGCAACCGCCTCTACGACCGCGACGACATCGCCCGGCTGGCGATCATCAAGCGCCTGGTCGACGCCGGCCACGCGATCGGCACCGTCGCCGGCCTCACGCTCGCGCAACTGCAGGAGCGGCTCGAACTGGTCGAGCGCCCCGACGCCGCCGTCGCCGAGCCGGCCGGGCGGCAGGCCGCGCCGGTGCGCGTGGCGGTGCTCGGCAACGCGCTGCCGGCGCGCGTCGCCCGCCTCGGTGCCGAACTGGTCGGGCTCAGCGTGGTCGCCAACCTGCGCGAGCCGGCGCGCTTCGCGGCCGAGGTGCCGGCGCTCGCGCCGCAGGTGCTGGTGCTCGAATACCCGCTGGTCGACGCCGCCACCGCCGCCGCGGTCGAGGCGCTGCGCCGCCACTGCGGCGCGCACCACGCCGTGGTGGTGTACGGCTTCGGCAGCCGCGGCGCGGTGCGCGGGCTCGACACCGCCAGCATCACCCCGCTGCGCGCACCGGTCGGCATGGCCGAGCTGCGCCTGGCCTGCCGCGCCGGCGCGCGCGCGCCGCTGCTGCCGGCCGGGCGCCCGGCGCCCGACCTGGGCCTGCCGGCCGGCGGCGTGCCGGCGCGCCGCTACGACACCGACGCGCTCGAACGCATCGCCGCCACCACCCCGAGCCTCGCCTGCGAGTGCCCGCACCACCTGGTCGACCTGGTCAACAGCCTCGCCGCCTTCGAGGACTACAGCGCCGCGTGCGAGCACCGCAACCCCGACGACGCCGTGCTGCACGCCTACCTGCACGCCACCACCGCGCAGGCGCGCGCGCTGATGGAAGAGGCCCTGACCCGCGTGGCGCGCGCCGAGGGGCTGATCGACTAGCCTCCCCGCGTGGCGGCTTGGAAAGCGCCGCCGGCAGCGCCTACGCTGAAGCGCGCCCGCCTTCCTTTCCCCTCCGGCGTGCTGCGCGGGGCCGCGGGCCGCCCCGCCGGCCGCGGAGAACCGCGTTGAACAGCCGCACCCCATCGCTCCCGTCCGCCGCGCGCGGCCTGCTGCTCGCCGCCGCGTTCGTCGCCACCGCGGCACTCGCCGACGACGGCCTGTGCCGCCTGGAGCGGCGCGACGCCGGCGCCGGCCACGCGCGGCTCGTCTGCGGGCCGGACCTCGCCGTCGAGACCGCCGCCGGTGCCGAGGTCGAGGTGCGCGACGCCGACGGCGACGGCCGCGCCGACGCCGCCGAACTCAGCCGCGGCGCGGTGCTGCTGGAGTTCACGCCGGCCTCGCCGCGGCCGTTCGAGATCCGCACGCCGCAGGCGATCGCCGCGGTGCGCGGCACCGCGTGGGCGGTCGATGCCGCCGCCGGCGCCACCGACGTGCTGGTGCTCAGCGGGCGCGTCGCGGTGCGCGCACGCGAAGGCGGCGCCGACGCCGGCGTCGAACTCGGCCCCAATGAGGGCACCACGGTGCGCGCCGGCGAGCCACCGCTCGCCGCCGGGGTGTGGAAGGCCGCGCGCGTGCAGGCGCTGCTGCGCCGCTTCGGCCGCTAGCCGGGCGCCGCGGTGCGCCTTTCCGCGGCCATGCGGCTGGCCCTGGTCTGCGCCTGCGCCGGCGCGGCCTGGGGCGGCTGGCTCGGCGCGCGCCACCTCGCCGGCGCGGCGAGCGCGCTCGACCGCCTGGAGGCGCTGACGCTCGACCTGCGCAGCGAACTCGCCGGCCCGCACGCCGCGCCCGACGAACTCGTCATCGTCGCGATCGACGAGGCGAGCGTCGCCGCCGCCGGGCGCTACCCGCTGCCGCGCGCCACCCTCGCGCAACTGGTCGAACGCATCGCCGCCGCCGGCCCGCGCGCGCTCGCGCTCGATCTGCTGCTGGTCGACCCCGGCCCCGAGGCCGACGATGCCGCGCTCGCCGCGGCACTCGGCCGCGCGCCGGGCATCCTCGCCGCCGCCGCGACCACCTTCGCGCCGTCCGCCACCACCGCCGCGGTGCTGCCGCAGGCGCGCGACCTGCTGCTGCCGCTGCCGGCGCTGCGGGCGGTGGCGCACCCGGCGCACGTCAACCTCGCCACCGACGCCGGCGGCACGCCGCGCCACGTACCGCTGCTGCTGGCGCTGCCGGGCGGCGTGCTGCCCTCGCTGGTGCTGGCCGCCGCGAGCAGCGGCGCGGCGACGGTCGGCTTCGACGCCGACCACCTGCGCCTCGACGGCCGGCCGGTGCCGCTCGACCTCGGCGCGCACCTGGCACTGCACTTCTACGGCCCGCGCGGCAGCGTGCGCACCGTCGGCGCGCAGCAGGTGCTGCACGATCCCGCGGTGGCGGCGGGCCTGGCCGGGCGCGTCGTGCTGGTCGGCGCCACGGTGATCGGCAGCGGCGACCGCTTCCCGACCCCGTTCGACGCCGCGCTGCCGGGCATCGAGGTGCTCGCCACCGGCGTCGGCAACCTGCTCGCCGGCGATGCGCTGCGGCGCACGCAGGCGGTGCGCCGCGTCGACGCCGCCGCCGCGGTCGCGCTGCCGGTGCTCGTGGTCGGCGCCAGCGCGCTGCCGGGCTTCGCCGCCGGGCTGCTGCTGGCCGGCGCGCTGCTCGCCGGCTGGTGCCTCGCCGCCTACTTCGCGCTCGCCGGCGCCGGGGTGTGGCTCGCGGTGGCGCTGCCGCTGGCCGGCGCGCTGCCGGCGCTCGCGCTGCACGCCACCGGCCGCGTGTGGCTGGAGCGGCGCGAGCGGCAGCGGCTCGAACGCACCCGCGACGCGCTCGGCCGGCTGCAGTCGCAACTCGTCGCCAAACGCCTCGCCGCCGACCCGGACTTCCTCGCCGAGCCGGTCGAGCGCCCCGCGGCGGTGGTGTTCGTCGACCTCGCCGGCTTCACCGGCCTCAGCGAACGCCTCGGCCCGGCGCGCACGCATGCTGCGCTGCGCGCCTTCCACGGCCTGGTGCACCGCGAGGCCTCGGCGCGCGGCGGCTTCGTCGCCACCTTCATGGGCGACGGCGCGATGATCGTGTTCGGCTTTCCCGACCCCGCGCCCGACGACGCCGCGCGCGCGCTGGCACTGGCGCAGGCGCTGATCGGCACGCTCGGCGGCTGGCTCGCCACCGTCGCCCCGGCCGAACTGCCCGCCACCGCGCTCGGCTCGCGCTGCGGCGTGCACGCCGGCACCGTGGTGTTCTCGCGCCTCGGCAGCGAACAGCAGGAGCACATCACCGCCAGCGGCGACACCGTCAACGTCGCCAGCCGCCTGATGGAAATCGCCAAGGCGCGCGGCGCGCAGATCGCCGCGAGCGAGGCCGTGTGCACGCAGGCCGGCCCGCAGGCGCTCGGCGGTGCCGGCCTGCGCTGGTCAATCGCCGAACAACTCCCGGTCCGCGGCCGCCGCGAAGCCCTCGGCGTGCGCTTCGCGTTTGCTGACGGAGAGGTGGGGGAGGGGGCTGAGTGAGGGAGAGCGGCACCGACGCGGAGACACAAAGCCCCTTTCCCTCTGGGAGAGGGGCAGGGGTGAGGGTGCCTTTCCGGCATAACTCATCGAGGCAACAACTTGAAGGTGGTTGATCCGGAGTCGGCATGACCGTCCTGCCGGCCGCGACGATCACGGGGTGAGCGCCGGCAAATGCGGTCCGCATAACAAATCGTGCAGGTCGATAACGTGTTGAATGTGAAGTGCTTTATGAGGTGTTGGAATAGGTGTTAGGCGGACGGATCGCCGTACTAAAAATATGGTGCGGCGATCCGCCCGGCTAATGCGTGTGCGAACGACCGGGCGTGGTCTTGTCAAGCGATTGATCGACCGCTATTTTTCGGTGAATATCCCGCGACCGCGAGCGTGTTTATGCGGCCGATCGGCCGCCTACATGTAGTTATATCTCACTCCCATAGGAGCCATCCTTGGCCAACGAACTCATAGTTAGCACAAAGAATGAAGTCAGCACTGGTGTAGATCATTTCACTACGGCACTGACAAGTTACTTGAATGAACTTGGGCTCCCTACGGACAAAGTTCTGGTGGCAGTTCCGGAACGACAGCGTGTAATCAATAACCTGCCTGATGTAATTTTCGCTATTGATGGTAGTCGTAGGCAAAACTCTCTTTACCTATCTAAATTCATTGCAGCCTGCGGCGCTGGTTTGTTTGATGCAGCCCTGAATTTCATTTGGGATGAAACAGTTGTAAACCTAAGAACCAAGGTTGCAAGATTTGATCTCGAATATTTTTACGATAGTGTTGTTACTGACCCAGCTAGGCGGACAAAACTAAAAGGCGAGTCTGATTTATCAAAAATTGAAGAATGGGAACTCGTGCGGGGTTGTCACTTGACGGGCATCCTCTCTGATATTGGTTATAAGCATCTTGACTACATTAGAGATATGCGCAACTGGGCAAGTGCGGCCCATCCAAATCAGAACGAGCTAACAGGGTTTCAATTAGTGTCGTGGTTGGAAACCTGCATTAAAGAGGTGATTGCGAAAGATCCGGAAGGTCCGGCTATAGAGGTAAAACGGTTCTTAAACAGCATTCGCAACACCAATCTAACCGCTGGCGATGCACAGCACATCAATGCAGGAATCGAATATCTCCCCGCAGACATTATAAAGTCGCTACTGCGCACGCTATTCGGAATGTACACAGCCGCAAATGCAGCGGTACAGATCAAATCAAACATCAAGCTTGTTGCGCAGAAATGCTGGACACTATCGCCAGAAGATGCAAAACACGAGTGCGGCTTCCGTTATGCAAGTTTCGCCGCAAACGGCGAAATCGACCGAAAGAGTGCGGCGAATGAGTTTCTAACCGTGGTTGGTGGATTGCCATATCTTCCCGGAGACACATTGGCACTAGAAATATCCGAGAAGATTGCAAATCTATTTACTGAGCTCTGCATGGTTAGCTAATACAAGCCAGTCTCTTTGAAGCAACCCAGAATAATCCGCTTCTTGCACCGCAGCCGTGCTACCGCCCGC
>NZ_SLWY01000011.1 GCF_004341245.1 Plasticicumulans lactativorans | reverse complement strand
GCCAGGCACCCATTGCCCCGAACGCCCTCGCCCTCACCCGGCCAGGGCGTTCGGCTTTTCAGGGCACCCGCAACCCCCCGCCGCCTCGCCCCCGCCGCTTCCTCAGCCGGACAGCGTGCGGGCGTTCCTGGGGTTGCGGAAGATCAGTGGCTTCTCGGATGGCGTCGAAGCGGCCGCTTCGATGGCGGCGAGCACCCGCCCGTGATGCGGCGACTTGTCGCAGACGGGATCGGCCTGGCTCGCATCGCCGGTGAGCAGGTAGGCCTGGCAGCGACAGCCGCCGAAATCCCGCTCCTTCTCGTCGCAGGAGCGGCACGGCTCGCGCATCCACTCGAAGCCGCGAAAGCGGTTGAAGCCCGGCGATTCGTTCCAGATCCAGTCGATGCCGTGCTCGCGCACGTTGGGGAAGGAGAGCCCCGGCAGGCTGCGCGCCGAGTGGCAGGGCAGGGCGGTGCCATCCGGGGCGATGGTCAGGAAGATGCTGCCCCAGCCGTTCATGCAGGCCTTGGGTCGCGTTTCGTAATAGTCGGGGACGACGTAGTAGATCTTCATGCGCCCCTGCAGGCGTGCCTGCCAGGCGTGGGCGACGGCCTCGCCGCGGGCCAGTTGCTCGCGGCTCGGCATCAGACGGTCGCGGTTCACCCAGGCCCAGCCGTAATACTGCGCGGTGGCGAGTTCGACGTAATCGGCCTGCAGTTCGGCGGCGAGCGCGAGCACCGCGTCCATGTCGTCGATGTTGTCGCGGTGCAGGACGAAGCACAGCACCATCGGGTAGCCGGCGGCCTTGACGGCGCGGGCGATGTCGAGCTTGTGCTGGAACGCGCGGGTGCCGGCGAGGTGGTCGTTCAGTTCGGCCCCGCTGGCCTGGAAGCTCACCTGGATGTGATCGAGCCCGGCCGCGCGCAGGCGCCCGATGCGTTCGGCGTCGAGGCCGATGCCCGAGGTGATCAGGTTGCTGTAGTAGCCGAGGCGACGGGCCTCGGCCACCAGCACTTCGAGATCGGGACGGGTGGCCGGCTCGCCTCCCGACAGGCCGAGCTGGGCCGCCCCGAGTGCACGCGCCTCGCGCAGCACGCGCAGCCAGGTGGCGGTATCGAGTTCGTCCTTGATCTGCCCGTAGTCGAGCGGGTTCGAGCAGTACGGGCACTGCAGCGGGCAGGCATAGGTGAGCTCGGCGAGCAGCCAGAGCGGTCTAGACGGTGCGCAGCCAGCCACGCTCATGGGCAACCTCCAGGAAGCGGTGGACATCGTCGGCGAGTTCGACACCCGGGAACCGTGCCTGCAGCGCGGCGAGGATGCCTGCGGCGTCGCGACTGCCGTCGCAGTGTTCGAGGATGGCGGCGGCCGGGGCATTGAGCTTGACCATGCCCTCGGGGTAGAGCAGCACATGGCAGTCCTGCGCGGGTTCCCACTGGAAGCGGTAGCCGGGGGCGAGGCGGACCGTGCCGCTCATGGCGCTGGCTCCGTGCAGCCGTGGAACGGTGGGCAGCCGTCGATGTAGGCCGTCCACATCGCATCGCACATGCACCACAGCACTTCGAGCTTGAAGCGCACGATCGCGAGCGCGCGCTGCTGCTCGGCGCGGCTGCGGAAATGCGCGAGCGTGACCGCCAGGCCGTGCTGGACGTCGCGGTGGGCTTCCGTCAGCCGGTTGCGGAAGTACTGCAGGCCGTCGGCCTCGATCCACGGGTAGCGATCGGGCCATCCGGCGAGGCGCTGGCGATGGATGGTCGGCGCGAACAGTTCGGTCAGCGAGGAGCACACGGCGTCCTGCCACGGCGCGGTGCGCACGAAGTTGACGTAGGCGTCGACCGCGAAGCGCACCCCCGGCAGCACCATGCGCTGCGATTCGAGGGTGCTGCGGTCGAGGCCGCAGGCGATGCCGAGCCGGGTCCAGGCTTCGATGCCGCCTTCCTGGTCGGCGTTGCCGTCGTGGTCGACGATGCGCTGCAGCCAGCGGCGGCGCGTGTCGCGGTCGGGGCAGTTGGCGAGCAGCGCGGCATCCTTGCGCGGGATGCTGATCTGGTAGTAGTAGCGGTTCGCCACCCAGCCCTGGATCTGTTCGCGGCTCAGCGTCCCTTCGTGCATGCGCACGTGGTAGGGGTGGTGGATGTGGTAGAGGCTGCCGAGACCGCGCAGGCGCGCCTCGAACTCCTCGGGGGACCAGGCCGGTTCAGTCATAGCGTGATGTCCATGCCGTCGTGGGCGACCTCGATCCCGGCGGCGCGCAACTGCGCCCGTTCGGGGCCGTCCTCGACCAGGATCGGGTTGGTGTTGTTGATGTGGATCAGCACTTTGCGGGCGCGGTAGCGGGCGAGCGCGGCGATCATGCCGTCGGGCCCGGACTGCGGCAGGTGCCCCATCTCGCGGGCGCGCTTGGGCGCGATCCCGAGCCGGATCATCTCGTCATCGCTCCAGAAGGTGCCGTCGACCAGCAGGCAGTCGGCGGTTTCCAGGTACGGCTGCAGGTGCGGTTCGATCGCCGCGAGTCCCGGTGCGTAGAACAGGCGCCCGCCGCTGCGGGTGTCCTCGACCAGCACGCCGATGTTGTCGCCGGGGTGGGGATCGTGCCGGTGCGGCGAGTAGGGCGGCGCCTTGCTGGCGAGGGCGATGCTGCGGAACACGAGCCCCTCGGCACCGGGAACGGTGAAGCGGCCGCCGTCGATCGGCAGCGGGTGCCATGCGGTGCCGCAGTAGTGTTCGAGCACCGTCAGGACCGGCAGGCCGCTGCTCAGGTCGGCGTGCACCGGGGCGGTGGCGTACACCGGCAGGCGTGTCCCCTCGCGCAGCATCAGCAGGCCGGTGGCGTGGTCGATCTGGCTGTCGATCAGCACCACGGCACAGATGCCGGTGTCGCGGATGGCGCGGTTCGGCTGCAGCGGCGGGAAGGCCGCGAGCTGCGCCCGGATGTCGGGGGAGGCGTTGAACAGCACCCAGTTTTCCCCGTCGGCGCTGAGCACGATCGAGGACTGCGTGCGTGCGCGCGCCGCGAGCCTGCCTGCGCGCAGCCCGGCGCAGTTGGGGCAGTTGCAGTTCCATTGCGGAAAGCCGCCACCGGCGGCCGAACCGAGAACGTGTACGTACATGCCAGCCCTGCCGCGCCAGTGTCCGGGCAAGAGGCCGGCCCGCGCGGGGCGGGCCGGAAGGAGGTCGCCTTTGGGGCGAGGAGTTCAGCGATTGGCGATGTACATCGTCACTTCGAAGCCGAAGCGCAGTTCGGTGAAAGCGGGTGTGGTCCACTGCATGGTGTCGTCCTCCGGTGGGTGGATAGGGCATCGGTGTTCCGGCCTGCGGGCCGTATCCGAACCATAGCAGCGGGCATGCCAATCAACAGGGTATCGCTGGCTGGATGATTAATGCCTTTGTTTCAATGGCTTGATTTTGAAGCCAGCGCTTCGCACGCGCTGTACGGCGTGTGCGAAGCGGGACAGAGTGTCACGTCATGCGACAGGGAGAAGGTGACGGCCGCCGCGCGGGACGAACACCTGCCGGCCGGCAGCGGGGGCGACCGGACACGTCGGTGCCCGGTCAGGCATCGCCGGGACGAGCTGCCCGTCAGCCCAGCGTGGGAGGCGTGATGCCGTGCTTGTGCAGCTTGCGGTACAGCGTGTTGCGGCTCACGCCCAGATCGCGTGCGGTGTTCGACATGTTCCAGCGATGCCGCTCCAGTTCGGCGAGCAGGGCGCTCTTCTCGGCATCGAGCAGGCAGCGGCGCGGATCGGCGTGCGGCGGCGTGGGGGAAGCCTCCGGCGCCGGTTCGAAGACCATCGCCGGCCGCACCGCCGCAGCGGCCGGGCCGCGGCGCAGTTCGGCGGGCAGGTCCTCGGCACGCACCACGCCGTCCTCGCAGAGCGCCACCGCCGTGCGCAGCACGTTGCGCAACTGGCGGATGTTGCCCGGCCACGGATAGGCGGTGAGCAGGGCGAGCGCCTCGGGGGCGATGTGCAGGGCCTGGCCTTCGCTCTCGGCGCTGAGGACGCGCTGGATCACGTCCTCCAGGTCCGCGCGTTCGCGCAGGGCCGGCAGCGTCAACACCAGGCCGTTCAGGCGGTAATACAGATCCTCGCGGAAGGTCCCGCTGGCGACCAGTTCGTCCAGGTTGCGGTGCGTCGCGCTGATGACCTTGATGTCGACCGGAATCGGCGTTTCGGCGCCGAGCGGCAGGATCTCGCGCTCTTCCAGCACGCGCAGCAGGCGCGTCTGCAGTTGCGGCGGCATGTCGCCGATCTCGTCGAGGAACAGCGTGCCGCCGTGGGCCTGCAGGATCTTGCCGCGCATGCCTTCGCGGCGCGCGCCGGTGAAGGCGCCGGCCTTGTAGCCGAACAGCTCGCTTTCGATCAGGCTCTCGGGGATCGCCGCGCAGTTGACCGCGACGAAGGGTTTGGTCGCCCGCTTGCTGACGGCATGCACGGCCTTGGCGAAAGCCTCCTTGCCGGTGCCGGTCTCGCCGTGCAGCAGGAGGGTGATGTTGCGGTCGACGACCTTCTCGGCGCAGCGCACGTTGTGCGCCATCAGCGGATCACGGCCGCGCAGCCCGGCGAGATCCATGCGCGCACGCTCCAGCGGCGTCGTCGAACCGCGCTCCGCCGGTGCCTGCAACAGGGCGTGGCGCAGTGCGGTTGCCGGCAGTTCGCGCCCACGCAGCATCGCGAAGAACTGCTGGCCGCGCCGGCCGCGCAGCGGCCAGACGGTGTTGGGGTGCTGGCTGGCGCGGCCGAGCAGCGTGTCGAAGTCGACGTCGAACAGTTCGGAGACGGTGCGCGCCGTGGCGGCGTCCTGCGCGGCAAGGCCGAGCTGGCCGAGTGCGCTCTGGTTGGCGGCGAGCACGCGACCGGCGCCGTCGAAGGCGAGCATGCCCTCGCTCAACTGGCCGACGAATTCCGGCCGGTTGTGGAAGCGCAGCACCCATTCGCCGCGGAACTGGCGCAGGAACACGCAGTTCTCGATCAGTTTCGCCGACATCGTCGCCATCGCCAGGGCGTGGAACTGGCTCTGCTTGGAGTCGCGCGAGTTCACGCTGGAGGCGTCGAGCACACCGAGCATCTGTCCGTTCGGCGCGAAGATCGGCGCCGCCGCGCACGACAGGCCGGTGTGGTGGCTCAGGAAGTGCTCGGCGCGGTGGATCGCCACCGGCCGGCGCTCGATCACGCAGGTGCCGATGCCGTTGGTGCCTTCGTGTTCCTCGTCCCAGTGGGCGCCCTGCCACAGGCCGGCACGCCGGAACAGCCGCGACATGCCGGGCGAGGTCACGCAGTTGAGGATCACGCCTTCGGCATCGGTGAGGATGATGGCGCTGCCGGAACTCGCGATCTGCTGATGGAGGTTGTCCATCTCGACCTGGGCGATCTCGAGCATGTCGCGCACGCGCTCGCGATGATCCTCGAACTGCGCCCGCTCCAGCACCAGCGGGTCGCGGCGCATGACCGGATCGAGTCCGTAATCGCCGAGACAGCGGCTCCAGGAGCGTGTGACGGTGGCATCGAGTTCGTCGCGGACGCCGGCACTGCTGCCGCGTGCCATCGCCAGCACTCGCGCCGCGTGCTGCGCGGCAGCTCGTTCGGCCATGTTTCCTCCTCGTCCCCGCATGCGGCGCGTGACCTTGGCCCGCCCGCTCTATGTATGTATGTCGAAAACCGCGCAAATTCGCAGTTCGCGCTTCATCGAGTGTAATGGCTCGCCCAGCCGGGTGAAACGCTTTACCCGCTGCGATCGCCGCGGTCGGTGGCACAACCCTGCAACGGGCTGTGCGATTCCTGTCACACCGCCACCCGGGCGCGACCGTTCGCATCATGGTACAGGCTCGCCCAGCGTTGCGAACAATCATGAAAAATACATAAAAAATAATGATTTGATGATTGTGGCCTGTTCTTTGCTAAAAAGGCTGCTATCCACCGTCAGGAGAGGCAACACATGAACATCATCCGCTCGTCCATCGCCCTCGTGCTCGGCACCCTGGCCAGCGCCGCGGTACATGCACACGGCGACGTCGCCCCCCAGGCGGTCGATACCACCGGCCTCGAAGCGCTCGGCGACGACTGGCGTCCGGCCAACCCCTACCGCGGCAACACGGTGGCGATCCGCATCGGTGAATCGGCCTTCGCGCAGAACTGCGCGCGCTGCCACGGGCTGGGGGCGGTGTCGGGCGGCATCGCGCCCGACCTGCGCAAGCTCGAGCGCGGCGAGGCCGGCGACGAATGGTTCTCCGAACGCGTACGCAACGGCGCCGTGCGCAACGGCGCGGTGTACATGCCGAAGTTCGCGAAACCCGAAGGCCCGCTGAGCCAGGAGGCGCTGTGGGCGATCCGTTCCTGGCTCGACACGGTCGCCATCGACTAGCCGGAGCATCGCCCCGGCTGCAGGGCACGCGGCGCCAGGGGGCGGGAGGGGCATGTGGGCGCGGCGTTCGCGCCCGCCCACGGTATGCTGTGCGCCCGTTTCCCGGTCCCCCCGCACACCCGATGAGCGCCGATCTCTCCGCCCACACGCCGATGATGCAGCAGTACCTGCGCATGAAGGCCGAGCACCCGGACGTGCTGCTGTTCTACCGCATGGGCGACTTCTACGAACTGTTCTTCGACGACGCCAAGCGCGCCGCGCAGCTGCTCGACATCACGCTGACCGCGCGCGGCGCCTCGGCGGGCACGCCGATCCCGATGGCCGGGGTGCCCTATCACGCCGTCGAGAGCTACCTGGCCAAGCTCGTGCGCCTCGGGCAGAGCGTGGCGATCTGCGAGCAGATCGGCGATCCGGCGACGAGCAAGGGGCCGGTCGAGCGCAAGGTCGTGCGCATCGTCACGCCGGGCACGCTGACCGACGAGGCCCTGCTCGAGGAGCGTCGCGACAACCTGCTGCTGGCCGTGCACCGCATCGGTGACGCGCACGGCGTGGCGGCCCTCGACCTGCCCGGCGGACGCATCGTGCTGATGCAGCTCGACGGCGAGGACGCCCTGGTCGGCGAGCTGGAGCGCCTGCGTCCGGCCGAGGTGCTGCTGGCCGAGGACGCCGCCGTGCCGCGCGCGCTGGCGACGCACCCCGGGCTGCGGCGGCAGGCGCCCTGGCACTTCGAGGTCGACGCCGCCACGCGGGCGCTCAACGCGCAGTTCGGCACGCTGGGCCTCGCCGGCTTCGGCGCCGACGCCGTGCCGGTCGCGCTGGGGGCCGCCGGCTGCCTGCTGCAGTACGTGAAGGACACCCAGAAGACCGCGCTGCCGCACCTGAGCGCGCTCGTCGTCGAGCGTCGTGAGGATGCGGTGATCATCGACGCCGCGAGCCGGCGCAACCTCGAACTCGACGCGAGCCTGTCCGGACGCCCGGCGCATACGCTGCTGGGGGTGATGGACCGCGCGGTGACGGCCATGGGCAGCCGCCTGCTGCGCCGCTGGCTCAACCGTCCGCTGCGCGATCGCGAGGTGCTGGCGCGCCGGCGCCATGCCGTCGGCGAACTGCTCGCCGCGCAGGCCGCCGAGCCCCTGCGCGAGCTCCTGCGCGGTGTCCCCGACGTCGAGCGCATCCTGGCGCGGGTGGCGCTGCGCTCGGCGCGGCCGCGCGACCTCGCCGGCCTGCGCGGCGCGCTGGCGCGCCTGCCGTCGCTCGCCCCGGTGCTGGGCGGTGTCGACAGCCCGCGCCTGGCCGACTTGCTCGACCTGGCCGGGACGCACCCGGACACGTTCGAGCTGCTCGCGCGCGCGGTGGTCGAGTCACCCCCGCTGCTGCTGCGCGACGGCGGGGTGATCGCCACGGGCTTCGATGCCGAACTCGACGAACTGCGCCTGCTCGCCGAGCACGCCGACCAGTTCCTGGTGGAACTGGAGGCGCGCGAGCGCGCGCAGACCGGCCTCAACGTCAAGGTCGGCTACAACCGCGTGCACGGCTTCTACATCGAACTGCCGCGCGCGGCCGCCGATGCCGTGCCCGCGCATTACGTGCGCCGGCAGACGCTGAAGGGCGCCGAGCGCTACATCACGCCGGAGCTGAAGGCCTTCGAGGACAAGGTGCTGAGTGCGCGCGAACGCGCGCTGGCGCGCGAGAAGGCGCTGTACGACGAGCTGCTCGACGCGCTGATCGGGGTCCTGCCGGGCCTGCAGGCGAGCGCCGCCGCGCTCGCCGAACTCGACGTGCTGGCGACCTTCGCCGAACGCGCCGAGAGCCTCGCGCTGAGCCCGCCGGAGCTCGTCGACGAGCCCGGGCTCAGCATCGAGGGCGGGCGCCACCTGGTCGTGGAGCAGGTGATCGACGCCCCCTTCGTGCCGAACGACCTCGCCCTGGACGAGCGCCGCCGCATGCTGGTGATCACCGGGCCCAACATGGGCGGCAAGAGCACCTACATGCGCCAGACCGCGCTGATCGTCGTGCTCGCCTACATCGGCAGCTTCGTGCCGGCGCGGCGCGCGGTGCTCGGGCCGGTGGACCGCATCTTCACGCGCATCGGCGCGGCCGACGACCTGGCCTCGGGGCGCTCGACCTTCATGGTCGAGATGACCGAGACGGCCGACATCCTGCACAACGCGAGTGCCCGCAGCCTGGTGCTGATGGACGAGATCGGCCGCGGCACCAGCACCTTCGACGGGCTCGCGCTCGCCTGGGCGTGTGCCGAGCACCTGGCCGCGCAGTCGCGCGCCTTCACGCTGTTCGCCACGCACTACTTCGAGCTGACGCGCCTGCCCGACGAGCACCCGACGATCGCCAACGTCCACCTCGACGCGATCGAGCACGGCGAGCGCATCGTTTTCCTGCACGCGCTGCAGGACGGCCCCGCCGATCGCAGCTACGGCCTGCAGGTGGCGGCCCTCGCCGGCATTCCGAAACGCGTGGTGCAGGCCGCGCGGCGGCGCCTGCGCGAGCTGGAACGCAGCGCGGCGCGGCGTCCGGCCCTGCCCCCCGAGCCGGCCCCGCAGCTCGCGCTCGCCTTCGCGGCCCCCGACCCCCACGCCGTGCTCGACGCGCTGGCGGCGATCGAGCCCGATGCGCTCACGCCGCGCCAGGCGCTCGAGGCGCTGTATCGGCTGAAGGCGCTGGCGGGCTGAACCGGTACGTGCTCAGTCGTCCTCGACGCGCAGCCGGTCTTCGACCGCCGAGGCGAGCTGGCGGCCGTCGGACGCATACACGAACAGCGCCGCCACCTCGCCCGGGGGCGGCTGGTGCAGGCTGCGCCACTGCCGCGCGAGTCCGGCGACCTCGTTGCGGCGCCAGTCGAGGTCGCGCGCGCGCCACTCGGGGCTGACGATGATGCGCACGGCGTGCGGGATCGCCGTTTCGGCGCGGACGTCGAGGTAGCCGGTCCTGGCGGGAGGGCCGGCGAGCGCGAGCGTGTCACGGAATGCGCGCACGTCCCGCGCGAGCGCGGCGCTCTGCGCCGCCGCGCGTTCGTTTTCCGCGGCGGCCTCACGCACCGCCGCCCGCAGGCGCTCTTCCTCGCTGCGGGGTCCGGCGGCGACCGGTGCGCGTTCCGGGGCCACCGCCGCGCCCGCGGGTGGTGCGACCGGCCGTGGTGCGGCGGGCGGACGTCCGCCGGTCAACAGCAGGCCGCCGCCGACCGCGGCCAGGACCACCGCCGCCGGGATCGCGTAGGCGAGCGGCTTCGACGCCATGATCTGGCCCAGCAGCTGCGCGAGCACCAGCCACAGCGCGATGATGGCGAGCACGATGCCGGCGATGGAGAGCAACGCGGGCCCCCTTGGTGGGCGGCGGAGTCGACGGCAGAGGCTGCCACGGCCGCGGCTGTCAGAAAAGCGCAGCGGCGCCGGCCAGCCGACCGCGAGGCTCACCTGGCGTGCAGGCGCCCGTGACGGAACGCCCACGGCGGGACCGGGTCGGGCATGCCCCAGAGCCCGCGGCGGGAGGACTGCGCGCGAGCCTGCAGGGCCTCGCACTCCGCACTGGGCGGCATTCGCTGGCACCAGGCAGCGCCCTGCCGTACCAGCTCGAAGCCGACATCGAGCGAGCCGAGTCGCACGCGTGCGGTCGTCAGCCCCGAGGCTTCTCGCCTGACGTCTTCCAGCTGGATGTAGCGTCCGTAGACGAGGCTCGACAGCAGCATGCGGGCTTCGTGCCCGTAGGCCTGGGCCAGATCGGGCGCATCGATGTGCGCGAGGCGCACCGAGAGCCGGTCCGCGCCGGTTTCGACCGCGGCCGTATCGCCGTCGTAGACGTTGATCACGCGGCCGGCGTATTCGGCAGCGGTCGCCGGGGTCAGCGCGAGGCTCGCGACGAGCGCCACGAGGTGAATCATGAAACCTCCTGTTCATGCGCCGCGCGCACGCCTGCGCGAAAGGCGCGCGGCGGTGCGGCGGCGTGGGCATACGTTAACAGGTGTCATAAGCCGGCTGTTCGCACCCGCGGTGAAGGCTGCAGAAACAAAGCGTTGCAGGAGGCCGGGTCGGCGTGCCACGGGCCTCCGTTACCCTTGCGCGGCAATCTTTGGCTCATGGGGCAGGCAACGATATGGTCGGTTCGGGTGCACATCGACGGAGGGCGGCCATCGCTTTGGCGCTGACCCTGGCGTTCTCCAGCGTGGCGCTCGGCGCGCAGGAGGACGCGGCGCAGTTCTACGAGGATGCCGTGACGCGCTTCGATCAGGGCGATCTCGACGGCGCCGAGATCCAGCTCAAGAACGCGATGCAGCGCAGCCCGGAGTATCTCGCGGCGCAGATCCTGTTCGGGCGGGTACAACTCGCCAAGGGGCGCCCACGGGTGGCGGAGGAGGCTTTCGCCACCGCGGCCCGCCTCGGTGCCGATCGCTCGACCATCGACGTGCTGCGCGCGCGTACCCTGCTGCAGCTCGGCCGCTACCAGGTCGTGGTCGACGAACTGCGGCCGGACGGCCTGAATCCCGTCGCCGCGGCACAGTTGCAGGTGCTGCGCGGCCATGCCCTGCTCGAGCTGGGGCACGGTTTCGAGGCCGAGCAGGCGTTTACGGCCGCCCGCGCCCGCGCGCCGGCCCAGGCGGCCGCCGGGCTGGCCACCCTGCACCTGCGCCAGGGACGGCTCGACGCCGCCCGCACCGAGGCCGAGGCGGCGGTGGCGGCCGACGGCGATGACGCCGAGGCCTGGAACGCGCGCGCCGCGGTCGATCATGCCCTGCACAACGTCGACGCCGCGCTCGCCGACTACGCGCGCGTGCTGGCGCTCGATCCGCACAACGTGAATGCACGTCTGGCGCGCGTCGGACTGTTGCTCGACCTCGACCGCACCGACGGACTCGTGGCCGATCTCGATGTGCTGGCACGGGACGTTCCGCACGACCCGCGCGGCCTGCTGTTCCGCGCGATGTGGCTCGCCCGCGGCGGCAGGCTCGACGCCGCCCGCGCGCAGCTCGTCGACGCCGCGGCGCAGCTGAAGGCCATTCCCAACGATGTGCTCGACGTCTTTCCGCAGTTGCTGATGGTCTCCGGCATCGTTCACAGCGCCCTCGACGAGCGCGAGCGCGCGCGTGACGACCTCACCCGCTACCTGGTGCACGAAACCGACGATGTCGGCGCGCGCAAGCTGCTCGGTTCGGTGTACCTGCGCCTCGGCGAGCCCGGACAGGCCCTGTCGGTGCTCGAGGCCGCCCGGCAGGCGGCCCCCGATGATTGCCCGCTGCTGGCGCTGCTGGGCGCCGCGCACATGGCCAGGGGCAGCTACGCGGCGGCGACCCAGTTGTTCGAGCGGGCGGTGGAGCTGAGCGGACGCGCGCCCGACATGCTGGCGGAACTCGCCACCAGCCGCCTGCGCAGCGGGCAGTCCGCCAGCGCGCTCGACGAGTTGCAGGAAGCGTTCGCGGCCGCGCCGGGACAGGCCAGAGCCGGCCTCACCCTCGCGGTCATGTACCTGCGCCAGGGCCGGCCGGCCGACGCGGTGGCCGTCGCCGAACGGGTCGTCACTGCCGAACCCGCCAACCTGACCGCGCTCAACCTGCTGGGGCTGGCGCGGGTGCTCAGCGGTGACCGCGACGGCGCCCAGCGCGCCTTCTCGCAGGCGACCGGCATCGATCCGAAGTTCCTGCCGGCGCACCTCAACCTCGCCAAGCTCACCGCCGTGCGCGGGGATCTCACCGCTGCCCGCGCCCAGTTCGAAGCGCTGCTCGGGCCGTTTCCCGATAATGTCTCGGTGCTGTTCGAACTCGGGCGGCTGTCGGCGCTCGCGGGGCAGCGCGACGAGGCGCTGCGCTGGCTGGAGAAGGCGCGCGCCGTCGATGCGGTGGCACTGGCGCCGCGTCTCGCCCTGGTCGAACAGTATCTCGGGCAGGGTGATCCGGCGACCGCACTCGGCGTCGCCGAGGAAGCGCTGCAGCGCAACCCCGAGAACCTCACCGCGCTGGAAGCGGTCGGACGGGCACAGCTCGCCGTGGGGCGGACCTTGCAGGCCCAGGCGACCTTCCGTCGCATGGTGCTGCTCGCGGGGCTGGATGCGACGGCCTTGCTCAACGTCGCACGCCTGCAACGCGGTGCCGAGGCCATCGCCGATGCGGTGCTGACGCTGGAGCAGGCCGTGCGCCTCGTGCCGCAGCGCGGCGACATCGTCGGCGCCCTGGTGCAGGCCTACGTCGACGTCGGGCGCTTCGACGACGCTGCCGCACGCATCGAGGACGTACGCCGCGCGCAGCCCGACTCGGCGGTCGCGCTGCAGCTCGCCGGCAAGGTCGCGAGCGGGCGCAAGGACTTCGCCGCCGCCGCCACCGCCTACCGTGAGGCGCTGAAGCGCCGGCCTTCGCGGGAACTCGCGCTGTCCGCGTTCGGGGCCTTGCTGAACGCCCAGCGGCCGGACGAGGCCTTCGTGCTGCTCGAAACCTGGACCCGCGAGCATCCGCAGGATCTCGAAGCGCTCGCCGCGCTCGGTGAGGCACGGCTGCAACGCCGGGAATGGCGCGAGGCCTACCCCGTCTATGGTCGACTGATCGAGCAGCGGCCGAACGATCCCGCGCTGCTCAACAACGTGGCCTACCTGCTGGCGCAGTTCGGAGAGCCCGCCGCGCGCGACTACGCGGCGCGCGCGGCCGAGCTCGCGCCCGACGATGCGGCGATCCGCGACACCTACGGCTGGGTCCTGGTGCGTCAGGGCGACTACGCGCAGGGCCTGCAGCAGCTTCGCGAGGCCGAGTCGCGCGCGGCCGGCAACCCCGAGGTGCACTATCACATCGGCTACGCGCTGTGGCAGGCCGGGCGATCGGCGGAGGCGCGCCGGGCGCTCGAGCGGGCGCTGCCGCCGGGGGCGGACTATGCCGGGGCCGACGAGGCGCGGCGCCTGCTCGAAGACCTGCGCCGTGCCGTCAACTGAACGTGAGCCTGAGCGGCAGGCACGGTACAGCGAGCGCCGCCGTCGAGCGGAGGGTGGGGACGGTGCGCTGAATCGGGGCGTGATGGCGCTGGGGGCCGCCGCGTCCCCGACATGAAAAGGCCCGCTTGCGCGGGCCTTTCGTTTCGCGGCGGGGCGCGCTCGTGCTCAGGCGTTGTACAGCGCCGAGGCGAAGTCCCAGTTGACCAGGTTCCAGAAGGCTTCCACGTACTTCGGGCGGGCGTTGCGGTAGTCGATGTAGTAGGCGTGCTCCCAGACGTCGCAGGTCAGCAGCGCCTTCTTGCCCGAGGTCATCGGCGTGCCGGCGCCGGTGGTGCTCATCAGCTCGACCGTGCCGTCGGGGTTCTTGACCAGCCAGCCCCAGCCCGAGCCGAAGGTGCCGACGGCGACCTTGGTGAACTCGTCCTTGAACGCGGCGAAGGAGCCGAACTTGGCGTTGATCGCATCGGCCAGCGCGCCGCTGGGCTCGCCGCCGCCGTTCGGCGACAGGCAGTTCCAGTAGAAGGTGTGGTTCCACACCTGCGCGGCGTTGTTGAACAGGCCGCCGGAGGACTTGAGCACGATCTCTTCGAGCGAGAGGTTCTCGAACTCGGTGCCCTTGATCAGGTTGTTGAGGTTGGTGACGTAGGTCTGGTGATGCTTGCCGTAGTGGTATTCCAGCGTCTCGGCCGAGATGTGCGGTTCGAGGGCGTTCTTCTCGTACGGGAGGGCGGGCAGCTCGTGGACCATGGCGTTCTCTCCTACTTCTTCAAGTCGACTGGACGGGCGGCGGAGCCGCGTCCGGGGGGCTAAGGTTGCCCGCGTCGGGCGCGGGTCATAACCTAGTTCGGCAGGCCGCGCGAGTCTATGCGGCAGCACCACGACAATGCAACGCGACGCCGGCAGGCGCCGCGGTGGCGTTCCACCTTCTTTTTTGCCGGTCACCGCGCGGTCGCGTTGCGCCGTGCGGGGCCGACGGCGCGGGAGCGAGCATGTGCGGAATCTGCGGTGAACTGCGTCTGGACGGCGGCGTGCCCGACCTCGCCCTGCTGGGGCGCATGATGGCGCGACTCGCGCGGCGCGGGCCCGACCACGCGGGCAGCTACACCGACGGGCCGCTCGCGTTCGGGCATCGCCGGCTGTCGGTGATCGACCTCTCGGATCGTTCCAACCAGCCGATGGTCGACGCCGAGCTCGGCCTGGTGCTGGTGTTCAACGGTGCCATCTACAACTACCGCGAACTGCGCGCCGAGCTGCAGGGCAAGGGTTATACCTTCTTCTCCGGCGGTGACACCGAGGTGATCCTCAAGGCCTATGCCGCGTGGGGCGAGGACTGCGTGTCGCACCTGCTCGGCATGTTCGCCTTCGCCATCTGGGATCTGCGGGCGCGCACGCTGTTCCTGGCGCGCGACCGCCTCGGCATCAAGCCGCTGTACTACAGCCGCACCGCGGCCGGCCTGCGCTTCGCCTCGAACAGCCAGGCGCTGCTGGAGGCGACCGACGTCGACACCGCGATCGACGCGGTGGCGCTGCACCACCAGCTCACGCTGCACGCCGTGGTGCCGGCGCCGCGCACCATCCTCACCGGCATCCGCAAGCTGGCGCCGGCGACCACGCTGACCATCGACGCCCAGGGGCACGAGCGCCCGCGCACCTACTGGCGCCTGCGCGCGGTGCGCCCGCCGGTGGCCAAGACCGAAGCCGAGTGGACCGAGGCCATCCACGCCGCGCTGCTGACCGCGGTGCGCCGGCGCATGGACGTGGCCGACGTGCCGGTGGGCGTGCTGCTGTCGGGCGGGCTCGACTCCAGCCTGCTGGTCGCGCTCCTCGCCGAGGCCGGCAAGGAGAACGTGCTGACCTTCTCGGTGGGCTTCGAGGACCAGCCCGAGGAGAAGGGCAGCGAGTTCGAGTACTCCGACCTGGTCGTCGAGCGCTACGGCACGCACCACCACAAGTACCTGATCCCCAACGGCGACGTGCTGAAGCGCCTGCCCGAGGCGGTGACCTGCATGGCCGAGCCGATGGTGGGCCAGGACGCCGTGGCCTTCTTCCTGCTGGCGGAGCGGGTGTCGAAGGAAGTGAAGGTGGTGCAGAGCGGGCAGGGGGCCGACGAGGTCTTCGGCGGCTATTTCTGGTACCCGCTGATGGATGCGGCCGGCGGCTCCGACCTGGAGCGCTTCCGCAACCATTACTTCGACCGCGATCACGACGAATTCCTCGAGACGGTGACGGCGCGCTACCGCGGCCCGGATTACACCGCCGAGCTGGTCACGCGGCTGCTCGCCGAACCCGATGCCGACGCCTACCTCGACAAGGTGCTGCGCATGGACACCACCACGCTGATCGTCGACGACCCGGTCAAGCGCGTGGACAACATGACGATGGCCTTCGGCCTGGAGGCGCGCGTGCCCTTCCTCGATCACGAACTGGTCGAGCTGGCGATGAGCGCGCCGCCCGCGCTCAAGGTGGGCGACGGTGGCAAGCGCGTGCTGAAGGCGATCGCCCGCGGGCGGGTGCCGGACGGCGTGATCGACCGCCCCAAGGGCTACTTCCCGGTGCCGGCGCTCAAGTACGTGCGCGGGCCCTTCCTCGACTTCATGCGCGACGTGCTGGATTCGCAGGCGGCGCGCGAGCGCGGCCTGTTCAAGCGCGCCTACCTCGAGCGGCTGCTGGCCGAGCCCGAGGCGCACCTCACGCGCATCAAGGGCAGCAAGCTCTGGCATGCGGCGCTGCTGGAACTCTGGCTGCAGCGCAACGTCGACAGTGTCAGGTCCGCCGGCTGAACGGCGCCCGGCGGGGCGCCGGCGGCGATGTCAGCGGCGCGATACGAGTGACCGAGTCGCGCGCTTGGTCATGGCGGCGCGCTGGCTTAGACTCGCGGCCCTGCCGCAAGCCCGCTTCCGACCAGGCCCCCACCCCCGAGGTACCCGACGATGGACGACGTTCTCCAGCGCATCGACCAGCAGGTCAAGAACAACCCCGTGCTCATCTACATGAAGGGCACGCCGCAGATGCCGCAGTGCGGCTTCTCGATGCGGGCCTCGCAGGCGCTCGCCGCCACCGGCGTGCCGTTCGCCTACGTGAACGTGCTGGAAGACATGGAGATCTTCCAGAACCTGCCGCGCTACGCCGACTGGCCGACCTTCCCGCAGATCTACATCGCCGGCGAGCTCGTCGGTGGCTGCGACATCACCCTCGAGCTCTACCAGAGCGGCGAGCTGCAGAAGCTCGTCGACACCGCGACCGCGGGGCAGGACACCGCCGGCTGAGCGCCGCGGCGTCTTTCCGCCCGCCCCGATGCCCGGCCCGCGCCGGGCATCGTCGTTTTCGCGGGGTGTGCGGCGCGGCGCTCAGGGGCGCCAGCGTTCGGGATGCGCCCAGAAGCGCGCGTTGAGCCAGTCAGGCACGGTCTTGTAGCGGGCGATCGCGAACTCGAACAGCGCCCACGGCCGGCCGGCGTCGTCGCGCAGGCGCGCGCGCAGCGTCAGCCCCAGCGCGAGCAGGTCGGTGTCCTGCCAGTGGCTCGCGTGGCCGGGCCAGTCCGCGCCGAGCGGCACGAGCACCACGCAGGCCGGGCAGAGCTGGTCGCGTACGCGCGCGAGCAGGGCCCTGGCCGTCGCGGCGTCGAGGTGTTCGAGCACGTGGCTGAGCACCGCGGCGTCGGCCCGCGCCAGCGCTGCCGGCGCGCGGGCGTCGCCGGCCAGCACCTGGCAGGCGGGGTGTCGCGCGGCGAAGTCGGCCGGCAGCGCGGTCGCCGGGTCGGGGTCGAGCACGAGCAGCGATGCCGGTGCGGTTTCGGCGAGCCAGGCGGCGAGGGCGGCGTGCTGGAGGTGGTCGGACATGGCGGGCACCGGAGGCTGCGGGGGCCGGACGGCGCAGGACGGGGGTAGCCGTAGCATCAACGGCGGCGGCGCGCCCTGACCCGGAAGGGTGCTTGGCAGCGTAGCGGATTGTGCGTGACACTGCCGGGCGTTTTGACGGCAAGGAGCGGGGTGCGGGATGCGAAGCGGACGTCGGGGCGGCAGCAGGGGCGCGCGGTGGTCTGCCGGCGCCAGCGTGACGCAGCGTTCGCCCACGCGGAGCTCGCGCCGGTGAGCGGGGCGCGGGTGCCGCTGCTCGCCGTCCTCGGCCCCAGCGGCGTCGGCAAGACCACGCTGCTGTGTGGCGTGCTGCCGCGCCTGCGCGCCGGCGGCCTGCGCGTGGCGGTGGTCAAGCAGGCGTGCGACGCCTTCGACGTCGACACGCCCGGCAAGGACAGCTACGAACTGCGCAAGGCCGGGCTCGCGCGCACGCTGGTCACCGGCGTCGGGCAGACCGCGCTGATCGTCGAATCCCCCGCAGCGGCGCCGGCATCGCTCGCCGATGCGCTCGCGCTGCTGCCGACGGCGGGCCTCGACCTGATCCTGGTCGAAGGCTTCGCGACCGCCGGGCTGCCCGCGCTCGAACTGCGCCGGCGCGCCGTGCCGGCGCCCGCCCGCTACCCCGGTGATGCCGCCGTGCTGGCCGTCGCCACCGACGCGCCGCTGACGCCGGCGCCAGGGGTGGCGGTCTACGCGCTCGACGACCACCCCGCCATCGCCGCCTTCATGCTCGATTTCTGCGCCTCCCGGCGCACCGCGCCCACCCCGGAAGCCCAGCCATGACCCAGCCCCCCCTCGACCCGCAGCCGAGCTGCTGCGACGACTATGACCCGCACGCGCTCGGCGTGGAGGAGGCGCTGGCGCGCATCGACGCCGTCGTCGCCCCGGTGGCCGGCTGCGAGCGCGTGGCGCTGCGCGCCGCGCTCGGCCGGGTGCTCGCCGCCGACGTGATCGCGCCGGCGGACGTGCCCGCGCACGCCAACTCGGCGATGGACGGCTACGCGGTGCGCGCCGCCGACCTGCCGGCGGGCGGCAGCGTGAGCCTGCGCGTGGTCGGCACCGCGCTCGCCGGCGCGGCCTGGGACGGCACCCTCGGCGCCGGCGAGGCGGTGCGCATCATGACCGGCGGCGTGCTGCCGGCCGGCGCCGACTGCGTGGTGATGCAGGAGGCCGCGCTGCGCGATGGCGAAGAGGTGCGCATCGGCAGCGGTCATCGCGCCGGGCAGAACATCCGCCTGGCGGGCGAGGACCTGCCGCGCGGTGCGACCGTGCTCGCCGCCGGGCGCCGCCTCGCCCCGGCCGATCTCGGCGTGCTCGCCTCGCTCGGCCTGGCCGAGGTCACGGTGCGGCGGCGCCTGCGCGTGGCGTTCTTCTCCACCGGCGACGAACTGCGCTCGATCGGCGAAGCGCTCGACGCCGGCTGCGTCTATGACAGCAACCGCTACTCGCTCCACGGCCTGCTGACGCGCCTCGGCGTGGAGCTGATCGACATGGGCGTGGTGCGCGACGACGCGGCCGCGCTGCGCACGGCGTTCCGCGAGGCCGCGGCCTGCGCCGATGCGGTGATCAGCTCGGGCGGGGTGTCGGTCGGCGAGGCCGATTTCGTCAAGGAGATCCTCGGTGCGCTCGGCCACATCGACTTCTGGAAGATCGCGATGAAGCCCGGCCGGCCGCTCGCCTTCGGCCGCATCGGCGACGCGGTGTTCTTCGGCCTGCCGGGCAACCCGGTCTCGGTGGTGGTGACCTTCTACCAGTTCGTGCAGCCGGCGCTGCGGCGGATGATGGGGCAGAGCGCGACCGCGCCGGTACGGGTGCGGGTGCCGCTGCTGGCGGCGGTGAAGAAGCGCCCGGGCCGCGTCGAGTTCCAGCGCGGCGTGCTCGAACGCGCGGCCGACGGCAGCCTCGGCGTGCGCCCGACCGGCGAGCAGGGCTCGGGCATCCTGAGTTCGATCAGCCGCGCCGACTGCTTCATCGTGCTGCCGACGGCCTGTGCCGGGGGCGCCCCCGGCGACCTGGTCGACGTCGAGCCCTTCGAAGGCCTGTGCTGAGGCCATGCGTACCGCGGCTGCCGAGGGCATCAACCCGTCCCGTCGTCGCTGCCTGCGCGTGCTCGCCTGCGCCTGGCTGTTCGGGCCCGCGGCGCTGGCCGCCGCCGCCGGCGCCGCGCCGGCGCCGGTGCAGGCGACGCCCCTGCCAGCGCCGCAGGGCCGGCCGCTGCTGCGCGTGCGCGGCGCGATCAGCGTGCACAACACCGCGGAGGGGGCGGCGGCGTTCGACCGCACGCAGATCGACGCGCTGCCGGTCGAGACCATCCGCACGCGCACGCCGTGGACCGACGGCGTCGTCGCCTTCGAGGGACCGATGCTCACCGACGTGCTGGCGCGGGTCGGCGCAGAGGGGCGCATGCTCGAACTGACCGCCCTCAACGGCTACGTGGCGCAGGTCCCGGTGGAGGATGCCGAGCGCTATCGCCCGGTGCTCGCGCTGCGCGCCGACGGACACACGCTCGGCGTGCGCGAGCGCGGCCCGCTGTGGCTGATCTACCCGTGGGACGACTTCGCCGAGCTGCGCACCGAAAGCATCTACCGGCGCGCCGTCTGGCAGTTGTCCGAGATCGTCGTGGAGCCATGAGCCGCCGCTCGCTGCTCGCCTACGTGCCGCTGCTGGCGGCGGTGCTGGTGCTCGTGCTGGGCCTGTTCACCGTGCTGCTCGGCCTGCGCAGCCAGCAGATCGAGCAGCGCCGTGATTTCCGTGACGACCTGATCTATTTCGCCGCGCAGTTCAGCCGCGAAGCCAACGTGTTCGAGCGCCTGTTCGCCGCCGCCGCGCGCGGCGAGCGCATCGACCCCGAGGCGATGTCGGTCGCCTTCGACGTGCTCTGGAGCCGCGTCGGGGGCGCTTTCCAGGGTGCGCTCGGGAAGGTCTACCGCGAACTGCCCGACGGCGAGGCGACCGCGCTCGCCGGGCGCGCGCTGCTCGCCGAGATCGAGCCGGTGCTGGCCTCGGTGGGCCCCGGCGACCCCGCCCTGGCGCCGTTGCAGGCGCGTCTCCTGCTGCTGATCGAGCGCCTCAACAATCTGGTGCGCGAGGCCTCGCGCTTCCAGCAGGCGCAGGTCGAGGCGCGCCGCGACACTTTCGAGAGCAGCTACGCCCGCGCGCTGCTGATGCTGGGCGCGGCCGTGCTCGCCGGCGCGCTGCTGGTGCTGCTGCTGCTGCGCCGCCAGCGCGCGCTCGACGCGCTGCGCCGCGAACTCGAGGCGCACGTGGCCGAGCGCACCGCCGCGCTGGCACGCGTCAACGCCGACCTGCGCGAGGAGATCAACTGGCGCCGGCGGGCCCACGAAGCGATCCGCAAGCTCTCGCTCGCGCTGGAACAGAGCCCGGCCGCGGTGGTGATCACCGACCCCGACGGCGTGATCGAGTACGTCAACGCGCGCTACGCGCAGGCGTCCGGGCAGTCGGCGCTGGCGGCGGTCGGCACGCGGCTCGTGCTGGCGCACGCCGGCGGCGTCGATCCGCTGGCCCGCGCCCGGGCCGGCGGATCCTGGCAGGGCGAGGTGCAGCTCGACAGTGCCGGCGGCGGCGAGCGCTGGCAGAACCTCAGCGTCGCACCGGTGCGTGCCGACGACGGCCGCATCACCCATCTGCTGGTGATCCAGGAGGACATCACCCGGCGCAAGCACGACGAGTCGCAGCTCTTGTGGCGGGCGCATTACGACGAACTCACCGGGCTGCCGAACCGGGTGCTCGCGCTCGACCGGCTCGGCCAGGCGATGCGCAGCATCGAGCGCGGTGCCCGCGGGGCGCTGCTGTTCCTCGATCTCGACAACTTCAAGGCGATCAACGACCGCCTCGGCCACGACGTCGGCGATCGCGTGCTGCGGGAGGTCGCCGGGCGCCTGGGCGGCGCCGTGCGGGCCGAGGATACGGTCGCGCGTTTCGGCGGCGACGAATTCCTGGTGGTGCTGCCGCGGATCGACGACGCGCTCGAGGTCGAGCGCATCATCGAGCGCATGTCGAAAGCGGTGGCGGAGCCGCTGCGGCTCGGCGAGCACGAGCTGTTCACCGGTTTCAGCCTGGGGGCCGCGCTGTTCCCGGACGACGGGCGCGAGCCGTACGCGCTGCTGAAGGCGGCGGACACCGCGATGTACGCGGTCAAGGCCGAGGGCCGCGCGGGCTTTCGCTTCTACACCGGCAGGCTCAACCAGCTGGCGCACGAGCGCGCGCGCATCGAGTCGGCGCTGCGGGTGGCGCTGGTCCGCAACGAGTTCATGCTGGTCTACCAGCCGGTGTTCGATGCCGGCGGCAAGGCCCTGGTCGGGGCCGAAGCGCTGCTGCGCTGGCGCAACCCCGAGTTCGCCGAGGTGCCGGTCGATCGCTGGATCCGCATTGCCGAGGAGTCGGGGGCGATCGTCGAGATCGGCGACTGGGTGCTGCGCCGCGCCTGCGAGGAGGCGGCCGCCTGGGTGGACGCGCAGCCAAGCCTGCGCATTTCGGTGAACCTGTCGGCGCGGCAGCTGCGCGAGAACCACTTCCCCGGGCGGGTGCTGGAGATCCTCGCCGGCAGCCGCCTGCCGCCCGCGAACCTCGTGCTCGAGATCACCGAGCGCCTGCTGCTCGCCGACGACGGTGGCACCCGCGAGGCGATCGCCACGCTCGAAGGCGCCGGCGTGCGCTTTGCGATCGACGACTTCGGGACCGGGTACTCGTCGCTGGCGATGCTCAAGCGCCTGCCGAGCGGCATGCTCAAGCTCGATCGCAGCTTCATCGCCGACCTCGAGCGCGACGCCAGCAGCGGCGCCCTGGTCGAGGGCGCGATCACGATGGCGCGCGCACTGGGCATGAAGGTGGTCGCCGAGGGCGTCGAAACCGAGGCGCAGCGGGCCTTCCTCGCCACCCACGGCTGCGACTTCCTGCAGGGCTGGCTGTTCAGCCGCGCCGTCGCCGCGGCGGATTTCGCCGCGCGCTTCATCGGGCGCCCCCCCCGCCCGGCGCGCGCCCTGGTCGTCGTGCCGATCGCGGATGCCGTCCGGCGCTAGCCGCGCGCACCGCCCGTCCACACCCGGCGGGCGGCGTTAGTGCACGTGCCGCGGCGGACGGCGCGCGCCGGGCGGCCTGAAGAAGAACGGCTCGCTCATCGCGTGCGGGATGTCGAGGTGGACGCCGTGCACGCCGCGGCGCCCGCGACCGTGCCGCACGTCGACGCGCAGCCCGCGGGCGGCGGGTGCGACGACGACGCGCAGCCCGCCGGGTTCGGACGCCTCGGGCACGTCGACCACGCGCAGCACGAAGCCGCTGCATTCGCCCTTGCGCGCGGCGATCCGCAGCCGGCGCAGGCCGTGGAGGTCGAACTGCCGCGGCCAGACGAGGACGGCGGCGCACGCGCCCGAGGCGAGCGCCTGCTCGGCCGCCCCGAGCGCGTCGTGGCCGGCGCGCCCGTGCACCAGCAGCACGCGCCCGAGATCGATGCCGTGGTAGGCCAGCGCCGGCGCGTGGGGCAGCTGCGGCGGGGCGATCCACGCGATCCAGCGCTGCTGGCTGCGCGCCAGGCGCGCGAGCGCCGGCATCAGCAGCCCCAGCTCGCCGATGCCCGGCTGCTGGCTCAGCACCTCGGTGACGCCCGGGCACGGCCAGCCTTCGCCCGGCAGCAGTTCGTCGAGATCGGTGAAACCGCTGCTCACCCCGACCGGCCGGCGCGGCTGCGCCACGGGTGTGGAGGCGGGGGGCCGTTGGCGCGCCGGCGGATCCTCGAAGATCGGTTTCATGGGTGTCAGAGCCTCCCGTTGCGAATCACACCTACGGCGATGCCTTCGATGACCAGCGGATCGTGGTCGAGCCGGATCTCGATGGGGCTGAAATCGGGGTTGGCGGGCAGCAGGCGCACCCGCCGGTCGGAGCGTTCGAAGCGCTTGACGGTGACCTCGTCACCCAGGCGGGCGACCACGATCTGCCCGTTGCGCGCCTCGGGCGTGCGGTGCACGACCAGCAGGTCACCGTCGAGGATCCCGGCGTCGCGCATGCTCATCCCGCTCACCCGCAGCAGGTAGTCGGCCGCGGGGCGGAAGAGGGCGCTGTCGACCTCGAAGTGCGCCTCGACGTTCTGTTCGGCCAGGACCGGCGAGCCGGCCGCCACCCGCCCGATCAGCGGCAGGCCCGCGGCAGTCGCGGCCGGGCCGCCTTCCGGCGAGGCTTCCGCGAGCAGCCGGATGCCGCGCGCCCCGCCCGGCGTCAGCTCGATGGCGCCCTTGCGTGCCAGCGCCCTGAGGTGGGTTTCGGCGGCGTTGAGGGAGCTGAACCCCAGGCCCTGGGCGATCTCGGCCCGGGTCGGTGGCCTGCCGTGGCCCTGGATGTGCCGCTGGATGAAGGCGAGCACCCGCTGCTGTTTGACTGTCAATTCGTTCATGCGTGTAAATATATTCAGTATTCAGGGCGCGTCAAGGTAAGCCCGACGCACGGCTCAGGGATGCCGAAGAGGGCGGGACATGATCAATTAACTGGATGTTTTTTATTGTTGTTTTGACGGTTCGAGGTGAAGCGGCCTGGGCGCTGGTGCAAGTGCCTCCTGGCCGATGGGGGCTGCCGCCGCGCGCGCAGAGCGGCGCGGCGGCAGCGGCCGGCCCCGGTTCACGTCTACGGGTAGCGTGCCTTCGGCAGCTCGAAATGCGGGCCGTCGAGAAAGGCCTTCTTGCCGGCCTTGCGGCGGCGGGCGCTGTAATCGGCGACGAGGTCCTCGGTCGGCTCGGTCGAGTCGGTGAACGCCACGTCCCAGGCGCCGCCCCAGCGGATCGGGATGCCGAGTTCCCGCGCGGCCAGGCGGACGGCGTCGGCGATGCGGTAGATCGGCCCCCACTCCCAGCGCAGCTTGCCGTTGATGAACGGCACCAGATCGACCGCGTGGCCGGTGACGTGGCGGGAGTCCAGCGTCTGGCTGGCGCCGGCCGCGACCAGTTGCTTCTGTTCCTCGACGCTGCGGATGCCGTCGTGGACCGCGAAGTCCTGCACCGTCAACTGGATGGCGCGCCTGACGACGGCCACCAGATCGGGATGGACGCGGTCCAGTTCCTTGAGCGACTTGTCTCCGAGGGTGAAGGCCATGGGCGTCTCTCCTGTGGGCTCGGGGGCGGCCGGGCGCCGCGCACGCGGCCACGTGCCGAGGCGCCGGCCCGGAGCAAGCTAGCGGCTCGTTCCGGGCTGTCAAGGCGTGGGCGATGGCGCGACGGCGCCACCGCGGGAGGCGCGCGGGCCGCAGCCCGCGGCGACGCTCATCGGCGCGACGGCGTCACTCGCCGACCCAGGGATGGAACTGGAAGTAGAGCAGCAGCAGGGCGCCCAGCGCGATGCGGTACCAGGCGAAGGGGATGAAGCTGTGCTTGCTGACGTAGGCGAGGAACAGCCGCACGACGATCAGGCCGCTGATGAAGGCGGCGACGAAGCCGACGCCGAAGGTCGGCACGTCGGCCATCGAGAGCACGTCGCGCGCCTTGTACAGGCTGTAGAGGGTGGCGGCGAACATGGTCGGGATCGACAGGAAGAACGAGAACTCGGTCGCCGCCGGGCGCGACAGCCCGCACAGCAGCGAACCCATGATCGTCGAGCCCGAGCGCGACACCCCGGGGAACAGCGCGAAGCATTGTGCGAGCCCGATCATGAGCGCGGTGCGGCCGCTGATGGCGTCGACCTCGCGCACCGTGGGGCGGGCGTTGCGGCGTTCGATCAGCAGGATGACGAAGCCGCCGGCGACCAGCGCCGAGGCGACGCTGACCGGGTTGAACAGGTGCTCCTTGATCGCCTTGCTGAAGGCGAGCCCGAGCACGGCGGCGGGCAGGAAGGCGATCGCCAGGTTGAGCAGCAGGCGGCGCGAGGCGGATTCGCTGCCGAGCGTGCCGAGCACGTGGGCGATGCGCGCGCGGTAGTGCCAGACCACGGCGAGGATCGCGCCGAGCTGGATGAAGATTTCGAAGGTCTTGGCACGCTCGCCGGTGAAGGCGAGGAAGTCAGCGACGATGATCTGGTGGCCGGTGCTCGAGACGGGCAGGAATTCGGTGGCGCCTTCCACCAGGCCCAGGATCAGGGCCTTGAGCAGCAACAGGGTATCCAAGGGAGGTCCTCGCGGAGGCTGGATGTGCGGGTGCAAAAACGCCGCCATTCTAGCCGCAGCGGGGAAGGGGCGCGGAAGCGCCTCGACGCACGTGCCGGCGCCGGGCCCGCGGCCCCGGGCGGCGCCACGGCCGCCGACCGGGGGGACCGGTCGGCGGCCGTGGCGGGATGCCGGCGTCAGATGTGGAGGTCGGGCTGGTCGCCGTCGAGATCGTGGGTGATGTCGGCGAGGTGCTTGCGCAGTTCCTTGAGTTCGCGGTAGCGCTCGATCGAGCGCCAGGCCCTGGCTCCGGGGATCGGCGTGGCCGGCGCCGGGCCGGGCGGGCGTTGTACGCCGCTCTTGGAGGCGTTTTCGATATCGGAGTGTTCGCGCATGGGTGGACTCCTGGGTTCGTCCGCCTGTTGTCGGGCCGGGCGCGGCGGCTGCGGGGCCGGCCTGTGCTCGTCGTCGGGTCCATGCAAAACGAAGAGCTCGCGCGCTTGGAATAGGCGATCCCGGAGCGGTGTTCAAGGTCCGGGCGCTGTGACGGGCTGTATCCGTCGCCCGACGCGGGGGGCGGCATGCGTCCGCCGCCGCGTCTGCGGCGTATTGAGGCAGGCTACCCGCGACGCCGCGCACGGCCCGCGGTCCCAGTGTCCACCCGTCCTGCCGTCGGAGACCCGTCATGCTGATCCGCCGTTCCGCCACCCTCGCCCCGTCCGAGATCACCCCGCGGGCGCTGTTCGAGCAGCGTCGCCTGTTCCTCAAGGCAGGGGCCGCCACCGCCGCTGCCGCGCTGCTGCCGAACCTGCCGGCGCGGGCCGGCGACAGGCTCGCCGGCGTGGTCAAGACCCCCTACGACCCCGGCGAGCCGCCGACACCGCTCGCCGACGTCACCCGCTACAACAACTTCTACGAGTTCGGCACCGGCAAGGAGGATCCGGCGCGCAACGCCGGGCGCCTGCGCACGCGGCCGTGGAGCGTGACGGTCGAGGGCCACTGCGAGCGCCCCGGGCGCTACGACCTCGAGGACGTCCTGCGCTGGGCGCCGCTGGAGGAGCGCATCTACCGGCTGCGCTGCGTCGAGGCGTGGTCGATGGTGGTGCCGTGGGTGGGGCTGCCGCTCGCCGCCGTGCTCGCGCACGTGCAGCCGACGGCGCAGGCGAAGTACGTCGCCTTCGAGACCCTGTTCGATCCCGAGCAGATGCCGGGGCAGAACCGCAGCATCCTCGACTGGCCCTACCGCGAGGGCCTGCGCATGGACGAGGCCCTGCACCCGCTGACCCTGCTCGCGGTGGGGCTGTACGGCGAGGTGCTGCCGAACCAGAACGGCGCGCCGCTGCGCCTGGTGGTGCCGTGGAAGTACGGCTTCAAGAGCATCAAGTCGATCGTGCGCCTGCGCCTGGTCGAGACCGTGCCCGAGACCACCTGGAACCGCATGCAGCCCGACGAGTACGGCTTCTACGCCAACGTCAACCCGGCGGTCGACCACCCGCGCTGGAGCCAGAAGCGCGAGCGGCGCATCGGTGACCTGTTCAAGCGCGACACGCTGCCGTTCAACGGCTACGCCGAGCAGGTCGCCGCGCTCTACGGCGGCATGGATCTGAAGCGCTACTACTGAGCGGCGCGCGGGCCGGCGCACCCACGGCCGCCGGGCGCTTGCGGAGCGGATTACGCGCGCCGCGGGCGCCGGGATGGCGCGCCGCGGCGCCGTACCGCGCAGGCGTACAGGGACGTACGACGAGCATGAGCGAAGCCAGGCGCGCGGCGGGGGCGGGCGTGCTCAGTCGTCGTCGAGCGGGCCGAGGCGTGCCCGGCGCGTCAGCCAGTCGTCGAAGCGCTGCAGGTACAGGTACAGCGTCGGCGTGATGAACAGTGTCACGAACTGCGACACCACCAGCCCGCCGACCACGGCGAGGCCGAGCGGCTGGCGCAGCTCGGCGGCCGCGCCCCAGCCGGCGGCGATCGGCAGCGCGCCGGCCATCGCCGCGAGCGTGGTCATCATGATCGGGCGAAAGCGCAGCAGCGCGGCCTCGAAGATCGCCTGCTCGGGCGGGCGCGCCTCGCTGCGGCGCAGTTCGAGGGCGACGTCGATCATCATGATCGCGTTCTTCTTGACGATGCCGATCAGCATCAGCAGGCCGATGGTGGCGATCAGCGTCAGCTCCTGGCCGAACAGCATCAGCGTGGCGAGCGCGCCGACCGCCGCCGAGGGCAGCCCGGCGAGGATGGTCAGCGGGTGCACGAAGCTCTCGTAGAGCACGCCGAGCACCACGTAGATCACCAGCAGCGCCACGAACAGCAGCAGCGGCTGGCCGCGCGCGGCCTGCTGGAAGGCGTCGGCGTCGCCGGCGAAGCGCGTGGCGATGCTCGCCGGCCACTGGATCTCGGCCTTGATCTGCTCCAGCCGCGCGGTGGCGTCGCCGAGCGCGACCCCGGGCGGCAGGTTGAACGACACCGTCACCGCCGGCAGCTGCCCCTCGTGGTTGACCTGCACCGGGCCGACCGCGCGGCGCACGCTGGCGATGGTGGCGAGCGGCACCAGGCGCCCGTCGCCGCCGCGCAGGTAGAGGCGCTCCAGCGCGGTCTCGTCGCGGCGCAGCTCGTTGGGGAACTCGAGGAACACGTTGTAGCTGTCGGCGCTGGTGTAGATGGTCGAGATCTGGCGCTGGCCGAAGGCGGCGTAGAGCGCGTCGCGGATGTCGCCGATGGCGATGCCGAGCCGCGAGGCCTTGTCGCGGTCGATGTCGACGTGGGCCTCGAGCCCCAGCTGCGCGGCGTCGACGTTGACGTCGGTGAAGGTGCCGCCGGTGCGCATCGCCTGCATCAGGCGGTCGGCCCAGGCGGCGAGGTCGTCACCGCTGACCGCCTGCAGCACGTACTGGTAGCGGCTCTTCGTCATGCGCCCGCCGAGGCGCAGGTTCTGCGTGGCGTTGACGTAGCAGGTGACGCCGACGACGTTGCGCAGCGTCGCGCGCAGGCGCTCGATCACCACCGGCATCGCCTGGCGCTCGCCGCGTGCGCGCAGCGTCACGAAGATGCGCCCGCTGTTGCCGCCGCCGTAGGTGCTGGTGGCGGTGAGCACCGCCGGGTCGGCGCGCAGCAGCACGTCGACGTGCTTCAGGCGTTCGATCAGCGCCTGCGGGGCGATGTCCTGCGGCCCCTCGACGGTCACCGCGAGCTGCCCGGTGTCCTCGTCGGGGAAGAAGCCCTTGGGGATGGTCATGAACAGGTACACGGTGCCGGCGAAGGTCGCCGCGGTCAGCGTCAGCATCACGCCGTGGTGGCGCATGCTCCAGGCGAGCGCCGCGCGGTAGCCGCCGAGCAGGTAATCGAAGCCGCGCTCGAAGGCGCGCACCAGCGCGCCCGGGCGGTGGCCGGGATCGGGCTCGGGCAGGTAGCGCGCGCACAGCATCGGGATCAGCGTCAGCGACACCAGCGCCGAGATCAGCACGGCGAGCCCGACCACCACCGCGAACTCGTGGAACAGCAGCCCGATCGAGCCCTCCATGAAGAAGATCGGGATGAACACCGCCACCAGCGAGATCGAGATCGACAGGATCGTGAAGGTCAGCTCGCGCGCGCCGCGCAGCGCCGCGCGCCCCGGCGCCTCGCCGTGCTCCATGCGGCGGACGATGTTCTCCAGCATGACGATGGCGTCGTCGACCACCAGCCCGGTGGCCAGCGTCAGCCCGAGCATCGAGATGTTGTCGAGGCTGTGGCCCATGCCGAGCATGAACGGCGCCACCCCGACCAGCGACACCGGCAGCGCCAGCGCCGGGATCAGCGTCGCGGTGACGCGGCGCAGGAACAGGAAGCTGACCATCACCACCAGCACCACGGTGGCGAGGAAGGTCAGCTGCACGTCGTGGATCGATTCGCGCACCGAGGCCGAGCGGTCGTTGAGCGGGCGCAGGCGCACCGACTCGGGCATCTGCGCGGCCAGCCGCGGCAGCGCCGCGCGCACCGCGTCGACCACCGCGACGGCGTTGGCGCCGGGCTGGCGCTGCACGCCGAGCACGATCGCGCGCTCGCCGTTGACCCAGCTGCCGATGCGTACGCCCTCGTAGCTGTCGAGCACCTGGGCGATGTCGCGCAGGCGCACCGGGGCGCCGTCGCGCGTCGCCACGATCACCTCGCCGAAGGCGGCGGCGTTGGGCAGCTGGCGGTTGGCCTGCAGCGTCAGCACCTGGCGCGGGCCTTCGAGGTTGCCGATCGGGGTGTTGGCGTTGGCGCTGCGCAGCGCGTTCTCGATGTCGGCGAGCGTCAGCCCGCGCGCGTACAGCAGGTCGGGGTCGGGGTGCACGCGCACCGCGAACTTCTTGGCGCCGAACACCATCACCTGCGCCACGCCGGTGAGGGTCGACAGCGCGGGCGAGACCAGGTTGTCAGCGAAGTCGTTGAGCTCGGCGAGCGAGATCGACGGTGAGTCGAGCGCCAGCAGCAGCACCGACTGGTCGGCCGGATTGACCTTGCGGTACGAGGGCACGCTGGTCATGTCCTCGGGCAGCGCACGCTGCGCGCGCAGGATCGCCGCCTGCACGTCGAGCGCGGCGCCGTCGATGTCGCGCCCGTACTCGAACTCCAGCGTGATCATGGTGCTGCCGAGCGTGTTCGACGAGCTGATCGAGCTGATCCCCGAGATCGTCGCGAACTGCTTTTCGAGCGGCGTCGCCACCGTCGCCGCCATGGTGTCGGGGCTCGCCCCCGGCAGCAGCGCCGACACGCTGATGGTCGGCGTGTCGTAGGACGGCAGCGCGCTGATCGGCAGCCGCGACACCGCCACCGCGCCCGCCAGCACCAGCAGCAGGCAGGCGAGGATGGTCGCGACCGGCCGCGCGATGCACCAGGCGCCGAGGTTCACGACTTGGCGCCCTCGGCCGGCGCCTCGCGCACCTTGCCGCCGGGGCGCAGGTTGACCGCGCCTTCCAGCACCACGCGCTCGCCGGCCTCGGCGCCGTCGATCAGCGCGAGGTCGTCGACCACGCGCAGCAGCCGCACCGGGCGCTGCGTCACCGTGGCATCGGTGCCGATCACGTACAGATAGGGACCGTTCTGGCCGTTCTGCACCGCCGCCAGCGGCAGCACGTGCGCGCCGCGGTCGGTCGCCGCGCGCACGCGCACCTCGACGTACTGCCCCGGCCACAGCCGCGTCTGCGGATTGGCGAACTCGGCCTTCAGGCGGATGGTGCCGCTGGCGCTGTCGACGCTGCTGTCGATGAAGCTCAGGCGCCCCTGCAGGCGCTCGCCGCTCTGCGGCTCGCGCGCGCTCACCGGCACCGTGACGCCGGCGGCGAGCGCATCGCGCAGCGCCGGCAGCTCGCGCTCGGGCAGCGTGAAGGCGACGCTGATCGGGTCGGTCTGGGTGATGACCAACAGCGGCGGGGTCACGCTCGGCTGCACCAGGCTGCCGGCGTGCCAGTTGATCTCGCCGACGCGCCCGGCCGACGGCGCGGTGATGGTGCTGTGATCGACGTTGACGCGCGCCTCGGCGATCGCCGCGCGATCGGACTGCACCTGCGCGCGCAGCGCCTTGACCGCGAACGCCGAGCTGTCGAGCGCGCTCTGCGCGACCAGCCGCCGCGTCGCGAGGTCGCGGTTGCGCTCCAGCGTGCGTTCGGCGTCCTCGAGCAGCGCCGAGTTGCGGCCGAGATCGGCCTCGGCCTTGGCGAGCTGGGCGACCTGCGTGCTGGCGTCGAGCGTGAACAGCGGCGCGCCGGCGGCAACCGATTCGCCTTCGCGCACGTGCACGCGCTCGATCACCGCGGCGATCTGCGGCCGTACCTCGGCCACCGCGAGCGGCGTGACGATGCCGGTGGTCGGCAGCTCGCGCGGCACGTCGCGCTGCTCGACCGTTGCCACGGTGACCGGCACCGCGCGGGCGCCGCGGGCGGCGCCGGCCGACGGGGCGCGCTCGCCGCAGCCGGCGGCGGCGACGGCGGCGAGCAGCACGAGGGCTGCCCGCAAGGGGTTCGGGGAGATGGACACGAAGGCTCCGATGAGGCGGCGGGCGGGACATACCCCGTGACGATGGGTGGTGCGCGGTGCGGTCGCCGGACCTGCCGGGAAGACCGCGTACCACCAGCCTCGGTTTCGCCGGGCGCGGCGTCAATGGCCGCTTACGTGCCGTTACAAGCGCTCACGCGACGCTAACGCGGGCCTTTCAGAGGAAGCTGTGCTCGGGATCGCCGAGGAAGGCGAGCTCCTCGGCGCGGCTGTCGCGCCCGAGGAGGGCGTTCAGCTCGGGGAAGCGGCCGAAGCGCTCGATCACCGCCTGGTGGCGGCGGGCGTAGTCGAGGAAGCCGTCGAACTCGGCGGCGAGCGCGGCCGGCGCCTCGTCGCGCAGGCGCTCGAAGGCGGCGACGCTGACCGCCTGCAGCGTGCGGTCCTCGGCGTGTTCGAGCGGCAGGTAAAAGAACAGGCGCTGGATCGGCAGCAACTGCCGGTCGTCGCCGCGGGCGAGCCCGACCAGCGTCAGGCGCTGCGCATGGGCATCGTTGGCGAAGGCCGCCGCGCTGCCGCGGTGGATGTGGCGCGAGAACTGGTCGAGCACGACGACCAGCGCGAGCCGCCCCGCCGGCGTGGCCGGCCAGGCCTCATCGAGGGCGCCGGCGGCGGCCTGCGCGTGCAGCGCGCCGAAGCGCGCGCGGATCGCGTCATCGTAGGCGCGCCCGTTGCCGAACCAGCGCTCGAGGCGGTCGCGGTTGAAGCGGTCGGCGCTGGCCAGCGGGCCGAACCAGTCGTCGAGCACCGCGCCGGCGGCGGCGGGCGTGGCGCTCATTCCTCCGCGGCCACCGCGGCGTCGCGCGGCCGGTGGAACTTCGGGAACAGCCACTGCACCACCGAGCTCGACGGCGCGAAGGCGTGGCAGGTGCCGAGGATCGGCGGCGGCGCGTCGAGCTGCTGCAGTTCCGCGGCCTTCTTCTCGCGCACCTTGTAGAGCGTCTGGTAGGCGGTGGTCGCCATCGGCCCGAGCAGCTCGGTGAGGTGGGTGCAGCCGGCGACGCCGCCGAACAGCTCCTTGAGCCGGCGGTTCCAGCCGCGGCCGATGCGCAGCCCGACCAGCCGGCGGTAGGCGCCGGCGATCTCCGGGCAGATCGCGAACGGCGAGTAGTCGGTGCTCGCCTCGGCGGCGTGGATGCGCATGTCGGTGTCGATGGTGATGCGCAGCCACATGCCGTGCACCGGCTCGCCGGCGCGGATCTCGCCGCCGCGGTCGCGGTTGGCGAAGCTGTAGGTCTTGACGTCGGTCATGTGACCTTCGACGTCCCACAGGCCGTCGTCGCGCTCGTAGCCGAAGCACTCGACGGTGCGCGTGTGCAGGAGCTTGCGCGGGGCGGGGGTGGACAGCGGCATGGCGGCGGCCTCCGGCGGTTCAGTCGAAATAGGTACCGTCGATGATCTTGTCGAGCCGCTCCTGGGTGACCGCGAGCACGGCGTGCTTCTCCTGCGGGGTGTAGTCCCACCAGTGCTCGATCTCCTCGGCGGTGCGGTAGCAGCCTTCGCAGAGGAGGGTCTCGGGGTGCATCTGGCAGACGCCGATGCAGGGGGAGGGCGGGTCTTCGAGGGCGGCGTCGGTCATGGCGGTGGGCAGTGGCGTGGAAAAGGTGCGTCGCAGCATAGCGATAATCCCGAGTGCCGCGCTAGGGATAGCCCCGCGGGCGCATGGCTGCCATGCGCCCGCGGGGCAGGCGCCGATTCCACTACAATCGCAGCCCTCGCACGCGGCTGCTCCGTCCCGCCGGGGCGCACGCCGCAACCCTCCCGATACCGAAGGTGTTACCGATGAGCGACGCCCGTCACCTGAGCATCCTGCAGAACGTCCGCCCGCAGGACATCCGCAACTTCTGCGCCGACGTGTTCCAGCACGCCGACGGCGGGCTGTTCACGCTCGACCTGCCGGCGCACCTCGCCGCCAAGCGCTTCCTGGAGCACGCACCGGGGCTGTGGCGCCTCGCCAACCTGATCCCCAACCGCTGACGCCGCGGCGATGGACCACGCGTTCTGGCACGCGCGCTGGGCGCGCGGCGAGATCGGCTTCCACCAGAGCGAGACCAACCCGCACCTCGTGCGCTTCTGGCCCGCGCTGGGCCTGCCGGCGGGGGCCGAGGTGTTCGTGCCGCTGTGCGGCAAGTCGCTCGACCTGCTCTGGCTGGCGCACCAGGGGCATGCGGTGCTCGGCGTCGAACTGCACCGCCCGGCGGTGGCCGCGTTCTTCGCCGAGAACGGGCTGGCGGCCGAGGTGCGCCCGCACGGCGCCTTCGAGGCGTGGTGCTGCGGGCGCCTGCGCATCCTCTGCGGCGACGTGTTCGCGCTGGCGCCGGCCGTGCTCGCCGGCGTGCGCGGCGTCTACGACCGCGCCGCGCTGATCGCGCTGCCGCCGGCGCTGCGCGCCACCTACGTGGCGTACCTGGGCGCGGTGCTGCCCCCCGCCGCGGCGACGCTGCTGGTCACGCTCGAATACCCCGAGGGCGAGCGCGAGGGACCGCCGTTCAGCGTGCCCGAGGCCGAGGTGCGCACCCTCTACGAACCGCGGCTCACGGTCGAGCCGCTCGCCAGCGTCGACCTGCTGGCGAGCGAGCCCGAGCGCTACGCCGGCCGCGGCATCACGCGCATCGCCGACCGCGTCTACGCACTGCGCCCGCGCGCCGCCGTCTAGCGGCCGGGGACCGCGTCAGCTCGGTGGAGCACGAACGGACGCCCAAAAAGAAACCGCCCGGCACGGGGCCGGGCGGTCGCTCATCAGCACGTGGCGCCCGCGCGGGGCGCCGCGGCGCAGGTTCAGGCAACCTTGGCGAGCTTGTCGAACTCGGCCTTGAAGCCGGCCAGCAGGTCGGCCAGCGCCTTGGCGTCGGCCTGGACCTTGGTGCCCAGCGCCTTGACGACTTCGACGGAGCTCTCGCCGAACGCCTTCAGGCTGTCGGCATCGCTGACGTCGGTGGCGGCCTGCAGGCGGGCGACGCCGAGGTCGGCGTAGCTGCGCAGCACGCCGAACTGGAAGGCGGTCAGCTTCTCGAGGTTGGCGACGGCCAGCTTGTTGGCGCTGACGACCGGGGCGACGACGGCTTCGAGCGAGGGGACGGTGAGCTTGGTCATGATGAATACCTCAGCAGGGGGTGATTGGGTTCCTGTTGCGTTGCAGCATAGCAGGATCATGCTGCAACGCAACATCTATTTTTTCCGTCACCATCACGCCACGCACCTGCCGTCGCGGCGCCTCCACCGCATTACCCACCCACTGGCCCGCTAGCAGCCGGAAACGTTCGATGAGGGCGGCGTCGGACGGGGGGCGGCAGGTCCGGCACCGCCGCGCCCGGCTTCCGGGCGCGGTGCCCCCGTCCTTCCAGCACGCCCCAGCGTCAGCCCGGCGCGTCGGTCAACGTTTACCGGAGCGCGCGCGGCACGGCACGGCGGTCCGCGGCAAGGGCATGCCGTCGCGCTGCGTCGGGCGGCTCTCGCCTTCGCGATCGCTCCTCTGGCTTGGCGATCGCGCATTTTGGGCCGCTTCAGGCGCCTGCTGAATGATCAGCACCTTGCATCAATGCCTCAGTGCCTCCTCGGCCGGCAGGTGGGCGTAGCCGAGCGCCTCGGCCACGGCGGCGTAGGTGACGTGGCCGGCGTGCACGTTGAGGCCGGCGCGCAGGCCGGCATCGTCGCCGAGCGCGCGCCGCCAGCCCTTGTCGGCGAGCGCGAGGGTGTAGGGCAGGGTGGCGTTGTTCAGCGCGAAGGTGCTGGTGCGCGGCACCGCACCGGGCATGTTGGCCACGCAGTAGTGGATCACCTCGTCGACCACGTAGATCGGGTCGGCGTGCGTGGTCGGGTGCGAGGTCTCGAAGCAGCCGCCCTGGTCGATCGCGACGTCGACCAGCACCGAGCCCTTCTTCATCTGCGTCACCTGCGCACGGCTGACCAGCTTCGGCGCCGCGGCGCCGGGCACCAGCACCGCGCCGACCACCAGGTCGGCGTCGAGCACGTGCGCCTCGACCGATTCGCGGGTCGAGAACACCGTGGCGATCTGTGCGCCGTACTGTTCGTCGAGCTGCTTCAGGCGCTCGATCGAGCGGTCGAGCACGAACACGTTGGCGCCCATGCCGACGGCGATGCGCACCGCGTTGGCGCCGACCACGCCGCCGCCGATGATCACCACCTTCGCCGCCGCCACGCCGGGCACGCCGCCGAGCAGCATGCCGAGGCCGCCGTTCTCCTTCTCCAGGCAGTGCGCACCGGCCTGGATCGCCATGCGTCCGGCCACCTCGGACATCGGCGCCAGCAGCGGCAGCCCGCCGTGCGCGCCGACCACGGTCTCGTAGGCGATCGCGGTGCAGCCGCTGGCGAGCAGCGCGCGCGTCTGCTCCGGGTCGGGGGCGAGGTGCAGGTAGGTGAACAGCACCTGGCCGGGGCGCAGCAGCGCGCACTCGGCCGGCTGCGGCTCCTTGACCTTGACGATCATCTCGGCGCGCGCGAACACCTCCGCGGCGCTGTCGACGATCTCGGCGCCGGCGGCGTGGTAGTGCGGGTCGTCGCAGCCGATGCCGGCACCGGCGTGGGCCTCGATCAGCACGCGGTGCCCGTGCGCGCTCAGTTCGCGCACGCTGCCGGGGGTCATGCCGACGCGGAACTCGTTGTTCTTGATCTCTCTGGGTACGCCGATGAGCATCGCTTCCACCTCGCCGAAGACATGCGGCGTTAGGGCGCGCCGCGGGCCGTATGCCGGCAAGCGTAGCCCCGCCGGCCCGCCGTCGCGGGGTGCGGTGTAACGGCGTATTTACGGGACGGGCGCGAAGGCGATGCGCTCGGCGCCGTGGTAGACGAGGAAGTGGCGCCCGCGCAGCCGCCCGACCAGGGTCACGCCGGTGCGCCGGGCGATGTCGAGCCCCATCTGCGTGGTGCCCGAGCGCGAGGTGAGCACCGGCACGCCCATGCGCGCGACCTTCATCACCATCTCCGAGGTCAGCCGGCCGGTGGTGTAGAACAGCGTGTCGGCGCCGTCGACGCCGTTGAGCCACATCCAGCCGGCGATGGCATCGACCGCGTTGTGGCGGCCGACGTCCTCGTAGAAGCACAGGACCTCGCCGCCGCGGGCGAGCGCACAGCCGTGGATCGAGCCGGTGTGCTTGTACAGCGTGTCGCGCACGCGCATCGCCTCGGCGAGTTCGTGCAGCGCCGCCACCGGCAGCAGCGGCGCTTCGAGCCGGGTGTGCTCGATCTTCTCCATCAGACTGCCGAACACCGTGCCCTGGCCGCAGCCGGTGGTGACGGTGCGCCGCCCGAGCTGCGCCTCCCAGTCGCCGATGCCGCGGCGCGTGGTGACCGCGGCGGCCTCGACCTCCCAGTCCACCTGCACCGCGAGGATGTCGTCGAGCTCGTCGACCAGACCCTGGTTGCGCAGGTAGCCGAGCGCGAGCAACTCGGGCTGCGTGCCGACCGTCATCAGCGTGACGATCTCGCGCCTGTCCACGTACAGCGTCAGCGGGCGCTCGGCCGGCACCGCACCGGCGCGGACGTGGCCGTTCTCGTCGACCGCGAGGACGGGGTGCGCGGCGTCGGCGCCGGCGCGGCTCATCTCGGGCAGATGCTGTGGCGGTCGGGGTGCGGGCATGGTGGCGGCTCGGCGGGCGTCTGCACCTGATGCTAGACGCTGCTTCGCGCCGTGCCCGCCAGCGGGCGCGGCAGGCGCTGCTAAGCTGGAACGTCGACCGCCGTCGCCGGAGTCAGCACCGCGCATGAACGCTCCGCCCGCAGATCCCGTCATGCCCGTCGCCGTGGTGATGGAATGGCGCGACGACCACGGCAACCGCTGGCTGGAGCGGCGCTGGAGCTGCGTCGGCGTGGCCTGCGGCGCGGCGCACGCGGCACCGCCTGCCGCCGCGCCCGAGCCGGCGGTGATCCACCGCGATGCCCACGGCGAGCAGTGGCTGTGGCGCGGGCTCGCGGTGCGCCTGTACCGCGACGAGCTGGAGAGCTACTACCAGAACCTGATGGGCGCCGCCCCCGGCGTGTTCGTGGTCACCCGGCCCGACGCGCGCGGCGACCCGTACCCTTGGCTGGTCACGCTGTGCTACGACCAGGCCGGCAACTGCATGGAGGTCGATGAAACCGTGCACAAGGTCGCGATGCCTGCCGAACTCTACCGCTGGCTCGAAGCCTACGTGCTCGCCGGCTACGCCCCCGAACCCCGCCACAAGCGGCAGCGCAGCTGAGGGGCGGTGTGGTGAACCCGCCCGATCACCGGCCGTCGTGGCTGCTGCGCTGGGCCGAGCGCAAGGCGCGCGCGCGCGCCGGGCAGGCGGCGGGTGCCGATGTGCCGGTCGCCGCCGGGGAGCAGGCGGCGGTCGACGCGGCGCCGCAGCCGCCGGTGCCGGAGTTGCCCGAGCTGGAATCGCTGGGGCCGGACTCCGACTTCCGCCCCTTCCTCGACCGCCGGGTCGACGCCGCGCTGCGCCGCCTCGCGCTGCGCCGGCTGTTCAGCCAGCCCGCGTTCAACGCCGGCGACGGGCTCGACACCTACATCGACGACTGCACCGCCTTCACCCCGCTCGGTGAGGTGATCACCGCCGACATGCGCCACCTCGCCGAGGTCGAGGCGCGGCGGCTGGCCGCCACCGTGTCCGCCCCAACGCCCGGCGGGGCGCCGTCCGCCGGCGCCCCGGTGCCCGTCGGGGCGGACGGCGACGGCCCTGACCTGGCCGGCACCGACGTCGCTTCGCCTGCCGCCGACACCACGGCGCCCGTGGCGGATGTCGACGTCGTCGAGGGGCGCGGATGAGCGCCGGCGCCGAGCGGCGCGCGCAGGCGCTCGCCGCCGCGGCGGCCGTGCCGGTGCAGCCGACCGACGCCGTGGAACTGCACTCGGCCGGGCGCGTGCTGATCCTCGGCCCGCTGCCGGCGGCGCTCGCCGCGGCGGCGCGGCTGGCGCCGGTGCTCGCCTGCAGCGTGCTCGCCGAGGATGCGCTCGTCGCCGCCACGCCGCCCGCAGGCGTGGCGCTGTACTTCCGTCAGGGCCGCACGCTGCAGGTAGAGGGCCACCTCGGGGCGTTTCGCGTGGTGCTCGGCCGCGGCGACGCGGCGCTCGATCTCGGTGCCCTGCTGGAGCCGGCGCGACCGCTCTTCGACCTGGTGCTCGACCTCGGCGCCGGCGCCGTCTGCACGCAGGACTGGCCGCCGCTCGGTTACCGGCACGCGCCGGATGCGGCGGCGCTCGACGCGGCGCTGGCGGAGCTGCCGGAACTGGTCGGCAGCTTCGAGAAGCCCCGCTACTTCGCCTACGACGCCGCCCTCTGCGTGCACGGACCGAAGGGGCTGGGCGGCTGCCGGCGCTGCATCGACGCCTGCCCGGCCGAGGCCATCATCTCGGTCGGCGAGCGCGTGCAGGTCGACCCCAAGCTCTGCCAGGGCGGCGGCGTCTGCGCCAGCGTGTGCCCGAGCGGCGCCATGCGCTACCGCTATCCGCGCCCGGCCGACGCGCTCGAACGGCTGCGGCGCCTGCTCGCGGCATGGCTCGCGGCCGGGGACGGCCGGCCGGTGCTGCTGCTGTACGACGCCCGTGCCGACCAGCCCGACTGGAACGCCTGGCCCGACGGCGTGCTGCCGGTGGAACTCGAGGAGATCGGCAGCGCCGGGCTCGAGTTCTGGCTGGGTGCGTTCGCCTTCGGCGCCGCGCGCGTGTGCCTCGCGCGCGGCGCCGCACTGCCGGCGCGGGTCGCGCGGGCGCTGGACGAGCAGCTCGACCTCGGCCGTGCGCTGCTCGACGGCCTCGGCTACCCGGGCGATGCGCTCGCCTGGGTGGCGGCCGCGGCGGCGCCGGCGGCGGCGCTCACCGGCCCAGCGATGCCGCCGCTGCCGCCCGCGACCTACGCGGGGTTCGACGACAAGCGCTCGATGCTGTGGGCCGCCATCGACCACCTGTACGCGCACGCGCCGCAACGCGCGGAGGTGCTGGCGCTGTCGGCGGGCGCCCCGTTCGGGCGCATCGCGGTCGACACGCAGGCCTGCACCCTGTGCATGGCCTGCGTGTCGGTGTGCACGCCGCGCGCGCTCGGCGACGGCGGCGATACCCCAAAGCTCACCTTCATCGAAGGCGCCTGCGTGCAGTGCGGGCTGTGCGAGCGCGCCTGCCCCGAACACGCGATCAGCCGCGAGCCGCGCCTGCTGGTGCCGTTCGAACGCCGGCGCGTGCCGGTGCTGCTGCACGAGGAGCCGCCGTTCTGCTGCGTGGTGTGCGGCAAGCCCTTCGCCACGCCGGCGATGATCCGCACGATCACCGCGAAACTCGCGCACCACCCGATGTTCGCCGGCGACGGCCTGCGGCGCCTGCAGATGTGCGACGAATGCCGGGTGAAGGAACTGTTCCGCGGCGAGGGGCTCGGCCGGGCAGCGCCGGGGCGCGACGCATGAGCGCGGCGAGCGACGCCGTCGCACTGCGCGGCACCACCTGGACGCTGCTCGCCGCGCTGCTGCGCGCGCCGCCGGACGCGGCGCTGCTGGCGCGGCTGCGGGCGCTGCCGGCGGGCGACCCCGGCGATCCGCGTCCGCTCGCCGCGGCCTGGGCGGCGCTGCGCAGCGCCGCCTGCACGAGCGCCCCCGAGACGCTCGCGGCGGAATACCAGGCCTTGTTCATCGGCGTCGGGCGCGGCGAGCTCGTGCCCTACGGCTCGTGGTACCTGACGGGCTTCCTGATGGAGCGGCCACTCGGCGAGTTGCGCGACACGCTCGCGCGGCTCGGCTATGCGCGCAGCGACGGGGCGCACGAGCCCGAGGACCACGCCGGTGCGCTGTGCGAAACCCTGGCGCTGCTGCTCGCCGACCCCGACCTCACCGCGGAGCAGGCGACGGCGTTCTTCGCGCAGCACGTCGACCCGTGGATCGGGCACTTCTTCGCCGATCTCGAAAACGCACCGTCGGCGCACTTCTACAGGGCAGTGGGACGCCTCGGCTCGGCCTTCGTCGCGTTCGAACGCCGCTACCTCGCGCTGCCGCCCTGAGCGGCGCACATTCCAGGGTTGCATGACCTACGCTGATGCCATGGCAGGGCGGAGGGCACGCGATGAACGAGATCGTCGAGACAGGCGAACGTGTGGCCAGCGAGGCGCGGCGCGCCTTCCTGAAACGCCTCGGCGGCGGCGCCGGTGCCGCTGCGGCCGCGGTGCTGCTGCCGCAGGCCGCGACCGGCGCACCCCCCGCCGCGGTGCCGCCACCGGCCACCGCGTCGGGTTACCGGGAGACCGCGCACGTGCGCGCGTACTACCAGAGCGCCGATCGCTGAACCGGGGGCCGCCATGAAGCTGACCAGGAAAGGCATGGGCGAGCCGGCCGCCGCCGGCGTGTTCCGCGGGCGCACGGTGACGCGGCGCGAGTTCCTCGCCGGGTCCGGGCTTGCCGTCGGCAGTGCCGCGCTCGCCGGGCTGCTTGCCCCGGGGCTGATGCGCCGGGCGCGCGCCGCCGACCCCGCGCCGGCACCGGCCGCGGCGCCGGTCGAGATCAGGCGCACGATCTGCGGGCATTGTTCGGTGGGCTGCGGCGTCTACGCCGAGGTGCGCAGCGGCGTGTGGGTCGGGCAGGAGCCGGCGTTCGACCACCCGATCAACCTCGGTTCGCACTGCGCCAAGGGCGCCAGCCTGCGCGAGCACGGCCACGGCGAGCGGCGGCTCAAGTACCCGATGAAGCTCGTCGACGGCCAGTGGACGCGCGTCACCTGGCAGCAGGCGCTCGACGAGCTCGGCGCGCGCCTGCTGCAGATCCGCGAGGCGTCGGGCCCCGATTCGGTGTACTGGCTTGGTTCGAGCAAGCACAGCAACGAGCAGGCCTACCTGTTCCGCAAGTTCGCGGCGTTCTGGGGCTCGAACAACATCGACCACCAGGCGCGCATCTGTCATTCGACCACCGTCGCGGGTGTGGCCAACACCTGGGGCTACGGGGCGATGACCAACTCGTACAACGACATCGTCAACGCCAAGGCGGTGTTCTTCATCGGCTCGAACGCCGCCGAGGCCCACCCGGTGTCGATGCAGCACGTGCTGCGCGCCAAGGAGCGCGGCGCGAAGATGATCGTCTGCGACCCGCGCTTCACGCGCACCGCGGCGCACGCCGACATCTACGTGCGGCTGCGCCCGGGCACCGACGTGCCGTTCATCTGGGGCCTGCTGTGGCACATCTTCGGCAACGGCTGGGAGGACCGCAGCTTCATCGAGCAGCGCGTCTACGGTCTCGACGAGGTGCGCGCCGAGGTCGCCAAGTGGCCGCCGGCCGAGGTCGAGCGCGTCACCGGCGTCAAGCCGGAGCTGGTCCGGCGGGTCGCGCAGACCATGGCCGAGAACCGCCCCGGCACCTTCGTCTGGTGCATGGGCGGCACCCAGCACAGCATCGGTAACAACAACACGCGCGCCTACTGCATCTTCCAGCTCGCGCTCGGCAACCTCGGCGTCGCCGGCGGCGGCACCAACATCTTCCGCGGGCACGACAACGTGCAGGGCGCGACCGACGTCGGCCCGAACTCCGATTCGCTGCCGGCGTACTACGGCCTGTCGCCCGACGCCTGGAAGCACTGGGCGCGGGTGTGGGACGTCGACCTCGACTACCTGAAGTCGCGCTTCGACCCCGGCGAGTACGACGACGGCAAGGGCGGCAGGCTGAGCCCGATGAACATGCCCGGCATCACCGTGAGCCGCTGGATCGACGGGGTGCTCGAGGACGGCGCCAACATCACGCAGAAGCACCCGTTGCGGGCGATGGTGTTCTGGGGCCACGCGCCCAACAGCCAGACGCGCGGCCCGCAGATGAAGCAGGCGATGGAGAAGCTCGACCTGCTGGTGATCATCGATCCCTACCCGACCGCCGCGGCGGTGATGCACGAGCGGCGCAACGACACCTGGCTGCTGCCGGCCTGCACGCAGTTCGAGACCACCGGTTCGTGCACGGCGTCGAACCGCTCGATCCAGTGGCGCGACAAGGTCATCGAGCCGCTGTTCGAGTCCAAGCCCGACCACGTGATCATGTACCTGTTCGCGAAACGCTTCGGCTTCGCCGAGCCGCTGTTCAAGCACATCGCGGTGAACGGCGACGAGCCGTCGATCGAGGACCTGACGCGCGAATTCAACCGCGGCAGCTGGACCATCGGCTACACCGGCCAGAGCCCGGAGCGCCTCAAGGCGCACCAGAAGAACTGGCATGTGTTCAGCCCCGACACGCTCAGGGCCGAGGGCGGCCCGCCCGACGTCGCCGGCGACTACTACGGCCTGCCGTGGCCGTGCTGGGGCACGCCCGCGCTGCGCCACCCCGGCAGCCCCAACCTGTACGACACCCGCGTGCCGGTCGCCGAGGGCGGCCTGTGCTTCCGCGCCAACTTCGGGGTGGAGCGCAACGGCGTGAACCTGCTCGCCGAGGGCAGCTATCCGAAAGGCTCCGAGATCGAGGACGGCTACCCGGAATTCAGCTTCGGCCTGCTGCAGAAGCTCGGCTGGGACGGCGACCTCACGGCCGACGAACTCGCGGCGATCCGCGCCGTGGGCGGCGACAAACCCGAGGCGGTGAACTGGAAGACCGACCTCTCGGGCGGCATCCAGCGCGTGGCGATCAAGCACGGCTGCGCGCCCTTCGGCAACGCCAAGGCGCGCTGCGTGGTGTGGAACTTCCCCGACGCCGTGCCGGTGCACCGCGAGCCGGTCTACGCCAGCCGGCGCGAACTCGCCGAGCAGTACCCGACCTACGCCGACCGCAAGGCCTTCTTCCGCCTGCCGACGCGCTACGCGTCGATCCAGGCCCGCGACTACAGCAGGGACTTCCCGCTGATCCACACCAGCGGGCGCCTGGTCGAGTACGAGGGCGGCGGCGAGGAGACGCGCTCCAATCCGTGGCTCGCCGAACTGCAGCAGCACATGTTCGTCGAGATCAACCCGGTCGACGCCAACAATGCCGGCGTGCGCGACGGCCAGGACGTCTGGCTCGAAGGTCCCGAGGGCGGGCGCATCCGGGTGCGGGCGATGGTGACGCGGCGGGTGGGCCCGGGGGTGGTGTTCACGCCCTTCCACTTCGCCGGCCACTTCCAGGGCCGTGACCTGCGCTCGAAGTATCCGGCGGGTTCCGACCCCTACGTGCTCGGCGAGTCCAACAACATCGCCACCACCTACGGCTACGACTCGGTGACGATGATGCAGGAGACCAAGGTCACGCTCTGCCGCGTGATACCGGCCTGACGACGGGAGAGGTGAGCGAAATGGCGCGAATGAAGTTTCTCTGCGACGCCGAGCGCTGCATCGAGTGCAATGCCTGCGTGACCGCCTGCAAGAACGAAAACGAAGTGCCCTGGGGGGTGAACCGCCGGCGCGTGGTGACCCTCGACGACGGCGTGCCCGGCGAGAAGTCCATCTCGGTCGCGTGCATGCACTGCTCCGATGCCCCGTGCATGGCGGTGTGCCCGGTCGACTGCTTCTACCAGACCGCCGACGGCCTGGTGCTGCACGACAAGGACCTCTGCATCGGCTGCGGCTACTGCTTCTACGCCTGCCCGTTCGGTGCGCCGCAGTACCCGCAGAAGTCGGCGTTCGGCACCCGCGGCAAGATGGACAAATGCACCTTCTGCGCCGGCGGCCCCGAGGCCGACGGCTCCGAGGAGGAGTTCCATAAGTACGGCCGCAACCGCATCGCCGAGGGCAAGCTGCCGCTGTGTGCCGAGATGTGCTCGACCAAGGCCCTGCTCGCCGGCGACGGCGACGTCGTCGCCGACATCTTCCGCAAGCGCGTGATCCAGCGCGGCGGTCGGCCGCAGACCTGGGGCTGGGACAAGGCGTACCCGGAATGAACCGCGTGCCGCTGCTGCTGCTGGGGTGCGTCGCGGCGCTGGCCGGCTGCTACGAGCGCGTGGGCGACGTCGTGCTGCACGAGCCGCACGTCTACAAGGGCAAGGCCGATCCGCTGATCGCGCGGATGGAGCAGCCCGGCCTGCGCGAGCGCCTGCGCGAGCGGCTCGTCGCCGTGCAGGCCGAACGCGAGAGGGGGCAGCCATGAACACCGTTGCCAAGCGCGAGCACCCGCTGGTGCTGCTCGCCCTGTGCTGGGGGCTGGCGGCAGGGCTCGTCATGGGGCTCGACGGCGGCTTCGGCCCGGCGCGTGCCGAGACCGCCGCGGCGCCGGCGGGGCAGGGGACGGCCGCGGCGCCCGCCGGGGAGGCGCAGGACGCCGTCCCGCACCCCGGCTGGACGCGCGACGCCGACGGCAAGTGGGTCAACCCGCGTGCGCGGACCTGGCGCGAGGTGCGCGAAGGCTACGGCGGCTATACCGCGGTGGTCGGCACCGCGGGCGACGACAAGGGCGTGCTGATCCAGAACGGCGGCGAGAACTGGCGCCAGCTGCGCAACGGCCCGGTCGCGGCCGTGGCCGGCTGGGGCCTGCTCGGCGTGGTCGGCATCCTCGCGGCGTACTTCGCGCTGCGCGGCAGCGTCAGGCTCGACCACGGGCGCAGCGGGCTGACCGTGCCGCGCTGGAGTGCGGTGTCGCGCTTCATCCACTGGTACACGGCAGTGCTGTTCGTGGTGCTGGCGCTGACCGGGCTGTCGCTGCTGTTCGGACGTCACCTGCTGATCCCGCTGCTCGGCAAGTCCGCCTTCGCGGCCTATGCCGGGTTCGCCAAGGCCTTCCACAACTACCTCGGCCCGTTCTTCGGCGTCGGCGTGCTGGCGCTGGCGCTGGCGTGGGGGCGCGCCAACCTGTTCGCGCCGCGCGAGGACGTGGCGTGGATCAAGGCCGGGGGCGGGTTGGTCGGCAAGGGCCACCCGTCGGCCGGGCGGTTCAACTTCGGCGAGAAGACCTGGTTCTGGGTGGTGGTGCTGGTCGGGGGTGCGGTCGTCGCATCGGGGCTGGTGCTCGACTTCCCGCAGTTCGGGCAGACGCGCCAGACGATGCAGTGGGCGCACCTCGTCCACGTGGTGCTGGCGATGGCGATGCTCGCCTTCGCGCTCGGCCACATCTACATCGGCAGCATCGGCAGCGAGGGCTCGCTGCAGGGGATGGTCACCGGTCGGGTCGACGTCAACTGGGCGAAGCAGCACCACGATCTCTGGTACGACGAGATCAGCGCCGAGCCGCCGCCGCCGCCGGCGACCGGGCGCACCCCGCCGGGGAGGCCGCAGCGGGTCTGAGCGGGCGCGGGCGCCACCACCCCGGCCCGGCCGCGGGGAGGGCGCCGCGGCGTCATCGGTGCGGCGTCGTGCGCGCTGATCCTGACGCGCACTCGTTCCTGGATCTCGGGTTCTGGGCGTGGGATACGGCGTTCCCGTGGACGTAGACTGTGGTCATGGACAAGACCATATTCCGAAAAGACGTCTTCTTCTGTGCCGCCCTCGCGGCCAGTGCTGCCGCGATGTACCTGTCGATCCGGTTGGGCGGAGGCTGGTGGTTTGTGGCGGCGTTCATGGGCTCGTGGCTGTTGCTCGGGGCGGTGTTCCGGTGCGCCGGTGGATCGTGGATCATCAGCGTCGGCGGCGCGTTCCTAGCTGCAGCCATCATCTTCCCGGGCGTTGTCAAGCTGTATGAGCGCAGCGATCACGCGCAGGCCATCAGGGACGAGCAGGCGCGAGTCGCAGCGCGCGCGAAAGCCGCGCAGGACGCGCAGCGGCAAGCCGAGATCACCCGCCAGAATCGCGAGCGCGCCGCGGCGCAGGCCGCCGACAAGGCACGCCGTCTGCCGGTGTCACGCAAAGAAGCCGAAAGCCTCATTTCCCTGATCACCGCCGACCAGCCACTGCGGTCGCGCGGCATCCGCAGCATCGCAGTGGATGGAAGCGATCCTGATCAACTTGTCGTCGTGGTCGAAAACGCTTGGCACGACCGCAACAAGTACGTACGCAAGGCCGATGCGATGGGGCTGGGCAAGCTCTGGGCAACCGTTCACGCCGCCAACCCGACCGTCACGATTCGAGCGCTCAGCGGCGACCAAGTGGCGTTCGCGATCGGAGCGGATTCCGTGAGCTTGGCGGATGAGTAGCGCCCAGACTCATCGAAATGCCACCACATTCCTCTTTTTGCGCAAGCAATTGATTTTGCTGGTTTGTAAATGCGTTTATTGCGGCGTTTTTTATCCACAAAAAACAATAAATTTATTATATAAATCATTTATTTAATTCCATCCAGGCAGCGTGCTTGGCGCGCATGTCGGCGAGCACCTCGAGGTCGATCAGGTCGTCGTCGCGCATGCGCTCGTCGTAGTTCTCCCAGCCCATGAAGTCGCGCAGCGCCCGCCGCGTCTCGGCGTCGAAGGCCTGCGCCGCGGGCTCGGCGGCGTAGAAGCCGCGCGCGTGCAGCAGCCGGCGCAGCTCCAGCGCGAGCGTGGGCGTGATCGGCACGAGCTGCTCCGGCGGGCTGCGGAAGTAGGTCAGCCGGTGCAGGCCGTAGAGCCGTTCGAGCTCGGCGATCGGCGTCGGGTGGTCGTACACCGAGATGTCGACGTAGCGGTCGTCGTGGCCGCCGTAGCCGCCGCCGGCGCGCACCACCTTGACCGCCGCCGACTGCTGGCCGCGGCGGTCGCCGCCCGCCGCCTGCCCGGCCGCCAGCGCCCGCAGCAGGCGCTCGACCAGCGGCCCGGATGCGCTGGTGAAGGTCGTGTACATCGCCTCGACCACCGCGGCGCCGGCGAGCGTGTTGCCCTGCACCGCGCAGTGCCCGCCGACGCGCCCGCCGGCCCAGCCGAAGCACGCCGCGCCGGTGAAGCTCGCCGCGCGTCCGCACGCGTCGACGATGCCGACCTGGCGGTAGTCGCGGTCGGCGTCGGTGCCGGTGAGCACCTCGAGCGCCTGCTCGGGGCTCGCGCCGTTCTCCAGCAGGCTCAGGCCGCGCGGCCCGAAGCTCGTGTTGCAGTACGACTGCGTGGCCACCGCGCCGACGCCCGCGCGCGCGAACGGGATGCTGACGCCGACGTTGGGGAACTTGGACTGCACGGCGACGCCGAGGTCGCCGTTGGCCGGGTCGAAGCCGACGATGGAGAAGGTCATGGCGAAGTCCGTGCACGGGGTGGGGGGAGCGCCACCATTCTTCACCGTCGCGTGCGGTGCCGCCAGCGCGTCAGCCGGGTGCCGCGTGCTGGCGGCGCCAGGCGGCGGGCGAGGCGCCGGTGCGGCGGCTGAAGAAGCGCGAGAAGTAGGCCGGGTCGCGGAAGCCGAGCGCGTAGCCGATCTCGGCCGCGCTCATCGAGGTGTACAGCAGGTCGCGCTGCGCCTCGGCGAGCAGGCGCGCGTGGATCACCGCGAGCGGCGAGCGCCCGGCGATGCGCCGGCAGACCTCCTGCAGGCGGCTCTCGCTGACGCACAGGCGCGCGGCGTAGTCGCCGATCGCGCGCTCGTGATCGCGAAAGCCCGCCTCGACCAGCTGGCGGAAGCGCAGGAACAGCTCGTCCTCGCCCGCCTGCAGCCGCTCGTCCGCGCTCGCGCGCGCGGCCTTCAGGCGCACCACCGCGGCGAGCACCAGGCCGAGGTGCGCGGCGATCGCGGTGATGCGCCCCGGCATCGACCACACGAACTCGCTGGCGATCGCCTCGAAGTGCGCCGCCAGCGCGTGCAGCCTCATCTCGTCGGCGCTCGGCTCGAACACCGCCACGCGTTCCAGCACCGGGCGGATCTCGGCGGCCATGCGGCCGGTCAGCACGCCGTCGATGAAGCGCTCCGACACCGTCAGCACGTAGCCCTCGGTGTCGGGCGCGAAGCTGAAGCCGTGCACCACCGCCGGCGGCAGCACGATCAGCGTCGGCGCGCGCAGCTCGATGCGGCGCTCGTCGCAGCGCAGTTCGCCGCTGCCGCGCACCATCAGGAACAGCTGGGCGAGGTCGCGGTGGCGGTGCGGCTGGATCTCCCAGGCATGCAGGCTGCTGCGCGCGGCGATGGTCTCGACGTGCAGGAAGTCGCGCTCGGCGTCGCGGTCGGGTTCGCCGTACAGGGCGTAGCGGGGGATGGCGGCCGTCTCGCGCATCTCGGGTGCCTCCAGGTCGGGCAGCGCTGCCGGCCCTGCCGTGGGCGGCGTCCGCGGACGCCGGCCGGGCTCGTGGGCACGCGGCGAAGGCTACCGGAAAAGTACAAGAATCGCCCCGATTCATCCATTCCGACGGAGGCGATGCATCGGTAGATTTTGACTCCAGAGAGCCGGCAATCGACCAGATAAGCGATAACCGAACATCTCGATCCGCCGCGGACGCACCCGGTCCGCGGCCTCAGGTCAACGAGCCCATGGCCGCCCGAGCCGCGCGCCAGCCGAGAGAGGAAGCCCCATGTCCACCCCGTCCCCGCACGCCATCCGCACCCAGGTCGCGATCATCGGCGCCGGCCCCGCCGGCCTGCTGCTGTCCCAGCTGCTGCACCTGCAGGGCATCGAGTCGATCGTGCTCGAATCCCGCAGCCGCGATGCCATCGAAGGCACCATCAAGGCCGGCATCCTGGAGCAGGGCACCATCGACCTGATGAACGCGATCGGTGCCGGCGAACGCATGATGAAGGAAGGTTTCGTCCACGAAGGCATCCGCCTGCGCTTCGATGGCCGCGAGGAGCGCATTGATTTTCCCGAACTCACCGGCGGCAGGAAGGTGATGATTTACGCCCAGCACGAGGTCATCAAGGACCTGGTGCAGGTGCGGCTCGACACCGGCGCGGACATCCGCTTCGAGGTCAGCGAGGTCAGCGTGCACGAACTCGGCGGCACGCGCCCGCAGGTCCGCTTCCGCGACCGCGACGGCGTGCTGCGTCGCATCGACTGCGACTTCATCGCCGGCTGCGACGGCACCCAGGGCGTGAGCCGGCCGTCGATCCCGGCGGGCGAGCTGAGCATCTACGAGCGCCTCTACCCGTTCGGCTGGTTCGGCATCCTCTGCAAGGCGCCGCCGTCCTCCGACGAGCTGATCTACGCCCACCACGAGCGCGGTTTCGTGCTGGTCAGCACGCGCTCGCCGGAAGTACAACGCATGTACTTCCAGTGCGACCCCACCGACAAGGTCGAGAACTGGTCCGACGACCGCATCTGGGCGGAGTTCAACGCCCGCCTGGGGAGCCGCGACGGCTGGAAGCTGCAGGAAGGCCCGATCTTCCACAAGGTGATCGTCGGCATGCGCAGCCAGGTGGTCGAGCCGATGCGCTACGGGCGGCTGTTCCTCGCCGGCGACGCGGCCCACGTGGTGCCGCCGACCGGCGCCAAGGGGCTCAACCTGGCGGCGGCCGACGTGCGCGTGCTCGCCCGGGCGCTGACGCACTACTACGCCACCGGCCGCACTGACCTGCTCGACGGCTACTCCGACACCGCGCTGAAGCGCATCTGGAAGGCGCAGCGCTTCTCGTGGTGGATGACCTCGATGCTGCACACCTTCCCCGGTGCCGACGCCTTCCAGCGCCGCGTGCAGATCGCCGAGCTCGACTACGTCACCGGTTCGCGCGCCGCCGCGACCGCGCTCGCCGAGAACTACGTCGGGCTGCCCTTCGACGGGCTCTGAGCGTCACCGAGCGGGCCGAGACCCGCACCTCCAGACACAAGCACTGCCACCGGCGCTGCGCCGCGGGGAACCGTCCCGGTGACGGTTCCGCCCGCGTGCGCGCCGCCGCGGGCGAGGACGAGAACCATGCAACACCGCCTCGACGTCCAGGATTTCATCGACAATCACCGCTTTTCGGGCCTCCAGTGGAGGGTGCTCGGCTTCTGCTTCCTGGTCGTCGCGCTCGACGGCCTCGACACCGCCGCCATCGGCTTCATCGCACCGGCACTGGTGCAGGAATGGGGCATCCCGCGCGAGTCGCTCGGCCCGGTGCTGAGCGCGGCGCTGGTCGGGCTCGCGCTCGGCGCGCTGATCGCCGGGCCGCTCGCCGACCGCTTCGGCCGCAAGGCCGTGATCGTCTGGTCGGTGGTCTTCTTCGGCCTCGGTTCGCTCGCCTCGGCGCTGGCGGGCTCGGTCGGCGAGCTGACGCTGCTGCGCCTGCTCACCGGCATCGGCTGTGGCGCGGCGATGCCGAACGCGACCACGCTGATGTCGGAGTACGCGCCGGCGAAGCACCGCTCGGTGCTGGTGACGACGATGTTCTGCGGCTTCACGCTCGGCTCGGCCGCGGGCGGCTTCCTCGCCGCGAAGCTGATCCCGCTGTTCGGCTGGCACAGCGTGCTGCTGCTCGGCGGCGTGCTGCCGCTCGTCTTCGCGCTCGCGCTGCTGCGCTGGCTGCCCGAGTCGGCGCGCTTCCTGGTGCTGCGCCAGCGCCCGGCCGCGGAGGTCGCCGCGATCCTGCGCCGCATCGAACCCGCGCTGCCCGAAACCACGGAGTTCGTCATCCACGACCAGCTCCGCCACGCCGGCAAGACCGACTCGTCGATCGCCACCGTGCTGTCGCCCGAGCTGCGCTTCGGCACCGCGATGCTGTGGCTCGCATACTTCATGGGGCTCGCGGTGTTCTACCTCCTCACCGGCTGGCTGCCGACGCTGGTGAAGTCGGTCGGCTTCCCGTTCGACCAGGCGGCCATGGTCGGCGCGATGCTGCCGGTCGGCGGCACCGTCGGCGCGATCCTGTGCGGCTGGCTGATGGACCGCCTGAAGCCCCAGTGCGTGATCGCCCTGGCGTACGCCGCCGGCGCCGGGCTGATCTACGTGCTGTCGCGGCACTACACCGACCTGACGACGCTGCTGTGGCTGGTGTTCGGCACCGGGGTGTGCGTCAGCGGCGCGCAGACCTCGCTGAGCGCGCTCGCCGCCGGCTTCTACCCGACGCAGGGGCGCGCCACCGGTGTGGCCTGGATGCTCGGCTTCGGGCGCTTCGGGGCGATCTTCGGCACGCTGCTCGGTGGCGTGATGCTCGGTGCCGGCTGGCACTTCAGCAACATCTTCGCGATCCTCGCGCTGCCGACGCTGGTCGCGGCGGCGGCGATCGGCCTGAAGGGGCTGCGCTACCGCGCGCCGGGGGTGGCCGGGGCATGAGCGTACACCCGCGCTGAGGACGTGAAGGCGAGGCCGACCGGGGGACCGGCCGGCCTCGTGGCGTTACGGCCGCCGCCGCGTCAGTTCAGGCTCAGCCACACGAACTGGCGCGCCCCCAGCGTCACGCCGTCGCGCAGGTGGTAGTCGACGCCGCTGACGAGGTCGCGGGCGCTCGCCGGCAGCGCGCCGAAGGTGCCGGCGGCGAGCGCCTGCGGCGTGTCGGCGAAGTTGGCGAGGACGAGGACGGTGTGGTCGGCGCCCGGGCGCTGGTAGCCGAGCACGTGCGGATTGTGCGTCGCGAAGCCGATCAGGCGCCCGCCCGCCAGCGCCGGCGTGGCCTTGCGCAGCCGGATCAGGTGGCGGAAGCCCGCGTGGATGCGGCCGGCGTCGGTCGCCGCGTCCTCGCGCTCGGCGTAGCGCTGGGCGGGGTAGTGCGGCCGGTGCACCCAGCGGCTGTCGATGGCCTGGTGCGGATCGTCGGCGTAGGAGTAGTCGTTGAGCTGGCCGACCTCGTCGCCCAGGTAGAGCAGCGGAATGCCGCCCGTGCTGAGCGCGATCGAATAGGCGAGCAGCACGCGCTCGATGCCGCCGATGTCGCCGGCCTCGACGCCGGCGAGCGAGGCCGCGGTGCCGCAGATGCGGCAGTCGCCGGTCTTCGGGTTGTCCTGGAACGGCACGCCGCGGGCGAAGCTGCCGGGAAAGCGGTTGACGTAGAAGTTGTTGAGGAAGCGGCGATGCTCGAAGCCGTCGATGCCGAACTCGGCGGCGTCCTCGTCGGCGAAGGTCCAGCCGATGTCGTCGTGGCTGCGTACGTAGTTGACCCAGGCGCAGTCGCCGTCGATGTTGTGGCGCCGCTCCAGCGCCTGCGCCAGCAGGCGCGCGTCGCGGGTGGCGAGTCCTTCCCAGGTCAGCGCCATCTGCAGCGGGTTGTAGGAGATCTGGCATTCGCCGGGGCTGATGTACTCGACCACCTCGTCGGGGTGGACGATCGCCTCGGACTTGAACAGCAGCGACGGTGCCGCCAGCCGGCAGACGGCGTTGAACGCTTTGATCAGCGTGTGCGCCTGCGGCAGGCTTTCGCACGGCGTGCCGAGCTGCTTCCAGATGAAGGCGACGGCGTCCATGCGCAGGAAGTCGATGCCCTGGTTGGCGAGGAACAGCATCTCGCCCGCCATCGCCCGGAATACCGCCGGGTTGGCGTAATTCAGGTCCCACTGGAAGTGGTAGAACGTGGCCCAGATCCAGCGCCCGTCCGGCAGCTGCACGAAGGAGCCGGGGTGATCGTCGGGGAAGATCTCGCGCACCGTGCGCTCGTAGGCGTCCGGCAGGCTGCGGTCGGGGAAGATCCAGTAGAACTTCTCGTACTCGGCATCACCCGCCAGCGCCTGCTTCGCCCAGGCGTGCTCGTTGGAGGTGTGGTTGAAGATGAAGTCGACGACCAGCGAGATGCCGCTCGCGCGCAGCTCCGCCGCCAGCGCCTTCAACTGCTCCATCGTGCCGAGGGCGGGGTTGACGTCGCGGTAGCTCGACACCGCATAGCCGCCGTCGGAGTTCTTCTCCGGGCAGCGGAACAGCGGCATCAGGTGCAGGTAGGTGAGCCCCAGCTCGCGGAAGTACGGGATGCGCGCGCGCACGCCTTCGAGCGTGCCGGCGTAGCGGTCCACGTAGCACACGCCGCCCAGCATGCGGTTGGACTGGAACCAGTGCGGGTCCGCCTCGCGGGCGGCATCGATGGCCTTCAGCTCGGGCCCGCGCTCGCGCCAGCTGCGCGCGGCCATCACCACGAGTTCGGCCAGCTGATCGAGGAAGTCCTCGCGCTCGCCATACACCTCGGCGAACAGCGCGCACAGCGTCGGGAACTGCATGTGCAGCCGCGCCTCGAACGCCGCCCAGTCCGCGCCGCGGCGCCCGCTGCCGATGGCCGTCTTGAGCCGTTGCTCGACGTAGGCGAGGGCGGCCTTGATCTGCTGATGTCTGGCAAACACGATGTTTCCCCTGGTGGCGGGTTCGGCCCGCATGTCGTTCAGGCACGTTCTTTATGGGCGTCGGGCCCGGGCGCGTGCAGATAGCACGGAAAGCGGATCGGAATCCACCGTCTGGGCCGCGCCCGCCGGGCTCCGGCAGTGGGAAGGCGCGGCACACGCCGGACCCGATCGAATTCATCGCGGACGTCATCATCATGCGGCGCTTTCACCGGCGCCACGCCCGGGAACCCGATGTCCACTGTAGCGAACCGAAACGTGCTGCGGCTTTCTGGCCGGACGCAGGATCAGGACGCTTGGTTTATTTGGCAATCAGATACAGGCCAAGCAAAAGCATTACGATGCCCGCAAGTGCTTTGAGCCAGCGTCCCTCTTTTTCCTGAAGGCGGCGCTGACTCAGCGTGATGACGCCGATTGCGAGTATGACGATGTCATCCAGCATATATAAAAAAATATAAAGCAAGAGATAGCCATAATATGACCATTGATCCAATTCCCGAAGCGTCAGGATGCTCGTGTAGAGCGCCGGAAATCCTGCGGTACAGAGGAGTTCGACGAACTGCACGAGGATGGCGAGCACCACTGCGCCGGCAATCGCCGCGAGCATTCGCTTCTCATGCAAAATTCTCCGCAATCGTGCATAAAGCCCCGGTTTCGCCGCCGCCGGAATCGAGAGCGAGGGGCCACGACCCCATGTCCAGAAATCCTTGACGTTGACCAGTCCGGCAATGATGGCGATGGTTCCCAGGATGAGTTCCGACGGGCGCGACACGCCGACCAGGACGAACACATTGAGCCAGGCCGCCATGAAGGCGAAATACGCGATGCCCTGGATGACCACGAAGGTGCCGGCGATGGCCAGCATCCGTTTGCGGTCGCGGGTGGCTGCCAGAAGGGCGAGCATCATGACCAGCACCCACATCGAACACGGATTGAAGCCGTCCAGCAGCCCGATCATGACCGTAAACAGCGGTAAGCCAAGGTCCTGGACGCCAAACGTGTGCCCGAGCCATCGCACCGTCAGCGTATCGCCGGGGCCACCTGCCACGGCGCTGCAGCTATAGTCCGCCCGCGCGCAGGTCTGGCCGTCATCGCCATCCGCTGCGGGTTTGGGGGGGGCGAGTTCGAGCAGGGCTGCAATGTGCGCTCCACTCGTTTCTTCTCCGGCGAAGCCGACGATCAACTAGCCGCGCAGATAGAAACTGGGCACCCCGGGATTTGTAATGCCGTGCTCGACTGCCAGGGCGTCGAGACGTTCGCGGTTGGGCCGTTGTAAGACATCGAGGATCGAGATGGACAGGCCGGGTCGCCGTTCCTGCAAGCGCAGAAGAAACCCTTTGGCTTCTTCGCAGCGGGGGCATCCTTGCCGGACAAACACGATGACGTCTTCGGCGCCGGCGACTTCCGCGATCGCTGGTGTCGCCCTCGCCTGAGCCGTCAGACAATAAAGCGCCAAGCCAAGCATCCAGATCGCAGCGAACGGGAGCCATCTATCCGTCGGTAAGGTCGAGCGAGCAGTCATCGTAGCCAGTCTTGTGAGCTTGCCGTTCAGCCTGGATCGAAAGGGGTTGGAACGGGTTTCTGCCGGCCTGCTCCCGTTCAATGATCTGCCGGCGTGACGCGGCCGGGTATGGCGACCGGGATTTGGGCATTGCCGGTTCCCTGCGTCGTCAGTTTCAGGTGTCCGCGCAAAAGGGGCAATTGGGCTCGTCGGTCCGGACCGGGGGCGACCGTTCATCGCCGACCGGTCGACGAACGGCTGCACGCGCTGGACGAGGTGCGGGCGATGGCGCTGGCGGCGCGAGCGCGGCGTGGGGCTCGCCCGAAAACATCACGCGGACCCCCTATAGTGAGTTGGCGAGGCGGCCGGCGCATGCCGCCGCCGCAGGCCCACTCCGCTGCTGCAAGGAGCAAGGTGCGATGAACACCGACCCGGCGTGCGTTCCATCCCCCGTCCCGGCCGCCAGCCGCCGCGCATGGCCTGGCATCCCGCCCGCCGTCGCGGGTTGAACGCGGAGCAGGACGAGGTCGTCGCCAGGCTGGTCGGGCCACAGCGTGCGCAGGTGGTCGCGCACCTCGAAGCCGTGCTCGGCTGCGCGGCGCGCTGAGGGGGGACGATGGACACGGCGGGCAGGGGGCGGGCGACGGCGAAGCACGGCGAGGGCCAGGCCGGTGCGGCGGCGCCGGCACGCGCGGCACCTCCGGCACCGGCGAGCAATGCGAACTGGCTGCAGCTCGCGCTGGCCACCGCCCCCGGCAGCGGTGCGGCGGGCGGCCGGGCGGCGGCCGGCGCGGGCACGCCGCCCGGGGGGGCGCCGCTGCCGGCGGCGCTGCGCGCCGAGGCCGAGCCGCTGTTCGGCCGCGGCTTCGGTGACGTGCGGGTGCACGCCGATGCCGCCGGCGACGCCGTGGCGCGTGCCCATGGCGCGCGGGCGCTGACCTTCGGCACGCACATCGCGCTGCGTGCCGGGCACTACCGCCCGGCCGCGCACGCCGGCCGGGCGCTGCTGGTGCACGAGCTCGCGCACGTGGTGCAGGGGCGCGGCCAGCCGGCGGCCGCCGCGCTCGCCGCGCCGCTCGCGCGCGCACCGGCGACGAGTGCCGCCGAGCGCGAGGCGCGCGCGCTCGCGCGCGACTACGCCCGCGGCGCCGAGCGGCTGCGCCCGGCGGTGCGCGCACCGGCCGGGGTGCTGCACGCCGACGACGGCGAGAACGTCGAGATGGCGGACGAGGACGAGACGCTGCCGATCGCCTATCCCGAGGTGCTGAAGAAGAACCGCTACTGGTGGAACCGCCTGGGGCTAGCGCCGATCACGCCGTTCGGTTCGCTGAACCCCTGGGACTACCCGATCGCCTACGCCAACGAGACCTACCGCCTGCAGCGCTTCGCCCACGCGAGCGGCGCCGACCAGGAGATCTTCGGCGTGCCGCAGGACCCGGACGGCGTGTTCGGCGCGCGCACCTACGTGATGCTGCGGCGCATCGCCGAGGCCGCGCGCGACGATCCGAAGGTCGCCGAGGCGGTCGACAAGGCGCTGATCGGGCACCTGCTGCCGTCGATCCTCGCCGCCGACGCCAAGGCCGCCGACGAAGCCTGGAACCGCGCGCTGGCCGACATCTTCAAGGCGAAGTTCACGGTGCGCTGGAACGTCTCGGTCAGCAACACCGCGCTGTGGGACTTCTGGGAGCAGGCCTTCGTGCTCGGCGACGCCATGCGCGCGCGCACCGACACGCTGCTGTTCGACGGCAAGCCGCCGGAGGGCACCGAGGACGCCGACCGCTTCGCGATCCTGCGCCGGCTCTACGGCGAGGAGGCGCTGCCGGGCGTGGCCGCGCTGTTCGAGGCCGAGCGCGACTTCATCCACTTCTTCGACATCGAGCGCCTGGGCGACACCGCGAAGCAGCCGAAGGGCTCGACCTGGAACGCCTACCTCGGCCTCGCCGGGCCGGACGTGGTCGACGCCGCGCTCGACCAGCTCGGGCTGGAACCGCCGGAGGGCGAGAAGACCGACCGCCTGCTCGCCGAGATCCACGCCAGCGAGGCCGATGCCACGGGCACGAAGAAGCCCAGGAAGGCGGGCAAGCCGCACATCGCGGCGCTGGGGCTGGTGTATTTCCTGCCCAAGCGCAGCGCCGAGCAGATCGGCGAGGCGGTGCGCGCGCACTTCTACCAGAAGCAGCTCGGCGAGGCGGCGACCGAGCAGGCGGCGGCCGAGTGGCTCGCCGGCTTCTCCGAGAAGATCGAGACGCGGCTCAAGGGCAAGCCCGACATCGAGGACTACGACACCCTGCTCGAACTGCTGGCGGGGCCGGCCGGTGCGCCGGTGCGCGACGCCGGCAAGGCCGAGGCGCTGGCGGCGCGCGCCGAGGAGACGCTCGGCCTGGTGCTGAAGATCGGCAGCGACGCCACGCCGACCTTCCTGCCGTGGCCGAACATCCGCCAGCTGCGCCAGAAGGGCATCGAGAACGCCAAGCGCATGCTGCGCTTCGGCGTGTTCAAGCCGCCGAAGGATTCGCCGCTGAACCTCGACAAGGAGGGCTTCACCGCGCGCCGGGTCGACGACAGCTCGGTGGAGCTCGCGCGCACGGTGTCGCAGCTGACCTGGGACTCCGAGAAGGGCGAGGGCCACGGCAACGTCTGGGCCGACTGGAAGTACTTCGACAAGGAGACCTACGGCAACCTCGAACCGGTGCACCTGCGCCTCGGCGAGCTCGACCCGCACACCACCTTCTGGGTCAAGCGCTACCGCGACGTGATCGGCGAGAACGAGTGGATCGTGCAGGACCTGTGGCTGCTCGGCGGCAACCTCCCCGAGGTGTCCAAGCAGTTGTGGGAGAAGGTCAACGCCGAGGCGATCATCGGCCTGATCGACGCCGCGCTGTCGCTGGTCGCCGCCGGCGCGCTGGTCGCCGGGCCGCTGATCGCGCTCGAGGCCGGCGCGGCCTCGGCGGCGACCGCGATGACCACCGGCCAGATCGCGCTGACGCTGACGCGCGCCTTCCTGCAGCGCGCGTTCTGGTTCGTCGTCAGCGAGTACCTGGCGCAGAAGTTCCTCGACCTCGACCACAGCATCAGCACCGAGAAGGACAAGTACACCGACAGCGACCGCGAGCATTGGCGCTACTTCAAGATCGGCCTGCTGGTGCTCGCCGGCACGCTGCTGCTGCGCCAGGCCTGGCGCGGCCTGAAGGCCGGCTCGTCGGCGGCGCTGCGCGCCTCGCTGGCCGAGATCGAGAAGGAGATGCTGAAAGCCGAGCTGAAGACCGAGGGCGCGGCGGCGGGTGCCGCCGGGCGCGGGCTGACGCAGGCGGAGCTGGCCGTCGGCAAGCGCGCGAACGAACTGGTGGAGGCCGTCGGCGGCGCCGAGGCGAAGACCGTCGCCGGCGAGGTCGCCGCCGAGACCGCGGTCAAGGGCGCGAGCGTCACCGACCGCATCGTCGCCGCCGGGCCGACCATCGCCGAGCGCGTCAGCGCCATCGCCGCCGACGCCGCCGGCACCCCCTACCTGCAGTACGGCGGGCAGCCGGTGCGGCAGTTCATCGCGCTGCTGAAGGGCCAGCTCGAGCGCCTGGCGCCGGCCGCGCGCGGCGCCACCGGCGCCGAGCTCGACCTGATCGACACGCAGGTGCGCGAGCTCGAGGCCGCGCTCGCCGGCGGCACGCGCCAGGCCGCCGACGCCGCGGTGCAGGCCGAGATCGGCCGCCTGCTGACGCGCCTGGAGGGCATCGCCGGCAAGCAGGGGCTGGCGAGCCTCGACGAGCTCACCGCGCGCTCGATGCTGAGCTTCATGTTCGGCTCGAAGAGCGTGCCGGTGCAGGCCGAACTCGACAAGTTCGTCGACGAGGCGTGGAAGCTCCTGAAGGGCAAGAACCGCCCCACGGCGGTGATCGACGCGACGATCCCGAAGGACACCAGCGGCTGGTTCAAGGCCTGGGTCGGCAAGTTCGGCGAGATCGCGACGAGCGCGCGCGCGCAGACCCGCGGCCAGCTCGCCGACACCGCCTACCACGAGGCGATGCACGCCAGGCTGCGCGAGCTGTTCCCGTTCCTGCGCGAAGGCGCGACCAAGAACCCGGCGCTGCGCACCACCTTCCGCCACCTCGACGAGATCATCGCCTACGCCTTCGGCGGCGTCGGCCGCATCCGCCACGGCGCCTCGGTCGCCGACAAGCTGATCGGCGTGGTCGAGATCCTCGGCAGCCCGTGGATCGCCTACGGCTCGGCGAACAACTTCCTGGAGGCGGTGCCGGGCATCGTCCGCGACGCGATCCTGTTCACGCTCTACATCTACGCGCTGGTGCGCTTCGCCGAGTCGCGCCAGCCGGCGCCGCCGAGCCAGCCGCAGGGCGGCACGACCGGACCGTGAGCGGCGAGGCGCGGCGGCTCGCGCAGGCGCTGCGCTGGCTGCAGGCCGCCATCGTCGCGGCCCGTGCAGCCGGTGCCGACGACGCGGCGCTGTGGCAGGTGCTGGCGACGCAGCCGTACCCGCCGCTGCCGGGGTGGATCGCCGCGCTCGCGGAGCTGCCGCGGGCGCGGCGTGTCGCCAGCGCGGCCGGGCCGGCGTGGCGCCTGCGCGCGCGCCTGGCCTGCTGCAGCGAGCCGGTGCCGGTGCAGGTGCTGCTGCTGCCAGTGGCGGCGGTGACGCTGCACGCGGGCGCCTGGCCGGCCTTTGCCGCCGTCGCCGCGCGCTTCGCGCTCGAGCGCATCTGCCGGGCGCGCGGCTGGCGCTTCCCGCAGGACCTGAACGCGCCCGAGCGCGCCGCCTTCGTCTGGGCACTGCCCTGGGCCGGCGTGCCGCCGCTCGCGCTCGACGCCGCCAGCCGGCAGCGCCTGCGCTTCGACGCCGCGGCAGGGCGGCTGGCGCTCGCCGGCACCTGGACGGCGAACGGTCGGCCGGGGCGGGTCGAACTCGCCTGGTCGGCGCTTACCCTCGCGGTCACGCCGCTCGCCGGCGCAGGCGGGCTACGCTGAGGGGGCGCGGTGCGCGCGCAAGCCCGATGCGAGGAGGAGCGATGTGGAGCGAGACCCGCCTGCGCCGGCCCGCGCCGGCATCGCCAGCCGCGGCGCAGCCGCACCGCAGCGACGCCGCGCACGCGGCCAATCCGCACTGGGCGCGCTTCGCGACCGCCGCGCAGTGCGCACGCCCGCAGGCGGCCGCGGCCGATGCGGCCGAGCGCGAGGCCGAGGCGAATGCCGCGCGCGCCGCGCACGGCGCGGCGCTGGCGGCGCCGTCGGCCCGCCCGCCGGCCGCCGCCGGCGGCGAACCGCCCGTCGGCGGTGAAGCCCTGCACGCCGGCGAGCGCGCTGCGATGGAGGCGCGTTTCGGCGCCGATTTCGGCGGCGTGCGCGTCCACGCCGACGCCGCGGCAGCATCGGCCGCCCGCGGGCTCGGCGCGACCGCCTTCACCGTCGGCGAGCACATCGCCTTCGCCGCCGGCGCCTACCGCCCGGGCAGCGAGCCCGGGCGCGCGCTGCTCGCGCACGAGCTCACCCACGTGCTGCAGCAGCGCGCCGCCGCGCCGGCGCTGCAGCGCCAGGACGCGCCGGCCGCCGCCACGCCGCCGCCGGGCACGCTCGCCGACGTGCGCGGCTTCGTCGACCACCCGGGTGACGAGCCCGATGCGACGCTCGCCGCCGCGATGCGCCTGTGGGATCGCTACCGCGCGCGGGTGACGGTGGCCGCCGTCACCTTCCGCGTGCTGCCGGAAGGCGAGCGCGAGTCGCACCTCGGCAGCGCGCATCGCATCGGCGGGCGCTCGACGTGGGAAGGCGCCACCCCGGTGATCGAGCTGCCGCAGGCGGTGCTCGACGACATCGCCGGGTACCTGCGCGTGCGCGGCACGCCGGCGGCGAGCGTCGGCGACACCGAGACGCCGGACGACGCCGAGCAGGCGGCGCAGGTGCGCGTGCAGCGGGCGCCGCTGGAGCGCGCGCACGAGGCGGTGCGCCTGATCGGCCACGAGCTCTATCACCTGTACCGCGAGCGCAGCGGTCATCCGGGCAACCCGGTGCAGCCGGTGTTCGAGCGCGAGGCGCAGGCGCAGCTGGCGCAGGTGCGGGCGAACTGGGTGGCGTGGCTGCGCGATGCGCCGCCGGCTTCGCTGCGCGCCGAAGGCATCCCGGCCGGCACCCGCATCACGCGCTGGGAGGACATCCCGCAGGCGGTGCGCGATTCGATCGAGCAGGGCACGGTGCGGACGATGGTCATCGACCCGCTGTACCAGCGCAGCGCCTACCTGGTCGAGGAGATCTACACCAAGCTCGAGGAGCTTTCGTACCTGCGCGTGCAGCAGCGCGACACCACGGCGAGCATCCGCCAGCCCTCGCTGAGCGAGGTGAGCCAGCTCGCGAACCTGATCTACTTCCTGCACAACGTGCTGCACAGCCAGGCCGACGACAGCGGGCTGCTGACGCCGGCGCTGCTCGCCGAGACCGACGCCGCGATCCTCGCCGAGCTGCGCCGGCGCTACCCGGCCGCCGCCGGCCGCCGCTACGACGCGTACGAGGTCGTGTTCTACCTCAGCGCGATCAACGGCGGCCTGCCGCCGCACTACGACAGCGCCGGGCACCTGCTGTCGCGGGTGCCCGGCGCGCGCCTGCCGCCCTGAGCCCGCGACGGCGGCTCAGTCGGCGAGCAGCGTGCCGGGCTTGCGGTAGGCCAGGCGCTCGCGCCCGGCGATCATGCACAGGCGCTGCCCCGGGCGTACCAGCCGGGTGACCGCCTCGACCGCGAACAGCAGGCCGCTGGTGGTGGCGAGCACCGGGGTGCGGTGCTCGGTGTCGGCGTCGAGGTCGACGATCTCGGCGACCACCTCGCCGGCGGCGACCTCGTCGCCGATCCAGCGCCGGTACAGCACCAGGCCCGGCACCGGGGCGCGCAGCGTGTCGACCGCATCGAGCGCGGCGACCAGCGGCTCGGTCGCCGGCGCGGCGCTGACCCGCGCGGTCAGGCTGAGCGCGCCGATGGCGACCATGTAGCGCAGCAGGCCCTCGGCGTCGGCGCCGGCGAGCGCGTCGCTGACGTCCTCCTTGCCGCGCAGCTCGACGGTGGCGGCGAAGCAGCCGGGGCCGAGCGGCGCGCCGCTCGCCGCGGCGAGCTGCAGCCACGGCAGCGAGCAGGCGGCGTCGAAGGGCGCGCCGCCGGCCTCGTCCTCGAGCAGCAGCACGGCGGCCCCGAGCGCGCGCGCGAGCAGGCGGCCGTTCGCCGCGTGCGCAGCGGCGGTGTAGAGGTGCAACAGCGCCGCACCGTCGCAGTGCAGGTCGAGCACGTGGTCGGCGTCGATCGCCAGGCCGAGCAGCGCGCGCTTGAGCTGTTCGGCCTCGCGCTCGGCCGGCGCCTCGGCGGCGAGTTCGGCGAGGCTCGCGCGCACCAGCGCGGCGTTGGCGGCGACATCGTCGCCGAGCCGCCCGCGCGCGTGGGCGATCAGCGGCGCGCCGAGATCGGGAAAGCCGCGGTTGAAGTTGCTGCCGGTCTCCAGGTCGAAGCGGCCGGGCTGGCGCGCCAGCACCTGCTGGGCGAGGCCGATCGGGTTCGCCACCGGCACCATCACCACCTCGCCGCAGACCTGCCCGGCAGCGTCGAGGGCATCAAGGCGCGCGCGCAGGTGGCGTGCGACCAGGAGCGCCGGCAGCTCGTCGGCGTGCAGCGCGGCCTGCAGGTAGATCTTCGGCCGCGCCCCGGGCATGCCCCAGCGGCACACGCTGAGGCTGCGACGGGTACCGGGCGCAGCGGCGGGCAGGAGGAGGGGGCTGACGGTGCTGGGCATGATCGCGGCTCGGCAGGGGGCAGACTCCAATCCTAGTGCGGCGCGGCCGCGCCGGCCGTGCCGGCACCGCGGCGCGCGCCGGCGCGGTGCGCGGTGCTCACGGCGCCGGGCAGCGTGCAGCGAAGGCTTCGGCATCGAAACCGACGCTGACGGTTCCGTCGGGCCACTCGACCACCGGGCGCCTGATCAGCGTCGGCTGCGCCAGCAGCAGGGCACGGGTGGCCGCGGCGTCGAGGTGCGTGCGCGCCGCCTCGGGCAGGCGCCGCCAGGTGGTGCCGCGGGTGTTGAGCAGGCGCTCGGTGCCGAGCGCGGCGATCCAGGCGTCGAGCCGCTCGGGCGCGAGCCCGTCGCGGCGCAGCTCGTGGTAGCGCGGCGCGGCGCCGCGCTCGGCGAACCAGGCGCGGGCCTTGCGGACGGTGGCACAGGTGTCGATGCCGTAGAGCGTGATCGTCATGGCGTGGCCGGAGGTGGAAGCGGGGGCGCGGATGCTAGCAGCCCGGCGCGTCGCCCGCCGCCCGGCCCGATCACGCGCGGTTGCGGTGCATGGCGGCATCCGGCAGCCTTGCAGGAACACGTGGCGCGTGCACCACGTGCGAGCTGCAGGGAACGCCACCCTTTCCGCTACCGTGAGCGACCCTGCCGTGAGTGTGTCCGAACCGCACCCGGGCTGCGACGACCCGTCCGGCCCCGCCTCTTCGCCGTCGACGGAGGCCCCGGCCGACGCGCCCGCCACGTCCGGGGAGCCGCTCGGCCTGTACGCCCAGGCGTTCGAGCACTGCCACGAGGCGATCGCGATCACCGATGCGCGGCGCTGCATCGTCGCGGTCAACCGTGCCTTCACGACGCTCACCGGCCATGCGGCGGCAGCCGTGGCGGGGCAGGCACTGCTCGATCGCGTCGCACCGCGGCGGCGGCCGGAACTCGACGCCAGCCTGTGCACCGCGCTCGCGCTGAACGGCACCTGGCAGGGCGAACTGCCGGGCCGGCGCGACGACGGCAGCGACTGCCCGCTGTGGCTCAGCCTGACCGAGGTGCGCGACGCCACCGGCACGCCGCAGCACTGCATCGCGATCCTGCTGGACATCAGCGAGCGCAAGGCGAACGAGGCGCGCATCCACTACCTGGCGCATTTCGACGCGCTCACCGGCCTGCCCAACCGGGTGCTGCTGCACCAGCGCCTGGCCCGGGCGACGGCGCGCGCGCGCCGGGCGGGCTGGAAGGTCGCGGTGCTGTTCCTCGACCTCGACCGCTTCAAGACCGTCAACGACTCGCTCGGCCACGATGCCGGCGACCAGCTGCTCACCGAGGTCGCGGGCCGGCTCAGGCGCAGCGTGCGCGAGGAGGACACCGTCGCCCGCCTCGGCGGCGACGAGTTCGTCATCGTCGTCGAGCGCCTGCAGCGCGACATGGACGTGGCGCTGATCGCCGACAAGGTGCTGCGCGTGGTGGGCGCGCCGCTGACCATCGCCGGCCACGAACTGCGCGTGAGCACCAGCATCGGCATCAGCCTGTTCCCCGAGCCCAGCGCCGATGCCGACGCGCTGATCCGCAACGCCGACACCGCGATGTACCACGCCAAGCAGGCGGGGCGGGACAACTTCCAGTTCTTCAGCGAGGACATGAACGCGCGCGTGCTGGCGCGCCTGACGATCGAGAACGGCCTGCGCCATGCGCTCGAACGCGGCGAGTTCGCGATCTACTACCAGCCGCAGGTGGCCCTCGCCGATGCCCGCCTGACCGGCCTGGAGGCGCTGCTGCGCTGGCACGCCGCCGACGGCACGGTGGTGCCGCCGGACCGCTTCGTGCCGATCGCCGAGGAGTCGGGGCTGATCGTGCCGATCGGCGAGTGGGCGCTGCGCGAGGCGTGCCGGCAGGCGCGGCGCTGGCGCGATGCCGGGCTCGCCACGGTGCCGGTGGCGCTGAACCTGTCGGCGGTGCAGTTCCACCGTGCCGAGATCGCCACCGTGCTGCACGATGCGCTGTGGGAGAGCGGGCTGGAGCCGCGGCACATCGCGCTGGAGGTCACCGAGAGCACGCTGATGGACGCCGACGTGGCGGCCGCGACGCTGGAGCAGCTGCACGAACTCGGCGTCGCGCTCGCGATCGACGATTTCGGCACCGGCTATTCGAACCTGGGCTACCTGAAGCGCTTCCCGATCGACCGGCTGAAGATCGACCGCTCCTTCGTGCGCGACATCGTCACCGACCCCAACGACGCCGCGATCGTGTGCGCGGTGATCCGGCTCGCCCACACGCTGGGGCTGCGGGTGGTCGCCGAAGGGGTGGAGACGGTCGAGCAGCTCGACTTCCTGCGCCGGCAGGGCTGCGACGAGGCGCAGGGCTACCTGTTCAGCCCGCCGCTGCCGGAGGCCGCGGTCACCGCCCTGCTGCAGGACGGTGGCTTCGGGCCGCAGGCGCGCTGAGCTGGGGGCCGCGGGCGGCGCTCAGTCGCGCAGCAGTTCGTTCAGCCCGACCTTGCTGCGCGTGCGCTCGTCGACCTGCTTGATGATCACCGCGCAGTACAGGCTGTGCGAGCCGTCGGGCGCCGGCAGCGAGCCCGACACCACCACCGAGCCCGGCGGCACACGGCCGTAGCTGACCTCGCCGGTCAGCCGGTTGTAGATCTTGGTGCTCTGGCCGATGAACACGCCCATCGAGATCACCGAGCCCTCGCCGACCACGACGCCCTCGACGACTTCCGAACGCGCGCCGATGAAGCAGTTGTCCTCGATGATGGTCGGCCCGGCCTGCAGCGGTTCGAGCACGCCGCCGATGCCGACGCCGCCCGACAGGTGCACGTTCTTGCCGATCTGCGCGCACGAGCCGACCGTCGCCCAGGTGTCGACCATGGTGCCGCTGTCGACGTAGGCGCCGATGTTGACGTAGCACGGCAGCAGCACCACGCCGGGGGCGACGTAGCTGCCGCGGCGCGCCATCGCGTTCGGCACCACGCGCACGCCGGCGGCGCGGAACTGCTCCTCGGTCCAGCCGGCGAAGCGCGGCTCGACCTTGTCGTAGTACTGCAGGTCGCCGCTGCCGATCACGCGGTTGTCGTTCAGGCGGAACGACAGCAGCACGGCCTTCTTCAGCCACTGGTTCACCACCCAGTCGGTGCCGACCTTCTGCGCCACGCGCAAGTCCCCGCTCTGCAGCCGGTCGAGCGCCTCCTCGACCGCGGCCTTGACCTCGGCCGGATGGCGCTGCGGGGTGAACTCGGCACGGTGCTCGAAGGCATCTTCGATCAGGACTTGCAGGCGGGTCATGCGCTTCTCCTTCGGGGACGGTGGTTTCACAGCGTAGCGACGAAACGGCGGATGCGCTCGGCCGCTTCGACGCACGCGGCGAGCGGCGCGACCAGGGCGATGCGGACACGCTGCGCGCCCGGATTGCCGGCGGCGCCGTCGCGGGCGAGGTATTCGCCCGGCAGCACGGTGACGTTCTGCGCCGCGAACAGGCGCCGGGCGAACTCGCTGCCCGGCAGCGGCGTGCGCGGCCACAGGAAGAAGCCGGCGGCCGGCCGCGGCACCTCGAGCACCGGCGCGAGGATGTCGAGCGTCGCGTCGAGCTTGGCGCGGTAGAGCGCGCGGTTGGCGACGACGTGGGCCTCGTCGTTCCAGGCGGCGACGCTCGCCGCCTGGGTGTGGCCGGGCATCGCGCAGCCGTGGTAGGTGCGGTAGCGCAGGAAGCCCTCGATCAGCGCGGCGTCGCCGGCGACGAAGCCCGAGCGCAGGCCGGGCAGGCTGGAGCGCTTCGACAGGCTGTTGAACACCAGGCAGCGGGCGAAGTCGTGCCGGCCGAGCCGCGCGCAGGCTTCGAGCAGGCCGATCGGCGGCGCGTCGTCGTCGAAGTGGATCTCGGAGTAGCACTCGTCGGCGGCGATCACGAAGTCGTGCGCGTCGGCCAGCGCCAGCAGGCGTTCGAGCGTCGCGAGCGGCGTCACCGCGCCGGCCGGGTTGCCCGGCGAGCACAGGTACAGGAGTTGGCAGCGCTCCCACACCGCCGCGGGCAGCGCGTCGTAATCGGGCAGGAAGCCCGAGTCCGCGGGGGTGTCGAGGTAGTACGGCTCGGCCCCGGCGAGCAGCGCCGCGCCTTCGTAGATCTGGTAGAAGGGGTTCGGCATCAGCACCAGCGGCGCCGGCGTGCCGCGCGCGACGACGGCCTGGGCGATGGCGAACAGCGCCTCGCGGGTGCCGTTGACCGGCAGCACCTGCCGTTCGGGGTCGAGCAGGCCGGGGGGCAGGTCGTAGCGCACGCTGGCCCAGCGCGCGATGGCCTCGCGCAGCGGCGCGCCGCCGCGCGTCAGCGGGTACGACGACAGCGCGCCCAGGTTCGCGGTGAGGGCCTCGAGCGCGAGCGCCGGCGCCGGGTGCTGCGGCTCGCCGATCGACAGCGCGATGTGCGCGAGCCCGGCCGGCGGCGTCAGCCCGGCCTTGAGCCGGTTGAGCCTGTCGAAGGGGTAGGGCTGAAGGCGCGCCAGATCGGGGTTCATCGGTGTGCCGGGGCTGGCCGAAAGGGGCGCCGAGTATAGCGAAGCCCCGCCACCCCCCCAAGCCGCGCCGGCGGCATGCTAAGCTTGTGCGTGGTTCACCACCCGTTCGTCGACGATGCTTCTCCGCCGCCTGTCACTGACCGCCGCCGCTATCCTGCTCGCCACCGCCTGTGCCCCCGGTGGGCACGAGCCGTCGCAACCCTACCCCGAACTCGCCGGGCCGCTCGACTACGCCGACCTCGTGCTGGTGAAGAAGAGCGAGCGGCGCCTCTACCTGCTGAAGAACGGCAAGCCGCTGCGCAGCTACAAGGTCGCGCTCGGCCGCGAGCCGGTCGGGCGCAAGCAGATCGCGGGCGATGGGCGTACCCCCGAAGGCAACTACGTCATCGACCGGCGCAACCCGAACAGCCGCTACTACAAGGCGCTGCACATCTCCTACCCGGAGGTGCCCGACCGCATCCGCGCCGCGCAGATCGGGGCCTCGCCCGGCGGCGACATCCTGATCCACGGCCAGCCGAGCGATCCGCGCAAGGCCAAGCCCTACCTGCAGAGCATCGACTGGACCGAGGGCTGCATCGCCGTGCACAACCGCGAGATGGACGAGATCTGGCTCGCCGTGCGCGACGGCACCCCCATCCGCATCGAACCCTGAGCCTGCTGCCGCAGGCAACAAAAAACCCGGCCGTGGCCGGGTTTTTTGTTGCCTGCGTCGCCTCAGCGCACGCGCGTGCTGGTGCGCTTGCGGGGCGTGACCACGCGCGGCGGCGTGTCGGCCATCGCGATGAGTTCGGGCGGCGTGGTCGGCCGGCCGCTCGCGGTGAGCATGGCGAGGGTGCCGTTGGGCACCCAGATGCGGGCGCCGCCGGGCAGCATCGCGCGGCCTCCGGCCGCCGCGCTGCTCCACGCCGGGTTGAGCGTCTCCAGGCGGTCGAGCGAGATGCCGTAGTAGCTCGCCAGGTGCGAGGCCGAGGTGGGACGGTCGAGCTGCAACTGCTCGCCTTCGAGCGGCTTCAGCATCACCAGCCCTTCCTTGAAGTAGACGAGGGGCTCACCGGCGATCTCGCGCGCGGCTAGGAACTGCGCGTAGAAGTTGCGCGATGCGAAGCCGAAGCTCGGGCCGTCGTACTCGCGCACGATCCGCCCGAAGTCGCTGCCGTACTGCGAACGCGCGCGCGCCATGCCGCCGACGCCGTGGTTGTACGAGGTGATCGCGAGCGCCCAGTCGCCCAGCCGCTGGTAGGCGTCGGCGAGGTAGCGCGAGGCGCCACGCGCCGCGGTGACCGGATCGAGGCGCTCGTCGGTGGCCGGGTGCAGCACCATGTAGTTGCGGGCGGTGGACGGCATGAACTGCCAGATGCCGGCGGCACCGACCGAGGAGCGCGCGTTCGCCTGGAACGACGACTCGACGTGCGGCAGGTAGGCGAGGTCCTCGGGCACGCCGGCCTCGCGGAAGATGCCGCGGAAGCGGCTGTCGTAGCGGCCGCTGATCTCGACGCCGCGCTTGAAGCGCTCGCGGATGCCGCGCTGCGCGCGCAGCCGCTCGGCGCTGCCGGTGATGCCGGCCGCCCCGGCGCTGCTGGCGACGATGCGGGCGCGGAGCTTCTTCTCGCCGTCGTCGAGTGCCTCGCCGGCGACGGTCTTGCGTTCGAGCTCGCGCAGGCGCGCCTCGAGCGCCGCCTTGCGCTCGCGCAGCAACTGCCGGTCGCCGTCGCCGAGCCCCTCGCGGGCGCCGCCGGGCAGGTCGACCACCTCGTAGACCAGGTCGAGGTAGCGGTCGTCGTGCAGCGCGTACTGGCCCAGGCTCCAGGTGGAGTAGACCTTCTTCCAGAACTCGACCGGCGCGCGCAGCTCCGCCGGCGCCGGGAACGGCCCGGCCCGCACGTAGCGGGCGTTGGGGTCCGATGACGTGTCGACCGATGCGCAGGCCGCGAGCACGACGGCGGCGGCGAGCGCGAGCGCCAGCCGGCGCAGGCGTGGGACGGAGATCATGGCAATCGGGCTCCCTGGACCAAGCCGTCGGCACGCATGCGTCCGGGCGACGCGCGGCGCGGGCTTCGTGTTGGTTATGGCGCTCTTATAGACGTCGTCGCAGGCGCTTGGCAACGCCGGCGGCGCACGGAATCACTCGCTGTTCCAGTTGCCGATGTCGGTGTCGACGCCCTCGCCGCCGACGTTGCCGTCGGCGCCCAGCGAGTAGACGTCGAACGGGCCGTGCTGGCCCGGCTGCTGGTACTGGTAGGCACGCCCCCAGGGGTCCTTGGGGATGCCCGCCAGGTAGCCGCCCTCGCGCCAGGCGTTGGGTTCTGGGGCCTCGGTGGGGCGGTGCACCAGGGCTTCGAGCCCCTGCGCGGTGGTCGGGTAGCGGCCGTTGTCGGCCTTGTAGCGCGTCAGCGCTTCCTGCAGCGCGAGCACGTCGACGCGCGCGCGGCGCACCCGCGCTTCGTCGGGGCGCTCCATCACGCGCGGCACGATCAGCACGGTGGCGATGATCAGGATGATCGCCACCGCGAAGGTCTCGATCGCGGTGAAACCGTGCTGGCGGCGGCGGAGGGGAAGGCAGGTCATCGGGCGCGGGCTCGTCGGTGGCGGCGGGCGCGGCGGATCATAGCAGAGGCGTTCGCGCTGGCGCGGCGCTGTCACGCAAGCATCACTGCGGCTTCACTGCGCTGCAACTGCGGGTGTCCAGGCTCAGGCGATCGTTCTTCGCCACGCCCGAGGTCGCCCATGTCCGCGTCGATCGCCGTTCCCGCCACCCCCGTCCGTGCCGCTTCCGCCGCAGGCCGCGCCACCGCGCGCCTGCAGGTGAGCCTGGCGGCCTCCGACGCCGAACTGCGCGAGTCGCAGCGCCTGCGCTACCGCGTGTTCGCCGAGGAGATGGGCGCGCGGCTGCACAACACGCTGCCGGGCCACGACCACGATGCGCTCGACGTCTACTGCCGCCACCTGCTGGTGCGCGACGGCGCGAGCGGCGAGCTGATCGGCAGCACGCGCATCCTCACCGATGCCTCGGCGCAGGCCGCCGGTGGCTTCTACTCGGACGGCGAGTTCGAGCTCGCGGCGATCCGCGCGCTGCCCGGGCGCGTGATGGAGATCGGCCGCACCTGCGTGCACCGCGACCACCGCAACGGCGCGACCATCGCGACGCTGTGGGCCGGCCTCGCCGCCTTCGTCGCCGAGCACGGCATCGCCTACCTGATCGGCTGCGCCAGCGTGCCCTGCGCCGACGGCGACGCGCGGGCGATCTACGCCGACCTCGCGCCGCGCCACCTGACGCCGCCGGCGCTGCGCGTCACCCCGCGCCGGGCGCTGCCGCCCACCGCCGCGCCGCGGCGCGACTACGTGCTGCCGCCGCTGCTGAAGGCCTACCTGCGGGTGGGGGCGCAGATCGGCGGCGAGCCCTGCTTCGACCCCGACTTCGACTGCGCCGACCTGTTCATCGTGCTCGACACGGTGAACCTGGAGCGCCGCTACGCGCGTCACTTCCTCGGGCGGGACGCCTGATGGACGGTGTGGCGCGCGCCTGGCGCCGCGGCTGGCGCCTGCCGCTGGTGCTGCTGCACCTGCTGCTCGGCGCGCTGGTCGCAGCCTGCCTGCCGGGCCGCGGCGAGCGCGTGCCCTCGGCGTGGCCGATGGTGCTGTGGTGCCGCGTGCTGTGCCGCATCCTCGGCCTGCGCCTGACCGTGTACGGCGACCCGCTGCCGGGGCGGGCGCTGCTGGTCGCGAACCACGTGTCGTGGCTCGACATCCTGTGCATCGCCGCGGTCTGCCCGACGCACTTCCTGGCCAAGCAGGAGGTGGCGGGCTGGCCGCTTATCGGCTGGCTGTGCCGGCGTGCCGGCACGGCCTTCATCCGCCGCGGCGACGAGCGCGGTGCGCGTGACGCCGCCGAGCGCCTGACCTGGCGGCTGCGCCGCCGCGGCGGGCGGGTGCTGGTGTTCCCCGAGGGCACCTCGACCGACGGCCGCGGCGTGCGCCGCTTCTTCCCGCGGCTGTTCCAGGCGGCGATCCGCGCACGCTGCCCGGTACAGGCGCTCGCGCTGCGCTACCCGCACGCCGGCGGCGTGCACCCGGCGGTGCCCTTCGTCGGCGACGACGCCTTCGTCGCGCACCTGTGGCGCGTGCTCGGTGCCGGCGGGCTGCATGCGGAGCTGCACTTCCTCGACGCCCTGCCGCCGACGCTGTCGCGCGACGAACTCGCGCGGCGCAGCCACGCGCAGGTCCTGGCGGTGGTCGGCGGGCAGGGGTGGCCCGATCAGGCGCCGGGGAGCGCGGCGATCACGTAGACGTCGTAGCGGGTGTTGGGGCTCGCGATCTCGAAACTCGGCGCGCGGCCGGCCAGCGGTTCCGCCTGGCGCGGGCGCTTGACCACCACGCGCCGGCGCGCGCAGGCCAGCGCCGGTGCCAGCAGCGCGTCGGCGTCGGGATCGTCGCCGAGCAGCGCGCGGAACTGGCGCATTTCCTTCTTCACCAGCGCCGAGCCGCGGCGGTGCGGGTACATCGGGTCGAGGTAGACGACGTCGGGCGCTTCCGTGGCGGGCAGCGTGGCGAGCCAGCGGGCGGCGTCGGCGTGGACGAGGCGCAGGCGCGCGCGTACCCAGTCACCGATCCCGGCATCGGCCGCGGCCCGGCGCAGGCCGTCTTCGAGCAGCGCGGCGATCGCCGCGCTGCGCTCCACCAGGCGCACTTCACAGCCGAGGCTCGCCAGCACGAAGGCATCGCGGCCGAGGCCGGCGGTCGCGTCCACCACCGTGGGGCAGGCGCCGTGTTTGAGCCCGACCGCCCGCGCCAGCGGCTGCCCGCGCCCGCCGCCGAAGCGGCGCCGGTGCGCGCTGGCGCCGCCGCTCCAGTCGACGCGGATCGGGCCCGGGGCGTCGGGTCCGCCGGCGACGAGCGCGAGACCGTTGTCGTCCAGCACCAGCGCGAACGCGTGTGCCGTCGCGGCGGCGGCTGCGAACGGCAGCCGGTAACGCGCCGCGAGGGCGGCGGCGGTGGCGGCGAGGGCGGGGGATGCGGCGGTGACGACGAGGTGCATGGGCGCGGCACGCTAGCGGCTCGGTGCGCGCCCGACAAGCGGATCGGCATGGCAAAAAATACGGGGGTACCGGAGTACCCCCGCGAACCTGCCTCAGGAGATCAAACGAGCTTGCCTGGATGTGTCGCCGGTCTTACGGCCGGCTAGCATCCGCGAGACACAGACCGCCAAACCTGCATCCCGAGATGGATGAGACTCCTTTCCGGCGAGGGGCGCGTTGATCTGAATCAAGAGAATGCCTGCCACAAACGACGAGGCCGCCCGGGGGGCGGCCTCGTCGGCGCGGGGCGCGCGGACGCGATCAGGCGGCCGGGGCGATCGCCTTGCGCGAGGTCTTCACGACCGCCTTCGGCGCGGGCTCGACGCCGAACTCGGCGACCAGCGCCTCGAACTCGGCCTTGAAGCCGGCGCTCAGGTCGGCGAAGGCCTTGGCGTCGTCGACCAGCTTCTGGCGCAGCGTCTCGGCGGCGCTGACCTGGGCCTCGGCGAAGGCCTTCAGGCTGTCGGCGTCGCTGACATCGGTGGCCGCCTGCAGGCGCGCCAGCGCGAAGTCGGCGTAGCTCTGGGCGGTGGCGAACTGGAACGCGACCAGCTTTTCCAGGTTGGCGACGAACAGCTTGTTCGCCTTGGTGGCCGGGGCCAGGTAGCTCTGGGCCTTGGCGACGATCTCGTTGAACAGGTCGGTGTTGTACATGGCGCTTACCTCATCAGTGGGTATGTGTAGGTGGATGTTGCGACGCAGCATAACAGAGTGTTTTGTGCATCGCAACATCAAGGCGCCGGATGCCGCGCGGCGGTGGGAAACGCCACCAGGTGTTCGGCCTCGATGCGCAGGCGCACGCGGCTGCCCGGGCGGTAGTCGAGGTGGCTGGGGAACAGCGCCAGCAGTTCGTGCGCGCCGTCGACGCTGAGGCTGTAGAGCGTCTGCGCGCCCTTGAAGGCGCGCGCGGTCACGGTGGCGGCGAGCGGCCCGGCGGGGTCGTGGACGACGTCGTCGGGGCGCAGCAGGACGTCGAGCGCGGTGCCGTCGGCCCACAGGTAGGCGCGGCTCGACTGCAGCGTGCCGAGCGGGGTTTCGAGCGCGTCGCTGCCGCGCAGCCGCGCCGGCAGGAAGCGGCCCTGGCCGATGAACTCCGCCACGTAGCGCTCGGCCGGCTCGTGGTAGAGGTTGAAGGGGGTGTCCCACTGCAGCAGGCGTCCGTCACGCATCACGCCGACGTGTTCGCCGACGGCGAAGGCCTCCTGCTGGTCGTGGGTGACCAGCACGCCGGTCGTGCCCTCGGCGCCGAGGATGTCGCGCACCTCGCGCGCGAGGCGTTCGCGCAGTTCGGTGTCGAGGCTGGAGAAGGGCTCGTCGAGCAGCACCAGGCTCGGCCGCGGCGCCAGCGCCCGGGCGAGCGCCACGCGCTGCTGCTGGCCGCCGGAGAGTTCGTGCGGATAGCGACGGCCGAAGCCGGCGAGGCCGACCAGCTCCAGCAGTTCCGCGACGCGCCGCTCGCGCGCCGCGCCGGCCTGCGCGCGCAGGCCGAAACCGATGTTGTCGGCGCTGTTCAAATGGGGGAACAGCGCGAGGTCCTGGAACACCATGCCGATGCCACGCCGTTCCGGCGGCAGCGTCGTCCCGGGGGCGCTGACCAGCGCACCGGCGACGCGGATGCTGCCGGCGTACACCGGCTCGAAGCCGGCGATCGCGCGCAGCGCCGTGGTCTTGCCGCAGCCGCTCGGGCCGAGCAGGCAGGCCAGCGTGCCGCGGCGCAGGCGGAAGGCGAGGTCGTGCACCACGGTGCGGCCGTGGTGGCGGCATTCGATGTGGTCGAGTTCGAGCTGGAAGTCCATGGTCCTCCGGTGCCGGAGCGGGGGCCCCGCGCGGTTGGAAGGGTGGGCGGTCTATGTCACCATCCGCGCGCTTGCGGCGTTGCGCCGGGGTGGCAGCGGATCCCGGGCGGGCTGCGCGTGATGGTCCTGCAAGAGCGGCGCAATGGAAAAACGGCTTGAAACCATTCTTTCCCTGGCCCTGCCGTATCGCGAGCGCATGCACCTGCAGCGCAGCGTGTTCCGCGGCGGCGACGGCCCGCGCGTGGCGGTCGTGGCGGGCATCCACGGTGACGAACTCGAGGGCCTGTACCTGTGCCACCGGCTCGCCGCGTGGTTCGAGGCGCTCGGGCGCACCCGCCCCGACGCCCTGCTCGGGCAGGTCGAGCTCTACCCCGGGCTGAATCCGCTCGGCCTCGATACCCTGAACCGCAGCGTGCCACCCTACGGGGTCGACCTCAACCGCGCGTTTCCCGGCCATCCGCGCGGCCTGCTGCCGCAGCGGATCGCGGCGCGGGCGATGGAGGTCCTCGACGGCGCCGCGCTGGTCGTCGACGTGCACGCGAGCAACATCTACCTGCGCGAGATCCCGCAGGTGCGCATCAACCACCTGTTCGCCGACCGCCTGGTGCCGCTCGCGCACGGCATGAACGTCGACGTCGTCTGGCTGCACGGCGCGGTGACGGTGCTCGAAGCCACCATCGCGCACAGCCTGAACGCGCGCGGCATCGCCAGCCTGGTGGTGGAGATGGGCGTCGGCATGCGCCTGACGCCGGCCTACACCGAGCAGCTGATGACGGGCCTGCTGAACGTCTGGCGCGACCTCGGCGTGCTCGCGGCCGATCTCGAACTGCCGGCGATCACGCACCGGCCGCTGCTCGCGCACCAGGACAACGTCCACTACCTGAACGCCGAGACCTCGGGCCTGTTCGTGCCGACGGTGGCGCACTGGAACGCCGTGCGCCGCGGCGAGCCGCTCGGGCGCATCGTCAGCCCGCTCGAAGGCCAGACGCTGTCCGAGGTGCGCTCGCCGGTCGACGGCCTCCTGTTCACGCTGCGCGAGTACCCGCTGGTGTACGAAGGCTCGCTGATGGCACGCGTGGTCGCGCAGGACACCCCCGCCGGAGCCCGGCCATGACGACCCCGACCCTGCTGCAGATGACCGCCCCGCTGCGCGAGGCCTTCGACATCCCCTACCACGACCTCGGCCCGCGCGACCGTCCGCCGCGCGTCGCCCTGGTGGCCGGGCTGCACGGCAACGAGCTGAACGGCGTGTTCGTGCTGTCGCGGCTCGCGGCCTTCCTGCGCGACCTCGCCGACGGCCTGCGCCCCGGGCAGACGCTGGAGGAGCGCGTGCTGGTGATCCCGGCGGTGAACGTGCTCGGCGTGAACCTGCACTCGCGGGTGTGGCCGTTCGACAAGATCGACATCAACCGCGTGTTCCCCGGGCTCGAGGGCGGCGAGACCACCCAGCGCATCGCCGCGGCGCTGCTCAAGCTCACCCGCAGCGCCTACTACCGCGTCGACATCCACAGCTCCAACCCGGACATCGAGGAGCTCCCGCACGTGCGCCTGTACGAGCCGAACGACGACGAGCGCGCGAGCGCCTGCCTGTTCGGCCTGCCGGCGGTGATCGAGCGCCCGCTCAACCGCATCTTCTCGACCACGCTCGCCCATGCCTGGCGCGCCCACGGCGGCGAGAACTTCGTGCTGCAGGCGGGCAAGGCCGGCGACCTGCAGCCGCGCCACTGCGAGGAGCTGTTCCGCGCGCTGGTGGCCTTCCTGCAGCGCAGCGGCGTGATCGGCGGGCTCGAACTCTCCGACGAGGAGGAGGACCTGCACTACTTCGGCCTGCGCCAGACCTACGCGCTGCTGTCGGAGCAGGCCGGTTTCTTCGTCTGCCGGCTCGAGGTCGGACGCTGGGTGCAGGCCGGGCAGCTGGTCGGCCACATCTACGACGGTTTCACCGGCGACATCCGCGCCGACGTGATCACGCCGGTCGCCGGCCTGGTCAGCAGCCTGCGCCGGCAGCCGCTGCTGTTCGAAGGCGACATGATCATGCGCATCCAGACCCTCGACGAGTCGGGCAACGACGTCGAGGCGATGATGCACGGCCAGGGCCAGTGAGCCCGCTGCTTCCCGGAGGTTCCGCGATGGACGACGCCACCCGCATCGAACTCGAAGCCGCCACCTTCCGCCGCCTGGTGGCGCACCTGCGCGAACGTACCGACGTGCAGAACATCGACCTGATGAACCTCGCCGGCTTCTGCCGCAACTGCCTGTCGAAGTGGTACCGCGCCGCCGCCGAGGAGCGCGGGCTCGGCCTGGACGACGCGACCGCGCGCGAGATCATCTACGGCATGCCCTACGCTGAGTGGAAGGACCGCTACCAGCGCGAGGCCAGCGCCGAGCAGCAGGCGGCCTTCGTCGAGGCGATCCGCAAGCCCGACGCCTGAGGCGGGGTGACCGCGGGCGCCGGGCAGGGGGCCGCGGCGTGCAATCAGCGCAAGGGGAGATGACCGATGAAGACGAGGTTCGAATGGCTGGCCGCGGCGGGGCTGGCGTGCGCGTTGCTCGTGGCGGGCCCGGTGCGCGCCGCCGAGCCGCTCGTGGTGACCGGCAAGCACTGGACCAGCGCCAGCACCGAGCAGAAGAAGGCCTTCCTGATCGGTGCCGTGTCGGTGGTGAACGTCGAGCACGAGTTCCAGGGCGACAAGCTGCCGAAGAGCCGCAAGAGCGCGATCCCGACGCTGTACAAGGGGCTCGCGGGGATGACCTTCCCGCAGCTCGAACAGGCGATCGACGCCTACTACGCCGGCAAGCCGGACGCGCTCGGCACGCCCGTGCTGCACGTGATGTGGGACATCGCCCTGGCCAACACCAAGGCCCAGTGAGGGGACGCACCATGAAGAACCTGACGCTTTGCGGCGTGCTGGCCGTGGCGCTGACCGGCACCGCGTGCACCAACATGAGTTCGACCCAGCAGGGCACCCTGAGCGGCGCGGCGATCGGGGCCGCGGGCGGCGCCGGGATCGCGGCGCTGTCGGGCGGCGACGCCGGCACCGGCGCGGTGATCGGCGGCCTGGTCGGCGGCACCGTCGGCTACATGCGGGGACAGGATGCGTCGAAGAAGCGCTGACGGCGGCCTGCGCCGACCGAGGTGCCGCCGATGGTGATCCCGCCGGCCACGGTCCGCATCGCCGGTGCGGCGGTGCTGCTGCTGATCGTCGGCGGCTGCTACCTGGTGCTCGCGCCGTTCCTGAGCGCGGTGGTGTGGGCGCTGATCCTGGCGGTGTCGCTGCAGCCGCTGATGGTCCGGCTGCTGCGCCACGGCCACCTCGGCCCCGGGACGGCGGCGGCCTTGATCACCCTGCTGTGCACCGCGGTGCTGCTGCTGCCGGTGATCATGCTGCTGCCGAGCCTGTCCGAGCTGACGGTGTGGCTGTTCAACCGCATCGGCGACATCATCGACCAGGGCCTGCCCTCGGTACCGGCGTGGCTGCGCGACGTGCCGCTGTTCGGCGACGATCTGGTCGGCTACTGGCAGCGCTTCGAGCATGACGGCTCGCAGCTCGTGGCCGAGCTGCGCAAGTACATGGTGCCCTTGCGCGACTTCCTGCTCGCTGCCGGCGCCGGCCTCGGCCGGGGCCTGCTCGAACTCGCGCTGAGCCTCGGCATCCTCTACTTCATGCTGCGCGACGGCCCGCGCTGGGCCGCCAGGCTGTACGCCGTGGCCGGGCACCTGATCGGCGTGCGTGGCGGCGCGCTGCTGGAGGTGGCGCGGCAGACCATCCGCGGCGTGGTCAACGGCATCCTCGGCACCTCGCTCGCGCAGGCGCTGCTCGCCGGCGTCGGCTTCTGGGTCGCCGGGGTCGACAACGCGCTGTTCCTCGGCTTCCTGACCTTCTTCCTGTCCTTCGTGCCGATGGGCCCGGCACTGCTGTGGGTGCCGGCCGCAATCGGCCTGTACCGCGCCGGCGACACGGGCTGGGCGGCGTTCCTCGCCGTCTGGGGTGCCCTGGTCGTCGGCACCGTCGACAACATCCTGCGTCCGCTGCTGATGCAGCGCGGCATGGACCTGCCGTTCCTGTTCATCTTCCTCGGCGTGCTCGGCGGTGCGCTCGCCTTCGGGCTGACCGGTGTGTTCATCGGCCCGACCCTGCTCGCGGTCGGCTACACGCTGCTGCGCGGCCTGACCGAGACGCCGCCCGCGGCGGCGGCCGGCGGCGAAGGGCCGGCGCCGCGCTGAAGGCGCGCGGTGCCCTGCCGGCCCGCCCTCTGTCAACTATGCTTGCCGCCGGGAGCCTGGTGGGCGCCCGGCCGGCTTGTCTCGGGGAGCGCTTTCGGGGAAAGTTTCGCCGCCCGTGCGGTCGGGGGCAAAACCCCCGAGAAAACCACACCCTACGCATCCGTGCGGGACCACCAGGAACGTCAGGCCGCCTTACCCGTGGCGGTTCCATCGAGGAGAAAACGCACATGATGATTTCTCGCAACGCTCTCGGCGTCGCCGTCGCTCTCGCGCTGTTCGGCGCCGCCGCGCACGCGGCCGATACCGTGAAGATCGCCATCGCCGGCCCCAAGACCGGCCCGGTGGCGCAGTACGGCGACATGCAGTTCATCGGCGCACGCATGGCGATCGAGCGCATCAACGCCGCCGGCGGCGTCGCCGGCATGAAGCTCGAAGGCGTGGAACTCGACGATGCCTGCGAACCGAAGCAGTCGCCGACCGTCGCCAACAAGGTCGTCGGCGAGAAGATCCACTTCGTCGTCGGCCACCTGTGCTCGGGCGCGACCAAGCCCGCCGCGAAGATCTACGACGACAACGACGTGCTGATGGTCACGCCGGCGGCGACCAACGACGAGATCACCGCGATGGGGCTGAAGCTCGTGTTCCGCACCATCGGCAAGGACAGCCAGCAGGGGCCGACCGCGGGCAACTTCATCGCCGACAAGATCAAGCCCAAGCTCATCGCGGTGATCCACGACAAGCAGTCCTACGGCCAGGGCATCGCCGAGCAGGTGCGCAAGACCGTCGAGGCCAAGGGCATCAAGGTCGCGATGTTCGAGGGCATCAACAAGGGTGACACCGACTTCTCGGCGCTGATCACCAAGCTGAAGCAGGCCGGCGTGGACTTCGTCTACTACGGCGGCTACCACCCCGAGCTGATCGTGCTGCTGAAGCAGGCCAGGGAGCAGAACCTCGGTGCCCGCTGGATGGGCCCGGAAGGTGTCGCGGTGTCCGACGTCAAGGGCGAGGCGGCCGAAGGGCTGCTGGTCACGCTGCCGACCGATTTCTCCACCGACCCCGCCAACGCCGAGCTGGTGAAGGCGTTCAAGGCCAAGAACGAGGACCCGAGCGGCCCGTTCGTGCTGACCTCCTACGCGGCGGTGCAGGTGATCGCCGACGCGGTCAACGCCACCAAGGCCACCGACGCGACCAAGGTCGGCGACTACCTGCGCAAGGCGACGTTCAAGACCCCGATCGGCGAGATCGGCTTCGACGACAAGGGTGACCTCAAGGGCGCCAAGTTCGAAGTCTACGAGTGGCACAAGGACGCCACCAAGACGCCCGCGAAGTAAGGAACCGGCGGGCCCGCGCGGCCCGCCATCGACAGGTTCGATGCCCCTGTTTCCGGCGGAGACGGGGGCGTTCCTTATCGACGTGGGGTCCGTCCATGAACGAATTTCTGCCTCAGTTCCTGCAGCAGCTCATCAACGGCCTGAGCCTGGGCTCGATCTACGCGCTGATCGCCATCGGCTACACGATGGTGTACGGCATCATCGGCATGATCAATTTCGCCCACGGCGAGGTGTTCATGATCGGCGCCTACGTGGGCCTGGTCACGCTGACCGCGATCGGCGCGGCCGCCGGCCTGCCGGTGTGGCTGCTGGTCGTCATCGCCGTGCTGGTCAGCGTGCTCGTCACCAGCGCCTACGGCTGGGCCATCGAGCGCGTGGCCTACCGGCCGCTGCGCGGCAGCCCGCGCCTGGTGCCGCTGATCTCGGCGATCGGCATGTCGATCTTCCTGCAGAACTACGTCCACCTCGCCCAGGGCTCGCGCGACATGCCGATGCCCGACCTGATCACCGGCTACCTGTTCCAGCACGAATTCGCCAACGGCTTCACCGTCAGCATGTCGAACTCGCGCGCGCTGATCATCTTCGTGGCGATCGCGCTGATGGTGGCGCTGACGCTCTACATCGGCCGCTCGCGCATGGGCCGCGCCTGCCGCGCCTGCTCGCAGGACATGGGCATGGCGAACCTGCTCGGCATCGACACCAACCGCGTCATCTCCTTCACCTTCGTGCTCGGCGCGGCGCTCGCCGCCGTCGGCGGCGTGCTGATCGGGCTGTCGGTGGGCAAGATCAACCCGTTCATCGGCTTCGTCGTCGGCGTCAAGGCCTTCACCGCCGCGGTGCTCGGCGGCATCGGCAGCATCCCCGGGGCGATGCTCGGCGGCGCGCTGCTCGGCATCACCGAGACCTTCGCCTCCGCCTACCTGCCCACCGAGTACAAGGACGTGGTCGCGTTCAGCCTGCTGGTGCTGATCCTGCTGTTCCGCCCGACCGGGCTGCTCGGCCGACCGGACGTGGAGAAGGTGTGATGAGTCGACCCAACGCAATCAAGAATGCTTCCCTCGCCGCGCTGGTCACGGCGGTGCTGACGATCCCGATGCTGGGGCTGCGCCTGCAGCCGGGCGGCGGCCTCGAACACGACTGGCTGCTGGTGCTGTTCGCCTGCGCCGCGGTGTTCGCCGTGCAGCTCACCGGCGACCGCCTCGGCTTCCTGGCGCGGCTGAAGCCCACGTTCCGCCTGCCCGCGGTGGTCGGCGAGGGCGGTCCCTGGCCCTACGTGATCGCCCTGCTGGTGGCGCTGGCCTGGCCCTTCGTCGCTCCGCGCGACTGGCTCGACGTCAGCGTGCTGGCGATGATCTACGTGCTGCTCGGCCTCGGCCTGAACATCGTCGTCGGCTTCGCCGGCCTGCTCGATCTCGGCTACGTCGCCTTCTACGCGGTCGGCGCCTACACCTACGCGCTGCTGTCGCTGTACTTCGGCTTCTCGTTCTGGGAGTGCCTGCTGATCGGCGGCGGGCTCGCCGCGACCTTCGGCGTGCTGCTCGGCTTCCCGGTGCTGCGCCTGCGCGGCGACTACCTCGCCATCGTCACGCTCGGCTTCGGCGAGATCATCCGCCTGATCCTGAACAACTGGGACAGCCTCACGCACGGCCCCGACGGCATCAACAACATCCCCAAGCCGACGCTGCTCGGTTTCGAGATCACCAAGCGCGCGAGCAGCGAGGGGGCGCGCACGCTGTGGGAGGCGCTGGGCATCACCTACAACAGCGCCTACCAGGGCATGGCGCTGTACCTGATCGTGCTGCTGCTGGTGGTGTTCACGCTGTTCGTGATCAACCGCCTGGTGCGGATGCCGGTGGGGCGCGCCTGGGAGGCGCTGCGCGAGGACGAGATCGCCTGCCGCTCGCTCGGCCTCAACCCGACCACCGTCAAGCTCTCGGCGTTCGCGCTCGGTGCCTTCTTCGCCGGCATCGGCGGCGTGTTCTTCGCCGCCAAGCAGGGCTCGATCACCCCCGAATCCTTCGTCTTCGTGGAATCGGCGGTGGTGCTCGCCATCGTCGTGCTCGGTGGCATGGGCTCGCAGTTCGGCGTGATCCTCGCCGCGCTCGCGCTGACCATCATCCCCGAGCTCGCGCGCGAGTTCTCCGAGTACCGCATGCTGGTGTTCGGGCTGGTGATGGTGCTGATGATGATCTGGCGCCCGCAGGGCCTGCTGCCGGCCAGCCGTCCGCGTCTGGAGCTGCCGCAATGAGCACCCTGCTGGAGGTTTCCGGGCTGCAGATGCGCTTCGGCGGGCTGCTCGCGGTCGACGGCATCGAGTTCCACGTCGACGCCGGCGAGGTGTTCGCGATCATCGGCCCCAACGGTGCCGGCAAGACCACGGTGTTCAACTGCGTCAGCGGCTTCTACCGGCCCTCGGCCGGGCGCATCGACCTCGACGGCCAGGCGATCGCCGGGCTGCCCGGGCATGTGATCGCGCGGCGCGGGGTGGTGCGCACGTTCCAGAACATCCGCCTGTTCCGCAGCATGACGGTGGTCGAGAACCTGCTGGTGGCCCAGCACGCGCACCTCGAAACCAACCTGCTCAAGGGCCTGTTCAAGGTGCCGTCGTTCCGCCAGGCCGAGCGCCGGGCGATGGAGCAGGCTGCCTACTGGCTCGACAAGGTCGGGCTGCGCGCGCACGCCAACCGCGAGGCGGGCAACCTCTCGTACGGCCAGCAGCGGCGCCTGGAGATCGCCCGCTGCATGATCACCGAGCCGAAGCTCCTGCTGCTCGACGAGCCCGCCGCCGGCCTCAACCCGCACGAGACGCACGAACTCGACGACCTGATCCGCGACCTGCGCAAGCAGCACGGCGTGTCGGTGCTGCTGATCGAACACGACATGTCGCTGGTGATGGCGATCGCCGACCGCATCCTGGTGATGGAGCACGGCCGGCCCATCGTCACCGGCGTGCCGGCCGAGGTGCGCGCCGATCCGCGCGTGATCAAGGCCTACCTGGGAGAAGAGTGATGGCCGAGCCGATGCTGCAAGTGGAGAACGTCCACACCTTCTACGGCAAGATCGAGGCGCTCAAGGGGGTTTCGCTCGAGGTCAACCGCGGCGAGATCGTCACGCTGATCGGCGCCAACGGCGCCGGCAAGACCACGCTCCTGATGACGCTCTGCGGCACGCCGCGCGCGGCGAGCGGGCACATCCGCTTCGAGGGGCGCGACATCACGCAACTGCCGACGCACGAGATCATGCGCGATGGCATCGCCGTCTCGCCCGAGGGGCGGCGCATCTTCCCCGGTCTGACCGTGCTCGAGAACCTGCAGATGGGCGGCTTCTTCGCCGACAAGGCGCAGATCGAGGAGGACGTCGAGCGCGTGTTCTCGCTGTTCCCGCGCCTGCGCGAGCGCCACAGCCAGCGCGCCGGCACCATGTCGGGCGGTGAGCAGCAGATGCTCGCGATCGGTCGCGCGCTGATGATGCGCCCGCGCCTGCTGCTGCTCGACGAGCCTTCGCTCGGCCTCGCGCCGCTGATCATCGCGCAGATCTTCCAGATCGTGGAGGAGATCCGCGCCGAGGGGGTGACCGTGTTCCTGGTCGAGCAGAACGCGCACCGCGCGCTCGCGCTCGCCGATCGCGGCTACGTGATCGAGAACGGCAGCATCGTGCTCGCCGACAGCGGCCAGGCGCTGCTCGCCAACGCCGACGTGCGCAAGGCCTATCTCGGCGGCTGACACGCCAGGGGGCGGGGGCGGCGCGACACTGCGCGCCCCTGTTGAAAACGCTGGCTTGTCGGTGCGCAGGCGGAAAACCAGGCCGTGCGCCGACATCCATGCGATGTTCCTCCCCGATCCTTCTCTTGGTGATTGCTTTCAGGCCGGGAAACCTTCCCCGGCCTTTTTTTTGCCGCGCGCGGGGGCGGGGCCGGCGCGGCCGTGCCGGCGCTGGCCGCCGTCCGGTGCACGCACCATAATCGCGGCTCCTCGCAGCCGCAGAAGGGGCGCCCCGCGCCGACACCCGTGCAGCCGAACCCGTTCGTGACGCCCGAAGTGCCCGAGCCGCCGCGCCGTCCGCGCGGCATCTACCTGCTCCCCAACCTGTTCACCACCGCCGCGCTGTTCGCCGGCTTCTACGGCGTGATCGCGGCGATCCACGGCCGCTTCGAGGCCGCCGCGGTCGCCGTCTACGTCGCGATGGTGCTCGACGGCCTCGACGGGCGCGTCGCGCGCATGACGCACACCGAGAGCGAGTTCGGCGTGCAGTACGACAGCCTCGCCGACATGGTGTCGTTCGGCGTCGCGCCGGCGCTGATCATGTACCAGTGGGCGCTGTCGGGGCTCGGCAAGCTCGGCTGGTTCGCGGCCTTCGTCTACACCGCCGGCGCGGCGCTGCGCCTGGCGCGCTTCAACGTGCAGGTCGGCAGCACCGACAAGCGCTACTTCATGGGGCTGCCGAGCCCGTCGGCCGCCGCGGTCACCACCGGGCTGGTCTGGGTCGGCGCCGACCAGGGCTGGACGGGGTCCGACTGGGCGAGCGTCGCCTTCGTGCTGACCACGCTCGCCGGGCTGCTGATGGTCAGCAACTTCCTGTTCCACAGCTTCAAGAAGATCGACCTGAAGGGGAAGGTGCCGTTCGTCGTCGTGGTGGTCGCGATGCTCGCCTTCGCGCTCGTCTACAGCCAGCCGCCGGTGATCCTGTTCGTCGGCTTCCTGGTCTACGTCGCCTCGGGGCCGACGCTCGCGGTGCTGCGCTGGCGCCAGCGCCGCCGCCGCCGCCAGGAAGGCGGCGCACGCCCGTGAGCGGGGCGCGGCGGTGCGCTTGGCAAGCCCCGGGGCGCTCTCTATAGTCCTGCGCAGCGCGGCCGACGCAACGCCGCGAGCATGCTGCGACCGGCACCGTGAGGGCCGGTCGCGACGTTTCAGGCGGCCACCGTCGCCCTGCACGCCCAGCCCGGCCCCGGCAGCACCGGGCCTTCCGGAGTCGCACCATGAGCAAGCCCCAGTTGATCGTCTTCGACACCACGCTGCGCGACGGTGAACAGAGCCCCGGCGCGTCGATGACGCGCGAAGAGAAGATCCGCATCGCCAAGGTCCTCGAGAAGATGCGCGTCGACGTCATCGAGGCCGGCTTCCCGATGGCGAGCCAGGGCGATTTCGAGGCCGTGCAGGCGGTCGCGCGCACGGTGAAGGAGTCGACCGTCGCCGGCCTGTGCCGCGCGACCTTCGCCGACATCGACCGCTGCGGCGAGGCGGTGCGCGACGCGGTGTCGGGGCGCATCCACACCTTCATCGCCACCAGCCCGATCCACATGAAGATGAAGCTGCGCATGGAGCCCGACGCCGTCGTCGAGGCCGCCGTCGCGGCGGTGCGGCGCGCCCGACAGTGGACCGACGACGTCGAGTTCTCCGCCGAGGACGCCGGGCGCTCCGAGCTCGACTTCCTCTGCCGCATCGTCGAGGCGGTCATCGACGCCGGCGCGCGCACCATCAACATCCCCGACACCGTCGGCTACAACCTCCCCGAGCAGTTCGCCGCCACCATCCGCGCGCTGCGCGAGCGCGTGCCGAACGCCGACAAGGCGGTGTTCTCGGTGCACTGCCACAACGACCTCGGGCTTGCCGTCGCCAACTCGCTCGCCGCGGTGCTGGCGGGCGCACGCCAGGTCGAGTGCACCGTCAACGGCCTCGGCGAGCGCGCCGGCAACGCCTCGCTCGAAGAGATCGTGATGGCGGTGCGCACGCGCCAGGACGTCTTCCCCTGCGACACCCGCATCGACACCACGCAGATCGTCAGCGCGTCGCGGCTGGTGTCGGGCATCACCGGCTTCCCGGTGCAGCCGAACAAGGCCATCGTCGGCGCCAACGCCTTCGCCCACGAGTCCGGCATCCACCAGGACGGCGTGCTCAAGCACCGCGAGACCTACGAGATCATGCGCGCCGAGGACGTCGGCTGGAGCGCCAACCGCATGGTGCTCGGCAAGCACTCCGGGCGTAACGCCTTCAAGACGCGGATGGAGGAGCTCGGCATCGCCTTCGCGTCCGACGCCGAGCTGAACACCGCCTTCACGCGTTTCAAGGAACTCGCCGACAAGAAGCACGAGATCTTCGACGAGGACCTGCAGGCGCTGGTCACCGAGGCGAGCCTCGAAGCCGGCAACGACCGCGTCCGCCTGCTCTACCTCAAGACCGCGTCGGAAACCGGGCAGACGCCGGACGCCGAGGTCACGCTCGCCATCGACGGTGCCGAGCGCCAGGCGCGCGCGCGCGGCGACGGTCCGGTCGATGCCGCGTTCAAGGCGATCGAGAGCCTCCTGGCGACCGGCGCCGAGCTGAAGCTGTACTCGGTCAACGCGATCACCGGCGGCACCGACGCACAGGGCGAGGTCACCGTGCGCGTCGAGAAGGCCGGGCGCATCGTCAACGGCCAGGGCGCCGACACCGACATCGTCATCGCCTCGGCGAAGGCCTACGTCAACGCCCTCGGCAAGATCCTGCAGCCGGTCGAGCGCGCCCACCCGCAGTTCAACGACGCCCAGTACGGTGACGTCTAGTCCGCACCCGCCGCGGCGCGGCGCAGGGCGCGGCTGATGTCCGAGCACCACCGCCGCTACCTCGCCGCCCTCGGCATCCCGCTGTGGCTGCAGCGCGATCCGCCCGCGCTGGTGGCGACCGACGCGGTCGTGCCGGCGCCACCGGCCGGGATCCTGCCGGCCGCCGACGCACCCGCGCAGGCGCCCGCGCCGGTACCGGCACCGCAAGTGGTCGATGAGCCCATGACGGCCGCGCCGGTGGACGTCCCCGCGGCCACGGAGATCCCGGACGACTGGGCGCTGTGGGCCGAACTCGCGCCCGACGAGGCCCCCGCGCCCGAGGTCGAGCCGGCGGCCTCCGCCGCCGCGCCGCCGCCGCGCGCCGCGCGGATCGCCGCGCTGGACTGGGACGGGCTGGCCGCCGCGGTGCGCGGCTGCGAGGCCTGCGAGCTGTGCCGCACGCGCACCCAGACGGTGTTCGGCGTCGGCAACCGGCGGGCGCGCTGGATGGTGATCGGCGAGGCGCCGGGCGCCGACGAGGACCGCCAGGGCGAGCCCTTCGTCGGCCAGGCCGGGCAGCTGCTGAACGCGATGCTGCGGGCGATCGGGCTCGCGCGCGAGGAGGTTTTCATCGCCAACGTGCTGAAGTGCCGCCCGCCGAACAACCGCGATCCCAGCCCGGCCGAGGCCGCCGCCTGCCGGCCCTTCCTCGAACGCCAGATCGAGCTGGTCGCCCCCGAGCTGATCCTGGCCGTCGGCCGCATCAGCGCCCAGCACCTGCTCGCCACCGACGTGCCCGTCGGCAGGCTGCGCGGTCGCGTGCACCGCTACGGCGCGCGCGGCATTCCGCTGGTCGTCACCTACCACCCCGCCTATCTGCTGCGCGCGCCGCTCGAAAAGCGCAAGGCCTGGGACGACCTCGAACTCGCGTGCGCGCAGTTGCGCCCGGTGGAGGGCCGGGCATGAGCGCCGCCGCCGAGCCGCGCGTGCGTGCGCGCCCGATGCGCCAGGACGACGTGCCCGCGGTGATGGCGATCGAACTCGCCGCCTACCCGTTCCCGTGGACCGCGGGCATCTTCCGCGACTGCCTGAAGAGCGGCTACCACGGCCTGGTGCTCGAACGCGGACAGCAGCTGATCGGCTACGCGATGCTCTCGGTCGCGGTGGATGAGGGACACCTGCTCAACCTCTGCATCGACCCCGCGCAGCAGGGTTGCGGCCACGGCCGCCACCTGCTCGGCGAGGCCATCGTGCTGGCGCGCAGGTTCGGCGTCGAGACGCTGTTCCTCGAAGTGCGCCCGTCGAACCCGCACGCGATCGCGCTGTACCGCTCGGTCGGCTTCTGCGAGGTCGGCGTGCGGCGCGGCTACTACCCGGCGGCGCGCGGCCGCGAAGACGCCCTGGTGATGGCGCTGACCCTGCTGCCCGAGGACGGCGGGTTCAGGCCTTGACCAGCGAGCGCGATCCGCCGCCACCGCCGTAGCTGGCGCGGGCGTTCTGGCCGTAGAGGCAGGTGCTGGTGTCCTGCCCGCGCAGGATCGCGAGCGCGCGCTCGGCGTTGCTGCGGCTCGCGCTGATCACGGCGCCGTTGACGGTGTTCTGCTGCCAGGCGCGCTCGGCCACCGCGGTGAGGTCGGACCACACCGCGTGCAGGCGGAAGCGCCCCTCGGTGCCGTTTGCGGCGATCGCCGCCTGCAGGCCGGCGGCGTCGGCGCCGAAGCCGCCCTCGACGAGGAAGCGCAGGCGCTCCCCGGCGATTTCCTGCAGGCGTTCGGTGCACGCCGACTTGGCGTCGACCAGCGCCTGCAGCGCCGCCGGGTCGCGCGCGCGCAGCGCCGTATACTCGTGCTGCAGCAGGTCGAGCAGTTCGCGTGTGACGGCGAGTTCGCGTTCCATCAGGCTGAGCAGCATGGCCGACCTCACGGGCGCGACAGTTCGGATTCGAAGTCGAGCAGCCTGCCGGCCAGCCGGCGGCTGTCGATGTGGTACTCGCCGCTCGCGATCGCCTTGCGCAGGGCGTCGACGCGGGCGGCGTCGAAGGCCGGTTCCTGCGTGAGCGCGGCCTGGGCGTCGCGCAGGCGCTGCGCCTCGGCGGTCAGGCTGACCTCGTCGGTCGCGGCGGTGGCGGCATCCGGGGTGGCGCTGCCACCTGCCGGCTGCAGCCGGCTCACCGCGGCGGGGCCGCGCAGCGGGGGCGGCCCGCCGTCACCACCCACGTTGTTGATCGCCATCGGTATCGTCCTCGCGAGCATCACGGCTTCAGTATACCGATGGCTATCGGCCGCTCCCGCCGGAACTTTAGCCGCACGTGCACGACGCCCGCTCAGTCGACGACGAGGCGCCGGCCGGCCTCGAGGCGACCTTCGACCTCACGGCCGGAATCCAGATTGCGCGCCCGCAGGCGCTCGCCCGGGCGCGCGTCGGCGCTGGCGATGCCGATGCTGCTCACCTCCATGCCGGGGGTGCGCAACAGCACGGTGATGCGCTCGCCGCGGCGTACCGCGGCGGCATCGGCGAGCGCGAGCGGCGCGATCACCGCGCCGGCGGCGAGCGGGGAGAGCAGCTGGCGCCCGACCACGCGCCGCGGATCGGTCTCGAAGCCGCCGCCGAGGCGGGCGATGTCGCTGCGCTGCAGGCGTACGTCGCCGGCCGCCAGCCATTCGCCGCGGCGCAGCGGGCGGGTCGCCACCACCACCTCGCGCGCCACCATGACCGTCGCCCCGAGCACGAGCTTCCAGCCCGGCGGCTGCGGGCAGCGCAGGCCGACCGAGGTGTTGCCCTGCGCGCGCGCGCCCGGCGGCAGGAAGGCTTCGGGGGGCACCGGGCAGTCGGGCAGGCGCAGCCGCGGATCGAGCTCGTCGACCTCGATGCGGACCGCGTCGTGCGGCGGCGCCTGCTGCGCGAGCAGGAAGGCCCGCGCCCGTTCGTGCAGCTCGGCGAGATCCTGCCCGGCCCGCGCGGCGGGGGCGCAGGCGAGGAGGGCGGTGAGTGCGCACCAGGCGGGCGCGCGCGGGCGTCGGGATGTCGTCATGCCGACAGCGGCAGCAAGAGCCACGCCACGCCCGCCGCGCCCGCCCGGGGCGGCACTGGCACATCGCTTGCTCGTACCCTCTCGTGCCGACCCGTGTGTCGGAAAACCGGCGCCCAGCCGCGCGAGGGGGAAGCCGCATGGCCATCGATTTCGACCGCACCCTCCAGGTGCACGTGCAGGCGGTGCAGCTGCGCGCCCGCCGGGCCGAGCTGATCGCCGGCAACCTCGCCAACGCCGATACGCCCAACTACCTCGCGCGCGATCTGGATTTCGGCGCGGCGATGGCGACCGCACAGGGCCGCGGGCAGCTCACCACCAGCGCCGAGGGCCACCTCGCCAGCGGCCGCCGCGCCGACGGCGTGGCGCTCTACCGCGAGCCCACGCAGCGCAGCATCGACGGCAACACGGTCGAGCCCGAGCGCGAGAAGGCGCTGTTCTCGCAGAACGCGGTGGCCTACACGGCGAGCCTGCGCCTGCTCGGCAACCGCGTGCAGAGCCTCCTCAACGCGATCCGCGGAGAGTGACCATGTCCTTGTTCAAGGTCTTCGACATCGCCGGTTCGGCGCTGCACGCGCAGAGCGTGCGGCTCAACACCACCGCCAGCAACCTGGCCAACGCCGACAGCGTGGCGAGCAGCGTCGCCGCCACCTACCGCGCGCGCCAGCCGGTGTTCCAGACGCTGTTCGACGATGCCGGCGAGGCCGCCGGCGTCGGCGTGGCCGACATCGTCGAGAGCCAGACGCCGCTCGCGCGCGAGTACCGCCCCGGCCACCCGCTCGCCGACCGTGACGGCTACGTGTTCGTACCCAACGTCAACCCGGTCGAGGAGCTCGCCAACATGATCTCGGCCTCGCGCGCCTACCAGACCAACGTCGAGGTCGCCGAGGCGTCCAAGCAGATGCTGCTGCGCACGCTCGCGCTCGGCGAATAGAGGAGAAGGCGATGGGCACGACGATCGACGATTCCCTGTACCAGCGCCTCAACGCGGGCCTGAACGCCAAGAGCGAGGCCGCGCGCACCTCGACCGGGCTCGACCAGAACGCCTTCCTGACGATGATGATCGCGCAGATGAAGAACCAGGACCCGACCAAGCCGATGGACGCCGGCGAGTACCTCGGGCAGCTCGCGCAGTTCAGCACCGTCACCGGCATCCAGGAGCTGCAGCAGACCGTCAAGGATCTGACGCAGTCGCTGCAGACCTCGCAGGCGATCGCCGGCTCGGAGCTGGTCGGACGCTACGTGCGGGTGTCCGGCGATACCGGCTACCTCGGCAGCAACGCCCCGCTGACCGCCATCGCCCACCTCGACCGCAACGCCAGCGGGCTGACCGCGCAGGTGCTCGATGCGAGCGGCCGCGCGGTGCGCACGCTCGCCCTCGGCACCCAGGCCGCCGGTGACCTCGGCGTGGCGTGGGACGGCAAGGACAATGCCGGGGTGGCGCAGGCGCCCGGCGCCTACCGCCTGAAGGTCGAGGGCAGCGTCGACGGCAAGCGCATGAGCTTCGGCACTTCGGTGCTGCTGCCGGTGACCAGCATCAGCCGCGGCGACGCCACCACCGGCATGACCGCCAACCTGGCCGGCGGCGGCTCCGTCGCCGTCGACGCCATCGAACAGATCTACTGAGCCGCCGCAGGAGGCCGCCATGTCCTTTCGTACCGCCCTGACCGGTCTGAACGCCGCCACCAGCGATCTCGCGGTGGTCGCCAACAACATCGCCAACAACAACACCACCGGCTTCAAGTCGTCGCGGGCCGAGTTCTCCGACATCTTCTCGACCAGCTCGCTCGGCACCGCCACCCGCCGCACCATCGGCAGCGGCGTGCAGCTCGCCGCGGTCACGCAGCAGTTCAAGCAGGGCAACATCAACGGCACCGGCAACCCGCTCGACATCGCCATCGACGGCGAGGGCTTCTTCAAGCTGACCGACCAGCGCGGCAGCGTCTCCTACACCCGCGCCGGCAGCTTCGGCATCGACCGCGACGGCTTCGTGGTCAGCAACATCGGCCAGAAGCTGCAGGCCTTCCCGCTCGACGCCAACGACCAGCCCTTCGGCTCGCCGACCGATCTCAAGCTGACCACCAACGACATCGACCCCAAGGCCACCACCAAGGTCGAGTACGGCATCAACCTCGATGCCGCGGCGACCGCGATCGACGCCTCGATCTTCCCGTTCGATCCGGCCAACCCGAGCACCTACAACTACACCACCTCGCTGGCGGTCTACGACAGCCTCGGCGCCAGCCACACGTTGTCGGTGTTCTTCGTCAAGAACCCGCTCGCCAGCGGCGCCACCAGCAGCAGCTGGACCGTCTACGGCACCCTCGACGGCACCGACGAGAACCTGGTGCATTTCGGCACCGCCCTGACCGATCCGAATGCGTCGTCGCTGAGCTTCGACGACAAGGGCCGGCTGCTGTCGCCGCTGACGCCGCTCGACGTCACCATCGACCTGCAGGGCGTGGCCACCGCGATCGGCCAGCCCACCAGCGCGACGCAGCCGCTGGCGATGAAGCTCGACTTCACCGCCGCGACGCAGTTCGGCGGCCAGTCGAGCACCAACAACCTGGTCCAGGACGGCTACGCCTCGGGCACGCTGGTGGGGGTCAACGTCGCCGACAACGGCGTGATGTTCGGCCGCTACACCAACGGCCAGTCGAAGGCGCTCGGCCAGCTCGCGCTGCACCACTTCCGCAACCAGGGCGGCCTGGCGCCGGTCGGTGACACCGCCTGGGCCGAGACCTTCGCTTCCGGGCCGGCGGTGGCCGGCGTGCCGGGTTCGGCGCGGCTCGGGCTGATCCGCTCGGGCGCGCTCGAGGGCTCCAACGTCGAGCTGACCGAGCAGCTCGTCAACATGATCAACGCGCAGCGCAACTTCCAGGCGAACGCCCAGGTGATCAGCACCTCGGATTCGCTGACGCAGACGCTGCTGCAGATCCGCTGAGGCGCGCCCGCCGCGCCGGCGGGGCGCGGGGCGCCGGAGGTCGACCATGGACCGCATGCTCTACGTTGCGATGGCCGGTGCGCGGCAGACGCTGACCGCGCAGACGATGAACAGCCACAACCTGGCCAACGCCAGCACCACGGGCTTCCGCCAGGACCTCGCCGCGGCGCGCAGCGTCCCGGTGTTCGCCGCCGAGGGGCTGCCGAGCCGCGTGTACGCGCTCGCCGAGCGCGCCGGCATCGACCAGCGCCCCGGGCCGATCACCACCACCGGCCGCGACCTCGACGTCGCGCTCGCCACCGAGGGCTTCCTCGCGGTGCGCGACGCCGCCGGCAACGAGGCCTACACCCGCGCCGGCGACCTCAAGCTCGACGTCAACGGCCAGCTCACCACCGGCGCCGGTCACCCGGTGCTCGGCGATGCCGGCCCGATCGCCATCCCGCCGGCCGAGGCGATCGAAGTCGCCGCCGACGGCACGGTGTCGATCCGCCCGCTCGGGCAGAGCGCCGCGACCCTCGCGGTGATCGACCGCATCCGCCTGGTCCGCCCCGACCCGGCGCGCCTGTACAAGGGCAACGACGGCCTGCTGCACCTCGACGCCGGCGTGACCGCCGCGCCCGACGCCGGCGTGCGCCTCGCCTCCGGTGCGCTCGAAGGCGCCAACGTCAATGTGCCGGCCGCGCTGGTGCAGATGATCGACCTCGCGCGCCAGTACGAAACCCAGGTCAAGCTGATGTCGGCCGCCGCCGACAACGAACGCGCCACCGACCGCCTGATCGGCCTCAGCTAGGAGCAGCCCCGCGATGAACCCCGCACTCTGGGTGGCCAAGACCGGCCTCGATGCGCAGCAGACGCGCATGGACGTGATCGCCAACAACCTCGCCAACGTCAACACCACCGGCTTCAAGAAGAGCCGGCCGATGTTCGAGGACCTGCTGTACCAGAACGTGCGCCAGGTCGGCGCGCAGACCTCGCAGAACACCACGCTGCCGTCGGGGCTGATGCTCGGCACCGGGGTGCGCGTGGTGGCGACCGAGAAGCTGTTCACCCAGGGCAACGTGATCCAGACCGGCAACGCGCTCGACGTCGCCATCAACGGCCGCGGCTTCTTCCAGATCAGCCTGCCCGACGGCACCATCGCCTACACCCGCGACGGCAGCTTCCAGATCAACGACCAGGGCCAGATCGTCACCAGCGAGGGCTACGCGCTCGAACCGGCGATCACCATCCCGCCCAACGTGCTCAGCGTCAGCGTCGCCAGCGACGGCGTGGTCAGCGTCACCGAGAGCGGCACCGCCACGCCGACGCAGATCGGCAACATCCAGCTCGCCGACTTCATCAACCCCACCGGGCTGCAGCCGATCGGCGAGAACCTGTTCCTGGAGTCGGGCGCGAGCGGCGCGCCGCAGGTCGGCGATCCGCGCACCAACGGCATGGGCGCGCTCAGCCAGGGCATGCTGGAGAGTTCGAACGTCAACGTCGCCGAGGAACTGGTGAACATGATCGAGACCCAGCGCGCCTTCGAGGTCAACTCCAAGGCGATCCAGACCACCGACCAGATGCTCCAGTACCTCAACAACAACACCTGAGGCGCGTGCCGATGAAAGCCTGGCCGGTCCTCGGTGCCGCGCTGCTCGCCGGTTGCGAGGGCCTCCCCAACAACCACACCTTCAGCCCGGTGGCGCCGACGGTGATGGGCACGCTGCCGGTCGCAGCGGTGCCGGCGCGGCCGACCGGGGCGATCTACCCTTACGGCCGCGACCTGCGCCTGTTCGAGTCGCGCACCGCGCGGCGGGTCGGCGACATCATCACGATCCGCCTCGCCGAGCGTACCAATGCCTCGAAGAAGGCCAACACCAGCGTCGACAAGGACGGCAAGAACGAACTCGACGTGCCGGTGCTGTTCGGCAACAGCGTCAGCGACCTCGAAATGGACCTGGAACAGAAGCGCAGCTTCGACGGCAAGGGCAGCAGCGACCAGTCCAACAGCATCACCGGCACGCTGTCGGCGGTGGTGATCGGCGTCTACCCCAACGGCAACCTCGCCATCCACGGCGAGAAGCAGTTGACGCTGAACCAGGGCGAGGAGGTGGTGCAGATCCAGGGCGTGGTGCGCCCCGACGACATCGCCGCCGACAACTCGGTGGCCTCGGGCCAGGTCGCCGACGCCCAGATCACCTACGCCGGCCGCGGCGCGCTCGCCGACAGCAACGCGATGGGCTGGGCGAGCCGCTTCTTCAACAGCCCCTACTGGCCGTTCTGAACCGCGCGACGGCCGGCCGGATGTTCTGGCCCCGGTCAGGTGGAGTGACGCTGCAGACGCGCCTGTCCAGGTGAGGCGGGCGCATCCACCCGGCAGATCGACGCGTTTCTCCGCCGCCTGCACGCGTGTGGAAGCCTCGTACAACCGTGTACTCGCCACGTACACGCGTGTACGTGGCTTTTTTGCGCGTGTACGAACGAAGTTTTCGCGATTCCCAGGCGCGTACACGCGTGTCGGAAGCCGGAAGTCGCGTGTGCTTGCTTCGCACAAGCGATTTCAAGGCATGTACACGCGCTGTTTTGCTTCGTACACGTGTGTACGAAGGAAGGAGGCGGACGACGCGGGTGGGGAGGAGGATGTCCAAGGTCCGACTATGGGTTGCCATCGTCGCAGGAGAGCCATTGTTCCGGCGAAACCGGAGGAGTCCGGCAGAGAACAAAGAGGTGCACCCTTGTCGACACCGCCTGCTCCCGTAGGGCGAAGCAGTACTGGCAAATGCGGTCCGCATAAAATTTCTCATGAGTCGATAACAGGTTGAATATGAAGTATTTTTATGTGAATCGGGTCAGGTGTTAGGCGGACGGATCGCCGCACCATTTTTTATTGCGGCGATCCGTCCGCCTAACGCACGAAAAATTCCCGGGCAGCCTTGCCAACCGACTGATCGACCGCTATTTTTCGGTGAATTTCCCGCGACCGCGGGCGTGTTTAGGCGGCCGGCAGGTCGCCTACTTATAGTTAGCATTCATAAGGAGGAGTTCGTGGCATTCATCACTCGTCAGTGGCTCCAAGGTCGTACTTCGAGGAACCGAGGGCATTGTCCGGTAAAGGTAGAAATAAAAACAGATCGATCAACCGGTGCATGGTCGAAGGAGAACGAAGTAGTCCTCGATCTTTATGCGCGTACTAGGGACGAAGAAAGCTTTGAGGTGCAAAGCTATCAAGCGATCTATTTGAGAAGCGACGAAGTAGGCTATTTAGCAAACTCACTTGTTCAAGCATCTGATGCTCCGACGAAGATGGATCTTGCGGTTACTATTCTGGCCGATCTATCGGATTCAGAACTGGTCGCAACCATGTCTCGTGCTCTTATTAAACGAGAGAAGAGGTGAATGCTAACCAGTTGTTGCAGCGGACGCCTTCGCGCTGCGCGCTGCGGCGCCGCTGAACAGCGCATTAGGCCTCACATCATTCGATCGCATTGGCGATCTTCGTTAGCCAGAGGAGTCATCATGACCAAGCCAGTTCCACCATACCTTGCCGAAGATTCAGAGGCAGCCGACCTCATCAATCAATATCTTTCTCATGTACCTGATTGGGATGGCAAGGTGGCCTTCTCAAACTTCATTGAAGCAGTTGTCGGGCCGGCGCTAGTCGGACTTCTCATCGCCGCACTGGGCTCCTGGCTTTTCAGTATCGATCGGACGCAACAAGTGTTTGTCTTCTGTGCCATCGCTGTGTCCTACGCGATTGGTCAAATGAATTCAGGAACAAACACACCTCAGCATCATATTGCATTGGCTCTAAAGGCGCTGGTTGTTGCGGTTTATAGAAGACGCTAGCAAAGCTAACCTGCATGACAGCATCTGACCAGCGTGGACTGCCGTGATTCCACCCCCTCTCGGACGCCCCCTGAAGAAAGCCGTGTGAGGCCTAACATCTCGTATATGGACTCCTCCGTAAATCAAGACAGATCGTGTTTTTGACTTTCCGGGGCGCATCACCTGCAGTCGACTATCCGGCATCTGTGGTGGGTTCTGAATGACCCGTGCCGACATGGCATCTGCCCGCGATGCACCAATCGTTACAAGCGGCTGCTGGAGAGCCGGAAGCGTTATCGGCGTCAATTCGCGTGGGTGTGACCCGGTTTGCCATGATGAGCGATCCGTCTCGGCGCAAGGGTGAGGAGAAAGGGTGAATCGATCAGGCAGCGATGGCGAAGGCGGTGCATTCGAGCTTCTTGTTCGGGCGCGGTTGCGGATGGCCATAAGCGACGTGGTCGCGCAGGACCGCATAGCCGATGCGGGCACGTTTGTTGGCCAGCGCGCAGGCGGCCTTGTTGTGATGGGTGCGGCGCTGCACCTCGGTCGCCCAGGTGCGCAGTCCATCCAGGGGTCGACCCGCGTTGCGGGCCAGCGCCGCTGCACGCTGAACCGCCCCGGGTTCTGCAGAGATTCGTTCGTTTAAGTCAGACGGGCGCGGCCTGACCAGCGCGTTGACCTCGTCGCTCTGCTCATGACGCTATCCTCGTCAACGTCTGGAGCCTCCATGATTCCCGGGGCAATCCAGCCCCGGTTCGCCGTGAGCCTCGGGCCTGGCGCAGCGCGTTTTGATGGCTACGCAAACCCGAGGCTCAACAGCGGCTTGGCATCATCCTCTCTCACTCGCTTCCGCCGCTGGCGGGTCGCCCCATGCCTCCCCGTCGGAGCGGCCCGCTGATCCGGTGAGCGCGCGTGTCGGGCCTCAGCGGCTGCGCACCACCTGGTAGGGGCGGCGCACGTAGCCGACCGGCACGCTCCAGATGTGCACCAGGCGCGAGAACGGGAACAGCAGGAAGATCGTCATCCCGAGCAGCAGGTGCAGCTTGAAGATGAAGCCCTGGTCGGCGACCACCGCGGCGGCCTCGATGCCGTCGAAGGTGACGATGTTCTGCGCCCAGGCCATCAGCTTCAGCATGTTGCCGCCGTCGAGGTGGAACAGCGACACCGGGATGGTGAGCAGGCCGAGGGTGAGCTGCGCGTACAGCGCGAGCAGGATGACGATGTCCATCGTGCTCGAGTTGGCGCGCACGCGCGGGTCGGTGAGCCGCCGCCGCACCAGGAAGGTGAGGCCGATGAAGGCCGCCACGCCGGCGATGCCGCCGATGACGATGGCGATCACCTGCTTGGCGCCGGCGGAGATGCCGAGCGCGTGGAACACCGCGGGCGGCGTCAGCAGGCCGAAGAAGTGACCGACGAAGATCACCAGCACGCCGACGTGGAACAGGTTGCTGGCGCGGCGGAAGCCCCGGCTAGACAGCATCTGGCTCGAATGGGCTTTCCAGGTGTACTGGTCGCGCTCGAAGCGCACCAGGCTGCCGATCAGGAACACGGTGCCGGCGATGTAGGGATAGACGCCGAACAGCAGATCGTTGAGGTATGACATCGTGCGAGTCCTCCGCTCAGTGGGGGGTGTTCGGAGCCGGTCGCGGCATCCGCTGCAGCGGTTGCGCCGCCCGGCCGGCGCCGGTGGACGGGCAGCCGCCGCCTTGCTGCGGGGCGAGGAAGGTGACCGCTTCTTCCTCCCAGAGCTTGTCCATGTCGACGATGGCCGGGTCGGGGCCCTCGCTCGCCGCCTGCGCGCGGATCGCGGCGAGCGTGGCGGGCGCGCCGGCGATGGCGCCGAGCGCGTCGAACAGCACGTGGTAGTCGCTGCCGCGCTCGGCGAGGCGTGCGCCGAGCAGCGCCAGGGTCTCGCCGGCATCGCCGAGCAGCGCCCGCGCCTCGGCGGCCGGGCGCTGCGACAGGAACTCCAGCAGCAGCGGCAGGTAGTCGGGCAGCTCGCGCGCGGCGAGCTCGAAGCCCGCGCGCCGGTACAGCTCCAGCAGCTCGACCATCGCCGCGCCGCGCTCGCGCGACTCGCCGTGGACGTGCTCGAACAGGTGCAGGCTGAGCGCGCGGCCGCGGTCGAACAGCGCCACGTACTGCTCCTGCAGCGTCAGGAGCTCGCTGCGCTCGAGCCGGTCGACCAGGGCGAGCAGCGCCTCGCGCTCGCGCCGCGGCAGCGCGCGCTCGGCGGCGATGGCCTCGGTGAGCTCGGGCAGCGCCGCGATCAGCTCCGGCTGCGGGTAGCAGAGCAGGGCGGAGACGACTTTCAGGATCCTCATCGCCGCGCCCTCACTTGCTGCCCGGCTCGACGCGGATCGGGATCGCCTTGCGCTCGGTCTGCTTCTTGCCGCCGAACAGGTTCACCCGGCTCTCGCCGCCCGAGCAGCCGTTGCCGAAGCTGAAGCCGCAGCCGCCGCGCTCGCCGAAGGCGTCGTAGGTGGCGCTGGCGTACTCGCGGTGCGAGGTCGGGATGACGAAGCGGTCCTCGTAGTTGGCGATGGCGAGGTAGCGGTACATCGCCTCGACCTGGTCGAGGCGCAGGCCGACGGCGTCGAGCACGTCCTGGCGGATCTCGCCGTCGACGGTCTTGGCGCGCATGTAGGCGCGCATCGCCAGCATGCGTTCGAGGGCGAGCTTGACCGGGGCCTCCTCGCCGGCGGTGAGCAGGTTGGCGAGGTAGCGCAGCGGAATGCGCAGGCTGCCGACGTCGGGGATGATGCCGTTCATGCCGATCGCGCCGGCCTCGGCCTTGGCCTGGATCGGCGACAGCGCCGGCACGTACCAGACCATCGGCAGCGTGCGGTACTCGGGGTGCAGCGGGAAGGCGATCTTCCAGTCGATCGCCATCTTGTACACCGGCGATTCCTTGGCGGCTTCGAGCCAGGCGTCGGGGATGCCCTCGGCGCGCGCCGCGGCCTGCACCGCCGGGTCGAAGGGGTCGAGGAAGATGTCGAGCTGGGCCTGGTACAGCGCGCTCTCGTCACGCACCGACGCCGCCTGCTCGATGCGGTCGGCATCGTAGAGCAGCACGCCGAGGTAGCGGATGCGGCCGACGCAGGTCTCGGAGCACACCGTCGGCTGCCCGGCCTCGATGCGCGGGTAGCAGAAGATGCACTTCTCCGATTTGCCGGTGTTCCAGTTGTAGTAGATCTTCTTGTACGGGCAGGCCGAGACGCACATCCGCCAGCCGCGGCACTTGTCCTGGTCGATCAGGACGATACCGTCCTCCTCGCGCTTGTAGATCGCGCCCGAGGGACAGGCGGCGACGCAGGCCGGGTTCAGGCAGTGCTCGCACAGGCGCGGCAGGTACATCATGAAGGTGTTCTCGAACTCGCCGTAGATCTCCTTCTGCACCTGCTCGAAGTTGTAGTCCTGCGAGCGCTTGGCGAACTCGGTGCCGAGGATCTCCTCCCAGTTCGGCCCCCATTCGATCTTCTGCATGCGCTCGCCGCTGACCACCGAGCGCGGCCGTGCCACCGGCATCGCCTTGGACTCGGGTGCGTTCTGCAGGTGCGCGTAGTCGTAGTCCCAGGGCTCGTAGTAGTCGTCGATCTCCGGCAGGTCGGGATTGGCGAAGATGTTGGCGAGCACCCGCCACTTGCCGCCGATCTTCGGTTCGATCTTGCCGTTCTTCTTGCGCGTCCAGCCGCCCTTCCAGCGCTTCTGGTTCTCCCAGTCCTTGGGGTAGCCGATGCCGGGCTTGGTCTCGACGTTGTTGAACCACGCGTACTCCATGCCCTCGCGCGAGGTCCACACGTTCTTGCAGGTCACCGAGCAGGTATGGCAGCCGATGCATTTGTCCAGGTTCAGGACCATGCCGATCTGTGCACGTACTTTCATGATGTCTCCGTCCTCGCCGGTTCAGTGGCCCGCCGCCGCATCCGCGGCCGCTTCGTCGTCGAGCCAGTCGACCTTCGCCATCTTGCGCACGATGATGAATTCATCGCGGTTGGCGCCGACCGTGCCGTAGTAGTTGAAGCCGTAGCTCTGCTGGGCGTAGCCGCCGATCATGTGGGTCGGCTTGAGCACGGTGCGGGTGACCGAGTTGTGGATGCCGCCGCGGGTGCCGGTGATCTCCGAACCGGGGGTGTTCGTGATCTTCTCCTGCGCGTGGTACATCATCGACATGCCCTCGGGCACGCGCTGGCTGACCACGGCGCGGGCGGCGATGGCGCCGTTGACGTTGAAGGCCTCGATCCAGTCGTTGTCCTCGATGCCGGCCTTCTTCGCGTCGATCTCGCTGATCCAGATGATCGGGCCGCCGCGCGACAGCGTGAGCATCAGCAGGTTGTCGGTGTAGGTGCTGTGGATGCCCCACTTCTGGTGCGGGGTGATGAAGTTCAGCACGATCTCCGGGTTGCCGTTGCCGCGCTTGCCGAGCATCGGCTCGACGGTCTTCATGTCGACCGGCGGGCGGTAGGCGCACATCGCCTCACCGAAGCCGAGCATCCACGGGTGGTCCTGGTAGAACTGCTGGCGGCCGGTCACGGTGCGCCAGGGGATCAGCTCGTGGACGTTGGTGTAGCCGGCGTTGTAGCTGACCTTCTCGTCCTCCAGCCCCGACCAGGTCGGCGACGAGATGATCTTGCGCGGCTGCGCCTGGATGTCGCGGTAGCGGATCTTCTCGTGCTCCTTGGGCAGCGCCAGGTGGGTGTGGTCGCGGCCGGTGATCTTCGACAGCGCCGCCCAAGCCTTGACCGCGACGTGGCCGTTGGTCTCCGGCGCCAGCATCATGATCATTTCGGCGGCGTCGATGTCGCTGTCGATGCGCGGCCGGCCCTGGCTGACGCCGTCCTCCAGCACCGTGTAGTTCAGCGAGGCGAGCGCCTCGACCTCGTGCTGGGTGTTCCAGCCGATGCCCTTGCCGCCGTTGCCGAGCTTGTCGAGCAGCGGGCCGACCGAGGTGAACTTCTTGTAGGTGCTGGGGTAGTCGCGCTCGACCACGATCAGGCTCGGCGCGGTCTTGCCGGGGATCAGGTCGCACTCGCCCTTCTTCCAGTCACGCACCTCGGGCATCGCCAGTTCGCTCGGGGTGTCGTGCTGCGTCGGCAGCGCGACCAGGTCCTTCTCGACCCCCAGGTGGCCCTTGCAGACCTCGGAGAAGGTCCGCGCGATGCCCTTGAAGATGTCCCAGTCGGTGCGCGCCTCCCAGGCCGGGTCCACCGCCGCCGACAGCGGGTGGATGAAGGGGTGCATGTCGGAGGTGTTGAGGTCGTTCTTCTCGTACCAGGTGGCGGTCGGCAGCACGATGTCGGAGTACATGCAGGTCGTCGACATGCGGAAGTCGAGCGTCACCAGCAGGTCGAGCTTGCCGGTCGCGGCCTCGCGCCATTCGACTTCGAGCGGCTTCTCGCCGCCTTCCTCGCCGAGGTCCTTGCCCTGCAAGCCGTGGGTGGTGCCGAGCAGGTACTTGAGGAAGTACTCGTGGCCCTTGCCGCTGGAGCCGAGCAGGTTCGAGCGCCACACGAACAGGTTGCGCGGGAAGTTGACCGGGTTGTCCGGGTCCTCGAAGGAAAAGCGCACGTCGCCGGCGAGCAGTTGCGCCTTCACGTAGTCGGCCGGGGCCTGGCCGGCCGCCGCCGCGGCGCGGGTGAGCTCCAGCGGATTGGCGTCGAAGTGCGGCGCGGTCGGCAGCCAGCCCATGCGCGCCGAGCGCACGTTGTAGTCGATCTGCGTGCCCTGCCACTGCGCCGGGTCGGCGAGCGGCGAGAGGATCTCGCGCATGCCGAGCTTCTCGTGCCGCCACTGGCTGCTGTGCACGTAGAAGAACGAGGTCGAGTTCATGTGCCGCGGCGGACGGTTCCAGTCGAGCGCGAAGGCGAGCGCGGTCCAGCCGGTCTGCGGGCGCAGCTTCTCCTGGCCGACGTAGTGCGCCCAGCCGCCGCCGCTCTGGCCGACGCAGCCGCACATCATCAGGAGGTTGATGACGCCACGGTAGTTCATGTCCATGTGGTACCAGTGGTTCATCGCCGCGCCGATGATGATCATCGACTTGCCGCGGGTGCGATCGGCGTTGTCGGCGAACTGGCGCGCCACCGCGATCACCTGCGCGCGCGGCACGCCGGTGATCTTCTCCTGCCAGGCCGGGGTGTAGGGCACGTCGTCGTCGAAGGAGCTGGCGACGTTGCCGCCGCCGAGGCCGCGGTCGAGGCCGTACTGCGCGAGCGTGAGGTCGTACACGGTCGCCACCAGCGCTTCGCTGCCGTCGGCGAGGCGGATCTTCTTCGCCGGCACGTTGCGCACCTGGATCGCGTCGTGCGTGGTGCAGGCGAAGTGCGGGTGGTGGGTGGCGCCGAAGTAGGGGAAGGCGACCGGCACCACCTCGTCGCGGATCTCGTTGACCGACAGGCGCAGGCGCAGCTCGGCGCCGCTCAGCGCCTCCTTCTGTTCGAGGTTCCACTTGCCGACCAGGTCGCCCTGCTCGCCCCAGCGGAAGCCGATCGAGCCGTTCGGCACCACCAGGTTGCCGCTCGCCTCGTCGAAGGCGAGGGTCTTCCACTCGGGGTTGTTGGCCTGGCCGGCGCCGTCGGCGAGGTCGGAGGCGCGCAGGAAGCGGCCGTTGACGTAATGGCCGTCGGCACCGCGGTCGAGCCGCACCAGGTAGGGGAAGTCGGTGGTCTCGCGTACGTAGCGGTCGAAGTACTCGCTCTTGCCGTCGAGGTGGAACTCGCGCAGCACCACGTGCCCCATCGCCATCGCCAGCGCGGCGTCGGTGCCCTGCTTGGGGTGCAGCCAGATGTCGGCGAACTTCGAGGCTTCGGAGTAGTCGGGGCAGACCACCGCGATCTTCGTGCCCTTGTAGCGGACCTCGGTCATGAAGTGTGCATCGGGCGTGCGCGTCTGCGGCACGTTCGAGCCCCACATCATCAGGAAGGTCGAGTTGTACCAGTCGGCCGATTCGGGCACGTCGGTCTGCTCGCCCCAGACCATCGGCGAGGCCGGTGGCAGGTCGCAGTACCAGTCGTAGAACGAGCCGCAGTTGCCGCCGATCAGCGACAGGTAGCGGCTGCCGGCGGCGTAGCTGACCATCGACATCGCCGGGATCGGCGAGAAGCCGAAGATGCGGTCGGGGCCGTAGCGCTTGATCGTGTAGGCGTTGGCCGCGGCGATCAGCTCGTTGACCTCGTCCCAGGTCGAGCGCACGAAGCCGCCCAGGCCGCGCTTGCTCTTGTACTCGGCGCTCTTCTCCGGGCTCTCGACGATGCTCGCCCAGGCGTCGACCGGATCGCGGCCGCGCCGCGCCTCGCGCCACAGCGAAAGCAGCCGGCCGCGCATCATCGGGTACTTCACCCGGTTGGCGCTGTACAGGTACCAGCTGTAGCTCGCGCCGCGTGCGCAGCCGCGCGGCTCGTGGTTGGGCAGGTCGTCGCGGGTGCGCGGGTAGTCGGTCTGCTGGGTCTCCCAGGTGACCAGCCCGTTCTTGACGTAGATCTTCCACGAGCACGAACCGGTGCAGTTCACGCCGTGGGTGGAGCGCACGATCTTGTCGTGTTGCCAGCGTGCGCGGTAGGCGTTCTCCCAGCCACGGTCCTCGCCGGTGACCAGGCCGTGCCCGCCGGCGAAGGTGTCCTGCGCCTTGGTGAAGAAGCTCAGGCGATCCAGAAAATGACTCATGTTCCGTTACCTCTCTCCGTTCGTGGGAACGGGGGGCGGCGCCCCCGCTCCCTGGCCCCTCCCGCGTGGGGAGGGGAAGATGATCAGCAGGGCATCTCGGCGTTGCGGCGGGCGTAGTACCACCAGGTGAGCGCGATGCAGGTCAGGTAGAAGACGACGAAGCCGTACAGCGCGCCCTCGGGGCCGCCGAACAGCTCGATCGAGCTGCCGAAGCTCTTCGGGATGAAGAAGCCGCCGTAGGCGCCGATCGCCGCGGAGAAGCCGAGCACCGCGGCGGCCTCCTTGTTGGCGTCCTTGACCGCCTGCTCCTGCGCGGCGGCGTCCTGGCCGGCGGCGGCGCGCTGGCGTTCGGTGAGGAAGATCACCGGGATCATGCGGAAGGTGGAGCCGTTGCCGATGCCGGTGGTGACGAACAGCACCATGAACATCGCCAGGAAGCCGACGAAGCTGCCGCCCTGGCCGCCGTGCGGCAGGACGGCGAGCACGCCGAACACCGCCGCGATCATCGCGATGAAGTTCCAGAAGGTGACCCGCGCGCCGCCGAGCCGGTCGGACAGCCAGCCGCCCAGCGGCCGGACCAGCGCGCCGACCAGCGGGCCGAGGAAGGCGTACTGGGTCGGGTTGACGTCGGGGAACTGCGTCTTGGTGAGCAGCGGGAAGCCCGCCGAGAAGCCGATGAAGGAACCGAAGGTGCCCAGGTACAGCCAGCACATCAGCCAGTTGTGCTTGCGCTTGAAGACCACCGCCTGCTCGGCGAACGAGGCCTTCGCCGAGGCGATGTCGTTCATGCCGAACCACGCCGCCAGCGCCGCGACGATGATGAACGGCACCCAGACGAAGCCCGCGTTCTGCAGCCACATCTGCCGGGTGGCATCGCCCTTGGCCCAGGTCAGCGGCTCGCCGCCGAGGCTGCCGAACACGCTCGCGGTGATCACCAGCGGCACCACGAACTGCACCGCGCTGACGCCGAGGTTGCCGAGGCCGGCGTTGAGCCCGAGCGCCGTGCCCTTCTGCGCCTTCGGGAAGAAGAAGCTGATGTTGGCCATCGACGAGGAGAAGTTGCCGCCGCCGAAGCCGCACAGCAGCGCCAGGATCAGCATCACCAGGTAGGGCGTGTCGGGGTTCTGCACCGCGAAGCCGATCCACACGCAGGGGACGAGCAGCGAGATCGTGCTCAGCGTGGTCCAGCGCCGGCCGCCGAAGATCGGCACCATGAAGCTGTAGAAGATGCGCAGCGTCGCCCCCGACAGCGCCGGCAGCGCGGCGAGCCAGAACAACTGGTTCGCCGTGTACTTGAAGCCGAGGTTCGGCAGGTTGACCACCACCACCGACCACACCATCCACACCGCGAAGGCGAGCAGCAGGTTGGGGATCGAGATCCACAGGTTGCGCGTGGCGATGCGCCGGCCCTTGGCCTCCCAGAAGGCCTTGTCCTCGGGCTCCCACTCGGTGAGCGTGAGCGGGCTCGGCTGCACCAGTTCGGGCAGGTCCTGCGACAGGGCGTCGAGCTGCGGCAGCGCGCGGTGTTCCATCCGCAGGATGGCGAAGTGCATCCACACCGTCGACACGCCGACGATCACGAACAGCAGCATGAAGCAGCTCTGCCACACGCCGGTGAGGTCGTTGAGCATGCCGAAGGTGATCGGCAGCAGGAAGCCGCCGAGGCCGCCGATCATGCCGACGACGCCGCCGACCGCGCCGACGTGGTTCGGGTAGTACACCGGGATGTGCTTGAACACCGCGGCCTTGCCGAGGCTCATGAAGAAGCCGAGGACGAAGATCAGCACGATGAACAGGCCGATGCCGGTTTCCATCGAGAACTCGACCGGGCCGTGGATGCCGCGGATGGTGAAGCTCGCCGGCGGGTAGGCGAGCAGCAGCGTGCAGATCACCGACACGCCGAAGGTCCAGTACATCACCCGGCGCGCGCCGTAGCGGTCGGACAGCCAGCCGCCGAAGATGCGGAACAGCGACGCCGGGATCGAGTAGGTCGCGGCGATCATGCCGGCGTGCTTGATGTCCATGCCGTAGGCGCCGGTCAGGTAGCGCGGCAGCCACAGCGACAGCGCCACGAAGGCCCCGAACACGAAGAAGTAGTAGAGCGAGAAGCGCCACACCTGCAGGTGCCTGAGCGGCTCCATCTGCTGCAGGAAGCTGAGCGGCTTGGCGCCGGTCGCGCGCCGCTCGCGCAGGCTCGGATCGTCATCGGTGAACAGCCAGAACAGCACCGCCATCACCGCGATCGCCGTGGCCCACACCTGGGCGACGGTCTGCCAGCCGTAGGCCACCATCACGAAGGGCGCGACGAACTTGGTCACCGCCGCGCCGACGTTGCCGGCGCCGAAGATGCCGAGCGCGGTGCCCTGCTTGGCCGATTCGAACCACTTCGACACGTAGGCGACGCCCACCGCGAACGAGCCGCCGGCGATGCCGACGCCGAGCGCGGCGAGCAGGAAGGTTTCGTAGGTGGTGGCGTAGGTGAGCAGCCAGGTCGCCACCGCGGCCGACAGCATCACCACGACGTTCACCAGGCGCCCGCCGTACTGGTCGGTCCAGATGCCGAGTACCAGGCGGATCAGCGAGCCGGTGAGGATGGGGGTACCCACCAGCAGGCCGAACTGGGTGTCGTTGAGACCAAGCTCTTGCTTGATCTGTACCCCGATGATCGAGAACACGGTCCACACGGCGAAACACACCGTGAACGCCACCGTGCTCATCACCAGGGCGCGGGTCTGTGGACCTTTGCCGGCTTGCATGGGAGTGCCTCCTCGCGTCTGTGCGCGCCGTTCCAAATTTGGCGTGACGGTAAGGAAAGCTAGGCGAGACCCTGTTGATGCGCGTCAAGCCAGACCGAGGTGGGTAGGCCGGTGCGCCGCCGGGCTGCCTCCGGCTACCTCGCCCGGAGCGGCTGCTTAGGCACGGAAACGCTTACGCTTTTCCACATGGCACTGGCCGGGAGCGGTGTGCTCGTCTACCACCATCGGGTCGACGACATGTGCAACCGTGGACAGCGTGGCGGCGGCGGCGGGGCGCGCGGCGCGCTTGAGGCAGGTCAAGGCCGGCGGGCGTCGGCTCGCCGAGCCTGCGGGAGAAGGGCCGTGGTGGCCGGGGAGGAGACGTGGGAGCAGGAGGGGAACGGGTCGCAGGGCCCGGGTTGCGCGACTCGCTGATGCTGCGCATGGGCGTGCTGCTCGGCGGCATCGCGCTGTTCGCGGTGATCGGCATGGGCAGCTCGCTGACCATCGCCGAGGCCGGGCGCGGCGACGCCGCAGCGATCAACCTCGCCGGCTCGCTGCGCATGCAGAGCTACCGCATCGCCACGCAGGTGGCGCAGGTGCGCGCCGGCGTCGCGCCACCCGCGCGCGTCGACGAGGCCGGCGCGGAGTTCGAGCGCCGCCTCGGCAGCCGCGTGCTCGACCGCGCCGCCGGCGAGGACGCGCGGCGCGACCTGCTCGCGCAAGTGCGCGGTCACTGGCAGAGCGCGATCCGCCCGCTGCTGCCGGTCGCCGCAACGGACGCCGGCGCCCGCGGCGACGGCTTCCTCGAACGGGTGGACGCCTACGTGGCCGACATCGACCGCCTGGTGACGGCGCTGGAGCAGGGCGCCGAGGCCAAGCTCGTCTGGCTGCGCTGGCTGCAGGCGCTCGCGCTCGGCGCCTGCGCGATCCTCGCCGCGCTCGCCTGGCGCGAGGTGCACCGCTGCGTGCTGCCGCCGCTGCGCGACCTGCTCGCGCTCGCCCAGCGCGTGCGCGGCGGCGACTTCTCGCGCCGCGCCGCGTACACCGGCGCCGACGAACTCGGCGTGCTCGGCCAGGCCTTCAACGCCATGGCCGGCGACCTCGCCAAGCTCTACGCCGACCTCGAAACCCGCGTGCGCGAGCAGACGCGCGCGCTGCGCCAGTCCAACCGCTCGCTGCAGCTCCTCTACGACACCGCGCGGCGCCTCGGCGCCGGGCCGCCGGCGGCGGCGACGCTGCGCCCGCTGCTCGGCGAGGCGGTGCGCTCGACCGGCGCCGCCGCCGCCGCGCTGCACCTGGAACCGGAGGCCGCGGCCGCGCTCGACGAGATCGACGGGCGCGGCGGCGCGACGGCGCCGGACTGCATCGCCGCCGACCCCGAGCGTCCGCCGCGGAGCGACGCCGCGACGCTGCGCATCGAGGTGGCCGACCAGGGGCGGCGCTACGGTGTGCTCGAGATCGAGCGCGCGGCCGACGGCGCCCCCGGCCCCGAGCACCAGCGCCTGCTCGAAACCGTCGCCCAGCACATCGCCGCGTGCCTGCACGCGCGCCAGCGCGACCTCTCGCAGCGCCGCCTCGCGCTGCTGGAGGAGCGCAACGTGATCGCGCGCGAGCTGCACGACTCGCTCGCGCAGTCGCTCTCGTACCTGAAGATCCAGGTCAGCCGGCTGCAGTCGGCGCTGCCGGCGGGGCAGCCGGCGCAGGTCACCGACATCCTCGGCGAGCTGCGCGAGGGCCTCGGCAGCGCCTACCGCGAGCTGCGCGAACTGCTGGTGACCTTCCGTATCGCGATGCCCGAGACCGGGCTCGAAACCGCGCTGGCGCGCGCGCTGGCGGAGTTCGGCAGCCGCGGCGGGCTCGCCATCGAGCTCGATTTCGCTCCGGGTGCGCAGGCGCTGAGCCCGCACCAGGAGATCCACGTGCTGCAGATCGTGCGCGAGGCACTGTCGAACATCGTCCACCACGCCCGCGCGCGCCACGCGCGGGTGAGCCTCGCGCGCTGCGGCGCACGCATCCGCGTGCACATCGACGACGACGGCGTCGGTCTGGGCGACAATCCCGGCCGCGAACGTCACTACGGCCTCACCATCATGCGCGAGCGCGCCCGCAGCCTCGGCGGCGAGATCGCCTTCCTGAACCGGGACGGCGGCGGCTGCCGCGTCGAGCTCGGCTTTCCGGCCAGCGCCGCTGCCCCATCCGACGGAGGATCCAGCCCATGAACGCGCCCGACCTCGAGCCCCAGACCCTGCTGGTGATCGACGACCATCCGCTGCTGCGCAAGGGCGTGTCGCAGCTCGTCGCGCTCGAACCGGCGATGCGCCTGGTCGGCGAGGCCACCGACGGCGCCGAGGGCCTGCGCCTGGCGCGCGAGCTCAAGCCCGACCTGATCCTGCTCGACCTGCAGATGCGTGGCATGGGCGGGCTCGACGCGCTGCGCGCGATCAAGGCGCTCGACCTCGACACGCGGGTGATCATGTTCACCGTGTCCGACAGCGAGGAGGACGTGCTCGCCGCGCTGCAGGCCGGTGCCGACGGCTACCTGCTGAAGGACATGGAGCCCGAGGAGATGCTGGCGAGCCTGCGCCAGGCCGCGCGCGGGCGCCTGGTGCTGTCGGCGCCGGTCACCGAGCTGCTGGCGCGGGCGCTGCGCCACGAAGGGCCCGCCGCCGGGCTGCCGCTGTCGGAGCTGACCGAGCGCGAGCACCAGATCCTGCTGCACATCGCCGCCGGCAAGAGCAACAAGCTGATCGCGCGCGAGCTCGACATCACCGAGGGCACGGTGAAGGTCCACGTCAAGCACGTGCTGAAGAAGCTCGGCCTGCGCTCGCGCGTCGAGGCCGCGGTGTGGGCGGTCAAGACGGGGCTCGCGCCGCGCGCCTGAGCGCCGCGCGCTACAGCCGGCCGAGCAGCTCGGCCTTCTTGGTGGCGAACTCCTCGTCGCTGAGGATGCCCTTGGCGTGCAGCGCGGCGAGCTTCTCGATCGTCGCGAAGACGTCGGCCTCGCCACCGCCCGGCGCCGGAGCAGGTGCCGCGGCCGGTACCGGTGCCGCGGCCGATGCCGGCGGTGCGACGGGGGCGGGGCTGCGCACCGGCACGCCGTCGATCGACACCACCGGCAGGCTGGCGACGTCCACCAGCCCGTACTGGCTGGTGAAGCTGAGCGAGCCGCCGTAGCCCTGCTGCTGCGCGAAGCCGCCGATCTGGTGATCGAGCGTGTCGTAGACGGTGACGTGGCCGTTGACCTCGATCGCGAGCCGCCGCGCCTGCGCGAACAGCGCGTAGCGCACGTCGTTCTGCGCGCCGGTGCTGTTCGGCCAGCGCAGTTCGCTGCCCCACCAGTCGCCGCCGTCGCCGGGCGCCGGCGGCACGAACAGGCTCACCGGCCCGAGCGGCCCGCTGCCGTCCTGCTGCTGGCTGCCGCCGTAGCCGCCCTGCTGCTGCTGTTGCCCGCCGCCGAACGCCGCCTGCTGCTGGCGGCCCTGGCTCTGCGACTGGAAGCTGCCGCTGCGCAGCAGCTCGGGCTGGCTCGCCACCAGCCCCGCCAGTTCGTAGCAGAGCCCGTCGACGCGGCTCTTCAGGTAGTTGTTGAACATGTCGCCGAGCATCGTCATGCCACCCAGCATCCACTGGCCGGAACCGCCGAACTCGGGGTGGCTGAACTGCGCCATGCTGCCGTTGCCGTTGATCACGGCGTCCAGCATCACCAGCACGGCATCGGGGCTGAAGCCGTGGCGACGTGCCAGATCGTCGATGATCTGCTGGCCGGCGGGGGAGAGTTGTCGCATCGGGGTGTACTCGTCGTCGTCCGGCGGCGGGCCGCAGCGCGGTGCCGCGAGGCCGGACCAGGAAATGCCGCAGTGCGGCGGAAGTCGAGCATAGGGAGGCCGGAGCGGTTCGCGCAATGCCCGCTGGCCACCGGGCGCACGGCGGCGACGGCAGCGGGGCGTGCGGCTGGACTAAGCTCAAAGCCGCGCCGCGCGCCCCGCGGCCATCGCCCGGAGGACCCGAGATGCCCGGACGGATCGAATTCGCATTCGGCAACGCCCCGCGCCCGCGGCGCGGCACCGGCAGTTGCCGCATCCTCGTGCTCGCCGATCTCGCCGGCGATGCGCCGCGCGCGCCGCTCGCCGCCCGCGCGCCGCTCGCACTCGCCAGCGGCGGCACCGACGCCCTCGCCGCGCGCCTCGCGCCGCGGCTGGTGCTGCCGGCCGACGCGACGCTGCCGGCGCTGACGCTCGACTTCACGAGCGTCGACGACTTCCACCCCGATGCCCTGCTCGCGCGCGTGAGCCTGTTCGAGGAGGTGGCCGCGGCCGCCCGCCGCCTCGGCGACCAGTTGCAGGCGCCGGCCCCGGCGCCCGCCGCGCCGTCGCCGCCGCCGCCGGCGCCCGACGACACGTTCGCGTCGCTGCTCGGCGGCGCCGTCGGGCAGGGGCTGCCGGCGCAGCGGCATGCCGAGGACCTCATCCGCCGCCTGGTGGGCAATGTCGGCACGCCCGCGCCCGACCCGCGCCGGCAGGTGCTGGAGGTCGCCGCCGACCTCGCCCGCACCCGGGCGCTGCGTGCGCTGCTGCACCAGCCGCGCTTCCAGCGCCTGGAGGCGGCGTGGCGCGGTCTCGCCTGGCTCGCCGGCAACCTCGACACCGATGCCGGGGTGCAGATCGCGGTGCTCGACCTCGGCCGCGACGAACTCGTGGCCGACCTGCTGGGGGAGGCGCCGGTGCTGCCCGCGCTGTTGAGCGCGGCGGCCGAGGCGGGCGGGGCCTTCGGGCTGATCGCCGCCGATTTCGTCTTCGCCGCCACCCGCGAGGACGTGCAGGTGCTGGCCGGCCTCGGCGGGCTGGCCGATGCGCTCGATGCACCGCTGCTCGGCGGCTTCGAGCCGACGCTCGCGCAGGCGCCGCAGCGGCTGGCGGGGGAGACGCCCGAGGCGGCGCTGTGGCAGGCGCTGCGCCAGACCGGCGGCGCCGCGCGGCTCGGGCTCGCGCTGCCGCGGCTGCTGCTGCGCCGGCCGTTCGGGGCGCGCTCCGACCCGATCGACAGCTTCGCCTTCGAGGAGGACAGCGCCGGGGCCGGGCACGAGGAGCTGCTGTGGGGCAACCCCGCCTGGGGGCTCGCGCTGCTGCTCGGCCGTGCCTGGACCGACGCCGAGGGCTGGGACTTCGCCCCCGACGACAGCTGCGAACTCGACGACCTGCCGCTGCACGTGCGCGCGGTCGACGGCGAACGCGCGATGCAGCCCTGTGCCGAGGTGTTCCTGAGCGAGAGCGCCGCCGAAGCGCTCGACGCGCTCGGGCTGATGCCGCTGATCAGCCGCCGCGACCGCAACGCCGCGCGGCTCTACCGCTGGCGCTCGCTCGCCGGTGCGCTGCAGGGCCCGTGGGGCGGCTGAGCGACGGCGTCGCGGGCGCGCCGCGACCGGTTTGGGCCGTGCGCTTCATGCGTGTCGCGGCGGCCCTCCCATCCGGGCTGGTGGCGGGCGCAGGCCGGGTGGTGGGCTAGACTGCTTCGGCCGCGAACGCGCCGCGCAGGCGCCGGCCGGGTAGCGCCGGCGGCGCGCGCGGGGCCGCGTGCACCCAACCATAACGATGAGGTCGCCGGCAGCGCGAAGGCATCGCGCGCCCGACAGGAGGAAGCGAAAGTGATGAGAACGGCTGTGTTCCCCACCTGGGCGCGCAAATGCGCCCTGATGCTCGTGGCGCTCGCCGCCTTCAGTGCGTCCGCCGCCGAGTGGCCCGAGAAGACCGTGACCGTCGTCGTCCCGTTCCCGCCGGGGGGCCCCTCCGACATCGTCGCCCGGCCGATCACGACCAGGCTCGCCGAAGTCTTCGGCAAGCCGTTCATCATCGACAACCGCGGTGGCGCCGGCGGCAACATCGGCACCGATCTGGTCGCCAAGTCGGCGCCGGACGGCCATACGCTGCTGATCTCGTCGAGCGCGCCGATCGTCATCAACCCGAGCCTCTACAAGAAGCTCGCCTTCGACCCGGCGAAGGACCTGGCGCCGATCACGATGCTGGCCAAGGTGCCGCTGGTGCTGGCGGCGCATCCGTCGGTGCCGGCCAAGGACCTGCAGGAGCTGGTCGCGCTGATCAAGTCCAAGGACGGCAACTTCCAGTACGCGTCGTCCGGCAGCGGCACGCCGCAGCACATGACCGGCGAGCTGTTCAAGACCACCGCGAAGCTCGACATGATCCACGTGCCCTACAAGGGCTCGGCGCCGGCGATCACCGACCTGATGGGCGGCCACGTGCCGGTGATGTTCGACAGCCTCATCGCGATCCTGCCGCACATCAAGGCCGGCAAGGTCAAGGCGATCGCGGTCACCAGCGCGCAGCGCTCGCCGCAGCTGCCGGACGTGCCGACCTTCATCGAGGCCGGCTACCCGGGCTTCGAGGCCTATGCGTGGTACGGCTTCTTCACCCGCGCCGGGACGCCGCCGGCGGTCATCGACAGGATCAACGCCGAAACGCTGAAGATCATGAAGACGCCCGAGTTCAGCCAGCGCCTGGAGGAGATGGGGTCCGCGTTCGTCGGCGACACGCCCGACAACTTCCGCGCCTTCATCACCAGCGAAACCGCCAAGTGGGCCAAGGTGGTCAAGGAAAGCGGCGCGACGGTGGATTGACTGTCGCCGGGAAGTGTCTATCGGACGGCCCCGCACGCGCAGCGGCGGGGCCACCGCACGGCCACCGAGGAGCTCGTACATGATCAGCACACACACCACCATCGCCGGCCTGCTCGCCGCCGCCCTCGTCGTCGCGACGCCGGCACGGGCGAGCGAAGACTACCCGATCAAGACGATCACGATGATCGTGCCCTTCGCCGCCGGCGGCCCCACCGACACCGTCGCCCGCCTGGTGGCGGCCGCGATGGGAACCGACCTGAAGCAGACGGTCATCGTCGAGAACGTCGGCGGGGCCGGCGGCACGCTGGGCGCCGGACGTGCCGCGCGGGCCGCGCCCGACGGCTACACCCTCTTCATGCACCATATCGGCCAGGCCACCGCACCGGCGCTCTACCGCAAGCTGCCCTACGACCCCGTCGCCGATTTCGAGCCGATCGGCCTGGTGACCGACGTGCCGATGACGCTGGTGGGGAAGAGCGACTTCCCGGCCAAGGACGTCAAGGAACTCCTGGCCTACGTGAAGGCGAACAAGGACAAGGTCACGCTGGCCAACGCCGGCATCGGTGCCGCCTCGCACCTGTGCGGCATGCTGTTCATGAGCGCGATCGAGACCGAGCTGACCACGGTGCCGTACAAGGGCACCGGCCCGGCGATGAACGACCTGCTCGGCGGCCAGGTCGACCTGATGTGCGACCAGACCACCAACACCACGAGCCAGATCCGCGCCGGCAAGATCAAGGCCTACGGCGTCACCACCAGGACCCCGGTGGCCTCGCTGCCGAACCTGCCGACGCTCGACTCCGCCGGGCTGCCGGGCTTCGAGATCACCGTCTGGCACGGCCTGTACGCGCCCAAGGGCACGCCCAAGCCGGTCATCGACCGGCTGGTGCAGTCGCTGCACGTCGCGCTGAACGACGCCACCGTCAAGCAGCGCTTCGCCGATCTCGGCACCGAACCGGTCGCCGCCGACCGTGCCACCCCCGAGGCCCTGCGCAGCTACCTCAAGGCCGAGATCGACAAGTGGGGGGTGGTGATCAAGAAGGCCGGCGTCTACGCCGACTGAGCCCGCATCCGCCCGTCCGCGCGGCATCCCATGCCGCACGGACGGGCAGCGGCGGACGGGGGGCCGCGGTGCCGTGCAGCACGCCCGCCCGTCGCCGGGCGTTCAGGGGCCGTCGGCGATCGGGATCGCCAGGCTCTCCTTCACTTCCTCCATCACGACGAAGCTGTGCGAGTCGCGCACGCCGGGCAGCGTGCGCAGGATCAGGCCGAGCAGTTCGCGGTACTCGGTCATGTCGGCGATGCGGATCTTCAGCAGGTAGTCGAAGTTGCCCGAGACCAGGTGGCATTCCTGCACCTGCGGCACCTGCAGCGCGGCGCGCTTGAACTGGTCGAAGATGTCGGGCGAGGTGTAGTCGAGGCTGATCTCGACGAACACCAGCAGCCCGGCGCCGAGCTTGCGCGGGTTGAGCACCGCGGTGTAGCCGAGGATCACGCCGTCCTTCTCCAGCCGGCGCACGCGTTCGAGGCAGGGCGAGGGCGACAGCCCCACCGCGGCGGCGAGATCGACATAGGACAGCCGCCCCTGTTCCTGCAGCTTGCGCAGGATGCGCCGGTCCATGCGATCGAGTTTTCGGGCCTGGGCCATGACGCCACCGCAAGATTTTCGGCCGCCCGCGGGGCGAACCGGTGATACCGGCAATTCCGCCTGTATCGCCGCATCATTTCGACGCTATCGGCGGCACTCTTCCTCATACAATAGGTCATCTTGCTGAGATTGCCCCGGTTCATCGCAAGAGCGATCCCCGATCCGGGGCGGGGCGGCAGTCACCGGTTCGTAGAGGAGCGCAGCGCATGAAGATCGTCGTTCTGGGCAGTGGCGTGGTCGGCACCAGCACCGCTTATTACCTGGCCAAGGCCGGGCACGAAGTCGTGGTGCTCGAGCGCCAGCCGGGGCCTGCGCTCGAAACCAGCTATGCCAACGCCGGGCAGATCTCGCCCGGCTACTCGGCGCCCTGGGCCGGGCCGGGCGTGCCGCTGAAGGCGCTGAAGTGGATGTTCATGGAGCACGCGCCGCTGGTGCTGCGGCTCAAGTTCAATCCGGAGATGTGGCGCTGGATGTGGGAGATGCTGATGAACTGCAACGCCCGCGCCTACGAGGTCAACAAGTCGCGGATGATGCGCCTCGCCGAGTACAGCCGTGACCAGTTCGTCACGCTGCGCGCCGACACCGGCATCAGCTACGACGACCGCCAGCAGGGCACGCTGCAGTTGTTCCGCACGCAGAAGCAGGTCGACGACGCCGCCAAGGACATCGCCGTGCTGCGAAGCCTCGGCGTCGGCCACGAGGTGCTCGACCGCGCCGGCTGCGTGGCCGCCGAACCCGCGCTCGAACTGGTCTGCGACAAGATCCAGGGCGGCCTGCGCCTGCCCGGCGACGAGACCGGCGACTGCTTCAAGTTCACCCAGCGGCTGGCCGAGATGGCGGCCGGGCTCGGCGTGCAGTTCATGTACGGCACGGCGATCTTCGGCCTCGACCACAGCGGCGGCGAGGTCACCGGGGTGCAGACCAACAGGGGGCGCATCACCGGCGACGCCTACATCTGCGCGCTCGGCAGCTATTCGACCAAGCTGATGCGCGAGCTCGGCTACCGCATCCCGGTGTTCCCGGTGAAGGGCTACTCGATCACCGTGCCGATCACCGACCCGGCCTTCGCGCCGGTGTCGACGGTGATGGACGAGACCCACAAGGTCGCGATCACCCGCCTCGGCGACCGCATCCGCGTCGCCGGCACCGCCGAGCTGACCGGCTACGACCTGCAGCTCACCCACGAGCGCGGCAACACCGTGCGCCACGTGGTCACCGACCTGTTCCCGCGCGGCGGCGACGTCAGCCGCGCCGAGCTGTGGACCGGCCTGCGCCCGAACACCCCGGACGGCACGCCGATCATCGGTGCCACGCCGCTGAAGCGGCTGTACCTGAACACCGGCCACGGCACGCTGGGCTGGACCATGAGCTGCGGCTCGGCGCGGGTGATCAGCGACATCGTCACCGGCGCGCAGCCCGACATCGACACCGCCGGCCTCGGCATGGACCGTTACGCCTGAGCCCGACGGGCCCCGGCAGGAGGACTTCCGACATGCGTCCGGCCACCGCCGTGATCGACCTCGCCGCGCTGCGGCACAACCTGGGCCGGGTGCGGGCGCTGGCGCCGCACGCGCGCGTGTTCGCCGTGGTCAAGGCCGACGGCTACGGCCACGGCGCGGCGCGCCTGTTGCCCGCGCTCGGCGACGCCGACGCGCTCGCCGTCGCCTGCATCGAGGAGGCGCTGGCGCTGCGCGCGGCCGGCGCCACGCAGCCGGTGCTGCTGCTCGAAGGCGTGTTCGAGGCCGACGAGCTTGCGCTCTGCGCCGAGCACGGCTTCGAGATCGCGGTGCGCGACGAGGCCGGCCTGCGCCTGCTCGAGGCCGCGCGCCTGCCACGGCCGCTGAAAACCTGGCTCAAGCTCGACACCGGCATGCACCGGCTCGGCATCGACCCGCGGCACACCCGCGCCTTCGTCGAGCGCCTGCGCGCCTGCCCGGCGGTCGCCGACGAACTCGGCGTGATGAGCCACCTGGCGAGCGCCGACGACCCGGCGCACGCGCAGACCGCGCAGCAGCTCGCGAGCTTCGAGGCGGCCACCACCGGCCTGCCGGTGCGCCGCGCGCTGTCGAACTCCGCCGGCGTGCTGGCCTGGCCGGCCGCGCACCACGACTGGGTGCGGCCGGGGATCATGCTCTACGGCTGCTCGCCGATGCTCGGCCAGACCGGCCCCGACGCCGGCCTGAAGCCGGTGATGACCTTCAGCACCGGGCTGATCCAGGTGAAGACCGTGGCTCGTGGCGAGACCATCGGCTACAGCGGCACCTTCACCTGCCCGGCCGACATGCGCGTCGGCATCGCCGCGGTCGGCTACGCCGACGGCTACCCGCGCCACGCGCCGACCGGCACGCCGGTGCTGGTCAACGGCCGGCCGAGCCGCACCCTCGGCCGGGTGTCGATGGACATGCTCTGCGTCGACCTCACCGACCACCCCGAGGCGCAGCTCGGCGACCGCGTCACGCTGTGGGGCGAGGGCCTGCCCGCCGAGCGCATCGCCGAGGCCGCCGGCACCATCGCCTACGAAATCCTCTGCAACCTCGCCGGGCGCGTGCACAAGCGGGTGATCGGCGGCTGAGCCGCCACACCCGCGGTGCGCCCGCTGCCGCCTCACTCGGCGTCGGGCTGACGCTCCGGGCTCGCCGTGCGGAACGCCTCGAGTGCCTCACAGTTGGCGTGGATGCGCAGCGTCTCGGTGGCGAAGCCGAGGTCGCAGCCGAAGCGCTGCGCGTTGAAGATCTGCGGCACCAGGCAGCAGTCGGCGAGCGTCGGCGTGTCACCGTGGCAGAAGCGCCCGGTCGCGTCCGACGCACGCAGTTGCGCCTCGAAGGCGCGCAGCCCCGTCTCCACCCAGTGCCGGTACCACGCGTTCCGGTCGGCCTCGCTGACGCCGAGGCGGTTGGTGAGGTACTGCAGCACGCGCAGGTTGTTGATCGGGTGGATCTCGCAGGCGATCAGCTGTGCCAGCGCCTGCACCCGCGCGCGCTCCAGCGGGTCGCCCGGCAGCAGCGCGGGCGTCGGGTGCAGCGCGTCGAGGTATTCGATGATCGCGAGCGACTGCGTCAGGTGCTGGCCGTCGGCGGTCTCCAGCACCGGCACCAGCCCTTCGGGGTTCAGCGCGAGGAACTCGGGCCGTGCGGTCTCGCCGCCGTTGCGGGTCAGGTGCCAGGGCACGTACTCGTAGGCGAGGCCCTTCAGGTTCAGCGCGATGCGCACGCGGTACGAGGCGGAACTGCGGTAGTAGTTGTGCAGGCGGTACATGGGGCGACTCCGGGATCGGTCTGAGAGCAAGGCGGGCCGCGCTGCCGCGGCCCGCGGTCGGGGGTGGGGTCAGGCGTTGGCGCCGGCGGCTTCGCGCTGCGCTTCGAGGCGGCCCATTACGAAGATGGTGAGCGCGGCGAGCAGCGCCGGGACCGCGACGATCGCGAACATCAGCGACAGCGGCAGGCCGGCGGCGAGCATCACGCCGCCGCTCATCGAGCCCAGCACCGAGCCGATGCGGCCGACCGCCGAGGCCCAGCTGACGCCGGTGGCGCGCACGTGCGTCGGGTAGTAGGCCGCGGCGAGCGCGTTGGCACCGACCTGCGAGCCGCTGATGGTGACGCCGGCGCAGAACACCGCGAGCCCGAGCAGCCAGGGATTGGCGTGGGAGACACCGATCAGCGCGACGCAGCCCGCCCCCAGCGCGTAGGCGATCGCCAGCACGGTGCCCGGCGGGTTGCGGTCCATGAAGCGCCCGATCAGGATCGCGCCGACGGTGCCGCCGATCTGGAACATCGCGGTGACCACCGAGGCCATCTGCAGGCTCATGCCGGTGCTGCTGATCACCGTGGGCAGCCAGCTCGACAGCAGGTAGATGATCAGCAGGGTCATGAAGAAGGTGGCCCACAGCAGCACGGTGCCCCTGCCCAGCCCTTCATCGAACAGGTGGCGCGCGGGGAAGCCCTTGGCCTTGTGGTCCTTGAGCACGAAGCGGGCGTCCTGCAGGTCGGCGCCGGGCGCGATCCGGCGCAGCGTGCGGGCGATGCGTTCACCGGCATGGCCGTTCAGCACCTGGAAGCGCACCGACTCGGGCAGCACGAACCACAGCACCGGCACCAGCGCGAGCGGCAGCACGCCGCCGAGCAGCAGGATGCCGCGCCAGCCGATCGCCGGCACGAGCTGCGCCGCGGTGAGCCCGCCGATCGCCGAGCCGACGGTGAAGCCGCAGAACATCAGCGTCACCAGCGACGAGCGCCGCGCCGCCGGGCAGTACTCCGAGGTCAGCGTGATCGAGTTCGGCATCGCCCCGCCGAGCCCGAGCCCGGTCAGGAAGCGCAGCACCACCAGTTGTTCGAGGTTCGCGCTGTACATCGACACCAGGCTCGCGGTGCCGAAGAAGGCCACCGAAAAGAGCAGGATGGCCTTGCGCCCGTAGCGGTCCGCCAGCGGGCCGAAGATGAAGGCGCCGAGCATCAGCCCGCCGAGGCCGGCACCGAACAGCGGCCCGAGCGCCTGCGGCGTCAGCCCCCATTCGGCCTTCAGCGCCGGGGCGATGAAGCCGATCGCCGCGGTGTCGAAGCCGTCGACGGCGACGATCAGGAAGCACAGCGTCAGGATGGCCTTCTGGTATGCCGAGAAGGGGTGGTGGTCGATGAAGTCCTGCACGTCGATCGTGCGCTTGGCGTCCATCGTGATCTCCTCCGGGGATGTGGTTTCTTGTCGGGTGGTCGCCCGCCGGCGCGGCCCTCGGCCGCGTGCGGCCGGGCCGGATGCGGGCAGGCCGCACCCGTCGGGGGTTCCGGCGGGGAACCCCCGATGGCCGCCGCGGGCGCGGCGGGGCTCGGTCAGGCGGGGGTGATGGCGGGCGTCAGGCGACCTTCACGCGTAGCTCGCCGAGGCCGTCGATGCGGCCGACCATGGTCTGGCCGCGCTCGACCGCGCCGACGCCCTCGGGGGTGCCGGTGAAGATCAGGTCGCCGGGGCGCAGCTCGAACAGGGTCGACAGGTTCGCGATGATCTCGGGCACCGACCAGATCAGCTTGGCGAGGTCGCTCGCCTGGCGGGTCTCGCCGTCGACGCTGAGCGTGATCGCGCCGTGCTCGATCTCACCGGTGGCGTCGAGCGGGTGCAGCGGGGCGATCGGCGCGGAGAGGTCGAAGGCCTTGCCGACCTCCCACGGGCGGCCCATCTCGCGCATCTTCATCTGCTGGTCGCGGCGGGTCATGTCGAGCCCGACCGCGTAGCCGAAGATGTGCTGCGTCGCCTGCTCGACCGGGATGTTGCTGCCGCCGCGGCCGATCGCGACCACCAGCTCGATCTCGTAGTGGTAGTTCTGCGTCTCGGCCGGGTAGGGGATGGTCGCCGTGGTGCCGTCGGCGACCGGGACGATCGAGGCGTCGTCGTTCGGCTTGCAGAAGAAGAACGGCGGCTCGCGGTCCGGATCGAAGCCCATCTCGCGGGCGTGGGCGGCGTAGTTGCGGCCGACGCAGTAGACGCGGCGCACCGGGAACTGCTCGTCGCGACCGGCGATGGGCAGGCCGACGGTGGGGGTGGGGGCGAAGGCGAAGTTCATGGCGGTATCTCCTCGGGTGGCGTCAGGTGATGTGATCAGGCAAGGGTTTCTTCGCGCAGCAGGCCGAGCAGGCGCTGCACGGGGCGGTCGGAGAAGCTGAACAGCACGGTGTCGGTGGCGGCGCGCAGCGCGTGCGGGGTCCACGACGGGATCACGAAGTGGTCGCGCGGCCCGAACTCGATCACCTCGCGACCGGCGGGGGTGTCGAGCACCACCTCGCCGCGGCCCTCGACCACGCTGAACACGGTCGCGTCGGTCGAGCGGTGGCGCGCACCGTTGAAGTCGGCCGGCAGCCACTGCAGGAAGGTGCCGATGGTCGGCATCGCCGAGCCGCCGGTGACCGGGTTGATGTACTGCAGCTTGTGGCCGTGGGCCGGGTCCGGGGCGTCGGCACGGGCGAGCGCGTGCAGCGCGGCCCGCGACTGCCGGTACGGGTAGGCGAAGATCGGCGAGGTCGGCGTCGCCGGCGCGTAGCCCACCGGGGCCATGTTGTTGCCGAAGCGCGCGAGCGACTGGCCCTCGGCCTTGGTCACCGGCTGCACCTCCAGCGGGTGGTTCTCGGCGAAGCGCGCGTCGCAGAGGTCGACGATCGGGATGTCGAGCCCGTCGAGCCAGATCACCGGTTCGCTGCCGGGGTTGCCGTGGTCGTGGAAGGTCCACGACGGCGTGATGATGAAGTCGCCGGGCTCCATCGTGTGGCGCTCGCCGTCGACCGCGGTGTAGGCGCCGCGGCCCTCGACGACGAAGCGCAGCGCCGACTGCGTGTGGCGGTGGCTGGGCGCGACCTCGCCGGGCAGGATCAGCTGCAGGCCGGCGTAGAGCGCCTTGGTCACCCGCGAGCTGCCGCGCAGCGCCGGGTTTTCGAGCACCAGCACGCGGCGCACGGCTTCGCGGGCGGTGATCAGCTCGCCGCCCTGCATCAGGTAGGGGCGGATCTCGTCGAAGCGCCACAGCGCGGGGGCGCAGGGCGAGTCCGGCGTCGTCGGCACCAGCGTGTGCAGGTTCTCCCACAGCGGCGAGAGGTTGAGGCCGTCGATGCGCCGGTAGTAATCGGCGCGGGCGGCGTGGAGCGGGGCCTGGTTGGACATGTCGGCAGTTCTCCAGGCAAGCCGGGGGCGTACGGCGATCGCACGGATCCCGTCGGCAGCCTTGCAGGGGGTTGGGGGGCGGGCACGCGGCCCGCGGGATTCGGTGTCGCGCCGCCGCCTCAGGCGGCGAGGCAGTTCTCGACCTTCCAGCCGTACAGCCACTCCATCGCGTCGTAGAAGCGCTCGGCCGAGCGGCGCTGCCAGAGGTCGTTGCGCACCAGGCGCTCGACGCCCTTGGCGTGGAAGATGCGGCCCATCTCGCGAGCCGACAGCACCACGCGGGCGGTGCGGGCGATGCGCGAACGCTGGTACAGCGCAAACGCCTTGGCGACGTCGTTGCCGCTGACGCGCAGCGCCTCGCCGAGCGTCACCGCGTCCTCGAGCGCCATGCACGCGCCCTGCGCCAGGTACTGCAGCGTGGGGTGGGCGGCGTCGCCGAGCAGCGTGACGCGGCCGAAGGTCCAGTTGCCGATCGGCTCGCGGTCGGCGGTGGCCCAGCGCTTCCAGTCCTTCGGCAGGTCGATCAACTGGCGCGCCTTCGGGCAGATACCCTCGAAGTAGCTCTGCACCTCCTCGCGGCTGCCTTCGCGCACGCTCCACTCTTCCTTTTCGCGGCTGTGGAAGGTGACCACCACGTTGTACTGCTCGCCGCCGCGCAGCGGGTAGTGCACCAGGTGGCAGTTCGGGCCGACCCAGATGCTCGCGGCGTTCCACTGCAGCTCGGCCGGGAAGTCCTTGCGTTCGACCACCGCGCGGTACACCACGTGGCCCGACACGCGGGCGTCGTCGCCGACGTACTGGCGGCGCACCGCCGACTTCACGCCGTCGGCGCCGATCAGCGCGATGCCGCGGTGGCGGCGGCCGTCGGTGTCGTGCACGGTGACGCCGTCGTCGTCCTGCTCCACGCGCTGCACGGTGGTGGCGGTCAGCACCTCGATGCGGTCCGAGGCCTGCGCGCCTTCGAGCAGCGAGCGGTGCACGTCGGCGCGGTGGATCACCGCGTAGGGGTTGCCGAAGCGCTCGCGGAACGCCTCGCCGGTGGGGATGCGGCCGACGAGGAATTCGTCGAGCGCGTCGTGCATCACCATCTCGTCGGTGTAGACCGCGCGGCTGCGCGCCAGCGGGCCGACGCCGAGCGCATCGAAGGCGGCGAAGGCGTTCGGGCCGAGCTGGATGCCGGCGCCGATCTCGCCGAGCTGCGGCGCCTGTTCGAGCACCTTGACGTTGAAACCCTGGCGCGTCAGCGCGAGCGCGGCGGCGATGCCGCCGATGCCGCCGCCGGCGATCAGGATGGGCAGATTCGAATTCGACATGTGTGTTCTCCTCCTGGGGTCTGGTGCAGCGGCGAACGTGGGTGCCGCCGCCTGCCTCGGGAGCTGCTTCGGTGGGCCGCTCCGTTGACGACATCCTGAAGGCGAAGCACTATTTCGTTAATCACCTGCGGCCTATGGGCGCGATCAGGATTTCTGATAAAGGGGGGAGGGCGTGGACATCGAACTGCGCTGGCTGACGATCTTCGACGAGATCTACAAGACCGGCAGCGTCACGCAGGCCGCCGAGAACCTCGAACTCAGCCAGCCCTCGGTCAGCCTCGGCCTGGCGAAGCTGCGCAAGTACTTCAACGACCCGCTGTTCGTGCGCACCTCGCGGGGCATGGAGCCGACCCCGCACGCCGCCGAGCTGATCGGCCCGATCCGCCAGGCGCTCACGCTGCTGCACACCGCGGTGCGCCACCGCGTGGTGTTCGACGCGGCGCGCTCGGAGCGCACCTTCCGCATCGCGATGACCGACATCAGCCAGGTGATCCTGCTGCCGCAACTGATGAACCACCTGAAGCGGGTGGCGCCGGCGCTGCGCGTCGAGGTGATGCACATCGGCGCCGGCATCGCCGCGGAGCTGGAGGCGGGCGCGGCCGACCTCGCGATCGGCTTCATCCCGCAACTGGAAGCGGGCTTCTACCAGCAGCAGTTGTTCCGCCAGCAACTGCTGTGCGTGGTGCGGCGCGACCACCCGCGCATCGGCGACACCCTGACGCTGGAGCGCTTCGTCGCCGAGGCGCACATCGTCGTGTCGCTGTCGGGCACCGGCCACTGGATCGTCGACAAGGTGCTGGAAGACCGCCAGATCCACCGCCGCATCGTGCTGCGCGTGCCGAGCTTCCTCGGCATCGGCCGGCTGGTGGCGAGCACCGACCTGATCGTGATCGTGCCCGGCCGCTTCGCGCAGTTGCTGGAACAGAGCGAGGGAGTCAAGGCGCTCGCCCCGCCGATCGAACTTCCCGCGTTCGCGGTCAAGCAGCACTGGCACGAGCGCTACCACCACGACGAAGGCAACCGCTGGCTGCGCGCGACGGTATCGGAACTGTTCGCCGATCACACCGGGGCGCTGCTGCGGCAGTGAGGGGTGGTGGGGCGTTACGCAAGAGCGGGGGAGGCGAGTGGGATGTATTTTATGGCGCATCGAAAAATGCGTTAGGCGGACGGATCGCCGCACTATTTTTTATTGCGGCGATCCGTCCGCCTAACGCACGAAAAACTCCCGGGCGCAGCCTTGCCAAGCAACTGACCGACCACTACTTTTCGGTGAGTTTCCCGCAACCGCGGGCGTGTTTAGGCGGACGATAAGTCGCCTACTTATAGTTGGGCCCCGACATCCCTGTGCCTATGCCCTGACACTTAAGCATGTGAAAATTACCTAAAAATAATTGATCTACATCAATTCCGGGAAAACCGGTTTGGTGTAGATAATTACAAAAATTAGATGATAATTTTTGACATCATTTGAGTGACGCATAGATAAAATGCTCTGAGAAATGAAGCGCATTGTTTGCGTTTTCGATAGGCACATACCTCACCTGAAGAGTGCGAGCGTGATGTGTTGATGGGATGACGGTGCAAACTGACGTGGAACCAGCCTGATAACGACTTCGGTCCCTGCAGGTTGTTCTACTAATGAGGCTTTCACGGAGTGAATGTCATCAGGGCCAGTGCCGACGGGCACCTTGGTAGGCTGGATAGATTCCTGCAGGTTTGTTCCCGACAACCAACAGCACAAAACGCTTGCAAAATATAGGGGATCTATAGATGGGCGTATTGTCTCATGTGACAGTACTTATGAGAAGGTTGGTATATTGGCTCTGTCTAAGGAGAAATGAAATGAAGAAAACAAGACAAAAAAAATATGCATTCATTCTGGCAATAGTATCGTTTGCTATCCTCACTTCAGAAAGCGCAAGAGGTACGCCAATCGATTTTGATTTTCATTTATACGGTACCGTGCTTACGCCAACATTAGGTTTTGGAGATTTCGAGTTCAACGTGACTTACAATAGCGTTAGTGTGGCCAGTGGTTCAGCTGATTATGATGGCGTTCAGTGGACGTCATCTGGCATGCTTTCCGGTATTGCGTTGCCCCCCAGAGGTCAGTGGGGTGTTATAGATGTGAGCTTTACCAGAACTTTTGACGTGGACCCGACTAATGGAGGTCAGTTTGGGATGACGCTTAATGCTAACGGTGTCCGTATGCCGATCGATTTCGCCAACAGATTCGCCTATGCCAGTGCTCCACCGTCCAGTGGACGGCAAGGCCTGACCGTCATCGCGCTTCGCGGAGGTTCATTAGAGTTCATATCAGATAATACCGAACTATTTGCCCTTGCGTCCAATGAGGGCAATATTGAGACAGATATTCAAAACCCTCCCAATCGTGCCGATATTCTTAACTCCGCAAGCAGTGCTCCTGCAACTGCTTATGCGTGGGTCACCGGAGTTACGGATGGACTGTTCAATGTTACAGCTTTTCCCTCTGCCGGTGGTTTCCCGGATGATTTAATATATGATCTCACGAAGGCGAGTATCGGGGTTATTGATCCAACCCGACCGAACATTCGCTTAATTTCCGGACCGAGCTCAATTCCTGAACCGAACACACTCGGTCTATTTTTACCAGGAGTCGCATTGCTCATCGCAATGGCCCGCTTAGGATGGGTAGAGCGTACTACCCATCGCGAAGTCCATCCTACGGGCTATGGGCTTTGCTGAAGGAAGACCCCCGCTGATGGCAAGGCGGTTGCAGGCGCATGCGTATGACGGCACCGAGGGGGTGGGGTTTCTACGCCATCGCCTGCGCCATCTCGCGGGGCCGTTGTATGTCCTGTGGGGTGGGGCATCGATTCATCGCAGCGCCGTCTTGACGCGGACGGCGCGTCGAAGGGAGCGCGCCGGTCAATCCAGGCATGAATATTACGGTGGTGGGCTCACTAGGACGGTACGGCATGACCTCGATGATGAGGCTGCCAGGTGCCCTTGATGGCGTAGCCTTCAAAGCCTATGTGGACGCCTGCCTCGTACCGGTCCTGCGGCAAGGGGATGTGGTCCTGATGGATAATCTTCGGGTTCACAAAGTAAAAGACATTGCGGCTGCGATTGAGAAATCGGGCGCCAAAGTAAAATTCTTGCCACCCTATTCTCCTGATCTCTCACCGATTGAGTTGGCGTGGTCAAAGATCAAAGGACTGCTGCGCCAAGCAGCCGTACGGAGCTATGAGGCATTACAGAAAGCCATCGCTCATGCGGTTCAGTGCATCACTGAAAGCGACATTCTCGGATGATTTAAACATTGTCACTATTGTGTTTGACTGATCTAAATATCGCTGTATGGTTCGGCAAGATTGAGAGAGGACATCATGAAAATCATTTGTTTCAGAATCGAAGTTAATCCTCGCAAATGGACTTCAGTTGTGGTGGCATTGGCTTTGTTGGGGTGCTTCAATCATGCCTTTGCTGTTACTTATGGCGAACTTAATCAACAAAGATCTGCCATCGGTTTGCCACTTCTTACAGGGAATGGCCAAGTAGATTTTCAAATGCTGGTAAAGGAATGCAATAGAGGTATTAAATATTCGTGTTTTCTCGCGCAGCAACTACAAGGCGAGCCACAGCAACAACGTTCATCACCGACTATTCCATTTGATCTTAATAATCCACTTGAAGGTCTTCCGAAACTTAATCCGTCACAGTTAGAAGATAGTTCTGAAGTCAATGGCGCCTCACCTCAACCGTTTGACCTTAGAGACCCACTCGAAGGTCTTCCACTCTTAGGCACAAAATCGCAGCAGTGCGCTCAGTTAGCTGGTCGTATTAGCAATATGAAACAAAGGACAGCAGACCTCGTTCGCCAATCAGAGTTAGCGCAAAGTGAAATGGATTCTGTGTGTCGTGGCAAATCGCAAGTAAATTGTGCCATTGCAACTGGCAAAGCATCTGGTTCTGCTCAAGCAAGTAGCCGAGAGGGGGAGTTTTATGCCCAAAGAATAAATGAATTAGCTAAACAATATTACCAAATGGGTTGCGGGCAGTAGAAATGTCTGAGCAAGAGGAAAAGACTGCGTGAAATTATATTTAGAATGCCGAACAACCGCATTAAGGCCGACGCCGGGAAGCGCGGTGGCGCTGCGCGGCAAAGGCATTGGCGGCGCGGCTTATGCAGAGCGTTGGGCGTAACAAAAGAGAGCATCGTCATGCCCACAATTTCGATGTTCTATGATATTCTTATTCGAATGTTTTTCTATGACACCGACAAGCACAAACTGCCTCACATTCACGCCGAATATCAAGGCCAGGTGGCCGTGATTCTATTCTCGACGGTACCGTCTTGGCAGGTGAACTTCCACCGAAGAAGCACAAGCTAGTCGTTGCGTGGGTTGAAATACATCAGGATGATCTGTTTGCAGATTGGCAATTGGCGGTCAACGGCAAAAAGCCATTCCCCATTAGAGGACTTGATCAATGAATATCGCAGAAGTTATTCCCAAAGATAATTACGTGCTGTTTGTCATAGCAGAAGACGGAAAAACAGGTTTATTTGACCTAAAGCCATATCTCGAATCGGACGCCTTTGCTCCGCTGAAAGACAAAAATGAGTTTGAGCTAATTCATAACGGTAAATACTTCATCGAGTGGGACTGTGGAGCAGACCTGTCCGCCGACACCATTCAGGCACGATGGGAAATAGCGTCAACTGAAAACGCCCAACAAGTCGCTCCAGTCGACGCCCAAAAGCGGCGCGGCTGAGTTTGTTCGTCAGAACTCTAGGGCACCAATGGGCCTCACACTCATTCAAGACGCTGTATCGAGTCTGACGGTTGCCTCGGATATCGCTCAGGGCTTTCTCAAGCTGAAGTCAATTTCCGAGGTTCATGGCAAGGTTATTGATTTGCAGCACGGCAAGCAGATCAGGGCTCATCCAGAGCCCGGCATGTATCCGGAGACCCGGCGGCGATCCAGCCGGCCGATTCGCCGCCACTGACCGGCCGGCGTGCCATCAGATGAACCGCCGGCCGGCGGTGTTCAGGTGTCGCCGCGGGCCTGCACCCAGTAGCTCGGCGTTGCCACGGCGACGGTTTCGCCGTGCTGGTTGCGGGTGGTCCAGCGCGCGCGCATCACGCCCCAGCCGGGCTGCGAGCGCGACGGGGTGACGTCGAGCACCTCGATCGTCACCCGCAGCGTGTCGCCGGCGCGCACCGGGCGCGGCCAGCGCACGCCCTCGACGCCCATGCCGACGTGGCCGTTGGCGATGGTCATCGGCGAGCGCACCACCAGGCCCATCGTCAGCGCCAGGGTGTGCCAGCCGCTCGCCGCCAGCCCCTTGAACAGCGAGGCGTCGGCCGCGGCGTGGTCGAGGTGGAAGGGCTGCGGATCGAAGTCGCGGGCGAAGGCGTGGATCATCGCCTCGGTGACCTCGAGGGCATCGGTTTCGAAGGTGCGCCCGGGGGTGAGGTCTTCCAGGTACAGCAGGCTCATCGCATGTCCTCGTCGGTGGCGTGATGCGGGGGATCGCCGCGCCGGCTCAGCGCAGCACCATCTGCGTGCAGCGGAACATCGCGATGCGCCTGTCGCCGGCGCGGACGGTGGCGTCCCACACCTGGGTGTTGCGGCCGAGGTGCACCGCCACGCCCTCGCAGTCGACGATGCCGTCGCGCGCGGTGCCGAGGAAGTTCGACTTCAGCTCGACCGTGGTGAAGTTGCTCGCGCCTTCGGGCAGGTGCGCGACGGTGGCGTAGCCGCACAGGGTGTCGGCGAGCGCGATCACGCTCGCCGCGTGCAGGTAGCCGTCGGCGCGAGCAGCTCGGGGCGCAGCGCCAGGCAGCCGGCGATGCGGCCGGGTTCGAGCGCGGTCACCTGCACGCCGATCAGGCCGGGCAGGCGGCCGTTGCCGCGGACCTGCAGCTCGGCGAGGGTACAGCGCAGAGGGGTGTCGATCGTCACGGTGTCTCCTCGGGCGGGGCGGTGCCGGTGGCCGGCACCTCGGGAACGGGGCGTGCGCCGTCACGGCGTCCAGTGCGCGCGCATCGCCTTCTTGTCGAGCTTGCCGACGCTGGTCTTCGGCAGAGCCTCGACCACCTCGATGCGCTCGGGCACGCCGTACTTCGAGATCAGGCCCTGCGCCGCGCAGTCGGCGAGCAGCGCGTGCAGCGCGGCCGGGTCGAGCTCCTGGCCGGCCTTCGGCACCACCAGCGCGAACGGGCGCTCGCCCCAGCGCTCGTCGGGCAGCGCGATCACCGCCGCCTCGGCCACCGCCGGGTGGCGCAGCAGCAGGTCTTCGAGCGCGAGCGACGAGATCCACTCGCCGCCGGTCTTGATCACGTCCTTCACGCGGTCGGTGATCTTCAGGTAGCCCTCGGCGTCGAGCGTGCCGATGTCGCCGGTGTGCAGCCAGCCGCCGGCCCACAGCGCGGCACCCGCGGCCGCGTCGCGCCAGTAGCCCTGGGTCAGCCACGGCGCGCGCACCACCACCTCGCCCTGGCTCGCGCCGTCGTGCGCCACGTCGCGCAGCTCGGGGTCGACCACGCGCAGCTCCACCAGCGGGATCGCGCGCCCGGCCTTGCAGCGCAGCGCGAGCTGCTGTTCGAACGGGCGTTCGAGCATCGGCGCTTCGAGCTGCGCGAGCGTCAGCAGCGGGCAGGTCTCGCTCATGCCGTAGCCGCCGAAGACGTCGATGCCGCGCGCCAGCGCCGCGCGCGCCAGCGCCTGCGGCAGCGCCCCGCCGCCGATCACGACCTTCCAGCCCGACAGGTCGGTGCCCGCGGCGAGCGGGTGGGTGAGCAGCAGGTGCAGGATGGTCGGCACGCAGTGCGAGAAGGTCACGCCCTCGGTGGCGATCAGCCGGAGCAGCACCTCGGGCAGGTAGCGGCCGGGGTAGACCTGCTTCATACCGAGCGTGGTCGCGGTGTAGGGGAAGCCCCAGGCGTGCACGTGGAACATCGGCGTGATCGGCATGTAGACGTCGTTCTGGCCGACGTGGCCCTGGCCGGTGCCGAGCACCGCGGCGCGCTCGGCCAGCGTGTGCAGCACCAGCTGGCGGTGGCTGAAGTACACGCCCTTCGGCTGGCCGGTGGTGCCGGTGGTGTAGAAGGTGGTCGCGCGCGCGTCCTCGGGGAGGTCATCGGGGAAGGCGAAGGCCGGGTCGGCGGCGGCGAGCAGGGCCTCGTACTCGCCGGCGCCGCCGGCCGGCGCCGCGGCCCCGGCGGCATCGGCGAGCAGCACCAGTTGCACCGGGCGCTCGATGCGCGCGCGGATGCCCTCCACGAGCGGCACGAAGTCGGCGTGCACGAGGATCACGTCGTCCTCGGCGTGGTTGATCGTGTAGAGGATCTGCTCCGGGGCGAGGCGGATGTTCACCGTGTGCAGCACCGCGCCCAGCATCGGCACCGCGAAGAAGCATTCGAGGTAGCGGTGCGAGTCCCAGTCGAGCACCGCCACGGTCTGCCCGGCGCGCACGCCGAGCCGCGTCAGCGCCGAGCCGAGCCGCGCCACACGCTCGCCGAAGCGGCGGTAGTCGAGGCGCGTGTGCCCGGCGTAGACGATCTCCCGCTCGGGGAACTGCGCCAGCGGCACCTCGAGCAGCTGGCGGATCAGCAGGGCGCCGGGGTTGGCGCCGGCGGCGCGCGGGATGGCGGGGACGTTCACGGCGATGTTCCTCCTCGGATCGGGGGTGCGTCTGCCTTGCAGTGCGGACGAGCCGCCGGCGCGGATGCAGGTCGCTGCTGCGTGGTCATCGGCGGTGGACGATCGAGGGTGACGAGGGCGCGGCGGCCCGCGGCAGCGCCCCACAGCATGGTGCACGTCACCGCCGCCTGCCAGGCGCCGCGCTACGCGGCGGCGAGCGCGCGGTTGCGGCCGTCCTGCTTGGCGCGGTACAGCGCGGCGTCGGCGCGTGCGAGCAGCGGCGCGGCGCCTTCGGTTTCGAGCGGGCGCAGGCTGCTGCAGCCGATGCTCACCGTCACCACGCCCCGCGGCGCCGGCTGCGCCGCGGCGACCACCGCGCGGCGCAGCCGCTCGGCCACCGTGCGCGCCGCCGCCGCATCGGCGTCGGGCAGGATCAGCGCGAACTCCTCGCCGCCGTAGCGGGCGGCGAGGTCGCCGGGGCGCTGCGCGTGGGCGGCGACCAGCGCCGCCACGCGCTGCAGGCAGGCGTCGCCGGCCGGGTGGCCGAAGGCGTCGTTGTAGGGCTTGAAGTGGTCGACGTCGATCAGCAGCAGCGACAGCGGCGTGCCGTCGCGCTGCGCGCGGCGCAGCTCCTCATCGAGGCGCAGGTCGAAGTGGCGCCGGTTGTGCAGGCCGGTGAGGCCGTCGCGGGTGGCGAGTTCGGCCAGTTCGCCGTTGACGGTGGCGAGGCGCGCGTACAGGCGGTGCACCTCGCGCAGCATCACGCCGAGGATCACCGTGGCGGTCACCAGGCTCATGCAGCGCCCCAGGTACCAGCCGGCGCCGAAGCGCACGCCGCTGGCCAGGTTGATCAGCACCGAGCAGACGTGCGCGAGCAGCGCGATGGCGAGCCACAGGTGCAGCACCGAGCGCAGCCGCGTGCGCCACGTCAGCAGCGCCAGCGCGGCGATGCCGAAGCCGATCACGCTGCGTCCCAGGGGGCTGTCGCGGATCGGCGTGTAGTCGCCGGCGTCGATCAGCGTCGGCAGCGGGGCGCTGGTGTCGAGCGCGATCGTGGTGAGGAGGGTCGCGAGCGCGAGCGGCAGCCCGAGCAGCGCCGACAGCAGCGCGCCGGCGGGCATCGCGGCAATGACCGCCGGCGCCGGGCGCGTCGCCGCGGCCACCGATGCGGTGACCAGCAGCGCATAGCCGACGTGCCAGAACACCCACACCCACACCGCGGTCTGCGTGCCGGCGCCGAGCAGGCCGGTGGCGCCGAACACGCCCGGGAAGGCCAGCAGGTGCACGGCGACCAGCGGCGTGGTGTAGGCGTAGGCCATCGCCAGCAGGCCGAGCGTCGGCATGCGCGTGGCCAGGAACTGCATGGTCAGCAGGTACGCGGTGATGCCGTCGGCCATGATCACCGCGCTCGCGTACATCGGCAGGAAGGCGGCGACCACCGGCCACGGCCGCGAGGCGATCGGCAGCGTCGCCGCGGTCGCCGCCAGCAGCGCCAGCGCCAGCGCCGCGGCGAGCAGGCGGTCGCGCGGCTGCGGCGTTTCCGTGAGGACGCTCAGCATCCGTCCCCCCGGATCAGGCGGGGCTCATGACCGGGCCGGGTCGGTTTCGCCAGCCTCGTCGGCTTCGACCACCTCGGTTTCGGCCTGCGCAGCCGCAAGCCAGGCCTGCAGCGCCGGCAGCGCGAGCAGGGCGTCGATGTAGGCCTGCACCACGGCGTCGCGCGACACGTCGTAGGTCAGCAGGCGCAGCGCCACCGGCGCGTACATCGCATCGGCGATCGAGAACGCGCCGAACAGCCAGGGCCCGCCGTCGCCGTAGTGCTGGCGGCACACGCGCCAGCTCGAATAAATGCGCTGCAGGTCGGCCTCGCAGGCCGCCGAGCGCTGCACGCGACGGCCGCGCGCGCGGCAGTTCATCGGCAGTTCGTTGCGCAGCGCCATGAACCCCGAATGCATCTCGGCGCACACCGAGCGCGCGTGCGCCCGCGTCGGCGGGTCGGCCGGCCAGCCGCGGCCGGGCGCGAGCACGTCGTTCGCGTACTCGCAGATGGCGAACGAGTCCCACACCGTCAGCCGCCCGTGCCTGAGCACCGGCACCCGCCCGGTCGGGCTCCACTGGCCGATCTTCTCCGCGAACTCGGGGGTGTCGAGCGGCAGGCGCACCTCGGTGAAGGGGATGCCGAGCTGCGTCAGCAGCAGCCACGGGCGCAGCGACCACGACGAGTAGTTCTTGTTGCCGATGACCAGGATCGGGGTGGTTTCGGTATCTGCCATCGTGATGAGCTCCGGGATGCGGGTGGAACACGCGCGTGACGTGCCGCCGTGCCGCCCGTGATCACGTGCGGCGGGACGGGCGCGGCGTCGCCGCCGTTCGGTACCCCTGTACCGTAGAGCCCTCACCCCGCTTTTTCCGTCCGGCGCTGCAGAAAAGTCCCGCCCGGCCGGCCTCCGCGCCGCGGATGCCGCCGCCATCCCCCGCCTGCCCCACGTCCGCGCACCGCACCCGTCGACGGGCTGCGGTGCGCGTGCGGGGGTTACTCGATGCGGCCGATGGCCTTGCCGAAAGCGACGGCCGTCCCCGTCGCGGCGCCGTGGCGCAGGCGGCCGGGGCGATGGGCCTCGATCCGGGTCTCCATCTTCATCGCCTCGATCACGGCGATAACCTGGCCGCTCTCGACCTCGGCGCCATCCTCGGCATGCCACAGCGTCAGCGTGCCCGAAACCAGCGCGGCGACGCTGGTGGCGTCGTCGGCCTGCGGTTCGGCGGCGCTGGCGCCCGTGCCCGCGGCGGGCAGCGCCGCCAGCAGGCCCGCGGGCAGGCCCAGTTCATGCCGCCGGCCGTCGATCTCGACGGCGATGCGCAGCAGCGCGGGCGCGGCGGCGGGCAGCACGCGGGCATGCGGGGCGACGGCCGCGGCCAGGCGCTCGGCGAAGTCGGTCTCGATCCAGCGGGTGTGGACGCGGAAATGACCGTCCGCGGCGCGGAAATCCGGCTCGGCCAGCACGGCGCGGTCGAAGGGCAGCACCGAGGCGACGCCGTCGATGCGGAATTCCTGCAGCGCACGTTCGGCGCGCTGCAGGGCCTCCTCGCGGGTGGCGCCGGTGACGATCAGCTTCGCCATCATCGAGTCGAAGCTGCCGGGCACGACCGAGCCCGCGAGCACGCCGCTGTCCATGCGGATGCCGGGGCCGGTGGGGGGCTCCCAGGCCTCGATCGGGCCGGGGGTGGGCAGGAAGCCGCGCGCCGGGTCCTCGGCGTTGATGCGGAACTCGATGGAATGGCCGCGCGGGGCGGGCACCGTGTCATCGGCGAGCCGCGCCCCCCGCGCCACGCGGATCATCGCGCGCACGAGGTCGATGCCGGTGGTTTCCTCGGTCACCGGATGTTCGACCTGCAGCCGGGTGTTGACCTCGAGGAACGAGATCGTGCCGTTCGCCGACAGCAGGAACTCCACCGTCCCCGCGCCGCTGTAGCCGGCATGGGCGCAGATCGCGCGCGCGGAGGCGTGGATGCGCTCGCGCTGCGCGTCGCTCAGGAAGGGCGCGGGGGCCTCCTCGACCAGCTTCTGGTTGCGCCGCTGCAGCGAGCAGTCGCGGGTGCCCAGGACCTTGACCGTGCCGTGCCGGTCGGCCAGCACCTGCGCCTCGATGTGGCGGGGGCGGTCGAGGAACTGCTCGATGAAGCATTCGCCGCGGCCGAAGGCAGTCAGCGCCTCGCGCGTGGCGCTGTCGAAGAGTTCCTCGACCTCTTCGAGGCGCCAGGCCACCTTCATGCCGCGCCCGCCGCCGCCGTAGGCGGCCTTGATCACCAGCGGCAGCCCGTATTCGCGCGCGAAGGCCAGGGCGCTGGCGGCATCCGCGACCGGCCCGGGGGTGCCCGCGACCAGCGGCGCCCCGACGGCCTCGGCGATGCGGCGGGCCTCGATCTTGTCGCCGAGCGCCTCGATCACCTGCGGGTCGGGGCCGACCCAGATCAGCCCGGCCGCCTGCACGGCGCGGGCGAAATCGGCACGCTCGGAGAGGAAGCCGTAGCCCGGGTGGATCGCGTCGGCCCCGGCGCGGCCGGCGATGGCGATGATCTTCGCGGCATCCAGGTAGGTGTCGGCCGGGCGCTCGCCGCCCAGGGGATAGGCCGCGTCCGCCATCCGCACGAACAGCGCGTCGCGGTCGGAATCGGCGTAGACGGCCACCGTCCCGATGCCCTCGTCGCGGCAGGCGCGGATGATGCGCACGGCGATCTCGCCCCGGTTGGCGATCAGCAGCCGCGCGAGCGGGCGAAGTTCGGGGCCTTCGGCAAACAGCGTCATGTGTGCCTCACTTCGGTTCGATGGGGGCGAAGGGGGTGCGGGCGACGAAGCGGATGCGCGCGCCGGGCGGGGTCTGCCCGGCGAGATCGAGCGCGGCGGGGTCGAGCGTCGCGATCACCGGGTAGCCGCCGGTCAGCGGGTGGTCGGCGAGGAACAGCACCGGTTGGCCGGAATGCGGAACCTGGATCGCGCCGGTCTCGGTCCCTTCGGAAGGCAGTTCGGTGGCCTCGGGGCGGGACAGCGGCTCCGCGCCCTGCAGGCGGATGCCGACGCGCGAGCTCTGCGGCGTGACCAGCCATTCCTGCGTCAGGAACCGGGTGACCATGTCGGGCGTGAACCAGTCGGTGCGGGGGCCGAGCGTCACCGGCAGCTCGACCAGGTCGCCCGGTTTCGGCAGCGCGGGGCCGGGCGCGGGTTCGGCGGCGACGGCCCCCGCCGGACGCTGCGCCGGTGCCAGCACGGCGCCGTTCGTGACGGCGGGCGGCCCGACGTGCGCCAGCGTGTCGGTCGCCGCCGAGTCCAGCACCGGGGCCACGGCAAAGCCGCCGCGCAGCGCGAGGTAGCTGCGCATGCCCGCCTCGGGCGGGGGCAGGAGCAACTCGTCCCCCGCATCCATCGCGAAGGCCGCGCCCGGCGTGACCGGCGTCGCCTGCCCGTCGCGCACCACCGTGGCCGTAGCCGCGCCGGTCAGCGCGAGCGTGAGCGGCCGGTCCGCGCGCATCCGCACCGGGCCGAGCGTGATCTCGAGGGCCGGCGTGCCCGAGGGGTTGCCGAGCGCGCGGTTCGCCCGCCGCAGCGCCCCGATGTCGAGCGCCCCCGACACCGAGACCCCCTGGCCACCCTGTCCCGGCCGGCCCTCGTCCTGGAACACGATCGGGAAGGCGGTCGAGACCACGGTCAGTCCGGGTTCGGCCGCGGCGGGCGCCGGGAGCGCGGCCACGGGGTGGATCCCGGCCGTGCCGGCGACGAAGCGCGCACGCACGCCCGGGCGCAGCAGCGCGGGCGGCGTGCGGCCGAGGTCCCACATCGGCACGCGGGTGGTGCCGATCAGCTGCCAGCCGCCGGGGGTTTCCTGCGGGTAGATGCCGCAGAAGCGCCCCGCCAGCGCGACCGAGCCCGCCGGGATGCGGGTCCGCGGCGAGGGCCGGCGCGGCAGGTCGAAGCGCGCGTCGTCGCCGGTCATGTAGGCGAAGCCGGGCGCGAAGCCGCAGAAGGCCACCTGCCAGGTCGTCGCCTGGTGCGCGGCGATCACCTCGGCCACGCTCAGGCCCAGGTGCTTCGCGACGTCGGCCAGATCCTCGCCGTCATAGCTCACCGGGATCTCGACCGTCTCGACCGCGCGCGCGGCGGGGCGGGTGCCCGGCGCGGGCCGGCGTTCCGCGATGCGCGCGGCGAGCGCGGCATCGGCGGCGACGCCGGGAAGGGTGCGGATCATCAGCGTGCGCGCGGCGGGGATGATCTCGGCCACGCCCGCGACGGGATCGGCACCCAGTGCGTCGAACAGGACGAGCGTCTCGTCCAGGTCTGCCAGTTCGACGAGCAGCGTGCGGGGTCCAATCGGAAGGAAGCGCATCGCCTACACCTGCCAGTGCGTGTCGGGCACATCGGTGATGAACATGTAGCCCGGCGCATGGGTGATCGCGAAGGGCGGCTTCGACGCCATCACCGCCGCCTGCGGCGTCACCCCGCAGGCCCAGAACACCGGGACCTCGCCGTCGCGGAGGTCGACCGGGTCACCGAAGTCCGGGCGCGAGAGGTCGGCGATGCCGAGCGCCTCGGGCGCGCCGATGTGGACGGGGGCGCCGTGGACGGCGGGCGTGCGGCCCGAGATCATCACCGCCTCGGCCACCCGGGCGGCCGGGATCGGCCGCATCGAGACCACCAGCCGGCCGTGCAGCCGCCCCGCCGGGCGGCAGTCGCGCGCGGTCAGGTACATCGGCACGTTGCACCCCTGCGCGATGTGGCGCACCTCGATCCCCGCCTGCTGCAGCGGCGTTTCGAAGGTGAAGGAGCAGCCGATCAGGAAGGTCACGAGATCCGGGTGCTCGGCCCAGGCCGCGCGCGCGTCGCTCACTTCCTCGGCGAGGACGCCGTCGCGCCAGACGCGGTACCGCGGCAGGTCCCGTCGCAGGTCGGCCTCTGGCGCCAGCGCGGTGCGGTGGCTGCCGGGATCGGTGACGTCGAGGACCGGGCAGGGCTTCGGGTTGCGCTGCGCATAGAGCAGGAAGTCCCAGGCCCAGTCCTTCGGCAGCGCGATCAGGTTGCACTGGGTGAAACCCGGTGCGACCCCGGCGGTGGGCACGGCAAGCCCGTCGCGGTAGGACAGCCGTGCCGCGCGGGCGCTCGCGGGATCGGGAAGCCGCGCGCTCATCCCGCCACCCCGGCGAAGGAGGCGATGGTGACGCCGTTGGCCACGAGGACCTCGCGCACGCGCCGGGCCATGCCGACGGCATCGGGGCTGTCGCCGTGGATGCAGATGCTGTCGGCCGCGAGCCGCAGGGTGGAGCCGTCGGCGGCCGCGAGCGTGCCCTCGGTGGCGAGGCGCAGCATCCGGGCGGCGACCGCCTCGGCGTCATGCAGCACCGCGCCCGGCAGGCGGCGCGAGACGAGCTGCCCGTCGGGCGTATAGCCGCGATCGGCGAAGGCCTCGGCCACGGTGGCGAGCCCCGCGTCGCGGGCGCGGTCCAGGACCGGCGTCCCGGACAGGCCCATCAGGATCAGCGCGGGATCGATCTCGCGGATCGCCGCGATCACGGCGTCGGCCTGGCGGGCGTCGGTGGCGATGGTGTTGTAGAGCGCGCCATGCGGCTTGACGTAGCGCACGCGGGTGCCGGCGGCGGCGCAGACCCCCTGCAGCGCGCCGATCTGGTAGATCACGTCGGCGGTGAGTTCGGCCGAGGTCACGTCCATCGGGCGGCGGCCGAAGCCCACGCGGTCGGGGTAGGACACGTGCGCGCCGATCGCCACGCCCCGTGCCGCGGCCTCGCGCACCGTGGTCAGGATGGTCAGCGGGTCGCCCGCATGGAAGCCGCAGGCGACGTTGGCCGAGCTGACGATGCCGAGCATCGTCGCGTCATCGCCCATCTTCCAGGCGCCGTACCCCTCGCCCAGGTCACTGTTGAGATCGATCCGATGGCTCATCGCATGCCTCCTGAGATGGGAACGGGCCGCTGGGTCACTTGCCGAGGAAGGCGAAGATCGGGCCGATCGACTTGAAGCCCATGTACCAGGTCAGCGCGCAGACCACGGCGGCGGCGATCAGCAGCGGGCGGTTGTAGACATGGCCGCCCATCAGGTCCGACCGCGCGAATCCGACATAGGTGAAGATGGTCAGGCCGATGGGCAGGATCAGCCCGTTGAAGCCGCCGACGAAGACGAGGATCGCCGCAGGTGCCGTCCCGAGCGAGATGTAGACCGCCAGCGAGAGGGCGATGAAGGCCACCGTGGCGATGTTGCGGGCGCGGTCATCCATCGGGCTGAACACCGTCAGGAAGCTGACCGAGGTGTAGGCCGCCCCGATGACCGAGGTGATCGCCGCCGCCCACAGCACCACGCCGAAGATCCGCATGCCCCAGTCGCCCAGCACGGCGGCAAAGGCCTGCGCCGCGGGGTTGGCGGCCTGGCTGGACAGCTCCAGCGTCACGCCCGAGGCGACGACGCCGAGGATCGCCAGGAACAGCACGGCGCGCATGAGGCCGGTGACCGCGATCCCGCTCAGCGAGGCGCGGGTGACGGCGGCCAGGTTGTGCTCGCCGGTGAGGCCCTTGTCCAGCAGCCGGTGTGCGCCGGAATAGGTGATGTAGCCGCCCACGGTGCCGCCGACGATGGTGGTGATGGTGGCGAAATCCACGATCTCGGGCAGGATGGTCTGGCGCAGTGCCTCACCGACCGGCGGCTGCGAGACCAGCGCCACGACCAGCGTCATGCCGATCATCAGGAGGCCAAGCCCGATCAGCGACCGGTCCAGGAGCAGCCCGGCCCGTTTCGACAGGAAGATGCCGATGGCCAGCAGTGCCGAGATCACGCCGCCGAGCTTCGGGTCCAGCCCCAGCATCGCATTCACGCCCAGCCCGGCCCCGGCGATGTTGCCGATATTGAAAGCCAGCCCGCCGATCAGCACCAGCACCGCCAGCAGATAGCCCGAGCCGGGAATCGCCGCGTTCGCCGTGTCCGAGGCATTACGCCCGGTCAGCGCGGTGATGCGCCAGATGTTGAGCTGCACCACGAAGTCGATGACGATCGAGGCGAGGATCGCGAATGCGAAAGCCGCGCCGAGTTTCGCGGTGAAGGTCGCGGTCTGGGTGATGAAGCCCGGCCCGATGGCCGAAGTCGCCATCAGAAAGATCGCCGCCATGAACCCGCTGCGGGCGGCAGCATGGGTGGCAGTGGCAGAAAGGGATGAGACGGATTCGGCCATCGGTCATGCTCCTGCTGCATGTCTGCCATGCGTCGTTGGAATGATTCAACTATGAATTCGACGCCACCATCCGTCAACAGGATTATTGTTGAACAATCCTCCCGGTTTCGTTGAACGAAATGCGGGGCGCCCGCCGATTAAGCGATTCCGACCGCGCCTTGCTTATTCTGGCGCATTCTACGCGAACGGGCGAAAGGCGATCGGATCAGGCAATCCGGCGCCGTACCCGTCCATGCCGCGGGCGCTGCCGGTGCCGTCGCGCGATGCAGGCGACGGGCCCCGTCTTGTCTGCACCCGGTGTCTCGGACATGATCGCCAGGTCGCGACGAATTAAAGATGCCTCGCCATGGCGGATGCACGAGAACAGACCACGGGCCTTGCCGAAGAGATCGCCACCCGGCTGTGCGAGCAGGTGGCGAGCGGTGCGCTGCGGCCCGGCCAGCGCCTGTTCGAGACGAAGTTCGCGACCGAGATGGAGATCTCGCGCAATACGCTGCGCGAGGCGTTCCGCCTGCTGACGCGCGACGGCGTCCTGCGCTACGAGCCGAACCGGGGCGTCTTCGTGGCCGTGCCCTCGATGGCCTCGATCCTCGACATCTACCGCGCACGGCGGCTGATCGAGGTGCCCGCGCTGGCCCAGGCCTGGCCGCGCCATGAAGCCGTGGCGCGGATGCGCCTCGCCGTCGACCATGCCGAGCGCATGGCCTCCGTGCTCGACTGGCGGGCCGTCGGCAGCGCCAACATCGAATTCCACCGCGCCATCGTCGCCTTGACCGACAGCCCGCGCCTGATCGCCTTCTTCGCGCGGCTCTCGGTCGAACTGCGCCTGGCCTTCGGCCTCCTGAAACACCCCGCCGTGCTGCACGAACCCTACATCAGCCTCAACCGGGCGATCGTGCAGCGCATCGAGGACGGCGACCAGAAATGCGCGGCCGATCTGCTGGAGGATTACCTGGCGAAATCCGAACGCATGATCATGGCGAGTTTCGCCCGCCTGGATTGAACCCCGCCGCGTGGCCGCTCACCCTGTGCGCGATGCTGCGATAAGCGTTCTGCATTCTCCCGGAAACCGTTTTGACGAATGATCGGCGTGGCACGCGAAACGCCGCTTGCATTCCATGACCGCCTGATATGACGGCTGCGCATCTGATCGGCATTTACGGTGAACGATGGCGGCCATGACGCGGTGACGCTTTCTGCATCCGGCATTCGCCTTAAATATTCTCCAGAAGTGGAATCGGCGCAGGGCCTGTCGGATTCGAAAAGGTGCGGTGGACGCTCTTTTCCTCAAAAGGCTTTCTGGCCAGGATTCGACAGGCTCTGCGCGGGCGCGTCGAGAACGCTGGGTCCGCCGATGACATGGCGCTGCGTGCCGGCGCCCGGGCGGATGCCCGACTGGAAAAACGGACGCCCTCGCCTGATCAGCCGTAAAGCACCGGGGAGCCGGGGCGCCGCAAGGCATTCGCCGCGCCGGCGGGCTCAGGGGCGGGCGAGGCGGGCGCGGACCTTGTCCATCACCGCGGCCTCCTCGGCGAGCAGCGCGGCGAAGGGCAGGGTGGCGAGGGTGCGTGCGGCGAGCGCGCACAGGCGCGGGTGGCGGGTCGGGTCGAGCGCCTCGCCGCCGTAGCCGTAGTTGACGGTGTGGGTGGCGAAGGCGAGGTCGGCGAGCGTCGGGCCGGCGCCGACCAGCCAGTCACGGTCGCCGAGCTCGGCTTCGAGCCAGTCGAGCAGCGGCGGCAGCCGCTCGTCGATCGCCGCGCGGACCTGCGCCTCGTCGACGGGCTGGCCGAGCAGCGGGCGGATCACGCGCTGGCCGAACACCGCGAAGGTCAGCAGGGGGCCGAGCTCGGTGTCGGCGTAGCGCTCGAACCAGCGCGCGCGGGCGCGCGCCCACGGCTCGGCCGGCAGCAGCGGCGGCTCGGGGTACACCTCGTCGAGGTAGTGGCAGATCACGCTCGATTCGCACAGCGGCCGGCCGTCGACCTCCAGCACCGGGATGCGCCCGATCGGGTTGAGCTCGCGCAGGCGCACGGCCTGGCGCCAGGGGTCGATCGGGTCGAGCGTGCAGGCGACGTGCTTCAGTGCGAGCGTGACGCGCACCTTGCGTACGTAGGGGGAGAGCGGGGCGCCGTGCAGCACCAGTTCCATCGTGAACCTCCGCGTCGGGGGTGGGATCAGTCACCGGCGTCGAGCAGCGCCAGGCCCTCGGCGAGGGCGGCGTCGAAGCGGGCTTCGAGTTCGGCGTGGCTGCCGCGGCAGCCGTCGACCACCGCGGCGGCCCAGGCCAGGTACTCGCGGCGGCGCGCGTGCGGCCAGTCGGGCGGGTGATGGGTGACGTCACGGACGTTGCAGATCTTGTCGGCGAGCTTGACCAGCCGCGCCCCCGCCGACAGCTGCGGGGCGTGGACGATCTGCAGGCGCTTGCGTTCGGCCTTGGGCAGCCGCTTGTCGTCGGTGACCTCGGCGACCAGTCCGGCGATGCGCGCGCCGAAGCGTGCGGCGAGCTCGTCCGGGGTGGTCTCGGTGTCCTCGACGGTGTCGTGCAGCAGCGCCGCGGCGAGCACGGCGGCATCGTCCACGCCGCATTCGGCGAGGAGGGCGGCGACCTCCAGCGGGTGGTTGATGTAGGGCGAGGCATCGGCGCCCTTGCGCCGCTGGGTGCGGTGGCGCACGGCGGCGAAGTGGGCGGCGTCGAGCAGCAGGCGGGCATCGGTCATCGGCGGCGGTCCGGGGGATGCGACCGGTGGGCGGCCGCGCTCGCCTGAGTGTAGCCGGGGCGCCGGCCACCCACCGGCGGGCGGCGCGCCGCGGCGGTTGACTTCGGCGCCCGGCTCGGCTTCCCTCGCGGACTGCCTGCCGCCGTACGGTTCCGCCATGTCTCACCTGCTGTCGACCCTGATCCTGCTGTTCGTGCTGCTGCCGGCGCACGCGGCGCTCGACGACGTGGCGCCCGCCACCACCGCGCCGATCGACCCGTCGAAGGCCGCCGAACAGACCGCCACGCGCAGCCAGGCCCTGGCCGAGGAGGCCGCGGTGGTCGAGCGCGTGCGCCAGGAGCTGGCGGCGCTGGCGGCCGAGGTGCCGCGGCGCATCGCCGCGCTGACCCCCGACAGCGTCACCGAGGACGCGGTCGAACAGGCGCGTGTCGATACCAAGGCCGCGCTGCTGCGCCTCGAAGACCTGCGCGTGGACGCCACCAACACCGAGCAGCGCGTCCGCACGCTGACGCAGACCGTGCGCGACCTGGAGGCGCGCGTGCAGCTGCTGAGGAGCCCGACGTCGCCGACGCTGCAGGGCGACGCCGCCGGCGCCCAGCTCGAACTCGCCACCCGCGACCTCGGCCAGCGCCGCGACGAGCTCGCCCTGGAGCAGAAGCACCTCGAACAGGTGCGGGTGCAGACCGAGCTGCTGACGCAGCGCGTGGCGCTGCTCGAACAGTGGCAGACGCGCCTGGAGCAGGCCTTCCGCCAGCAGGAGGACCGCAGCCGCCGCGAGGCACAGGCCGACCGCGAGGCCGAGCTGCAGCGCGCGGCGCAGGCCGCCTCGGAGCGCGCGGCGACCCTCGCCGCGCAGCTCGAGCGCGAGGGCGACCGCCTGAGCGACGCCGAGCGGCGCGTGCTCGACCTCGAGCGCCAGGTGTCGATCGAGCGCGCCAAGCTCGCCGAGGTCGACGTGCGCCTGCTGCGCATCGGCCTCGACCTCGAGCGCATCGGCCGCCTGCCGAACGCCTCGCCGCGCCCGGCGCTGCGCGAGTTCAGCTCGGCGCTCGACACCGCGCGGGCGATGATCACCACGCTGCGCGCCACCGCCGAGGTGCTCGAACGCAAGGTCGAGCTGTACGCCCAGCAGAAGGCGGTGATCGAGCGCCGGGCCGTCGCCAGCGACGCCGAGCGCCAGGGCGCGGAGCGCGAACGGCGCCTGCTGAGCGACATCGGCGGGCAGCTCGCCGAGCGCGTGCAGCGCATGCGCGAGGTGCTCGGCAACGCCGAGACGATGCGCGACAAGCTCGATGCCGCCTACCGCGAGTCGCTGCGCCACGACCTGCTGAGCCGCCGGCCCTTGCCGGTGACCGCGGATGCCTGGCAGCAGATCGGCGAGCGGCTGGCGACCACGCCGACCTTCCTCACCTACCAGGTGCGGCTGAGCCTCGAAACCGCGTGGAACAGCCTGCGCGCGGCCGATCCGCTGCTGTGGCTCGGCCTGCTGGTCGGGCAGGGGCTGCTGCTGCGCCTGGCGCTGCACCTGCGCCGCGCGCTCGGCCGCGCGATCGAGCGGCGCGGCCCGGACGACGGCGAGGCCGACGCCGGCCGGCGCTACACCGACCGCGTGCTGCGGGTGCTGCAGCAACTGCTCAAGCGCAACGTGGTTGGCGCGAGCCTGTCGGCGATGATCGTGCTGGCGCTGTGGGGCAGCGCCACGCCACAGCCGAGCTTCGGCATCCTGGTGACGCTGGTGCTGCTGTGGGTGGCGGTGAAGCTGCCGCTCACGCTCACCTGGCTGCTGCTGGTCGCGCGCCCCGGCGCCGGGACGCGCCGGCGCACGCTGTACCGCCTGATCGCGGTGGTGGTGGTGGCGGGCGCGGCCTGCGGCGCGCTGGCGATCATCGCCCGGCTGGTGGCGCTGCCCGACCAGCTCGTCGACCTCGCCGACCAGGTGTTCATGCTCTACCTGGCGGCGACCTTCCCGGCGGCGCTGCGGGTGCGCCGCTACCTGCTCGACGCCCTGGAGCCGATGCAGCAGGCGCGGCGCACCTGGTTCGTCGTGCTCAAGCTGATCACGCTGCTGCTGCCGCTGGCGCTGCTCACCGCCGCGCTGCTCGGGCTCGCCGGCTACATCAACCTGGCGTGGGAGGTGGCGCGCCAGCTGATGGTGCTGATCGTGGTGCTGGCGCTGCTGATCGTCGTGCTCGGCCTGCTCGACGACGTGTTCGAGGCGGCGGCCGAGCACTTCATCAAGGGCTCCGGTTACGGTCGCGGCTGGACCCACGAGCTGCTCGACCCGCTGCACCACATCGCGCGCGTGCTCGCCTTCGTCGCTGCCGCATGGCTGCCGCTGTACTCGCTCGGGCGCGGCGGCGAATCGGCGCTGGTCGACGGGGTGTTCGAGCTGCTGCGCAAGCCCTTCGCCCAGTTCGGCGAACTCGCGCTGAGCCCGTACAGCCTCGGCGTGACGGTGCTGGCGGCGCTGATGATGTTCTGGGGCGGGCGGCTGCTGCGCGCGGTCACCTACCGCTGGGTGCTGTCGGGCGTGGGCGACTCGGGGGTGCGCAACAGCCTGGCGGTGTTCACGCAGTACCTGGCGGTGCTGATCGGCGTGCTGGTGGCGCTGCGCGTGATCGGCGTCGACCTGACCACGCTCGCGGTGTTCGCCGGCGCGGTCGGTGTCGGTATCGGCTTCGGCCTGCAGGCCATCGCCAACAACTTCATCAGCGGCGTGCTGCTGCTGATCGAGCGTCCGCTGCGCAGCGGCGACACGGTGAAGATCGGCGAGGACGAGGGCGAGATCGTGCGCATCGGCATCCGCTCGCTGACGCTGAAGACCTTCGACAACATGGAGGTGATCATCCCCAACTCCGAGGTGATCAGTAACGCCTTCACCAACTGGACCCACAGCGACAACATCATCCGCCAGGTGCTGTACTTCGGCGCCGCCTACGACTTCGAGCCGCAGCGCGTGGTCGACCTGATCGCCCGCGTGATCGGCCAGCACCCGGCGGTGCAGATCAACCCCGCGCCGCTCGCGCTGGTGTGGGACTACGGCGTCACCGGCGTGCGCTACCGCGCGCAGTACTACGTCGACGTCAACCGCCACAACATCCTGGTGGTGCGCTCCGAGGTCAACCTCGGCGTCTGGGAGAGCTTCCGCAAGGCCGGCATCGCGATGCCCTACCCGCAGCGCGACCTCTACATCCGCGCCTGGCCCGAAGGCTTCCCGGCGGCCGCGCCGCCGACTCAGCCGCCGTCGAGCCCCTGACGGCCGACGTGGTCGCGGGCGAACTGGTAGGCGACGCGCCCGCTGCGCGAACCGCGCGTCAGCGCCCAGCGCAGCGCCAGCGCCCGCGTCGCTTCGTCGAGGTCGGCCGGTGCGCCGAGTTCGCCAAGCCAGTAGGCGACCACCGCGAGGTAGTCGTCCTGGGTGAAGGGGTGGAACGACAGCCAGATGCCGAAGCGCTCCGACAGCGAGATCTTCTCCTCCACCGCCTCGCCGTGGTGCAGCTCGCCCTCGACCATGCGCGCGTCGCGGTTCTCGCTCATGTACTCGGGCAGCAGGTGGCGCCGGTTCGAGGTCGCGCAGATCAGCACGTTCTCCGACGGCGCGGCCACCGAGCCGTCGAGCACCGCCTTCAGCGCCTTGTAGCTGCCGTCGTCGGCGTCGAAGCTGAGGTCGTCGCAGAACACCAGGAAGCGCTCGGGGCGGTCCTCGACCAGCTCGACGATGTCCGGCAGGTCGATCAGGTCGTGGCGCTCGACCTCGATCAGGCGCAGGCCCTGCGCCGCGTAGGCGTTCAGCAGCGCCTTCACCAGCGAGCTCTTGCCGGTGCCGCGCGAGCCCCACAGCAGCGCGTGGTTGGCCGGCCGGGCGGCGACGAACTGGCGCAGGTTGCGGTCGAGCTCGGCCTTCTGCCGGTCCACCCGCTGCAGGTCCTGCAGGCGCAGGCGGTGCGGGTGGCGCACCGGCGCGAGCCAGCCGCGGCCGCCGCGCTTGCGCCAGCGGAAGGCGATGCTGGCCTCCCAGTCGGGAGCTGCGACGGTCGGTGGCAGCAGGTTCTCCAGGCGCTCGAGCAGGCGCTCGGCGCGGTCGGCAAGCAGTTCGAAACGTTCCATGGGCGGGCTCGCTGGCGTCAGGCGTGGGGTTCGCGCACGTCGAGCAGGCCGACGCTCATCGCCATGCGGATCAGATCCGACAGCGATTCGGCCTGCATCTTGTCCATCACCTTGGCGCGGTGCACCTCGACCGTCTTGCGGCTGACGGCGAGCGCCTCGGCGATGTCCTTGTTCGGTTCGCCCCGCACCACCAGCGCCATCACCTCGCGCTCGCGCGGCGTCAGCGAGGCGTAGCGCTCGGCGAGCACGTGCGCGTGGTCGAGCGCCTCGCGCCGTGCGCGGTCGCGGGCGAGCGCGTTGTGCACGCAGTCGAGCAGCAACTGGTCGTTGAAGGGCTTCTCGATGAAGTCGACCGCCCCGGCCTTCATCGCCGACACCGCCATCGGCACGTCGCCGTGGCCGGTGATGATGATCACCGGGATCGCCACCCCGAAGCTCGGCAGCCGGCTCTGCGCCTGCAGCCCGCCCATGCCCGGCATGCGCACGTCGAGCAGCAGGCAGGCGGGAACGCCGGGGTCCTGCCAGCCGGCGAGGAACTCCTGGGCATTGGCGTGCACGTGCGCGGTCAGGCCGACGGATTCGAGCAGCCATTTCAGCGAATCACGCAGGGCCGGATCGTCGTCGACGACGTGGACGATGGAGGCGGTGGTCATCGGCTATCCCGGTGGTGGTGGAGGGATGCCCCGCGCAGCCGGCGGGGCGGACGCCCGCCAGTTTAGCCACCCGCGCCGCCGGCGTGCCGATCGCCGCGTCACGCGGCGACGGGGGCCGCCTGCGCCGCGCCGCGACCCGTCGGCGGCGCGTGCGGGCGGCCGGGCGCCGTCAGCCGGCCAGCGCGCGGCCGATGACGATGCGCTGCACGTCGCTGGTGCCTTCGTAGATCTGGCACACGCGCACGTCGCGGTAGATGCGCTCGACCGGGAAGTCGGCGAGGTAGCCGTAGCCGCCGTGGACCTGGATCGCCGCCGAGCAGACGCGCTCGGCCATCTCCGAGGCGAACAGCTTGGCCATGCTGGCTTCCTTCAGGCACGGGCGCCCGGCGTCCTTCAGGCTCGCCGCGTGCAGCACGAGCTGGTGCGCGGCCTCGAGCTCGGTGGCCATGTCGGCGAGGCGGAAGTTGACCGCCTGGTGCTCGAAGATCGGCCGGCCGAAGCTCTCGCGCTCGTGGGCGTAGGCGAGCGCGGCGGCGAAGGCGGCGCGCGCCATGCCCACGCACTGTGCGGCGATGCCGATGCGCCCGCTTTCGAGGTTGGCGAGCGCGATGCGGTAGCCGTCGCCCTCGGCGCCGAGGCGGTTCGCCACCGGCACGCGGCAGTCCTCGAACACGATCTGCGCGGTGTCGGAGGCGTGCTGGCCGAGCTTGTCCTCGATGCGCGCGACCACGTAGCCGGGGGTGTCGGTGGGCACGACGAAGGCGCTGATGCCCTTCTTGCCGGCGGTGGGGTCGGTGATCGCGAACACGATCGCGACCTGCCCGTTCCGGCCCGAGGTGATGAACTGCTTGGTGCCGTTCAGCACGTAGTGCTCGCCGTCGCGCAGCGCGCGGGTGCGGATGGCGCCGGCGTCGGAGCCGACGTGCGGCTCGGTGAGCGCGAACACGCCGAGCCACTCGCCGCTGGTCATGCGCGGCAGGTAGTGCGCGCGCTGCGCGTCGCTGCCGAACTTCAGGATCGGGCCGATGCCGACCGAGTTGTGCACGCTGACGATGGTGCTGGTGGCGCCGTCGGCGGCGGCGATCTCCTCCAGCGCGAGCGCGAAGGCGACGTAGCCGGCATCGGTGCCGCCGTAGGCCTCGGGGGTGGTCATGCCCATGACGCCGAGCTCGGCGAGCCCGAGCAGGGCCTCACGTGGAAACGTGGCGTGGCGGTCCCAGTCGGCGGCGAACGGCGCGATGCGCTCCTGGGCGTAGGCGCGCACCGCGTCGCGGATCATTTCCTGCTCTTCGGTGAGGATCATGGGCGGGTTACCGGTGGCGGGGTCGAGGGGCCCTGTGCCGGGGCGGACAGGGGCCGGATGCCGTGTCGGGCGTTTCCCCCGCGCCGGCGGCGCGGGGGGCGGGGCGCGCTCAGAGCCGCTCCACCGCGAGCGCCGTGGCCTCGCCGCCGCCGATGCAGAGCGAGGCCACGCCGCGGCGCTTGCCGTACTGGGCGAGCGCGGCGAGCAGGGTGACGACGATGCGCGCGCCGCTCGCGCCGATCGGGTGGCCGAGCGCGCAGGCGCCGCCGTGGACGTTGACCTTGGCGTGGTCGAGGTCGAGGTCCTGCATCGCCGCCATCGTCACCACGGCGAAGGCCTCGTTGATCTCCCACAGGTCGACGTCGGCGACCGACCAGCCGGCCTTGTCGAGCAGCTTCTGCATCGCCCCGACCGGCGCGGTGGTGAACAGGCCCGGCTTCTGCGCGTGGCTGGCATGGCCGACGATGCGCGCGAGCGGCACGAGGCCGCGGCGCGCCGCCTCGGAGGCGCGCATCAGCACCAGCGCGGCGGCACCGTCGGAGATCGAGCTGGAATTGGCCGGGGTCACGGTGCCGTCCTTGCGGAAGGCGGGCTTGAGGCTCGGGATCTTGTCCGGGCGCGCCGACAGCGGCTGCTCGTCGGTGTCGAGCAGCACCTCGCCATCCCGGCCCCTGACCGGCACGCCGACGATCTCGCCCTTGAAGCGGCCGCCCTCGATCGCGGCCCTGGCGCGACGCAGCGACTCGATCGCGTAGGCGTCCTGCGCGGCGCGGGTGAAGCCGTAGCTGTCGGCGCACTCCTCGGCGAAGGTGCCCATCAGCCGGCCCTTGTCATAGGCGTCCTCGAGGCCGTCGAAGAACATGTGGTCGAGCGTCTGCCCGTGGCCCAGGCGATAGCCGGCGCGCGCCTTGGGCAGCAGGTAGGGGGCGTTGCTCATGCTCTCCATGCCGCCGGCGAGCACGACGCTGTTGGTGCCGGCGAGCAGGCCGTCGTGTGCGAGCATGATCGCCTTCATGCCCGAGCCGCAGACCTTGCTGACCGTGGTGCAGGGCGTGCCGAGGTCGAGCCCGCCGCCGAGCGCGGCCTGGCGCGCCGGCGCCTGGCCGACGCCGGCGGGCAGCACGCAGCCCATGTACACCTCCTGGATGTCCGCCGGCGCCACGCCGGCGCGCTCGACCGCCGCGCGGATCGCCGCCGCGCCGAGCTGCGGTGCGCTCTGGCTCGCGAACATGCCCTGGAAGCCGCCCATGGCCGTGCGGGCCATGCCGACGATGACGACGGGATCGTTGCTCATGTGTCCTCTCCTGCGCACGGGGCGCGTGGATTATCGGCGGCCGCGACGCTTGCCGCCGGATGATCATCGGGATCGGCCCGGCAGCGGCGGCAGCGCCACGACGGACGTGGTGGCGTTATAGACCGCAAGCCGGGCACGGTATGAAAAACGTTATATTACGTTTACGTAAACGTCAATGTTGCTCACCGATACCGCCTTCAATGCCGCATGGCGACGCCCTGTTCGGAGCCGACCGCACGGCGCCTGCTACGGCGCCTTGGCGTGTTCCGCGCTGCGGGCGGATTCGGGGGGCTTGGCGTCGAGCAGGCGTTCGCATTCGGCCTTGGCGCTGTCGATCTCGTGCAGCACGGCTTCGATGTCGCGCTGCTGCTGCTCGAGGATCGCGCGGCGGTCGTCGAGGATGCGCAGGAACTGCCGCAACCGCATCTCCTCGCCGCGCGAACTGTCGAACAGTTCGAAGAGTTCGCGTGTTTCACCAAGCGTCATGCCGAGGCGCTTGCCGCGCAGGATGAGCTTGAGCCGGGTGCGGTCGCGCTTGTTGTAGATGCGCCTGCGGCCCTCGCGGCGCGGGTTCAGCAGGCCCTGATCCTCGTAGAAGCGGATCGCGCGCGTGGTCACGTCGAACTCCCTGGCCAGGTCGCTGATGGAGTAGGTGACGGTTTCCGGTGGCCGGATGCTGCTGTTCAAGCTCGTTCTCCGCGCGGGCCCTCCGCCCGCAGACAAGGTAAAGCGATTGACGTAAACGTCAACACTCCCGACCTGCCGCGGCACCGGTGCGCGGCGGGGCGCGGCCGGTCGGCGCGGGCAGGCGGGGACATCTGCGGGTGCTAGTGTTTCCAGCGTGTTTCACGGCGCCGTCCGGAAACCGACCCGGCGGGCGAAAACGCCCGGCCCTGCGCCGGGCGGCGATCCGCCATGCACGCGGAGGAGGGTAAAAACCATGTTGTCCTACGAAGACTGTATCGGCATGTGCGAACTCACCCCCGAGGAGATCGAGGCGGTGGCGGAGCACGAACACGTCCCCGAGATCGTCGCCGCCGAGCTCGGCAACTACCTGCTGAACTGCGAGGACGGCGTGCTGCGGATCCGCCGCATCCTGCTCGACGACATCCACGCCGCCGAGGCGGCCGGCGACCGCGCGCGCTGCCTGCACCTGAAGCTCGTGCTCAAGCACTTCATGGACAACCACCCCGATCGCCGGGCCGACTGAGGCCTTGCACGGCGAGGTGCGCGGTGCAATGCACGCGACATTCGCCAGACGCTTTCGGGGCCGACCATCGCAGTCGTCAGCGCAGGCCGGGGTGCAGTCTTTCAGCGTACATGTGTGCGTACGGTTGCAAGGCGAAAAGGTGCTCGCTAGCGTAGAGGCAGTCACGGAACACCAGGGAGGGCTTGCGCAGAATCCGCCGGAGCCGCGAACGGCTTCGCATGCATGAGGGTTGCCCATGTCCGCCGAAACGAACCCTCCGGTTTCGCTTCCCGATCCGCTCGTCATCGCCGAGACGCTGCGGGAGATCACCGATACCAGCAACCGCCTGATGAACAGCCTGCTGCAGCGCCGGCTCGACGGCCAGGCGGTCGCCTACAGCGACGAGCTCGGCATCGGCCAGGCGTTCCTGGAGATGTCGGGCAAGCTGATGCTCGACCCGTTCCGCCTCGCCGAGAACCACCTGAGCCTGTGGCGTGACGCCCTGGAGCTGTGGACCAGCACCTGTACCGGCGCGCTGGGGCTGCGCTCGGTGCCGGTGATCGCGCCCAGCCAGGGCGACCGGCGCTTCAAGGACGAGGCCTGGAACGAGCACGTGCTGTTCGACTTCATCAAGCAGTCCTACCTGCTCGGTGCGCGCTGGCTGCAGCAGACGGTCGCCGGCGTCGATGGCCTCGACGAGCGCACGGCGCGCAAGGTGGAGTTCTACACGCGGCAGTTCATCGACGCGCTGGCGCCGACCAACTTCGCGCTGACCAACCCCGAGGCCCTGCGCGAGATCTACCGCACCGGTGGCGAGAGCCTGCTGAAGGGACTGCGCAACCTGCTGGTGGATCTGGAGCGCGGCGGCGGGGGGCGTCTGGCGATCCGCATGACCGACCCCGATGCGTTCGAACTCGGCGTCAACGTCGCCGTGACCCCTGGCAAGGTCGTGTTCCAGAACGCGATGATGCAGCTGATCCAGTACGCGCCGCACGGCAAGACCGCGTGGCGGCGGCCGCTCTTGATCGTGCCGCCGTGGATCAACAAGTTCTACATCCTCGACCTGCGCGAGCGGAATTCCTTCATCCGCTGGGCGGTGCAGCAGGGCCACACGGTGTTCGTGATCTCCTGGGTGAATCCGTCGGCGGAGTACGCGCAGCGCGGCTTCGACGACTACCTCGCCGAGGGCACGCTCGCCGCGCTCGACGCGATCGAGCTCGCCACCGGCGAGCGTCGCGTCAACGCCGTCGGCTACTGCCTGGGCGGCACGCTGCTGGCGGCGACGCTCGGCTGGCTGGGCGCGGCCGGCGACGAGCGCATCGCCTCGGCGACCTTCTTCACGACGATGATCGACTTCAGCGAACCCGGCGAGCTCGAGGTGTTCCTCGACGACGTGCAGTTGTCGTCGATCGAGAAGCGCATGGAACGCGCCGGCTACCTCGATGGCGCCGAGATGGCGACGACCTTCAACATGCTGCGGGCGAATGACCTGATCTGGTCGTTCGCGGTCAACAATTACCTGCTGGGCAAGGACCCGTTCCCGTTCGACCTGCTGTACTGGAACAGCGACTCCACGCGCATGCCGGCGAAGATGCACAGCTTCTACCTGCGCAACATGTACCAGAAGAACCTGCTGCGCGAGCCCGGGGGGCTGAACATCGCCGGTCGTCCGATCGATCTCGGCCGGGTCACCGTCCCGGTGTACTTCCTGTCGACGATCGAGGATCACATCGCGCCGTGGAAGTCGACCTACCTGGGCGCACCGCTGTTCGGCGGGCCGGTCAAGTTCGTGCTCGGCGGCTCCGGGCACATCGCCGGGGTGATCAACCCGCCGGTGGCGCGCAAGTACGGCTACTGGACCAATCCGGTGCTGCCCGCCGACAGCGGTGCCTGGCTCGCCGACGCCGTGCAGACGCCGGGGTCGTGGTGGGACGACTGGAGCCAGTGGGTCGAGGCGCACGACGCCGAGCGCGTGCCGGCGCGCGAGCCCGGCGACGGCGCGCTGCCGGCGCTCGAGGATGCCCCCGGCAGTTACGTCAAGCGGCGCATCACGTGAGGCGACTGAGGCGACCGCGCGCGGGCGTTCGGCCGGCCGCGGCGAACGCCTCCAGATAATCGAGTCCCGCGATCGCCCGGCTGCCGTACCACGACACCATTTCGGCGTCGATCAACCGCACCCGCGCGGGGTCGAGGGCATGCTCGGCGGCGAGGCTCGCGGTGTCGGCCGCGGTGAAGCGGTAGGGCTCGGAGCTCAGCAGCACCGTGTCGACCGCGGCCAGCACCTCCGCGCTGAGGTCCAGACTCGGGTAGCGCATGTTCGTCGGCGCGACCCAGGTCTGCCAGTTCACCAGCGCGAGCGTGCGCGCGATGTAGGTGTCGCGGCTCACGCTCATCCACGGCTCGCGCCAGATCAGGTACAGCACGCGGCGCGGCGGCCAGGCGCGGGCCGCGAGGCGCCCGAACCCGGCCGTGAGCGCGCCGCAGAGCCGCTCGGCTTCGTCCTGCCGCCCGAACACGGCGCCGAGCAGCCGATACAGCGCGAGGTTGTCGTGCGGACCGAGCGGGTGGGTGACGATCACCTGCGACACGTATTCCGCCAGTGCCTCGGCCATCTCGCGCGGGTTCTCGTCGATGTTGACGATGACGTGGGTGGGGGCGAGCGCCCGCAGCGCCCGGTGCTTGATCTTCTTCGTCCCGCCCACCGCGGGTACCGCCGCGACCGCCTCGGCCGGGTGCACGCAGTAGTGGGTGCGCGCCACCACCTGGGTACCGAGGCCGAGCGCGAACAGCAGTTCGGTGATGCTCGGCACCAGGCAGGCGATGCGGGCGCCGGCAGCGGCCGGCGGGATCGGGCGTCCGAGTGCGTCGACGGGGCGGTGCGGGGCGAGCGGCGGGAGCGTGGGCATGGCGGGCGGCGAGGGTTGACGTTTACGTCAATCGAGCATACCCCTGCGCGCAGCTTTCCGCTGCGAGCACCGCCATGTCCGACACCACCGACCTGAACGCCGCCATCGCGCGCCACTGGAGCCGGGGCGATCCGCTGGGCTGGATCGAGGCCCGCCTCGCGGCCGCCGGCATCGCGCACCCCGACTACCGCGACGTGGCGCGCTACGACCAGATCCATGCCGGCGGACTCGCCGCGGTGCGCGAACTCGCTGCGCTCGTCGGCGTACACACCGGCGAGCGCGTGCTCGATCTCGGCGGCGGGCTCGGCGGCGCGGCGCGCTGGCTGGCCGGCGAACTCGGCTGCGAGGTGCTGTGCCTGGACCTCACCCCGCAGTTGGTCGTCGCCGGCGCGGCACTCACCGCGCGCGTGGGGCTGCAGGCGCGTATCCGGCACCTCGTCGGCGACGCGACGGCAACGCCGCTGCCGGCGGCCAGCGTCGACGGCGTCTGGGTACAGCACCTCGCCCAGCACATCCCCGCGGCCGGGCAACTGTGGCGGGAAGCGGCGCGGGTGCTGAAGCCCGGCGGCTGGCTCGGCTTCCACGAGTGGGTGCTCGGGCCGGCCGGTGCACCGTACTACCCGGCGCCATGGGCACCGGCCGACGGCAGCCTGAGTTACCTCGACACCCGCGACGCGCTGGAGCACGCGCTGCAGGTCGCCGGCTTCACGCAGCTCGCCATCGTCGACGTCTCCGCCGCGATGGCCGCCGCCTATGCGCGGCAGCTCGCCGCGCTGCGCGCGCAACCCGTCGCCGACAACCCGGTGCTGCCGGGACCGGAGTCATTGCTCGCGCTCGCCAATGCGCAGGCGAGCCTGGTCGAACGGCGCGCCGCTTGCCTGATGGGGTGCGCCCGCTTCGTTTAGCGACGAAGGCGTAGGGGAGATGTCGCAGGTAAATTGACGTTGACGTAAACGTAATATATCGTCCGGCGCCATTGCGAAACCAAGATGAGGAGGGGCCGATGTCGTCCAGCGACGCATTCATCCGGGCGCGGGATTTCCTGCTCGCACACCGCGAGGACTACGCCACGGCCTACGCCGGCTTCCGCTGGCCCCAACTCGATACCTTCAACTGGGCGCTCGATCACTTCGACGTGATGGCGCGCGACAACGCCGCGCCGGCGCTGTGGGTGGTGGCCGACGACGGCAGCGAGGAGAAGCTCAGCTTCGCCGAGCTGTCGGCGCGCTCGAACCGCGTGGCGAACTTCCTGCGTGCGCAGGGCGTGCAGCGCGGCGACCGGGTGCTGATCATGCTCGGCAACGTCGTGCCGCTGTGGGAAACCATGCTCGCGGCGATCAAGCTCGGCGCGGTGATGATCCCGGCGACCACCCTGCTGACGCCCGAAGACCTCGCCGATCGCTTCGAGCGCGGCGGGGTGCGTCACGTGGTGACCAGCGCCGCCGACGTGGCGAAGTTCGACACCCTCGGCGGCGACTACTCGCGCATCGCCGTCGGCGGCGCGCCCGCCGGCTGGGTGGCGTTCGAGCAGGCTTACGCCGCGCCGGCGCAGTTCGTGGCCGACGGCGCGACCCGCGCGAGCGATCCGCTGCTGCTGTACTTCACCTCGGGCACGACCTCCAAGCCCAAGCTCGTCGAGCACACCCACGCGAGCTACCCGGTCGGCCACCTGTCGACGATGTACTGGATCGGCCTGCAGCCGGGCGACGTGCACTGGAACATCAGCTCGCCCGGCTGGGCCAAGCACGCCTGGAGCAACGTGTTCGCGCCCTGGAACGCCGGCGCGACGGTGTTCGTGTACAGCTACGCGCGCTTCGACGCCAGGCGCGTGCTCGACGCCGTGGTGCGCTACGGGGTCACCACGCTGTGCGCGCCGCCGACGGTGTGGCGCATGCTGATCCAGGAGGACCTGGCGGCCTATCCGGTGCGGCTGCGCGAACTGGTCGGGGCCGGCGAGCCGCTGAACCCCGAAGTCATCGAACGCGTGCAGCGCGCCTGGGGCATCACCCTGCGCGACGGCTACGGCCAGACCGAGACCACCGCGCAGATCGGCAATCCGCCGGGGCAGCCGCTCAAGGCGGGCTCGATGGGGCGGCCGCTGCCCGGCTACCGGGTGGAGCTGCTTGATCCCGACGGCCGGCCGGCGGCGGAAGGCGAGATCGCGCTCGCGCTCGACCCGCGGCCCCTGGGGCTAATGGCCGGCTACCGCGGCGATGCCGGGAAGACCGCCGCGGTGATGCGCGACGGTCATTACCGCTGCGGCGACGTCGCGAGTCGTGATGCCGACGGCTACCTTACCTACGTCGGCCGGGCCGACGACGTGTTCAAGGCGTCCGACTACCGCATCAGCCCGTTCGAGCTGGAGAGCGTGCTGATCGAGCATGCGGCGGTGGCCGAGGCCGCCGTGGTGCCGAGCCCCGATGCGCTGCGCCTGGCGGTGCCGAAGGCCTTCGTGATCCTGCGCCAGGGTTACGAGCCGAGCCGTGCGCTGGCGGCGTCGATCTTCGCCTTCCTGCGCGAACACCTCGCGCCGTACAAGCGCGTGCGCCGGCTGGAATTCGCGGATCTGCCGAAGACCATCTCCGGCAAGATCCGCCGCGTGGAGCTGCGCAAGCTCGAGGAGGCGCGCGATCCAAAAGATGCGCGCCGCCCGCTGGAGTTCTGGGAAGACGACTTCCCCGAACTGAAGTGAGCCGTGCCGCGGGGCGCGCCAAAAGGCGGCCCCGGGGTGCACGTGCCATACCGAAACGCGGCGCCCGCACCCCACCGGGTGGTCCGTCGCGATCCATCAAGACCACCATGGGAGCGCACATCCCGATGTCCGCAGTCGCGCAACCGGCCAAGGCGCCGGCGAAGAACGCCTACAAGCCGCACAACAAGGTCCGCTTCGTCACCGCGGCGAGCCTGTTCGACGGCCATGACGCCTCGATCAACATCATGCGGCGCATCCTGCAGTCGCAGGGCGCCGAGGTGATCCACCTGGGCCACAACCGCTCGGTGGACGAGGTCGTCACCGCGGCGCTCGCCGAGGACGTGCAGGGCATCGCCGTCAGCTCCTACCAGGGCGGCCACGTCGAGTACTTCAAGTACATGATCGACCTGCTGAAGAGCCGCGGCGGCGAGAACATCCGCGTGTTCGGCGGCGGCGGCGGGGTGATCGTGCCCTCCGAGATCAAGGAGTTGCACGCGTACGGCGTCACCCGCATCTTCTCGCCGGAGGACGGCCAGACGATGGGGCTGGCCGGGATGATCCGCTGGATGGTCGAGACCTGCGACGAGGACCTCGCGGCGCACGCGCCGAAGACCCTCGACGGCCTGCGCGCCGGCAGCCACCGCGACCTCGCGCGGCTGGTCACCGCGCTCGAGAGCGGCGGCCTCGACCCGGCGCTGCGCGAGGCCATCGTCGCCGAGGCCGGCACGCGCACGGTGCCGGTGCTCGGCATCACCGGCACCGGCGGTGCCGGCAAGTCCTCGCTCACCGACGAGTTGATCCGGCGCTTCCGGCTCGACCAGAGCGACCGGCTGAAGATCGCGATCATCGCCGCCGACCCGTCGCGGCGGAAGAGCGGCGGTGCGCTGCTCGGCGACCGCATCCGCATGAACGCGGTCGACCACCCGCACCTCTACGTGCGCTCGCTGTCGACCCGCGCCGGCGGCGCCGAGGTGCCCGAGAACCTCGGCGACGTGATCGCCGCGTGCAAGGTCGCGGGCTTCGACCTGGTGGTGATCGAAACCCCCGGCATCGGCCAGGGCGGGGCCGGCATCGTGCCCTTCAGCGACGTCTCGCTGTACGTGATGACGCCCGAATTCGGCGCCGCGAGCCAGCTGGAGAAGATCGACATGCTCGACTTCGCCGACGTGGTGGCGATCAACAAGTTCGACCGCAAGGGCGGCGAGGACGCGCTGCGCGACGTGCGCAAGCAGATGCAGCGCAACCGCGAGGCCTTCACCACGCCGGTCGACGAGATGCCGGTGTTCGGCACCATCGCCTCGCGCTTCAACGACGACGGCGTGAGCGCGCTGTACCACAACCTGCTCGGCCTGCTGCAGGTGAAGGGGCTCAAGGTCGGCACGAGCGCGCTCGCGCCGGTGGCGACGCACGCCTCGACCGGCAGGACGGTGATCGTGCCGGCGGCGCGCAACCGCTACCTCGCCGAGATCGCCGATGCCGTGCGCGGCTACCACAAGGCGATCCGCGAGCAGGCGGCGCTGGTGCGCAGCCGCCAGCAGCTGCAGGCGGTGCAGGCGCTGGTGGCGAAGGAGGGCGGCGACACCGCGACGCTCGCGGCGCTGCTGGCGAAGGTCGAGGAGCGCATCGATCCGCGCGCGCGCAAGCTGGTCGACCAGTGGCCGGCGGTGGTCGAGAGCTACTCGGGCGACGAGTACGTGGTGAAGATCCGCGACAAGGAGATCCGCTACGCGCTGACCACCAAGTCGCTGTCGGGCACCCGCATCCCCAAGGTGGCGCTGCCGCGCTTCACCGACCACGGCGAGCTGCTCACCTTCCTGCTGAAGGAGAACCTGCCCGGCAGCTTCCCGTACACCGCCGGGGTGTTCGCCTTCAAGCGCGAGGGCGAGGACCCGACCCGCATGTTCGCGGGCGAGGGCGACGCCTTCCGCACCAACAAACGCTTCCACTACCTGTCGAAGGGGCAGCCGGCGACGCGCCTGTCGACCGCCTTCGATTCGGTGACGCTGTACGGCTGCGACCCCGACGAGCGTCCGGACATCTACGGCAAGGTCGGCAACTCGGGCGTGTCGATCGCCACGCTCGACGACATGAAGGTGCTGTACTCGGGCTTCGACCTGTGCTCGCCGAGCACCAGCGTCAGCATGACCATCAACGGCCCGGCGCCGACCATCCTGGCGATGTTCCTGAACACCGCGATCGACCAGCAGATCGACAAGTTCGCCCGCGACAACGGCCGTGACCCGACCGACGACGAGATCGCCAAGATCCGCCCCTGGGTGCTCGAGAACGTCCGCGGCACCGTGCAGGCCGACATCCTCAAGGAGGACCAGGGCCAGAACACCTGCATCTTCTCGACCGAGTTCGCGCTGAAGATGATGGCGGACATCCAGGAGTACTTCGTCCAGAACCGGGTGCGCAATTTCTACTCGGTCAGCATCAGCGGCTACCACATCGCCGAGGCCGGCGCGAACCCGATCAGCCAGCTCGCCTTCACGCTCGCCAACGGTTTCACCTACGTCGAGACCTACCTCGCGCGCGGCATGCACATCGACGACTTCGCGCCGAACCTGAGCTTCTTCTTCTCGAACGGCATGGACCCCGAGTACACGGTGCTCGGCCGCGTCGCGCGGCGCATCTGGGCCACGGCGATGCGCTTCAAGTACGGCGCCAACGAGCGCAGCCAGAAGCTCAAGTACCACGTGCAGACCTCGGGGCGTTCGCTGCACGCGCAGGAGATGGCGTTCAACGACATCCGCACCACGCTGCAGGCGCTGATCGCGATCTACGACAACTGCAACTCGCTGCACACCAACGCCTACGACGAGGCGGTGACCACGCCGACCGAGGAATCGGTGCGCCGGGCGATGGCGATCCAGATGATCATCAACCGCGAGTGGGGGCTGGCGAAGAACGAGAACCCCAACCAGGGCAGCTTCATCATCGACGAGCTGACCGACCTGGTGGAGGAGGCCGTGCTCAAGGAGTTCGAGCGCATCGCCGAGCGCGGCGGCGTGCTCGGGGCGATGGAGACCGGCTACCAGCGCGGCAAGATCCAGGAGGAGTCGCTGCTCTACGAGACCATGAAGCACGACGGCTCGCTGCCGATCATCGGCGTCAACACCTTCCGCAACCCCAGGGGCGATGCCGAGAACGTCATCATCGAGCTGGCGCGCTCGACCGACGAGGAGAAGCAGTCGCAGCTCACGCGCCTGCGCGACTTCCAGCTGCGCCACCGCGGCGAGGCCGAGGCGCTGATCGGGCGCCTGAAGCAGGCGGCGATCGACAACCGCAACATCTTCGCGGTGCTGGTGGAGGCGGTGCGCTACTGCTCGCTCGGCCAGATCACCGAGGCGCTGTTCGACGTCGGCGGCAAGTACCGGCGCAACATGTGAGGACGCGCGGCGCGCGGCTTCGCCTACGCTTGAGCGCGCCGGGTGCTGCGGCGCGCGGCGCGGGTGCGGTCGCACGCCGGGCCCGCGGCAGGCGCGCGGCGCCGCCGGCAACATCGGGAGAACACCATGCAGATCAGCAGGATCGGCGTCGTCGGCGCCGGGCAGATGGGTAACGGCATCGCGCAGGTGTGCGCGATGGCGGGCTACGCCGTGGTGATGCGCGACGTCGCCGAGGCCGCGCTGGCGCGCGGTCTCGCGACGATCGAGCAGAGCCTCGCGCGGCTCGCGGCGAAGGGCCGGCTGAGCCACGAGGAGCAGGCCGCCGCGCGCGCGCGCATCGAAACGAGCACCGCGCTCGCGGCGCTCGCCGACTGCGACGTGATCATCGAGGCGGCGACCGAGAACGAGGCGCTGAAGCTCGCGATCTTCCGCGAGCTCGACGCCGTCGCGAAGCCCGGCGCGATCCTCGCGAGCAACACCTCGTCGATCTCGATCACCCGCATCGCCGGCGCCACCGGGCGCGCCGACCACGTCATCGGCATGCACTTCATGAACCCGGTGCCGGTGATGCAGCTGGTGGAGATCATCCGCGCGCTGCAGACCGCCGATGCCGTGTACGCGGCGACCGAGGCGCTGGCGCGCGCGCTCGGCAAGACCCCGGTCGAGGTGCGCGATGCTTTCGGCTTCGTCTCCAACCGCGTGCTGATGCCGATGATCAACGAGGCGGTGTTCTGCCTCTACGAAGGCGTGGGCACGCCCGAGGCCATCGACACGGTGATGAAGCTCGGCATGAACCACCCGATGGGGCCGCTCGCGCTCGCCGACCTGATCGGGCTCGACACCTGCCTGTCGATCATGGAGGTGCTGCACACGGGCTTCGCCGACTCCAAGTACCGCCCCTGCCCGCTGCTCAGGCAGATGGTCGACGCCGGCTGGCTGGGGCGCAAGAGCGGCCGCGGCTTCTACGTCTACGGCAGCTGAGCGGCGGCGCATGAGCTACGACAACCTGCTGCTCGAAGAGCCCGAGGCCGGCATCTGGCGGCTGACGCTGAACCGTCCGCACGCGCTCAACGCGCTCAACGCCGCCACGGTCGCCGAACTGCATGCCGCGGTGCTGGCGGTGGGCGCGGCGCCCGGCGCGCGCGTGCTGCTGGTGACCGGCGCCGGCGACAAGGCCTTCGTCGCCGGCGCCGACATCAAGGAGATCGTCGACCTGACGCCGCTCGGCATCCGCGCGTTCGGCAGCCGCGCGCACGCGGCGTTCGCGGCGATCGCCGACCTGCCGGTGCCGGTGATCGCGGTCGTCAACGGCTACGCGCTCGGCGGCGGGCTCGAACTCGCGCTCGCCTGCGACTGGATCATCGCCTCGGAGCGGGCGGTGTTCGGGCTGCCCGAGGTGTCGATCGGCGCCACTCCGGGGTTCGGCGGTACGCAGCGCCTGCCGCGGCGCATCGGCCGCGCGCGCGCGCTCGAACTGGTGTGCACCGGGCGCCAGGTGCGCGCCGCCGAGGCGGCGGCGATCGGGCTCGCCAATCACGTGTACGCGCCCGAGCGCCTCGCCGAGGAGGCGCTGGCGCTGGCGCGCACGATCGCCGGCAAGGCGCCGCTCGCGGTGCGCCTGTCCAAGGAGGCGGTGCGCAGCGGCGGTGAGCTCGACCTCGACAGCGGCTGCCGCTTCGAGGCCCAGATCTTCGGCCTGGCATGGTCGACCGAAGACCAGAAGGAGGGCATGCACGCCTTCATCGAGAAGCGCCCGCCGGTCTTCCGCGGGCGCTGAACGCCGGCCCGCGCCGGCGGCGGCGCCGGGCCGAACGACACGACGAGAGTGGCGGCGGGGCCTCGCCCCGACCGCGGCCCGTACCGCAGCGGAGGAGGGGAACCATGGCCGCATTCAGCGCCTATCGCGCGCACCAGATCGACGGCAGGGTCGTGTCGCGTCTCGACACGCTGACGCTCGACGAGCTCGGCCCCGGCGACGTCGTCATCCGCGCCGCCTGGTCCGACATCAACTTCAAGGACGCCCTCGCGGCGACCGGCGCCGGCAGGATCCAGAAGCGCTTCCCGCTGGTCGGCGGCATCGACGTCGCCGGCCACGTCGCGCAGTCGACCGACCCGCGCTTTCGCGACGGCGACGCCGTGCTGGTGGTCGGCTGCGGGCTCGGCGAGGTGCACGACGGCGGCTACGCCGAGTACGTGCGCGTGCCGGGCGACTGGGTCGTGCCGCTGCCGGCGGGCCTCGGCCTGCGCGAGGCGATGGCGATCGGCACCGCGGGCTTCACCGCCGCACTCGGCATCCACCAGCTGGAGCACCTGGGGCTCGCCCCCGGCCAGGGGCCGGTGCTGGTGAGCGGCGCCACCGGCGGCGTCGGCAGCCTCGCCATCGACATGCTCGCCGGGCGCGGCTACGAGGTCGTCGCGCTCTCCGGCAAGCGCGCCGAGGCCGACTACCTCGCCGCGCTCGGGGCCGCGCGGGTGCTGTGGCGCGACGAGCTCGACCTCGGCAGCCGGCCGCTGGAGACGGCGCGCTGGGCCGCCTGCGTCGACAACCTCGGCGGCGAGGTGCTGACGTACATGACGCGCACCGTGCAGCCCTTCGGCAGCATCGCCTCGATCGGGCTTGCCGCGGGGCCTGCGCTCGTCACCACGGTGATGCCGTTCATCCTGCGCGGGGTGAACCTGCTCGGCATCAATTCCACCTACTGCCCGGCGCCGATCCGTGCGCGCGTGTGGCAGCGGCTGGGCGCGGACCTCGCGCCCCGGCATCTCGATCGCATCGTCAGCGGCGAGGTCGCGCTCGCCGAGCTGCCCGATGCGTTCGCCGCCTACCTCAGCGCCGGCGTCACCGGCCGCAAGCTGGTGCGCATCGGCGCCTGACACGACGACGGGCGCGGCAGGTACCGCGCCCGCGCAGCCACCCACGCCGTTGGAGGAGGACGACCGATGACCCCACAGGTGCCCCTCGCGCCCCCGCGCGCCGACCCGGAGGCCGGGCGATGAGCGCGCTGCCGCAGGTTTCCGCCGCACGCCCCGTCGCCAGCGCCGTCGCCGCCGCGCCGCTGCTCGCGGTCGACGCCATCTCGCTCACCTTCGGCGGCATCAAGGCGCTCACCGAGGTGAGCTTCGAGGTGCGCCCGCAGGAGGTGTTCTCGATCATCGGCCCGAACGGCGCCGGCAAGACCTCGCTGCTCAACTGCGTGTCGGGGCGCTACCGCCCGTCGCGCGGGCGCATCGCGTTCAAGGGCACCGACGTCACCGCGCTGCGCCCCAACGAGCGCTGCCACCTCGGCATCGGCCGCACCTTCCAGAACCTCGCGCTGTTCAACCACATGACGGTGCTCGACAACATCATGGTCGGGCGCCATCACCTGCTGAAGAACAACTTCTTCACCGGCGCCCTGTACTGGATCGGCGGCGCGCAGCGCGAGGAGCTCGAACACCGGCGCGCCGTCGAGGAGATCATCGACTTCCTCGAGATCACCCACATCCGCAAGGCGATCGCGGGCACGCTGTCCTACGGGCTGCGCAAGCGCGTGGAGCTGGCGCGGGCGATCGCGCTGAAGCCCGACCTGATCCTGCTCGACGAGCCGATGGCCGGCATGAACCTCGAGGAGAAGGAGGACATGGCCCGCTACATCCTCGACCTCAACGAGGAGTGGGGCATGACGGTGATCATGATCGAGCACGACATGGGCGTGGTGATGGACGTGTCGCACCGGATCATGGTGCTCGACTTCGGCCGCAAGATCGCCGAGGGCGCGCCCGAGGCGATCATCGAGAACCCGCACGTGAAGACCGCCTACCTCGGCGCCGACGTCGAGATGAGCGTGGTGGCCGATGCCGGGGGGCCGGCATGAGCGCGCTGCCGCAGTACCCGGACGTGCGCCGCTACGACACCCTGCCCAAGCTGCTCGCGCACAACGCCGAGCACTGGCCGCGCGAGGTGGCGATGCGCGAGAAGGACTTCGGCATCTGGAACGAGTTCACCTGGGAGGACTGCGCCGCGCGCGTGCGCGAGATCGCGCTCGGCCTCCATGCGCTCGGCCTGCGCCGCGGCCAGGTGGTCGGCATCATCGGCGACAACCGCCCGCAGTGGGTGTGGAGCGAGGTCGCCGCGCACGCCGTCGGCGCGCTGAGCCTCGGCATCTACCAGGATTCGATGAACGAGGAGGTGGCCTACCTCCTCAACTACGCCGAGACCCACGTGGTGGTCGCCGAGGACGAGGAGCAGGCCGACAAGCTGCTCGAGATCGCCGACGACTGCCCGGGGCTGCGCCACATCGTCTACTGCGACCCGCGCGGCATGCGCAAGTACGACGACCCGCGCCTGATCGGGCTCGAACAGGTCTGCGCGCGCGGCGCGCAACTGCACGCCGAGCAGCCGGGGCTGTACGCCGAGCTCGTCGCCGCCGGCAGCGGCGAGGACGTCGCGATCCTCTGCACCACCTCGGGCACGACCTCGGCGCCGAAGCTCAGCATGATGCAGGGCGGGCCGTTCATCGAGCACTGCACCGCCTACCTGCGCGCCGATCCGAAGCGGCCGGGCGACCGCTACGTGTCGGTGCTGCCGCTGCCGTGGGTGATGGAGCAGGTGTACGCGGTGGCGCAGTGGCTGATCGCGCGCTGCACCGTGAACTTCGTCGAGAGCGCCGAGACCCTGATGGCGGACCTGCGCGAGATCGGGCCGACCTTCGTGCTGCTCGCGCCGCGCGTGTGGGAGTCGATCGCCGCCGACGTGCGCAGCCGCATGATGGACGCCGACCGCTTCAAGCGCGCGCTGTTCGACTACGGCATGAAGCTCGGCCGGGCCGCGCTCGCCGAGGGCCGCCGCTCGCCGCTCGCCGACCTGATCCTGTTCCGCGCGCTGCGCGACCGCCTCGGCTTCACCTACCTGCGCTCGGCGGCCACCGGCGGGGCCGCGCTCGGGCCCGACACCTTCAAGTTCTTCCTGGCGATGGGGGTGCCGCTGCGCCAGCTCTACGGCCAGACCGAACTCGCCGGCGCCTACACCGTGCACCGGGCCGACGACGTCGATTTCGACAGCGTCGGCGTGCCCTTCGACGACGCGCAGCTGCGCATCGAGGCGCCCGACGCCAACGGCGTCGGCGAGATCGTCGCGCGCAACGCCGGGATGTTCCTCGGCTACTACCGGAACGCCGAGGCCACCGCGAAGGACAAGCGCGACGGCTGGATGTACACCGGCGACGCCGGCTACATCAACGCGCGCGGCCACCTGGTGGTGATCGACCGCATCAAGGACATCGCCACCACCGCGGACGGCGCGCGCTTCTCGCCGCAGTACATCGAGAACAAGCTCAAGTTCTCGCCGTACATCGCCGAGGCGGTGATCCTCGGCGACAAGCGTCCGTACCTGTCGGCGATCGTCTGCATCCGCTACGGCATCGTCGCCAAGTGGGCCGAGGCGCAGGGCATCGCCTTCACCAACTACACCAACCTGGCGTCGCAGCCGCAGGTCTACCGCCTGCTCGAGGCGGAGCTCAAGGCGGTCAACGCGCACCTGCCCGAGGCGCAGCGCATCCGCCGCTTCGTGCTGCTCTACAAGGAGCTCGACCCCGACGACGGGGAGCTGACGCGCACGCGCAAGGTGCGCCGCGGCGTCATCGCCGAGAAGTACGCGGACATCATCAAAGGCATCTACGGCGATGCGGCCAGCGTCGCGGTGGACACGGTGATCACCTTCCAGGACGGCAGCAGATCGCGCATCCGCGCCGATCTGCGCATCGTCGACCTGCTGCCGCCCGCGCACGCGCCGCGCGCGGCCGCCTGAGGAGCCCCGCCATGAACCTCGACTTCCTGCTGCAACTCGTCGTCAACGGGCTGATCGTCGGCACGCTCTACGGCGTGGTCGCGATGTGCTTCGTGCTCATCTACAAGTCGACGCAGATCGTCAACTTCGCCCAGGGCGAGTTCCTGCTGATCGGCGCCTGGGTGTGCTGGTGGTTCATGACCGAATACCGGCTGCCGCTGTGGGCGGGGCTGCCGCTGACCTTCGCCTTCATGGCGATCTTCGGCGTGCTGCTGCAGATCGTGGTGCTGCGGCCGATGATCGGCCAGCCGATCATCTCGGTGATCATGGTGACGATCGGCCTGTCGATGGTGTTCCAGGCGCTGATGGGCTGGATCTTCGGCGTCTTCGCCAAGCCCTTCCCGCCGGTGTTCGAGCACGCGGCCGTCAACGTGCTCGGGCTGCAGGTGCAGAGCGCCTACCTGATGAGCCTGCTGATCTCGGTGGTGATCATGGCGGGCTTCTACTGGTTCTTCAAACACTCGCGGATCGGCCTGGCGATGCGCGCCACCGCCTACGACCAGCAGGCGGCGCAGAGCCTGGGGGTGTCGGTGAAGCAGGTGTTCGCGATGGCCTGGGCGATCTCGGCGGTGGTGTCGGCGCTCGCCGGGGTGGTCGTCGGCATGGTCAACGGCGTGTCCTCGGCGCTGTCGTTCTTCGGCATCAAGGTGTTCCCGGCGGTGATCCTCGGCGGGCTCGACTCGATCGTCGGCGCCATCGTCGGCGGCCTCGTCATCGGCGTGCTCGAGAACGTCGCCGAGTACTTCGACAGCCAGTGGCTGCACATCGGCAACCTCTACACCGTGGCGCCGTTCTACGCGCTGGTGATCATCCTGATGATCAAGCCGTACGGCCTGTTCGGCACCCGCAACATCGAGAGGATCTGAACGATGTCCGGCGGACACACGACCATGCGCTGCGGCGAGTTCCGCACCAGCTACCGCGCCGACACGACGATCTTCCCGACGCCGATGTCGCGCCGGGTCGCGCTCGGCGCGGTGGTGCTGGCGGCGAGCTTTCCGCTGTGGCTCAACGCCTACTACCTGAACCTGCTGATCCAGATCGGCTACTACGGCATCGCCGCGCTGGGGCTGAACATCCTGGTGGGCTTCACCGGGCAGATCTCGCTCGGCCACGCGGCCTTCTTCGGCTTCGGCGCGTTCTGCTCGGCCTGGCTCAACAACCGCTTCGGCCTGCCGGTGGTGCTCGCGGTGCCGCTCGCCGGCCTGCTCACCACCGCGGTGGGCATGTTCGTCGGCATCCCGGCGGGGCGCCTGAAGGGGCTCTACCTCGCCATCGCCACGCTCGCCTCGCAGTTCATCCTCGAGGACTTCTTCGCTCGCGCCGAGTGGTTCACCGGCGGCTCGGCCGGCGCGCTGGCGCAGCCGTTCACGCTGTTCGGCTTCGCCTTCAACAACGACCAGCGCTTCTTCTACGTGGTGCTGGTGGCGGTGATCGTCATGTACCTGGCCGGCGCCAACCTGCTGCGCTCGCGCGACGGGCGCGCCTACGTGGCGGTGCGCGACCACTACCTGTCGGCCGAGATCATGGGCATCAACCTGACCAAGTACCGCATCCTCGCCTTCGGCTCGGCATCGTTCTACGCCGGCGTCGGCGGGGCGCTGTACGGGCACTACCTGGGCTTCGTCTCGGCCGAGGGCTTCACCATCCTGCTGTCGATCCAGTTCCTCGGCATGATCATCATCGGCGGCCTCGGCTCGGTGATGGGCTCGCTGCTCGGCACCGCCTTCATGGTGCTGCTGCCCGAGGTCATGGAGGCCAGCGCCCAGGGGCTCGGCGGGGTGATCCCGGGGCTCAAGGACAGCGTCGCCTACCTCAAGCAGATGGCGATCGGGCTCGCCATCATCCTGTTCCTGATCTTCGAGCCGCAGGGGCTCGCCCACCGCTGGAAGCTGACCAAGGCGTACTGGAAGCTCTACCCGTTCTCGTACTGAGAACGCCTGGCAACGACGGGCCACCGCCAGACGTGGCCGCGCACGAGGAGAACATCCAACAATGCACAAGCACGCCGTGCTCCATCCGCTGGCGCTCGCGCTGCTGGCCGCCGCCGCGGCCCCGGCGCTCGCCGACGACATCGTCGTCGGCCACCTCGCAGCCTACACCGGCCCGACCTCGGACGTCGGCAGGCCCTACGGCCAGGGCGTCGCCGACGCGCTGAACTACCTCAACCAGAAGGGCGGCATCAACGGCCGCAGGATCGCCTTCCAGACCGTCGACTACGGCTACAACGCGCCGCAGGCCATCGCCACCTACAAGAAGTGGATGTCGGCCGACGCCAAGCCGGTGGCGGTGCAGGGCTGGGGCACCGCGGATACCGAGGCGCTGGCGCAGTTCGCGGCGACCGACAAGGTGTTCTTCATGTCGGCCTCGTACTCGGGCCACCTGACCGATCCGCAGGGCAAGAGCCAGTACGTCAAGGCGCCGGCGCCGTACAACTTCTTCTACGGCCCGTCGTACACCGACGGCTGCCGCGGCGTGGTGCAGTGGGCCGCCGAGGACTGGAAGCGGAAAGGCGGCAAGGGCGCGCCCAAATTCGTGCACATGGGGGACAACCACCCGTATCCGAACGCGCCGAAGGAGGGCTGCGCCGCCTATGCCAAGGAGCTCGGCTTCGAGGTGCTGAACCCGATCGTCTACTCGCTGAAGCCCGGCGACTTCAAGGCGCAATGCCTGAGCCTCAAGGAGTCCGGCGCCCACTACGCCTATCTCGCCAACACCTCGGGATCGAACATCTCGCTGCTGCAGTCGTGCCGGACGGTCGGCGTGGACACCCAGTTCCTGTCGAACGTCTGGGGCTGGGACGAGTACGCCGAGGCCGCGGCCGCCGGTGCCGGCAGGAGCATCGTCTGGGTGGTGGGTGCGGCGGGGTGGAAGGACGACGTCCCCGGCATGGCGGTGGTGCGCGAGGTGTCGAAGGTGTCGGATGCCGCCGGCAGCGAGGTGCGCCCGCTGCACTACATGCGCGCCGTCTGCGGCGTGTTCCTGATGCGTGACGCGATGCTCGCCGCCGACAGGATGGCCGGCGGCATCACCGGCACCAACATCAAGGCGGCGATGGAGCAGTTCCGGGACCACCGGCCGGAGGAACTCGGCGACGTCTGCCTGAAGTCGACCTGGACCGCCGAGGACCACCGCGGCACCAACCAGGTGCTGGTGTACCAGAGCACCGACAAGGGCTTCGAGAAGATCTACACGGCCACCCTCGAACGCCGCCCCGACTGGCTCGGCTGGTGAGCGGCCGGCGGCGGCCCGACACCGGGCCGCCGCCGACTCCCGGGGCGTCGACGCGGAGGTTCCGACATGGCGGCAGCGGCCGAACGCATTGAAACCAAGCCGAGCATCCTCTCGGTGAACAACATCGAGGTCGTCTACGACGAGGTCATCCTGGTGCTGCGCGGCGTCAGCCTCGAAGTCCCGGAAGGCGAGATCGTCACCCTGCTCGGCCCCAACGGGGCCGGCAAGTCGACCACGCTGAAGGCCATCTCCGGACTGCTGAAGACCGAACGCGGCGAGGTCACCCGCGGCTCGGTGAACTTCATGGGCGAGGAGATCAGCAACCGCGACCCGGAAGCCATCGTCCGCCGCGGCATCTTCCAGGTGATGGAGGGGCGGCGGATCATCGGCGACATGACGGTGATCGAGAACCTGCGCCTCGGCGCCTTCACCCGCCGCGACGGCCAGGTGCGCGACGACATCGAGCGGGTGTTCAGCTACTTCCCGCGGCTCAAGGAACGCACCGGGCTCGCCGGCTACCTGTCGGGCGGCGAGCAGCAGATGCTCGCGATCGGCCGGGCGGTGATGGCGCGCCCGAAGATGATCCTGCTCGACGAACCGTCGATGGGGCTGTCGCCGCTGCTGGTCAAGGAGGTGTTCAACATCATCCACAAGATCAACCGCGAGCAGGGCATCACGATGCTGATCGTGGAGCAGAACGCCAACATGGCGCTGCACCATGCCGGCTACGGCTACATCATGGAGTCGGGCAAGATCGTGCTCGACGGCACCCAGACCGAACTGCTGAACAACCAGGACGTGAAGGACTTCTACCTCGGCCACGGCGGCGGCGAGGAGCGCAAGTCCTTCAAGAACCTGAAGTCCTACAAGCGCCGCAAGCGCTGGCTGTGAGGCGGGGGCGGACATGAGCAGGTTCTACGACGACCGCGAGACCGCGCCCGCGGAGCTGCGCGAGGCGCGGCTGCTGGCGGCGCTGCCGGGGCAGATCGCGCATGCGCAGCGCGCCGCGCCGGCGCTCGCCGAGGCGCTCGCCGGCGTCGACGCCGCCGCGGTGACGACACGCGCGGCACTGGCGCGCCTGCCGGTGACGCGCAAGGGCGAGCTCGCCGAGCGCCAGCGCGCCCGCCCACCGTTCGGCGGCTACGCCGCCGCCGGCTGGGGCGCGCTCGGCAAGGTATTCCAGTCGCCGGGGCCGTTGTACGAGCCCGAGGGGCGGCGCACCGACTACTGGCGCTTCGCGCGCGCGCTGCACGCCGCCGGCTTCCGCGCCGGGCAGCTCGTGCACAACGCCTTCTCGTACCACTTCACCCCGGCCGGCTCGATGTTCGAGAGCGGGCTGCTCGCGCTCGGCTGCACGGTGTTCCCGGCGGGGACCGGGCAGACCGAACTGCAGCTCGCGGCGATCGCCGACCTGCGCCCCGACGGCTACGTCGGCACGCCCTCGTTCCTGCGCATCCTGCTCGAGCGGGCGGCCGAGACCGGCACCCCGGTCGAATGTCTGCGCCGCGCGCTGGTCACCGGCGAGGCGCTGCCGCCGGCGCTGCGCGCGGCGATCGAGGCGCACGGGGTGACGGTGCTGCAGTGCTACGGCACCGCCGACCTCGGTCTGATCGCCTACGAAACCCCGGCGCGCGAGGGGCTCGTCGTCGACGAGGAGCTGATCGTCGAGATCGTCACCCCCGGCACCGGCGACCCGCTGCCGGCGGGGGAGGTGGGCGAGGTCGTCGTCACCACGCTGAACCCCGACTACCCGCTGATCCGCTTCGGCACCGGCGACCTCTCCGCCGAACTGCCGGGCACCAGCCCCTGCGGGCGCACCAACCGGCGCCTGCGCGGCTGGCTCGGGCGCGCCGACCAGACCACCAAGGTGCGCGGAATGTTCGTGCACCCGGGGCAGGTCGCGGCGGTGCTCAAGCGCCACCCCGAGGCCGGGCGCGGGCGGCTGGTGGTCGACCGCGACGGCCTCGACGACGTGATGATGCTGCGCGTCGAGGCGGCCGGCGCGCCCGCCGGGCTTGCCGAGGCGCTCGCCGCGAGCCTGCGCGAGCTGACCAAGCTGCGCGGCGAGGTCCGCCTGGTGGCGCCCGACAGCCTGCCGCGCGATGGCAAGGTGATTGACGATCGGCGTCAGCACGGGTAAAAAGTTTCGATCGAAACCAATTATTCGACGATCCACCTGGGAGATTCCGATGACCGACGCCCCGTTGTGGCAGCCTTCGGCTGCGCGCATCGAAGCCGCCAACCTCACCGCCCTGCGCCAGCGCATCGCGCGCGAACACGGCGTGGACCTGCCCGACTACGCCGCGCTGTACGCCTGGTCGCTCGCCGAGCCGGCGGCGTTCTGGCGCGCCGTGTGGGACGACGCCCGCCTCGTCGGCGAGCCCGGCGGCGTGGTGCTCGCCGACGCCGGGCGCATGCCGGGGGCGCGCTGGTTCCCCGAGGCGCGGCTGAACTTCGCCGAGAACCTGCTGCGCCGCAACGATGACGGCGACGCGCTGGTGTTCTGGGGCGAGGACAAGGTGCGCCGGCGCCTGAGCTGGGCCGAGCTGCAGGCGCAGGTGGCGCGCCTGGCGCGCGCGCTCGCCGCCGACGGCGTGCAGGCGGGCGACCGCGTCTGTGCCTTCATGCCGAATATGCCCGAGACCGTCATCGGCATGCTCGCCACGGCGAGCCTCGGCGCGATCTGGTCGTCGTGCTCGCCGGACTTCGGCGTCAGCGGCGTGCTCGACCGCTTCGGCCAGATCACCCCGAAGGTGCTGCTCGCCTGCGACGGCTACCACTACAATGGCAAGCGCATCGACGTGCGCGGCAAGCTCGCCGAGATCCGCGCCGGCCTGCCCACGCTCGCGCGCGTGCTGGTGGTGGGCTACCTCGACGCCGCCCCGGTGCTCGACGGCCTCGCCGATGCCGTGCGCTTCGACGACTACCTCGCCGCCCAGCCGGCCGGGCCGATCGACTACGTCCGCCTGCCGTTCGATCACCCGCTGTACATCATGTTCAGCTCCGGCACCACCGGCGTGCCCAAGTGCATCGTGCACGGGGTCGGCGGCACGCTGCTGCAGCAGGTCAAGGAGCACCGCCTGCACGTCGACGTCAAGCCCGGCGACCGCGTGTTCTACTTCACCACCTGCGGCTGGATGATGTGGAACTGGCTGGTCGCCGCGCTCGCCTGCGAGGCCACCGTGCTGCTCTACGACGGCTCGCCGTTCTACCCCGACGGCCGCGTGCTGTTCGACTACGCCGATGCCGAGGACATGGACGTGCTCGGGACCTCGGCCAAGTACCTCGATGCCTGCGCCAAGGCCGGGCTCGCCCCGGCGCGCACGCACCGCCTGGCGCGCCTGCGCGCCATCCTCTCGACCGGCAGCCCGCTGCTGCCGGAGAGCTTCGACTACGTCTACCGCGACGTGAAGGCCGACGTGCAGCTGAGCTCGATCTCCGGCGGCACCGACATCCTCTCCTGCTTTGCGCTCGGCAACCCGGTGCTGCCGGTGTGGCGCGGCGAACTGCAGTGCCGCGGCCTCGGCCTCAAGGTCGAGGTGTGGGACGACGCCGGGCGGCCGCTGCGCGGCGAGAAGGGCGAACTGGTGTGCACCGCGCCGTTCCCGTCGATGCCGCTCGGCTTCTGGAACGACCCCGACGGCGCCAGGTACCGCGCCGCGTACTTCGAGCGCTTTCCGGGCGTGTGGTGCCACGGCGACTACGTCGAGCTCACCGGGCACGACGGGCTGGTCATCTACGGCCGCTCCGACGCCGTGCTCAACCCCGGCGGCGTGCGCATCGGCACCGCCGAGATCTACCGCCAGGTCGAGCGCCTCGACGAGGTGGTCGAGAGCCTGGTGATCGGCCAGGAGTGGGCGGGGGACGTGCGCGTGGTGCTGTTCGTGCGCCTGCGCGAGGGCCTCGTCCTCGACGCCGCGCTGGTGGCGAAGATCCAGCAGCAGATCCGCGCCAACACCACGCCGCGGCACGTGCCGGCGAAGGTGCTGCAGGTGGCCGACATCCCGCGCACCAAGAGCGGCAAGATCGTCGAACTGGCGGTGCGCGAGGTGGTCCACTGCCGCCCGGTGAAGAACGTCGAGGCGCTCGCCAACCCCGAGGCCCTGGCGCTGTTCCGCGACCGCCCGGAACTCGCCTGCTGAGCGCGGCAGCCCTTCAGTAGCCGCGCCACGGCGCGGCGACGCCGTCACCGGGCGCCTCGCACGCCAGCAGTTCCAGCATCGCCCGCGCCGCGTTCGACGGCGTCTGCCGCGCGTGCGTCACCACCCCGAGGCGGCGATCGGGGCAGCCGCCGGCGAGTTCCAGCGCCGCCAGGCTGCCGTCGACCATGATCTGCGGCAGCAGGCTCCAGCCCATCCCCACCGAGACCATCATCTTGATGGTCTCCAGGTAGTTGGTGGAGAACGCCACCGGCGGCTCCAGCCCCAGCGGTTCGAACAGACGGTCGATCAGCCGCCGCGTGAAGGTGCCGGCGCCGGGGAGGATCGCCGGGTAGCCCATCAGCTGCTGCGGCGACACGCGGCGCTGCTTGGCGAGCGGGTGCACGTGGTCGGTGACCAGCACGAGGACGTCGCGCCACAGCGGCGTCAGCGTGAGCGCCGCGGGCGGGACGTCCGGCAGCGTGACGATGGCGAGCTCGACCTCGCCGTGCAGCACCTGCGCGCAGGCGACTTCCGAATCCATGAAGCGCATGTCGAGCCGCACCTGCGGGTGGCGCACCGCGAAGCGGCGCAGGATCGGCGGCAGGCGGTGCAGGCCGATGTGGTGGCTGGTGGCGAGCACGAGCGGCCCGGCGATCGCCCCCGAGAGGTTGTCGAGCGCGCGCCGGCAGTCGTCGAGCTCGGCGAGGATGCGCCGCGCGCGCGGCAGCAGCGTGCGCCCGGCCTCGGTGATCAGCACGCGCCGGCCGATGCGGTCGAACAGCCGTGCGCCCAGCCGGGCTTCGAGCGCGCCGATGCGCTTGCTCACCGCGGGCTGGGTCAGGTGGAGGCGTTCGCCGGCGAGCGAGAACGACGCCGTCTCGGCCACCGCGACGAATGCGATCAGGCTGTCTATATCCATGCAGGCTCCATCAAGCCATGGAATTCCTGATTGTCATGCAATCCATGAACAAGATGAATTTGTTTTATTGACCGTGCGCTCGTAACCTGTCTGGCACCTGCTGAGGAGAGACCCGCCATGTCCGCCAAGACCCTCTACGACAAGCTCTGGGACGCCCACGTCGTGCGCACCGAGGCCGATGGCACGGCGCTGCTCTACATCGACCGGCACCTGGTCCACGAGGTCACCTCGCCGCAGGCCTTCGAGGGCCTGCAACTGGCCGGCCGGCCCCTGTGGCGGCGCGACGCCATCGTCGCGATGGCCGACCACAACACGCCGACCGACCCCGGCTTCACCGAGATCGCCGATCCGGTGTCGCGCACCCAGGTCGAGACGCTCGACGCCAATGCCCGCACCTTCAGCCTCGAGTACTACCGCATCGGCGACGCCCGCCGCGGCATCGTGCACGTGGTCGGCCCGGAGCAGGGCGCCACGCTGCCGGGGATGACGGTGGTCTGCGGTGATTCGCACACCTCGACCCACGGCGCCTTCGGCGCGCTCGCCTTCGGCATCGGCACCTCGGAAGTCGAGCACGTGATGGCGACGCAGTGCCTGGTGCAGAAGAAGTCCAAGGCCATGCTGGTGCGCGTCGACGGCGAGGTCGGCCCCGGCGTGACCGCCAAGGACATCGTGCTGGCGATCATCGGGCGCATCGGCACCGCCGGCGGCACCGGCTACGCGATCGAGTTCGGCGGCAGCGCCATCCGCGCGCTGTCGATGGAAGGCCGCATGACGGTGTGCAACATGGCGATCGAGGCCGGCGCGCGCGCCGGCATGATCGCCGTCGACGACACCACCATCGAATACCTGCGCGGCCGTGCGCACGCGCCGCGGCCCGAACACTGGGAGCAGGCGGTGGCGTGGTGGCGCACGCTGCACTCCGACGTCGACGCGACCTTCGATGCCCTGGTCGAGATCCGCGCCGAGAGCATCGAGCCGCAGGTGACCTGGGGCACCTCGCCCGAGATGGTCGTGCCGATCTCCGGCCAGGTGCCCGACCCGGCCGTCGAGGCCGATCCGGTCAGACGCAGCGGCATGGAGAAGGCGCTGGCCTACATGGGGCTCACGGCCAGGCTGCCGGTGACGGCGATCGCGCTCGACCGCATCTTCATCGGTTCGTGCACCAACGCCCGCATCGAGGACCTGCGCGCGGCCGCCGCGGTGGTCCGCGGCCGCAAGGTCGCCGCCAGCGTCAAGCAGGCGCTGGTGGTGCCGGGCTCGGGCCTGGTCAAGGCGCAGGCCGAGGCCGAGGGGCTCGACCGCGTGTTCACGGCGGCGGGTTTCGAATGGCGCGAACCCGGCTGCTCGATGTGCCTGGCGATGAACGCCGACCGGCTCGGCCCCGGCGAGCATTGCGCGAGCACCAGCAACCGCAACTTCGAGGGGCGCCAGGGGGCCGGCGGACGCACGCACCTGGTGAGCCCGGCGATGGCGGCGGCGGCGGCGATCGCCGGCCATTTCGTCGACGTGCGCGGGTTCTGAGGCGGCTGCCATGCGTGCGCAACTGGTGATCGGCAACAAGACGTACTCATCGTGGTCGCTGCGCCCCTGGCTCGCCGCGCGCCACGCCGGCATCGATTTCGAAGAGGTGCCGGTGCGCCTCGGCACCGCCGAGGGCGCGGCGCGCATCGCCGAGCTGTCGCCCTCGGGCAAGGTGCCGGTGTGGCGCGAAGGCGGCCTGGTGGTGTGGGAGTCGCTCGCGATCTGCGAGCGCCTCGCCGAACTCGCGCCGACGCTGTGGCCCGCCGATTCGCGCGCCCGCGCCGTGGCGCGCGCGGTGAGCACGGAGATGCACGCGGGCTTCCCGGCCATCCGCAGCACCCTCTGCATGAACGCCCGCGCCAGCGGGCGCCGGGTGACGCTGACCCCCGAGGTCGAGGCCGAGATCGCGCGCATCGAGGCGATCTGGGGCGACTGCCGCGCGCGCTTCGGCGTCGACGGCCCGTGGCTGTTCGGGCCGTTCTCGATCGCCGACGCGATGTTCGCGCCCTTCGCCTTCCGCTTCCCGCCGTACGGCATCAGCCGCCCCGGCGTGGTGGACGACTACCTCGCCACGCTGCGCGCGGATGTGCACGTGCGTGCCTGGGCCGACGCCGCCGCGCGCGAACCCGATGTGATCGAAGCATTCGAATGCGGCCGCTGAAGCCCGCGGCCCCCAGCGTACAGAGAAGGTGACGTCATGCAGGCTTTCACTCGCCACACCGGACTGGTCGCCCCGCTCGACCGGCCGAACGTCGACACCGACGCCATCATCCCCAAGCAGTTCCTGAAGTCGATCAAGCGCTCGGGCTTCGGCCCCAACCTGTTCGACGAATGGCGCTACCTGGATGTCGGCCAGCCCGGGCAGGACTGCGCGACGCGCCCGCGCAACCCGGACTTCGTGCTCAACCAGCCGCGCTACGCCGGTGCCAGCGTGCTGCTCGCGCGCGAGAACTTCGGCTGCGGCAGCTCGCGCGAGCACGCCGTGTGGGCGCTGGACGACTACGGCTTCCGCGCGGTGATCGCGCCGAGCTTCGCCGACATCTTCTTCAACAACTGCGGCAAGAACGGCGTGCTGCCGATCCGCCTCGACGCCGGCGTCGTCGACCGCCTGTTCGCCGCGGTGGCGACGCAGCAGGGCTACGCGCTGACCATCGACCTGCCCGCGCAGACCGTCACCACGCCCGCCGGCGAGGTGTTCGGCTTCGACATCGACCCGTTCCGCAAGCACTGCCTGGTCGGCGGCCTCGACGACATCGGCCTGACCCTGCAGCACGCCGACGACATCCGCGCCTACGAGGCGAGGCGGCGCGAGGAGGCGCCCTGGCTGTTCGGCTAGGCGCTGTCCGCTCCCGGTACCGTTAGATTTTTTTACAGTCGGTGCGAAGCCCCGGCGGGAGCGCGGCGAGCGCGATGACGGCGGGCGGAGCGGGTGACGGCGGGGCAGGCACTTGGCGATGCGCCAGGGGCCGCCAGCGCCGCCGGACGGGCACCCGGGGCGGTGTTCGGTGGTTTGGCACACAAGCTGCTTGGAGGTTGGATCGGGCGCCGTCCGGCGCGACCGGCAGACAGGTGAGATGTGATGAGCAAGAAGATTCTGGTGTTGCCCGGCGACGGGATCGGGCCCGAGATCGTCGCCGAGGCGGTCAAGGTGCTCGAAGCCCTGCGGCGAGACTTCGGGCTTGCGGTCGAACTCGAGTCCGGCCTGCTCGGGGGCTGCGCGGTCGACGCCCACGGCCAGCCCTACCCGGAGGAAACGCGCCGCCTGGCGCGCGCGGCCGATGCAATCCTGCTCGGCGCGGTCGGTGGCCCGAAGTGGGAGGCCATCGAACGGCCGCTGCGGCCCGAGCGCGGGCTGCTGGCGATCCGCGCCGATCTCGAACTGTTTGCCAACCTGCGCCCGGCGATCCTCTACCCGCAGCTCGCCGCGGCCTCGGCGCTGAAGCCCGAGGTGGTGTCGGGGCTCGACATCATGATCGTGCGCGAGCTGACCGGCGACATCTACTTCGGCCAGCCGCGCGGCATCCGCACCCTTGACAGCGGCGAGCGCGAGGGCTTCAACACGATGGTGTACCGCGAGTCGGAGATCGTGCGCATCATGCGCGCCGCCTTCGACGCCGCGATGAAGCGCGATCGCCGGGTGTGTTCGGTGGACAAGGCGAACGTGCTCGAAGTGTCGGAACTCTGGCGCGAAATCGCCCAGACCGTCGCCGCGGACTACCCCGAGGTGAGCCTGAGCCACATGTACGTCGACAATGCCGCGATGCAGCTGGTGCGAGCACCGAAGCAGTTCGACGTGATCGTGACCGGCAACATCTTCGGCGACATCCTGTCGGACTGCGCCGCGCAGCTCACCGGTTCGATCGGCATGCTGCCTTCGGCCTCGCTCGATGCGCACGGCAAGGGTATGTACGAGCCCATCCATGGCTCGGCGCCCGACATCGCCGGCAGGGGGGTGGCGAATCCGCTCGCGACCATCCTGTCGGTGGCGATGCTGCTGCGCCACACGCTGAACGAGCCCGCGCTGGCCGAGCGCATCGAGCGCGCCGTCGGCCGCGTGCTCGATCGTGGCCTGCGTACCGCCGACATCGCCTCGGAGGGCACGACGCGGGTCGGTACGGCGGAAATGGGGGGCGCGGTCGTGGCCGCGCTTGACTGACGGTGGCCGCCGTGGCGGGGGATACGACCAAGCCGCACGTGCACACGCGCGAGCGCGTGCAGCGCGCACGCGCGATCGGCTTCACGATCGGCCTGCTGTGCGGAGCCGTGGTGGGCAGCCTGCTGTCACACCTGATGAACGGCGAATCCCCGACGGGACCGTTGCTGATCGAAGAGGCGGAGACCGCCCGCAGCCTGATGATGGGGAGCACCTTCGTGATGATCCCGGTCTGCGCCGTCGTCGGTGGGCTGCTCGGCTACTTCATCGGCAGGCGCCTGGTGAAGCGCCGCCCGTCCAGCAGGCATCAACCCTGGGGCTAGCGGCGGATGCGCGGTACGGTTCTTTAGAATGCACGGCCAGGGCCGTGCAATGGTGAGGAAGCAGTGATGATGCGAGTGGGGCTTGTAGGGTGGCGCGGAATGGTCGGTTCCGTGCTGATGGAGCGGATGCGCGCGGAGAACGACTTCGCGCTGATCGATCCGGTGTTCTTCACCACCTCGAACGTGGGAGGGCGCGGCCCGGATATCGGCAAAGATCTGCCGGCGTTGCAGGACGCGCGCTCGATCGACCAGCTCAAGGCGACCGACGCCATCATCTCCTGCCAGGGCGGCGACTACACCCACGAGATCTACCCGCAACTGCGCGCCGCGGGCTGGAAGGGCTACTGGATCGACGCCGCCTCGGCGCTGCGGATGAAGGACGATGCGGTCATCGTGCTCGATCCGGTCAACCTCGACGTGATCGAGCGTGCCCTGCATCAGGGCGGTCGCGATTTCATCGGCGGCAACTGCACGGTCAGCCTGATGCTGATGGCGCTGGGTGGCCTGTTCCGGCACGGCCTGGTCGAGTGGATGAGCGCGATGACCTACCAGGCGGCCTCCGGGGCCGGCGCCAACAACATGCGCGAGCTGATCCGGCAGATGGGGGCGATTCACGCCTCGGTGGCGGCGCAGCTCGACGATCCGGCCTCGGCCATCCTCGAGATCGATCGCATCGTGGCCGATACCCTGCGTTCCACCGCGTTCCCGGCCGATCACTTCGGCGTGCCGTTGGCCGGCTCGCTGATCCCGTGGATCGACAAGCAGCTCGACAACGGCCAGAGCCGCGAGGAGTGGAAGGGGCAGGCCGAGACCAACAAGATCCTCGGACGCGAGGCCGACCCGATCGCCATCGACGGGCTGTGCGTGCGTATCGGGGCGATGCGCTGCCACAGCCAGGCCCTGACCATCAAGCTCACGCAGGACGTGCCGCTCGACGAACTGAACGAGATCATCGGCACCGCCAACGACTGGGTGAAGGTCGTCCCGAACGAGCGCGAGATCTCGATGCGCGAACTGACGCCGACCGCCGTCACCGGCAAGCTGCACGTGCCGGTCGGACGTCTGCGCAAGCTGAACATGGGCCCGACCTTCCTCGGCGCCTTCACCTGCGGCGACCAGTTGCTGTGGGGGGCGGCGGAGCCCTTGCGGCGCACGCTGCGCATCCTGCTGCAGGCCTGAGCGGTACCGCTTCCTGCCGCCTGCCCGCGCGGGCAGGCGGCAGGCTCGACCCTGCCCGGCGCCGCTTTGCGCCGGCCGCCCGGTGTCCGCGCGGCGCCGGGAGCGGGGCTTGAATCTGCGGGTAGCGGCGGATAAGGTGCTGCACGCGCCTGTCATGGCGTGACAATGGCCGAGAATCCGCGCGAAAGCGGGCATCGGCGCCGCTATGCCGCTTCGGCGTAACGGCACTCCCTGGCCGCCGGCCCCTTTCGGCAGCCTTTTCCGTTGAACATCCCCGCGGGCGCTGACGCGATCGACGATGGCAAAAGGGAAGCACAGTCGTTTTCTTGTCGCCTGTCTGCTGCTCGCGCCCGGTGTCGCCGGTGCGCTGGGGGTCGGCCCGCTGCAGGTGCGGTCGGCACTCAACCAGCGCCTGCTCGCCAGTGTCGAACTGTTGTCGGTCGGGCCGGACGATCTGCAGAACCTCACCGTGCGACTCGCGTCGCCGCAGGAGTTCTCCCAGGCCGGCATCGACCGACTGCCGCTGTTCAGCGACATCAGCTTCACGCTCGAGGCCAGGCCCGACGGACGCACGTTCGTGCGGCTGACCTCGCAGCGCCCGATCCGTGAGCCGGCGCTGAACTTCCTGGTCGAGATCTCCACCGGCCGCGGGCGCGTCGTGCGCGAGTTCGCCGTGCTGCTGGACCCGGTGCGCCCCGGTCAGCGCCGCTTCGCCGAGGCCACGCCGGGCGAAGCCCCGTTGCCGGCATCGGCGTCGTCGCGGGCGCGTCCGCAGGCGTCAGGCAGCGCCGGTAGCTATGGGCCGGTCGCCAGCGGGGAGACGCTCTGGAGCATCGCCGAGCGCCTGCGCCCGCCGACGATGAGCACGCGCCAGGCGATCAACCGCCTGTACGAAGCGAATCCCCAGGCCTTCAGCGCGCGTGGACCCGACGGACTGCGTGCCGGCGCCATGCTGCGGCTGCCGGGCGACGGTGACTGGGGCGGGGCAGCCGTCGCCGCGACGCCGCCCGCCGCCCCTCCGTCGGCATCGGCGCCGGCAGCCGTCGCACCCCCCCCTGTCGCCCCGTCGCCGGCGGCACCCTCCGAAACACCCGTAGCGCCGCCGCCCGACATGGGGGCGCAGGTGCGCCTGCTGCCGCCGGGAGGCGAAACCTCAGGGGCTGGCAGTGGCACGGGTTCCGTCGGCGACGGCGGGGCGGGCGCGTCCGCCGTGGCGCCGATCGTGCTCGACAACGGGCGTCTGCGCCTGCAGGCCGCCGGCCTCGAACACCTGCGCAGCCGCATCGACCGCCTGCCGGCTGCGGTGGAAACCGCCGCGCCGCCCGCGGCGTCCCCCGCCGCGCCTGAAGCACCCCGTCCGGCGGCCGGCGCAACGCCACCCCCGAGCCCCCCGACGGTGGCCGCCGCTGCGCCGCCCCCGGCGGTGGCACCTGCCGGGAGTTCAACGGCCGAGGAAACCGGCTTCCTCGGCAGCCTGCTCGACACCCTCGCCAATCCGCTGGTGGTCGCCGGCCTCGGCCTTGCCGCGCTGCTGTCCGGTCTGGTCGGCGTGCTGGCCTTCCGGCGCGCCAAGACCACGGCGAACGACACGGCGTTGGCACCGGTGACCGGATCGTGGGGCAGCGTCGAGCCGCCCGTCGCGCTGCCGCCACCGCGGCGGGAGGCCGTGATGGCGCGCGCGCCGACGAGCGCCGCGCCGGTCGAGGACCCGCTGGAGCGGGCCGCCCTGTTGCTGGCCGTCAGCAATTACGGTGAAGCACGTGCCCTGCTGCAGCGGGCGCTGACGGAGGCCCCCGACAACACCGGCCTGCGCGCCCGTCTCATCGACGTGCTCTACGCGATGGGCGATGCGGCGAGCTTTCGCCTGGAGGCCGGCCTGCTGCGGCAGCAGGTCTACGGCGAGGCCGATCCGACCTGGGTCAAGGTGGTACGCATGGGGCGTGAACTGTGCCCCGACGATCCCTTGTTCGCACCCCCCACACCCAGGCCCGTGCTGCCGGATCTGGCGATGGAGCTTGCCGGGGCGCGTGCCCCGGCCGCGGTCGAAGCGGAGCCGAAGGCGGGCGGCGGCGGCGGTGCGGGCGACGATGACATCTGGCGGGAACTCGGCCTCAAGCCGATCGAGCTTCCCGAACTGGGCGTCGAAGCGCCGACGGTGGCGGCGAAACCGGTGATACCGCCGATGTCGCCGATCGAACTGCCCGCGGTGCTCGACTGGACGCCGTCGTCGTTGGCGGGCGGCGAGTCCGCTGCCGCCGTGCGCGACGGGGCCGGTGAGCGGGCGCAGAGCAGGCCCACGGCGGCGTCCGGCCTGTCGCTCGAACCCCTCGCGGCGGCCCCGGTTGCGGCGCCGGCCATCACGGCAGCGGAGGAGGCGCCGGCAGGCGCTGCGCCGGCCGCCAGCACCGAAACGGATTTCGTCGAGACGAAGCTCGACCTCGCGCAGGCGTACCTGGAGATGGACGACACGCTCGGCGCGCGCGGACTGCTCGACGAGGTGCTCGAAGAAGGCGACGAGGCGCAGCGTGAACGCGCCAGGGCCCTGCTGGAGAAGCTCGGCTGAACGCTGCCCCGCCGGTCGCGCCGGCTGCTCCGATGTGCCCGACGCACGCCGTGGCGACGGCCTCGGCTTCGACGCCGCACGGCGTTGGCCGGTGACGGCAGGCACGTCGCGACGTCGGACCCCCTTCCGGACCATGTTTCCACGCCCGCATCCGGCCGTCGGCCTGAGCTGTTTTCTCGTCTTCGCGGTGGCGGTTGCATCGGCCGCCGCCCCCCTGGTGCTGGCAGGTGCGGCCGTGCTCGTCGCGGCGGGTACGGGCGCACGCTCCCTGCCCGCGGGCGGCTGGCGACTGCTGCGGCGCCTGCGCTGGCTGCTGCTGGCACTCGCCGTGACCCACCTGTGGGCGACGCCCGGCCCCCCGTGCCTGGCGTCGGCACCGGGCTGGTCGCCGAGTTGCGAGGCGCTGGTGCTGGCACTGCGGCGTGCGCTGGCGCTGATCGAACTCGCCGTGGCGGGCGGCTACGTGCTCACGGGGTATTCGCGCGAGGAACTGATCGGCGCGCTGCACCTGCTCGCCGCGCCGCTCGACCGTTGCGGGCGGCTGCGCGAGCGCATGACGGCGCGGCTCGCGCTGACCCTCGCGGTGGTGCCGCGCCTGGCGGCCGTGCTGCAGGCGCGCCCCCGCACGGGTGGCCAGCCGCTGCGGCGGGCGGCGGCGACCGCGGCCTGGGCGTGGCGTGTGACCGTCGCCGAAGCTGCGCGGGCCGCGGACACGAGCATCGACGTCGCCCGCCTGCCGGTTCCGCCGCGCACCGCCTGGCTGCTGCCGCTGCTGCTCGCGGCGGTCTTCGCGGCGGCCGCTTGCGGTGCCGGCTGAGCGCTCCCACCCGGACCTGAAGAGACACTCGCCCGCATGCGCATCGCTCTCGGAATCGAATACGACGGCGCCGGCTTTCGCGGCTGGCAGAGCCAGGAGGCGGGCGTGCGCACGGTGCAGGGCTGCCTCGAAGCCGCGCTGTCGCGGATCGCCGCTCATGCCATCGACGTCATCTGTGCCGGGCGCACCGACGCGGGGGTGCACGGGCTCGGCCAGGTGGTGCACTTCGACACCAGCGCCCGCCGTGCCGGGACCGCCTGGGTCCTCGGCAGCAACGCACTGCTGCCCGCCGACGTGAGCGTGCGCTGGATGTGCGAGGTGCCCGGGCATTTCCACGCCCGCTTCTCGGCGGTCGCGCGCCGCTATCGCTACGTGATCCTGAACCGCCGCCAGCGCTCGGCGCTCGTCCACGGCCGCGCCACGCCGTACCACCGCCCGCTCGACGCCGAACGCATGCACGCCGCCGGCCAGGCGCTGCTCGGCGAGCACGACTTCTCGGCGTACCGGGCCGCCGGCTGCCAGGCCACGCACCCGCGGCGTGCGCTCTATGCGCTGACGGTCGGGCGGCGGGGCGACTACGTCGTGCTCGAAGTCGAGGCCAACGCGTTCCTGCACCACATGGTGCGCAACATCGCCGGCGTGCTGCTCGCGATCGGCGCCGGCGAGCGCCCGGTGGACTGGGCCGGGCAGGTGCTGGCCGGGCGCGACCGCCGTGCCGGCGGGGTGACCGCGCCTCCCGACGGGCTGTATTTCCTGCACGTGCAGTACCCGCAGGGCTTCGTGCTGCCGCAGCCGGACAATCCCTTCATTCCCTGAGCCCGCCCTGCAGTGCCGCCGCCGCGGCCTCGGCAGGCGGGCGCGATTTTGTTACGCTGCGCCCCTTTTCCGGCAGTCCCGCGCGATGACCCGTACCCGCGTCAAGATCTGTGGCATCACCCGACCCGATGACGCCCGCGCCGCCGCACTGGCCGGTGCGGACGCGATCGGCGTGGTGTTCGTGCCGTCCAGCCGCCGCCACGTCGATCCCGAACACGCGCGCGCCGTCATCGCCGCGCTGCCGCCGCTGGTCGCCGCCGTCGGGCTGTTCCAGGATGCCGACCACGGGCTGGTGCGCGAGGTGCTGGAAACCCTCGCGCTCGGCTGGCTGCAGTTCCACGGCGACGAGGATCCCGCCTACTGCGCGAGCTTCGGTCGCCCCTACCTGAAGGCGGTGCCGATGGGAGCAGGGGCGGACGTCGCCGACTACGCGCGCCGCTTCGCCGGCGCGGCGGGGCTGCTGCTCGACAGCCACGGCGGCACGCGCAGCGGCGGGAGCGGCGAGACCTTCGACTGGGACGCGATCCCGCGCGGACTGGCCGTGCCGCTGGTGCTCGCCGGCGGGCTCGGCCCGCACAACGTCGCCGACGCGGTGCGGCGGGTGCGGCCGTGGGCGGTGGACGTGTCGAGCGGCGTGGAGGCCGCGAAAGGTATCAAGGACGCCGCGAAACTCGCGGCGTTCATGCAAGGTGTCAGAGACGGAGACAGCCGTGGGTGAGATGACCGATTCGATCGACTTCAGCCGCTTCCCCGATGCCGGCGGCCACTTCGGCCCCTACGGCGGGCTGTTCGTCGCCGAGACGCTGATGGCCGCGCTCGAGGAGCTGCGCGATGCCTACCTGGGCCTCAAGGACGACCCGACCTTCCAGGCCGAACTCGACTACGACCTCGCGCACTACGTCGGCCGGCCCTCGCCGCTGTACCACGCCGAGCGCCTGAGCCGGCAGTGGGGCGGGGCGCAGGTGCTGCTGAAGCGCGAGGACCTCAACCACACCGGCGCGCACAAGGTCAACAACACGGTCGGCCAGGCGCTGCTCGCGAAGCGCCTCGGCAAGTCGCGCATCATTGCCGAGACCGGCGCCGGCCAGCACGGCGTGGCCACCGCCACGGTCGCCGCGCGTCTCGGCCTGGAGTGCGTGGTGTACATGGGCGCCGAGGACATCAAGCGCCAGATGCCGAACGTGTTCCGCATGAAGCTGCTCGGTGCCACGGTGGTGCCGGTGGAGTCGGGCTCGAAGACGCTGAAGGACGCCCTCAACGAGGCGCTGCGCGACTGGGTCACCAACGTCGACGACACCTTCTACATCATCGGCACCGTCGCCGGCCCGCACCCGTACCCGATGATGGTGCGCGACTTCCAGGCGGTGATCGGCCGCGAGACCAGGGCGCAGATGCTCGCCGAGTACGGGCGCCTGCCCGATGCCCTGGTGGCCTGCGTCGGTGGCGGGTCGAACGCGATCGGCCTGTTCCATCCCTTCCTCGCCGACCGCGAGGTCGCCCTGTACGGGGTCGAGGCCGCCGGCGACGGCATCGAAACCGGCCGCCACTCGGCGCCGCTCAGCGCCGGGCGGCCGGGCGTGCTGCACGGCAACCGCACCTACCTGATGGAAGACGCCAACGGCCAGATCATCGAGACCCACTCGATCTCGGCCGGGCTCGACTACCCCGGCGTCGGCCCCGAGCACGCCTGGCTCAAGGACATCGGCCGCGCGCAGTACGTCGGCATCACCGACGGCGAGGCGATGAGGGGCTTCCACGAACTCACCCGCATCGAAGGCATCATCCCGGCGCTCGAAAGCGCGCACGCGATCGCCTTCGCCAGGCAGCTCGCGGCGCGCATGCGCGCCGACCAGTTCATCGTCGTGAACCTGTCCGGCCGCGGCGACAAGGACATCTTCACCGTCGCCGCGCGCGAAGGCATCTCCCTCTGAGGTCCGCCATGAACCGAATCGCCACCCGCTTCCAGGCGCTCGCCGCCCGCGGTCGCCAGGCGCTCGTGCCCTACATCACCGCCGGCGATCCCGATCTCGCGACCACCGAGGCGCTGCTGCACACGCTGGTCGCCAACGGCGCCGACATCATCGAGCTCGGCGTGCCGTTCTCCGACCCGATGGCGGATGGGCCGGTGATCCAGCGCGCCTGCGAACGCGCCCTGGCCGCCGGCACGCGCCTGCTCGACGTGATCGAGCTGGTGCGCCGCTTCCGCACGACCGACACCACCACGCCGGTGGTCCTGATGGGCTACCTGAACCCGGTCGAGGTGCTCGGCTACGAAGCCTTCGCCAAGGCGGCGGCCGAAGCGGGCATCGACGGCGTGCTGACCGTCGACCTGCCGCCCGAGGAAGCACACGACCTGGCCGGGGCGCTGGTCACGCACGGCCTGGACCCGATCTTCCTGCTCGCGCCGACCTCGTCCGACGCCCGCGTGCGCAGGATCGCCGAGGTCGCGCGCGGCTACCTCTACTACGTGTCGCTGAAGGGCGTGACCGGTTCGTCGGCGCTCGACGTCGCCGACGTCGCCGCGCGCGTCGCCCACATCCGCTCGCTGGTGAACGTCCCGGTCGGTGTCGGCTTCGGTATCCGCGATGCGGCCTCGGCCGGTGCCATCGCACGCGTGGCCGATGCCGTGGTCGTCGGCAGCGCGCTGGTGTCGCGCATCGAGACGCTCGCCGCCGAGCCCGAACGCCTGCACGCCGAGATCGGTGCGCTGATCGCGGCGATGCGCGCCGCGATGGATGGAGCGCCCGCCGCATGAAAGAGGATTCCTGGAAGAGCTGGTTCGAGAAGCTGGTCCCCTCGCGCATCCGCACCGAGGGCGGCAACCGGCGGCAGATCCCCGAGGGGCTGTGGACCAAGTGCGAGGACTGCGGGGCGGTGCTGTACCGCGTCGAGCTCGAGCGCAACCTGAACGTCTGCCCCAAGTGCGACCACCACATGCGCATCGGCGCGCGCGCGCGGCTGGCGAGCTTCCTCGACGAGGACGGGCGCGTCGAGATCGGCGAGAGCGTCGAGCCGGTCGACTTCCTCAAGTTCAAGGACAGCAAGAAGTACAAGGACCGCCTGGTCGCGGCGCAGAAGGCCACCGGCGAGAAGGACGCCCTGATCGCGATGCAGGGCCGCGTCAAGGGCATCCCGGTGGTGTGCGTCGCCTTCGAATTCACCTTCCTCGGCGGCTCGATGGGCTCGGTGGTGGGCGAGCGCTTCGTGCGTGCCGCGCAGGCGGCGCTCGCCGCGCGCGCGCCGCTGGTGTGCTTTTCGGCGAGCGGCGGTGCGCGCATGCAGGAGGCGCTGGTGTCGCTGATGCAGATGGCGAAGACCAGCGCCGCGCTCGCCCGCCTGTCGGCCGCGGGCGTGCCGTTCATCTCGGTGCTCACCGATCCGACCACCGGCGGCGTGTCGGCGAGCCTGGCGATGCTCGGCGACCTCAACGTCGCCGAGCCGAAGGCGCTGATCGGCTTCGCCGGGCCGCGGGTGATCGAGCAGACGGTGCGCGAGAAGCTGCCGGAAGGCTTCCAGCGCAGCGAGTTCCTGCTCGAACACGGCGCCGTCGACCTCATCGTCGACCGGCGCCAGCTGCGCGACCGCCTCGCCGGCATCCTGGCGATGCTGCTGCGCCGGCCGCTTCCCGAAGCCGGTGCCGTGCCGGCCGGCACCGAGCCCGACGCGCCCGCCGCGGTCTGACGCCACGGGTCCACTTGCCCATGCCGCGCTTCACCTGCCTCGCGGACTGGCTCGGCTGGCAGGAACGCCTGCACCCCGTCGGCATCGATCTCGGGCTCGAGCGCGTGCGCGCGGTCGCCGAGCGCCTCGGCGTGCTGCGCCCGGCGCCGGTGGTGATCACCGTCGGTGGCACCAACGGCAAGGGTTCGACCGTCGCCGTTCTCGACGCCGTGCTGCGTGCCGCCGGCTACCGCGTCGGCGCGTACCTGTCGCCGCACCTGCTGCGCTACAACGAACGCGTGCGCCTGCGCGGGCGCGAGGTCGACGACGAGGCGCTGTGTGCCGCCTTCGCGGCGGTCGACGCCGCCCGCGGCGAGATCTCGCTCACGTACTTCGAGTTCGGCACGCTCGCCGCGCTGTGGCTGTTCGTCCGCAGCGGGCTGGACGTGGTCGTGCTCGAGGTCGGTCTCGGTGGACGGCTCGATGCCGTCAACGTGGTCGATGCCGACGCCGCCATCGTCACCAGCATCGGCATCGACCACGTCGAATACCTCGGTCCCGACCGCGACAGCATCGGTTTCGAAAAGGCCGGCATCTTCCGCGCCGGGCGACCGGCGATCTGCGCCGACCCGGTGCCGCCCGGGCGCCTGCTCGCGCACGCGGCGGCGGTCGGGGCGTCGTTGCTGCAGGTCGGCCGCGACTACGGCTGGGCGCGCGACGCGAACGGATGGACGTGGTGGGGGGGCGGCACTTGCCATGCGGATCTGCCGCCGCCGGGCCTGTCCGGAGCACACCAGTTCGGTAACGCCGCGGCGGCGCTGGCCGCGCTCGCGGCACTGTCCGCACGCCTGCCGGTGGCGCCTGGCGCGATCGCCGAAGGAATTTCCAAGCCCATGATAAATGGGCGTTTTCAGATCGACGCCGGCGCGGTTGAGTGGATATTCGATGTCACCCATAATCCGCACGGCGCCACGGCCCTGGCGGCTGCGTTGCGGGCGCGGCCGTGCGCCGGCCGTACGCTCGTGCTGCTCGGCCTGCTCGCCGACAAGGATGCCGCGGGCTTCGCCGAAGCCCTGGCGGTACCGGTGGCGGTGTGGTGTTGTGCCGGCCTGGCGGGCGCGCGCGGACGCAGCGGCGAAGCGCTCGCCGCGGCGATCGGCGAGGCGGGCGGCGACGCCGCACGGCTGGTGGCGGCGGATGTGCCCGCCGCCTGTGCGCAACTCGCCGCCGTGGCGCAGCCCGGAGATCGGGTGGTGGTCACCGGTTCCTTCCATACGGTGGCCGAGGCACTGGTGGCGCGCGGCGTGGTCTGAGGGGCGCGTCGGTAGGCGAGGCCGCGTGCCGTTGTCGGAAAGGTCCGAAGCGCTCCGTCCGTGACGATCCCGGGTATGCCCGCGCGATCGCTTGGAGAGGTTTCTGTGGAACAGCGTTTGAAGCAACGCCTGCTGGGTACGGCCGTGCTGGTCGCACTCGCGGTGCTGATCGTCCCGGAGATGCTGAAGGGGTCCGGCCCGGCGCCCGCGCCCGCGGCGAACATGGCGGTACCGCCGCGGCCCGAGGCGCCACCCGGGCGCAGCGTGACCGTGTCGCTGCCGCCGCCGGAACCCCCTGCGCCGGTGCCGGCCGAAGCGCCCGCGGTCGAGACATCGCCGGCCGCCGCACCGGCACCGACGAGCGTCGCGACGGCGCCGCCGCTCGCCCCCGTACCGGTGCCCGTTCCCGCCCCGGCGCCCGAGGCCCCAACGCGGCCGCCCGTCGCCGCCGCGCAGCCGCCGGCGGCCAGGCCCGCGGAGCCGGTACGCCCGGCGCCCAAGCCCGCCGCCGAGCCGGCACCCAAGCCCGCGCCCACGACGCCGCCTCGCGTTGCCGCGACCCGGCCGCCCGAGTCGCCGAAGCCACCGAAGCCGGCTCCGCCTCCGTCCGAGGCCACCGCGGCGCGCACCTCGGTCAAGCCGCCGCCGGCGGCCGTCGCGCTGCCGAAGATCGAACTGACCAGCCGCTCCTCCAGCCTGTCGGCGAGCGCCGAGGCGCCCGCCCCGCGTCCGGCGCCGGCACCCGCGCCGCGCGCCGCGAGCGGCGGGGGAGCGAACTGGGCCGTGCAGGTCGGCAGCTTCGGCATGGAGGAGAACGCCAACCTGCTGCGCGACCGCCTGCGGGCGCAGCGCTTCCCGGCGGTGGTCGAGCGCATCACGGCGAGCGGCCAGACCATGTACCGGGTGCGCATCGTCGGCCAGGACTCACGCGTGTCGAGCGAGGCCATGCAGTCGCGGCTGCGTAGCGCGGGTGTCAGCGGCAACATCGTCGGGCCGGGCGAATAGGGCGCGGTTGGGGGCGGCGGGAGCGGTCTGTTAGAATCGGCAGCCTCCGCCCCGTGCCCGACCCGGGCCAGCCACGACCGGACGGTTTCCGAGCATGCTGGAGCACTTCATCTGGGTCGACTACGCCATCCTCGGCATCGTCGGCCTGTCGGTTCTGGTAAGCCTCTGGCGCGGCTTCATGCGCGAGGCCATCGCGCTGGCCGCCTGGGTCATCGCCTTCTTCGTCGCGCTGAATTTCTCCGATCGCGTCGCCGGGTATCTGGTCGAGTACATCTCGGTACCGTCGGTCCGCCAGGCGGCGGGCTTCGGGCTCGCCTTCGTCGGCACGCTGTTCGTCGGCGGCGTCGTCAACCTCGTGGTCGGGCAGATCGTTGACAGCACCGGCCTCGGCGCCACCGATCGCCTGCTCGGGGTCGTCTTCGGGGTGCTGCGCGGGGTGCTGATCGTCGCCATCCTGGTGCTGCTGGCGGGGATGACGCCGGTGGTGAACGATCCGTGGTGGCACCAGTCGCAGTTCCTGCCGCATTTCCAGGCCCTGGCACTGCAGATCCGTGCCCTGCTGCCGCCCGGCGTGGCCGATGCGGTGCACTTTCCTTAGTGCGCGCGGGGGGCGGGATGCGGAGGCCTGCTCCCGGCGCGCTCCGACCCACGGTACGACGGTGATCCCGTCCGTCCCGGCGAGCGAGTAGCGAAGCATGTGCGGCATCATCGGAGTCGTCGGGCACAGCCCGGTCAACCAGAGCATCTTCGACGGTCTTACCGTCCTGCAGCATCGCGGTCAGGATGCGGCGGGCATGATGACCTGCGACGGCGGGCGTCTGTACCTGCGCAAGAACAACGGCCTGGTGCGCGACGTGATCCGCACCCGCCACATGCTGCGCCTGCTCGGCAACATGGGCATCGGCCACGTGCGCTACCCGACGGCGGGCAGTTCCAACTCGGCCGAGGCGCAGCCGTTCTACGTCAATTCGCCGTTCGGCATCTCGATGGCGCACAACGGCAACCTGACCAACGCCCGCGAACTGCGCGACGCGCTGTTCCGCGCCGACCGACGCCACATCAACACCGATTCCGATTCCGAGGTTCTGCTCAACGTCTTCGCGCACGAGCTCGGGCGGCGGGCCGAGCTGCGCCTCGGCACCGAGGACGTCTTCGCCGCGGTCGCCGGGCTGCACCAACGCGTGCGCGGCGCCTATGCCGCGGTGGCGATGATCATCGGCTACGGCCTGGTGGCGATCCGCGACCCCAACGGCATCCGTCCGCTGTGCTACGGCTACCGCGACAGCGAGGACGGCCGCGAGTACATGGTGGCGTCGGAGAGCGTCGCGCTCGATGCGCTCGGCTTCACCCGCGTGCGCGACGTCGCCCCCGGCGAGGCGATCTACATCACCACGGACGGCGAGGTGTACGCGCGCCAGTGCGCCGAGCATCCGCAGCATTCGCCGTGCATCTTCGAGTACGTGTACTTCGCCCGGCCGGACTCGGTGATCGACGACGTTTCGGTGCACCGCGCGCGCCTGCGCATGGGCGACCGGCTCGCCGACAAGATCCTGCGCGTGTGGCCGGAGCAGGACATCGACGTCGTCATCCCGATCCCCGACACCAGCCGCACCGCGGCGCTGCAGCTGGCCTACGCGCTCGGCGTGCAGTACGCCGAGGGTTTCATCAAGAACCGCTACATCGCGCGCACCTTCATCATGCCGGGGCAGAAGCTGCGCACCAAGTCGGTCCGCCAGAAGCTCAACCCCATCCCCAGCGAGTTCGCCGGCCGCAACGTGCTGCTGGTCGACGACTCGATCGTCCGCGGTACCACCTCGGGCGAGATCATCCGCATGGCGCGCGACGCCGGGGCGCGTCGGGTGTACTTCGCCTCGGCCGCACCGCCGGTGCGCTACCCCAACGTCTACGGCATCGACATGCCGGCGGTGGACGAACTGATCGCACACGGGCGCAGCGAGGAGCAGGTGGCGGCGGCGATCGGCGCCGACCGGCTGGTGTACCAGGACCTCGCCGACCTCGAGGCCTCGGTGCGCGAGAGCAATCCGCGGCTGGGCCGCTTCGACGTCTCCTGCTTCATCGGCGAGTACGTGACCGGTGACATCGATCACGCCTACCTCGCCGAGCTCAGCGCCGAGCGCAACGACGGCGCCAAGGCACAGCGCGAGAGTGCCGACGAGGGCGTGCCGGAGCTGCACAACGTCAACTGAGGCACGCCGTGCTACGGTGATGCCGGGGCGGGCGGCGCGCATGCACCGGTCGCCCGAACCGCGGACCAGGGAGGTCCGGGCGCCGATTTGATTCAGCTTGCGGGCGCCTGACAAATGTCGCTAAAGCGGGGCCTGTCTCCGTTTGGTTCGAGCTGAAGGAGCGGGCGGCCGAGGGGCCGTCACCGACAATGTTCGGGGAGCGGCCGGCGCTGGGCTCCCCCAAGCGTGGAGAGAAGCGCACATGTTTGACGAATTCGACCTGGGGATCGACAGCCTCGCGGTGCGGGCCGGGCAGACCCGCTCGGCTGAGGGCGAGCACGCCGAGGCCCTGTACCTGACCTCGAGCTTCGTGTTCGAGAATGCCGCCGAGGCCGCCGCGCGCTTCGCCGGCGGGCGTGAGGGCAACATCTACTCGCGCTTCACCAATCCCACCGTGCGCATGTTCGAGCAGCGGCTGGCGGCGCTCGAAGGCGCCGAGAGCTGTGTGGCCACCGCCTCGGGCATGGCGGCGATCCTCACCACGTTCATGGGCCTGCTGAAGGCCGGCGACCACGTCATCTGCTCGCGCGGGGTGTTCGGCAACACCACCAGCCTGCTGAACAACTTCATGGCGAAGTTCGGGGTCGAGACGAGCTACGTGGCGCTGACCGATCTCACCGCCTGGCAGGCCGCGATACGGCCGAACACGCGGCTGCTGTACCTGGAAACGCCGTCGAATCCGCTGATGGAGACCGCTGACATCCGCCAGCTGGCGGACCTCGCGCACGCCCACGGCGCCTGGCTGGTGGTCGACAACTGCTTCTGTACGCCGGTGCTGCAGCGCCCGCTCGCGCTCGGCGCCGACGTCGTCGTGCACTCGGCGACCAAGTACATCGACGGCCAGGGGCGCTGCCTGGGCGGCGCCGTGCTCGGCGCGACGGCGCTGATCGACAAGGACATCTTCACCTTCGTGCGCAACGCCGGGCCCAGCATGAGCCCGTTCAACGCCTGGGTATTCCTGAAGGGGCTGGAAACCCTGCGCCTGCGCATGCAGGCGCACTGCGCCAGTGCCCACGCGCTGGCGCAGTGGCTGGAGCGCCACCCGGCGGTGGCGCGCGTGCACTACCCGGGGCTGCCGTCGCATCCGCAGCATGCGCTGGCGGCACGCCAGCAGAGCGCGTTCGGTGGCGTGGTGTCGTTCGAGGTGCGCGGCGCGCGCGCCGAGGCCTGGGGGGTGATCGACGCGGTGCGGATGCTGTCGATCACCGGCAACCTCGGCGACACCAAGACCACGATCACGCACCCGGCGACCACCACGCACGGCAAGCTGAGCGCCGAGCAGCGGGCCGCGGCGGGCATCAGCGAGGCGCTGATCCGGGTGTCGGTCGGGCTCGAGGACCTCGTCGACATCCAGGCCGACCTCGCCCGCGGCCTCGACCGCCTCGCCTGAGACGCGCGATGGCAGGCCCGGTGCGCGCGCTGAGCTTCGACCTCGACGACACCTTCTGGGACGTTTGGGCGGCGGTCGCACGTGCCGAGGCCGCGCTGCACGCCTGGCTCGCCGAGCGCCACCCGCCGATCGCCGCGCGCTACACCCCGCTCGGCCTGCGCGCGCTCGGCGCCGAGATCGCGCAGGCCGAGCCGGCGATCGCGCTCGACCTCAGCGAGCGTCGCCGCCGCGCGCTGTGCCTCGCCGCCGAACGCTGTGGCTGCGCCCGCGGCTTTGTGGTCGAGGAGGCCTTCGCGGTGTTCTACGCCAGCCGCAACCGGGTCGAGTTCTTTCCCGGTGTGCTGGCGGTGCTCGAACGGCTCGCGGCGCACTATCCGCTGATCGCGCTCAGCAACGGCAACGCCGACCTCGGGCTGGTCGGCATCGCGCATCACTTCCGCTTCGCGCTGAACGCGGTCGCGGTCGGCGCGCCCAAGCCCGATCCGCGCATGTTCCTCGCCGCCGCGGAACGCCTCGGTCTCACCCCCGGAACGATCGTGCACATCGGCGATCACCCCGAGCACGACGTGCTCGGCGCCTTGCGCAGCGGCTATCGCAGCGTGTGGTTCAACCCCGGCGGGGCGGCGTGGGCGGCGCCGGACTACCGGCCCGATGCCGAGATCGCCGCCTTCGACCAGCTCGAAGCCGTGTTGCAACGCTGGGACTGAGTCGCGTCCGGCGTGGCGGGCGCCTCAGCCCGGCGGCAGCAGGGGCAGCAGCAGGGGCACCAGCAGCGCGGTGATGACCGCGTTGAGGCCGATCGCGAGCCCGGCGAAGGCGCCGGCCAGCGTGCCGATCTGGAAGGCGCGCGCGGTGCCGATGCCGTGGGCGGCCACGCCGAGCGCGAGGCCCTTGACCTCCTCGCTGTCGATGCGCAGCCGGGCGAGCAGCGCCGGCCCGGCGACGGCGCCGATGATGCCGGTGAGCATCACCAGCACCGCCGCGAGCGAGGGCAGGCCACCGATCTTCTCGGCGATACCCATGGCGACCGGTGCCGTGACCGACTTCGGCGCGATCGACAGCAGGGTCTGCCGCGAGCCCCCGAACAGCCAGACCAGGCCGGTCGCCGAGACGATCGCCGTGGCCGATCCCGCCAGCAGGCCGGCGGTGATCGGCAGCCACATCGCGCGGATGCGCGCAGCGTTGTAGTACATCGGCACCGCCAGCGCGACGGTCGCCGGGCCGAGCAGGAAGTGCACGAACTGCGCGCCGTCGAAGTAGTGCGCGTAGGGCGTGCCGGTCAGGGCCAGCAGCGCGCACAGCAGCAGCACCGCGATCGCCACCGGGTTGCACAGCGCGTGCTTGCCCGAGCGCAGGAACAGCGCCTGCCCGAGCAGGTAGGCGGCCAGCGTCGCCGCCAGCCACAGCAGCGGCGAGGCGGCGAGATAGACCCAGATCTGCACCAGCGTCTTATCCATCGCTGGGCTCCCGTGGCGGCCTGCGGCGCAGCACCGCGCGCATCGCCAGCGCGGTGGCGGCGATGGTGATCAGCGTGCTGAGCACCAGCGCGGCGAGGATCGCCAGCCACTCGTGGGCGATGCGTTCGACGTGCAGCAGCACCCCGACGCCCGCCGGCACGAACAGCAGCGAGAAGTTGCCGAGCAGGGTCTCGGCGACGCCGTGGAGCGCCTTGGGCACGCGCCCGCACTGCGCGAGCCCGAACACCAGCAGCAGCATGCCGATCACCGGGCCCGGCACCGGGATGCCGGTGATCCGCACGATGAATTCGCCCGCGAGCTGCAGCGCGAGCAGCGTGAACAGCGCGCCGATCACGGCGTCACCACGGCAGCGCGACGCCGTCGCGGAAGAAGCCGCCGCTCGGACCGTCATCGGGCAGGGTCGCCGCCCAGACGATCCCGGCCGCCGCCTCCTCGGGCGAGCGCTCGGCGTTCTGTCCGCCCATGTCGGTGCGCACCCAGCCGGGGCTGATGGCGTTGACGAGGATGCCGGAGCCGGCGGTCTCGGCGGCGAGGATGCGCGTCAGTGCGTTGAGCGCGGCCTTCGAGATGCGGTAGGCGGGCCAGTGCCCGCCCATGTCGGCGAGCTGGCCCATGCCGCTCGACACGTTGACGACGCGCCCGTAGCCGCGGGTGCGCATCAGCGGCACGAACTCCTGCGCCAGCGCGAGCGGGCCGTAGACGTTGGTCTCCATCGTCGTGCGCAGGGTGTCGAGGCTCGCCTTGAACGCGCTGCTGCCGTTGCGGTCGACGAGGCCGTGACCGTCGAGCAGCACGCCGGCGTTGTTGACGAGCACGTCGATGCGCCCGCAGCGGCTGCGCACGAAGGCGCCGAGCGTGGCGACGCTGCCCGCGTCGGTGACCTCGAGGGGGTGGAAGGCGACGTCGAGGCCGGCGGCGGCGAGGCGCTCGGTGGCCGCCGCACCCGCCTCGGCGTTGCGGCTGGTCATCAGAACGTGCAGGCCGTGGCTTGCCAGCGCCCGCGCGGTGGCGAGGCCGAGGCCCCGGTTGGCCCCGGTGACCACGGCGACGGGTCGGTCGAGTTCGGCCATGTCGTCCCTCCCAAGACGGTATGCGGTTGGCGATCGGCCTCGATTGTGGCAAGCGGCGGCGTGCCGTGTACAGGTGGTGGCGCGGTAAACGCGAAGGCCCCGCCACGGGCGGGGCCTGGTAGCGGGGAGGGCGCAGCGCCGGCGGTCAGTTGACCTTGTGCAGCGCGCGGCCGTGGACCGAGAGGGCGGCCTCGTGGACGGCCTCGGCGAGGGTCGGGTGGCCGTGGATAGTGAGCTGCAGGTCCTCGACGCTGGCGCCGAAGGCCATCGCCAGCACCATCTCCTGGATCAGCTCGGAAGCCATCGGACCGACGATGTGGGCGCCGAGCAGGCGGTCGGTGTCGGCGTGGCCGATCAGCTTGACCAGGCCGGCGGCGGCGTCCATCGCCTTGGCACGGCCGTTGGCGGCGAACGGGAAGGTGCCGACACGGTAGGGCACGCCCTCGGCCTTCAGCGCCTGCTCGGTCTTGCCGACCCAGGCGATCTCCGGGTTGGTGTAGATCACCCAGGGAATGGTGTCGTAATTCATGTGGCCGTGCCGCCCGGCGATCAGCTCGGCGACCATCACGCCTTCCTCGGAACCCTTGTGGGCGAGCATCGGGCCGCGCACGCAGTCGCCGATCGCCCACACCCCCGGCAGGTTGGTACGGCACTCGTCGTCGACGTGGATGAAGCCGCGCTCGGTGAGTTCGAGATCGGCGTCGGGGTCGGCGAGGCCGTCGGTGGCGGGGCGCCGGCCGACGCACACCAGCAGCTTGTCGACGCCGAGTTCGTGGTCGCCGTCCTTGTCCTTGTAGTGCACGGTGACGGCATCGCCGTCGCTGCGCGTGGCGGTGACGCGCGCACCGAGGCGGATGTCGAGGCCCTGCTTCTTGAACTGGCGCAGCGCGTCCTTGGCGATCTGCTGGTCGACCGCGGCGAGGAACTCGTCCATCGCCTCGAGGACCACCACCTCGGCACCGAGGCGGCTCCAGACGCTGCCGAGTTCGAGGCCGATGACGCCGGCGCCGATCACGCCGAGACGCTTGGGCACCTCGGTGAAGGCGAGCCCGCCGGTGGAGTCGACGATGCGCACGTCGTCGCGCGGCGCGGCGGGGATGTCGATCGGCAGCGAGCCGGCGGCGAGGATGATGTTGTCGCCCTCGACGATTTCCACCGAGCCGTCGTGGCGGGTGACCTCGACCTGGCGCTCGGCGAGGAGCTTGCCGCGGCCCTGCAGCCAGGTGACCTGGTTGGCCTTGAACAACTGCGCGATGCCCCCGGTGAGCTGGGCGACGATGGTCTGCTTGCGCGCCTGCAACTGGCCGACGTCGACGCTCACCGCACCGTCGATGCGGATGCCGTGGGCGGCGAAGCCGTGGGTCGCGCGATGGAAGTGCTCCGAACTCTCCAGCAGGGTCTTGGAGGGGATGCAGCCGACATTCAGGCAGGTGCCGCCGAGCGCCGGTTCGCCCTGCGGGGTGAGCCACTTTTCGACGCAGGCGGTGGCGAGTCCGAGCTGCGCACAGCGGATCGCCGCGACGTAGCCGGCGGGTCCGCCGCCGATCACGACGACATCGTAGGTCTTGGCCATGAGAACCTCCGGTGAGGAGCGGGATGGGAAGCCGGTGGGGCCGGCACCGACGCCGAGGCGCCGGCCCGGCCCCGCGGATTACACGGCGAGCAGGATGCGGGCGGGGTCCTCGATGGCGTCCTTGACCGCGACCAGGAAGCCCACCGCCTCACGTCCGTCGATGATGCGGTGATCGTAGGAATGCGCCACGTACATCATCGGCCGGGCGACGATCTGGCCGTGCTCGACGACGGCACGCTCCTTGGTGGCGTGCATGCCGAGGATGCCGCTCTGCGGAGGGTTGAGGATGGGGGTGGACAGCAGCGAGCCGAACACGCCGCCGTTGGTGATGGTGAAGGTGCCGCCGGTCATCTCCTCGACGGTGAGGGTTCCTTCCTTGGCGCGGCGGCCGAAGTCGACGATGGCCTTCTCGACGTCAGCGAGGCCCATGGTCTCGGCGTTGCGCAGGATCGGCACCACCAGGCCGCGGGGCGAGCTGACGGCGATGCCGATGTCGTAGTAGCCGTGGTAGACGACGTCGTTGCCGTCGATCGAGGCGTTGACCGCGGGATAGCGCTTCAGTGCCTCGACCACCGCCTTGACGAAGAAGGACATGAAGCCGAGCTTGACCCCGTGGGTCTTCTCGAAGGTGTCCTTGTAGCGGTTGCGCAGGTCCATCACCGGCTGCATGTTGATTTCGTTGAACGTCGTCAACATCGCGGTGGAGTTCTTCGCCTCCAGCAGGCGCTCGGCGATGCGCGCGCGCAGGCGCGTCATCGGCACGCGCTGCTCGGCGCGCTGCACGAAAGGCCAGGCGCCGGGGGCGGGCGAAGCGACCGGGGTGACGCCGGCGGGCGCAGCCGCCGGCGCGGCGGCCGGCCTGGGCGCGGCGGGCGCAGCCGGGGCCGGCGTCGGCGCCGCGACGGGCGCGGTGGCCGGCTTCGGTGCGGCGAGGTAGGCGAGCACGTCTTCCTTGGTCAGGCGCCCGCCGCGGCCGCTGCCCGGGATGCGGGCCGGGTCGAGGCCGTGCTCGGCGATCAGGCGGCGCACCGCCGGGGACATCGCGTCGAGGTCGACCACCGTCGCCGAGGCGGCGGCGGCCGGCGCGGCCGCAGGCGCCGGCGCGGTGGCGGCAGGGGCCTCGGCGCCGGCGAGCACGGTGGCGATCAGGTCGCCGGCCTTCACGGTGGCGCCGTCGGCCTGCAGGATCGCCCCGAGCACGCCGTCGGCGGGGGCGGGGACTTCGAGCACCACCTTGTCGGTTTCCAGATCGACGAGGTTCTCGTCGCGCTTGACCGGATCACCGGGCTGCTTGTGCCAGTTCACCAGGGTGGCATCGGCCACGGACTCGGGGAGGTTGGGGACACGGACTTCTACGCTCATGCTGCGGATTCCCAGACGGTTCTGATTATTGGCCGAGGGCCTGGTTGACGAGGGCCTGCTGCTGTTCGACGTGGCGGTGGTGCGAACCGACCGCAGGCGACGCCGACGCCGCGCGCCCGGCGTAGAGCACGTCGCGCTCGCCGCCGAAAGGCTGTTCGAGGCGGTGGCGGATCTGGTACCAGGCGCCCTGGTTGAGCGGCTCCTCCTGGCACCAGACGATGTCCTTCGCCTTCGCGTAGCGGCTCAGTTCGGCGGTGTACTGCTCGGCCGGGAACGGGTAGAGCTGCTCGATGCGCACCAGCGCGACGTGCGTGAGGTCGAGCTCACGGCGGCGCTCGAGCAGGTCGTAATAGACCTTGCCGGAGCAGAACACCACCCGCGTGACGGCGGCCGGGTCGAGCGGGTCGACCTCGGGGATGATCTCCTGGAAGCGTCCCTCGGCGAGGTCCTCGAGGGTGTTCACCGCGAGCTTGTGGCGCAGCAGGCTCTTCGGGCTCATCACCACCAGCGGCTTGCGGAAGCTGCGCTTCATCTGGCGGCGCAGCATGTGGAAGCACTGCGCCGGCGTGGAGGGCACCACCACCTGCATGTTGTTCTCGGCGCACAGCTGCAGGTAGCGCTCGAGGCGGGCCGAGGAGTGCTCGGGGCCCTGGCCCTCGAAGCCGTGCGGCAGCAGCATCACCAGGCCGCAGAGGCGGCCCCACTTGGTCTGCCCGGAACTGATGAACTGGTCGATGACCACCTGTGCGCCGTTGGCGAAGTCCCCGAACTGCGCCTCCCAGATGGTCAGGCTGTTGGGCTCGGAGGTGGAGAAGCCGTACTCGAAGGCGAGCACCGCCTCTTCCGACAGGATCGAATCGATCACCGTGAAGGCCGGCTGGTCGGGGCGCAGGTTGGCGAGCGGGATGTACGCCGAGCCGTCCTTGGCGTTGTGCAGCACCGCATGGCGGTGGAAGAAGGTGCCGCGGCCGCAGTCCTCGCCCGACACCCGCACATGGAAGCCCTCGTCGAGCAGGGTGGCGTAGGCCATGATCTCGGCGAAGCCCCAGTCGAGCGCGAGCCCGCCGGCGGCCATCTTGTGCCGGTCCTCGATGATCTTGCCGACGCGCGGGTTGAGCTCGAAGCCTTCCGGCAGGCGCTGCAGGCGCTCGGCGAGCTGCTGCAGGCGCGCCAGTTCCACGCCGGTGTCAAACGGCGCGTGCCAGTCCTCGACCTTGTACGGACCCCAGTCGACCGAGTAGGGGTTGGAGACGCCGATCAGCGTCGGCCGCGACACCTGCTGCCCGGCATCGAGCTTGGCGCGGTACTCGGCGACCATCGCGGCGAACTCGCCCTCGGCGAGCACCCCGGCGGCGGCGAGCTGCTCGGCGTAGAGCGCCGCGGTGGTCGCGCGGGCGCGGATCTTCTTGTACATCATCGGTTGCGTGGCCGAGGGCTCGTCGGCCTCGTTGTGGCCGTGGCGGCGGTAGCAGACCAGGTCGATCACCACGTCGCGTCCGAACGTGGTGCGGTAGTCGAGCGCCAGGCGGGTCACGAACAGCACCGCCTCGGGGTCGTCACCGTTCACGTGGAAGATCGGCGCGCCGATGATCTTGGCGACGTCGGTGCAGTAGGTCGACGAGCGGGTGTCGAGCGGGTTGGACGTGGTGAAGCCGATCTGGTTGTTGACCACGATGTGCACGGTGCCGCCGGTGCGGTAGCCGCGCACGAAGGCCATCTGGAACAGCTCCTGGTTGACGCCCTGGCCGGCGAAGGCGGCGTCGCCGTGGATCAGCACCGGCAGCACCTCGGCGAACAGCAGCGGTGCGTCCTGCCCGCCCTGCTTGCGCCGCTCCATGCGCGCGCGCACCGAGCCGTCGACCACCGGGTTGACGATCTCCAGGTGCGAGGGGTTGAAGGCGAGCGCCAGGTGCGCGACGCCGCCCGGCGTGGCGACGTCGGAGGAGAAGCCCATGTGGTACTTGACGTCACCCGAGGCCATCGCGTCGTCGTGCTTCTTCTTGCCCTCGAACTCCTCGAACAGCTCCGCCGGCGACTTGCCGAGGATGTTGACGAGCACGTTGAGGCGGCCGCGGTGGGCCATGCCGATGACGATCTCCTTTGCACCGGCGCCGCCGGCGTGCTGGATCAGCTCGTCCATCATCGGGATCAGGCTGTCGCCGCCCTCGAGCGAGAAGCGCTTCTGGCCGACGTACTTGGTGTGCAGGTACTTCTCCAGCCCCTCGGCGGCGACCAGCCAGCGCAGCAGTGCCCTGCGCTGCTCGGTGGTCAGTTCGAGGCGGGCGCGGGTGCCCTCGAGGCGGCGCTGGATCCAGCGCTTCTCCTCGGTGACGTTGATGTGCATGTACTCCGAGCCGATCGTGCCGGTGTAGACCTCGCGCACCAGGTCGAGGATCTCGCTGAGCGGCAGCTGCTGCGTCGGCACCTGCAGCGAGCCGACATTGAAGGATGTGGCGAGATCGGAGTCACCGAGATCGTGGATCGCGGGGTCGAGATCGGCCACCGGCGGACGCTCGCGCAGGCGCAGCGGATCGAGGTTGGCGGCCTGGTGGCCGCGGGTGCGGAAGGCGTTGATCAGGCGCAGCACGCCGGCCTGCTTCTGCGCGGCCTCGGGATTGAGCGTCTCGCCGGCGCCGGGCAGGCTGATGATCGCACGCGGGTTCTGCGCCAGCCTGGCGAAGGCCTCGCGCACCGGCCCGTGCAGGTGCTCGGACCGCGCGCCCGCGGTGCCCTGCAGGCCGAGGAAATAGGCGCGCCAGGTTTCCGCAACCGAGGTCGGATCCTGCAGGAACTGCTCGTAGAGATCTTCGATGAAGGCGGCGTTGCCGCCCGACAATACCGAGGTCTGTCGGAACTGGTCGAAAGAGGTGCTCATGGGCCTTGTCTTGACTCCCCGTCGATGTGGACAACCGCAGCCATGCCCGTCCTCGCGGAACGGTGGGCGCGGAGCGATGGATGCCAGGTCTGCTGCCGGGAGACCCGTCGTGCGGGCCACTCTCGTTGTTCTTCGTACCCGCCCTTCTTCGCGGCGGTGTCATGGTCCTGTGCGTGGCGGATACGGGCGCCCGCCACGCTCGTGCCGTGCTGCTCAGGCGTCCGCGCCGTCGGCACGGTTACGCAGGTGGTCGGCAAGCTGCGCCAGCGCCCGCTCGAGCGCCGTGCGCAGGGATTCGTCCACACCGGTTTCGACCAGCGCGCGGCGCATGCACAGCAGCCACTGGTCGCGCATCGTGCTGTCGATCGCAAAGGGTAGATGCCGGGCCCGCAGTCGTGGGTGGCCGTAACGCTGTTCGTAGAGGGGCGGGCCGCCGAGCCAGCCGCAGAGGAACTCGTGGAGCTTGTCGCGCGAGGCGCCGAGATCGGCCGGGTGCAGGCGGCGCAGGGCTTCGAACTCCGGCAGCACGTCCATCAGATCGTAGAAACGATCCACGAGTCGGCGCAGCGTGTGTTCACCACCGATCAACTCGAAAGGCGTCGCCTGCGTGGGCATCTTGGGTTCTTGGATCCCTGTGTCGGCGAGGGCGCGCAGCCTTGCACTGCCAGGGCGCCCAAAAAGTGGGCGAATTCTAAACCGCCGGGCTGCGGGCTTGAAGCCATGAGCGGGCCGCAGCACGGGCATTCGGTTTCGGATCACGGTGATGGTGCGCCGAAGCGCACCGGATCGCGGCGCGGGCGGTCTGGCCGGGGGCGCGGCACGCACCCCCGGCTGCAGGTCGCGTCAGGCCAGGCGCTTGTACTTGATGCGGTGCGGCTGGTCGGCCTCCTGCCCCAGGCGCCGCTTGCGGTCGGCTTCGTAATTGGCGTAGTTGCCCTCGAACCACACCACCTGCGAATCGCCCTCGAAGGCCAGGATGTGCGTCGCCACGCGGTCGAGGAACCAGCGGTCGTGCGAGATGATCACCGCGCAGCCGGCGAAGGCGAGCACCGCCTCCTCGAGCGCGCGCAGGGTCTCGACGTCGAGGTCGTTGGTGGGCTCGTCGAGCAGCAGCACGTTGCCGCCGCTCTTCAGCAGCTTGGCCAGGTGCAGGCGGTTGCGTTCGCCGCCCGAGAGGTCCTTGACGAACTTCTGCTGGTCCGTGCCCTTGAAGTTGAAGCGCCCGAGGTAGGCCCGCGAGTTGATCGAATAGCTGCCGATGGTGATCACGTCGAGCCCGTCCGAGACCTCCTGCCAGACGGTCTTGGCGCCGTCGAGCGCATCGCGGCTCTGGTCGACGTAGGCGAGCTTGACCGTGTCGCCGACGCGCAGGCTGCCGCCGTCCGGGCGTTCGAGGCCGACGATCATCTTGAACAGCGTCGACTTGCCGGCGCCGTTCGGGCCGATCACCCCGACGATGCCGCCGCGCGGCAGCTTGAAGTCGAGCCCGTCGATCAGCAGGCGCTCGCCGAAGGCCTTGCGCAGGCCGCCGGCCTCGACCACCAGGTCACCGAGGCGCGGCCCCGGCGGGATGTACAGCTCCTGGGTCTCGTTGCGCTTCTGGAATTCCTGGCTTTCGAGCTCCTCGAAGCGCGCGATGCGCGCCTTGCTCTTGGCCTGGCGTCCCTTCGGGTTGGCGCGCACCCACTCGAGCTCCTGCTTCATCGCCTTGATGCGCGCGTTCTCCTGCTTCTCCTCGACTTCGAGGCGCCGCTCCTTCTGCTCCAGCCACGAGGAGTAGTTGCCCTCCCAGGGGATGCCGTGGCCGCGGTCGAGTTCGAGGATCCAGCCGGCGACGTTGTCGAGGAAGTAGCGGTCGTGGGTCACCGCCACCACGGTACCCGGGTACTCGTGCAGGAAGCGCTCGAGCCAGGCGACCGATTCGGCGTCGAGGTGGTTGGTGGGCTCGTCGAGCAGCAGCATGTCCGGCTTCGACAGCAGCAGCTTGCACAGCGCCACGCGGCGCCGCTCGCCGCCCGACAGCGTGGTGACGTCGGCGTCCCACGGCGGCAGGCGCAGCGCATCGGCGGCGACGTCGAGCGTGCGGTCGAGGTTGTGGCCGTCGACCGTGTGCAGGTAGGCCTCGAGCTCGGCCTGCTGCGCGGCGAGCTTGTCGAAGTCGGCATCGGGCTCGCTGTAGGCCGCGTACACGGCGTCGAGGCGCGTCAACGCGTCCTTGATCGGCGCGACGGCTTCCTCGACGTTGCCGCGCACGTCCTTGTCCGGGTCGAGCTGCGGCTCCTGCGACAGGTAGCCGACCTTGATCCCCGCCTGCGGACGCGCCTCGCCGATGATGTCGGTGTCCACCCCGGCCATGATGCGCAGCAGCGTCGACTTGCCCGAACCGTTCAGCCCGAGCACGCCGATCTTGGCGCCCGGGAAGAACGACAGGGAGATGTCCTTCAGGATCTCGCGCTTCGGCGGCACGACCTTGCCGACGCGGTTCATCGTGTAAATGTACTGGGCCATGCGCTGGAGCAACCTTCTCTAGAGTGTTCGCGGGGGCTTGTTTTCTTCTGCTTTTCTTTAAGCATCAGAAGCTTGTGTTGCCGATTGCCGTTGCGCCAGTAGCGGCGAGTTGCGGTCAGTAGCGTTGTGTTCTTGCCGATTTGCTACGCCGTAGCAACCTGTCCGCTGCTTGTAGCAAATCGGCAGGAGGCAGCGTGGCAACGATCACACCGCGCAAGCGTCGCGATGGATCCACGTCGTGTACCGCACAGATCCGCATCAATCGTGGCGGCGAACGATACACCGAGAGCGCGACCTTCAGCACACGCAAGCTCGCCGAGTCCTGGGCGCGTACGCGCGAGTCGGCGATTGAGCGAGACGGGATCCCTCGACAGCACGAGGGCGCGACGGTGGCGGAGCTGGTCGAGTGGTACGAGCGCGACGTGTACGCGTTGCGCAAGTGGGGATCTGCCAAGGCTGCGCGCTTGAAGTTGCTGCGTGAATCCGAACTCGGCAGCTTCTCGGCTGAGCGCATCGCGGTCGGCGAGTTGCTGGAGCACATGGCGCGGCGGCGCAAGCGGGTGGCGCCGTCGACGGTGCTGCAGGAGTTGACGTGGCTGCGCATCGTGTTGCGGGCGGCGCGAGCGATGCTCAATGTGCCGGTAGTGCTTGATGTTGCACCGCTCGCCCTCGCGCAATTTGAAAGCCGGTACCGGCAGCCGCTGCCGGGCGGCGGCGCACTTCGCCTGCTTCTCGTTTAGGCCAAACCAGTCCTCGGCGATCTCGGCGAGCGGCACTACGTAACGCCCGCCGAACTGTATCTGTAAGCCGAGGGCTTCCAGGGGCAGAGGCTGATGCTTGGCGCTCATGCCGCGCTCCTCGCGCAGAGGTCATCCGTGAATTGCGCTCGTGGCAGCGCTTCGGCGAGCTTGCCAAGTGACTGATCGACGTCTACCTTCCGAATCAGCTGCGACTGAGCAATATCAAAGGAGCGCCAGTGTGTTTATTACTGATCTCTGCTTAGCTTTTTAATAAACTATGGTTATCAAAAGAACCGCCGGAGGTTGATAGCCATGTCATCGCAGACAGCGGATGGATTTGA
>NZ_SLWY01000010.1 GCF_004341245.1 Plasticicumulans lactativorans | reverse complement strand
TACACGGCCAACATCGGCGTGATCAACGCCCAGGCCGCCGACATCTACCGCTACATGAACTTCGACCAGATCGACGACTTCCGCCGCCTCGCCGAGACCGTCGACGTCGCGTAAGCCGCCGCGATCGCATACGCCAGGGACGGCGAACGGCTTCACGACGCAGGCCCGCACCGGCAACGGTGCGGGCCTTTTTCATGCGCCGATGGCGGAAGACGTGCGGCGTCCAGCGTTCCACGCCATGCCTGCGCCGCCCTGCAACGACCGAGCCTTGCCGATCATCGGGGTACCGAGGGCGTGCGTGCGGGCCGCCCACTTTCATACGCTGATGCTCGTGCGGTTCGGCGGGCAGGCCTGCACACGCCCTCCACGCGTGGTAGCGGAGCCGGAAACGACAAAGCCCGCTCGCGCGGGCTTTGTCGTCGATCTGGTGGCTATGGGTGGGTTCGAACCACCGACACCGGTATCATGAGCACGATAGCCGACAAAATATTTATTTTAAAATCAAAAGCATAAAAATAAGCACCCCGCGCTTTCGTACCATCAAATGCGGCTGTGCATCGTGCTGCGCGTCGGGCGTGTCACGCTGGCGTCACACCCGACCAGCCATGTCGCCGCCGTGCTCGCCGAACTGCTCGCCAGCGCCCGCGCCGGCCGTTTGTGGCCAGCGTGGTAGCCTCACCGCCGTTGCGGGTGACGACCTCTTACAGGCTCCAGACCTCGGAGCCATCCTCGCGATAAACCACGTGGGCCTTGCTTCCGGTGCCGATGCCGTCCTCATCATCGACGTCATAGACGATCTCACCGGCCGGTAGCGCATCGAGCGCATCTGCCAGTTCGGCGCGGCCACCGATCTGGCGGTGCATGGCGGCCAACTCGCCGGCAGTGATCTCCCGGCACTTGACCCCCTTGATCTGGGCGATGTTTCCGAAGTTCCACCTAACAATCTTGTTGGGCGCATTTGGGGTGGTCACAACAGTCTCTCCCACTTCAGAGCCGCCGCCCATCGGTGGCTCCATAAACCACATATATCCGGATTATTTGCCGGATTGAAGGTAGCGGTATCGAAAAAACAGACGGCCGCCACCTGATCGTGGACGGGCGCGCTACGCCGCCGGCCGTGTGCATCAGCGGTGCTCGCCGGCACGACGTGATGCTCTTCGCGGCAGTGCTCGATGCGTTTCCGCCCATGGCGGGCCTGCACGCACGTCGCCTGCCACGTGATGCCGGAGGCCGGAAACGACAAAGCCCGCGCGAGCGGGCTTTGTCGTCGATCTGGTGGCTATGGGTGGACTCGAACCACCGACACCGGCATTATGAGTGCCGTGCTCTAACCGACTGAGCTACATAGCCTTTTTTGAATTTTTCGGAAGCCTGCAGCGGCTTCCGAGGGGGCGCATTATCGACAGGCGCCGGTACCGTGTCAACCGCCCGAGGCGCCTATCCTGCAGGCCGACCGGGCCTAGACATTGAAGCGGAAATGCATCACGTCGCCGTCCTGGACGACGTACTCCTTGCCTTCCAGGCGCCATTTGCCGGCCTCCTTGGCACCGCCCTCGCCCTGATAGCGAATGAAATCGTCGTAGGCGATCACCTCGGCACGGATGAAGCCGCGTTCGAAGTCCGTGTGGATCACCCCGGCGGCCTGCGGCGCGGTGGCGCCGACCGGTACGGTCCACGCCCGCACTTCCTTGACGCCGGCGGTGAAGTAGGTCTGCAGCCCGAGCAGCTTGTAGCCGGCGCGGATCACGCGGTTCAGGCCCGGTTCGTCCAGCCCCATGTCGGCGAGGAAGTCGATCTTGTCCTCGTCGTCGAGCTGCGCGATCTCGGCCTCGATCGCCGCGCACACCGGCACCACTTCGGCCCCTTCGGCGGCGGCGAACGCACGCACGCGCTCGAGCAGCGGGTTGTCGACGAAGCCGTCCTCGTGGACGTTGGCGATGTACATCGTCGGCTTGATCGTCAGCAGGTGCAGGTCGTACAGCAGGTCGAGTTCGTCGTGGTCCAGCCCCAGCGCGTGCACCGGCCGCGCCTCGTTGAGGTGGGCCTGCACCCGCGCGAGCAGTTCGCGCCGGGCGACGGCATCCTTGCCGCCGGCCTTGGCGGCCTTCTCGGCGCGCTGGAAGGCCTTTTCGACGCTGGCGAGGTCAGCGAGCGCGAGTTCGGTGTTGATGACCTCGATGTCCGACAGCGGGTCGACCCGGCCGGCGACGTGGATCACGTCGTCGTTCTCGAAGCAGCGCACGACATGGGCGATCGCGTCGGTTTCGCGGATGTTGGCGAGAAACTGGTTGCCGAGCCCCTCGCCCTTCGAAGCGCCGGCGACCAGGCCGGCGATGTCGACGAACTCCATCGTGGTCGGCAGGATGCGCTGCGGCTTGACGATGGCGGCGAGCGCGGCGAGCCGTGCGTCGGGCATCGGCACCACGCCGACATTGGGGTCGATCGTGCAGAAGGGGTAGTTCTCGGCCTGGATGCCGGCCCGCGTGAGGGCGTTGAACAGGGTCGACTTGCCGACGTTCGGCAGGCCGACGATGCCGCACTTGAATCCCATGGAATACCTCGCTCGGCGGCGCCGATGCTTGCGCTCAGCCGACCGCGCGGCTGTGCAACGTGTTCATCACCTTGTCGAGCTCACCGCGCGCCACGGCCGGGAAGGCCCGCACGGCGTCGTCGAGCGCCTGCTCGATCAGGGCCTGTTCGGACGCCGGCGCCTTGCGCAGCACGAAATCGACGACCTCGGCCGCCGTGCCGGGATGCCCGATGCCGAGCCGCAGGCGCAGGAAGTCATTGCCGCCGCACTGGGCGATGACGTCGCGCAGGCCGTTGTGGCCGCCGTGACCACCGGCGCGCTTCAGGCGCACCACGCCGGGCGGCAGGTCGAGCTCGTCGTGGGCGACCAGGATGGTCGGCAGCGGGAACTTGTAAAAGCCGGCCAGTCGCGCCACCGCGTGGCCGCTGCGGTTCATGAAGGCGAGCGGCTTCAGCAGCCAGAGCGGCTGCCCGTCGACGCTGATCTGGCAGGTTTCGGCGTTGAGCTTGGGGTCGACGCGAAAGCGGCCGGCGTAGCGCTGCGCCAGCGCGTCGACGAACCAGAAGCCGGCGTTGTGGCGGGTGCGCTCGTAGGCAGGGCCGGGATTGCCCAGCCCCACCACGAGCCTGACCGGATTGCGCTCGGCAGCCACGGGCTGCGATCAGGCGCTCGCGGCGCCCTCTTCCTCGGCACCGCCGCGCGCAGCGTGGATGCTGACCACGACCTGATCGGCATGGGTGCCGTGGGTGAGCGCGGTGAGCTCGATCCCTTCGGGCAGGACCAGGTCCGACAGGTGCAGGGACTGCCCGACTTCGAGTCCGGCCAGATCGACCGCGATGAACTCGGGGAGCTGGCCGGGCAGGCAGGCGACGTCGACTTCGATCAGGTGGTGGCTGACGGCACCGCCCTGCTGCTTGACGCCGACCGAGCTCTCCTCGTTGACGAAGTGCAGCGGCACGTGGACGTGGATCTTCTGGTCGGCGGCGACGCGCTGCAGGTCGACGTGCAGGATCACCGGCTTGTACGGGTGGCGCTGCAGATCGCGCAGGATCGCCGTCTCGACGCGCTCGCCCAGCTTGATCTTGAGCACGTGCGAGTAGAACGCCTCGTGCTCGAGGTTGTGGCTCAGTTCACGGTGTTCGAGCGACACCACTTCGGGGGCCTGGCCCGCGCCGTAGATCACGGCGGGCACCCGCCCCTCGCGACGCAGGCGGCGGCTCGCACCTTTGCCCTGCTCGTCGCGCGGCAGCGCGGTCAGTTCGAATTCGGCACTCATCGGAGACTCCGGGTTTGGTAGCACAGCGGGGGGAAAACCGGTGCGTCCGCGACCAGGCGCACCGGGACGAAAGGGATGGATCGGCTCAGTCGACGAACAGCGAGCTGACCGACTCCTCGATGTGGATGCGGCGAATGGTTTCCGCGAGCAGGCCGGCCACGCTGAGCTGGCGGATCTTGCCGCTGGCTTCGGCATCGGCGCTGAGCGGGATGCTGTCGGTGACCACCAGTTCGTCGAGCACCGAGGCCCGCAGGTTCTCGATCGCGCGCCCCGACAGCACCGCGTGGGTGCAGTAGGCCCGCACCGACGTCGCGCCGTGGTCCTTCAGCGCGCGCGCGGCATGGCACAGGGTGCCGGCGGTGTCGACCATGTCGTCGACCAGCACGCAGTCGCGCCCGTCGACGTCGCCGATGATGTGCATCACCTGCGACTCGTTGGCGCGCGGCCGGCGCTTGTCGATGATCGCGAGTTCGGCGTCGTCGAGGCGCTTGGCGAGCGCGCGCGCGCGCACCACGCCGCCGACGTCGGGCGACACCACCATCAGATCGTTGATCGGCAGCGCGCGGATGTCGGCGAGCATGATCGGCGTCGCGTAGATGTTGTCGACCGGCAGATCGAAGAAGCCCTGGATCTGGTCGGCATGCAGGTCGACGGTGAGCACGCGGTCGACGCCGACCGAGGTGATCATGTTCGCCACCACCTTGGCCGAGATCGGCACCCGCGCCGAGCGCGGCCGGCGGTCCTGGCGCGAGTAGCCGAAGTACGGGATCACCGCGGTGATGCGGATCGCCGACGAGCGTCGCAGTGCGTCGACCATCACCAGCAGTTCCATGATGTTGTCGTTGGTCGGCGCGCAGGTCGGCTGAACGATGAAGACGTCGCGCCCGCGCACGTTCTCCATCAGTTCGACCATGCACTCACCGTCACTGAAACTGCTGACGACCGCCTTGCCCATCGGTAGCCCGAGGTGTTCGACGATGCGTAGCGCGAGACGGGGGTGAGCGCGCCCCGCGAAAACCATCATTCTGGGTTCGGACACGATGCGACCTGCCGTGATGCTGGAAACTGGCTGGGCCGCCAGGATTCGAACCTGGGAATGCCGGAATCAAAATCCGGTGCCTTACCGCTTGGCGACGGCCCAATAGTAACGATGAACGTCCTGTTGCCGGCTCAGCGCTGCGCCGCTGCCAACCGCCGCAGCAGCGGCGATCGGTTGCGGCCGCGAGCGACGAAGCCCTCCCAACCGGGAGGCAGCGCCGCGCATACCCGCCGGGCATCGTCCTGCGACGCGAACGCCGCAAATACGCAGGCACCGGTGCCGGTCAGCCGGGTCGGCGCGTAATTGCCGAGCCATCCGGCAGCCTCCGCGACCGCCGGGAAACGACGGTAGACGACCGCTTCGCAGTCGTTGCGGCAGGCCCCCGCAAGAAAGTCGCGTATTGTGATGAGGGGGGAATCACGTGTCAATTCAGGGTCCTCGAACACGCTGCGGGTGGCCACCGCGGTACCCGGGACCAGCACGACGAACCACGGCTCGTCGACCTCGACCGGCGTGAGCAGTTCGCCGACACCTTCGGCCCAGGCCGCACAGCCGCGCACGAACACAGGGACATCGGCGCCGAGCCCGAGGCCGAGCCCGGCCAGGGCGTCGACGTCCAGGCCACAACCCCACAGGTGATTGAGGGCAACCAGCGTGGTCGCGGCATCGGAACTGCCGCCGCCGAGCCCGCCGCCGAGCGGCAGGCGCTTGACGACGCGGATGCGCACGCCCGCCGTCACGCCGCTCGCCTCGCGCAGCGCCTGCGCCGCGCGCACGCTCAGGTCGGCCTGCGGCGCCACGCCGAGCAGCGGGGTTTCGAGCTCGATCCGGCCGTCGTCGCCCACGGCGAAGGCGAGCGAATCGCAGCGGTCGATGAACTGGAACAGCGTCTGCAGCCGGTGGTAGCCGTCGGCGCGGCGGCCGACGATGTGCAGGAAACGGTTGAGCTTGGCCGGCGCCGGCCAGTCTTCGGACCAGCCGCTCATCGCGTCCAGCGCTCGATCGCGAGGCGCACCTGCACATCGCCGTGGGTCGCGCGCAGGCGCGTCGGCAGCGGCAGGGCGACACCTTCTTCATAGGCGCCGTAGACGACGGTCCAGCCCGCCTGTTCGAGCGACTGCAGGCGCCCGTCGGCGTCGGTGACGAGGCGCGCCGGCTGCGCCGGCATCGGCCGGCCGAGCACCCAGTCGCGCAGGCCCCGCACCGGCACGTTCACCCCGGTGGCCCGTTCGATCAGCGCATCGGCGTCGGCGGCGCCGAATTCGCGGCCGTCGGCGGCACGCAGCACCACGCCGTCGGCGTCGCCCTCCACCGCGAGCCGCCCCTGGCCGAAGGGCCCGACGATGTCGACCGCGTAGCGCTCACCGGTCTGGCGCCAGTCCAGGCTGCCCGACCAGGCCTCGTTGTCGCGGGTGACGCCGATGCGCCCGCTGGCCTGCCACTGGTCGAGCCGGGAAAGCGCGGCGGCGCGCGCGCGCCAGCGCGGATCGTCCGCATCCCCCGCCGGCGGCAGGCCGGCGCAGCCGGCGAGGACGACGAGCAGCAGGACGAGGCCGGCGGCCCGCACCGGGCCCGCCGTCACCATCCCTGCACCTCCTTCAGGCGGCGCAGGAAGCGGTCATCGGGCGTCAGGCGCCAAGCGCGCTCGAACAGCGTGCGTGCCTCCTCGCCGCGCCCGGTGGCCTGCAGCACTTCGACCAGGTGGGCGGTGATCTCGGGCTCGTCGCTGCGGGCGCGCGCGCGGCGCAGGTAGTCGAGGCCTTCCTCGGCCCGGCCGATCTTGAACAGGATCCAGCCCATGCTGTCGAGCGTGGCGGCATCGTCGGGGGTGCGCGCCAGCGCGCGCTCGACGAAGGGAAGCGCCTCGGCGTAGCGCCCGCCACGGTCGGCGAGCGTGTAGCCGAGCGCGTTGAGCGCCATGGCGTTGTCGGGATCGAGTTGCAGCACCCGGCGCAGGTCGGCTTCCGCCTGGTCGACGCGGTCGAGGCGCTCGGCCACCAGCGCCCGCGCGTAGAGCAGATCGGTGTCGTCGGGCAGCACCGCCAGAGCGCCGTCGAGCACGCCCATCGCGTCGCCGAAGCGGTCCTCGCGACGCAGCAGGTCGGCCTCGCCGAGGTAGAGCCGGCGCGCCTCGTCCGGGTGCTCGCGCCGCTGCGCATCGAAGTAGGCCCGCATCGCGTCGGGGCCGGACTCGCGCAGCCGCAGGCCGCCGATGCGGATACGCGCCGCGAAGGCACGGGTGTCCGAACTCACGCGCCCGTACCAGGCGGCGGCGCGCGCGAAGTCGCCGCGGCCTTCCTCGGCCTGGCCGAGTTCGAACATGACCTCGTCGTCGCGCCCGCCGCTCTCCAGCGCGGGCTCCAGCACCTGCACCGCGCGCGCATACTGGCGGCGCTCGATGGCGATCGCGCCGAAGGCGAGGCGGGCCTCGATGTCGAGCGGGTCGGCACCGATCACGCGCTCGAGCTCGACCAGCGCGGCGTCGGCCTCGCCGGCGGTGTACAGCACCCGCGCGTAGTCCATGCGCAGCTTGCCGTCGTCGGGAAAGCGCTGCACGGCGGCCGCGAGCGCGGCGCGCGCGGCGTCGATGTCGCCGCGATCGAGCAGCGCCCGCGCGCGCAGCAGGTGCGCCGGCACCCACTGCGGCTCGGCGCGTATCGCCGCGTCGAGCAGCGGCAGCACCAGAGCCTGCTCGCCGGCGGCGAGCGCCGCCGCCGCCTCGTAGTAGTAGCCGGCGGCGTACTCGGGGTGGCGGGCGCGCAGCTCGGCCAGCGCCAGGTACACCGCGCGCTTGTTCGGCACCTGGTTCAGCAGGCCGGCGAGCGCGGCGAAGCCCTGCTGCCGGTCGCGGCCGGCAAGGCTTTCACGCACCGCTTCGAGGTGCTCCACCGCCTCGTTCACCTGCCCGGCGTCGACCAGCGCGAGCACCAGGGCCTGGCGGGCCTGCGGGTCGTCGGGGGCGAGGGCGAGCCAGCGCCGGGCAGCATCGGCGCCGAGCGCAGGCTGCCCGGCGTACAGCGCGAGGCCGAAGGCGCGCTCGGCCACGCGCACGTCGTCACTGCGACCGGCGGCGTCGAGATAGGCGCGCAGCGCCTGATCGAGGGCGCCGCGCTTGCCGGCGATCTCGCCGAGGAGGATGTCGTAGTACAGCGTGCCGGCGGGCGCAGGCTTGGGTGGCGGGAGCGTCTGTTCGGCCCGTACGGGTACGGCCGCCAGCGCGATCGCGAGCACGACCGAAACTTTGAGCGCGTTCATGGCATGGATTCGATTGCGGGGACCGCGGAGGTCCGTGACACGGCGGGAGCTGATCGCGGCAAGGGCTCGGCTTGATCCCGATGCGGCCCATCCCGCAGAATCTGGCGGTTTCAGCACGACGCCCCGTATCATGCCCCTGCTGGCCATAGGCATCAATCACAAGACGGCGCCGGTCAGCATGCGCGAGCGGATCGCCTTTGCGCCGGATCGGCTGCAGCAGGCGCTCCGCGAACTCGTCGCCGACGGTGCCGCGCACGAAGCCGCGATCCTGTCGACGTGCAACCGCACCGAGGTCTACTGCGGGCTTGCGCACGGCGACCATCAGGACGTCCTGCAGTGGCTGTCGCGCTATCACGCCATCCCCGCCGCCGAGCTCTCGCCCTTCCTGTACGTGCACCCCGAGCAGGACGCCGTGCGGCACATGCTGCGGGTGGCCTCGGGGCTCGATTCGATGGTGCTCGGCGAGCCGCAGATCCTCGGCCAGGTGAAGGATGCCTACCAGACCGCCAACGCCGCCGGCACCCTCGACACCCAGCTCGAACGCCTGTTCCAGCATACCTTCGCGGTGGCCAAGCAGGTGCGCACCGACACCAGCATCGGCGCGAGCCCGGTGTCGGTGGCGTTCGCCGCGGTGTCGCTGGCGCGGCAGATCTTCGACCGCCTCGACGGGCGCACCGCGCTGCTGCTCGGCGCCGGCGAAACCGTCGAGCTCGTGGCCCGGCACCTGCGCGAGCAGCGCATCGGCCGCCTGGTGATCGCCAACCGCACGCTGGAGCGCGCCCACGCGCTCGCCGTCGAGATGCAGGGCTACGCGATCGGCCTCGCCGAGATCGACGCTCACCTCGCCGAGGCCGACATCGTCATCGCCGCCACCGCGAGCCCCGAGCCGCTGGTGCTGGCCGAACCGGTGCGCCAGGCGCTGAAGAAGCGCCGCCACCAGCCGATGCTGATGGTCGACATCGCCGTGCCGCGCGACATCGCGCCGGCGGTCGGCGAACTCGACGACGTCTACCTGTACAGCGTCGACGACCTGCAGGAGATCATCCGCGAGAACCTGCGCTCGCGGCAGGCCGCGGCCGAGCAGGCCGAGGAGATCATCGACACCCAGGTGGCGCACTTCATGGCTTGGCAGCGCGCGCAGGACGCCGGCCACCTGATCCGTGCCCTGCGCCGGCAGGCCGAGGCGATCCGCGACGAACTGCTGGCGAAGGGGCGCACCCAGCTCGCCCAGGGCCGCGACCCGCTGCAGGTGCTCGAACAGCTCGCGCACCAGCTCACCAACAAGCTGCTCCACGCCCCGAGCGCCGGCCTGCGCGAGGCCAGCGCCCAAGGCGACGCCGATACCGTCGCGATGCTTAGTGCGCTGTACCGGCTGGACGAAACCGCCCCCCCCCGCCCATGAAAGACTCGATCCGCAGCAAGCTCGAACGCCTCACCGAACGTCACGAAGAGGTGGGCGCGCTGCTGAGCGACCCCGAGGTCATCGGCCAGCAGGAGCGCTTCCGCAGCCTGTCGCAGGAGTACGCCCAACTCGAACCGGTGGCGCGCGCCTTCGGCGCCTACCGCGAACGCCTCGACGCCATCGCCGCCGCGCAGGCGATGACCGAGGACGCCGACCCGGAGCTGCGCGCGCTCGCCAGCGACGAGGTGCGCACGCTCACCGCCGACCTCGAAGCCCGCGAACACGAACTCGCGCTGCAACTGATCCCGTCCGACCCGCACGACGACGCCAACCTCTTCCTCGAAGTGCGCGCTGGCACCGGCGGCGACGAGGCGGCGCTGTTCGCTGGCGACCTCCTGCGCATGTACGCCCGCTATGCCGAAAGCCGCGGCTGGCAGGTCGAGGTGCTCAGCGAGAGCCCCGGCGAGCACGGCGGCTACAAGGAGGTCGTCGCCCGCGTGATCGGTCGCGGCGCCTATTCGCGGCTCAAGTTCGAATCGGGGGTGCACCGCGTGCAGCGGGTGCCGGAGACCGAGTCGCAGGGGCGCGTGCACACCTCGGCGGCCACCGTGGCGATCCTGCCCGAACTCGACGAGGTCGAGGCGGTGGCCATCAACCCCGCCGACCTGCGCGTCGACACCTACCGCGCCTCGGGCGCCGGCGGTCAGCACATCAACAAGACCGATTCGGCGATCCGCATCACCCACCTGCCGAGCGGCATCGTGGTCGAATGCCAGGACGAGCGCTCGCAGCACAAGAACCGGGCGCGGGCGATGTCGCTGCTCGCCGCCAAGCTGCTCGCCGCCGAGCAGGAGAAGCAGGCGAGCGCGCGCTCGGAGAGCCGCCGCCTGCAGGTCGGCAGCGGCGACCGCTCCGAGCGCATCCGCACCTACAACTTCCCGCAGGGGCGCATCACCGATCACCGCGTGAACCTGACGCTGTACAAGCTCGGCGAGGTGCTGCAGGGGGCCCTCGACCCGGTGATCGACCCGCTGATCCACGAATACCAGGCCGACCAGCTGGCGGCGCTCGGCGCATGACGGCACCACTCGTGACCGCACCGAGCGTGCAGGCGCTGCTCGCCGAGGCCGGCACACGCCTCGCCGCGGTGAGCGACTCGCCGCGCAGCGACGCCGAACTGCTGCTCGCGCATGCCCTCGGCCGCCCGCGCAGCTTCCTGCGCGCCTGGCCCGGGCATGCGGTGCCGCCGGCGCAGGCCGAGCACTTCGCCGCCCTGCTCGCCCGCCGCGGCGCCGGCGAGCCGGTGGCTTACCTCCTCGGCCGGCGCGAATTCTGGTCGCTCGAACTCGCGGTGAGCCCGGCGACGCTGATCCCGCGCCCGGAAACCGAACGCCTGGTCGAACTCGCGCTCGCCTGCCTGCCGGCCGACCGCCCCGGCCGGATCGCCGACCTCGGCACCGGCAGCGGCGCCATCGCGCTGGCCCTCGCGCACGAGCGTCCGCAGGCGCAGGTCGTCGCCACCGACGCCAGCGCCGCGGCGTTGGCGGTCGCCCGCGCCAATGCCGGGCGCCTGGGCCTCGCGCACGTCGACTTCCGCCTCGGCGACTGGTGCACACCGCTCGCCGGCGTCACCTTCGACCTCATCGTCTCGAACCCGCCGTACGTCGCCGCCGGCGATCCGCACCTCGCGCAGGGCGACGTCCGCTTCGAACCGCACGTCGCGCTCGTCGCCGGGGCCGACGGCCTCGACGCCCTGCGGCGGATCGTCGCCGCGGCGCGCACGCACCTGGTGGCGGATGGCTGGCTGCTGCTGGAGCACGGCTGGGACCAGGGCGAGGCCGTGCCGGCGCTGCTGCGGGCGGCGGGCTACGTCGAGGTGAGCGACCACGCCGACGACGCCGGCCAGCCGCGGGTGAGCCGGGGGCGCTGGCCGGGCGGCGCGGGGGCGGGCTGATGGACGACGCGGCGCTGCTGCGCTACAGCCGGCAGATCCTGCTGCCGCAGTTCGGCTACGACGGCCAGGAACGCCTGGTCGCGGCGCGCGTGCTGGTGCTCGGGCTCGGCGGCCTGGGTTCGGCCGTGGCGCTGTACCTCGCCGCCGCCGGGGTCGGTCAGCTGCTGCTGGTCGACGACGATCGCGTCGACCGCACCAACCTGCAGCGGCAGATCGCCCACACCGAGGCCGATGTCGGCCGCCTCAAGGTCGACTCGGCCGCCGCGCGGCTGCGTGCGCTGAACCCGCTGGTGAACGTCGAGCCGCTCGCGCAGCGCCTGGATGGCGCCGCGCTCGACGCCCTCGCCGGGCAGGTCGACGTGCTGGTCGACGGCTGCGACAATTTCGCCACGCGCTTCGCCGTCAACGCCGCGAGCCTCGCCCGCGGCACGCCGCTGGTGAGCGGCTCGGCGATCCGCTGGCAGGGCCAGGTCTGCGTGTTCCGCCCCGGCACGCCGGACGCCTCCTGCTACCACTGCCTCTACCCCGACATCGAGGAAGTGGCCGAGGCCTGCGCCCACACCGGGGTGCTCGCACCGCTGGTCGGCGTGATCGGCGCCGTGCAGGCGCTGCAGACGCTCAAGCTGCTCGCCGGCCTCGATGCGCCGGGCGGACGCCTGCTCAGCTACGACGCCCTGCAGGGGCGCTGGCGCCAGGCGCGGCTGCGCCGCGATCCGGCCTGCCCGGCCTGCGGCGGCCGCTAGCCGCCCCCTGCGACCGCCTCGACGCCGGCGGCGAGCAGCGCTTCGAGCTCCCGCAGCCCGGCGCGGTGCATCGGCCGGCCGTCGACCGGGCTGCGCGGCGCCTCGCGTTCGGCGTCGAGCGGGAACACCGTGATGTCGATGCCGATCTCGCCGGCCGCGAAGGCGTAGGTCGGGAAGCTCGCGTGCTCGCCGTTGGCCAGGCGCAGGCGGCGCTCGCCGGTCTCGAACGGGATGTCGTGCCCGATCAGGAAGAGCACGACCTCCTCGGCGGTCTCGGCGAACAGGTGCAGGTGGACGTCGGCGTCGGAACCGGCGGTGCCCGCGAGCACCGCACCGACCAGCCGCGGCCGGAAGCGCGCGAAGAAGCGCATCGCCTCGGCCGCGGCCTGGCGCAGCACCCGCACGTGGTGGCCCTGGGTGTCGGCACGGAACAGGCGCTGGTACTCGATGATGGCGAGTTCGATCTCGCTGTTCGAGGGCAGCACCTGGCGGCTGCTGATGCCGAGCCGCTGCGCCGCCTTGCGCTTGGCGACGCGGAAATCCTTGACCCCCTCCTCGGCCATGATGCGGGCGCAGGCCTGCGCCAGCAGGGTGCGGGTTCGCGCCTCTTCGCGCTGATGTGCTGCCATGATGCCCCCGTTGTTGCGGTCTTCTCCGCGGCCCGCGCGCTGGCTCCGGCGTATCGGGCGCGCACGTTCTAATCTTGCCCGCAGCCGATGACGCCATCTGGCACGCCGAAAATCTTCTGGGGTATTCTCGCCGGCGCGCACGCCCGGAAAGGATCTCAAGCTTGTCCTTATTCAATAAGAAAAGCCGCTATCTGGGAATCGATCTGAGCACGACATCGGTCAAGCTCATCGAACTCAGCCGGGCGGGGCAGCGCTACCAGCTCGAAGGCTTCGCGGTCGAACCCATTCCGGAAGGCGCGATCGAGAATCGCAACCCCAGCGACGCCCAGGTCGTCGGCGCGGCGATCCGCAAGGCCGTCAGGGACATGCACAGCGGCCTGGCACAGGCGGTGATCGCGGTGCCGACGACCAGCGTGATCACGCGCGTCGTGTCGCTGCCGGCCGAACTCGACGAATCGCGCCTCGAAACCACGCTGAACGTCGAAGCCGGCCAGTACATCCCGTTTCCGATCGACGAGGTCTACCTCGACTTCGAGATGCTCGGCCGCTCGCGCTCCGACGCCGCGCTGCAGGAACTGATGCTGGTGGCCACGCGGCGCGAGAACGTCGACCTGCGCCAGGACGCCCTGCGCGAGGCCGGGCTCAAGGCGGAGGTCATCGACGTCGAGAGCTACGCGATCGAGAACGTGTTCCCGCTGCTCGCCTCGAAACTGCCCCAGTACGGCCAGGATGCACGCTTCGCGGTGCTCGACGTCGGGGCGACGTATTCCTCGCTGTACGTGCTGCAGGCCGGGCGCGTGGTGTACACGCGCGAGCAGGCCTTCGGTGGCGACCTGCTGACCGCGGCGCTGGCCGAGAACCTCGGCGTCGGCCGGCCGGAAGCGGAGCTGATGAAGCGCTCGGGCCGTCTCGGCGACAGCTTCTCGGCCGAGGTGGTGACGCGCTACCGCAACCTGCTCGCCGAGCAGATCGGCCAGATGCTGCAGTTCTTCTTCTCGTCGAGCCACCACTCGAACGTCGAGCACGTGGTGCTGATCGGCGGCGGTGCGCTGGTGCCCGGCCTGAGCCGGGCGGTCGGGGCGACGCTGCAGATCCCGACGGTGGTCGGCAACCCGTTCGAGGCGATGCTGGTGGCGCCGCGGCTGCGTTCGCGCGACGTGCAGACGAACGCCGCGATGTTCGCCGTGGCCTGCGGGCTCGCCCTGAGGAGCTTCGACTGAGATGACGCGCATCAACCTGCTGCCCTGGCGCGAGGAGCGGCGTGCCCGCCGGCAGCGCGATTTCGTCGCCGCGCTGACCGGCGCCGCGGTGGCCGGTGCGCTCGCCGTGGTCATGGTGCACGTGGTGATCGGTGCCGCCATCGGCGCGCAGGAGGCCCGCAACGAGTTCCTGAAGAGCGAGATCGCGCGCCTCAACGCCATCGCCAACGAAATGCGCGAACTCGACAAGACCAAGGCACGCCTCACCGCCCGCTTCGACGTCATCGCCGGGCTGCAGTCGAGCCGGCCGCTGATGGTCAAGGCCTTCGACCAGCTCGCGCGGGTGTCGCCCGAAACGCTCTACCTCAGCAGCGTCAAGACCACCGGAACGGCGCTCAGCATCAGCGGCACGGCGCAATCGAACTACGTCATCTCGGAGTTCATGCGCGCGCTCGCGCAGTCCCCCAGTTTCAAGGAACCGCAGCTGCGCCTGATCGACAACCGCGACGTCGGTGCCACGCGCGTCAGCGCCTTCGAGCTGACAGTCGAGCGCCGCGAGCTGGCGCCCGCCAAGCCGGCGCCCACACCGCAGAAGAAGACGCCATGAACCTCGAGGAACTGCGCAATCTCGAACTCGACCTGAACCGCGGCGGCGAGTGGCCGTGGCCGGCCAGGGCGGTGCTGATGCTGCTCATCTTCGCTGCCGTGGTCGGCATCGGCTATTACGTGGACACCAGCGACCGCCTGCTCGAACTCGATGAGGTCCGCGCGAAGGAAACCGCGCTGCGCGAGGAGTTCGTCACCAAGCAGAGGGTGGTGGCCAACATCGACGCCTACCGCGCCCAGCTGCGCCAGCTCGAAACCATGCTCGCCGGGCTGCTGCGGCAGCTGCCGACGCGCACCCAGATGCCGAAGCTGCTCGAAGACGTCTCCGACCTCGGCCGCACCAACGGCCTGGTGTTCCAGCAGTTCAAGCCGCTCGACGAGATCCCGCGCGACTTCTACGCGGTACGCCCGATTGCACTCAAGGCCACCGCGAGCTACCACCAGTTCGCCGCCTTCATCAGCGCGGTGTCGGCGCTGCCGCGCATCGTGACGCTGGAGAACGCCACCCTCACCGCGCAGAAGATCAACGACGTCAACCGCGACGTCGCCGAGCCGCTCACCATCGAGGCGACCCTGCAGGCCTATCGCTACCTGGACGAGAGCGGCACCGAGGAGGCCATCCAATGACGCGGGCGCGGATGACCCTCGCCGCGCTCGCCGGCTGCCTGGCCCTGGGCGGCTGCAGCGAACCCGACGTCAGCGACCTGCGCGAGTTCGTCGCCAACACCAAGGCCTCGGCGCCGGGCAAGCCCTTGCCGCCGCTGCCCGAGCCGCCGGTCTATCATCCGTTGACGTACGCGGCGCAGGACCTGAAGTCGCCGTTCGAGGTCGCCGCCTTCGTCCGCACGCCGGTGGCGCCCAAGATCGACAACGGTATCCGCCCCGATCTCGATCGCCCGCGCGAGGAGCTCGAAAAGTACACGCTCAGCTCGCTGAAGATGGTCGGTACCATCGAACGCGAGGGCCGCTGGGCCCTGATCCTGGCGCCGGACGGCTCCGTGCAGCCGGTCGCCCCCGGCAACCACATCGGGGCGGACTACGGCAAGGTCACGGCGGTGCTCGACGATCGCGTCGAGCTGCTGGAAATCGTGCCCGACGGACAAGGGGGCTGGGCCGAGCGCCGCAATGCCCTGAGTCTGCAGACTCAGTGAGAGGACGAACGACGATGATCGCGACCTTCATGCCCGCCCGCGCGCTCGTCCGCCGGCCACGCGCCCCGATCCTCGCCGCGCTCGCGCGCTCCGGCGCGTGGCTGCTCGGCCTGCTGCTGCTGTGCGCCACCGGCCGCGCCTTCGCCGAGGGGACGCTCGAGGCGGTCGACGTGGGGACGCTGCCCGGCAACCGCGTGCAGCTGCGCTTCCAGCTCTCCGCCCCGGTGACGCCGACGCACTTCTCGGTGACCGAACCGGCACGCATCGTCGTCGATTTCCCCGAGACCCGCAGCGGAATGCAGAGCCGCCGGCAGGACATCGGCTCGGGCGTCGCCGAACGCGTCAGCATCCTCGAAGGCAGCGGCCGCACCCGCGCGATGATCAACCTGTCGCGCATGGTGCCCTACAGCGTGAAGGCCGAGGGCAACACGGTGCTGGTCACCCTCGAAGCGACCACCGCGAGCGCCACGGCGGCGCCGGAACCCGCCCCGAGCGCAGGCTCCGCGGCGCCGACGCGCGCCGCGGCCGCGGCCGCGGGCGGTGCGCGCGTCCTCAATCGCGTCGACTTCCGCCGCGGCGGCGATGGCCAGGGGCTGATCATCGTGAACCTGTCGGACCCGTCGACCTCGGTGGACGTGCGCGAGGAAGGCGATCGCATCGTCGCGGAATTCGCCAATGCCCGCCTCGGCCCGGGCCAGCAGCGCCGCCTCGACGTCAGCGACTTCGGCACCCCGGTATTCGGCATCGACGCCGTCAACCGCGGCCGCAACGCGCAGTTGTCGATCCGCACCAACGGCCGCTACGAGATGGTCGGCTACCAGAGCGAAGGCGCCTACACGATCGAGGTGCGCCCGGCGCAGCAGGCCAAGGCCGGGCAGACGGTCGGCGAGACCCGCGAGAAGGCCTACCGCGGACAGTTGCTGTCGCTGAACTTCCAGGACATCGAAGTGCGCGCGGTGCTGCAGATCATCGCCGACTTCACCGGCCTCAACGTGGTGGTGAGCGACACGGTGACCGGGCGCATCACGCTGCGCCTGAAGAACGTGCCGTGGGACCAGGCCCTCGACATCATCGCCCAGACCAAGGGCCTCACCCAGCGCCAGACCGGCAACGTCATCTACATCGCCCCCACCGCGGAGGTCGCCGAGCGCGAGCGCCTGGAGCTCGAGGCGCGCAAGCAGTCGCTCGGGCTCGCGCCGCTGCGCTCCGAGCTCATCCAGGTCAACTACGCCAAGGCCGCCGAGCTCGCCAAGCTGATCAACGGCAACAGCGTGGAGGGCCAGCAGCGCAACACCGGCAACGACAACACCAACACGTCGATGCTGTCGGACCGGGGCGTGCTGTCGGTGGACGAGCGCACCAACACGCTGCTGATCCAGGATGTCGCCGAGCGCGTCGCCGACGTGCGCGCGCTGGTGTCGAAGGTCGACATCCCGGTGCGCCAGGTGATGATCGACTCGCGCATCGTCATCGCCAACGACGACTTCAGCAAGGAGCTCGGCGTGCGCTTCGGCGGCGCGCTCGGCATCGGCGGCCCGCAGTCGGGTGCCGTGGTCGGTGGCAACGCCGACGGCAATGCGGCGCGCCTCGCCGATGACGGCGCGATCGTCGGCAATGGCAGTGCCCTGAGCCTGGCCGAACGCCTCGGCGTCAACCTGCCCGTGGCTTCGCCGGCCGGGTCGCTGGCGTTCGCGATCCTCGGCCGCAACTACCTGATCGATCTCGAACTCTCGGCGATGCAGGCCGAGGGCCGCGGCGAGGTGCTGTCGAACCCGCGGGTGCTCACCGCCGACCGCATGAAGGCGTCGATCATGCAGGGCCGTGAAATTCCCTATACGACGGCGGGCTCGGCCAACAACCCCCCCACCGTTTCATTCAAGGACGCGTTGCTCGAACTTACGGTCGTGCCGCAGATCACCCCCGACCGCAACGTGATCATGGACCTCAAGGTGACCAAGAACGAGGACTCCGGACAGCGCGTGCTCGGCCAGCCGGTTCTCGACAAGCGCGAGGTCATCACCCAGGTGCTGGTGCGCAACGGCGAGACCGTCGTGCTCGGCGGCGTGTTCGAGCAGATCACCCGCGAGAACGTCAGCAAGGTACCCTTCCTCGGCGATCTCCCGATGATCGGCCGGCTGTTCCGCAACAACCAGAACCAGAACCAGAAGCTCGAACTGCTGATCTTCGTCACGCCGCAGATCGTCGACGGCAATGTCGTGGTCCGCTGAGCCCCAACGCCCCTGCCGCACCGCGGCAGGGGCGGTGCCCCCTACGATGCTGAGCGCACACCAGAACATCTTCCTGATCGGCCCGATGGGCGCCGGCAAGACCACGGTCGGCCGCCTGCTCGCCCAGACCCTGGCCAAGACCTTCCTCGACAGTGACCGCGAGATCGAAACTCGCACCGGTGCGAGCATCCCGCTGATATTCGAGCTCGAGGGCGAAGCGGGTTTCCGCGCCCGCGAGAAGGCGATGATCGACGAGCTCACCCGCCGCGACGGCGTGGTGCTGGCGACCGGCGGCGGTGCCATCCTCGACCCCGACAACCGCCGCGCCCTCGCCGGCCGCGGGCTGGTCGTGTACCTGGAGACCTCGGTCGACGAACAGCTGCGGCGCACCGCCCGCGACGAGAACCGTCCGCTGCTGCGCACCGCCGACCCGCGCGGGCGCCTCGAGGAGCTGCTGCGCATCCGGGCGCCGCTGTACCGGGAGATCGCCGACCTCACCGTCAACACCGACGGCCTGCTCGGCCGGCGCGTGGCCGCGATGATCGGCACCCATCTCGCCTCGCTGTAGCGACGCGCGGCGTGCGGCCCCGGTGCTTGCGACCCCGGCACGCATCACCCACCATGGCGCATTCCGCCCCTGCCCCGTGAACCGTTCATGCAGACCCTGACCGTCGATCTCGGTGACCGCAGCTACCCCATCCACATCGGTCCGGGCCTGCTCGGCCGGCCGGACGTCTGGCGCGCCGCGGTCCCCGGACGACAGGTGATGGTGGTCAGCAACACTACGGTCGCTCCGCTGTACCTCGAAACCGTCTGCAGCGCCTTCGACGACCGCCGGGTCGAGACGGTGGTGCTGCCGGACGGCGAGTCGTTCAAGACGCTCGACACGCTCGGCAACGTGTTCGACGCCCTGCTGCGGGCACGCTTCGACCGCCACTGCACGCTGCTGGCCCTGGGCGGAGGCGTGGTCGGCGACATGACCGGCTTCGCCGCGGCGTGCTACCAGCGCGGCGTGGACTTCGTGCAGTTGCCGACCACGCTGCTCGCGCAGGTCGACTCCTCGGTCGGCGGCAAGACCGGCGTCAACCACCCGCTGGGCAAGAACATGATCGGCGCCTTCCACCAGCCGCGCGCCGTGGTCATCGACACCCGCACCCTCGTCACCCTGCCCGACCGCGAGTTCGCCGCCGGGCTCGCCGAGGTGATCAAGTACGGCCTGATCCGCGACCTGCCCTTCCTCGACTGGCTCGAAGCGAACCTCGAAGCGCTGCTCGCACGCGACGGTGCCGCGCTCACCGAGGCCATCGCGCGCTCGTGCCGCTGCAAGGCCGAGATCGTCGGGCGTGACGAACGCGAGAGCGGCGAGCGCGCCCTGCTCAACCTCGGCCATACCTTCGGCCACGCCATCGAGACCGGCACCGGCTACGGCGTCTGGTTGCACGGCGAGGCGGTCGCCGCCGGCACCTGCATGGCGCTCGACCTCTCGGCCCGCCTCGGCTGGCTCGACGCCGCCGCGGTCGAGCGCGTGCGGCGCCTGTTCTCGCGCGCGCAACTGCCGGTGACGGCACCCGCGAGCCTGAGCGCCGAGGATTTCCTGGGGCTGATGGCGGTCGACAAGAAGACCCGCGACGGCCAACTGACGCTGATCCTGCTGCAGGGCCTGGGCCACGGCGTGGTGAGGCGCGACGTGCCGTCGGCCGCACTGCGCGCCACGCTCGATGCCTTCTGCCACTAGGGCCCACGCGCTCGCGGACGGCGCCGGGCCGCCGCCGCTGCACGCCGCCGGGCACGACGAATACTTCGACACCCCGGCGCTCGCCCACGCGCGCGCGATGCTGGTGCAACTGGCCGGCGTCGGCGCGTTCATCGGTGCGATCCGGGGCGCGCCGGGCAGCGGCAAGTCGCAGTTGCTGCGCCAGCTCGCCCGCGAGCTGCAGGACGCTCCACGGCACCCGACCGTGTGCCTGGCCGGCAGCGAATCCGGCGTGCTCGCCGCGCTCGCCGCCGCCTTCGGGCTCGCCAACGGCGCGGACCCGGCCGAGACCCGGCGCACGCTGATCCAGCACCTCGCCACCCTGCACGCGCAGCACGAGGTTCCGGTCGCGCTGATCGACGACGTCGAGCGCCTCAATGCCACCGACCTCGCCCTGCTGATCCGCCTCGGCCTGTCCGCCGACCAGCGCCGCTCGGGCCTGCTGAGCCTGGTGCTCGCCGGCAGCGGTGACCTGGAAAGCCTGCTCGAAAGCGCCGGCGCCGGCCTGACGCGCCAGCGCATCTACACGGTGAGCATGCCGGCGCTGAGCCCCGAGGAAAGCCGCGCCTACCTCGGCTGGCGCTTCGGGCCGGCCACCACGGCACGCCTCGGTGCCGCCGCCGCGACGCTGGTGCAGTGCGCCGGCGGCAACCCCGGCGCGCTGGAGCGACTGACCGAGGCGCACGGCGCGCGCCGTGCGCCGGCCCTTGCACCGGTCTGGCTGGCCGCGCTCGGCATCACCGCCGCCGTCGGGGTCGGGGCGCTGCTCTGGTGGGAACGCCCCCACGCTGGCGACGCCCCGGCCCTGCCGCCGGCGCCGGTGCCCGCGGCGGAATCGCCGCCGCCGTTGGCGGCCACGCCAACGCCGTCCCCCGCCCCCGCGGACGTGGCCCCGCAAGCCGCGGCGACGCCGCTCGTCGCATCGATCGCTCCGCCGGAGCCGGCAGCACCGCCGGAGCCCGCGAGCACGCACGACACGACGGCCGCGACGCCGGCGACCGCCACCGAACCCGCAGCGCCGGATGCCCCGGATTCGCCGGCGACCGCCACCGCCCCGCCGGCGCTGCCGGCGCTGCCGGCGGAACCGGCCGCTGCGCCGGCACCACCCGTCGCCGCGGCCCCCGTCGAACCGGGCAGTGCGGCGGCGCCCGCCACGCCCGTCGAGGTCCTCCGGGCAACCGACGTCGCTGCCGCTGCACCGGCAGCGCGCACGGACGTCGTGGCGACGCCGCATGCGCCGCGACTTCCTGCCGTGACAGCGCCGACCGCCCCGCCCCCGCGCACCGCGGCGCGGCCTGCACCGCAACGGGGAGCCGCCCCCCCTTCACGCAGCGACGCCGCCGCCGTGCCATCGCCGCAGCGCCCCGCCAACGGGCGCGCGACGGAACTGCGCGACGACGAATACGTCGTGCAGATCGCCGCCGCCGGCACGACGCAGACGCTGCGCGCCTTCGCGGCCCGCGCGAACCTGCGCAACCCCTTGTATCTGCAGCTTGAAAGCCAGGGCCGCATGTGGCAGGTGCTGGCGCTCGGCCCGTACCCCGACCGGACCCGCGCCGAGTCCGCGCTGACACAGCTGCCCGATGACGTGCGCAGTGCCGGTGCGTGGGTGCGCAGCGGCAGGGCGCTGCGCGCGAAGCGCGCGCACTGAGCGGGTGCACAACCCCGAAAACCTTCAGAAAGTCAATACCTTCGTGTCAGCATGCGTTTACGTTGCGGCAGTGCAGCGTTATACTGCGCGGCCGCGCGGTCGATCGGCGGGCGATGCGCGCAAGGACCTTCCGGAACGGTCCCATGCCGCTCACGCCACCCCGCGACCACCCCCGGACGTGTCCGAACGGCCACATTGACGTGCCGTTCCCCTTGGCGGCTCTCTACTCGGCGGAGCGACGATGCAAGCGATGACTGACCAGGGCCTCTACCGGCCCGATTTCGAGCACGACAACTGCGGATTCGGCTTGATCGCGCACATGGACGACAAGGCCAGCCACTGGCTCGTCCAGACGTCCATCAACGCCCTGGCACGCCTCACCCACCGCGGCGCGGTCGCCGCCGACGGCAAGTCGGGTGACGGCTGCGGGCTGCTGATGAAGGCGCCGGAGGGCTTCCTGCGCGCGGTCGCCGCGGAGGCCGGGTTCGAACTCGCCGCCAGCTTCGCCGCCGGCCTGATCTTCCTGAACCCCGACGCCGCGCTGGCGGCATCGGCCCGCGCCCAGCTCGAAGCCGAGATCGCCCGCGAGGGCCTCGCCACCGCCGGCTGGCGCGAGGTGCCGATCGACACCACGTGCTGCGGCGAGGAGGCGCTGAAGACCCTGCCGCGCTTCGAGCAGGTGTTCGTCAACGCGCCGGACGGCATGGGCGTCGACGAGTTCGAGCGCCACCTGCTGCTGGCGCGCCGCCGCGCGTCGCGCGAACTGATGGACAGCGATCCGGCCTTCTACGTCGTCACGCTGTCGAGCCAGACGCTGGGCTACAAGGGCCTGGTGATGCCGGCCGCGCTGCCGGTGTTCTACCCCGACCTGCGCGACCCCAGGCTCGAAGCGTCGATCTGCGTGTTCCACCAGCGCTTCTCGACCAACACCACGCCGCAGTGGCGCCTGGCGCAGCCGTTCCGCTTCCTCGCCCACAACGGCGAGATCAACACCATCCGCGGCAACCGCAACTGGGCGCTGACACGCGGTTACACCTTCCATTCGCCGCTGTTCGACATGCAGGACCTGCGGCCGATGGTCAACATGACCGGCTCCGACTCCAGCTCGCTCGACAACATGCTCGAAGTGCTGCTCGCCGGCGGCATGGACGTGTTCCGCGCGATGCGCCTGCTGGTGCCGCCGGCCTGGCAGAACGTCGAACACCTCGACGCCGACCTGCGCGCGTTCTACGAGTACAACTCGATGCACATGGAGCCGTGGGACGGCCCCGCCGGCATCGTGCTCACCGACGGCCGCTACGCCGCGTGCACGCTCGACCGCAACGGCCTGCGCCCGGCGCGCTGGGTGCAGACCCGCGACCGGCATTTCACCATCGCCTCCGAGATCGGCGTGTACGACTACGCGCCCGAGGACGTCGTCGCCAAGGGACGCGTCAAGCCCGGCGAGATGCTGGCGATCGACACCGTGACCGGCCAGATCCTGACGCCGGCGGACATCGACAACCTGCTGAAGACCCGCCAGCCGTACCGCAAGTGGCTGGCGAAGAACACGCACTACCTGAAGAGCGTGTTCAAGGTCGACAAGGCCTGCGCCGACCCGTTCGAGCCCGAAGAACTCGAGGTCTACCAGAAGCTCTTCCAGGTGACCTTCGAGGAACGCGACCAGCTGCTGCGCATCCTGGCCGAGGGTGGCCAGGAGGCGGTCGGCTCGATGGGCGACGATACCCCGTTCGCGGTCCTGTCCACCCAGGAGCGCTCGGTCTACGACTACTTCCGCCAGCAGTTCGCGCAGGTCACCAACCCGCCGATCGACCCGCTGCGCGAGGCGATCGTGATGTCGCTCGAAGGCTGCCTCGGCGCCGAGGGCAACATGTTCGTCGAGGACGAGGGCCTGTCGGAACGCCTCGTCGTCAGCGGCCCGGTCCTCTCGGAGGGCAAGTTCCGGGCCCTGATGAGCCTCGGCGGCCGCTACACCAACCACCTGATCGACCTCAATTATCCGGCCGAGGAAGGGCTGGCGGCGGCGGTGCAGCGCTTCACCGACGAGGCGGTCGCCGCGGTGAACGCCGGGCGCGTGATGCTGGTGCTGTCCGACCGCGCGATCGCCCGCGGCAAGCTGCCCGCACACGCGCTGCTCGCCGTCGGCGCGATCCATCAGCGACTGACCCGCGAGGGCCTGCGCTGTCGCTGCAACCTGGTGGTGGAGACCGCGACCGCGCGCGACCCGCACCAGTTCGCCGTGCTGATCGGCTTCGGCGCGTCGCTGATCTACCCCTACCTCGCCAACGAGGTGATCCAAGACCTGGTGCGCAGCGGCGAGATCGAGACCAGGGACACCGCGAAGCTCGCCGAGAACTACCGCAAGGGCATCAACAAGGGCCTGTTCAAGATCATCTCGAAGATGGGCATCAGCACCATCAACAGCTACCGCGGCGCGCAGTTGTTCGAGATCGTCGGCCTGCACGACGAGGTCGTGGAGCTGTGCTTCACGCACACGCCGAGCCGCATCCAGGGGGCGAACTTCGCCGACCTCGAGGCCGACCAGCGCACGCTCGCGCAGAAGGCCTGGCTGCCGCGCGTGGCGCTCGAACAGGGCGGCCTGCTCAAGTACATCCACGGCGGCGAGTACCACGCCTACAACCCCGACGTGGTCCAGGAGCTGCAGGCCGCCGTCAACAGCGGCGACTTCAAGCGCTGGCAGCACTACTCGGCGACGGTCAACGAGCGCCCGCCGGCGATGTTCCGCGACCTGCTGCGCCTGCGCACCGAAGCCTGCACGCCGGTGCCGCTGGAAATGGTCGAGCCGATCGAGTCGATCATGCCGCGCTTCGACTCCGCCGGCATGTCGCTGGGCGCGCTCTCGCCCGAGGCGCACGAAACCCTCGCCGAGGCGATGAACCGCCTGGGCGGACGCTCGAACTCCGGCGAGGGCGGCGAGGACCCGGCGCGCTACGGCACCATCCGGATGTCGAAGATCAAGCAGGTCGCCTCGGGGCGCTTCGGCGTCACCCCGGCCTACCTGGTCAACGCCGAGGTGCTGCAGATCAAGATCGCCCAGGGCGCCAAGCCCGGCGAGGGCGGCCAGCTCCCCGGCGACAAGGTCGACGACACCATCGCCCGGCTGCGCTTCTCGCGCCCCGGCGTGGCGCTGATCTCGCCGCCGCCGCACCACGACATCTACTCGATCGAGGACCTCGCGCAGCTGATCTTCGACCTGAAGCAGGTCAACCCGCAGGCGCTGGTGTCGGTGAAGCTGGTGGCCGAAGCGGGCGTCGGCACCATCGCCGCCGGCGTCGCCAAGGCCTACGCCGACCTGATCACCATCGCCGGCTACGACGGCGGCACCGGCGCGAGCCCGCTGAGCTCGGTGAAGTACGCGGGCTCACCGTGGGAACTCGGGCTGACCGAGACGCACCAGACGCTGCGCCGCAACAACCTGCGCGACAAGGTCCGGCTGCAGACCGACGGCGGCCTCAAGACCGGGCTCGACGTGGTCAAGGCGGCGATCCTCGGCGCCGAGAGCTTCGGCTTCGGCACCGGGCCGATGATCGCGATGGGCTGCAAGTACCTGCGCATCTGCCACCTCAACAACTGCGCGACCGGCGTGGCGACGCAGAACAACGTGCTGCGCCTGAACCACTACAAGGGCACCGTCGAGAAGGTGATGAACTACTTCAGGTTCATCGCGATGGAGGTGCGCGAGCTGATGGCGGCGCTCGGCGTGGCCCGCTTCACCGACCTGATCGGCCGCACCGACCTGCTCGAAGCCATCGCCGGCACGCACCCCAAGCACGGCCGGCTCGACCTGTCGCCGGTGCTGTCCGACGCGGGGGTGCCCGCCGAGGTCGCGCGCTTCTGCGTCGAACCGCACAACGCGCCCTATGACAAGGGCGAGCTGGCCGAGCAGATGGTGCGCGACACGCTGCCGGCGATCGAGAAGAAGGCCGGCGGCGAGTTCGCCTACGTGCTGAACAACACCAACCGCTCGATCGGTGCGCGGCTGTCCGGCGAGATCGCCAAGCGCCATGGCGACTACGGCATGGCCGACACGCCGATCACGCTCAGGCTGACCGGCACCGCCGGGCAGAGCTTCGGCGTGTGGAACGCCGCCGGCCTCAACCTGGTGCTCGAAGGCGACGCCAACGACTACGTCGGCAAAGGCATGGCCGGCGGCAAGCTGGTGATCTATCCGCCGCGCAGCGCCAGCTACGCGAGCCAGCACGCCACCATCATCGGCAACACCTGCCTGTACGGCGCGACCGGCGGCAAGCTGTTCGCCGCCGGCCAGGCCGGCGAGCGCTTCGCGGTGCGCAACTCGGGGGCGTTCGCGGTGGTGGAAGGCGTCGGCGACCACGGCTGCGAGTACATGACGGGCGGCGTGGTGGTGGTGCTCGGGCGCACCGGCGTCAACTTCGGTGCCGGCATGACCGGCGGCTTCGCCTGCGTGCTCGACGAGGACAACAACTTCGTCGACCGCTACAACCACGAGCTGATCGACATCCACCGCATCTCGACCGAGGCGATGGAGCCGCAGCGCAACTACCTGCGCTCGATGATCGAGGAGTTCGTGGCCGAGACCGGCAGCCCGTGGGGCCAGGCGATCCTCGACGACTTCCGCCACTACGTCGGCAAGTTCTGGCTGATCAAGCCCAAGGCGGCCGACCTCAACGGCCTGATCGACACCCTGCGGCGCGCGGCCTGAGCCGCTGCCCGCACCACGCCGGGGCGGCCGCGCGCCGCCCCGGCAGCCGCCCGATTACTGCCTACACCGGAAAGCGGATAGCCATGTCCAAAGCCAAGCCCCTGCTGTTCCTCGACGTCGGCCGCATCGACCCCGCCAAGGTGCCGGCCGAGATCCGCCGCTCCCAGTTCAAGGAGATCTACGGCCAGTTCGAACCCGCGGCCGCGGCCGCGCAGTCGGGGCGCTGCCTGCACTGCGGCAATCCGTACTGCGAGTGGAAGTGCCCGGTGCACAACTACATCCCGAACTGGCTGCAGCTCGTCAACGAGGGCAACCTGTTCGAGGCGGCCGAGCTCTCGCACAAGACCAACTCCCTGCCCGAGATCTGCGGCCGCGTCTGTCCGCAGGACCGCCTGTGCGAGGGCGCGTGCACGCTGAACGACGGCTTCGGCGCGGTCACCATCGGCTCGGTCGAGAAGTACATCACCGACACCGCGCTCGCCGCGGGCTGGCGGCCCGACCTGTCGCAGGTCAAGCCCACCGGCAAGCGCGTGGCGGTGATCGGTGCCGGCCCCGCCGGCCTGGGCTGTGCCGACGTGCTCGCCCGCAACGGCGTCAAGGCGGTGGTGTTCGACCGCCACCCGCAGATCGGCGGCCTGCTGACCTTCGGCATCCCGCCGTTCAAGCTCGAGAAGGACGTGGTGCAGCGCCGCCGCGAGGTGCTCGAAGGCATGGGCGTCGAATTCCGCCTCGGCGTCGAGGTCGGCCGTGACCTCGCCTTCCAGACGCTCGTCGACGAGTTCGATGCCGTGTTCCTCGGCATGGGCACCTACACCTACATGAAGGGCGGCTTCCCGGGCGAGGACCTCCCCGGGGTGTACGACGCCCTGCCCTTCCTGATCTCCAACATCAACCGCCTGCTCGGCTACGAGAAGAGCCCCGCCGACTTCATCGACATGAACGGCCGTCGCGTGGTGGTGCTCGGCGGCGGCGACACCGCGATGGACTGCAACCGCACCTCGATCCGCCAGGGCGCGGCGAGCGTCACCTGCGCCTACCGCCGCGACGAGGCCAACATGCCGGGGTCGAAGCGTGAGGTCGCCAACGCCAAGGAGGAAGGCGTGCGCTTCCTGTGGAACCGCCAGCCGGTGGAGATCGTCGGCAACGAGAAGGTCGAGGGCGTCAAGGTCGTCACCACCCGCCTCGGCGCCCCGGATGCGCGCGGCCGCCGCTCCCCCGAGGTGGTGCCCGGCTCGGAGGAGATCATCCCCGCCGACCGCGTGCTGATCGCCTTCGGCTTCCGCCCCGATCCGCAGCCCTGGTTCGCCGAGTTCGGCGTCGGCACCGACGAGCGCGGGCGCGTGCAGGTGCGTCCCGCCGGCTCCCACGCCCAGTTCCAGACCGCGAACCCGAAGGTGTTCGCCGGCGGCGACATGGTGCGCGGCTCCGACCTGGTCGTCACCGCGGTGTTCGAAGGGCGCGAGGCGGCGCGCGGCATCCTCGATTTCCTCGAGGTCTGACGCGCGCGCGTCCCCGCGTGCACCATGAAAAAGCCGGCGGCCGCCGGCTTTTTCCGTTTTCGGGCACCGGCAGCCGCGCCGCCGAGTTGCAGGTCTGTGACACGGCGGCCACACTTGCGCGGTCGCACCGTGCGTGCACCCTCGTCGAGCAACCCGTGATGCAACCGCTCCAGAACGACCGCTTCCTGCGCGCCCTGCTGCGCGAGCCGGTCGACCTCACCCCGGTCTGGATGATGCGCCAGGCCGGTCGCTACCTCCCCGAGTACCGCAGCACCCGCGCCCGCGCCGGCAGCTTCATGACCCTGTGCACCACGCCGGAACTGGCCTGCGAGGTGACCCTGCAGCCGCTGGCCCGCTTCGCGCTCGACGCGGCGATCCTGTTCTCCGACATCCTCACGGTGCCCGACGCGATGGGCCTGGGCCTGTCCTTCGCCGAGGGCGAGGGGCCGCGCTTCGCGCGCCCGGTGCGCAGCGAGGCCGACGTGCGCCGCCTCGCGGTCCCCGACCCCGAGCGCGAGCTGCGCTACGTCGTCGACGCGGTGCGCCTGATCCGCCGCGAGCTCGACGGCCGCGTACCGCTGATCGGCTTCGCCGGCAGCCCCTGGACCCTCGCCACCTACATGGTCGAGGGCGGCTCCAGCAAGGAGTTCGCGCTGATCAAGGGCCTGCTCTACAGCCGCCCGGAACTGCTGCACGCCCTGCTCGACGTCACCGCGCGCGCGGTCACCGCCTACCTGAACGCGCAGATCGCGGCCGGCGCGCAGGCGGTGATGGTGTTCGACACCTGGGGCGGGCTGCTCGCCCCGACCCCCTACCGCGAGTTCTCGCTCGCCTACATGGCGCGCATCGTCGAAGGGCTGACCCGCACGGCCGAAGGCCGGCGCGTGCCGGTGATCCTGTTCACCAAGGGCGGCGGCCAGTGGCTCGAAGCGATGGCCGACAGCGGCTGCGACGCGCTCGGCCTGGACTGGACCACCGAGCTCGGCGCGGCGCGCGCGCGCGTCGGTGAGCGCGTCGCCCTACAGGGCAACCTCGACCCCTGCGTGCTCTATGCGCCGCCGGAGCGCATCCGCGAGGAGGTCGGGCGGGTGCTGGCGAGCTTCGGCCGCGGCCCGGGGCACGTCTTCAACCTCGGCCACGGCATCCACCCGCAGGTCGACCCCGAACATGCCAGGGTGATGATCGATGCCGTACATGAACTCTCGCGGCCGTACCACGCGGCCGGCTGAGCAGGGCCCGACCATGTCGAGGCTGAGCGCACTGAGGGACACCCTCCCGGCCGCGGGCAGCGGCGTGCGCATCCTGTCCTGCGGCGTGATCCTGCTGCACCGCCCCGAACGCAAGAGCTGGCGCTACCTGCTGCTGCGCGCCTTCAACTACTGGGACTTCCCCAAGGGCATGTGCGAACCCGGCGAGACGCCGCTCGCCGCCGCGATCCGCGAGGTGCGCGAGGAGACCACGATCACCGAGCTCGACTTCCGCTGGGGCGAGGTGTTCCGCGAGACCCCGCCCTACAACCACGGTGCCAAGGTGGCGCGCTACTACATCGCCTGCACCGGCTGCACCCACGTCGAACTCCCGGTGAGCCCCGAGCTGGGGCGCCCCGAGCACAGCGAGTACCGCTGGGTGCGCCGCGACGAAGCCTGGGAACTGCTGACGCCGCGGGTGCGCGCGGTGCTGCGCTGGTCCGACAACATCCTGCGGGGCCCGCACGGGCCGCGCTGATCACGCGACAGCCACGGATTTACAAGGTGATCGCCGAGGTCTATGCCTATGGACGGTCCGCGTCTCAATCATCCCGGAGGCCCCTATGGAGCATGGCAAGTTCAACACGCTTACATTCCGTAAGCTCGATGTCGGCGTCACCTACTTCCGCCCCCACCAGGCCCTGCCCGAGCGGGTGCGCCAGGAGGATCCCGCGATCGACGTGATGACCGACCTGCGTCAGGTCGCGGCGATCATGGTGTCGCTGACCACGCCGCTCAGCATGGCGCTCGAACGGATGGTCAAGGGCGGCGTGCGCATGCTCCTGGTCGTCGACCCCGACGGCACCGTGCGCGGCCTGATCACCAGCCGCGACATCCAGGGCGAGAAGCCGATGCGCATCCTCGAAAAGACCGGCGGCAAGTTCGAGGAGCTGCTGGTGCGCGACATCATGACGCTGTATCCGAAGCTCGAGGTGCTGCCGCTGGAGGACGTGCTGCGCGCCCGCGTCGGCGACATCATCGCCACGCTGCGCGACTCCGGACGCCAGCACGCGCTGGTGCTCGACTTCGACGACACCACCGGCAAGGAGGCGATCCGCGGCATCTTCTCGCTCGCACAGATCGGCAAGCAACTGGGGCTCGACATCCACCCGGCCGACCGTCCCACCACCTTCGCCGAGATCGAACAGGCACTGCTGCACTCGGGCTGACGGCCGCGTGGCAAAAAACAAGGGCGACCCGCGGGTCGCCCTTTCTTTTCACCCCGCGGTACGCGGACTCAGGCGCCCTGCACGACCTCCAGCAGCTGCGCGTCGACCGCCGCGATCGCACTCATGTTGACGATGCGCCGCACCGTGGAGGCATTGGTCAGCACGTGCACCGGCTGGTTCACGCCGAGCAGCATCGGGCCGACGGCGACGGCATCCGAGACCATCTTGATCAGGTTGTAGGCAATGTTCGCGGCATCGAGGTTCGGCAGGATCAGCAGGTTGGCCGAGCCGCTCAACTGCGAATCGGGGAACAGCCGCGAGCGCAGCACCTCCGACAGCGCCGTGTCGCCCTGCATCTCACCCTCCACCTCCAGCCCGGGCGCCAGGTCATGGACGAGCTGCAGCGCCGTCGCCATCTTGCGGGCGGTCGGCGAATCGTCCGAGCCGAAGTTGGAGTGCGACAAGAGCGCCACCTTCGGCGTGATGCCGAAGCGGCGCACCGCCTCGGCGGCCATCACCGTCATGTGCGCGATGTCCTCCGACGAGGGGTCGTAGTTGACGTGCGTGTCGCAGAGGAACAGCGGCCCCTTCGGCGTCAGCAGCATGTTCATCGCCGCGGCGTTCTTGACGCCGGGGCGCAGGCCGATCACGTCGAGCACGTGCTCGAGGTTGCGCCGGTAGCGGCCGACCGTGCCGCAGATCATCGCGTCGGCATGGTCGAGGCGCACCAGCAGCGCGCCGAGCACGGTGTTGCGGGTGCGCACGCGCATGCGCGCGTTGTCGAGCGTCATGCCCTGGCGGCACAGCAGGCGGTGGTATTCGCGCAGGCACTCGTCGAAGTAGGGATGGTCGCGGACGTCGATGAGCTCGACGTTCTCGCCGAGCACGAGGTTCAGCTCGAGCGCGCGGATGCGTGCCTCGACGCGCTCGCGGCGGCCGAGCAGGATCGGCCGGGCGAGGCCGTCGGCCACCACCACCTGCACCGCACGCAGCACGCGGTCGTCCTCGGCGTCGGAGAACACCACGCGCTTGGGTTCGGTGCGGGCGCGATCGAACACCGGCTTCATGACCATGCCGGAGCGGTAGACGTAACGCGACAGCTCCTCGCGGTAGGCGGCGAAGTCGGCGATCGGCCGCGCCGCCACGCCGGAATCCATCGCCGCGCGGGCGACCGCGATCGGCAGGTCGATGATCAGCCGCGGGTCGAAGGGCTTGGGGATCAGGTACTCGGGGCCGAACGACAGGTCCTGGCCGGCATAGACCGCCATCACTTCCTCGGTCGGTTGCTGCGTGGCGAGGTCGGCGATCGCCCGCACGCAGGCGAGCTTCATCTCCTCGTTGATGGTGGTCGCGCCGACGTCGAGCGCGCCGCGGAAGATGTACGGGAACACCAGGACGTTGTTGACCTGGTTCGGGTAGTCCGAGCGCCCGGTGGCGATGATCGCGTCGGGGCGCGCGGCCTTGGCGATCTCGGGCAGGATCTCGGGGGTCGGATTGGCCAGCGCGAAGATCAGCGGCTGCGCCGCCATCGTGGCGACCATCTCGCCCGACAGCACCCCCGGCGCCGACAGGCCGAGGAAGATGTCGGCGCCGGCGACGATCTCGGCGAGCTTGCGCGCCGAGGTCTCCTGGGCGAAGCGCGCCTTGCGCTCGTCCATCAGCGTGGTGCGTCCCTGGTAGACCACGCCCTCGATGTCGCTGACCCAGATGTTGCCGCGCGGGATGCCGAGCGACACCAGCAGTTCGAGGCAGGCCAGCGCCGCCGCACCGGCGCCCGAGCACACCAGCTTGACCTTCTGCATGTCCTTGCCGACCAGGCGCAGGGCGTTGAACACCGCGGAGCCGACGACGATCGCGGTGCCGTGCTGGTCGTCGTGGAACACCGGGATCTTCATCCGGCTGCGCAACTGCTCCTCGATGTAGAAGCACTCCGGCGCCTTGATGTCCTCGAGGTTGATGCCGCCGAAGGTCGGTTCGAGCCGGGCGATGGTGTCGATCAGCGCATCGGGGTCGCGCTCGTCGATCTCGATGTCGAACACGTTGATGCCGGCGAACTTCTTGAACAGCACGCCCTTGCCTTCCATCACCGGCTTGGCGGCGAGCGGGCCGATCGCGCCGAGGCCGAGCACCGCGGTGCCGTTGGTGATCACCGCCACCAGGTTGCCGCGTGCGGTCACCGTCGCCGCCTCGTTCGGGTCCTCGACGATCGCCTCGCACGCGTACGCCACCCCCGGCGAGTACGCCAGCGCCAGGTCGCGCTGCGTGGCCAGCGGTTTGGTCGGCGCCACCTCGATCTTTCCCGGCACCGGGGTGCGGTGGTAATGCAGGGCCATGCTCTTCAGATCGTCGGACATCTAGGGGCTCCCTCGAATTCTCGTGCGTGCGGATGGCTCCGCCCGACCGCGTACGCTCCCGGCGGTCAGGTGGATGGCGGGCTATGTTAACGGTCCGCTCGTGGTTTCGACCAACGCAATGACGCGTCCCGTCCGTGCGCCATCGTGGATGTCGCTACCACATCGCGGCAGCAGTACGCCCCGCGGCGCACCGGCATCCGTGCCGGGCGTCGCGGGGCCTCGTCGGGCGTGGATCTCAGGAGACGGCGGGTTCGGCCACCGGCGCCTCGCCGGCGCCCGCACCGGGCTTGGCCGGCGCCGCGGGTTCGGCGTGCGCATGCGGCTGCAGGTCACCTTCCCACTTCGACACCACCGCGGTGGCGATGCCATTGCCGATGACGTTGACCGCGGTGCGCCCCATGTCGAAGAACTGGTCGATGCCGATCAGCAGCAGCAGGCCCGCTTCGGGGATGCCCACCGAGGGCAGCGTCGCCGCCACCACCACCAGCGAGGCGCGCGGCACGCCGGCGATGCCCTTGCTGGTGATCATCAGCGTCAGCGCCAGTGCCACCTGCGAACCGATGCTCATGTCGACGCCATAGACCTGGGCGACGAACATCGAGGCGAAGGCGCAGAACATCATCGAGCCGTCGAGGTTGAACGAGTAGCCCATCGGCAGCACGAAGCTCGCGACCTTGTTGCTGCAGCCGAAGCGCTCGAGCTGCTCCAGGGTCTTCGGGAAGGCGGCCTCGCTGCTCGCGGTGCTGAAGGCGAGCAGCGTCGGCTCGCGCAGGTACTTCACCAGGCGCAGGACGCGGCGGCCGAGCACGAGGCTCGCGGCGGCCACCAGCAGGATCAGCAGCAGCGCGATGCCGATGTAGAACTCACCGATGAACTTGCCGTAGGTGGCCAGCACGCCGAGCCCCTGGCGGGCGACGATCGCCGCCATCGCCGCGAACACCGCGATCGGCGAGAAGTTCATCACGAAGGTCGTCACCTTCAGCATGATGTGCGCGAGCATGTCGAGGTCGGCGATCAGCGCGCGGGTACGCTGCCCCAGCGCCGCCGCGGCGAGGCCGAAGAACACCGCGAACACGACGATCTGCAGGATCTCGTTGGTCGCCATCGCCTCGATGACGCTCTTCGGCACCAGGTGCGCGACGAATTCCTTCAGCGACAGCGCGCTCTTCTGCAGGCCGGTCACCGCGCCCGCATCGGGCAGCGTGAGGCCGGAGGCCACGCCGGGCTGGAACAGGTTGACCAGCAGCATGCCGAGGGTGATCGACACCGCCGAGGCGCCGACGAACCACAGCAGGGTCTTCGCGCCGATGCGGCCGACGGTGCCGATGTCGTCCATCTTGGCGATGCCGACCACCAGCGTGGTGAACACCAGCGGCGCGATGATCATCTTGATCAGGCGCAGGAAGATCTCGGTCAGCAGCGAGATGTTGGCAGCGAAGCTCTTCACCCATTCCGGATCGGGCACCAGTTCGCGCACGGCCTGGCCGGTGATCACGCCGAGCACCATCGCGACGAGGATGTAGCTCGTCAGTTTGTTGGATCGCATGGTTCGTCTTCTCCTCTGGAAACGGGGCCCGCCGCCCCGGCAACGGACGGCGGGCGGGCAGCGGCTCAGTACGTGAAGAACAGCTTCTGGAGCGCCTGCGGATCCTGGGTCTGCGTCAGCGCGAGCATCAGCAGCACACGCGCCTTCTGCGGATTGAGATCGTCGGCGACGACGAAGCCGTACTTGGCGTCATCGACCTCGCCGTCCAGCGTCACTCGCCCGCTGCCGGCGCGGCTGCTGCGGACCACGGCGACCCCCTTCTGGCGCGCCTCGGCCAGGGCCTTCTCCACGGCCGGATTGAAGTTGCCGTTACCGACGCCGGCGAAGACGATGCCCGCCGCGCCGCTCTTCACCGCGGCGTCGATCTGCGCGCTGTTGTCGCCGGCGTAGCCGTAGACGATCTCGACCCGCGGCAGGCTGTCGAGCTTGGCGACGTCGAAGGTGCTCGTGCGGGTGTGGGTGCGCAGCACCGTGCGCATCAGCTCCACCTTGCCGTTGGCGACGCTGCCGAGCGGCCCTTCGTTGGGCGAGCGGAAGGTGGCGACGCTGGTGGTGCTGGTCTTGGTCACGCCGCGGGCGTCGAGCACCTGATCGTTCATCGCCACCAGCACGCCCTTGCCCGCGGCCTGCGGCGACGCCGCCAGGGTGATCGCCTCGTAGAGGTTCGCCGGGCCGTCGGCGCTGATCGCCGTCGACGGGCGCATCGCGCCGACCAGCACCACCGGCTTGTCGCTGCGCAGCGTGAGGTTCAGGAAGTACGCGGTCTCTTCCAGCGTGTCGGTGCCGTGCGTGATCACCAGGCCGTCGACCTCGGGCGAGGCCAGCAGCTCGTTGGCGCGCCGGGCGATCTTCAGCCACACCTCGGGGGTCATCGCCTGGCTGCCGAGCTGCACCACCTGCTCGCCGCTGAGGCGGGCGAGCTTCTTCGCCTCGGGCACGGCGTCGAGCAGCGCGTCGATCGGCAGGCGCGCCGAGGTGTAGGCACCGCTGCCGGCGGACTCGCCGGTGCCGGCGATGGTGCCGCCGGTGGCGAGCACCTTGATCGCGGGCTGGGCGGTGCCGGCGAAGGCGGCGCCGGTGCACAGCGTGGCGGCGATCAGCAGGGCGATCGGGGTCTTGCGCAACATGGTCGGTTCTCCTCTCAGGACTCTTTATTTGGGCGAAACGGGCACGAACAGACCCTACCGGCGCGCGCGGGTCGCGCCGGGTCGGGGGTGAAACGCTTGGAGTGCTGGGGACTTAGCCGGCGACGCGACGCGGCTGCGTCATGTGCTCGGGCTTGAGGATGTCGGCGAGCTGCTCGGGGCTCAGCAGGCCCTGTTCGAGCACCAGGTCGGCGACACGCCGGCCGGTCTCCAGCGCCTGCTTGGCGATGCGCGTGGAGTTCTCGTAGCCGATGTAGGGGTTCAGCGCGGTGATGATGCCGATGCTGTTCTCGACCAGTTCGCGACAGCGCGCCTCGTTGGCGGTGATGCCGCGCACGCAGCGCTCGGCCAGCACGTCCATCGCACGCGTCATCATCCGCATCGACTGCAGGATGTTGAAGGCGATCACCGGCTCCATCACGTTGAGCTGCAGCTGCCCGGCCTCGGCGGCGAAGGTCACCACCAGGTCGTTGCCGATCACCTGGTAGGCGACCTGGTTCACCACCTCGGGGATCACCGGGTTGACCTTGCCCGGCATGATCGACGAACCCGGCTGCATCGGCGGCAGGTTGATCTCGCCGAAGCCGGCGCGCGGGCCGCTGGCGAGCAGGCGCAGGTCGTTGCAGATCTTGGAGATCTTCACCGCGACGCGCTTCAGCGTGCCGGAGAACATGACGAAGGCGCCGGTGTCGGAGGTCGCCTCGACCAGGTTGTCGGCCAGCACCAGCGGCACGCCGGCGATCTGCGACAGCTCCGCGACCACCAGCGGCGCGTAATCGGGATCGGTGTTGATGCCGGTGCCGATCGCGGTCGCGCCCATGTTGATTTCGCGGAACAGCTTGACCATCTCGCGGATGCGGTCGATGTCCTCGCCGACCGTGGTCGCGAAGGCGCCGAACTCCTGCCCCAGCGTCATCGGCACCGCGTCCTGCAACTGGGTGCGGCCCATCTTGATGACGCCGCCGAACTCGCCCGCCTTGCACCGCAGATCGCCGCACAGGGTTTCCATCGCCTGCACCAGATCGTTGTAGCTCAGCAGCAGGCCGAGGCGGATCGCCGTGGGGTAGACGTCATTGGTCGACTGCGACAGATTGACGTGGTTGTTCGGGTGCAGGTACTGGTATTCGCCCTTGCGGTGGCCGAGCAGTTCCAGCCCGCGATTGGCGATCACCTCGTTGGCGTTCATGTTGGTCGAGGTGCCCGCCCCGCCCTGGATCATGTCGACGACGAACTCGTCGTGCAAGCGCCCCGCGATGATCTCATCGCACGCCACGCAGATCGCCGCACTCAGTTCCGGGGAAAGCTGGCCGAGCTTCTGGTTGGCGATCGCCGCCGCCTTCTTCACCATCGCCAGCGCGCGGATGAAATTCGGGAAATGCGCGAGGGTGATGTCGGTGATGCGGAAGTTCTCCTGCGCACGCAGGGTCTGTACGCCGTAATACGCGCTGTTCGGAATCTGGCGTTCGCCGAGCAGATCGTATTCGACGCGGAAATTTTCGGGGGCGTTCGTCATTTCTCGTCTGTTCCTCGAAAGATGCAGTGGCATGGGCCCGGCGATTTCCCTTGTTCGCGGCTGCGAGGGCGATCCGGCGGGTGCGTGCATATTCGAGTTACAGCGCTGCGCGGTCCAATGAGAAATCAGCGCGGCCCCATGCGTCGCGTGCATAGCATGCGGAGCACGGATGCGCCCATGCATGTCATGCATAAAGTTACGGTTGTACGCCGCGGCGGGATCAGCCGAGGTTCGACCAGATGGTGTCGACGATGCTGCGCTCGCCACCGAGGGCGCGGTACAGGCGCACGTCGAGCCCGGTGGCGAAGCCGGCGTCGCCGGCGGGCACCAGCAGCCCCTGCTGCAGTTCCTCGGCGATCAGGTTCTCCGGCATCCAGGCGATGCCGTGCCCCTCGACCGCCATCGCCTTCAGCGCGTCGGCCATCGGGTTCTCGAAGCAGCAGCGCAGGTGCGGCGGCTCGGCCTGCTGGCCGACGATGAACTCGACCGCCTGGCCGAGGAAGGTGTTCGGCGAGTACGCCAGGTACGGCAGCGGCGCGCGGCGCGAGCCCGGCAGCCGGTAGCGCGGTTCGCCGCGTGCATCCGGTGCGCTGATCGCGAAGAAACGCTCGCTCGCCAGGTGCACCGAGGGGTAGCGCCCGGGGTCGAGCAGCAGCGGGATCGACGGGTGCGCGTAGCTCAGCACGAAGTCGGCGCTGCCCTCGAACAGCGCACGCACGCAGTTGTGGGGGTTGTCGGGCACCAGGCGCGAATCGAAGCGCCCGATGCGGGCCACGCAGGCGCTCAGCCACTTCGGGAAGAAGGTCACCGTCAGCGCGTGCAGCGCGTAGAAGGTCACCGCGTCGCGATTGGTGCGCTGCTTGCCGCGCAGCTCGTCGCGCATCTCGTAGAGCACGCGCAAGGCTTCCTCGGCGGTGTCGCGGAAGGCCGCGCCGGCCGGGGTCAGCGTGGTCGGGTAGGAACTGCGATCGACCAGCGGCACGCCGATCCACAGCTCCAGCGCCTTGATGCGCCGGCTGAAGGTCGACTGCGTGACGTAACGCACCTCGGCCGAGCGCGAGAAACTGCGGGTTTCGGCCAGGCTGAGAAAATCCTCCAGCCATTTGAGCTCCACGACATCCACTCCTGTATCGGCACGGCGGACAAAAGCGCGAGGGCGACCTCGCGGTCGCCCTCGCCGGGGGCTACACCGGTGCGGGGAAGCGCACTCAGATGCTCGGATCGGGCTCCTGCGCGGCGAACACCTGCGCATCGACCGCCGCCAGCGCGCTCATGTTGACGATGCGCCGCACCGTGGCGGCGGTGGTCAACACGTGCACCGGCTTGGCCACGCCCATCAGCATCGGGCCGATCGCCACCGCGTCGGTGACCATCTTCACCAGGTTGTAGGCGATGTTGGCGGCATCGAGCGTCGGCAGGATCAGCAGGTTGGCCGAACCGCTGAGCGTCGAGTTCGGGAACAGGCGGTTGCGCAGCGGCTCGGACAGCGCCGTGTCGCCCTGCATCTCGCCTTCGACCTCGAGTTCGGGCGCCATGTCCTTCAGCAGTTCGAACGCGCGCGCCATCTTGCGCGACGAGGCGGTCTCGTCGGAGCCGAAGTTGGAGTGCGACAAGAGCGCCACCTTCGGCGTGATGCCGAAGCGGCGCACCTCCTCGGCCGCCAGCGCCGTGATCTGCGCGATCTCCTCCGCGCTCGGTTCGATGTTGATGTGGGTGTCGGCGAGGAACAGCGGTCCCTTGGGCGTCAGCAGCAGGCTCATCGCCGCCGGCTGCTGCACGCTGTTGCGCTGGCCGATGACGTCGACGATGTGCTCGTAGTGGCGGCGGAAGCGCCCCACCGTGCCGCAGATCATCGTGTCGGCCAGCCCCAGGCGCACCATCAGCGCACCGAGCACGGTGCCGCGGGTGCGCACGCGGATGCGCGCGTTCTCCATCGTCATGCCGCGGCGCTCGCGCAGGCGGTGGTATTCCTTCCAGCAGGCCTCGTAGTACGGGTGGTCGCGCATGTCGACGACCTCGACGTCCTCGCCCGGGCGCACGTGCAGGCCGAGCGCCTTGATGCGTTCGGCGATGCGCTCGGGGCGCCCGATCAGCAGCGGCCTGGCCAGGCCGTCGTCGACCACCACCTGCACCGCGCGCAGCACGCGGTCGTCCTCGCCTTCGGCGTAGACCACGCGTTTGGGGTCGGCCTTGGCGCGCTCGAACACCGGCTTCATGACCATGCCGGAGCGGATCACGAAGCGCGACAGCTCCTCGCGGTAGGCGGTGAAGTCCTCGATCGGGCGCGTGGCCACGCCCGAGGCCATCGCGGCGCGGGCGACCGCGATCGGCATCTCCAGGATCAGCCGCGGATCGAAGGGCTTGGGGATCAGGTACTCGGGGCCGAAGCTCAGCGTCTGGTCGCTGTAGGCCGCCATCACCTCCTCGGTCGGCTCCTGCATCGTCAGGTCGGCGAGCGCCCGCACGCAGGCGAGCTTCATCTCCTCGTTGATCACCGTCGCGCCGACGTCGAGCGCGCCGCGGAAGATGTACGGAAAGCAGAGCACGTTGTTGACCTGGTTCGGATAGTCCGAACGCCCGGTGGCGATGATCGCGTCGGGGCGCACCGCCTTGGCCAGTTCCGGCAGGATCTCCGGCGTCGGGTTGGCGAGCGCCAGGATCAACGGCTGCGGCCCCATGGTCTTCACCATGTCCTGGGTCAGCACGCCGGGCCCGGACACGCCGAGGAAGATGTCGGCGCCGACGATCGCATCGGCGAGCGTGCGTGCGTCGGTGCTGCGGGCGTAGCGCGCCTTGGAGGCGTCCATCTTCTCGTCGCGCCCGGCGAAGATCACGCCCTTGGAGTCACACACCAGCGTGTTGGCGCGGTCGAGGCCGAGCGCGACCAGCAGGTCCAGGCAGGCGATCGCCGCCGCGCCGGCGCCCGAGCACACCAGCTGCACCTCCCCGATGCGCTTGCCGACCAGGCGCAGGCCGTTCAGCACCGCCGCCGCGGTGATGATCGCGGTGCCGTGCTGGTCGTCGTGGAACACCGGGATCTTCATCCGGCTGCGCAGTTGCTGCTCGACGTAGAAGCACTCCGGCGCCTTGATGTCCTCGAGGTTGATGCCGCCGAAGGTCGGTTCGAGACTGGCGATGATCTCGACCAGCTTCTCCGGATCGCGCTCGTCGATCTCGATGTCGAACACGTTGATGCCGGCGAACTTCTTGAACAGCACGCCCTTGCCTTCCATCACCGGCTTGCCGGCGAGCGGGCCGATCGCGCCGAGGCCGAGCACCGCGGTGCCGTTGGTGATCACCGCCACCAGGTTGCCGCGTGCGGTCACCGTCGCCGCCTCGTTCGGGTCCTCGACGATCGCCTCGCACGCGTATGCCACCCCCGGCGAATACGCCAGCGCCAGGTCGCGCTGCGTGGCCAGCGGCTTGGTCGGTGCCACCTCGATCTTTCCCGGCACCGGGGTGCGGTGGTAATGCAGGGCCATGCTCTTCAGATCGTCGCTCTTCATGTCATCGGACATCGATGCTTCCTCGGCTCTGTTCGTGTTGGTGGGCATTTCTGTTGCGAGTGCCGGCCCCTGGGGCCGGGCGGGGTCCGAAGCATCGCCCGCGTCGCGCTGCCACCCTGGGCGGCCCGCACGGGACCGCCGATCGTCAGTATAAGTTCGCCCGCGCGACGCACGCCGGGCTTTGTAGTCCATGCGTAGCCCACTACAGGACGGCTACCGCCCGGGCGGCCGCTGCCGGCGGCTTCCTGTTACTATTCCGCGGCTTTCCCGCCAGCCACGGCCACCTCGCCCGGAGCCCACGCACGATGACCACGATCCGCCAAGAAGACTTCATCCAGTCGGTCGCCGACGCCTTCCAGTACATCAGCTACTACCACCCGGTCGACTACATCAAGGCGCTGGCGGCGGCCTACGAGCGCGAGGAAAGCCCGGCGGCGAAGGACGCCATCGCACAGATCCTGATCAACAGCCGCATGTGCGCCGAGGGGCACCGGCCGATCTGCCAGGACACCGGCATCGCCGTGGTGTTCCTCAAGGTCGGCATGGACGTCCGCTGGGACGCCACGCTGAGCCTGCAGGAGATGGTCAACGAGGGTGTGCGCCGCGCCTACCTCGACCCCGACAACAAGCTGCGCGCCTCGGTGCTGCTCGACCCCGCCGGCAAGCGCCAGAACTCCAAGGACAACACCCCGGCGGTGGTGCACTACGAGATCGTCCCCGGCCACCACGTCGAGGTGATCTGCGCGGCCAAGGGCGGCGGCTCCGAGGCGAAGTCGAAGTTCGCGATGCTGAATCCCTCCGACAGCCTGGTCGACTGGGTGCTGAAGACCGTGCCGACGATGGGCGCCGGCTGGTGCCCGCCGGGCATCCTCGGCATCGGCATCGGCGGCACGCCGGAGAAGGCCATGCTGCTCGCCAAGGAAGCGATCATGGCGCCGGTCGACATCCAGGAGCTGATCGCGCGCGGCCCGTCGAACCGCGCCGAGGAACTGCGCCTCGAACTCTACGAGAAGGTCAACGCGCTCGGCATCGGCGCGCAGGGGCTGGGCGGCCTCACCACCGTGCTCGACGTCAAGGTGCTCGACTACCCGACCCACGCCGCCAACCTGCCGGTGGCGATGATCCCGAACTGCGCCGCCACCCGCCACGCCCACTTCCACCTCGACGGCAGCGGCCCGGCGGTGCTGACCCCGCCCTCGCTCGACGACTGGCCGCAGATCACCTACGACGCCAGCAAGGGCCGGCGCGTCGACCTCGACAGCATCACCCGCGAGGACGTGCAGGCCTGGCAGCCGGGCGAGGTGCTGCTGCTGTCCGGCAAGCTGCTGACCGGGCGCGATGCCGCGCACAAGCGCATGGTCGACATGCTGAACCGCGGCGAGGCGCTGCCGGTCGACTTCAACAACCGCTTCATCTACTACGTCGGCCCGGTCGACCCGGTGCGTGACGAGATCGTCGGCCCGGCCGGCCCGACCACCGCCACGCGCATGGACAAGTTCACCCGGCAGATGCTCGAAGCCACCGGCCTGCTCGGCATGATCGGCAAGGCCGAGCGCGGCCCGGTGGCGATTGAGGCGATCCGCGACAACAAGGCGGTGTCGCTGATCGCCGTCGGCGGCGCGGCCTACCTCGTCTCCAAGGCGATCCGCAAGTCGAAGGTGCTCGCCTTCGAGGACATCGGCATGGAAGCGATCTACGAGTTCGAGGTGCAGGACATGCCGGTGATGGTCGCAGTCGATTCCAGGGGCAGCTCGGTGCACCAGAGCGGGCCGCGGGAATGGCAGGCGAAGATCGGCAAGATCCCGGTCGTGAGCGCCTGAGCACGGGTAGCGGCCAGGCCCCTACCCTCCCCGACCAGGCGGCCGCAAGGCCGCCTGGTCTTTTCACAGCCTCCCGCCCGGGCGCTGCAGCCGCTGGCGCGAGGTGTTCAATATCCTGCACACGGCGCCCGTGCCGCTCCCCCCGAAAAGCACGACCCCCGCACGGGGCGGGGGCCGGGAACATCAGAACATCTTGCCCTCGAACGGGTCGGGCGGGACCACCGGCACGTGCGGCGCCGGCGGCACGCCCTCGAACTGCGCGAGGATGCCCCTGGCCCAGATCTTCGCGCGCTCGGTCAGTTCGCGGTCGTCGGTCTGCATGCGCCCGCGGGTGAACAGGATGCCCATGTCGGCGCCCTTGTAGCGGTACTCGGCGGCGCCGTAGACGCGCATGTAGAAGCCTTCGTCCTCGCCGACCACCTCGGTGAAGTCGGTGGCGAAGCGGTCGAAGCGGATGCTGCCATCGGGGTTCAGCTTCCAGATGCCCGAGGCCGGCGCACGGGTGATCAGCTCGACCTTGTCCTCGCTCTGCTTCAGCACCAGCTGGCTCCAGGTGTCGAACTCGACCCAGCGCGCCTGCACCGCATCGAGGTCGATGGTGTAGTCGACGTCCATGAACTCGAGCAGGTGGAACAGGAACAGCGGCACGCCGCCGTACATCGAGGTGATCAGGTTGGTCGGCGGGGAGGCGCCGCTGATGCGCGGGTTGAGCTCACCGAGGTAGACCTCGCCGGTGTCGGTGTCGATCAGGAAGTCGACGCAGAACACACCCTTGTAGCCTTCCTTCCACAGCCGGTCGCCGAGCGCCTGCGCCATCTTGCGCACCTTGTCGCGGCGCTCCGGCGGCAGCGCGCCGGGGAAGACGTCGTTGCCGCACCAGCCACCCTTGTACGGCGTGAGCTCCTCGAAGCCGGTGATGTCCATCATCATCGGCCCGACCAGGGTGCCGTGGCGGGTGGCGCAGGCCTCGAGGGTGCCGGGCATGTGCCGGATGTAGCGCATGACCTTGAGTTCCTCGTCCTCCATCTTGTCGGCGTACTTCTCCCAGTCGGCCTCGCTCTTGACGAAGAACGTGGTGCGGCCGGAGTCGCCGTAGGGGGTCTGCACCACCAGGTCGGTACCGAGGTTCGCGCCCTGCGCGAGCGTGAGCAGCTCGGCGTAGGTCTTCGCGCGGCCCATGGTGTTGGGGGCGCTGGCGACGCCGGCCTCGTTGCCGAGCCGGGTGGTCTCGATCTTCGAGTCGATGCGCCGGCGCAGCACGTCGGGGGGCAGCGCCATCTCGCAGCCGAGTTCGCGCACCAGCTGCTCGCTCTCCTCGTCGAACATCACCAGCATGACCTTGCCGGGGCCGGTCGCCTTGATGTGGTCGACGACCTCCTTGTGGCCGAGCAGGAAGTTGCCGACCTCCTCCATCGACATGAAGTCGCGCCAGCCCGACAGGTGCGGCACGAAGCAGCGCGGGTGGTGCCGGTCGAAGGAGTCGAAGTAGTTGATGAACTCGATGTTCTTCACCCAGCGGTCGATGCCGAGCAGGCTGAAGGGCACCGGCGAGACGAAGTAGATCGGCGTCGTGTTGGTACGGAAGAACGAGAAGATCTCGGACAGCCCGTTCAGCGACGGGCGCGCGGCGGTATTCATGGGTCCTCCGGGTGGCTGTTGTGGTCGGAACAGTCGCCGCACCGCGCTGAGCAGGCGGTGCAGCCACGGCCAGCTAGGATGATTCATGCAGGGCCCGCCGGGTGTGCGGCCGCGCGCACGACGTAGCGCACGTGCTGCTCGCCCTCGACGAAGTCGTCGAAGCCGAGCCGCCAGGAACGGTCCGGCCACAGGCATTCCATCGCACCCTCGCGCGGCAGGTAGCGCGAGGTGTACAGCGTGCCCCAGCCGCCGGCGTGCGTGGCGCGGTACACCGGCGGCATCAGGAAGGCACGGGTGAGCTGGTCGAGCGATCCCTGGCCGTCGGCGACGCAGTGCACCAGCGCCTGCTCGCGTTCGACGGTGGCCCAGATGCGCGCATGCTCGGGCCAGTCGATCGCCCCCTGGCGGTTGGTCGAGACCTGCGCGGCGGTGACCACCGGCTCGCGGTCGGGCGCGATGAAGGCGGTCAGGTGACGCGCCTCGCGGTCGAGCACGGCGACGTTGTAGGCCATCTGCACCGGCACGCGCCTGAGCACGGCGGCGGCCTCGCGCGTGGTGGTACAGGTCTCGAGCAGGTAGCGGACGATCAGCGCGATACCAAAGCCCGGCCCCACCGGCCGCCGGCCGCCGAAGGCCAGCGACACCGCGAGCCCGTGCTCGTTGATGCCGTCGAGCGCGCCCCAGCTGCAGTCGGCCATCGCGATCACGCGCGTGCCGGTGTAGCGGGTCTTGAGGATCACGCCGTCGAGCAGGTGCGAACGGTAGTCGTAGTTGCGCAGCAGCGCCGGGCGCGCGCCGCGCGTCCACATCGCCTGCGAGCAGGCGGCGAGGAAGGGCGTCGGGCTGTACAGCGACAGGAAGCGCGCCATCTGGTCGTCGCCGTCGACGGCCCCGATCAGCCGTTCGTACACCGGCACCAGCTCGGGCATGTGGGTGCGCAGCATGCGCAGGCAGACGGCGTACGAGGGACGCACCGCCTCGCCCTCGCGCAGGAACCATTCACGGTACGACGGCCAGCAGCGCTCGAACTGCGCCCGCAACTTGGGACCGGGCTGGTCCTCGGCGATGGCCCGGAACGTCAGGTACACGTCGTCGGCCGAACCCACCGACCGCCCCCCCGCGCCGTGCCCGCCCACCTCACGCCTCGCCCTTGTTCCTGAGTCCCGGCGTGCCGGCGGCGGCGACCGAGCCCTGGCAGGGCTTGACCAGCTTGCCGAGGGTGTCGAGGTAGGGGTGGTTCCAGCGGTTGCGATCGTAGACGGTGAGGTCGACGCGCCGGTCGCGGAAGCTCTTCAGCGTCTGGCCGAGCCCACGCATGCCGGTCTCGCGCTGCCGGCGGACCACGTCGAGGTCGATCTCGATCGGGATGAACTCCTCGTTGGTCAGCGACTTGTGCAGGTAGCGCCCGCTCGGGTCGACGACGCAGGACTGGCCGTTGCCGCCGGCGCCGAGGCCGTTGATGTCGAACACGTAGCACTGGAACATCGCCGCATTGGCCTGCGCCATCGACAGTTCGACGTCGCGGTCGATGGTATGGGTGAGCACCGGGTGCAGGATCACCTCGGCGCCCATCGCGGTGACGGTGCGCGTGGTCTCGGGGAACCACATGTCGAAGCAGATCAGCACCGCGAAGCGGCCGACGTCGGGCACGTCGAAGAGCAGGAAGTCTTCGCCCGGGGTGACGCCGGATTCGAACGGAAAGAACGGGAACACCTTGCGGTGGCGCCCGACCACCTCGCCGTCGGGGTTGATCACCGAGGAGGTGTTGTAGATCGCCCCCTCGCAGCGTTCGAACATCGAGCCGGTACACATCCACACGCGGTGCTTGCGCGCGAGCGCCTGGAACGGCTCCTCGGCCGGGCCGGGCAGTTCCTGGGCGTGTTCGAGCAGCGGACCGAACGGCGCGAGTTCGCTCAGCACGATCATCTGCACCCAGGGATACAGGTGCATCAGCAAATCGACCCGGTGACGGATGGCGTCGATGTTGTTGTGGGCGGCGATGTGCATCTGGATGCCGGCAATCGCGAACGGGGTCATCGGCGGGAGGCTCCTGGGCAGCCGCTGGCCGGTGATCCGGAGCGGCGATCTAGTGTTGAAAAGGTTAAACACTCCGCGCAACAGAACGCCAAACACGCCCCTCCGCTAGCAGCATTCGTGCCGCTATTCTGGGGCGATCGTTACCACAACGGGCGGCACCGGCGACTGCCAACGCGATCGATTCACCATACCCATGTTTAATTCGTTAAACAAGATCGCCCACCGGGCGGCCCGGACCGCCGTCGGCGCGGCGGCAGCGGTGCTCAGGCGCGGTCGATCGGGAAGCTCATCACCGCAGCTAGCGAGCCGGCCCCGGCGGCCAGCATCAGCAGGCGGTCGAAACCGAGCGCCACCCCCGCGCAGGCCGGCAGGCCGGCGGCCAGTGCCTGCAGCAGCGCCTCGTCGGCCGGCACGTCGGCCAGCCCGGCGACGGCGCGCGCCGCGCGCTCGGCCCCGAAGCGCGCGCGTTGTTCGTCCGCGTCGCCGAGTTCGTGGAAGCCGTTGGCGAGTTCGACGCCTTCCAGGTACAGCTCGAAGCGCTCCCCCAGCGGCGGATCGCCGGGCCGCAGCCGCGCCAGCGCCGCCTGGCTCGCCGGATAATCGTAGACGAAGGTCAGACGACCACGACCGAGTTCGGGCTCGATCAGGTGGGTCAGCAGCAGGTCGAGCCAGGGATCGCGCGCGTCCTCGGGCATGCCGGGCGGCGGCTCGATGCCGCGCTCGCGACACACCGCGCGCAGCGTGCGCACGCCGGCGCGATGCGGATCGAAGCCGCAGTGGCGCACGAACGCGCCGGCATAGCTGAGGCGTTCGGGTTCACCGAGCGCGCGGCGGTCGGCGAGCAGCGCGGTGACCAGCTCGGCCACCTCGTCCATCAGGCGGCGATGGTCGAAGCCGACGCGGTACCACTCGAGCAGGCTGAACTCGGGGTTGTGCCGCCGCCCCGCCTCGCCGTCGCGAAACACCTTGGCGAGCTGCCAGATGCAGCCGCTGCCGGCGGCGAGCAGGCGCTTCATCGGGAATTCCGGCGAAGTGTGCAGGTACAGCCGCTGGCCGTGGCGCGGGCCGGGGCCGTGGTAGACGGTGTCGAAGCTCGCCAGGTGCGGATCGGTGGCGCCGGCGCAGGACAGCGCCGGGGTGTCGACCTCGAGCACCCCGCGGGCGGCGAAGAAGGCCCGCGTGCGGTTCAGCAGTTCGGCGCGCAGGCGCAGGTGCGCGAGCGGCGCGCTCGGGCGCCAGGCGTCGGTGTCGATGGCCATGCGGGGGCTCCCGGAAACGCCACGGGGGCCCGCGGGCTCCTGTGGCGGCACGCGTCGGTCACTCCTTGACGCGCGACACGTACTCGCCGGTACGGGTGTCGACCTTGACGACCTCGCCGGTCTGCACGAACAGCGGCACGCGCACCACCGCGCCGGTCTCGAGCGTCGCCGGCTTGCCGCCGCCGCCGGAGGTGTCGCCCTTCAGGCCGGGGTCGGTCTCGACGATCTTGGCGACGATGAAGTTCGGCGGGTTCACCGTCAGCGGCACGCCGTTCCACAGCGTGATCTGGCAGATGTCGTTCTCCTTCATCCATTTGCCGCTGTCGCCGACGGCGTTGGCATCGGCGCTGATCTGCTCGAAGCTCTGCTGGTCCATGAAGTGCCAGAACTCGCCGTCGTTGTAGAGGTACTGCATCTCGACGTCCATCACGTCGGCGCCCTCGGCGGTGTCGCCCGACTTGAAGGTGCGTTCGATGGTGCGTCCGGTCTTGAGGTTGCGGACCTTCACGCGGTTGAATGCCTGACCCTTGCCGGGCTTGACGAACTCGTTCTCGACGATCGCGTAGGGATCGCCGTCGAGCATGATCTTCAGGCCGCTCTTGAACTCGTTGGTACTGTACGTGGCCATATTTCCGCCTTTCTCTATCGAAACCGCCGCTGCCGAAGGCCGCACATGATAGCCGCATCGCTGACGCCGCGTGAGGCACCCCCGCGCTGGCAGGTGGAACTCGCCGCGGCCTACACCGACCCCGCCGAGCTCCTGCACGCGCTCGACCTCGACCCCGCCTGGCTGCCCGCCGCGCGCCGTGCCGCGGCGGCGTTCCCGCTGCGCGTGCCGCGCGGCTTCGTCGCCCGCATGCGCAAGGGCGACGCGCACGACCCGCTGCTGCGCCAGGTGCTGCCGCTCGCCGAGGAACTCGTCGCCGCGCCGGGCTACGTCGCCGATCCGGTCGGCGACCTCGCCGCGATGCCGGTGCCGGGGGTGCTGCACAAGTACCGCGGCCGCGCGCTGCTCGTCGCCACCGGCGCCTGCGGCGTGCACTGCCGCTACTGCTTCCGCCGCGAGTTCCCGTACGGCGCCGCCAGCGCCGGCCGCGGCGCCTGGGACGCGGCACTCGACTACCTGCGCGCGACCCCCGAGGTCAGCGAGGTGATCCTGAGCGGCGGCGACCCGCTCGCGCTGTCCGACCGGCGCCTGGCGACGCTGCTCGCGGCGCTCGACGCCATCCCCCACCTGCAGCGGCTGCGCATCCACAGCCGCCAGCCGGTGGTGCTGCCGGCGCGCGTCGACGGTGGCCTGCTCGCCGTGCTCGACGCCACCCGCCTGGCGACCGTGCTGGTGGTGCACGCCAACCATCCGCACGAGCTCGACGCCGAGGTCGCCGCGGCGCTCGCGCCGCTGCGCCGCCGCGGCATCACGCTGCTGAACCAGAGCGTGCTGCTCGCCGGCGTCAACGATGACGCCGCGGTGCTCGCCGAGCTGAGCGAGCGCCTGTTCGCCGCCGGCGTGCTGCCCTACTACCTGCACCAGCTCGACGCGGTGCGCGGCGCCGCGCACTTCGCCGTCGCCGACGCGCGGGCCTTGGCTATCATGGATACGCTGCGCGCGCAGCTGCCCGGCTACCTGGTGCCACGGCTGGTGCGCGAGGTGGCCGGAGCGCCCGCCAAGACCCCCGTCGTCGCGCGCTGACGCCCCGCCATCCCGCCCCCGGAGGCCCGCTTGCTCATCGACGCCGCCATCCGCCTGCTGATCGTCGACCACCCGCGGCACGACGTGCAGCCGATCCTGCGCCCGCTGCGCGGCGCCAGCTACCTGGTGCGGCACTGGCAGGCCGACCGCCTCGACGACCTGCAGCGCCTGATCGACGAGCAGCCGCTCGACCTGATCGTGGTGCGCCCGGGCGAAGGACTGCCGCGGGTCGAGGACGTGCGTGATTCGGTCGACGGCGCGTTCAAGGACATCCCGATCATCGCGGTGATCGAAAACCTCGAAAGCGCCGTCGCCGCGCGCCTGCTCGGCGCCGGCGCCGACCGCATCGCCGCGCTGAGCATCCCGACCTCGCTGCCGATGGTCGCGCGCCTCGAGCTCAACCGCCTCGAACAGCGCCGCCAGGCGCGACGCTGGGAGGGGCTGTACCGCGAGAGCGAGGCCCGCGCCCAGGCGCTGCTCGAAGGCGCGCGCGACGCCGTCGCCTACATCCACGAGGGCGCACACGTCTACGCCAACCCCGCCTACCGCGAACTGTTCGGCTACGGCGACAACATGGTCGGCTGCACGCTGGTCGACCTGATCGATCGCGCCGACCGCGACGCGCTGAAGGCCTACCTGCGCCAGGTCGACCAGCCTCCTCACGACGCCACCGGCAAGGCCCCCGCGGCCGAGTGGATCGACCTGCGGGCGCACCGCGCCGACGGCGGCAACGTCGACATCCGGCTGTGCGCCACGCCGTCGCGGATGAACGAGGAACCCTGCCTGCAGTTGCTGCTACGGCGCAGCGACGAGGACAGCGAACTGCGCAGCCGGCTGCAGTACGTCGCCGAGCACGACCCGGTCACCGGCTTCTACAACCGCCACTCCTTCACCGAACGCCTGACGCGGCTGCGCACGCACGCGCTGACCAGCGGCCAGTCCGGCGGCGCGGTGCTCTACGTGCTGCTCACCGAATACCGCAACATCGCGCAGAGCCTCGGCCTGGAGGCGGTCGACACGCTGCTGCGGGCGGTGGCCGAAGCGGTGCTGCGCCTGCTCGGCCCGGACGACCTGGTCGCACGCTTCGCCGACGCCACCTTCACCGTGTACACGCCGGCCGCCGGCCGGGCGGCGGCGCTGGAACTGGGCGAGCGCCTGTGTCGCAGCATCGGCGAGCGCTCGGTGGCGGTGGAGTCGCGGCTGATCTCCACGCGCGCCTGCGCCGGGGTGTGCCTGCTCGGCGATGCCGCGCACAGCCCGACGCAGATCATCGCTTTCGCCGATCGCGCCTGCGAGCAGGCCCGCCAGCTCGGCCCCGGCCAGGTCCAGGTGTATGCGCCGATCAACCCCGATCGCGATTCGGCCGCGCGCCGCGACGCGCTGCTGCGCGAACTGCGGGCGGCCATGGTCGAACGCCGCCTCGAAGCGCATTACGAGCCGGTCGCCTCGCTCGCCGGCGACGCGCGGCAGCGCTACCGGGTGCGGCTGTTCGCGCCGGATGCCGCCGGCGCCCCGCTCGACCTCGGTGAACTCGTGCCGCTCGCCGAGGCGCGCGGGGTGATGCGCCAGATCGACCGCTGGCTGATCGCCACGGCCCTGCGGGCAGCCGCCGGCGCCGGCGGCAAGCACGGCGAGCTCGTCCTGTTCCTCGGCCTGTCGAGCAACTCGATCACCGACGCGGACTTTCCCGCCTGGCTCGGGCAGCACCTCGCCGAGGTCCAGGTGCCCGGCCGCACCCTCGTGCTGGAGATCGCCGAAGAGTCGGTCGAACCGTATCTGGTGGACCTTTTGCGACTGCGCAAGCAACTCGCCCCGCTCGACTGCGCGCTCGCCCTGCACCACTGCGGCAGGCACGGCGACAGCCAGCGCTACCTGGAGCACCTGCGCCCGAGCTACGTCGAACTCGACATGGACAGCGTCGACCGGGCCGGCAACGACAAGGACCTGCGCCGCGACCTCGAGGGCCTGGTGCACGGCGCGCAAGCCCTCGGCGCGCAGGTGATCGCGGTCGACGTCACTTCGCCGTCGCGCCTCGCCAATGCCTGGGGGTTCGGCATCGACCACGTGCAGGGACCGGTCGTGCAGGCGGCGAGCCCGCGACTCGATTTCGACTTCCAGCAGTTCGTGCTGTGAAGGCGGGCCGGCCGACAGCGGCCGGAAAGGCCGGAGCCCGCCGGCCGGCGGGCTCCGCAGGGGGTAGATGTGAGGGCAGCGCGCGCGATCAGGCGGCGCGCAGCAGCGCGGCGATGCGCTCCTCCAGCGGCGGGTGGGTCATGAACAGCCGCTTCAGGCCATCGCCCAGGCCGCCGTTGATGCCGAAGGCCGCCATCTGCGAGGGCAGGTGCGAGGGCTCGTGCATCAGGCGCAGCCGTTCGAGCGCCGCCACCATCTTGCCGCGGCCGGCGAGATGCGCGCCGCCGGCATCGGCGCGGAACTCGCGCTGGCGCGAGAACCACATCACGATCACCGAGGCGAGCACGCCGAACAGCAGTTCCAGCACGATGCTGCTGATGTAGTAGGCGATGCCGACCCCGCCCTCCTCGTCACGGTTGCCCGACAGCGCCCGGTCGATCACGTAGCCCACCGCACGCGACAGGAAGATCACGAAGGTGTTCACCACGCCCTGGATCAGCGCCAGCGTAATCATGTCGCCGTTGGCGACGTGGCTGACCTCGTGCGCCAGCACGCCTTCGACCTCGTCCGCGGTCATGTTGGTCAGCAGGCCGGTGCTGACGGCCACCAGGGCCTTGTCGCGGTTCGCGCCGGTGGCGAAGGCGTTGATCTCCGGCGAATCGTAGATCGCGACCTCGGGCATGCCGATGCCCGCGGCGCGGGCCTGGCGCGCAACCGTGTCGACCAGCCAGCGCTCGGTGGCGTTCTGCGGCACGTCGATCACCACCGCGCCGACCGAGGACTTGGCCATCCACTTCGACATTGCCAGCGAGATGAACGAGCCGCCCATGCCGAACACGGCGGCGAACACCAGCAAAGCCCCCATGTTGAGACCGTTCTGCGTCAGGAAACGGTCCACGCCGAGCAGTCGTGCGGTGATGCTGAGCACGATCAGCACGGCGATGTTGGTGAGCACGAACAGAATGATGCGTTTCATGGGCTTCCTCTTCGGAACAGACGGAACCTCCCCGGTTCTGTGGGGACGGTAGGCGCCATTGCAAGCGCAGTCCCCGCAGAGACAGGACGCTCGGGCGAAAGTTGCACGCTGGCTCAGACGGGGGCCCGGGTCAGGAACATCGCGTCGCCGTAGCTGAAGAAACGGTAACGCGCCGCCACCGCGTGGCGGTAGGCGGCGAGCACGCTGGCATGCCCGGCGAAGGCCGACACCAGCATCAGCAAGGTCGACTCCGGCAGGTGGAAGTTGGTCACCAGCGCGTCGACGACGCGGAAGCGGTAGCCCGGCGTGATGAAGATCCGCGTGTCGCCGCTGAACGGCGCCAGTGCGCCCGCGGCGGCCGCGGCTTCGAGGCTGCGCACCGCCGTGGTCCCGACCGCCACCACCCGCCCGCCCCGCGCGCGCGTCGCTGCCACCGCCGCGACCACCTCGGGGCCGACCTCGACCTGCTCGGCATGCATGTGGTGATCGGCGATGCGCTCGGCGCGCACCGGCTGGAAGGTGCCGGCGCCGACGTGCAGGGTCACGAAGGTCCGCTCCACCCCCGCCGCGGCGAGCTGTTCGAGCAGCGCCTCGGTGAAATGCAGCCCGGCGGTCGGCGCCGCGACGGCGCCCGGCGCGCGGGCGTAGACCGTCTGGTAGCGGTCGGCATCGCCCGCGGCATCGGGCCGGTCGATATAGGGCGGCAGGGGCACGTGGCCGTACGCATCGAGCAGTTCGAGCACCGGCCGCGGATCCTCGAAGGCGAGCTCGAACAGGTCCTCGTGGCGCTGGCGCACGCTCGCGCGCAGTCCGCCCGCGAAGACGATGCCGCTGCCCGGACGCGGCGCCTTGCTCGCGCGCACGTGCGCGAGCACGCGGTGCGCGTCGAGCAGCCGCTCGACCAGCGCCTCCACCCGCCCGCCGCTGTCCTTCGCACCGAACAGGCGCGCCGGGATCACCCGCGTGTCGTTGAACACCAGCAGGTCGCCTGCGCGCAGCCAGCGCGGGAGATCGGCGAACGCGGCATCGGCGAGCGCGCCGCTCGGCCCGTCGAGCACCAGCAGCCGGCTCGCCCCGCGCTGCGCGGGCGGGTGCTGGGCGATGAGCTCCGGCGGAAGGTCGAAATGGAAATCGGCTCTCAACATCGGCATGAGACCACGCACGCCCCCCGGGGCGTGCCGGGAGCCGCGCTGATAGCGGGTTTCGGGGTTCTGCGGTGCGGCCCTGGCGTGTACCCGGCACGACCGGCCGACGCCCCTCGCACACCACGCGTAACCGCGGACGTCGCTGGCCGGAACGCATCGCCCTGCTGATGCACCGGCGGCCGCGCTCGCGCAGCGGCGACCGGCAGGTCACGAACACCTGCGGGCAGAACGCATCCGCGCCCGCCTGCGGCAGCGGGCCCGGCATGGCCGTGGCCGGTTCGCGCTCGCGGCGGCAGCCGCCGGATTGTAACCGGTGGCGCTGGGCGCGGCAGTGGAGGCATCGGCTCGGGCGTCGTCTCTCGGCCGTGCGGGGTGTCGTCGTGGCCCCAATCATCGGCGCACGCGCAACGCGGAGCGTGGTGCCCACAATACGTCGCGCCCGCTACCGAAGCTCGCCGGCTTCATCGAAAGGCTGCCGGCCGAGGCGTTCGACAACGTAGTCGACGAAGCAGGTGATGCGGGACGCCAGCGCGGTGTTGCGGTAGTAGACGGCGTGGATGGGCTGGCGCACGTCCCGGGTGGCCTGCTGGCGCTGACCATCAGCGCCTTCGCCATCGGCACGACGGAGTTCGTCATCGTCGGCCTGATCCCCACCATCGCCACCGACCTCGGCGTGAGCCTCCCCTCCGCCGGGCTGCTGGCCAGCAGGGCCAGACCGTGATCGACTCGGTGCGCGATGCGCTCGACGTCGGCTACCGCGCGATCGACACCGCGCAGATCTACGCCAACGAGGCCGACATCGGCGTGGCGATCGCCGCCTCAGCATCGGCCGCGACGCCATCGCCACCAACCCGGTCGAACTCAGCCCTTACCTGCCGAACCGCACGCTCGCCGACTACGCCCGCGCGCAGGGCATCCACATCACCTCGTACATGACCCTGGCCTACGGCAAGGTGCTGCAGGACCCGCTGCTGCAGGCCATTGCCGCGCAGCACGACGCCACCCCCGCGCAGGTCGCGCTGGCCTGGGCGCTGCGGCAGGGCTACTCGGTTATCCCCTCGTCGACCCGCCGCGCGAACCTGGCAGGCAACCTGAAGGCACTGGAACTGGTCCTGGGCGACGCGGACATGGCCGCGATCGCCGCCCTCGACCGCAACGAGCGCCTGGCCGATCCCGCGGGCATCGCGCCGCGGTGGGACTGAAGGCCACTCCGGATTTCGGGCGCTTCGATCCGGCCCCCCCGGGGATGTTGTGTAGTGGTGCGGGAGAAACCCGCTGCCGTCAGCCTGCTGGCGGCAACGGGCGGCGCATCGCCCTTCGGCCCCGGTACCCGATCCGTCCCGATCGCGCCGGCCGCCTCCATGAGCGCAGGCCTGGACATTTCGCCATGGCCGTAACAATGCGTTACGCCCCTTCCGCCTCCGGCCATTCTGCGCGGAACCGCCCGCCTCGATGCCGCGACTGCGTCGACACCAGAAACGACAAAGGGCCTACCGCGAACGGTAAGCCCTTGAATCTGCGTGGTGCCGGAGAAGGGACTCGAACCCCCACGACTTGCGTCGGCTGATTTTGAGTCCGCGTTGTTGCGCATCTTATAAGTGTCGATGCGTGCACTATCAAGAGCTTGAGCGTTTCTTGCGCATCTAGGGGCGTCATCGTGCGTCAGTGGCGTTGACACTTCGTTGACGCTACTGACCGTTCATGCACGCGAGCACCTTGGCGTTGACCTCGTTCGAGCCGGGCGCCATGCAGGCCTGCAGGGTCCGGCGTGGTGTGCTCGAGAGTGTTTGCACCGGTCCCGGCGTGCTCGATGCGGGTGGTGTTGTCGGTCGCGTTGCGGTCGGTGGTGGCGGGGTTGGAATCGTCATTTCTGACATCATCACTGTCCGTGTTGGGGGCCGTTCCGGCTGCTGGGTCGGCTGTTGTTGTGGTGCCTGCTTTGGCGTGCCGATCTGCGGTACTGGCAGGTGGTTCATGCCTATCGCTGCGAGTAGTGCCTTGCCGCCGAGGGTGAGGGCGACCGCCAGTGATCCGCCGTATAGCCATCGCGATACACGTCGTCGTGTGCCTGGGATTCTGCTCAGGCCCTGTGGCCAGTCGGGTGAGTGGTCTTCCTTCACCGATGGGTAGTAGTACGATCTTTCGCGCTCGGCCCGCGTTTTGCGTTTGATCTCCTCGCGGTAGTACTCGCGATCTTCGATTCCCATCGGTTTTCTCCTCGGCTACATCCCGTTACCGGGCATCCCTACCCTTCCATCGGCGTGCGACCTCCGCGGCTAGGCGACGTGCGTGCCGTCCCTCGCCGAGTCCCTGCGCGCCCGCTCCTGTTCCGGGCTCACGTCGCCGTGATCCGGTCTTGTCTCGTCAGTCAGCAGCCATCGGGCGTATTGCGGCCATCGGCGTGCAACGGCTTCGATCATTGCAAGCCCGGGGCTTCGAAAGCCGTTCTCTGCGTTCTGGTAGCTGCGGGCGTTGAGTCCTGCCGCCTCGGCGAACGCGCTTTGCGTCAGCCCTTCGGCTTCTCGGATCGCTCGGAGCTTGTTGCTGTAGTCGGTCAAAAAAAGTTCCTACATCGCTTGATGTCGAGCATCTCTTGATGTATAACATACATCATGTGATGTTGCTGATGCACAAAGAGGCTCAAAGATGGAAGGAATGGAACCACAAGCCCCCGCTATGCCGCAAGGCATGACGGCCTTTGTCCCGGTGATGCACAAGGAACGCTTTTCCGAGTTGAGCGGCATTGAGCTTGGCGTTCTCGATAACTGGATCGATCGCGGTTATGTCCCGACTCTGAAAGTGGGTCGTCACCGTCTGATCAATCTTGTCTTGTTGATGAAGGAATGCGCGGAGGCGGGGAAATGACGAACATCGAATTGCTTCAGAAGTTCATTGCCAAAGACGAGTCTTCCTATTCGTACTGGGTTGCGTCGGCTGCCAAGAATTTCCGCAAGTATCGCCAGGCTGTTTTGCCTCCGATTAAGGCCATGTATCGACAAGCGGTGCGTTTTGACCTGCAGATGGCTCGCAGTGCTCGTGCCGAGTTGCGCAAGTGGAATGCCGAGCTTCTCGCCGAGCTCGACCGTCAGCCCGCTCCCGTTGCTCCCGTCGTCCGTGTCGTTTCCGCCGTCCCTGTCGCCCCCGTGCAGCTCACGCTCGCCGGCGATGTCGACCCGATCCCGGCCCCTGTCGTCCGTCCCTCCTGGTACTCCCGCCGAGTGGCCCGCGGTCCCTCCCGCTGGTGTGCCGGCATGTCCCTCTAACTGGTGAAACTCATGGCCACCAAACCCGTCACCCGCGAAGTCCGGGCCGACTTATCCCCAGATGATTGGCTCTATTTCGAAAAGCGCGCGATGGAATCCGGCATGTCGAATGGCCGCACATTGGCGACGCAATTGCTCACCCGATGGATTGCCGACCAGCGCGCCGCGCGCCAGAACGGCACCGCCTCCGCCCCCGGGGTGGGTCCCACCCATGCCGCCTAAATCCCCTGTCCTCTCGCCGTCGCCGTCGGTCGCGCCCAGAGGCCGGCCAGGCGCGGCCCGCCGTCAAGCCGCGCGGGAGCTTGCGAGCGCGCCGCTTGACGGCATAGGGCCGCGCCTGGCCGAGCCTTGGGGCTCGACCAGCGGCGTCGGCGAGAGGGCAGGGGATTGGCCCCTGTCCTTGAGCCAGAGCCCGAGGGAGCGTCTTTGTCTTGTCTTTCGCAAGCGGAGCGCGCAGGCGGCAGGGATTCGGAGGGGAAGCCCGCAGGGCCGGAGCGAAGCGCAGCCCGTAGAAGCCCGGTCCGAAGGAGCCGCTACATGAGCACTGTTCAGCAATGTCTTAAGCGTCTGGATGACGTCATTGCCGCCATCAAGGAAGGCCGCGAAGCCTATCGCGAAGGCTGCAAGCCCTGTGACAACCCGTATCTGAATCGGCAATCCGCACTCGCCAAACACTGGGCGAGTGGATACAGCGCCGAGAAACGTAGTTCAACCGGCAGGAGATAAACCATGCGTCAACTCATGAACTTCCACGTCCTCGGCATCAAGCGCTACAGCGTCGACGGCAGCGAAGGCGCCTCCGCCTACGTCATGAGCCCCGCCGAGGGCGACCCCAACACCGTTGGGGCCCACGTCATGAAGGTTCCGTGTCCCTACGCCCTCGTCGACGCCTGCCGCGGCATGCCCATGCCCGGCGACTTTCAGGCCGAAGTCGAACTGCGGGCCGGAGCACAGGGCAAGCTCGCCCTCTTCGTTCTCAGTCTCAACCCCGCGAATCCCAAATCGCAGCCGAACCCGCAGCCCGGTAACCAGCCGCCGGCTAATCCGGCGCCCAAGCCGTAGCCGTAGGCGTATTGATCATGGGCTATCGCTACGGTGCGCAGTGTTTCGATGATGTTCATGCTCAGGCCGAATCCTGGTGCTCGGGTGCCGCCGGAAATGGCATTAGCTGCAACGGCTGTGTCGACAGTGGCGGTGCTCAGGTCTGTACGTTTCACGATATTGTCAGCGGCTCGGACGTCGTACTTTCGGCCTCCTGGTCTGACTGCGAATTAACGCCGTTCTCGCCCGCTATCGGCGCTGAATACTTCGCTGCTGGGTTCGGCTCTATTGGTCTCGTCTTGCTGGTAGCGTGGGGATGCCGGCAGGTTCTCGTCTCAATCTTTCCCCGCATCAATCAATAGGAGTTCATCATGAACAAGTCCGTTTCCCGTCTCGCCAATGCCCGTGTGGCGCTCGTCGCGGCGCTCGCCGGTGCCGGTGCCACCTTCGGTCCGCTCGCGCTCGCCGACGGTCCGGATTTCTCGTCGCTCACCGAGTCGGTCATCCTGACCGGCGTCACGACGGCCATTCTCGCCGTTGCGGCGCTCAAGGCGGTCCCGGCGATCGCCAGCTACGGCGCCCGTGTCATCCTCGGTTTCATCAAGCGCTGATCGGCTGGCGGTGATCATCGGGGGGCCGTCACGCGGCCCCCTTTTCTTTGGAATCGGGGGTGAATAAATGGGCGCCGAAATCTGGTACTGGACACTTTACTGTCTTGGCGCTGGCTGCGCCTTTGCTGCGCTGCGGTGATCGCCATGATTCGGCGGTTTCTGGCTGTCCTGATCCTTGCGTTGTCTGCTGCTGCGGCTAATGCCTCGGTCGCGGATAAAACCACAAGCTACATCTCGTCGACCGATTCAAGTTGGGAAACGCTCGTACAGCGCAACGTCGGCTACAGCGCGACAGACGGCATCAGTACAACGCGGTCGCAGACGGTATCGCCGCGTGCTGGATACCCTGCTGCGACAATTGAGCAGGTTGCAAAGATGGCTCCTGCTGTTATTAAAACGGCGGGTGTTATTTTGGCGCGTACTAGTCCACTGTTGGCGACGGCGTTGATCGCCGGCGGTAGTCTGGATTGGTTTTATGATCAGCAGGGGCAGTTAGTTAAACCGTCGGGTGGTAATTCGCATCCATCATTTCCTCAGACGGGCACCTATTATCAGTATTGTCGAAATGGAAATTGTATTTATCTGTCGTCCGGCAGTTCGCCTAGTGCCGCGGGCGGGGCCTGCGCGAGTGGCTATCTATGCAATTGGTCTGGTCAGACTGTTTTAAGTTGGAGTTGTACGGGTACGTTGCCGAGTTCTTGGCAGTGTAGCTATGTCTATAAAATAGGCAATGACGGTCCATATAACTGGTATTACGGGCAATCGGCGACGCTTTATTCCGTTCCTGGTTGTCCGCCTGGCTATAACAGTCAGGGTGGCAATTGTGTTTATGGGGCTCCATCTCCTGTAACTGATACTGATATTCAGGGCGCAATTACTAATTGGGCGCAATCCAATGCCGAGGCCGTGATGGTGTGGCTCAAGCAAAATGGCAAATGGGCTCCTGGTAACTATTTGTACGATCAAGATGTTAAAAGGCTCTTTGGCACTCAGTATGTCGCCACTAAAACGACGACGGCGGCTAATGGCACTCAGCAAACGACGACAGTAACAACCAAGCCGATGACCGAGGTTAAATGCAATAGCTCGGGCTGCACGATTACGGCAGGTCAGCAGGAATTCACGCTGAATGCGGATGGCTCATCGAGTACGGAAACAAAGATGTCTCCGGAAGCGACGCCGAGTTCTGAAAGCTCCTCTAATCCCTCGCCGAATCCTGTGGAAATTCCCGATGATTACGCTCGTGAAAATACCCTGCAGGACATTCGGGACAAGCTCGAATTCGAAAATTCGGAGCAGCCGCAAACCGAAACCATTGCATCGGTGCTCGACACTTTTAAGGCTCGTCTCGCCGCGCTGCCGATCATCGGTGCCGCCTTCTCGATCGGCAATATCGGCGGCTCTGGTCAATGTCCGCCCATATCTATTGAGTTGTTTAGCGAAACGATTAGCACGGATGTCCATTGCGAATTGATGGAAACGGTGACGTCCATGCTCTCGCCGGTCTTTCATGCGCTTTGGCTCGTGCTCGGCCTCGTAATCGTCCTGAGTGCGTAAGGGGGGTTTATGTTGACGCAATTTGCGGAGTGGCTTTCGGGTGCCTTGGAGTCGTTTGCCGTCTGGGTCCTCTCGGGGCTTCTCAGTGCGGTTGCGGGCGCTCTCGAAACCGTCTTCGGCCTCTGCGGCACCTGTCAATCCTTTACCGGCGCCGGCGTCGGTGCCGCCTTCGGTCAGATCACGTCGTACATCTGGTGGTTTCTCGGCTTCGCCCAGATTGGTTTCGGAATTTCCGTCGTCGCCAGTGCCTACGGTCTGCGCTTCATCATTCGCCGTCTGCCTTTCATCGGATAGCGGTCATGTCCATTGTCTCCTTCTGCGGTAAACCGAGGTCTGGCAAAAGTTACTCCTGCATCGAGCATGTGCTATTGCCGGCTCTCGAAAAGGGGCGCTCTGTCTGGTGCAATATCCCGTTAATGATGGATGTCATCAGGTCGCGATTTCCGACGGCCTCCGTGAGTTGGTTTGATGCGGGGGAATGGCTGCGCGATCCTGAAAGTATTGAGCAGGTCGAGCCGGGTTCCATCCTGATCATTGATGAGTGCTGGCGCCTTTTTCCGAGTGGGCAGAAGTCCAACGTTGCGCCGATGGCATTTCGCTCGTTCCTGGCTGAGCACGGTCATCGTACAGCGGGCGATTGGACGACTGAGGTCGTCCTGATTTGTCAGGATTTATCGCAGATTGCCGGATGGGTTCGCGTGCTCGTCGAACGTACTTACGTCACCACGAAGCTATCCGCTCTCGGCACGCCCGATCGTTTTCGTCTCGAAGTTTTTTCGGGTCCTGTCGGAGTCGATCGGGCTCCTAAGCGCCAATTGGTTCAAAGCTATTTCAAGAAATACGATTCTGCGGTTTATCAGTACTATAAAAGCCAGACTAAAGGCGAAGGTCACGGCAAAGAAGAGCTACAGGGCGTTAAGGCTTCGATCTGGCGTCGTCCGATTTTCTGGCTTGTTATTCCGGCTGCTCTGGTTGGCGCGGTATGGGCATCGCTCAATCTGCGCCATTTCTTCAAGGGTGGGGCTGTTGAGGGGGTGCCGCAGCCGGTAGCAGCCGCTCCGGTCCAGCATCTGGCGGCGCAGCCGCTCGCAGCGGTGCCGGTGTCGGTTCCGGTCCTGGCTCCTGCTCGCAAAGAAGCGTCTCCTGCGCTCTCTACGCGCTGGCGTATTGCCGGGATATTCGGACCGCATGACGAGCAAGTGATTCTCTACGACGGTCGCTATACGCGCGTGCTCGATCGTCTGCGCGATTGCACCCAGAACGGCTACGGCGAAACCCGCTGCATCGTTGAGGGTGAACTTATCACGCACTACAGCGGGCGCGACGAACAGTCGATTCCGGAAGCTCCTGATTTCGGCAAGCTCAATCCGAGTAGGGGCGATGCCAAAGAGTCGAAAGCGGGCGCTGATCGTCCGTCGCGTGTGGGCTCTCCTCCGGCCGCGCTCGATCGTCATTCGCAGCAGCTCGACCGGCCTCGTGTCGTCCTGCCGAATCAGGGGTAGGGCGTGCTCCCTCCTTGAACACCTGAAAGTGCTGCGAAGCGGCCGACAAGCGACGAACGCGGGCGGCAAGCGGGGTGCGTGGATCAGGCGGGGCGCCGGGGGGGGCCTTCTCGCAGGGAGAAGAACGCAGCAGCCTGGAAGGAAAGCAAAGTGGAGCCTGTGAAACGTCGCCGACTGGAAGGCGTCGCGGAGTGGTCGACTGGAGGAAGGCTCCCCCCGGCGCCCCGCCCCACGCACCCTGGCGGCCGATCGAGGAGGAGTAGGAGGCTGCGGCATGCGGGACGCGCCGGAATCTACAGATGGGGCTGACGCCCCTGTAACACGTCTGCTCTACAGCCCCCCGTGGGCTCAATAGAGGTTCAAAACGCATCATGAAAGACTCTTTGCGGTTTTCGGTTTCGTCTCTCGCCCGCAACGTGGTCGATCCCGCCGGGCGGATCTTCGCCGAGCAGAGTGGCCACCTGGTCGACCTCAGCGCCGTCCAGGTCTGCTGGGTCGGCGTCGATACCGTGCGCCAGCTCTATACCGGCGCCGTGCAGGCCGACATCGGCGCTTGGCTCGAGCGCATCGAGCCGGGCAGCACCGTCCGGCTCTGGGGCCACACCTGGGCAACCGGCAAGCTTGGCAAGGCCAGCGGCTACCGTTGGCGCTTCCAGAACAACGAGCTCGGCGTCGTCATCCTGCTCGGCAGCTACTACGCCCTGTTCGAGCAATCCGGCGCACATCTCAAGATCGAGATGTCGCCTCACTTCATCGCCGCGCGCAGCCCCGAGCAGCTTCAGGCCTGGGTCGATCGCGTCGCCCATTACCTCCTGCACGACTACCGCCCGTCCGGTGTCGCCGTGCACCTGGCCGTCGATGTCCAAGGCTGGACCCCGCCGCAGGACCTCGAACGTCGATTCGTCACCCGCGCCCGTCGATTCTCCAACTACAGCGGCATCAGCGCGTGTGACTTCGATCTGAACCAAGCCGCTGCCACCTACGGCCGCGGCGAAACCTGGCTCTTCGGCAGCGCCGCCAGCCTCCAAACCTGCCTCTACCGCAAGGATCTGCTCGCCACCAAGCTCGACAAGATCGACTACTGGAACAGCGTGTGGTCCGGCTACACCTTCGGCGACCACCAGCCAGAGGCCCCCGTCTTCCGTCTCGAAATGCGGTTTCACCACCAGGTCACCGCCGAGCTTGCCCGATCCCAGACCCGTGAATGCGTCACCTACGCCCAAGCCGCCCCCCTGCTTGCCGACTTCTGGCGCTACGCCCTCGACCACAACCGCCTTGAGACCGCCAAGGACCACATCGCCCCGATCTGGCAGCTTCTGCGCGACGATCCGCAGTGGATCACCCCGCCCGAAGGTCTTGCCCTCTGCCGCGTCCGTAAAGAGTCCGTTGCCGCCATCGGGCGCAACCTCGCCAACGTCGTCGGCAACCTCGCCTCCGTCGTCGCCCGCAGCAGTGTCGACCCCTTTTTTTTCCTCCAGCAGCTCAAGGGGCTGAGCATCTGGCCCGAGCTCAAGCGCTACTACGCCGAACGGGATCTAGATCAAGAGGACCTCATCGAGCGCTTCCGCGAAACCCTCGAAAGTAGGCGCCTCATCGGCAAGGCCGCGTAGCGCCTGGCTCATAGCGGCTCATAGCATGACCATCAAGCGCACTGACAAGGGTTGGCTCGCCGACATTCAGCCCGGCGGCCGAGGCTCCAAGCGCTACCGCAAGACCTTCGACACCCGGGCCGAGGCTCAGCGCTGGGAACGCTACATGCGTGCCCAGGTTGACCGTGCGCCCGACTGGATGCCACCGCGCCAGGACAAGCGCCGGCTCTCCGAACTCGTCCGCCTCTGGTACGAAGGCCACGGCGTCCAACTGCGTGACGGCAAGCGCCGGTGTGATGCCCTGTTGCGCTGTGTGCAGGCTATGGGCGACCCCATCGCCTCCGACTTTGCCCGCGAACAGTTCGTCATCTATCGCGCCCAGCGCAGAGCCGATGGGCTCAAAGACGCCAGTCTCAACCGTGAACACGCCTACATGCGTGCGCTCTTCGGCGAGCTTGCCCGTCTTGGTCACTGGACCGCCCCGAACCCCATGCAGGGCCTGCGCCTTATCCGTGAACGGCAACATGAACTGGCTTACCTCAGCGCCGAACAGATTGAGCATCTGCTAGCCGTCCTGGAAGGCGACGTGCGTCGAATCGTCCTTCTCTGCCTCGCCACCGGCGCCCGCTGGTCCGAGGCTGAACGGCTTCGCGCCGAGGACGTTACCGGCGAGCTCGTCACTTTCCACGGGCTCGGCACCAAGTCCGGCCGCTCCCGATCCGTCCCGATCGCTCAGGGCCTCGCCGACCTCATCCGCGGCAAGCGCCGTGTCGGTCGCTTGTTTCGTCCGAGCTACCATGCCTTCCGTACAGGCATCGAGCGCGCCGGCATCTGCCTTCCTGCTGGGCAGCTTACCCACGTCCTGCGCCACACCTTCGCCAGCCACTTCATGCAGCAGGGCGGCAACCTCCTTGTCCTGCAGCGCATCCTTGGCCACTCCACTGTCACTGTAACAATGCGTTACGCCCACTTCGCCCCCGACCATCTCCGCGAAGCGGTCCGCCTCAACCCTGTAGCCGCGTTGACACTTGGTTGACACTAGAAGTGACAAAGGGCCTACCGCGAACGGTAAGCCCTTGAATCTGCGTGGTGCCGGAGAAGGGACTCGAACCCCCACGACTTGCGTCGGCTGATTTTGAGTCAGCTGCGTCTACCATTCCGCCACTCCGGCGCGGAGGCGCGTGAGTATACGGCTTCACAGGCCAGCGGCAAGCACGACTGCCGGGTTGGCGCAGTCCGCCCCGGCCGCTAAGATGGCGCGCCATAGTCGCGAGTGTTGACCAACACAACGAAGACGGGGCGCCAACCCCGCAGGCGGCATTACCCATCATTTTCCTGAGGAGTTACATGCCGATGACGACAAACAACGCAACCCTGCAGTCCTGGGTAGATGAGGTTGCGCGCCTGACCCGGCCCGATCGTATCCACTGGTGTGATGGCTCCGCAGAGGAATATGCCGAGCTGGTCCAAGCGATGGTGCAGAGCGGTGAACTGCTCGCGCTGAATGCCGAAACCCATCCTAATTGCTACCTGCATCGCTCCCACCCCACCGACGTCGCCCGTACCGAGCACCTGACCTTCATCTGCACCGAGCAGCGCGAGGACGCCGGGCCGAACAACAACTGGATTCCGCCCGCCGAGGCGCACGCGAAGATCGACGCCCTGTTCGCCGGCTGCATGCAGGGACGCACGCTCTACGTGGTGCCCTACTGCATGGGGCCGATCGACTCGCCGCTCGCCCGCTGCGGCGTGGAAATCACCGACAGCGCCTACGTGGTGGCCAACATGCGCATCATGACGCGCATGGGGAAGGCCGCGCTGGCACGCATCGAGCGCGAGGGCACCTTCGTCAAGGGCCTGCACTCGACCGGCGACCTCAACCCGGAACGGCGTTTCATCATGCATTTCCCCGAGGAACTGACGATCAAGTCGATCGGCTCGGGTTATGGCGGCAACGCGCTGCTCGGCAAGAAGTGCCATGCCCTGCGCCTGGGCTCCTGGCAGGCGCGCGACGAAGGCTGGCTCGCCGAGCACATGCTGATCGTCGGCATCCAGAACCCGCGCGGCGAAACCCACTACGTGGCCGCGGCATTCCCGAGCGCCTGCGGCAAGACCAACCTGGCGATGCTGATCCCGCCGGCGTCGATGCCCGGCTGGAAGGTGTGGACCATCGGTGACGACATCGCCTGGATGCATCTCGGAGAAGACGGCCGCCTGTGGGCCATCAACCCGGAGGCGGGCGCCTTCGGCGTGGCGCCCGGGACCGGACCGAAGACCAATCCCACCGCATTGAACATGCTGGACCACGACTGCATCTTCACCAATGTCGCGCTGACCGCCGACGATCAGCCGTGGTGGGAAGGCAAGTCGAAAGAAGTGCCGGCCTTCGACTGGCGCGGCCAGCCTTACGATGCGGTCTCCGGCCTGCCGGCCGCGCATCCGAACTCCCGCTTCACCGTGTCGATGCGGCAGTGCGCGAGCTACTCGCCGCGCGCCGAGGACGCCCAGGGTGTGCCGATCTCGGCGATCATCTTCGGCGGTCGCCGCAAGGAACTCGCACCGCTCGTATTCCAGGCGCGCGACTGGCGCCACGGCGTGCTCGTCGGCGCCTCGGTGGCGTCCGAAACCACCGCCGCGGCGACCGGCGCCGTCGGCGTGGTACGCCGCGATCCGATGGCGATGCAGCCTTTCTGCGGTTACAACTTCGGCGACTACTGGGAGCACTGGCTGTCCTTCGCCGAGCGTTCCGATCGCCTGCCGAAGATCTTCCACGTCAACTGGTTCCGCCAGGACGACAGTGGTCGCTTCCTGTGGCCCGGTTTCGGTGAAAACCTGCGCGTGCTGCAATGGATCCTCGAACGCTGCGCGGGGCGTGCCGAGGCCGTGGAAACCCCGATCGGGCTCCTGCCGCGTTCGCAGGATCTGAACACCCAGCACCTCGACGTCGACGTCGCGACGCTCGACGCGCTGCTGGCCGTCGACGCGCAGCGCTGGAATGCGGAACTGGAGGACATCCGCAGCTACTTCGAGAAGTTCGACGAGCGCCTGCCCACCGGCCTGTGGAGCGAGTTCGAGCGTGTCCAGAATGCGCTCGAGCACGGCACGCAGGTTGCCGTCGCGGTCGACTGACACCCCTATCCCTCCCGCCGATGCGTGCACGCCATCGCCATCCCCGGCGCTAGCGCGCCGCTGCAACCGGCGCCTGCCGGTCCATCGACCGGCAGGCGCGATACGACGCCGATGAGCTATCTCGCCTTACGCCACATCCACATCACGGCCGTCGTGATCAGCATCGCCCTGTTCACGCTGCGCGGAATCTGGATGCTCGCCGATTCGCCACGGCTCCAGGACCGCTGGGTCCGTATCCTGCCGCATGTCGTCGATACGGTACTGCTCGCCAGCGCGATTGCCCTGACCCTCGTGCTCGGCCAGTACCCCTTTGCGCAGTCGTGGCTTACCGCCAAGCTCGCCGGCCTGCTGGCCTACATCGTGCTGGGCGCCATCGCGCTGAAGCGGGGGCGCAGCAAGGCGACGCGAGCGGCGGCGTTCGTCGCCGCGCTGTTGACGGTCACCTACATCGTCGGGGTCGCCGTCCACCACCACCCGGCCTCGTGGTGGTGGACGCCGGGCGGCTGATCTCCGGACTCACGCGTCGGCCGAGTAGACCTCGACACGGTTGCGGCCGTTGCGCTTGGCGGTGTAGACGGCACGGTCGGCATTGCGCACCAGATAGGATACGTCGACGCACGCGACCCCGTTCTCCATATGGGTGGCGATGCCCGCCGAGATGGTGACCGTCACCTTCTGGCCGTCATCCAGTTCGTGGGGCTGCGCGGCGATGGTCGAGCGCAGCCGGTCCATCATCGCGCAGGCCGCCGACTGCCGCGCCCCGGGCAGCACGAGCACGAACTCCTCGCCGCCGTAGCGGGCGACGATGTCGCCCTTGCGCACGAAACGGGTGAGCAACTCGACGACGCGGCGCAGGATCTCGTCGCCCGCCTGGTGGCCCCAGGTGTCGTTGATCCGCTTGAAGTGATCGAGGTCGATGAAGGCGATCGACAGCGGCCAGCCGCGCTCGGTCGCCAGTTCGAACTCGCGCGCCAGGCTGTCTTCGAGGAAGGCGCGGTTGTAAGCCCCGGTCAGCGCATCCCGGCGACTGCGCTCCTCGGCGACGCGCGCGCGCTCCTCCATGCGCTCGGCCTGCACCCGGGCTTCCGCCGCTTCGTGGATGATCTGCAGGTTGCGCACCATCAGCACTTCGCGGGCATGATCGAGCACCGCGGCCACCCGCATGCTGTCGACGAGTTCGATCTCGAACACCGAGGACGCCTCGGGCATCAGGGTTCCGACCTCGTCGATGATCTCGTGCAGGCGCTCGGCTTCGAGTCCGAGCAGGGCCTTGGCATGGCAGCCGATACGCGCCGTGATCTCGTCGCGCGATTCCACCACCCACATTTCGGCCAGCCAGCTCGCGAGCGCCACGCAGGCGCAGAACGTCGCGTCGTCGTCGTCGTCGTCGTCGCCGTCATCGCCGCACACCACGGCGCTGCGCTCGGTCGCATGGCTGTTGCGGGCGGCGGCCTGCAGATAGTCCGGCATTCCCCACTGTTCCATGATCCAGGCACCGACCTCGGCATGATCCGCGCCGAAGGCGCCCGCCTCGGCACGCACGAGGGCGTCGTGCTGCGTCCCTTGCGCGAGGACCGCGGCATACTCGCCCCGCAGCGCGACGTCGAGGACCGACATGCCGATGTCCTGCAGCAGGCCGGCGAGGAAAAGCTCTTCGAGGCGGCGAAGCCCCATCGACTTGCCGATCACCCGGGAGGCGAGGGCCGTGATCAGTGAACGCCGCCAGTAGCGCGGGTAGTCCATGCCGCTCGCCGGCCCCCCCGCCAGCGACCCCACCAGCGAGAAGCTGAGCGCAAGCGTCATCGCGGCGTTGAGGCCGAGCAGCATCAGCGCCTGGCGCAGGTTGTCGACCCGCCGCCGCTGGGCGTACATCGGGGAATTGGCGATTTTCAGCAGCTTTGCGGCCAGTGCCGGGTCCATCGACACCACCTGGGTGATGTCGGCGATGCCGACGTCAGGGTCTCGCCCCAGCTCGATGACCCGCATCGCCACTCCCGGCAGCGACGGCAGGTTGGGACACAAGGCCAGACGCTTTCTGAAGACATCATCCATATGCAAACCCCATGCGCACGGTCGTGGGATCATTCGGATTGCTGGTTATCGTTGTGAGCCCGCAAGTCCCGCGGGAGCGCTCTTATACCCAGTTTCGGCGATGGCCCGCCAGTACGGACGGCAGCCCTCCCCCGCAATGCAAAAGGGGCCCGCCGGGCCCCTCCAGTTTAAGCACCGGCCCCCGAAGGCACCGAGGAACGGACAGCTCAGTTCTTCGTGGTGTCGACCAGGCGGTTGGCCTTGATCCAGGGCATCATCGCGCGCAGCTTCTCACCGACGATCTCGATCTCGTGTTCGGCCGTCAGGCGGCGGCGCGAATTCAGCGTCGGCGCACCGGCACGGTTCTCGAGGATGAAGCTCTTCGCGTACTCGCCGGTCTGGATGTCGTGCAGGCACCTGCGCATCGCTGCACGGGCCTCGTCGCCGATCACGCGCGGCCCGGTGACGTATTCGCCGTACTCGGCGTTGTTCGAGATCGAGTAGTTCATGTTGCCGATGCCGCCCTCGTAGATCAGGTCGACGATCAGCTTCAGTTCGTGCAGGCACTCGAAGTAGGCCATCTCGGGCGCGTAGCCCGCCTCGACCAGGGTCTCGAAGCCGGTCTTGATCAGCTCGACCGCGCCGCCGCAGAGCACCGCCTGCTCGCCGAACAGGTCGGTTTCGGTCTCCTCGCGGAAGGTGGTCTCGATGATGCCGGCCTTGCCGCCCCCGTTGGCCACCGCATACGACAGCGCGATGTCGCGCGCGGCACCGGACTTGTCCTGGTACACGGCGATCAGGTGCGGCACGCCGCCGCCGGCCTTGTAGGTCGAGCGCACGGTATGTCCGGGCGCCTTCGGGGCGACCATGAAGACGTCGAGATCGGCACGCGGCACGACCTGGTTGTAGTGCACGTTGAAGCCGTGGGCGAAGGCGAGCGCCGCACCCTGCTTGATCTTGCCGGCGATCTGCCGGTAGACCTCGGCGATGTTCTCGTCCGGCAGCAGGATCATCACGACGTCGGCCCCCTCGACCGCCGCATCGACGTCCTTCACGGTCAGACCGGCGTTGACGGCCTTGTTCCACGACACGCCGCCCTGGCGCAGGCCGACCACCACCTTGACGCCGGATTCGCTCAGGTTGTTGGCGTGGGCATGGCCCTGGGAGCCGTAGCCGATGATGGCCACGGTCTTGCCCTGGATGAGGGAGAGATCGGCGTCTTTGTCGTAATAGATGTTCATGATCAGGCGGAATTTCCTTGCGTGGCAGGGCGGGCCGGCGACAGGCACCGGCCCCGATGGACGGTGCGGATCAGACGTGCAGGCCCTTGGGACCGCGGGCGATGCCGGTGACCCCGGAGCGCACGACCTCGACGATGCTCTCGTCGCCGACGGTGGCGATGAACGCATCGAGCTTGTCACCGGGGCCGGTGAGTTCGACCGTGTAGGTCCCCTCGGTCACGTCGAGCACGTGGCCGCGGAAGATCTCCACCAGGCGATACATCTCGGCACGCGACTCGCCGCTGGCGCGGATCTTGGCCATCATCAGTTCGCGCTCGATGTGCGGCCCTTCGGTGAGATCGACGAGCTTGACCACGTCCACCAGCTTGTTCAGCTGCTTGACGATCTGCTCGATGATCTGGTCGTTGCCGCGGGTGACCAGCGTGAGCCGCGACAGCGAGGCGTCCTCGGTCGGGGCGACGGTCAGCGATTCGATGTTGTAGCCGCGCGCCGAGAACAGGCCGGCCACACGGGACAGCGCGCCCGATTCGTTTTCCAGCAGGATCGAAATGATGTGCCGCATGATTACACCAGGATCATCCCTTCTTCGTGCCGGTTCTTCATCGCGTCGCGACCGGCGAGGAGCATCTCGTTCTGGCCACCGCCCGAGGGGATCATCGGGAAGACATTCTCTTCGGGGTCGGTCATGAAATCGAGAAACACGGTGCGGTCCTTCATCGCGAAGGCCTCACGCAACGCCCCCTCCACATCCGCCGGCCGCTCGATCTTCATGCCGACGTGACCGTAGGCCTCGGCCAGCTTCACGAAGTCGGGCAGGGCCTCCATGTACGACATCGAGTAGCGCTTCTCGTAGAAGAACTCCTGCCACTGCCGCACCATGCCCAGGTACTGGTTGTTCAGGTTCACGATCTTCACGGGCGTGTGGTACTGCTTCATCGTCGACAGCTCCTGCAGCATCATCTGGATGCTGCCCTCGCCCGTCACGCAGGCCACGTCGACGTCCGGGAACGCCAGCTTCGCGCCCATCGCCGCCGGCAGGCCGAAGCCCATCGTGCCCAGGCCGCCCGAGTTGATCCACTGCCGCGGCCGGTCGAACAGGTAGTACTGCGCGGCCCACATCTGGTGCTGGCCGACGTCGGAGGTGACGATCGCCTGGCCGTCGGTCACGTGGTAGAGCTGCTCGATCACGTACTGCGGCTTGATGATGGTGTCGCTGTTGCGATAGCCGAGCGACTTGATCGCACGCCATTCGTCGATCTGCTGCCACCAGCGCGCGAGCGCCTCGCGGTCGGGCTCGAGGCCCTCCTCCTTGAGGATGGTGATCATCTGGCGCAGCACGTTCGGCACCGAGCCGACGATCGGGATCTCCACCGCCACGTTCTTCGAGATCGACGACGGGTCGATGTCGATGTGGATGATGCGCGCGGTCGGGCAGAACTTCTCGAGGTTGCCGGTGACGCGGTCATCGAAGCGCGCACCCACCGCGAACAGCACGTCGCAGTGATGCATCGCCATGTTCGATTCGTAGGTGCCGTGCATGCCCAGCATGCCGACGAACTGGCGGTCGGTGGCCGGGTAGGCGCCGAGCCCCATCAGCGTGTTGGTGATCGGGAAGCCGAGCATGCGGGTGAGTTCGATCAGCTCCTTCGAGCCGTCGGACAGCACCACGCCGCCGCCGGTGTAGATCATCGCGCGCTTGGCCTGCGCCAGCAGCTCGGTCGCCTTGCGGATCTGGCCGCTGTGCCCCTTCACCGTGGGGTTGTACGAGCGCATCTTGATCTTCTTCGGGTAGTCGAACTCGGCGCGGGCGCCGGTGACATCCTTCGGCAGATCGACGAGCACCGGGCCGGGGCGGCCGGTGGTGGCGATGTAGAACGCCTTCTTGATCGTCTCCGCCAGATCGCGGACGTCGCGCACCAGGAAGTTGTGCTTCACGCACGGGCGCGTGATGCCGACCGAGTCGCATTCCTGGAAGGCGTCGTTGCCGATCAGCTTGGTCGGCACCTGACCGGACAGGATCACCATCGGGATCGAGTCCATGTACGCGGTGGCGATGCCGGTGACGGCATTGGTCAGCCCCGGCCCCGAGGTGACCAGGCACACGCCCGGCTTGCCGCTGGCGCGCGCATAGCCGTCGGCGGCGTGCGCCGCGGCCTGCTCGTGACGCACGAGGACGTGCTTGACCTCGTCCTGAACATGCAGCGCATCATAAATATGGAGAACCGCACCTCCGGGGTAGCCGAAGAGGACTTCGACTCCTTCTTCCTTGAGGCAACGGACGACGATCTCGGCACCGGTCAATTCCACAGCACTGGCCTCCACGGGCAGGACTTGTAGGTGATGGCGTTGCATGCGACGCGACGGCCATCGTGAGGATTCGCGTCGGATTCCGCCTGGTTTGCGGGCCGGACACGCCAGCCACGTGCAGCGGGTGGCTGGATTTGGGACTCGAAAGACTGAGCGGCGCACGCTATAGGCTGGTCGGCGAAAGGTCAAGCGCACGCGGACCGCGCCCGCGCTCCACGATAAGGAGGAACCGTCATGTCGGCACGCTGGCTACTGCCGCTCCTGCTGTTGTCCCCGCTGGCACAGGCGGGGGTCTACAAGTGGCAGGACGCGACGGGCAGGACCCACTATTCGGCGTCGCCGCCCCCCGGCGCGCCCTACGAGGAGCTCAGCATCCCCCGGGCCCCGACGCCGACGCCGGCGCCTCCCGCCGAACCGCCTCGGGCCGCGCCGGACAAGGCGGCCGCGCCGGCGACGCGCGAGGAGGCCTGCAGGCGCGCGCGCGAGAACGTCGCCCTGCTCGAAAGCGACCAGCCCGTCACCGCGCTCGACGCCAGCGGCGGCCAGGCCACCGAGCTCGACGCCGCCGCCCGCCAGCAGGCCCTGAAGCAGGCACGCAAGGACGCCGCCTACTACTGCGATTGAGCACCGCAGGCGCCGGCTGTACGCCCCGTCGACCGCGCGGATACACTCGCGCCCCGCACGCCGCACCTGCGCGGCGCATCCGCTTTCCCGCCCGACCACCGCAGAAGGCCCGTCATGCGTGTATCCCGCTTTCCGCTCAACACCGTCAAGGAAACCCCGACCGACGCCGAGATCGTCAGCCACCAGTTGATGCTGCGGGCGGGCCTGATCCGCCGCATCGCCGCCGGCATCTATACGTGGATGCCGCTGGGCCTGCGGGTGCTGCGCAAGGTCGAGGCGGTGGTGCGCGAGGAGATGAACCGCATCGGCTGCCTGGAGCTGCTGATGCCGGCGGTGCAGCCGGCCGAGCTGTGGCAGGAATCGACGCGCTGGGACGCCTACGGCCCCGAACTGCTGCGCCTGAAGGACCGCCACGAGCGCGACTTCGTGTTCGGTCCCACGCACGAGGAGGTCGTCACCGACCTGGTGCGCCGCGAGATCAAGAGCTACCGGCAGCTGCCGCTCGCCTACTACCAGATCCAGACCAAGTTCCGTGATGAGGTCCGGCCGCGCTTCGGCGTGATGCGCGCCCGCGAGTTCATCATGAAGGACGCCTACTCCTTCCACGCCGACCAGCCGTGCCTGCAGAAGACCTACGACGACATGTACCGCGCCTACTCGGCGATCTTCACGCGCCTCGGGCTCGACTTCCGCGCCGTGCTCGCCGACACCGGCTCGATCGGTGGCGCGCACTCGCACGAGTTCCACGTGCTGGCCGATTCCGGCGAGGACGACATCGCCTTCTCGACCGTGAGCGACTACGCGGCGAACGTCGAACTGGCCGAGGCGGTGACGCCCGCCACGCGCCCGGCGGCGACGGCGGCGCTGGCGAAGCGCGCCACGCCGGGCGTGCATACCATGGACGATCTCGCCCGCTTCCTCGGCGTCGGGCTGGAGCAGACCCTGAAGACCCTGCTGGTCCAGGGCAGCAACGGCGGCCTGGTCGCGCTGTGCCTGCGCGGCGACCATACGCTGAACGAGATCAAGGCCGAGAAGCATCCGCTGATCGCGCAGCCGCTGACCTTCGCCTCCCCGCAGGCCATCCGGGCTCTGGTCGGCTGCGAGGCGGGCTCGATCGGCCCGCTCGGCCTCGCCTGCCCGGTGCTCATCGACCGTGCCGCCGCCGTGCTCGCGGACTTCGCCTGCGGCGCCAACGCCGACGGCTTCCACTTCACCGGCGTGAACTGGGGCCGCGATCTCGCCGAGGCCGCGGTCACCGACCTGCGCAAGGTCGTCGCCGGCGACCCCAGCCCCGACGGCCACGGCAGCCTGCGCATCGCGCGCGGCATCGAGGTCGGCCACATCTTCCAGCTGGGCACCAAGTACAGCGCCGCGATGAACGCGACCGTGCTCGACGAGGCCGGCCGCACCCAGGTGATGACCATGGGCTGCTACGGCATCGGCGTGTCACGCATCGTCGCCGCGGCGATCGAGCAGAACCACGACGAGCGCGGCATCGCCTGGCCGCAGGCGATGGCGCCGTTCCAGGTCGCCCTGCTGCCGATCAACGCCGGCAAGTCGCCGGAGGTGCGCGAAGCGGCCGAGGCGCTGTACGCGGAACTGCAGGCGGCGGGCATCGAGGTGCTGCTCGACGACCGCGATGCCCGTCCGGGGGTGATGTTCGCCGACATGGAACTCGTCGGCATCCCGCACCGCATCGTCATCGGCAGCAAGGGCCTCGCGGCCGGCGAGCTCGAATACAAGGGCCGCCGCGACGCCGAGAGCCGTCCGGTGCGACGTGACGGGCTGCTCGACTTCCTCCGCGAGCGTATTGCCGGGTGAGCCGCCGCGGGCTCGGATCACGCCGGCCAAGTGCTTCATCCGCCGGCGGATTCGGGTTTATCCACAAAGCCCGGGGATATCCCTGTGGAAAACCCGGTGGAAAATTCGCCAAGCCCTTGCTGCAGAAGTCCCTTTCAGGCCTCGACCAAGAATTGCGCCGTCCTGATCAACTCTTTTAAAAACAACCTGTTGGACGGCGAGGCAAGATTCCGGGGCGCGGCCATGGTATGTGCTGCAGCAGTTCAGCGAACTGTGCATAAGTCAAATGCCGTGCAACGCGCCATGCTTCAGCCGGTCGCGAAATCGTCCGGCAGGGCCGGCGGCAGCGCGAACGCCTGCTCCTCGACGGCATCGACCCGCGCCCGGGGCGGCCCCTGACGCAGCCAGTCGCACAGCGCGCGCACGGCGGCCTCGTCGCCGCAGGCGAGCACCTCGACGCTGCCGTCGGCGAGATTGCGGGCCTGCCCCACGACCCCCAGTTGCAGCGCCCGTTCGCGCGTATGGGCCCGGAACGCCACGCCTTGCACGCGGCCGCGCACCCGCGCGAGCCTGCAGATCGTCGCCATCGGCATCGTCCTCTCAGGGATGGGGGGTAGGCGCCCCGGCCTCGCGCAGTTCGGCGAGCAGGAATTCGAGACCGGCCGCGGTCAGCGGCCCGACGTAGGTGCGCACCAGTTCGCCGCGGGGGTCGAGGATCAGCGTGGTCGGCAACCCCTTGACGCGCGGCAGCCCGGGGACCGGCTTGATGCCGGCCAGCGCGATCGGATAACTCACGTCGAAGCGTTGCAGGAAGGCGCGCACGGCTTCAGGCGCTGCCGGCTCGAAGTTGACCCCCACCAGCACCACGTCGGCATGGCGCGGATCGCGGTGGAAGGCTTCGAGTTCGGGGATCTCCTCGACGCAGGGCGCGCACCAGGTGGCCCAGAAGTTCAGCACCAGCCAGCGCCCCCGCTGCTGCGCGAAGTCCAGCGCGGTGCCGTCGAGCGTGGGCAGGCGGGCATCCACCGGCGCGGCGAACCCCGCCGCTGCCCATGTCAGCCACACGGCCGCGATGGCGGCACAGGCGCGCCGCCTGCGGCGCTCAGGGGCGCAACTGCGGGTTGTCGGCCTGGTCACGGGCGCGCAGCGCCTCCTTGCGGGCTTCGATGGCGTATTCGCGGGCTTCGGCATAGGCGCCGGCCTCGAGTTGCAACTGCGCCCTTTCGAGCAGCGCCCGGGCCGAGCGCAGCGGCACCGCGTAGCCCGGGCCGAGGGCACTCTCGGCCGCACGGATCGCCTGGCGTGCATCGCTCATTTCCTGCACCGGCGGGGCGCTGGCACAGGCGGCACACACGGCGGTCAGCAGCGCTGCAAGGATGAGATTACGGCCCACTTCACTTACGATGCCTCGCGGCGGCTTTCCGACGATGTCATCGGCAAGCTAGCACCCCCCTCCCGAGACCGTCAAGCAAGCTGGACAGCCCCCTCGCCTGAGAGATTTTGCCTGCATGTACGCAGAAAATAGCGTCACGATCTACCACAATCCCCTCTGTTCCAAATCGCGCGGAGCACTCGCGCGGCTCCGTGAACAGGGCTTCGAACCCCGCGTGATCGAGTACCTGGAGGCACCGCCCGACGCGGCGACGCTCACCCGCCTGCTCGCCCGGCTCGGCCTGCCGGCGCGCGCGCTGCTGCGCCAGGGTGAAGCGGCCTACCGCGAACGCCAGCTCGACGACCCGACGCTGCCCGACAGCGCGCTGATCGAGGCGATGGTGGCCTGCCCGCAACTGATCGAGCGGCCGATCGTCGTGATCGGCGAGCGCGCCGTGCTGGCGCGCCCGCTCGAGAAGCTCGACGCCCTGCTCGCCCGATGATCGAGATCCTGGTCCTCTACTACAGCCGCAGCGGGGCCACCGCCGAGATGGCACGCCTGGTCGCCCGCGGCGTCGCCGAGATCGACGGCGTGAGTGCCCGCCTGCGCACCGTGCCGCCGGTGTCGACGGTCTGCGAGGCGGTCGCCGACACCATCCCCGCCGACGGCCCGCCCTACGCGACGCTGGCCGACCTGCGCGACTGCAGCGGGCTCGCCCTCGGCAGCCCGACGCGCTTCGGCAACATGGCCGCACCGCTGAAATACTTCCTCGACGGAACCTCGGAGCTGTGGCTGTCGGGCGCGCTCGCCGGCAAGCCGGCGGGGGTGTTCACCTCCACCGGCACGCTGCACGGCGGCCAGGAGAGCACGCTGCTCAGCATGATGCTGCCCTTGCTGCACCACGGCATGCTGCTGCTGGGCCTGCCCTACACCGAGGCCGCGCTGGAGACCACGCGCAGCGGTGGCACCCCGTACGGGCCCAGCCACCACGCGGCGGCCGGCGACAAGCGCCTCAGCAGCGACGAGAAGGCCCTGTGCCGGGCGCTCGGCCGACGCCTCGCCGATACCGCCCGACGGCTGGCCGGCGCATGATCCCCGCCGCCCGCTGGCTCGTGCTGACGGCCTGGTTCGGCCTGTTCGCGTTCTGGTTCGCGCGCATCGTCTGGCTCGCACCGAACCCGCTCTACCCGGTGGTGTTCCTGCTGCTGCTCGAAGTCGGCCCGCTGCTGTTCCCGCTGCGCGGGCTGCTGCACGGCCGCCCCTACACCCACGCCTGGACCGCGTTCCTCGCGCTCTACTACGTGGTGCTGGCGATCGACGACCTCGCCGGCGGGGCCACGGACCGCCGCCTCGGCGCGCTCGCGCTCGCGCTCGCGCTCGCGCTGTTCGTCGGCTGCGTCGTCTACGCCCGCCTGCGGGGGCGCGCGCTCAAGCGCCTGGCCGACGGCAGCCCGCCTTAAGACACACGCCCGCGCCGCGCGGCGCGGGGACACCGCGCCACCCGGCCCCCATCAAACGACACGGCCCGCCGCGCGGCATGGCGCGCGGCGGGCCGCAGGACGCTGCGGGGACGCGGGCCGTCAGCGGATGTAGCCGAGGCTTTCGAGCTTCAGCAGGATGCGCTGCGCGGCCTCGTCGGGCGTGCACTCCTCGGTCTGGATGCGCAGCTCGGGGTTCTCCGGGGTCTCGTAGGGGTCGGAGATGCCGGTGAACTCCTTGATGATGCCGGCGCGGGCCTTGGCGTAGAGGCCCTTGCGGTCACGCTGCTCGCAGGTCTCGACGGTGGTGGCGACGTGCACCTCGATGAAGCCGCCGAGCGGGGCGATCATCGAGCGCACCTCCGTGCGCGTCTGCGCGTAGGGGGCGATCGGTGCGCAGATGGCGATGCCGCCGTTCTTGGTGATCTCGCTGGCGACGTAGCCGATGCGCAGGATGTTGATGTTGCGGTGTTCCTTGCTGAAGCCCAGTTCGCTCGACAGGTTCTTGCGCACCAGGTCGCCGTCGAGCATGGTCACGCGCCGCCCGCCGAGTTCCATCAGCTTGACCATCAGCGCGTTGGCGATGGTGCTCTTGCCCGACCCCGAGAGCCCGGTGAAGAACACCGTGAAGCCCTGCAGGTGCTTGGGCGGGTGGGTGCGGCGCAGTTCGGCGACGACCTCGGGGTAGGAGAACCAGCTCGGGATCTCCAGCCCTTCCATCAGCCGGCGGCGGAACTCGGTGCCGGAGATGTTGAGCACGCTCTGGCCGGGCTGGACCTCGTCCTGCGGCACGTACTCGGCGAGCTCCTCGACGTAGACCATCTCCTGGAACGGCACCATCTCGATGCCGAGCTCCACGGCGTGCTTCGCCACCAGTGCCTGGGCGTCGTACGGGCCGTAGAAGTCCTTGCCGTCGCGGCCCTTGCCCGGGCCGGCGTGGTCGCGGCCGACGATGAAGTGCGAGCAGCCGTGGTTCTTGCGGATGATCGCGTGCCACACCGCCTCACGCGGGCCGCCCATGCGCATCGCGAGGTGCAGCAGGCTGAGCATGGTGCTCTGCTCGGGGTACTGCTTGATCAGGTGCTCGTAGCAGCGCACGCGCGAGTAGTGATCGATGTCGCCGGGCTTGGTCATGCCGACCACCGGCTGGATCAGCAGGTTGGCCTGGGAGAGCTTGGCGGCGCGGAAGGTGAGCTCCTGGTGCGCGCGGTGCATCGGGTTGCGCGTCTGGAAGGCGACGACCTTGCGCCAGCCGAGCTTGTTGAACAGCGCGCGCAGTTCGGCCGGCGAGTTGCGCAGGTGGCGGAAGTCGTAGTGCGGCGGCTCCTCCATGCCGAACAGGCGCCCGCCGAGATACACCGGGCCGGCCTTGTGCATCAGGTAGGCGACGCCGGGGTGGGTGTCGTCGGTGGTGCCGAACACGCCCTGCGCCTCGACGGCCTTGTCGGGCGTGTAGATGTCGCCGATTTCGAGCACCGCGATCAGCGCGCCCTCGGGGTCGCGCAGCGCGATGCGCTCACCGCGCTTCACGGTCGCCGCGAAGGCCTCGGACACGTCGAGGGTGATCGGCATCGGCCACAGCGTGCCGTCGGCGAGGCGCATCTCGCGCACCACGCGGTCGTAGTCGGCCTCACCCAGAAAGCCCTCGAGCGGCGAGAAGGCGCCGTTCAGCAGCAACTCGATGTCGCAGAGCTGGCGGTGGCTGAGATCCCACGAAACGTACTCGCGCGCCTTCTGCTTCTCGGCGGCGGCGGCGTCGGCCGACAGGTACAGGTTCTTCAGGCTGCCGCCATGGGGCGCAATCAGGGTGGTCATCGGTCACTCAACCTCGGATCGAAGTGGCATCGGTGGAACAACGGAAGGATGGCATCAGAAGATCAGCTTGCCGCCCAGGAAGATCAGACAGCAGGCGACCAGTGGCCGGACGATGCGGTCCGGCAGGCGCAGCCCGAGATGGCTCCCGAGGTAGGCCCCGGGGATCGAGCCCGCCAGCAGTGAAAACAGCAGTTCGTGGTCGACGTTGCCCTGGCTCCAGTGACCATAACCGGCCACCGCCGTGAGCAACACCGCGTGAGCGATTTCGGTGCCGACCATGGTCTGCACCAGCATGCCAGGGTAGAGCATGATCAGGGCCGCGGTGCCGAGCGTGCCGGCGCCGACCGAGGTCAGCGCCACCAGGGCGCCGAGCACCAGGCCGACGGCGACGGTGAACACCGGCCGACAGCGCTTGACGAACACCTTGAGCCGCGGCAGGCGCTCACCGCGGCCGATCGCCTGGATGTGACGCTTGGCGAACAGCAGCAGCGCCGACACCACCACGGCGATGCCGAGCCCGGTCCTGATCGCCGCGGTGGCGGCGATGCTCTGCGTGCCGACCGCGTGCAGCCCCCACAGCATGGCGATCGCGCCGGGGAGGCTGCCGCACAGCAACAGGCCGACCACGTCCCAGCGCAGCGCATGGCGACGCGCGTAGCCGATCACGGCGCTGATCTTGGTGACGCAGGCGTAGACGAGGTCGGTGCCCACCGCCGTGGTCACCGGAATGCCGAAACCGAGCACGAGGATGGGGGTCATCAGCGCGCCGCCGCCGATGCCGGTCACGCCCACCAGGACGCCCACGCCCAGCCCGACCGCCACGTAAATCGCTTCCACGCTCGTCGCTCCATTTCGCCTTCGAGTGCGCTGCACGCGCAAAACCGCGGCGAGCATGCCCAATGTTGCGCTGCAAGGTAAAGCGCGAGCTGCTAACGATACAAACTTTTCGCTCTAAGGGGCGTGTCTGACCACACCTGTGGCACGGCGCCTGCCGGCCTCGCGGGGGCATTCACACGTAGTGGTCGATGCCGCCGAGCAGCGTGCGCACCGGGATGCCGAGCTCGTCGCCGCCGGCACCGAAGGGCGCGTCATGCGGCAGGCGCTCGCGCGCGCCACCGTGCGGGTCGCCCTGACGCTGTGCGTCGGCACCGCCCCAGGCCGTGCCCGGCTGGCGCGACGCCGGGTGGTCGCTGACGCTCGTCTGGCCGAGCTGCACGCCCTGGCTGCCGAGCAGCTCCCGCAGCCGCGGCAGGCTCGCTTCGAGCGCCTCGCGCACGCCGGCGTCGTGGGTGCGGAAGCTCACGTCGGCGGTGTCCTGGGCGAGCTGCAGGCGCACTTCCACCGGACCGAGATGGGGCGGATTGACGCGGATCTCGGCGTGCTGCTCGCGGTTCTGCACCATCCACGCAAGCTGCTCGCCGAGCGCCGGCGCCCAGCTGCGCGGCTGCTCGACCGGCAGTTGCGGCGACGGCGCGTTCGCCGGCGCCGGCCGGTCGGCGGGCGGCGGGGGCGCAGGGGCTCCGGGCAGGCCCGCCGACGGCCCCGCCGGTGCCTGCTCGGCTTCGCCCGCACCGCGTGCCGACACGAAGAACGGCGCGCCGGCCTCGGCGGCGGGCGTCGACGGCGGCGCGCCGGCATCGCCGCCGTGCGCGCCGGGCGCCGTGGCCGGCACCGTCCCCGCACCGGCATCGGCGCTGGCGGCCGGCGCGGGCGTCGCCGTGCGGGCGGCGAGCAGTGGCGCCACCGTCGGCGACGGCAGGCGCGCGCTGCCGGCACGTGCCGGAGCCGCGGTCGGTGTCTGCTGCGGGGAAGGCCGTGCGGCCGCGAGGCCGGCGGCGACGAGCCCGGCCGTGGCGTCGGCCGTCGGCGCGAGGGGCGCAGGAGTCGACGTGACGGCGGCATCGCGGCCGGCGATGGCGACGGTTGCCTGGGCGCTGGCATCGACGGACGCGGGCGCATCGGCCGCATCCTCCTCCGGCGCCGCGGGACCTGCCGCCGGCACCCCCGCCGCCTCGCCTTCGCCCGCCGCCGCGGCAACGGTGGCGCCCCCCGCCGCCGGGGCCGGCGCGACAGGGTTCACCGCCGGCAGCGGGAAGGTCCGCGCCACCCGCCCGCGCCCGGCGTCGACGCCGGCGACCGGCGCCACGGTCGGGGCCGCCCCCCCGGCAGGCGCTGCCGGCGCCGCCTGCGACGCGGCATCCGGCAGGTCCGCGGCGACGGCCGGATCGGCCGCCACCGGCGCGATCGCGGGGGCAGCGGCCTCGGTGGCCGCTGCCCCCGCAGGCCGTGCCGCCGGCGCGTCTTCCGCCCCACCCCCGCCCAGCACCGCAGGAGGGGGGACGGCGCTCGCCGCCCGGGTCGGCACGGCGGCGCTCCCGGCCCCCAGCGGGAAGGCCTCCTCCCCCCGCCCGCGACCGCTGTCGACACCGCCGACGGGCACCTCGGCCGGCGCCGCGACCTCGACGGGCGCCCCCCCCGGTTGCGGCGCGACATCCGGCAGATTCGCGACGGCAGCCGGATCGGCCGCCACCGGCGCCGCCGCGGGATCCGCCGCGGAGGGGGAAAGCCTCGCGGTGGCGGCCGCCGGCTGGGGCCGCGGCAGGCTGGCGAGTCGTACGCGCAACGGATCGGAGGGGGTCGCGGCCGCGTCGACCGCCTCGCCATCCGTCGGCACGACCGTATCAACGACCGCACCAGCGCCCGCGGCATCGACGGACGCACCGGCCGCATCCCCCGCCAGCGCCGCGGGACGCACCGCCGGCACGCCCTCCGCCCCACCCCCGCCCACCGCCGCAGCGGCGGCACCCGCCACCAGCGCCGGTGCGGCGGGATTCGCCGCCGGCAGCGGGAAGCTCCGCGCCACCCGCCCGCTCCCGGCGTCGACGCCGGCGACCGGCGCCCCGGTCGGGGCCGCCCCTCCGGCAGGCGCTGCCGGTGCCGCCTGCGGCATGGCATCCGGCGGGTCCGCGGCGACAGCCGGGACGGTCGCGGACACCGCCGGAGCGACCGTGGTCACCCCGGCCCCGGCGACTTCCACGGCGGCGGCCTCCGGGGCGGGGGGCGCCGCAGGGTCCGCGGGTGCGGCCGCGGGCGTCGCGGCGGCGGGGGCTGCGGCCTGCGGGGGCCGCAGCAGGCTGGCGAGCAGCGCACGCAGCGGATCGAGCGCGGCCGCGGCGGGGTCGGCCGCCTCGCCGTCCGCGGGGAGGTCCGCGCCGGTGTCCACCGTCGCAGCGGGCGCTGCAGGTGCCGGCGACACGCCGGCGAGCAACTGCGCGAAGCCCTCGGCGGCGTCGGTGCCCCGCTCCCCCGTGCCCGCCGCGGTGGCGCCGGTGGCGACCTTGATCGACTCGATGCTGTTCATGGCCCGTGCTCCTCGGTCCGGCCTAGGGGACCTGGCGGTCGCGGTGCTTCTGCAGCGCGAATTCGTCGCTCGCCGCCTGCTCGCGGCGCTCTTCGAGGCGCCCCGACTCGCGCCGGTAGTGCGCGATCACCTCGGCCAGCGCGCGCGCCTTGGCGCGGCTCGCCTGCCAGGCCTTGCGCGCGTGCGCCACTTCGAGTTCGTGCACCTCGATCTGCCGGCGCAGCTGCGCGATGTTGGCGTCGAGATTGCCGATGAAGACCAGATAGTCGTGCAGGCGCCGCGCCGACAGCCCGCCGCGGCCGTCCTGGTGCAGGCGCTCGGCGTACTCGGCGCGGAAGGCGAGCAGCTGTTCGAGCCGCACGCGCTGCTCGTCGAGCCGCGCGCGGGCCTGCGCGTGCTGGCGCGCCGCCGCGTGCTCGCGCTCGTGGGCGACGTCGACCGCCGGCTGCAGGGTGCGGATGCGGTCCTTCACCGGGCCACCCCGTCGCCGAGCAGGGCTTCGAGCTGTTCCAGGCTCGCCTCCAGGCTCACGCTCGCGTCCATGCCCTGCATCAGGAACTCGCGCAGGCGCGGCTGGAAACGCATGGCTTCGTCGACCGCGGGGTCGGAGCCCGCGGTGTAGGCGCCGACGTTGATCAGGTCGCGGTTGCGCATGTAGCTGGAATAGAGCTGCTTGAAGCGCCGCGCCAGCGCCTGCTGGCGGGCGTCGGCGACATGCGGCAGCAGCCGCGAGATCGACGCCTCGACGTCGATCGCCGGGTACTGGCCGCTTTCGGCGAGCGCCCGCGACAGCACGATGTGGCCGTCGAGGATCGCGCGCGCGGCGTCGGCGATCGGGTCGTTGGTGTCGTCGCCCTCGGCGAGCACGGTGTAGAAGGCGGTGATCGAGCCGCCGGCCTCGTCGTTGCCGGCGCGCTCGACCAGGCTCGGCAGCCGCGCGAACACCGACGGCGGGTAGCCCTTGGTCGCCGGCGGCTCGCCGATCGCGAGCGCGATCTCGCGCTGCGCCTGCGCGTAGCGCGTCAGCGAGTCCATCAGCAGCAGCACCTGCCGGCCCTGGTCGCGGAAGTACTCGGCGATGCGCGTGGCGAGCGTGGCACCGTGCAGGCGCTTCAGCGGCGGGTCGTCGGCCGGTGCCGCCACCACCACCGCGCGCGCCATGCCGGCGGGGCCGAGGATCTCCTGGATGAACTCCTGCACCTCGCGCCCGCGCTCGCCGATCAGCCCGACCACGATCACCTCGGCGTTGGTGAAGCGCGTCATCATGCCGAGCAGCACGCTCTTGCCGACGCCCGAACCGGCGAACAGTCCCATGCGCTGGCCGCGGCCGACGGTGAGCAGCGCGTTGATCGCGCGCACGCCGACGTCGAGCGGCTCGCGGATCGGCTTGCGCGCCAGCGGGTTGAGGCGCCGGCCGGCGAGCGGCAGGCGCCGCGCCGCCTGCGGCGGCGGACGGCCGTCGAGCACCCGGCCGTTGCCGTCGAGCACGCGCCCGAGCAGCTCCTCGCCGAGCGCCACCGTGCTCGACGCCGCGCTCGGGATCACCCGCGCATGCGGCATCAGGCCGTGGATGTCGCCGCTCGGCATCAGGAACAGGCGGCGGTCGGCGAAGCCCACCACCTCGGCCTCGACCGGCCGGCGGTCGCTGCCGACCACCCGGCAGCGCGCGCCGATCGGGGCGATGCAGCCGGCGGCTTCGAGGGTCAGCCCGACGATGCGCGTCAGCCGCCCTTCGACCGGCAGCGCCGGCAGCGCGGCCAGGCGCTCGCGCCGCCGGCGCAGGCGCGCGGCGAGCCCGCCGGCGGGCGGCGGGGTCTCAGGCGGGCTCATGCGGGGCATCCTCGTCGCGCTCGCCGCCGAGCAGCGTCGCGATCACCGTGTTCAGGCGCGCCTCGACGCTCGCGTCGATGCGCGATTCGGCGGCCTCGACCACGCAGCCGCCGCGCGCGAGCGTCGGGTCGTCGACCAGCGTCCAGGCGGCGACCTCGCCGGAGCCGCCGCGGTCGCGCAGCAGGCGCGCGTCGTCGGGGTGCAGGCGCACCTGCACCGGGCGGTTCGCCAGCGGCAGCAGGGCGACGGTCTCGCGCACCAGCGCGACGATCTCGCCCGGCGCGGCGCGCAGTTCGCGGCGCACGAACTGGCGCGCGATGGCGATCACCAGCTGGACCAGTTCGTCCTCGACCGCGGCGTCGAGCCGGGCGAGCGGCGCGGCGAGCGCATCGAGCCCCCCCTGCAGCGCGGCGAGCTGCGCGCGCACCTCGGCCTCGGCGGCCGCGAGGCCGGTGGCATGGCCGCGCTCGCGCCCTTCGGCGAGCCCCTGCTCGAAGCCGGCCTGGTAGCCCTCGGCCTGCGCCTCGCGCTGGATCGCCTCGATCTCCTCCAGCGTCGGCAGCGCCGGCAGCGGTTCGGGCTCGGGCTCGGGTTCGATGGCGGGTTCGGCGGGCGGCGGCGCCTCGACGGACGCCGCGGGCTCGGGCTCGACCGCCTCCGGCGCTGGTTCGGCTTGCGGCGGCAGCGGCGGCTCCGGGTCGTCGACGCTCGGCAGCTCCCAGCGGCGCACCTCGCCGAGGGCATCGCGCGGGATCACGCGACCGCTAGCGGACATGGCTCACCTCCACCGGCATCCGGGTGCGCGCCTCACACATAGCCGCCCCCGCCGCCCCCGCCGCCGAGCGCCAGGTCGCCGGCCTCGGCCATGCGCTTGGCGACGCTCATGATCTCCTTCTGCGCCGCCTCGACGTCGATCAGGCGCACCGGCCCCATGCTTTCGAGGTCGTCGCGCATCATCTCGGCGGCGCGCTTCGACATGTTCTTCAGGATCTTCTCGCGCACGCCCTCGTCGGCGCCGCGCAGCGCGATCAGCAGGGTCTCGGAGCTGATCTCGCGCAGCAGGTTCTGGATGCCGCGGTCGTCGACGTTGAGCAGGTGCTCGAACACCACCATCAGGTCCTCGATCTTCACCGCGAGGCCTTCGTCGAGCACCTTGAGCTTCTCCATGATCGCGCCCTCGACCCCGCTGTCGAGCAGGTTGAGGATCTCGGCGGCGCGCTTCGGGCCGCCCACCTTGAAGCTGGTGGCGGCGTTGATGTTGCGCATCACCTGCTTCTCGATGACGTCGTTGAGCTCGCCGATCGCCACCGTCGGCACGCTGTCGAGCGTGGCCACGCGCATCAGCACGTCGTAGCGCAGGTCGTCGGGGAGCAGGCCGAGCACTTCGGCGGCCTGCTCGGATTCGAGGTACGACAGCACCAGCGCGATCACCTGCGGGTGCTCGCGGCGCAGCCCGGCGGCGACCGCCTTGGCCTCCATCCACTTCAGCGCCTCGACGCCGGTCGAGCCGTCGGCGTTGAGGATGCGGTCCATCAGGTTCTTGGCCTTGTCGCGGCCGATCGCCCGGGTCAGCACGTTCTTCACGAAGGTGTGCGTGTCGGCGGTCATCGCGTTCTCGTTGGCGACCTGCGCGGTGAAGCTGGCGACGATCTCGGCGACCTGCTCGCGCTCCACGTGGCGCAGCGCGGTCATCGAGGCGCCGATGCGGTGCAGCTCGCGTGGCTCGAAATGCCGCAGCAGGTCGGCGGCGTGGTCCTCGCCGAGCGCCATCAGCAGCACCGCGGCGCGGTCGACGCCGGCCAGCGCGGGTTGGTCGGGGTTCATGCGTCAGGCCTCCTCGGCTTCGGCCGTCTCGCGGGCGTCAACGAGCGCCGCCGGGGCCGGCAGTTCCATCCACGCGCGCAGCACCTGCACCGCGCGCTTCGGGTCTTCCGCCACCAGCAGGCGCGCCTGGCGGATCTGCTCGTCGAGCGCGGCGGCAGCCTCGTTGGCGAGGCGCGGCGCCTGGGTGGCGCGGCTGCTGAGTTCCAGCCGGTCCTCGGCGAGTTCGCCGGCAGCGGCGTCGGCTTCGGCCGCACCGGCCTCGGCCGCCGCGGCGAGCGCCTGCCCGGCCGCACCGGCGAGCGCCGGCGGCGCGGCGGACGGTGCCGGCGGCGGGGCCAGTGCGGGCGGTGGCGGCAGCAGGCGCTTCATCACCGGGCGCACCACCAGGAACAGGAACAGCACCGCGACGATGCCGATCACCGCCCACTTCACCAGTTCGAGGAACCAGTCCTGCCGCCACATCGGCAGCAGGTTGGGGTCGAAGGGGGTGTTTGCGAAGGTCGCGTTCATCACGTTCACCGTGTCGCCCCGCTGGGCGTCGAATCCCACCGCCTCCCTCACCAGCGCGGTGAAGCGGTCGAGTTGTTCCTGCTTGAACGGCAGGCGCGCGGCCTCACCCGCCTCGTTGAGGCCGATCGGGTCGTCCAGCACCACCGCCACCGACACCCGTCGCACCTGGCCGGGGGCGTTGCGCACGTGGCTCACGCGCTTGTCGAGTTCGTAGTTGCGGGTCAGCTCGCGGCGCACCCGGCCCTGACGGCTGGCATCGGCCTCGCGCTGCGCCTCGGTCAGCGGCAACTGCCCCTGGCCACCGCCCTGCGCCTGCGGCCCCCCCTGCGCCTGTGGCCCGCCCGGTGCGCCGGCGGCCGGCGGGTTCGCCGCGCCGGCCTGCTCGGGCGCGGTGGCCACGCCCGGCGGCTGGTTCGACAGCGCTCCGGGGATGCCCTGCGGGTTGGGGCGCCCGTTGTACTCCTCCAGCGACTGCTCGCTGCGCATCATGCCGGGGTCGCGGCGCGGGTCGAACGCCTCGCTGGTCTCCTCGCGCGCCGCGAAGTCGAGGTCGAGCGCCACCTGCGCGCGCACCCGCCCGTTGCCGACGATCGGGCTCAGCAGGTCCTCGATGCGGCGCACGTAGTTGCTTTCGAGCCGCTGCTGGTACTCCATCTGGTCGAGGTTGAGGCCGAGCCCGCCGCTGCCGGCGGGCCGGGTGAGCAGGTTGCCGTTCTGGTCGACCACCGCGACCTGGTCGGCGGTGAGCTTGGGCACGCTCGACGACACCAGGTGCACGATCGCCGCGACCTGGCCGGGGTCGAGCACGCGCCCAGGCTGCAGTTGCAGCAGCACCGAGGCGCTCGGCGGCTGGCGGTTGCGCACGAACACCGACTCCTTCGGCACCGCCAGGTGCACGCGGGCGTTGGCGACCGCGCCGATGCTCATCACCGAGCGCGCGAGCTCGCCTTCGAGCGCCCGCTGGTAGCGCGCGTTCTCCATGAACTGGCTCTGGCCGAGGCCGTTGTGCTGGTCGAGCAGCTCGAAGCCGCTGACCGCGCCGCGCGGCAGCCCCTGCGCGGCGAGCTTGAGCCGCGTCTCGTGCACGCGCTCGGCGGGCACCGCCAGGGCACCGCTGTCGCGGTCGACGCGAAACGGCACGTTGGCCTTCTGCAGCGCTTCCATCACCTGGCCGGCGTCGGCTTCCGACAGCCCGCGGTAGAGCGGCTGGTAGTCGGAAGCACCGGCCCACAGCCACGCGGCGACGATCGCCGCGAGCAGCGCCACGGCGCCGGCGACCGTCCCGTAGAGCAGCGGCCCCGGCGTGCGCAGGCGCCCGGCCCAGGCGCGCCAGTCGGGGCGCGCGCTGGCGTCCGGCGCGGGCGCGGCGGCGTCCGCCGCCGCGGGTGGTGCACTGACTTCGGCCACGCTTGCGACTCCCCTGGGCCGTATGCCGCTACAGCGGCATGTTCATGATGTCCTGGTAGGCGGCGACCAGCTTGTTGCGCACCTGCAGCGTCGCCTGGAACACCACGCGCGACTTCTGCAGGTTCACCATCACGTCCGACAGGTCCACCCCCGGTGCGCCGGCCTCGAAGGACTCGGCGAGCGCATTGGCACGGTTCTGCGTGGCGTTGACGTGCTCGAGCGCGCCCTTGAAGACGGTCGCGAAATCGGCCCCCGGCGCCGCCGGTGCGGCCGCATCGGCGGCGGCCGGTCCCTGCGCCGCCTGCGCCAGCGCGCGCAGCGTCGCCAGCGTGGTGTTCATGCTCAGAGGCTCGCTCATCGGTGCGGCTCCGGCTCAGGCGGCGCGCGGCAGGCGCAGCACCAGGCGCACGCCGTCGGCGTCATGGCGCTCGTCGAGGCTGCCGCCGTGGGCCCGGGCGATGATGCGCGCCGCCGCCGCTCCCAGCGTCGGCACCGTCGCGCCCGGCGGGCCGGCCGGCCGGTCGTCGGTGCCGTGGCGGGCGAGCACGAGTTCGCACGCCCCGTCCTCGGCGCCTGCCAGCAGCAGCAGCACGCGGTAGCCGCGCGCGCAGCGCGGCCAGGCGTCGAGCATCGCCTGCACTGCCGTCAGCAGCGCCTCGGGGTCGGCCAGCACGGTCGCCTCGTCGAGCACGCAACGCAGCTCCAGGCTGCCGCCGTCGGCCGCCACGCGCGCGGCGAGCGCGCCGCCGAGCCCGGCGAACCACGGCACCAGCGCGAGCGGCCGGCGCTCGCCGCGCTCGCCGCGCACGCACACCAGGAGCTGGCGCACCAGCGACTCCAGGTGCTGCAGGCGGCCGAGCAGCGCGTGGTCGAGCGGCGGGCCGGCCTCGGCCGGCACCTCGATGGCGTCGGCCAGCGGCGCCGGCAGCGGGCTGCTGATCTGCTCGCTGACCCGCGCCACCATGTCGTTGAGCACGCGCAGGCGTTCGACGTGGCCGGCGGCGAAGCCCGGCTGCCGCGCCGGCACGGCGGCGGTCACGGGCCGGGTCTCGACAGCGGCGGGAAGCGGAAGGGCTTGCATGGTTCGTCACGCTCGTTGCGGTGGCCGTGAGGTGGCTACCGTGCACGCTCAGCAACAACCGTGCCTCAACAAAAGCGCTTCCCTGTCATGGACTTGCCACGCACCGCCGAATTTTCGCCACCGTCGCGACGGCCATCGGCGCGGCATCGACGGATTTACGTCATGTCCTCCTCGGTGCGCAGCCCGTACTTGCGGATCTTCTCGACCAGCGTGGTGCGGCGCATGCGCAGCAGCGCGGCGGCATGCGCGACCACGCCGTTCGCCTCGGCGAGCGCACCGAGGATCAGCCGGGTCTCGATGTCCGCGAGATGCTGGCGCAGGTCGAGCCCGCCCGGCGGCAGCGCGCCCGGGTCGCTCATCGCCAGCGCGCGCTCGCCGGCGAGCGCCGCCGCGGGGGGCTCGTCGAGGCCCTCGACGCCGGCGCGGAACTTCGGCGGCAGCGCGGCGACGTCGACCAGCCCGCCGCCGCTGAGGATCGCCAGGCGCTCGATCAGGTTCGCCAACTCGCGCACGTTGCCGGGCCAGGGGTAGCGCGCCAGGCAGCGCAGCGCCGCCGCGGTCAGCGCCAGGCGCACGCCGGTCTGGTTCTCCTGGCGGCGCAGCAGGTCGTCGATCAGCAGCGGCAGATCGGCGCTGCGCTCGCGCAGCGGCGGCATCTCGATCGGGAACACCGCCAGGCGGTAGTAGAGGTCCTCGCGGAACTGGCCGCGGTCGATCAGAGTTTCGAGCTGGCGGTGAGTCGCGGCGACGATGCGCACGTCGGCGCTGATCGAACGGTTGCCGCCGACGCGCTCGAAGCTGCGCTCCTGCAGCACCCGCAGCAGCTTGACCTGCATCGGCAGCGGCATGTCGCCGATCTCGTCGAGGAACAGGGTGCCGCCCTCGGCGAGCTCGAAGCGCCCGCGGCGCGCGGTGATGGCGCCGGTGAAGGCGCCCTTCTCGTGGCCGAACAGCTCGCTTTCGAGCAGGTTCTCGGGGATCGCGCCGCAGTTCACCGGCACGAAGGGGCCGCTGCGGCGCGCCGAATGGTGGTGCAGGTTGCGCGCGACCACCTCCTTGCCGGTGCCCGATTCGCCGAGGATCAGCACCGTGGCATCGGTGGGGGCGGCACGCTCGATCAGCGTGCGCACCTCGGCGATGGCGCGGCTCTGCCCGACCAGCGCGCGGAACAGCTCGGGCGGCCGGCGCAGCGGCGGCGCGGCGCGCCCGGCCGTGCCGGCCTGGCGGAACTCGGCGATGCGCCCCATCAGCTCGGCCAGCGTGCTCTGGCGCAGCGGCCGCGAGAGTTCGAACACCCCGGGCCCGGCGAGCGCGGACGGCAACGGCTGCGGGGCGTCGTCCACCACCACCACGGCCAGCGCCGGGTTGCGTGCCCGCAGGCCCTGCACGCGCTGCGTCAGGTGCTCGTCGTCTTCGGCGCGGCGCAGGTAGGCGACCGCGGTGTCGTGCAGGTCGAGCGCACCGTCGTCGACGGCGCCCTCATCGGCCAGGGTGACGCTGGCGTCATCCATGAACTCGAGGATCGCCCGCAGCTCTTGCGCGTGGCGCTGATCGTCGTCGATGACGAGGACGGCAAGGGTACTCATCTCTGACCCCTGGGGGGCGCCACCTCGGGCGCCCGCTGGCATGCTTGCGTATCGCCCGCATCCGGCCGCGGGCATCCGGCCGCTCCTGCGCGCGGAGTGCCAACCCCGCCGCGGCGCGCTGAACGATACCACCGCGCACGCGGTCAACGCGACGCGCGCGCCCGCCGCCCGGCGCCGTGCGCGCGCCGGTGCAGCACGAACACGAGCCGCGTCAGCACCTCGGCGCTGGCGGCGGCGAGGCCGGCGAGCGGCAAGCGTCCGCCGCCGGCCTCGGTGGGCTCGGCGATGCCGTACAGGCGCAGGGCGCGGGGGTAGCGCGGGTCCGGGTACAACTCGACGCACACCGGCCCCGCGCCCGCCGGCGCCGCCCACTCCAGGCGATCGGCGGCGAGCACCAGCGCCACCGCCGGCGGCAGCGGTGCGGCCGCGGCGAGCATCCCGGCGAGCAGGTCGAGCACCGCGTCGAGCTTCGCCTCGACGCGCGCGACCGGGTCGTCGGGCACGGCGCCGTCGTCGCCGGCATCGCCGACGGCGAGCGCGAGCAGCGCACGCAACACCGTGCGGTTGGCGGCATCGGTCGCGCCCAGCGTCGCGGCATCGGGCAGCGCCGCCAGCGCCTGGATGCGCAGCGGCCAGTGCGCGGCGACGGCGAGGCCGGTGCCGTCAGCCACCGTAGGCGGCCCTGGCCCTGCCGCCGGCGACGAGCCGCGCCGCCGCCGCCGCCGCCTCGCTGCGCGCCGTGGCGGCGAGCGCCAGCACCTCGGCATCGGCCGCGAGCAGGCTCTCGATCAGCGCGCGTGCTGCCGCCGGGGCGACCGCCACCGGTGCCGGCAGCAGCCCGGCGAGCAGCGGCGCGCGCGCGGCCTCGAGCGCGGCGACCGCCTCCCAGTCGGCGGCACGGGCCGCGGCGCACAGCGCCGCGGCGGCATCGCGCAGGCGCTGTGCGCCGCCCTCCCACTCAGCGGGCGTCATGCCCGGGCGCGATGGCGTCCCAGCCGTCCTTGATCTGGCGCATCAGGCCGGCGACCTCGTCGAGCCGCGCGCGGTCGTTGTCGCGGCTCGCCTCGACCAGCCGGCGCTCGCAGTAGGCGTAGAGTTCCTCGAGGTTCGCCGCGAGTTCGCCGCCGCGCTCGAAGTCGAGCGCCTCGCGCAGGCCGCCGAGGATGGCGATGGCCTTGCCGATCGCCTCGCCCCGGGCCGCGGGCTCGCCGCGCTCGATGTGGCCGTGCGCCGCCGCGAGGCATTCGAGCAGGCCCTCGAACAGCAACTGGATGAGCCGGTGCGGGCTCGCGTCGGCGGTACCGCCGGCGGCGCGCACCTCCTGGTACTGACGCAGGCCACTGGCTTGCATGGACATGTTCATGATGTGCCTCGCTGCTGCAGGCGCCGGACCGGCGCCGCCGGATTGACGGGAAAAACACCACGAGCGGCATCAGGCAAGATGCCTGCCGACGGCGACGAGTGTTTTCAAGACAGGGACTTAGTCTTTCTTGCCGAGATTCGCGAGCTGCTGCGTCAAAAAGTTGCCGGTCGCCTGCATGCGCGACATCAGCTCGTCCAGCGCGTTGAACTGGCGACGGTAATTCGCCTCCAGGCCGGCCAGGCGGGTCTCCAGCCGGGCACGGTCGTCGTCGACGTCCTTCACGCGCGCATCCAGGCCCTTGCTGCGGGCCTCCAGCGTGCCGCCCGCGCCGAGCACCGCATCGAGGTAGTCGTCGAGGCGCGCCATGATCCCGTCGGACACCGTCACGTCGCCGCGCGTGCCGGTGCTGCCGCCGCGCACGTCGAGGGCGATGCCCGTCGCGCCGCCCGCGTTCGCCGTCAGGCGCTGCCCGCGGCCGCTCGCCGTCGTCCCGCCGATGGCACCGGCGACGTCGACGCCGGCGGCGCCGGTGGCGGTCGCGAGGCCGAGCGTCGCCGCGCTGGTGGTGCCGACCGCGGTGATCGCGATGTTCGACGCGCTGCCGTAGCGCTGCGAGGTGAAGGTCAGCGCGCCGCCGGCGTAGCTCACGCTGACCGCGGCACCCGCCGCCAGCAGCGCGCTGCTGGCGTTGATGCGGCTCTGGATCTCGGCGGCGAGGGCGTCGCCGCTGGCGTAGGTCTTGTGCGTGAGCTGCACGCTGCCGCTGAGGACGCCGTCGACGCGCAGCGCCAGCGTGTCGTTGCCGGCATCGACGGTCAGCGAACCGAGGGCGCCGGCCGTGAGGCTCGAGCGGCTGGCGAGCGTGTCCACGCGCACGCCGTAGCGGCCCGGCACGGTGGCGCTGCCGCTCTGCACGAAGTCGATCAGCGCATCGCGCGAGCGGCCGTTGCGCGCGAACAGCCCGGCCACGCCCTCGGCATCGGCATCGAGCGCCTTGCCGAACCTGGCGGTGTCGAGCGCGAGCGTGCCGTCGGCCTTGGTGCTGATGCCGATGTCGCTCAGCGTGGTGAAGGCCGAGTCGGCGCCGGTGAGGCGGGTGCCCAGCAGGCGGCGCAGCTCCGACTGCACGCCGCGCACCGTGGCATCGCCGAGCAGGGCGCCGGCGCTGCCGCTGTCGGCGTCGTAGGCGGTGAGCTGCTTGGTGAGCGCGACGAACTTGTTGTAGCCGTCGACGAAGCCCTTGACCGCGGCGCTGGCGCCGGCGCTGTCGCGGCTGATGGTCAGCGTGGTCGGGTTGCCGGGGTCGGCCTTCTTCAGGTCGAGCGTGACGCCGGGCACCACGCCGGTGACGGCGTTGGTGGCGCTGCGGATGTCGAGCCCGTCGACCACCAGCCGGGCGTCGGCCGCGGCGATCGTCTGCGTCAGGTCCTTGCTGGCGGCGCTGTAGGTGAGGCCGGCGATGCCGGTCACCTCGATGGCGTTGGAGGCGCCGCTCGCGTCGCTGCCGAGCACCAGCCGGTAGCCGCCGCTGTCGCCGACCAGCTTCGCGGTGACGCCGATGTCGGCGGCGTTGATCGCATCGCGGATGCCCGCCAGCGAGTTGTCGGCGGCGGCGATGGTGACGGTCCTGGCGGCGCGCTCGGGGTTGGGGGTGAAGGTGGTGCCGCCGGCATCGTAGCTGCCGAAGCGGAAGGTGAGCGTGCCGGTGCCGACGGCATCGGTGACCGCGGCGTAGCGCGCGGTCGACAGGCGCTGCGCCTGCGCCAGCGACTGCACGTCGATCGAATAGCTGCCGGTCGCGGCCGCGCTGCTGGTGGTGGCGCTGAACAGCGAGCCGTCGCCGACGCTCGCCTTGAGCGCGGTGAAGCGCCCGGGATCGTCGAGGGCACCGGCCGCGGTGCGGAAATCGGCCAGCGCGCTCTTGAACGAACCGAGGGCGGACACCTGCGCCTGCAGCGCCGCCTCGCGCTTGTCGAGCCGGTTGGCGGTCGGGGTGCGCTCGGCGGCGATGAGCTGGGTCACCAGCCCGTTGACGTCGAGGCCGGAACCGATTCCGGCCGAAGTGATTGTCGGCATCTCCCTCCTCCCTGCCGACGCGGCGCGCCAGCGCCCGCGTCAGGCCTGGACGCGGATCAGCAGTCCCTCGATCACTGCACGTTCGCCCGACGCCCCGTAGCCGCCGCGCTCGGTGCCGGTCGCGGCGGTGTCGGTCTCGCGCTGCGCCTCGGCCAGGTCGGCGAAGAACTTGGCCAGCTTCAGCATCGCCTCCGGCGGGATCTGCCGGATCACCTCCTTGGTTTCGGCGTCGGTCACCTTGACCACCATCGCTCCGTATTCGTCATCGATCGCGAACTGCAGGTTGGTGCCCTGCAGTTCGCTGGCACGGCGGTTGGCCGTGCTCACCGCGGCCTGCAACTGTTCGCGCGACGGTGGCCGCGCCGGCACGGCGACGGGCGCAGGGTCGCCGGTACGCGACGCCGGCGCCTCCGCCACCGCCGCCCCGCGGGCCGGGGCGTGGCGTTCGACGGCCGAGTAAGCACCCACTGCCGGCGCCGTCGCGGCCCCCGGCGAAACGTTGATGCTGTTACTCATGACGGCCTCTCCTCATCAAGCGGGAAAGCCCGGGACGGCGGCTGCCGTCCCGGGTTGACTGGCCTCACCGTGCCTCAGTCTAGCGGAGTAGCGTGAGCACGTTCTGCTGCGACTGGTTGGCCTGCGCCAGCATCGCGGTGCCCGCCTGCAGCAGGATCTGGTTGCGGCTGAGCGCGGCGGTCTCGGAGGCGAAGTCGGTGTCCTGGATGCGCGAGCGGGAGGCCGCGATGTTCTCGCTCACGTTCTGCAGGTTGGCGATGGTCGACTGGAAGCGGTTCTGGATCGCACCGAGGTCGGCGCGCAGGTCGTCGATGTAGGCGAGCGCGCTGTCGACCACGCTCAGCGCATCGTTGGCACCGGCCTGCGAATTGATCGAGATGTCCGCCACCGCGCTGAGCGTGCCCGCCTGCGCCGCGCTGGAGGCATAGAGGAAGGTGCTCGAACTGCTCACCGAGAAGTTCTTCGACGACTGGAAGATGAGGTTGCCGCCGACCACGCTGCCGTTGCCGGCCGCGACGGTCACCGCCGAGCCCGAGGTGGTGGTGCCGTCCTCCTGCACGCCGGTGAGCCCGACGCTCTGCGAACCGGTACGCGCCTCGACCTTGATGTCGTAGCCGTCGGCATTGCTCAGCGTGATCGTGGTCTTGTCCGCCGACAGCGTGGCGAACACGCCGGTGGTGCCGGCCTGGTCGTTGATCGACGTGGCCAGCGACGAGAGGTCGTTGACATCGACGATCTGCGCGGTGACCGTGCCGGTGGCCTGCCCGGTCAGGTCGAGCGAAACCGTGCCGCTCGCGGCGACGGTGAGTTGCGCGAAGCTGATCGCGGTGGCGGTGACGCCGGACGACGCCTCCTCGGCGGTCACCGCGGTGGCGATGTCGCGCGCCGAGGCGCCGCTGCTGAAGGTGACGTCCTTGCTGCCGTTGAAGCCGGCCACGGTGATCGTGCCGCCGGCGGTGACGTTGTTCGCCACCGAACCGGTGGCGGCGGCGGTCGAGGCGGCGTTGATGAAGCCCGCGCCGTCGCCGTTGGTGACCCGGTAGGCACCGATCGCCGTCGCGCGCGCGTCGCCGATGTTGACCTGGATGGTCTGGTTGGCGTTGGCGCCGACCTGGAACTGCTGCGCCGTGAAGGTGCCGTCGAGCACCTTCTTGCCGTTGAACGAGGTGGTGTTGGCGATGCGGTTCAGTTCCTGCTGGAGCTGCGCGACTTCCTTCTGCAGCGAGACCCGGTCGGCGGCGGCGTTGGTGTCGTTCGCCGACTGCACGGCGAGTTCACGGATGCGCTGCAGGATGTTGGTGGATTCCTGCAGCGCGCCTTCGGCCGTCTGCGCGAGCGAGATGCCGTCGTTGGCGTTGCGCGACGCCTGGTTGAGGCCGCGGATCTGCGCGGTCATGCGGTCGGAGATGGCCAGGCCCGCGGCGTCGTCCTTCGCGCTGTTGATGCGCAGGCCCGACGACAGGCGCTGCAGCGAGGTGTTGAGGGCGTTCTGCGTGCCGTTCAGGTTGCGCTGCGCGTTCAGCGACGGGACGTTGGTATTGATCACGAGGGCCATGACAGCGCTCCTTCCAGCTAGCGTCAGGGTTCATCCGCCGGGCCCGGCCCGGCGGGGCTGTTGTCGTGCGCGAATGCGTGAATGCGTGCGCACCGCGTCTGTCAGGGCATATCGGCCGGGCCGCGGCGGACTTTAGCCCGGCAGCGCGAAATTTCCGCGGCGGCCCGGGCCGCCGGGGCCCCCGCCGACGCCGGGCCACCACTGCGTGGCATGCGGCGAGGGCCGGTACGCGGTGGTGGCGATCCTCGCCGGGAGGATCGACGCGCGCCCCGCCACCCAGCCCCGGCTGATCTACGCTCACCGGAGCGTGATCCTCGTGCTCGCAGCAGCCTCGAAGCCCAAGGTCGGGGCCAGCCAGCGGACCCGGATCGATGCCGTGGCCTTCGTCACGATGACCGGGGAGACACTCCCGGCCCGCGGGCAGACCCCGATCGTCGCCCGCGGAGCGGGCCACGCCCGGCCGCGGCGGCGGCCGGCTGTAAAATTTTCCGAAACCGACGGGGCCGCCCGCGCGGCGCCCCGGCAGGGGGAACCCGATGCCATCGTCCGTCCGCGTGCGCCCGTGCGCCACCCCGCCCGCCCGGCCTGCCAGCGCGCGTGCACCCGACGGGTGCGGGAGCCGCCCATGCGCGTGATCGGTGCCGACGCGGTCCGTACCGCACTCGCCTGGCCGCGGCTGATCGCCGCGCTGCGTGCGGCCTTTGCCGCCGGCTGCGAAACGCCGGTGCGCCACCACCACACCGTCGCCGTGCCCGGCGCGCCCGACGCCACGCTGCTGCTGATGCCGGCGTGGACTCCCGGGGCCTATCTCGGTGTAAAGATCGTCAACGTCTTTCCCGGCAACGCCGCCCGCGGCGCCCCCGCGGTCGCCGGCCAGTACCTGCTGATGAGCGCGCGCGACGGCGCGATGCTCGCGCTCGTCGACGGCGACGAACTCACCGCCCGGCGCACCGCGGCGGCCTCGGCACTCGCCGCCGACTACCTCGCGCGGCGCGACGCCGGGCACCTGCTGCTGGTGTCCACCGGCCGCCTGAGCGACTACCTCGCCGCCGCGCACGCCAGCGTGCGCCGCCTGCGGCGCATCAGCGTGTGGGGCCGGCACCCCGGGCGCGCGACGGCGGTCGCCGCCCGCCTCGCTGCCGCGGGGCTGCCGGCGCAGGCCGTCACCGACCTCGCCGCGAGCGCCGCGCAGGCCGACGTCATCAGCTGCGCCACCCTCGCCACCACGCCGCTGATCCGCGGCGACTGGCTGCGGCCGGGCACGCACCTGGACCTCGTCGGCGGCTTCACGCCGGCGATGCGCGAGGCCGACGACACCGCCGTGCGCCGCGCCGAGGTCTACGTCGACACCCGCGCCGGCGCGATGGCCGAGGCGGGCGACATCGTGCAGCCGCTCGCCAGCGGCGCGCTCGGCGCCGCCGACATCCGCGCCGAACTCGCCGAACTCGCACGCGGCGCGCATCCCGGGCGGCGCGACGACAGCGCGATCACGCTGTTCAAGTCGGTCGGCACGGCGCTCGAGGACCTCGCCGGCGCGGTGCTCGCCTATGAGCACGGCATGGCCGCCTGAAGCCCCACCGCCGTTCCGCTGCACCGCCCGGCTCCGCGACATGGCACGAATCGTGGTTCTTCGATCGATGGCCCGAATGCCCGGCACACCACGGCCAGCCGACGGTGTAGAGTCGCCGCCCGGCGCACGCTACGGTAGTGCGCAGTACGCGCGCCGGCCGTGCGGGCGGCCGAGGTCGCGGCGCGGCGCGGCGGCGACGGCCGGCATGCGTATGACGACAGCGGGCGGATCGGCACCGGGTCCGCTCCGGCATCGACCACGGGAATCGGACCGGCCGTCCACCGTTCTCGCCACGCCACAATCGCCACAACCACGAGGTCACGCATGATGAGAAAGTCTTTGCAGCGCATGTTCGCCGTCTCGGCGCTCGCCGGTGCCGTCGCCCTCTCCGCTGGCACCGCGCTCGCCGCGGACGTCATCAAGATCGGCGTCGCCGGCCCGCACACCGGTGCCAACGCGGCGTTCGGCGAACAGCTGTGGGTGGGCGCGGTGCAGGCGGCGGCCGACATCAACGCGGCCGGCGGCGTCAACGGCAAGAAGATCGAGGTGATCAAGGCCGACGACGCCTGCGAGCCCAAGCAGGCGGTCGCGGTGGCCAACCGGCTGGTCGACCAGGACAAGGTCGACGCCATCGTCGGCCACTTCTGCTCGTCGAGCACGATCCCGGCCACCGAGATCTACGCCGAGGCCGACAAGCTCGCGATCACGCCGGCGTCGACCAATCCCAAGGTCACCGAGCGCGGGCTGCCGACGGTGTTCCGCACCTGCGGCCGCGACGACCAGCAGGGCGTGGTCGCCGCCGACTTCATCCTGAAGACGCTGAAGGCGAAGAAGGTCGCGGTCATCCACGACAAGGACACCTACGGCCAGGGCCTCGCCGATGCGATGAAGGCCGCCGCCGGCAAGCAGGGCGTCAAGGAAGTGCTCTACGAGGGCCTGACCCGCGGCGAGAAGGACTTCAACGCGCTCGCCACCAAGATCAAGGCCTCGGGCGCCGACGCCGTGTACTTCGGCGGCCTGCACTCCGAAGCCGGCCCGCTGGTGCGCCAGCTGCGCGAGCAGGGCATGAACGCGCCGTTCATCTCGGGCGACGGCATCGTCGACGAGGCCTTCGTCACCGCCGCCGGCGGCCCGCAGTACGCCAAGGGCGTGTACATGACCTTCGGCGCCGACCCGCGCAAGCTGCCGTCGAGCAAGGCGGTGGTCGACGAACTGCAGAAGAAGGGCCTGAAGTCCGAGGGCTATGTGCTGTACTCGTACGCGGCGACGCAGGCGATCGCCGAGGCGATCAAGGCGACCAAGAGCACCAAGGGCTCCGAGCTCGCCAAGTGGCTGAAGAGCCACACCGTGAAGACGGTGATGGGCGACAAGGCCTGGGACGCCAAGGGCGACCTCAAGGTCTCCGACTACGTGATGTACCAGTGGGACGACAAGGGCAAGTACGCCGAACTGCCGACGAAGTGAACGAGCGCCGATAACGGCACGCGAGCCCCCGCAGCCCGATCGGTACGGGGGCTTTTTTTTTGCCTGGCATGCGCCGCGGATCCGGTGCACGGGCCTTTGCATTCATCGGGAGATTTCGATGGATTGGCACATTCTCGGCCAGCAGATCATCAACGGCCTCACCCTCGGCTCGATCTACGGGCTCATCGCCATCGGCTACACGATGGTGTACGGCATCATCGGCATGATCAATTTCGCCCACGGCGACGTCTACATGGTGAGCGCCTATCTGATGGCGATCACCCTCGCGGTCATCCACTTCTTCGGCATCGACTCGGTGTTCTTCGCACTGCTGCTCACGCTCGCCGTGACCATGGCGCTCACCGGCCTCTACGGCTGGTCGATCGAGCGCGTGGCCTACCGCCCGCTGCGCGGCTCGACCCGCCTCGCGCCGCTGATCTCGGCGATCGGCATCTCGCTGCTGCTGCAGAACTACGTGCAGATCAGCCAGGGCGCGCGCGTGCAGGGCATCCCGACGCTGATCGAAGGCACCATCCGCTTCGGCAGCGGCGAGGACTTCGTGCAGATCAAGTACGTGCAGGTGCTGATCCTGGTCGCGAGCCTGGCCTGCATGGCCGGCCTGAGCTGGCTGATCGGCGGCACCAACCTCGGGCGCCAGTGCCGCGCCGTGCAGCAGGACCGCAAGATGGCGGCGATCCTCGGCGTCAACACCGACCGCATCATCTCGCTGGTGTTCGTGATCGGCGCGGTGATGGCGGCGGTCGCCGGCGTGCTGGTCACGCTCAACTACGGTTCGTTCGACTTCTACGTCGGCTTCGTCACCGGCATCAAGGCCTTCACCGCCGCGGTGCTCGGCGGCATCGGCTCGCTGCCCGGGGCGATGCTCGGCGGGCTGATCCTCGGCCTGCTCGAATCGCTGTTCTCCGGCTTCGTCAACACCGACTACAAGGACGTGTTCTCGTTCGCGGTGCTGGTGGGCGTGCTGATCTTCAAGCCGAGCGGCCTGCTCGGGCGGCCCGAAGTGGAGAAAGTCTGAAATGCGCGCCAAGGTGCATGAACCCATCGATTTCGGCCATGCCCTGCGCGATGCGCTGGTCACCGGCGTGCTGACGCTGCTGGTGCTGGGGCCGGTGACCAACCTCGTGCTCGACGGCTACGCGATCACCGCCGAGCTGCTGCGCGGCCCGCTGATCGTCAACGGCATCGGCCTCGCGCTGGTCGTCGCGCTGGGGCGCTTCGTCGTCGCCGTCGGCGTGCAGACCCCCGCCGGCCGCGACCTGCTCACGCGCTTCGGCCAGAAGGGCGCGCACGGCGTCACCGTCGAGACCGCCGCCGACAACGACTGGCACCGCGTGCTGCGGCCGCTGGTGATCGGCGGCGCGCTGTCGCTGCTGCTGCTGGTGCTGAGCCGGTTCGGCCTGATGGACGTGCAGCGCGCCGCCGCGCTGGTGCTGATCGTGCTGTTCGTGGTGCTCGGCCAGGGGCTCGGCTCGCTGCGCCGGCGCGGCCAGTCGAGCCCGTGGCGCATCCTGGTGCCGCTGCTGTTCGTCGCCGGGCTGGTGCTGCCGCTGCTGTTCAACGCCTGGGGGCTGTTCCCGAAGACCTGGATCGGCAACCTGATCCTGGCGCTGATCTACGTGCTGCTCGGGCTCGGGCTCAACATCGTCGTCGGCCTCGCCGGCCTGCTCGACCTCGGCTTCGTCGCCTTCTACGCGGTCGGCGCCTACTTCCTCGCGCTGGGCGCGCAGTACTTCGGCATCGGCTTCTGGACCGCGCTGCTGTGCGCGCCGATCCTCGCCGCCTGCTGCGGCGCGGTGCTCGGCTTCCCGGTGCTGCGCATGCACGGCGACTACCTCGCCATCGTCACGCTCGGCTTCGGCGAGATCATCCGGCTGATCCTGAACAACTGGCTGGAGGTCACCGGCGGCCCCAACGGCGCACCGGCGCCCGGCCCGAGCCTCTTCGGCCTGGAGTTCGGCCGCGTCGCCCGCGGCGAGGGCAACACGCCCTTCCACGAGTTCTTCGGGCTCGAATACAGCGCCGACTACAAGTTCCTGTTCATCTACCTGGTGCTGTTCGTGGTGGTGGCGGCAATGATCCGCTTCATCACGCGGCTGCGCGCGATGCCGATGGGGCGCGCCTGGGAGGCGCTGCGCGAGGACGAGATCGCCTGCCGCTCGCTCGGCATCAACCACGTCGTGGTCAAGCTCACGGCGTTCATGATGGGCGCGATGACCGGCGGCATCGCCGGGGTGTTCTTCGCCACCTACCAGGGCTTCGTCAACCCGACCTCGTTCAACTTCTTCGAGTCGGTGCTGATCCTCGCCATCGTCGTGCTCGGCGGCATGGGCTCGACCCTCGGCGTGATCATCGCCGCGCTGGTGCTGACGCTGCTGCCCGAGGTGCTGCGCGACTTCGCCGACTACCGCGTGCTGCTGTTCGGCGCGCTGATGGTGCTGATGATGATCTGGCGACCGCGCGGCCTGATCCGCCCCAAGCGCCCGGCGTTCGCGCCGAAGGGGGCCTGAGATGAGCAGCTCCCGCCCCGCCCTGCTCACGGTCGAGGGGCTGACGATGCGCTTCGGCGGCATCGTCGCCAACAACGACGTCAACTTCACCGTCGACCAGGGCTCGATCACCGCGCTGATCGGCCCCAACGGCGCCGGCAAGACCACCGTGTTCAACTGCGTCACCGGCTTCTACAAGGCCACCGAGGGCCGCATCCGCCTGCAGACCGAGGCCGGCGAGGTCGAGGTCGGCGAGCTGCTGACCCGCCCGGTGCTCGGCGGCTCCTACCTGGTGGCCCGCGCCGGGATCGCCCGCACCTTCCAGAACATCCGCCTGTTCAAGGAGATGACCGCGGTCGAGAACCTCCTGGTGGCGCAACACCAGCGGCTCAACCGCAACCTGCTCGCCGGCACCTTCGACAGCGCCGGCTTCCGCGCCGCCGAGGACGAGGGCATCGAGCGCGCCTTCCACTGGCTGCGGGTGATGAACCTGCTCGACGACGCCAACAAGCTCGCCGGCTCGCTGCCCTACGGCCGCCAGCGGCGCCTGGAGATCGCCCGCGCGATGTGCACCGGGCCGCGCCTGGTGTGCCTCGACGAGCCCGCCGCCGGCCTCAACCCGTCGGAGACCGAGGAGCTGTCGGAGCTGATCCGCCGCCTGCGCGGCGAGCACGGCGTGACCGTGCTGCTGATCGAGCACGACATGGGGCTGGTGATGGGCATCTCCGAGCACATCGTGGTGCTCGACCACGGCGAGGTGATCGCCGACGGCGGCCCGGCGCACATCCGCAGCTCGCCCGCGGTGATCGCCGCCTACCTCGGCACCGAGACCACGGAGGTGACGCCATGACCGCCCCGCTGCTCGAGGTGCGCGGCGTCGACACCTACTACGGCCCGGTGCAGGCGCTGCGCCAGGTATCGCTGCACGTCGACCGCGGCGAGATCGTCACGCTGATCGGTGCCAACGGCGCCGGCAAGACCACGCTGCTGATGACCGTGTTCGGCTCGCCGCGCGCCACCGTGGGCGAGGTCTACTACCGCGGCGAGGACATCACCCGCGTGCCCACGCACCAGATCGCCACGCGCGGCATCGCCCAGGTGCCCGAGGGCCGGCACATCTTCCCGGCGATGACGGTGGAGGAGAACATCGTCATGGGCACCATCCCGATCGGCCAGGCGCACCTCGACGCCGACCGCCAGGCGATGTTCGAGCTGTTCCCGCGCCTGAAGGAGCGGCGCAACCAGCGCGCCGGCACGCTCTCCGGCGGCGAGCAGCAGATGCTCGCGATCGCCCGCGCGCTGATGGGGCGCCCCGAGCTGATCCTGCTCGACGAGCCGAGCCTCGGCCTCGCGCCGCTGATCGTGAAGCGCATCTTCGAGGTGCTGAAGGAGGTCGCGCAGAGCGGCAAGACCATCTTCCTGGTCGAGCAGAACGCCAACCACGCGCTCAGGCTCGCCGATCGCGGCTACGTGATGGTCAACGGCGAGATCCGCCTGGAAGGCAGCGGCGCCGAACTGCTCAGCAACCCCGAGGTGCGCGAGGCCTACCTGGGCGGCCACTGAGACCCGCGCCCTCCCCCGGCGCGCCCACCGCACCCACCCACTGGAGCGAAGCGATGAAACTCGAAGGTGTCTACCCGGCGCTCGTCACGCCGTTCAACGCCAGCGGCGATCTCGACCTCGACGCGCTCGGCCGGGTGCTGGATTTCGTCATCGCCGCCGGTGCCGCCGGCATCGTCGTGCTCGGCAGCACCGGCGAGTTCTACGCCTGCAGCGACGCCGAGCGCCGGCAGGTGCTCGCCCACGCGCGCGAGGCCGTCGCCGGGCGCGTGCCGCTGATCGCCGGCACCAACGCCGCCGGCACCCGCGAGGTGATCGCCCACACGCGCGGCGCGCACGAGCTCGGCTACGACGCCGTGCTGCTCGCCCCGCCGTTCTACGCGCTGCCGTCGCAGCGCGAGCTGGCGCGCCACTTCCAGACCGTGCTCGAGGCGGTCGACATCCCCGTGGTGCTGTACAACTTCCCGGCGCGCAGCGGCGTCACGATCGGCTACGAGGTGCTCGACGCCCTGGTCGAGGACCCGAACCTGATCGGCATCAAGGAGAGCAGCGGCGACATCGGCCGGCTGCACGGCCTGCTCGAACGCTACGGCCGGCTCGGCGACGCCTTCACGGTGATCTGCGGCTGCGACGACCAGATCCTCGAGTACTGCGCCTGGGGCGTGCGCGCGTGGATCGGCGGCGCGGCGTCGTTCGCGCCGCGCGAGCACGTCGCGGTGCTGGACGCGGCGCTGGCCGGCGACCTCGCCGCCGCGCGCACCCAGCTGCAGCGCCTGCTGCCGCTGCTGGCGAGCATGGAGGGCGGCGGCTACACGCAGAAGGCCAAGCTCGGCTGCGCGCTCGCCGGCGTCCCGGCCGGCGACACCCGCCCGCCGCTGTACCCGCTCGCCGCCGACGAGCGCGACGCCTTCGCCGCGCTCTACGCGCGCTGGCTCGGCTGAGGCGCGCGCGATGGACGCCGTGCCGACCTTCCGCTGCATCGACGGCCACACCTGCGGCAACCCGGTGCGCCTGGTGCTGAGCGGCCATCCGCCGCTCGCCGGCAGCACCCAGGGCGAGCGGCGCCTGCACTTCATCGCCGAGTACGACTGGATCCGCACCGGCCTGATGTACGAGCCGCGCGGCCACAACCAGATGTCGGGCGCCTTCCTCTACCCCAGCACGCGCGCCGACTGCGACGTCGCCGTGCTGTTCATCGAGACCAGCGGCTGCCTGCCGATGTGCGGCCACGGCACCATCGGCGTGGTGACGATGGCGATCGAGCGCGGGCTGGTGACGCCGCGCACGCCCGGGGAGCTGCGCCTCGACACCGCCGCCGGCGTGGTGGTGGCGCGCTACACGCTGGACGGCCCGCACGTCGGCGCGGTGCGCATCACCAACGTGCCGTCCTTCCTCTACGCCCGCGACCTCGAGGTGGACGTGCCGCGCCTCGGCCGCCTCAGCGTCGACGTCGCCTACGGCGGCAACTTCTACCCGATCGTCGAGCCGCAGCCGGGCTACCGCGACCTCGCCGACTTCAGCGCCGCCGAGCTGGTGGCGCTGGGGCGCGCGCTGCGCGAGGACCTCAACGCCCGCTACAGCTTCGTCCACCCCGAGGACCCGAGCATCCGCGGCGTGCGCCACTGCCAGTGGACCGGCGCGCCGACGCGCCCCGGCGCGCACGCGCGCAACGCCGTGCTCTACGGCGAGGGCGCGCTCGACCGCTCGCCCTGCGGCACCGGCACCTCGGCGCGCCTGGCGCAACTGCACGCCCGCGGCCGGCTCGCGCCCGGCGAGCCCTTCGTCCACGAGAGCCTGATCGGCAGCCTGTTCACCGGCCGCATCGAGGCCACCACCCGCGTCGGCGACTTCGACGCGATCATCCCGAGCATCGAGGGCTGGGCGCGCATCACCGGCACCAGCGAGATCACGCTCGACCCGCGCGACCCCTACGCGCACGGCTTCCAGGTGGTGTGAGTGCGCCGCCGTGCCCACCCGGGCACGGCGCGGCGTGGCATCATCGCCGCCCCCAGCCGCCGTCACCGCCATGACCCGCACGCAGCAGATCGCCCGCTTCCTCCACGGCCATTACTTTCACGCCGGCCTGCGCTGCGGCCTCGGCGTGTTCGGCCCGGCGCTCGCGCTCGCTGCGCTGTGGGGCGACGCCCACGCGGCGATGGCGGTGGCGATCGGTGCCTTCTGCGCGAGCGTGCTCGACCAGCCGGGGCCGCTGCGCCACAAGCGCAACGAGATGCTCGCGAGCACCGCCTGCGGGGCGTTCGCGCTGGTCGTCACCAGCCTGGCGGCACCGTGGCCCTGGCTGCTCGGCGCCGTCGTGGTGGCGCTCGGCTTCGCCGCCTCGATGCTGGTCGCCTGGGGGCGGCGCGCGGCGATGATCGGCTTCGCCGCGCTGCTGATGATGGCGATCTCGGTGGACGGGCACGTGCCGCCGGCGGACGTGCCGCATGCGGTGCTGCTGTTCCTCGCCGGCGGCGTCGGCTACACGCTGTTCACGCTGGCGCTGTGCGGTTACCGCGCGCACCGCGGCGGCCAGCAGGCGCTGGCTGCGGCGCTGATCGAACTGGCCCGCTACGTGCGCATCAAGGCGCGCTTCTACGACCCGGAGACGCTGCTCGAGAACGCCTACCGCGCGCTGCTGCGCCAGCAGGGCGTGGTCGCCGAGACCCAGCAGGTGGCGCGCGACGTGGTGCTGCGCGCCGGCCGCCAGCCGCACGAGCGCGAACGCCGGCTGCTCGCGCTGCACGGCGCGATGATCGACCTCTACGAATACGTGGTGTCGGCGCAGACCGACTACGAACTGCTGCGCCGCCACTTCGGCGGCGCCGACGTGATGCTGTTCCTGCGCGACCTGGTGCAGGAACTCGCCGACGAGCTCGACGCGATCGCCTACGCGGTGGTGCGCGACCGCCCGTCGCGCCCGCAGGCGCGCCAGCGCGCCGAGCTGCCTGCCATCGAGCTCGCGCTGGAGCGGCTGGAGCAGGACCCGGCGGCCGACGTCGAGGCGCGCATGGCGCTGCGCGCCACCTTCAACAAGGTGCGGGCGGCGATCGGGATCGTCGCCCGCCTGCACGCGGCGACCGATCCGCGCACCCCGGCCGCCGCCGGCGACGACGCCCCCCGCCTCGACTTCGCCCCGTTCCTGTCGCAGCAGGGCTACACGCTCGCGGCGCTGCGCCGTCACGGGCGCTGGCAGTCGCCGGTGCTGCGCCACGCCGTGCGCAGCGCGCTCGCGCTCGGCACCGGCTTCGTGCTCGCCGAGCTGCTGCCGGCGCTCAGCCACCGCTACTGGGTGCTGCTGACGATCGTCATCATCCTCAAGCCGAGCTTCGGCCTCACCCGCCAGCGCAACCTCGACCGCCTGATCGGCACCGCCGCCGGCTGCCTCGCCGCGGTCGCCGTGCTGCACTTCGTGCACAGCCCGGCGCTGCAGGTGGCGATCATGTTCGTCTGCCTGGTGCTCGGCGTAAGCCTGCTGACGGTGGCCTACCGCTACAGCGCGATGTGCACCTGCATGCTCGTGCTGCTGCAGTTCAACGTGCTGATGCCGGGCAGCGTGGCGGTGGTGGGCGAGCGCATCGTCGACACCGCCGTCGGCTCGGCGCTGGCGCTCGTCTTCAGCTACCTGCTGCCGCACTGGGAGCACCGCACGCTGCCGCAGCTGGCGGCGGCGGTGCTCGCCGCGAACCGCGGCTACCTCGACGCCGCGCTCGCGCTCTACCTGCGCCCGCAGGACGGCGACGCCGCCTACCGCCTGGCGCGCCGCGGCGTGCACGTGGCGGTGGCGAACCTGGGCGGGGCGTTCGAGCGCATGCTGCACGAGCCGCGCCCCCAGCAGCACGGCGTCACCTGGCTGTACAACTTCGTGCTGCAGAACTACCTGCTCGCCTCGCAGATCGCCGGGCTCGCGGTGTTCGCGGCGACCCGCGCGGGCACGGTTGACGCGGCGACACGCGAGCACCTGCTGGTGCCCGCCCTCGGCGCCGCCCGCGCCGCGCTCGAACGCGCCGAACGCCGCCTCGGCCAGGCCGCCGATGCCGCGGCCCCGTCACCGCCGCTGCAGGCGCCGCCGAGCGCGCCGCACGCGCTGGTGCGACGCCTGCGCCTGATCGGCGAGGCCGCCGCCGGCATCGAGCGCGGCGTCGGCGCGTTCGCCGCGCACGGCTGAGCCGGCGCCTCAGCCGCCGAGGATCTCGGCGACCTGCGCCATCCAGTCCTCGACCAGCTCGGCGGCCGGGCGCGTCTCGCACAGCGGCGCGCCCTGCCCCGCCCACAGCGCCATGTAGTCGCTGCAGCCCTGGGCGGCGGCGGCGTGGCGCAGCGGCTGGGTCAGCAGGTGCAGCGCCGGGAAGCCGGGTAGATCGGCGGCGTCGGGGCCGAGCGCCGCCAGCAGCGGGTTGCGCAGCGCCCGCGCGCTGCGCCCGGTCAGCACCCGCGTCAGCTCAGTGCCGACCTCGGTGGCGTCGAGCAGCGCCTGCTTCCACAGCGGGTGCGCACCACTTTCCGGGCAGGCGAGGAAGGCCGTGCCGAGCTGCGCGCCGGCGGCGCCGAGGGCGAGCGCGGCGGCGATGCCGCGGCCGTCCATGATGCCACCGGCGGCGATCACCGGCGTGCGCAGGTGCGAGGCGAGCAGCGGCACCAGCGCCATCGTGCCCACCTGCACGCGCTCGGGGTCGCCGACGAAGCCGCCGCGGTACGCGCCGGCCTCGGCGCCCTGGGCGACGATGAAGTCGACCCCGCACTCCTCCAGCACCAGGGCTTCGAGCAGGTGCGTGGCGGTGCCGATGGTGACGATGCCGGCGTCCTGCAGCTCGGTCAGCTGCTCGCCGCTCGGCACGCCGAAGGCGAAGCTGAACACCTCGACGCCCTCCTCGACCAGCACCTCGAGCTGCTCGTCGAAGCGCGGCAGCGACGGCAGCGGCGCGCCCTCGTCGGCCGGCAGCCCGAGCCGGGCACGGTGCGGTGCGAGCAGCTCGCGCGCCCACTCGACCTGCTCGGGCTCGTCGCGCACCGCGGTGGGGACGAACAGGTTGACGGCGAACGGCTGGTCGGTCAGCGCACGCACCTGCGCGATCGCCTCGCGGATCGCGGCGGGGTGCAGGTAGGCGCCGGCGAGCGAACCGAGCCCGCCGGCGTTGGCGACGGCGGCCACCAGCGCGGGGGTGCTCGGGCCGCCCGCCATCGGCGCCTGGATCAGGGGATGGCGGATGCGCAGGCGTTCGGTCAGCGGGTTGGGCATGCGGTTCATGGCGCAGGTCGTCCTCGCGTGCGGATCGGCGCGGAGCCTAACACAGCCCCCGCCGCCGCCCCGCCCGCAGCCTCAGCGCAGCGCGGGCGCCTCGCCGTGGATCGCGGTGAGGCAGCGGCCGTCGTCGCGCACGCAGCCGCGGTACATGCCCTCGGAGTTGAACGGCATCGCGATGTGGCCGTGGCGATCGACCGCGACCAGCCCGCCCTCGCCGCCGAGCGCGCGCAGCTCGTCCATCACCACGACCTCGGCGGCGCGCGCCAGCGGCTCGCCGAGCAGGCTGATGCGTGCGTGCACGCTGTGCGCGACCACGCGACGGATGAAGAACTCGCCGTGGCCGGTCGCCGACACCGCGCAGCTGGCGTCGTCGGCGAAGGTGCCGGCGCCGATCAGCGGCGTGTCGCCGACGCGCCCGACGTGCTTGGCGGTCATGCCGCCGGTGGAGGTGGCGGCGGCGAGGTGGCCGTGCACGTCGCGCGCGACCGCGCCGACGGTGCCGTGGCGGCGCTCGGCGGGGGCGTCCGCGGCGCTGCCGCCATCGTGCAGCCGGGCGCGTTCCTCCTGCAGCGCCTGCCAGCGGCGTTCGGTGTGGAAGTACGCCTCCGGCTCGGCCGCGAAGCCCTGCTCCAGCGCGAACGCACGCGCGCCCTCGCCGGCGAGCAGCACGTGCGGGCTCGCCTCCATCACCCGCCGCGCCACCCGCACGGGGTTGCGGATGTCGCACAGCGCCGCCACCGCGCCGGCCGCGCGGTCGCGGCCGTCCATCACCGCGGCGTCCATCTCGTGGCGGCCGGCGAGGTTGAACACCGCGCCGCGGCCGGCGTTGAACAGCGGGTCGTCCTCCAGCGCGCACACCGCCGCGGTGACGGCGTCGAGCGCGCTGCCGCCGCCGCACAGCACCGCGTGGCCGGCACGCAGCGCGTCCTCGAGGCCGCGGCGGTAGGCCGCGGCGGCCTCGGGGGTGAGACTGGCCGCCGGCACCGTGCCGGCACCGCCGTGGATCGCGAGCGCGAAGGTCTGCATGGAAGCTCTCCGGAGGGACACGGGTGTCGGCGCCCGCGGCCCATGGTGTCAGGCCGCGGGCGCCGGCAGGCCGAACAGTTCGAGGGCGTTGCGCGTGGTCGCCGCGGCGATCGCGGCGGGCGCCTCCTCGCGCAGCGCGGCGAGCGTCGCCAGCACCTCGGGCAGGTAGGCCGGCTCGTTGCGCGTTCCCTGGTGCGCCGGGCCGGGCTGGTCGGGGGCGTCGGTCTCGAGCATCAGGCAGGCGAGCGGCAGCTCCCGCGCCAGGCGGTGCAGGCGGTTGGCGCGCGGGTAGCCGAGCGGCCCGCCGAGGCTCACCAGGAAGCCGCGTTCGCGCAGGCGCAGGGCCTGCTCGCGCGAGCCGGCGAAGCTGTGCACCACGCCGCGCAGCGCGCCGATGCGGCCGATGCACTTCAGCACCTGATCGACCGCGCGCCGCGCGTGCACGATCACCGGCAGCCCGAAGTCGCGGGCGAGCTTGAGCTGGGCGACGAAGTAGCGCTCCTGCGCCAGCGGGTCGAGCCCGGCGACGAACAGGTCGAGCCCGCACTCGCCGACCGCCACCGGGCGCTCGGCCTCGATCCAGCGCCGCAGCGTGTCGAGGTGCTCGGGGCGGTGTTCATCGAGGTAGCACGGGTGCAGGCCGTAGGCGGCGTGCAGGCCGGGGTAGCGGGCGGCGACCGCCTTGAGGCCCGGCCACAGCGCGGCGCTCACCGCCGGCAGCACCTGCGCGCGCACCCCGGCCGCCAGCGCCCGCGCGTAGGCGGCGTCGCGGTCGGCGTCGAACTCGGGGGCGTCGAAGTGGCAGTGGGTGTCGATCAGCATGCCACCAGTCTGGCCCCACCGGCGCGCGCCGGCCAGTGCGGCACGGCGTCCGCGCCCGGCTTCAGGCGCGGTGGTAGGGGTGGCCCACCGACAGGCTCCAGGCGCGGTACAGCGCCTCGGCGACGATCACGCGCACCAGCGGGTGCGGGAAGGTCAGGCGCGACAGCGACCAGGTCTCCTCGGCGCGGGCCGCCACCGCGGGGTCGAGCCCTTCCGGCCCGCCGATCGCCAGCGCGACGTCGCGGCCGTCGTGCTGCCAGGCACCGAGGCGGGCGGCGAGCTCCTCGGTGCTGTCCTGGCGCCCGCGCAGGTCGAGCGCCACCAGGCGCGCGCCGCGCGGCAGCGCGGCGAGCAGGCGCTCGCCCTCGTCGCGCAGGATGCGGGCGACGTCGGCATGGCGGGTGCGCCTGCCGGCCGCGATCTCGACCAGTTCGAGGCCGCACTCGCGCGGCAGGCGCGCGGCGTACTCGGCGTAGCCGGCCGCGACCCAGGCGGGCATCTTCTGGCCGACGGCGAGCAGCAGGATCCTCATCGGCGCGCCGGCGGGCGCGCACGGCGCAGCGGCGCGCCGCTCACGCCGCCCAGAGCTTCTCGAGGTTGTAGAAGTCGCGCGTCTGCGGGCTCATCACGTGGACGACGACGTCGCCGAGGTCGATCAGCACCCACTGCCCTTCGCGCTCGCCCTCGACGCCGAGCGGGCGCTCGCCGGCTTCGCGGCATTTGTCCTGCACCTTGCCGGCGAGGGACCTGACGTGGCGGTCGGAGGTGCCGCTGGCGATCACCATGAGGTCGGTGAAACTCGCCTTGCCGCGGACGTCGAGCACCTGGATGTTCACGCCCTTCAGTTCTTCGAGGGCATCGACGACGACGTTCTTCAGTTCTTCGGTCTGCATGGGGGTCTTCAGTGAGGGGCGTGCGGACGTGCGCTGCCGTAGAGGCCTGCGCGCACGATGTAATCGAGTACGGAATCGGGCAGCCAGTAGCGCGCCGAGCGTCCTGCCGCGAGCGCGGCGCGGATCTGCGTGGCGGCGATCTCGAGCCGGGTCGCGGGCTGGAACCAGAGGCCGCCGGCGGGACGCTCGGTGAGCAGCGCCGGGCTCGCCGCATGCGCGGCGATGAACGCGGCGAGCGCGGGATCGTCGGGCAGCTCGGCGCCGGGGCGGCCGAGCACGGCGAGGTGGGCGTAGTCGGTGAGCTCGCGCCAGCGCTCCCAGCGTGGCAGGCCGGCGAGCGCATCGAGCCCGAGCAGCCACACCAGCGGCACCTCGGGACCGACCTCGGCGCGCACCTCGGCGAGGGTGTCGACGGTGTACGACGGCCCGGTGCGGCGCAGCTCGCGACCGTCGACCACCAGGCCCGGCTCGCCGCGCACGGCGCATTCGAGCATCGCCAGGCGTTGCGCCGCGCTCGCTCCCGGCGCTGCGCGCAGCGCCGGCACGTGGCACGGCAGCAGCCGCAGTTCGGCGAGGCCGAGCGCCTCGCGCACCTCCACGGCGAGACGCAGGTGGGCGTGGTGAACCGGGTCGAAGGTGCCGCCGAACAGGCCGATGGGAGGGCGCATGCGGTGCTAGTGCAGCGTGGTGCGCGCCGCGCCGCAGCACTTCTTGAACTTGCGCCCGCTGCCGCAGGGGCAGGGTTCGTTGCGCCCGGCCTGCGGCGCGTTGCGGCGCTCGCGGGCGACGCGCAGCGCGTGACCGCTCGCCACCCACCAGTGGCGCATGCCGTAGACCAGCACCGGCAGCAGGTCGATCAGCTTGTGCCGGTCGAGCGTCTGCTCGGGCGCCTCGGGATCGTAGCCCTGGAACAGCATCGCGATCGGCATCAGCAGGCGCATGCCCTCGGCATCGTGCTGCAACGGCGTCCAGTCCACCCCCGACGCCGCCATGCCGGTGAAGAAGCCTCGCGCCCAGCGCTCGCCGACCGCCGGCCCTTCGGGACGGCTGCGCTCGGTGATCAGCGGCAGGTAGAAGCTGTCCTGGTCGAGCTCGTCGCTCGACAGGCGCAGCCGCGAGACCACGTCGAAGCAGTGGCGCAGCAGCAAGTGGCGGATCGTCGCGGCCTCCTCGCTCGGCACCTCGGGGGCGCCGCCGAGGATCGGCCGCACCCACTGCTCGGGCTCGACCGGGCCGGGGACGACACCGAGCGCGCAGAACAGCCCGTCGGCGAACTCGAGGTCGCGCTCGTGCCCGATGCGCGCGATGAAGGTGTCGAGGCGCACGCACTCGTCCCACTCGAGCGGGAGGCCCTTGGGGATCGCCGGACTGCCGACCGCCTCACGCACGGCAGGAACCGTCCCCGAGCACGACGAACTTCTGCGTGGTCAGGCCCTCGACGCCGACCGGGCCGCGCGCGTGCAGCTTGTCGGTGGAAATGCCGATCTCGGCGCCCAGGCCGTACTCGCCGCCGTCGGCGAACTGGGTGCTGGCGTTGACCATCACGCTGGCGGAGTCGACCTCGCGCAGGAAGCGCCGCGCGCGCGTCAGGTCCTCGGTGATGATGCTGTCGGTGTGGTGCGAGCCGTAGGTCTCGATGTGCTCGATGGCGGCGTCCATGTCGTCGACGACGCGGATCGACAGCACCGGCGCCAGGTACTCGGTGCGCCAGTCATCCTCGGTGGCGACCCCGCACGCCGGCAGCAGCTGGCGCGTGCGCGCGCAGCCACGCAGCTCGACCCCGGCGGCCGCGTACAGTTCGGCGAGCTGGGGCAGCACGTAGGGCGCGACCGCCTCGTGCACCAGCAGGGTCTCCATCGCGCCACAGATGCCGTAGCGACGGCACTTGGCGTTGAAGGCGACCTTGACCGCCTTGCCGGGATCGGCACGGTCGTCGATGTAGACGTGGCAGATGCCGTCGAGGTGCTTGATCACCGGCACCCGCGCCTCGGCGCTGATGCGCGCGATCAGGCTCTTGCCGCCGCGCGGCACGATCACGTCGACGTAATCGCGCATGCGGATCAGCTCGCCGACCGCGGCACGGTCGGTGGTGTCGACCACCTGCACCGCATCGAGCGGCAGGCCGGCGACCTCCAGCCCCTCGCGGATGCACGCGGCGATCGCGCGGTTGGTGCGGAACGCCTCCGAACCGCCGCGCAGGATCGCCGCATTGCCGGCCTTCAGGCACAGCGCGGCGGCGTCGGCGGTCACGTTCGGGCGCGACTCGTAGATGATGCCGATCACCCCCAGCGGCACGCGCATGCGCCCCACCTGGATGCCGGACGGACGGTACTCGAGGTCGGTGATGGCGCCGATCGGGTCCTTCTGCGCCGCGACCTCGCGCAGCCCCTGCACCATGCCGCGCACGCCCTTCTCGCCGAGCGCGAGGCGGTCGAGCAGCGCCGCATCGAGGCCGTTGGCGCGCCCGGCGGCGAGGTCGGCCTCGTTCGCGGCGAGCAGCGCCGGCAGCGCGGCTTCGAGGCGCGCGGCGATGGCGGAGAGCGCCGCGTTCTTGGTCTGCGTGTCGGCGCGGCCGACGCTGCGCGCCGCGGCGCGGGCACGCTGCCCGACGCCTTGCATGTAGGCGACGACGTCGCTGGCCGCCACCGGGGAAACCTGAGCGTTCATGTGTACCTCCGTGCGTCCCGGGGCGCGCCTGGCGCACCGCGAGTGGATACCGGGAACGTGCCAACCTTACCAGACCGGGCGCCCGCCGCGTGCAACCGCGACCGCCGCCGCGCGCGCTCAGGCCGAACGCACCAGGCGCAGGTCGCGGCCGGCCAGGCGCAGCGCCAGCGCGAGCAGGGTGTCCCAGGCGTCGCCGGGTTCGGCGCCCTTCAACTGCCGGTCGACGCGTGCGCAGCCGGCGAGCAGGCGTCGCGCCTCGCGCACGCCGATGCGCCCCAGTGCCTTGCGCAACAGCGGCTTGCGCTTCTCCCACACCTTCAGCCGGGCGAACGAGGCGTCCGCCGGCAGGCCGCGCTCGGCGTCGGCGGCGGCCTGCGCGAGCAGGCGCACCTCGCGCGCCAGCGCCCACAGCGCGAGGGGCAGCTCCTCGCCCTCGGCGCGCAGGCCGTTCAGCGTGCGCAGCACGCGCGCGGCATCGCCTTCGAGCGCGGCGTCGGCGAAGTCGTAGATGCTGTAGCGGGCGCTGTCGCCGACCACGTCGAGCACGGTGGGGGCATCGATGGGCTCGCGCCCGTACAGCACGTAGAGCTTCTCCAGCTCCTGCTCGGCGGCGAGCAGGTTGCCTTCGCCGCGCTCGGCGAGCAGCGCGAGCGCCTCGGGGGCGAGGCGCATGCCGCGGGCCGCGGCCCGTCGCGCCAGCCACTCGGGCAGCGCGCGCGCCTCGACCGGCAGGCACGCCACGCCGACCCCGGCGGCCTCCAGCGCGGTGAACCACGCGCTCTTCTGCGTCGCGGCATCGAGCTTGCCGGCGAGCACCAGCAGCACGGTGTCGGCCGGCGGGTCGGCGGCGTAGGCGCGCAGCACCCGTCCGCCCTCGTCGCCGGGCCTGCCGCCGGGCAGGCGCAGTTCGAGCAGGCGCCGCCCGCCGAACAGCGACAGGCTCGCCACCGCCGTGGCGAAGGCGCCCCAGTCGAACCCGGCCTCGACCGCGAACACCTCGCGCGTGTCGACGCCGGCCGCGCGCGCGGCGGCGCGGATCGCATCGGTGGCTTCCTGCGCCAGCAGGGGCTCCTCGCCGTACACCAGGTACAGCGGTGCGAGCCCGCGCCCGAGCGCGCCCGCGAGCTGCTCGGGGCGAAGCTTCACCGCTGCGCGGCCAGCGCCTGCAGGCGTCGCAGCAGCGCCCAGGCGGCGTCCTGGCGCATGTCGCGGCGGGCGAGGATCTCGCCGGAGTCGCGGCCGAGCACCGCCGCCTCGTCGTACTGCAGGTCGCGGCTCTGGTGGAAGGTCTCGGCCGGCAGCAGCGGCGTGCCGTTGGCGCGGGTGACGGCCGCGGTGACGTCGTAGTACAGCTCGTACTCCTGCGCGGTGCCGCCCGGGCCCTTGACGATCACCCGCCGGCGCACCGCCTCGTTGGAGACTTCGAGCGTCGCCGTCGCCGCTTTGGGGTCGTCGACCACCGTCACGCCGTTGACGGTGAGCGCGCGGCGCAGGCCGGTGGCCAGGTCCGGGCCGGCCCCCGGCCCGATCTTGATGTAGGTGCGGGCCATATCCGGCGGCAGGTTGGCCTGGCCGCGCAGCTGGAAGCCGCAACCGCCGAGCGCCGCGCCGATCAGGGCCGCCATCAGGCCGGCGGCGAGGCGGGTCGCGCGCATGCTCACACCACCACGTTGACGAGCTTGCCCGGCACGACGATGAGCTTGCGCAGCGGCCTGCCCTCCATGAAGCGCTGCACGTTGTCCTGCGCCAGCGCGGCGGCGCGGATCGTCGCCTCGTCGGCATCGGCGGCGACTTCGATCTGCGCGCGCAGCTTGCCGTTGACCTGCACCGCGAGGGTGATCGCCGCACGCACCAGCGCCGCCTCGTCGGGCTCGGGCATCGGCGCGTCGATGATCGCCTCGCCCCAGCCGAGCGCCTGCCAGAGCGCGTGCGTGAGGTGCGGGACGATCGGCGCCAGCACGCGCAGCAGGATCGACACGCCCTCGGCGCGCACCGCCGCGGCCTCGGGCTCGTCGCCGAGGCGCGCCAGCGCGTTCAGCATCTTCATGCCGGCCGAGACCACGGTGTTGTACTGCTGGCGGTCGTAGTCGTGGCGCGCCTGGCGCAGCGCCTCGTGGATCTCGCGGCGCACCGCGCGCGCCTCGCCCTCGGGCGCACGCGGCGCCGGCGCCGCGGCGAGCGTGGCGGCGTGGGTGTGGGCGTAGGCCCACAGGCGCTTGAGGAAGCGGCTGGCCCCCTCGACCCCGGCGTCGGACCACTCCAGCGAGGCGTCGGGCGGGGCGGCGAACATCATGAACAGCCGCGCGGTGTCGGCGCCGTAGCGGTCGATCAGCGCCTGCGGGTCGATGCCGTTGTTCTTCGACTTCGACATCTTCTCGACGCCGCCGAAGGTCACCGGGGCCCCGTCGGCGGCGAGCACCGCGGAGACGATGCGGCCCTTGCCGTCGCGCTCGACGCGCACCTCGGCGGGGTTGAACCAGCTCTTGTGGCCGGCACCGTCGTCGCGGAAGTAGGTGTCGGCAACCACCATGCCCTGCGTGAGCAGGCGCGTGAAGGGCTCGTCGGTGGCGACCACCCCCTCGTCGCGCAGCAGCTTGTGGAAGAAGCGCGCGTAGAGCAGGTGCAGGATGGCGTGCTCGATGCCGCCGACGTACTGGTCGACCGACAGCCAGTAAGCGGCGCGCGCGTCGACCAGGCCGTCGGCGCAGTCGGGCGAGGCGTAGCGGGCGTAGTACCAGCTCGATTCGACGAAGGTGTCCATGGTGTCGGTCTCGCGCCGCGCCGCGCCGCCGCAGTGCGGGCAGGTGGTCGCGTAGAAGGCCGGCATCTTCGCGAGCGGGTTGCCGCTGCCGTCGGGGACGACGTCCTCGGGCAGCACCACCGGCAGTTGGTCCTCGGGCACCGGGACGTCGCCGCAGGCGGGACAGTGGATGATCGGGATCGGGCAGCCCCAGTAGCGCTGGCGCGAGATGCCCCAGTCGCGCAGGCGGAACTGCGTGCGCGGCCCGCCCAGGCCCTTGGCGGCGAGCACCGCGGCCATGCGCTCGAAGGCGCCGTCGAAGTCGAGGCCGTCGAACGCGCCGGAGTTGATCAGCGTGCCGTACTCGGCGTAGGCGTCCTGCCACGGCGCGGGGGTGGTGTCGCCGGCCGGGGTGCGGATCACCGGCAGGATCGGCAGCCCGTAGCGGGTGGCGAATTCGAAGTCGCGCTCGTCGTGCGCCGGTACCGCCATCACCGCGCCTTCGCCGTAGCCCATCAGCACGTAGTTGGCGACCCACAGCGGCAGGCGCGCGCCGGTGAACGGGTGCAGCACGTGACGCCCGGTGGGCATGCCGCGCTTCTCCTGCGTGGCGATGTCGGCCTCGGCCACGCCGCCCTTGCGGCACTCGGCGATGAACGCGGCGAGGGCCGGGTCATCGGCGGCGGCGGCCTGGGCCAGCGGGTGCTCGGCGGCGACGGCGACGTAGGTCGCCCCCATCAGGGTGTCGGGCCGGGTGGTGAAGACCTTGAGCGCGCCCTCCGCGTCCGCCAGCGGGAAGCCGACCTCCATGCCGCGCGACTTGCCGATCCAGTTGCGCTGCATGGTCTTGACCTGCTCGGGCCAGCCCGGCAGCTCGTCGAGCATGCGCAGCAGCTCGTCGGCGTACTGCGTGATGCGGAAGTAGTACATCGGGATCTCGCGGCGCTCGACCAGCGCCCCGGAGCGCCAGCCGCGGCCGTCGATCACCTGCTCGTTGGCGAGCACGGTCTGGTCGACCGGATCCCAGTTCACCACGCCGCTCTTCTTGTAGATCACGCCGCGCGCGAACAGCTTCGTGAACAGCCACTGCTCCCAGCGGTAGTACTCCGGGCGGCAGGTGGCGAGTTCGCGCGACCAGTCGATGGCGAGCCCGAGGCTCTGCAGCTGCCGGCGCATGTAACCGATGTTCTCGTAGGTCCACTGCGCCGGCGCCACCTTGTTCTTGATGGCGGCGTTCTCGGCGGGCATGCCGAAGGCGTCCCAGCCCATCGGCTGCAGCACGTTGCACCCGAGCATGCGCTGGTAGCGGGCGATCACGTCGCCGATCGTGTAGTTGCGCACGTGCCCCATGTGCAAGCGACCGCTCGGGTACGGGAACATCGACAGGCAGTAGAACTTGCTGCGGGCGGAGTCTTCCACGGCGCGAAAGCTCTGCTCGCGCTCCCAGTAGGCCTGAGCCTGCGCCTCGATGCGCTGCGGCTGGTAGGACTCGTCGATCACGGTAGGTGGATTCCGGGCTGGGGCAGATGAAAAAAGATGTGAAGAATAGCGACCCCCCGGGCACCGGACAACCAAACCGGCGGCGCGCACCATCCCCAGCCGCCGGCGGCACGCGCTATGCTTCGATCAGTGCGGCGCGCGACGTGTCGCACGGCAAGGACCTCCGCCACAGAAGAACGACATCGATGAACCAATCGCACAGCAGGTTGATAGCCGCGTACGAACGCATGATGGAGCGCGTGCACAGCGGGCTCGCGGAACTCGAACAGGTCGAGGCCGATGCCCTGCCCGAATTGCGCCGCCGCATCGACGAGGCCGCCGAACTCTCGGTGCGGCTGGGCGAGCTCACCCGCGAGGAAGCCGAGCTGATCGGCGCCTACGTCCGCCGCGACGTCGAGGACGCCGGCCACTACCTGGCCGAGACCGGTCACGAGCTCAAGGACTGGCTGCGCTTCGACCTCGAACTGGTCGAGGATCGCATGCTCGAATGGTTTGGCACCGCCGCCGATCACACGCGTCTCGCCTTCCTGCAGTTCTCCGACGAACTCGAACGCGCGAGCCACTACCGCGCCGGCGAGATCACCGGCCCCGGCACGCTGCGCTGCGATGCCTGCGGTGCCGAGGTGGCGCTGCACGGCACCAGCGTCATCCTGCCCTGCGTCGCCTGCGGCGGCGAAAGCTTCAAGCGCATCGCCGCCGACGCCACCAGCTGACGACCCCACGCGCGGCGGGAGGATGGTCACCCCCTGCAGCCGCTGCATGAGCAGGACGACCCCACGCATGCGCAGCGGGAGTCGTTCGCCGCTTCCACCGGACGCATGTGGGCTGGCACGATAGCCGGACCCGCGCCCCGGGCCGTCCCGGGGTACCCCGTACCGCCCCCATCACCGAGACCGCCGATGAGCTCCTCCACCCCCGCGCGCAACGGGCTGGCCGCCCTGACCATCGGCGCCCTCGGTGTCGTCTACGGCGACATCGGCACCAGCCCGCTCTACGCCCTGCGCGAGTGCTTCAGCGGCCCGCATGCGATCGCCGCCACGCCGGACAACGTGCTCGGCGTGATCTCGCTGATCTTCTGGTCGCTGATCATCGTGGTCACGCTGAAGTACGTGGTGCTGGTGCTGCGCGCCGACAACCGTGGCGAGGGCGGCATCCTCGCGCTGATGGCACTGGTCGCCGAGAACCGCCAGCACGGCCAGCGCGGTCGCTGGCTGGTGATCGGGCTCGGCCTGTTCGGTGCCGCGCTGTTCTACGGCGACGGCATGATCACGCCGGCGATCTCGGTGCTGTCGGCGGTCGAGGGCCTGAAGACCGCCACCCCGCTGTTCGACCCCTACGTCGTGCCGATCACGCTGCTGATCCTGATCGGGCTGTTCGTGGTGCAGTCGCACGGCACCGCGCGCGTCGGCATCTCCTTCGGGCCGGTGATGTGCCTGTGGTTCGTCGTCCTGGGCGTGCTCGGCATCGTGCAGGCGGTGCAGACGCCGCAGGTGTTCGCGGCGCTGTGGCCGGTGCACGCGGTGCGCTTCTTCGCCGAGAACGGCTGGCACGGCTTCATCGTGCTCGGCGCGGTGTTCCTCTGCCTGACCGGCGGCGAGGCGCTCTACGCCGACATGGGGCACTTCGGCGCGCGACCGATCCGGCTCGCCTGGTTCGGGCTGGTGCTGCCGGGCATCGTGCTGAACTACTTCGGCCAGGGTGCGCTGCTGCTCGCCATGCCGGCCGCGGCCGACAACCCGTTCTACCTGCTCGCGCCGGGCTGGGCGCTGTACCCGCTGGTGGCGCTGTCGACGCTGGCGACGGTGATCGCCTCGCAGGCGGTGATCTCGGGCGTCTACTCGCTGACGCGCCAGGCGGTGCAGCTCGGCTACTGCCCGCGCGTGACCGTGATCCACACCTCGGCCGACGAGATGGGGCAGATCTACATCCCGTCGGTCAACTGGGGGCTGCTGGTGGCGGTGCTCGGCCTGGTGGTCGGCTTCGGCTCGTCGAGCGCGCTGGCCGCCGCCTACGGCATCGCGGTGACCATCACGATGGTGATCACCGCGCTGCTGCTGCTGCTGCTCGCGCACCGCGTATGGAACTGGCCGCGGGCCGTGTGCGTGTTGCTGATCGTCCCGTTCCTGCTGATCGATCTCGCGTTCTTCGGCGCCAACGCGCTGAAGATCGGCCAGGGCGGGTGGTTCCCGCTGGTCGCCGGCGCCGGCGTCTACATCCTGATGACCACCTGGCAGCGCGGGCGGGAGTTGCTCGCCACGCGCATGCATGAAGGGTCGTTGCCGCTGACCGCGTTCCTCGCCGACGTCGAGGACGGCTCGGTGCTGCGCGTGCCCGGCACCGCGGTGTTCCTCACCAGCGACCCCGACGGGGTGCCGCACACGCTGCTGCACAACCTCAAGCACAACAAGGTACTGCACGAGCGCGTGGTGCTGCTGACGGTGCTGGTCGAGGAGGTCCCGCGTGTCGACGAGGCCGACCGCGTGCGGGTGGACGTGATCGGCAACAGCTTCTTCCGCGTGGCGGTCCGCTACGGTTTCATGGAGGAGCCCGACGTGCCGCTCGCGCTCGGCCTGTGCCGGCCCTACGGGCTCGACCTCGAACCGATGGACACCACCTACTTCCTCGGCCGCGAGACGCTGATCTCGACCACGCGCCCCGGCATGGCGCGCTGGCGCGAGCGCCTGTTCGTCAACCTGTCGCGCAACGCCGCGCGGGCGATGGACTTCTTCCGCATCCCGCCGAACCGGGTGGTCGAGCTCGGCACACAGATCGAGCTGTAACGCGCGCGCGCCGCCGCGTTCACGTTCATGCAATACGGTAACGCCACCCTGCACGGACGCCTTCCACCCCGGTACCCCGTCATGCTCGCATCGAGCCTGCACCGCCAGCGCCTACGCCGCATCGCCGAACACCTGAGCCTGCCTGCGCGCCAGCGCCAGCGGCGCAACGGCTGGGAGTTCGTCGCCCACCCGCGCCAGCTCGAACTGCCGTTCGAGGTCCCGCGCACCATCGCCGACTGGCAGGACCCGCGCTGAGTCCCGCACGCGCCCTCACGGGCGCCGGCGCCGGGCGAACGCCGCGAGCCCCAGGACCAGGCCGGCGGCGAACACCACCGGGCCGTCGCCGACGCGCACGTAGGGGGTCGCGCCGCGGCGCGGCTGTACGCTGCCGCGCAGCAGTGCCGGCACGAACGCCGGGGCGCGCGCCTCGATGCGCCCGTCGGCGCCCACCAGCGCGGTGATGCCGGTATTGGTCGCACGCGCCAGCGCGCGGCCGGTTTCCCGCGCGCGCATGCGCGCGATCTGCAGGTGCTGGTGCGGCGCGATCGAGTCGCCGAACCAGGCGTCGTTGCTGACGTTGACCAGGAACGCCGCCTCCGGCAGCGTCCGCCGCACGTCGGCGCCGAACACCGCCTCGAAGCAGATCGACACCCCGACCGGACGCCCGGCCACCCGCAGCAGCGGCTGGTCGGCGTCGCCCGCGGTGAAGTCGGCCATCGGGATCTCGACCAGGTCGCGGAAGATCGCGAACAGCCCGCGCAGCGGCAGGTACTCGCCGAACGGCAGCAGCCGCTGCTTGTAGTAGAAGCCGGGGCTGCGGCCGATGGCGGCAACGGCGTTGCGGTAGACGCGGTCGCGCCGCGAGCCGGCGGGCGTGCCGACGAGGAAGTCGGTACCGCTCGCGGCGGCGTAGGCGCGCAGGTCGGCGACGAAACCGTCCTCGAGCTCCTCGAAGAAGATCGGGATCGCGGTCTCGGGCCAGATGATCACGTCCTGCGGGCCCGCCTCGCGGGTGAGCTCGGCGTAGCGTTCGAGCGTCTCGGCGAGCTTCTCCGGCCGCCATTTCAGCTCCTGGCTGATGTTGCCCTGCGCCAGCGCGACGCGCAGCGGCGGCCCGTCGGGCTGGGTCCACTCGAGCCGGCCGAGCCCGGCGCCGAGCGCCAGCACGGCCGCGGCTGCGAGCAGCGCGAAGCCGCCGCCACGCCGCGGCCCGCCGCCCGGGCGCAGGCGCTGCGCGGCGAGGCGCAGCAGTCCGGCAAGCAGCATCGCCGCCCAGCCGACGCCGAACACGCCGACCAGCGGCGCGAAGCCGGCCAGCGGCGTGTCGATCTGGCTGTAGCCGAGCGCGAGCCACGGGAAGCCGCTCAGCGCCCACGAGCGCACCCATTCGAGCAGGGCCCACAGCGCCGGCGCGGCGAGCAGCCAGCGCCGCGCGCCCGGTGCCGGCGCCAGGCGCGCGAGCAGCGCGGCGAAGGCCGCCGGGTAGGCGGCCATCGTCAGCACCACCAGCGCCGTCGCCAGCGCGGCGAAGGCCGGCGGCGCGTTGCCGTAGGTGTGCAGGCTGACGTAGATCCACCAGATGCCGACGCCGAAGGCACCGAGCCCGAACAGCAGGCCGAGCAGCGCGGCGCGGCCGGCGCGCTCGCCGTCGAGCAGCCACAGCAGCAGCGCCGGCAGCAGCAGGGCGAGCGGCCAGAGGTCGAAGGGGGCGTAGGCGAGCGGCAGCGCCGCACCGGCGAGCGGCGCGAGCAGCAAGGCGAGCGGGTGGCCGGCGGCGAGCCGGCCCGGAGCGGGTGTGGCGGTCACGAAGGCGGATTCCAGCGGCAGGCGCGGGTGCGGGGGATGGGCGGGCGGCGGCGGGCGGGAGCGCCGCGGCGGGTCACTGTTCGGCGGTCGCGGTACCGGCGTCCATCAGGGTCAGGCCGAACAGGTGCACGCGGCGGTTGTCGGCCCGCAGCACGCGGAAGCGGAAGCGGCCGATGTCGACCACTTCGCCGCGCCGCGGCACGTGGTCGAGGTCCTTCATCACCAGCCCGCCGACGGTGTCGACCTCGTCCTCGTCGAACTCGCTGGCGAAGTGCTCGTTGAAGTCCTCCAGCGGCGTCAGCGCCTTGATCACGTACTCGAACTCGCCGACCGCGCGGATGTCGTCGGTCTCGACGCTGGCGTCGTGCTCGTCGTCGATCTCGCCGACGATCTGTTCGAGCAGGTCCTCGATCGTCACCAGGCCGGCCACGCCGCCGTACTCGTCCACCACCATCGCCATGTGCAGGCGGGTGCTGCGGAACTCGCGCAGCAGCGCGTCGAGGCGCTTGCTTTCGGGGATGAAGCGCGCCGGACGCATGAACTCGGTGATGTCGAAGGGGCCGCCGCCGCGGGCGTAGTAGCGCAGCAGGTCCTTGACGATGAGGATGCCGAGCACCTCGTCGCGGCCTTCGCCGATCACCGGGAAGCGCGAATGCCCGGAGGCGAGCACTTCGGCGGTCACCTGCTCGGGCGACCAGTCGCGCTCCACCACCACCATCTGCGCGCGCGGGATCATCACGTCGCGCACCTGCATCTCGGCGACCTCGAGCACGCCTTCCATCATCGCCAGCGCCTCGGCGTCGAGCACGCCGCTGGCCTGGGCGTCGGCGAGGATCTCGCGCAGTTCCTCGCGGTCGCGAGGTTCGCCGGACAGGACTTGTCCGAGTCGTTCGAGCCAGGAGCGCTGCCCCTGGCTCTCCACTGATCGGTCTTCCTTCATCGGGGTTCGTCGTCTCCGTAGGGATCGGGAAAGCCGAGTCCGCGCAGTATGCCGGTTTCGAGCCGCTCCATGGCCTCGGCCTCGGCCTCGACCTCGTGATCGTAGCCGAGCAGGTGCAAGGTGCCGTGCACGACCATGTGCGCCCAGTGGGCCGCCGTGGCCTTGCCCTGCTCGACGGCCTCGCGTGCCACCACCGGCGCGCAGATGACCAGGTCGCCGAGCAGTTCGGGTTCGAGTTCGACGCCGGCCGGCGCATCGAAGGGGAACGACAGCACGTTGGTCGGGCCGTGCTTGCCGCGGTAGGCGACGTTGAGCTCGGCGCTCTCGGCCTCGTCGACGATGCGCACGGTCATCTCGGCGGGGTCGGTGAACGCGGCACCGGCGAGGGCGGCCTCGGCCCAGTGGCCGATGTCCGTCGCGCCCGGCAGGCCGGCGGCGGCGGCGGCGATTTGCAGATCGAGTTGCAGTGTCATGGTGTCGGCCGGGCGCAGGAGCGCGCACCGGTCAGTCCTCCTTGCGGTTCTCGAACGTCTCGTAGGCCATCACGATGCGCTGCACCAGGGGGTGACGCACCACGTCGCGCGGCTGGAACAGCGTGGTACTGATGCCCTCCACGTCCTTCAGCACCTCCAGCACCTGGCGCAGCCCCGAGGTGACGCCGCGCGGCAGGTCGACCTGGGAGATGTCGCCGGTGACCACCGCGGTCGAGCCGAAGCCGATCCGCGTCAGGAACATCTTCATCTGCTCGACGGTCGTGTTCTGAGCTTCGTCGAGAATGATGAAGGCGTCGTTAAGCGTGCGCCCGCGCATGAAGGCGAGCGGCGCGACCTCGATCACGTTGCGCTCCATCAGCCGCGCCACGCGCTCGAAGCCGAGCATCTCGTAGAGCGCGTCGTAGAGCGGGCGCAGGTAGGGGTCGATCTTCTGCACCAGGTCGCCGGGCAGGAAACCGAGGCGCTCGCCGGCCTCGACCGCCGGGCGCACCAGCACCAGCCGGCGCACCTCGTTGCGTTCGAGCGCGTCGACCGCGCAGGCCACCGCGAGGTAGGTCTTGCCGGTACCGGCCGGGCCGACGCCGAAGTTGATGTCATGGTGGCGGATGTTCCACAGGTAGCGCTGCTGGTTGGCGCCACGCCCGCGGATGGTGCCGCGCTTGGTGCGGATCAGGATCTCGTCGGGTTCCTCGTCGCGCGCCAGCGGCGCGTCGAGCGCGTCGGCGCCGGCCTCCTGCAGGAACAGGTGCACCTGCTCGGGTTCGAGCGGCTCGCCCGCGGTGGCGTCGTACAGCGCTTCGAGCACGGCGATGGTCAGGCGCACCGCGTCGCGGCTGCCGCCGACCTGGAAGCGGTTGCCGCGGTTGCCGATCTCGACGCCGAGACGGCGCTCGATCTGCCGCAGGTGTTCGTCGAGGTGGCCGCAGAGGTTGGCGAGCCGCTGGTTGTCGGCCGGTTCGAGGGTCAGCGCCTGCTGGAACAGCCCCGGCTCGGTCGGCGACGGCATCAGGGTATCGGCGCTCACGGGGCCAGCGCCTCGCGCGGCGACGTGGCGAAATCGGGACAGGCGACGAACTCGCCGCGCAGCGAATTGGGCAGCGCCTCGGTGATGCGCAGGTCGACGAAGCGCCCGAGCAGGCGCTCCGGGCCGTCGAAGTTGACCACGCGGTTGTTCTCGGTGCGCCCGGCGAGCTGGCGGCCGTCCTTGCGCGCGTGGCGCTCGACCAGGATGCGCTGGCGGGTGCCGACCATGCCCTGCGCGATCGCCGCGGCCTGGGTGTTGAAGCGCTCGATCACCCGCGCCAGGCGCGCCTTCTTGACCGCCATCGGCACGTCGTCGGGCAGGGCCGCCGCCGGGGTGCCGGGGCGCGGGCTGTAGATGAAGCTGAAGCTCTGGTCGAAGCCGATCTCCTCGATCAGCGCGAGCGTGGCCTCGAAATCGGCCTCGGTCTCGCCGGGGAAGCCGACGATGATGTCGGTGGAAAGGCTGATGCGCGGCCGGATCGCGCGCAGCCGGCGCAGCTTGGCCTTGTATTCGAGCACCGTGTGCTTGCGCTTCATCGCCGCGAGGATGCGGTCGGAGCCGCTCTGCACCGGCAGGTGCAGGTGGTCGACCAGTTGCGGGATCTCCGCGTAGGCCTGGATCAGGCGTTCGGAGAACTCGATCGGGTGCGAGGTGGTGTAGCGGATGCGGTCGATGCCGGCGATCGCCGCGACGTACTCCAGCAGCAGCGCGAAGTCGGCGATGGTGCCGTCGTGCATCGGGCCGCGGTAGGCGTTGACGTTCTGCCCGAGCAGGGTCACCTCGCGCACGCCCTGCGCGGCGAGCTGCGCCACCTCGGCGAGCACGTCGTCGAACGGCCGGCTGATCTCCTCGCCGCGGGTGTAGGGCACGACGCAGAACGAGCAGTACTTGGAGCAGCCCTCCATCACCGACACGAAGGCGGTCGGGCCTTCGGCGCGCGGCTCGGGCAGCGCATCGAACTTCTCGATCTCGGGAAAGCTCACGTCGACCACCGCGCCGTGGCGCTCGGCCACCTCGCGCAGCAGCGTCGGCAGGCGGTGCAGGGTCTGCGGGCCGAACACCATGTCGACGAAGGGCGCGCGCGCGCGCAGCGCCTCGCCCTCCTGGCTCGCCACGCAGCCGCCGACGCCGATCACCAGCCCCGGGCGCTGCTCCTTCAGCTCGCGCCAGCGGCCGAGCTCGGAGAACACCTTCTCCTGCGCCTTCTCGCGGATCGAGCAGGTGTTGAGCAGCAGCACGTCGGCCTGGGCCGGGTCGTCGGTGAGTTCGAGGCCGTGGGACTCACGCAGCACGTCGCCCATGCGGGCGGAATCGTACTCGTTCATCTGGCAACCGTGGGTCTTGATGTAGAGTTTGCGGGCCATCGATGTTTTCGTGTGGATTCAAGGGCCTGGAGTCTAGCACCGCGTTCGCCCGCAATACAGGCGCGGCCCGCCCGGGGCGCAGGCGGGCGCCCCGTCGCGCGTGCCCGTCGACACGCCCCGCACCCGGTCCGATCGCTGCCGCACCGCCCGCGGCGGGATGTTCGTCGCACTTTTTTGAATATGAAGAGAATCAATAAGCATTTATAGGCATAAAAAAACGTCCCTATAGTGACCTCCGTACGCGCCCGATCCCCGGGCGGCGGCTGGCATCGTGCCGCCCATCACGGAGACTCCGCATGTCGCTCCCCCTCCACGCCCGTTCGCTCGGCCTGCTGGCCGTGCTCGCGGCCTCCGCCCCCGCGCTCGCCGCCGACGCCAGCCTGCTGAACGCCTCCTACGACGTCGCCCGCGAGTTCTACAAGGACTTCAACGCCCAGTTCGAGCCGGCCTGGAAGGCCCGCACCGGCGCGACGGTGACCATCAACCAGTCCCACGGCGGTTCGAGCAAGCAGGCGCGCGCGGTGATCGACGGGCTCGCGGCCGACGTCGTCACCATGAACCAGCAGACCGACATCGACGCCATCGCCGCGGCCGGACTGATCGCGCCGGACTGGCGCACGCGCCTGCCCTACGGCGCGGCGCCGTACGCCTCGACCATCGTGTTCCTGGTGCGCAAGGGCAACCCCAAGGGCATCCACGACTGGGACGACCTGGTCAGGGACGGCGTGCAGCTGGTGATCCCCAACCCCAAGACCTCCGGCAACGGCCGCTACAGCTACCTCGGCGCCTGGGCCTACGCGCAGGAGAAGTACGCCTCGGCCGAGCAGGCGCAGGCCTTCGTCGGCAAGCTGTTCCACAACGTGCCGGTGCTCGACGCCGGCGGCCGCGCCGCCACCACCACCTTCGCGCAACGCGGCATCGGCGACGTGCTGCTGACCTTCGAGAGCGAGGTGCTGCAGATCGCGAAGGAGTTCAACACCACCGACTTCGAGACCGTGGTCCCCTCGCTCAGCGTCGATGCCGATGCGCCGGTGGCGGTGGTCGACCGCGTGGTCGACAAGAGGGGCTCGCGGGCGCTGGCCGAGGCCTACCTGCAGGCGCTGTTCACGCCCGACGGCCAGCGCCTCGCCGCCAGGCACTACCTGCGCCCGCGCGACCCGGCGATCCTCGCCGAGTTCAGGGACCGCTTCGCACCGATCCGCCTGGTGACGGTGGACCAGGCCTTCGGCGGCTGGGCCAGGGCCCAGGCCGAGCATTTCGCCGACGGCGGTCGCTTCGACCAGATCTACGCGGGAGCGAAGTGACATGGCCGGCACCGGTGCGCGATACGTCCTGCCGGGCTTTCGCCTGGCGCTCGGCTATGCCCTGCTCTACCTCGGCCTGATCGTGCTGATCCCGCTGGCGGCAACCTTCCTGAAGGCGTTCACGCTGAGCTGGGACGCCTTCTGGGCCGCCGTCGCCTCGCCGCGGGTGCTGGCGACCTACCGCCTCACCTTCGGCGCGGCGCTGCTCGGGGCGGTGATCAACGCGGTGTTCGGCCTGCTCGTCGCCTGGGTGCTGGTGCGCTACGCCTTCCCCGGCAAGCGGCTGGTCGACGCGCTGGTCGACCTGCCGTTCGCGCTGCCGACCGCCGTCGCCGGCATCGCGCTCACCGCGCTGTACGCGGGCAACGGCTGGATCGGCCAGTACCTGCCGTTCAAGGTGGCGTTCACGCCGCTCGGCGTGGTGGTGGCGCTGACCTTCATCGGCCTGCCCTTTGTGGTGCGCACGGTGCAGCCGGTGCTCGAAGACCTCGAACACGACGTCGAGGAGGCGGCCGCGGTGCTCGGCGCCAGCCGCTGGCAGACCTTCCGCCGGGTGATCTTCCCGGCGCTGGCGCCGGCGCTGCTGACCGGCTTCACGATGGCCTTCGCCCGCGCCGTCGGCGAGTACGGCTCGGTGATCTTCATCGCCGGCAACGTGCCGATGGTGTCGGAGATCACGCCGCTGATCATCATCAGCAAGCTCGAACAGTACGACTACGCCGGCGCCACCGCGGTCGCGGTGGTGATGCTGGTGCTCTCGTTCGCGCTGCTGCTGCTCATCAACCTGTTGCAGTGGTGGAGCGGGCGCCGGCGCATCGCCGCCTGAGCCCCGGTCCGCGGAGTCGCCCCCATGAGTACCGTCATCCTCTCCCCCCCGCTGGTCAGCGAAACCACCACCGAGCCGCGCTGGGTGCAGCGCACGCTGATCGCGGTGGCGCTCGCCTTCCTCACCCTGTTCCTGTTCGTGCCGCTGCTGGCGGTGTTCGCCGAGGCGCTGAAGAAGGGCCTCGGCGTCTACTGGGCGGCGCTGGTCGAACCCGATGCGCGCGCGGCGATCCAGCTGACCTTCCTCGCCGCGGCGGTCGCGGTGCCGTTCAACCTGGTGTTCGGCGTCGCCGCCGCCTGGGCCATCGCCAAGTTCGAGTTCCGCGGCAAGAGCGTGCTGACCACGCTGATCGACCTGCCGTTCGCGGTCAGCCCGGTGATCGCCGGCCTGGTCTACGTGCTCGTGTTCGGCGCCCACGGCTGGTTCGGACCATGGCTCGCCGAGCACGACCTCAAGGTCATCTTCGCGGTGCCGGGCATCGTGCTGGCGACGGTGTTCGTGACCTTCCCGTTCATCGCCCGCGAACTGATCCCGCTGATGCAGGCGCAGGGCACCGAGGAGGAGGAGGCCGCGATCGTGCTCGGCGCCTCGGGCTGGCAGATGTTCTGGCGGGTGACCCTGCCCAACATCAAGTGGGGCCTGCTCTACGGCGTGATCCTGTGCACGGCGCGGGCGATGGGTGAGTTCGGTGCGGTCAGCGTGGTCTCCGGCCACATCCGCGGCCTCACCAACACGCTGCCGCTGCACGTGGAGATCCTCTACAACGAGTACAACTTCGCCGCCGCCTTCGCCTGCGCCTCGGTGCTGACGCTGCTCGCACTGGTGATGCTCGCCGTCAAGACCTTCATCGAATGGCAGACCCGCCATCCCCACCCCGCCGCTCCCCCCGCCGCCACCGCGGCGGGGGACACGCCCGGCCGCGCCGTCGGAGACCCCGCATGAGCATCGAAATCCGCAACATCACCAAGCGCTTCGGCGCCTACACCGCGCTCGACGAGGTCAGCCTCGACGTGCCCGCCGGCGAACTGGTGGCGCTGCTCGGCCCCTCGGGCTGCGGCAAGACCACGCTGCTGCGCATCGTCGCCGGCATGGAGCGCCCGGACGCCGGCCAGGTGCTGTTCCACGGCGAGGACGCCACCGACCGCCACGTGCGCGAGCGCCAGGTCGGCTTCGTGTTCCAGCACTACGCGCTGTTCCAGCACATGAGCGTGTTCGAGAACGTCGCCTTCGGCCTGCGCGTGCGCCCGCGCGCGACGCGCCCGCCGGAGGCCGAGATCCGCGAGCGGGTGATGAAGCTGCTCGCGCTGGTGCAGCTCGACTGGCTGGCCGGGCGCTACCCGGCGCAGCTCTCCGGCGGCCAGCGCCAGCGCATCGCGCTCGCCCGCGCGCTCGCCGTGGAGCCGCGCGTGCTGCTGCTCGACGAGCCCTTCGGCGCGCTCGACACCCAGGTGCGCAAGGAGCTGCGCCGCTGGCTGCGCCGCCTGCACGACGAGATCCACGTCACCAGCGTGTTCGTCACCCACGACCAGGAGGAGGCGCTGGAGGTCGCCGACCGCGTGGTGGTGATGAACCGCGGCCACATCGAGCAGATCGGCACCCCCGACGAGGTCTACGAGCACCCGGCGACGCCGTTCGTCTACCAGTTCCTCGGCAACGTCAACCTGTTCCACGGCCGCGTCCACGCCGGCGTCGCCGACGTCGGCGGGCTGCGCGTGCCGAGCCCCGAGCACGACGCCGTCGAGCACGCCGCGGCGCTCGCCTACGTGCGCCCGCACGACATCGAGCTCAGCCGCCAGCCGGGCGGCGGCGCGCTGCGCGGCACCGTCGCCGAGGTGCGTCCGCTCGGGCCGATCGTGCGCCTGGAGGTGATCGCCGCGCCGACCGGCGAAACCGTCGAGGTGGAGATCACCCGCGAGCGCTACCAGGCCGAGACCTTCCGCAGCGGCGAGGTGCTGTACCTGCGCCCGCGCCAGTTGCGCGTGTTCGTCAACCCGGCGGCGAACGCGGCGCCCGAACCCGCCCGAGATTTCGCGATCTGAACCGCACGACGGCGGCCGCCGCGTCGAACCGGCCGCGATCGGCGGGGACAGCGCTAGACTCGTTGCACCCGCCACCCACCGCAGGAGAAACCCCGATGCGCATCGCCAACAACGTCACCGAACTCGTCGGCAACACCCCCTTGGTGCGCCTCAACCGCCTGACCGCCGGCGCCGCGGCGACGGTCGTCTGCAAGCTCGAATTCCAGAACCCCGCGCACAGCGTCAAGGACCGCATCGGCGTCGCGATGATCGACGCCGCCGAGGCGGCCGGGAAGATCGGCCCCGACACCATCGTCCTCGAACCCACCAGCGGCAACACCGGCATCGCGCTCGCCTTCGTCTGCGCCGCGCGCGGCTACAAGTGCTGCCTGGTGATGCCCGACACGATGAGCAAGGAGCGGCGCATGCTGCTGCGCGGCTACGGCGCCGAGCTGGTGCTGACGCCGGGCGCCGAGGGCATGGCGGGCGCGATCCGCAAGGCCGAGGAGATGGCCGCGGCGAACCCGAACTACTACATCCCGCAGCAGTTCCAGAACCCCGCCAACCCGGAGATCCACCGCAAGACCACCGCCGAGGAGATCTGGCGCGACACCGACGGCCAGATCGACATCTTCGTCGCCGGCATCGGCACCGGCGGCACCATCACCGGCGTCGGCGAGGTGCTGAAGCCGCGCCGGCCGGGGCTCAGGCTCGTCGCCGTCGAGCCCGACGCCTCGCCGGTGCTGTCCGGCGGGCAGAAGGGCCCGCACCTGATCCAGGGCATCGGCGCCGGCTTCGTGCCCGAGGTGCTGAACACCGGCATCTACGACGAGGTCACCCGCGTCACCAACGACGATGCGCTCGCCACCGCGCGTCGCGCCGCGCGCGAGGAAGGGCTGCTGGTCGGCATCTCCTCGGGCGCGGCGATCTGGGCGGCGCTGCAGCAGGCGCAGCGCCCGGAGAACGCCGGCAAGCTGATCGTGGTGATCGTCCCCTCCTTCGGCGAGCGCTACCTGAGCACCCGGCTGTTCGAGGGGCTCGGCGACTGACCCGACGGCCGGGCGGTCGCGATGCACCGACCGCCGGGCGCCGCTCAGCCCGGCAGCACCGCCGCGACGCCGCGGCCGGCCGCCGCGCCGGCGCCCGGCGTGGTGCCGAGCCAGGGGCCGAGCCAGAACCCGATCCGCGGCCAGTCGCCGTAGCCGGCCGCGGCGTTGAGGTGGCCGGCGGCACCGGCATCGACCAAGCGGCTGCCCCAGGCCGCGGCGAACGCCTGCGCACGCTCGAAACGCACATAGGGATCGTTGCGGCTCGCCACCACGATGCTCGGGAAGGGCAGCGGCGCCAGCGGCACGTCAGCGAAGAAAGGCAGTTCGTCGGTGTCCGCCGGCGCCACCAGCAGCGCGCCGCGCACGTCGGCACGCCGCCGTGCGGCCCACTCGACGACGGTGATGCAGCCCAGGCTGTGCGCCACCAGCACCAGCGGGCCGTCGAGCGCGCGCACTTCGGCATCGAGCGCCACCACCCAGGGCTCGACCTCGGGGCGTTCCCAGTCGGCCTGGCGCACGCGCCGCCACTGCGGATGGCGGCGACAGGCGAAGCTCTGCCAGTGCGCGGGCTCCGAATCCCCGTAACCGGGGACGACGACGACGCCGACGGCCATCTCAGCCCCCCGCCACGGTGCGCGGATCGGCGGGCTGCGCCTGCGGCCCGGCCGCCCGCTGCCAGGCGTCGGCGCCGAAGGTGCGCGCCAGCGCCGCCTGGATGGGCGTTTCCACGCCGCGCACGTAGGCCCGTGCGCCGAAGCGGTGCACCGCGTCGATGCGCTCGGCGAGCACCTGGCTGCCGGTCTCGGCGGCGGCCACGAACGGCGCCCCCAGCACGACGAAGCCGGGCTGCACGCGCTCCCACAGCGCGGGGTCGGCCCCCGGTGCCTGTTCGTACAGCGCGATGCCGAAGCCGCGCGCGCGAAAGCGCGCCATCGCCCGCTCGAGGTGGGCCGGCGCGACCAGCCCGGCATCGGCGAGTTCGAGCACGACGTGCGCGGCGGCGAGACCGCAGTCGCGCAGGATGCCGACGAACACCTCCCCGTGGGCGTCGCGCACCTCCGCGACGTGGCGCGGGTGCAGCGGCAGGAACAGCGGCCCGAGCGCGGCGAGCGACGCGCCGTTCAGCGCATGCAGCGTGCGCACCAGGCGATCCAGGTGGACGATGGCGGCTTCGTCGAGCGCCACCGCGTACGGTGCCCACGCCGACACCACGCGCCCGCGCGGGCCGTACACCACCAGTCGCGCCTGATGCCCGCACACCCGCCCCTGCCGGTCCACCAGCACCTCGAAGGCGCTTTCGAGCCGCATACCACAGAACTGCCCCACCACCGCCCCGTCGTCGGCCAGCACGAGCGGGGCGGGGGCATGCGCGCGCGGCGCGCTGCGGGCGAATGGGGCATTGAAGGCATCGATCAGATCCTGGCCGGGCATGGCAGCGTCTCCCTGGGTTGCGAGCGTCGACACGACACTCCGGTGTACAGGATAGGCGATCGTTTATAAAACCAAAAAGAATCTATTATTAGATTTTAATCTCCGAAGGAAATTAAAGCCGCCATCGCCTCGCTGCGCGGCCCACAAACGACGACGCCCGCGGCTGCGGGCGTCGTGCGGGTGGAGCGGGTGCGCTCAGGCGCCGAGTTCGGCGAGGCAGGCGGCGATGATGTCGAGCCCCTCGTCGACGATCGCCGGCTCGGCGGTCAGCGGCACCAGGATGCGGATCACGTTGCCGTAGGTGCCGCAGGACAGCAGCGCCAGCCCCTTCTCGATCGCCCGGGCGGTCAGCGCCTTGGTCAGATCGGCGTCGGGACGGTGCGGGTCGCCGTCCTTGCACAGCTCGATCGCGACCATCGCGCCGAGGCCGCGGACTTCGGCGATCGAGGCGTGGCGCCCGGCCAGGTCGCGCAGGCGGGCGGTCAGGTGCTCGCCGAGCCGGCGGCTGCGCTCGAGCAGCTTCTCCTCCTCGAAGGCGTCGAGCACCGCCAGCACCGCCGCGCAGGCGACCGGGTTGCCGGCGTAGGTGCCGCCGAGACCGCCCGGCGCCGGGGCGTCCATCACGTCGGCGCGGCCGATCACCGCGGCCACCGGGTAGCCGTCGCCGATCGACTTCGCCATCGTGATCAGGTCGGGCTCCACGCCCGCGTGCTCGATCGCGAGCCAGGTGCCGGTGCGCCCGGCGCCGGACTGGATCTCGTCGGCGATCAGCAGGATGCCGTGCGCATCGCAGAGCGCACGCAGGCGCTTGAGGAAGTCGGCCGGGGCGACGTAGAAACCGCCCTCGCCCTGCACCGGTTCGACGATCATCGCCGCCACGCGGGCCGGATCGACGTCGTACTTGAACAGCTTCTCGACCCCGGCGATGGCGTCGTCGACGCTGACGCCGTGCAGCGCGCTCGGGAACGGCGCGTGGAAGATCTCGTTCGGGAACGGCCCGAAGCCCGTCTTGTACGGCGCCACCTTGCCGGTCAGGCCCATGCCGAGCAGCGTGCGGCCGTGGAAGCCGCCGCCGAAGGCGATCACCGCCGAGCGCCCGGTGTAGGCGCGCGCGACCTTCACCGCGTTCTCGACCGCCTCGGCGCCGGTGCTGACGAGGAAGCTCTTCTTCGGCGACGACCCCGGCGCGAGCCGGTTCAGGCGCTCGCAGACGGCGACGTAGCTTTCGTAGGCCAGCACCTGGAAGCAGGTGTGGCTGAAGCGTCCGACCTGCTCCTGCACCGCCGCCACCACCTTGGGGTGGCCATGGCCGACGTTGAGCACGCCGATGCCGCCGGCGAAGTCGATGTAGCGACGCCCCTCGACGTCCCACACTTCGGCGTTCTGCGCCCGCGCGACGAACACCGGGAAGGTCTGGCCGACACCGCGCGGTAGCGCAGCGATCCGCCGGGCCATCAGTTCCTGATTGCTGCTCATGATCAACCTCTCGTTTGCCGCTCGTGGCGGCACAGTGATGCGCGGCCCTGCCCGACAGGCACCGCGCCGGGGTTCAGATGCCGGTTCAGATGCCCATGCACAGGTACTTGATCTCGAGGTAGTCCTCGATCCCGTACTTGGAGCCTTCGCGGCCGGTGCCGCTCGACTTCATGCCGCCGAAGGGGGCGACCTCGGTCGAGATCAGGCCGGTGTTGATGCCGACGATGCCGTACTCGAGCGCCTCGCTGACGCGCCACACGCGGCCGAGGTCGCGCGCGTAGAAGTAGGCGGCGAGGCCGAACTCGGTGTCGTTCGCCAGCGCGATCGCCTCGGCCTCGGTGGCGAAGCGGAACAGCGGCGCCACCGGTCCGAAGATCTCCTCCCGGGCGAAGCGCATCGCCGGGGTGACGCCGGCGACGATGGTCGGCTCGAAGAAGCTGCCGCCGAGCGCGTGGCGGCGCCCGCCGGTCAGCACCTGCGCGCCCTGCGCGGTGGCGTCGGCGAGCAGTTCCTCGACCTTGGCGACGGCGCGCTCGTCGATCAGCGGGCCGGTGGTGACGCCGTGCTCCAGGCCGTTGCCGACCTTCAGCGTCGCCACCTTGGCGGCGAGCTTGGCGGCGAAGGCGTCGAACACCCCGTCCTGCACCAGGATGCGGTTGGCGCACACGCAGGTCTGCCCGGCGTTGCGGTACTTCGACGCCATCGCGCCGTCGACCGCGGCATCGAGGTCGGCGTCGTCGAAGACGATGAACGGGGCGTTGCCGCCGAGTTCCATCGAGGTCTTCTTGACCGTGGCCGCGCACTGCTCGATCAGCTTGATGCCGATCTCGGTCGAACCGGTGAAGGAGAGCTTGCGCACGATCGGGTTGGCGGTGAGCTCGCCGCCGATCTCGGCGGCGCCGCCGGTGACCACCGACAGCACGCCCCTGGGGATACCGGCGCGCTCGGCGAGCACGGCGAGCGCGAGCGCCGAGAACGGCGTCTGCGTCGCCGGCTTGATCACCATCGTGCAGCCGGCGGCGAGCGCCGGGCCGGCCTTGCGGGTGATCATCGCCGCCGGGAAGTTCCACGGCGTGATCGCCGCGCAGACCCCGATCGGCTCCTTCAGCACCACGATGCGCTTGTCGGCGGCGTGCGCCGGGATGGTGTCGCCGTAGATGCGCTTGCCTTCCTCGGCGAACCACTCGATGAAGCTCGCGGCGTAGGCGATCTCGCCACGCGACTCGGCGAGCGGCTTGCCCTGCTCGCTGGTCATCAGCACCGCGAGGTCCTCCTGGTGCGCGAGCAGCAGCTCGTACCACTTGCGCAGGCGCGCCGCGCGCTCCTTGGCGGTCAGCGCGCGCCAGGCCGGCAGCGCGGCGTTGGCGGCCTCGATCGCCCGGCGCGTCTCGGCCGCGCCCATCCGCGGCACGCGGCCGAGCGTCTCGCCGGTGGCGGGGTTGGTGACGGCGATGCTGACGCCGCTGTCGGCGTCCACCCACTCGCCGCCGATGTAGCACTGCTGACGGAACAGGCTCGGGTCGGTCAGGTTCATGGCGATTCTCCTTTTGTGGCCCGAGGGCCACGGCTCCGCTTGGATGCGCCGGCGCGGGGCCGGCGCGGGATTCGGGGTTTCAGACGACGCCGTGCGCGCGCAGGCGTTCGATCGCGTCGCGCGGGTAGCCCAGCAGTTCGCCGAGCACGCTGTCGGTGTGCTGGCCGAGCGTCGGCGGCGCGCCGCCGTACTCGACCGGGGTCGCCGACAGCTTCAGCGGGCTGCCGACGCCGGGGACGCTGCCGGCGAGCGGATGCGGCAGGTCGACGCGCAGGCCGCGATGCTGCACCTGCGGGTCGGCGAACACCTGGTCGAGCGTGTTGATCGGCCCGCAGGGCACATTGACGCGCCCGAGTTCGGCGAGCCAGGCATCGCGCGGTTTGAGGGCCATGCGCGCGGCGAGCAGCGGGACCAGTTCGGCGCGGTGCGCCACCCGCGCGCGGTTGGTCGCGAAGCGCGGATCGCGCGCCAGCTCCGCCACCCCGGCGACCTCGCAGAAGCGCGCGAACTGGGCGTCGTTGCCGACCGCGAGGATCAGGTGGCCGTCGGCGGCGGCGAAGGTCTGGTAGGGGACGATGTTCGGGTGCGCGTTGCCCAGGCGCTGCGGCGCCACGCCGGTGGTGAGGTAGTTCATCGCCTGGTTGGCGAGCACGGCGACCTGCACGTCGAGCAGCGCCATGTCGATGTGCTGGCCGACGCCGGTCTGGTCGCGGTGCGCGAGCGCGGCGAGCACGCCGATGGTGGCGTAGAGGCCGGTCATGACGTCGGCGAGCGCCACGCCGACCTTCATCGGGCCGCCGCCGGGCACGCCGTCGGGCTCGCCGGTGATGCTCATCAGCCCGCCCAGGCCCTGGACCATGAAGTCGTAGCCGGGCAGGTCGCGGTACGGCCCGGTCTGGCCGAAGCCGGTCACCGAGCAGTAGATCAGCCCCGGGTGCCCGGCGCTCAGGCTGGCGTAGTCGAGCCCGTACCTGGCGAGGCCGCCGACCTTGTAGTTCTCGATCAGCACGTCGCAGTGCGCGGCGAGCTCGCGCACCAGGCGCTGGCCCTCGGGCTTGGCGATGTCGACCGTCACCGAGCGCTTGCCGCGGTTGGCGCACAGGTAGTACGCCGCCTCGCCGGTGTCCTGCCCGGCGGCATCCCTGGCGTAGGGCGGCCCCCAGCCGCGGGTGTCGTCGCCGACGCCGGGGCGCTCGACCTTGATCACCTCGGCGCCGAGATCGGCGAGGATCTGTCCGGCCCAGGGGCCGGCGAGCACGCGGCTCAGGTCGAGCACGCGGATGTGGGACAAGGCTCCGCTCATGGCTGGCTCCGCAATCGTTCGCCGTGGCCCGCCGCGCTCGCGCGCGGGCGGGCCGCTGCCGCTCAGGCCCCGGTGAAGGCCTGCAGGCCGGTCATCGCGCGCCCGAGGATCAGCGCGTGCACGTCGTGGGTGCCCTCGTAGGTGTTGACCGCTTCGAGGTTCAGCACGTGGCGGATCACGTGGTACTCGTCGCTGATGCCGTTGCCGCCGTGCATGTCGCGGGCGACGCGGGCGATGTCGAGCGCCTTGCCGCAGCTGTTGCGCTTGATCAGCGAGATCATCTCGGGCGCGGCCTTCCCCTCGTCGAGCAGGCGGCCGACGCGCAGGCAGCCCTGCAGGCCGAGCGTGATCTCGGTCTGCATGTTGGCGAGCTTCCACTGCACCAGCTGGTTGGCGGCGAGCGGACGGCCGAACTGCTGGCGGTCGAGCGTGTACTGGCGCGCGGCCTGCCAGCAGAACTCGGCGGCGCCGAGTGCCCCCCAGGCGATGCCGTAGCGCGCGCGGTTGAGGCAGCCGAACGGGCCCGACAGCCCCTTGACGTTCGGCAGCAGGTGGCTTTCCGGGACGAACACCTCGTCCATGACGATCTCGCCGGTGATCGAGGCGCGCAGCGAGAACTTGCCCTCGATCTTTGGCGCGGAGAGCCCGCGCATGCCCTTCTCGAGGATGAAGCCGCGGATCACGCCGTCGTCGGTCTTGGCCCAGACCACGAAGATGTCGGCGATCGGCGAATTGGTGATCCACATCTTGGCGCCCGACAGCCGGTAGCCGCCGTCGACGCTGCGCGCGCGCGTCTTCATCCCGGCCGGGTCGGAGCCGTGGTCGGGCTCGGTGAGGCCGAAGCAGCCCACCCATTCGCCGGTGGCGAGCTTCGGCAGGTACTTGCTGCGCTGCTCCTCGCTGCCGTAGGCGTGGATCGGGTGCATCACCAGGCTCGACTGCACGCTCATCGCCGAGCGGTAGCCCGAGTCGACGCGCTCGACCTCGCGGGCGATCAGGCCGTAGCTGACGTAGTTGAGGCCGGCGCAGCCGTAGCCGTCGATGGTGCAGCCGAGCAGCCCCAGCTCGCCCATCTCGCTCATGATCTCGCGGTCGAAGTGCTCGTGGCGGTGCGCATCCCGCACCCGCGGCAGCAGGCGCTCCTGGCAGTAGGCGCGCGCGGCGTCCAGCACCTGTCGCTCCTCGCCGCCCAGTTGCTCCTCGAGCAGGAACGGGTCCTCCCACTTGAACGGGGCCATCTTGTGTTCGGCCATGCTCGAATCCTCCGTATCGTTGGTGGATGCCCGCGGGACGGGCGCAGGCGCGTGCGATGCACCGAAATAATAAACGAAAACCTACTCTCGTTTATAAAATTAAACAATAGGCCCGTGCGATCGGTGTAACGGCCACTGCGCAAACGACGGCGCCGCCGCCCCCGGTCCCCGGAAGCGGCGGCGCCGAATACCGCGACGATGCGGCGAAGCCCCGGACTCAGCCGGCGCCGCGCAGTTTCTCGTTGCGCCGCCGCAGCCATTCCATGGTCAGCAGCATCAGCACCGACAGCACGATCATGATCGTCGCCACGCAGGCGATGGTCGGGCTGATGTTCTCGCGGATGCCGCCGAACATCTGCTGCGGCAGCGTGCGCTGCGTCGGGCTCGCCAGGAACAGCGTCACCACCACCTCGTCGAACGAGGTGGCGAAGGCGAACAGCGCCCCCGACACCACACCCGGCAGGATCAGCGGCAGCACGACCTTGAAGAACACCGTCAGCGGCGGCGCGCCGAGGCTCGCCGCGGCGCGGCTCAGGTTGGTGTTGTAACCCTGCAGCGTCGCGGTGACGGTGATGATCACGAAGGGCACGCCGAGCGCCGCGTGCGCGAGGATCAGGCCGGCGTAGGTGTTGAGCAGGCCGATGTCGGCGAAGAAGAAGTACAGGCCGACGGCGACGATGACGATGGGCACGACCATCGGTGAGATCAGGATCGCCATCACCAGCGCCTTGCCGGGGAACTCGCCGCGCGTCAGCCCGACCGCGGCGAGGGTGCCGAAGCAGGTCGCCAGCACGGTCGCCGAGGGCGCGACGATCAGGCTGTTCTTCAGTGCCATCATCCATTCATGGGAGCCGAAGAACTCCTCGTACCAGCGCATCGAGAAGCCCGACAGCGGGTAGGTCAGGAACGAGCTCGAATTGAACGACAGCGGCACGATCACCAGGATCGGCAGCACCAGGTAGAGCAGCACGAGCCCGCAGATCACGCGGAAGGCGTAGAACCACACACGCTCGATGGGGGTGGCGTACGGCTGCATGGCGGCTTACCTCCGTGCCTTGTTGGCGTCGCTCGACGCGAGCTTGCCGTAGACGGCGTAGAGCACCAGCGTGGCGATCAGCAGCAGCGTGCCGAGCGCCGAGGCCATGCCCCAGTTGATCGTGCGGTTGGTGAAGAAGGCGACGAAGTAGCTGACCATCTGGTCGTCGGGGCCGCCGACCAGCGCCGGGGTGATGTAGTAGCCGATGGCGAGGATGAACACCAGCAGGCAGCCGGCGGCCACCCCGGCGATCGTCTGCGGCACGTAGACGCGCCAGAACGCCAGGAACGGGTGCGCGCCGAGCGACACCGCGGCGCGCACGTAGGCCGGCGAGATGCCCTTCATCACGCTGTACAGCGGCAGGATCATGAACGGCAGCAGGATGTGCACCATCGCCACGTAGACGCCGAAGCGGTTGAACACGAGCTGCAGCGGCTCGGCGATCAGCCCGAGCCCGATCATCGCGCCGTTGAGGATGCCACCCGACTGCAGCAGCACGATCCACGCCGCCGTGCGCACCAGCAGCGACGTCCAGAACGGCAGCAGCACCAGGATCATCAGCAGGTTGCTCGGCCCCGACGGGAGCGTGGCGAGCAGGTAGGCGACCGGGAAGCCGAGCGCCAGCGCCCACAGCGTGACGATCAGCGCGATCCAGAAGGTGCGGCCGAACACGGTGACGTAGGCCGCCTCGTTGGCGGGCACGGACTCGATGTCGCCGGCCTCGTTGACCCGGTGGTCGACCGCCTTGAGCAGATAGAACGAGGTGAGCGGCGTCCCCGCACGGGCGATCGCGCGCCAGTAGGTGAGCTGGCCCCAGCGCTCGTCGACCGCGATCACCGCGTCACGCACGCCGGCCCCCTCGGGCGGCAGCTTGCGCACCAGCTTGGTCAGCAGGCTGCTGAAGCCGCTGATCTCGTAGTTGAGGCGGCGCGAGGCGAGCCCCAGCGTGCTCTCCTCCTGCGCCTTGCGCAGGTCGCGCACCAGCGCCGCGAACACCGGCTCGTCCGGCAGCGCCTGGGTGTCCCAGCCGGCGAGCGCCGCCACCGTCTGCGGCAGCGCGCGGTGCAGTTCGGGGTTGTCGACGCTGCGGTACATCAGCGTGCCGATCGGCAGCACGAAGCTCAGCAGCAGGAACAGGAACAGCGGCGCGATCATCGCGACCGACTTCAGCTTGTGCGCACGCTCGGCGCGCCGCAGCTTGAGCTTCAGCGGCACGCCATCGTCGGCGACCAGGGAGGCGGCGGCTTCGTTCATGGTGATTGACCCTCGCTGGGCGATGCGGTGCCCGCACCGCGCATCACGCGCGGTGCGGGCGGCGGACTCACTTGGCGGCCGCCCAGGCGTTGAAGCGCTCCTCGAGCTCCTCGCCCTTCTCCACCCAGAACTCGGTGCTGGTCGCCAGCGCGCCGACGAGGTTCTCGGGCGCGGTCGGCAGGCCGCTCGCGACCTTGGGATCGAGCAGCTTGGTGGCGTCGTTGTTGGTCGGGCCGTAGGGGATGTTCTCGGCGAACACCTTCTGGTTCTCCGCCCGGTTGGCGAAAGCGATGAACTTCATCGCCATGTCCTTGTTCTTCGAGCCCTTGATGATGGTCCAGTGGTCGAGGTCGTAGATGCTGCCGTTCCACACCACCTCGAGCTTCTTGCCTTCCTTCTGCGCCGCGGCGATGCGCCCGTTGTAGGCCGAGCTCATCACCACGTCGCCGGCGGCGAGCCACTGCGGCGGCTGGGCGCCGGCCTCCCACCACTGGATGTGCGGCTTCAGCTCGTCGAGCTTCTTGAAGGCGCGCTCGATGCCCTCCTTGGTGCCGAGCACCTTGTAGACGTCCGCCGGCTTCACGCCGTCGGCGAGCAGCGCGAACTCGAGCGTGTACTTGGCGCCCTTGCGCAGGCCGCGCTTGCCCGGGAAGTCCTTGACGTTCCAGAAGTCCGCCCACGAGGTCGGCGCCTTGGCGAGCTTCTCGGCGTTGTAGGCGAGCGCCGTCGACCACACGAAGATGCCGGCGCCGCACTCGCTGACCGCCTCGGGCACGAACTTGCTCTTGTCGCCGAGCTGGCTCCAGTCGAGCTTCTCGAACAGGCCCTCGGCACAGCCGCGCACGAGCTCGGGCCCTTCGACCTCGAGCACGTCCCAGCTGATGTTGTTGGTCTCGACCATGGCCTTGACCTTCGCCATCTCGCCGTTGTACTCGCCCGGCAGCACCCGGCCGGCGCCGGTCTTGTCGAAGGGCTTGTAGAACGCCGCGTCCTGCGCCTTCTGCGATGCACCACCGAAGGAGATCACCGTGAGATCCGCGGCCTGCACGGCGCCCGCCGCGAGCGCAGCACTCACGGCGAGGGCGAGCAGCTGAATGCGATGGTTCATGTCGGGTACTCCTGCAACTGCACAGCGTGTCGAAACGGTCGGCGTGGCCGACCACGGGAATGCTCGTCCCGAGCGGACCGGCCGCGGCTTCTCAGGCTGCCGCGATGGGGTCGAGCGCGCGAATGTCGAGCGCCTTCCAGCCGACGTCGACACGGTCACCCTCGCGCCAGGCGGGGTCGAGGTCGGCGATCGGTACCTTGACCATGAAGTCGTCGTGACCGGCCACGCTCACGCGCAGCCGCACGTGATCCCCGAGGTAGATGAATTCGAGGATGCGCCCGGAGAGATGGTTTTCCAGCGCGGCGCTGTTGGTCGCCGTGCCGAGCACCACGCGCTCGGGGCGGATCGACAGCGTGGTGGCGCTGCCGGCGCCGCCGACGTTCACCGCCTTGGCGCGCAGCTGGGTGCCGTCATCGAGGCGCACCGTGCACAGCTCGCCGTCGACCGTGCCCACCGTGCCGTGCAGGCGGTTGTTCTCGCCGATGAAGTTGGCGACGAACGAATTCCTGGGGTGCTCGTAGAGGTTTCCGGGGCTGTCGATCTGCTGGATCACGCCCTCGTTGAACACCGCGACGCGGTCCGACATGGTCAGCGCCTCGCTCTGGTCGTGCGTGACGAACACCACAGTGAGGCCGAGGTCGCGATGCAGGTGCTTGATCTCCAGCTGCATGTGCTCGCGCAACTGCTTGTCGAGCGCGCCCAGCGGCTCGTCCATCAGCACCAGCTTGGGTTCGAACACCAGCGCGCGGGCGAGCGCGATGCGCTGCTGCTGGCCGCCGGACATCTGCGCCGGGTAGCGCTTGGCGAGGTGGCCGAGCTTGACCATGTCGAGGGCGGCGGCGACCTTGCGCCTGGTCTCGTCGGCGCCGAGCCTGCGCACCTGCAGCGGGAAGGCGAGGTTCTCCTCGACCGTCATGTGCGGGAACAGCGCGTAGTTCTGGAACACCATGCCGATGTTGCGCTTGTAGGGCGGCAGGTTGTGCAGCGGCCGCCCCTCCAGAAGGATCTGGCCGTGCGTGGGGTTCTCGAATCCCGCCAGCATCATCAGCCCGGTGGTCTTGCCCGATCCCGAAGGGCCCAGCATCGTCACGAACTCGCCGCGGCGGATGTCCAGGTTCAGGTTCTTCACGACGAGGTGCTCGCCGTCGTAGGTCTTCTGGACGTCCTTGAAGCTGACCAGCACGTCGGCGCCGGAATCATTCGCCATGGGCATCCTCCAGGGTTGTTCGTTTCGTGGTGTCGCACCGGCCTTGGCATCGCCTGCCGACATGGCCGGGCGCGAGACAAAAGCGCCCTGCCGCTTCGTGGCATCGGATTTCAAGACTAGCAGTGTTTAAAAATCTAGACAATCTTTACCCCTGACGCTCTAAACTCACGCTGCGGGAACCGATTCATTCGCCGAACGGCCAAAAGCACAGCCTGTGCCATTTATTTTTTACTTTGAAATCATGAAGCTAATTTTTTTCAACAATCATGGGGCCCGCCGCTGCACGGCGACGGTGCGACGAGCGCACCAGCGGCCGCCTGTGAGCAGCGTAGTCGTTCTGTTAGAACTGTGGCGGCGCGACACCCTGCCCCGCACGGAAATCGAGGGCTGAAGCATGCTTGGCACCGACGAGACACAGCCGAACACCGCAGCGGTGGACGAGATCGGATTCGATGTCGGCGCCCGCCTGCGCGCCGTGCGCGAGGCGCAGGGGCTGTCGCAGCGGGAACTGGCGCGCCGCGCCAACGTCACCAACGGCACCATCTCGCTGATCGAGCAGAACAAGAACAGTCCGTCCGTGTCGTCACTGAAGAAGGTGCTCGACGGCATCCCGATGACGCTGGCGGAGTTCTTCGCGCTCGAACAGCCACCGCAGGACCAGGTGTTCTTCCACGCCGACGAACTGGTACGGCTGACCCGCGGCGCGGTGTCGTTCCGCCAGGTCGGCGCGATGCAGGGCCACGTGCTGCAGATCCTGCACGAGCACTACGCGCCCGGCGCCGACACCGGCAAGGCCATGCTGCGCCACGACGGCGAGGAGGGCGGCATCGTGCTGCGCGGGCACATCGAGATCACCGTCGGCGATCGCCGCCAGGTGCTCGGCCCGGGCGACGCCTACCACTTCAGCAGCCGCATCCCGCACCGCTTCCGCAACATCGGCACCGACGAGTGCGAGATCATCAGCGCCTGCACCCCGCCCTACCTGTGAGGCCGCACGGCTGAACGGCGGCGCGGGCGCCCGGCCGGCTAGACTGCGTTCTGAGTCGTGCCACCGGAGCCTGCGCCATGACCGCCACCGAGACACCGCCCGCCGCCGCCGCCCTGGACCCGTTCGGCATCGGCCGCGCCTGCCAGGACACCGCCGCCGCCTGGCTCGCCCATCCGGGGGCGCTCGCCGCCTCGCTCACCCGCCTCGGCACCGACCTGCTCGCCGTGCAGTGCCAGCACTGGCGCCACCTGCTCGGCGCCGAGAGCGCCGACGTGGTGTCGGCGATCGCCTTCGACGAGCGCTTCCAGGACCCGGCGTGGACCCGCCACCCCGGCTTCGACGCCCTCAAGCAGCTCTACCTGCTGCAGACGCGCTGGCTGCAGGACGCGATCTTCGCCACCCCCGGGCTCGACCCCCGCACCGCCCGGCGCGCGGCGTTCTGGGTGCGGCAGTGGCTCGACGCGCTGGCGCCGAGCAACTGCCTGTGGACCAACCCGGTCGCCCTGCAGCGCTGCGTCGAGAGCGGCGGCAAGAGCCTCACGCGCGGGTTCGCCCACTTCACCCGCGACCTCGCCGCCGGCGACGTCCGCATGGTCGAGCCCGACGCCTTCGCCATCGGCAGCGATCTCGCGACCACGCCGGGGCGGGTGGTGTACCGCAACGAACTGCTCGAAGTGATCCAGTACGCGCCGACGACCGCCCGGGTGCGCAGCGTGCCGCTGGTGCTCATCGCGCCGTGGATCAACAAGTACTACATCCTCGACCTGCGCCCGCACAACAGCCTGGTGCGCCACCTGGTGGCGCAGGGCTTCACCGTGTTCGTGACGAGCTGGAAGAACCCCGGGCCGGCGCTGCGCGACACCGGCTTCGACGCCTACCTGCTGCGCGGCGCCCTCGCCGCGGTGGCCGCCGCGCGCGCGGTCTGCAGCGTCGAGCAGGTGCACGCGGCCGGCTACTGCCTCGGCGGCACCACGCTGGCCAGCCTGATGGCGTGGTGCGCCGCCGACCCGGCCGGCGCGGCACCGGTGGCGCACTGGACGCTGTTCACCACGCTGACGGACTTTGCCGATCCGGGCGAGATCGCGGTGTTCCTGTCGGACGAGGCCGTCGACTTCATCGAGCGCGGCATGGCGGCGAAGGGCTACCTGGACGGCGCCGAGATGGCGCGCAGCTTCCGCCTGCTACGCCCGAACAGCCTGATCTGGCACTACGTGGTGCACGGCTACCTGTACGGCGAGGAACTGCCGCCCTTCGACATCCTGTTCTGGAACATGGACACCACCCGCATGCCGGCGGCGATGCACGGCTGGTACCTGCGCGAGTTGTACCTGCGCAACCGGCTGGCGCAGCCGGGCGCGCTCGAGCTCGGCGGGCGCCGCCTCGACCTCGGCCGCATCACGCAGCCGCTGTACGCCGTCGGCTGCGAGCAGGACCACATCGCGCCGTGGCAGCAGACCTTCCGCACCTGCGCGCTGGTCGGCGGGCCGGTGCGCTACGTGCTGGCGACCTCGGGGCACATCCTCGGCATCATCAACCCGCCGGTCGATCCCCCCAAGCGCCGCTACTGGGTGGGCGATGCCGGCGGCCAGCGCGACGCCGAAGCCTGGCGCAGCGCCACGCCCAAGGTGCCGGGCTCGTGGTGGGACGACTGGACCGCCTGGCTGCACGCGCGCTGCGGCGACTGGCGCGACGCCGTGCCGCTCGACGCGGACCTGCCGGCGGCACCCGGCAGCTACGTCCGCGAGGGCTGAGGCCGGACGCTCACGGGCGGCCGAGGAAACGGCGCAGGCGCTCGACCGCCTCCTGCAGGTTCTCGAGCGAGGTGGTGTAGGCGAAGCGCACGTAGCGCGCCGCCTCGTGGCTGCCGAAATCGATGCCCGGGGTGATCGCCACGCCGGTTTCCTCGAGCAGCCGGAAGCAGAACGCGTAGCTGTCGTCGGTGAAGCGGCTGGCATCGGCGTAGATGTAGAAGGCGCCCCGCGGCGTCACCGGCACGCCGAAGCCGATCTCGCGCAGCGCCGGCAGCAGGAAGTCGCGGCGCTGGCGGAACGCCTCGCGCCGTGCCTCGAAGATCGCCCGCGCCGGCGGGGTGAAGGCGGCGAGCGCGGCATGCTGCGCCGGCGTGGACGCGGCGAGGAACAGGTTCTGCGCGAGCTTCTCGGCTTCGCGCACGCATTCCTGCGGCGCCACCAGCCAGCCCAGGCGCCAGCCGGTCATGCCGAAGTACTTCGAGAAGCTGTTGATGACGAAGACATCGTCACCGCTCGCGAGCGCGGTCGCGGGCTGCTCGTCGTAGACCAGGCCGTGGTAGATCTCGTCGACGATCAGGCGCCCGCCGTGACGGCGGGCGACGTCGAGCACGCCCTCGAGCGCCGGACGCGACACCAGCGTGCCGGTCGGGTTGGACGGCGAGGCCAGCATCGCCGCCACCGTACGCGGCCCCCAGTGGGCCTCGACCCGCTCGGGGGTGAGCTGGTAGTCGCTGTCGGCGCCGACCGGCACGCCGACCGCCCGCCCCTCGCAGAAGCGCACGAAGTGCCGGTTGCAGGGGTAGCTGGGATCGGCGAGCAGGATCTCGTCGCCGGGGTCGACCAGCACCCCGGTCGCGAGCAGCAGAGCCCCCGAGGCGCCCGGGGTCACCACGATGCGCGCGGGGTCGATCTCGACGCCGTAGCGCTCGCGGTAATCGCCGGCGATCGCGGCGCGCAGCTCCGGCAGGCCGGTGGCGGGCGTGTAGCCCGTATGCCCGGCGGCGAGCGCCCGGCACGCTGCGGCGATGATCGGCTCGGCGCTGCTGAAGTCGGGCTCGCCGACCTCCATGTGGATGATCGAGCGCCCCGCGGCGGCGAGCGCCTGGGCGCGCGCCAGCAGTTCCATGACGTGAAACGGGGCGATGTCGGCCATGCGGGCCGCAAGCCGCAAAGCGGCGGAAGAGCGCGGGGTCATCGACGGTTCCGGACGGTGTGGCCGGCGGCGGGCCCGCCGCCGGCCGTGGCTATGGTGTGGATTCAGCGCGGCGGCTTGATGCCGAGGCTGCCGGCCTGCAGCTCGAACGGCGCGCCGTCGGCGTGACCGGCGCCGTCCGCCAGGCCGAGCGCGGGCGGCTGCCCCTGCAGCCCTTCCGACAGGCGGATCTGCAGGCTGACGTTGTTGCGCGAATCGGCATTGCGTACGGCCTCGTCGCGGCTGATCTTGCCTTCCTTGTAGAGCTGGTAGAGCGACTGGTCGAAGGTCTGCATGCCGACCTCGGTGCCCTGCCCCATCACTTCCTTGAGGCTCTCGATCTTGCCCTTGAGGATCAACTCGCTGATGTAGGGCGTGTTCAGCAGCACCTCCACGGCCGGCACGCGCCGCCCGTCGACGCCGATGATCAGGCGCTGCGAGACGATCGCCCGCAGGTTCATCGACAGGTCGAGCAGCAACTGCTGGCGCGCGCCTTCGGGGAAGAAGTTGACGATGCGGTCGAGCGCACCGCTCGAATGATTGGCATGCAGGGTGGACAGGCACAGGTGGCCGGTCTCGGCGTACGCCAGGGCGTATTTCATCGTGTCCTGGTCACGGATCTCGCCGATCAGGATCACGTCGGGCGCCTCGCGCAGCGCGTTCTTCAGCGCGGCGCCGTAGCTGTGCGTGTCGATGCCGACCTCGCGCTGGCCCACCACCGAACGCTTGTGGTGGTGCACGAACTCGATCGGGTCCTCGATCGTCAGGATGTGGCCCGCGGCCTGCTCGTTGCGGTGGTCGATCATCGCCGCGAGCGTGGTCGACTTGCCCGAACCGGTGCCGCCGACCAGCAGTACCAGCCCGCGCTTCTCCATCACCAGATTGGCGAGCACCGGCGGCAGGCCGAGGTCGACGATCTTGGGGATCCGCTGCTTGATGTAGCGGATCACCATCGACACCTCGCCGCGCTGGCGGAACACGTTGGCGCGGAAACGCCCGACCTGGGTCACCGACAGCGCGAAGTTGAGCTCCATGTCGCGCTCGAATTCGGCAGCCTGGGCATCGCTCAGCAGCGAGTACGCCAGCTCGCGCACGGCACCGGGCTTGAGCGGCGTCTGCCCGATCGGCATCACCTGCCCTTCGATCTTGATGTTGACCGGCGCGCCCACGTAGAAGAAGAGGTCCGACGCCTCCTTGTCGACCATCAGCTTCAGATACGGCGTGATGTCCATGCGTTCGGGCTCCTGCAGCAAAGCGGCCGCGCGGCAGCGGCGGGGTCAGTGCACGCGGTTGAGGCCGTTCAGCGCCGCGACGCGGTAGGCCTCGGCCATGGTCGGGTAGTTGAACGTGGTGTTGACAAAGTAGAGCAGCGAATTGGCCGCACCCTGCTGCGACATGATCGCCTGGCCGATGTGGACGATCTCGGCCGCCTGGTCGCCGAAGCAGTGGATGCCGAGGATCTCCAGCGTTTCGCGATGGAACAGCAGCTTGAGCATGCCCACCGTCTTGCCGGTGATCTGGCCCCGCGCCAGGTTCTTGAACCACGAGTAGCCCACCTCGTAGGGGATGCAGGCTTCGGTGAGCTCGCTCTCGGTCCGCCCCACCGAACTGATCTCGGGCGAGGTGTAGATGCCGGTGGGGATGAATTCGACCAGATGGCTGTCGCAGTGGCCCTGCACGATGTGCGACGCCGCGAAACGCCCCTGGTCGTACGACGCGCTGGCGAGGCTCGGGTAGCCGACCACGTCGCCCACGGCGTAGATGTGCGGCAAGGCGGTCTGGTAGTTGACGTTGACGTCGAGCTGGCCGCGCCGGTTCGGCTTGATGCCGAGCGCCTCCAGCCCCATCTGCTGGACGTTGCCGGTACGCCCGTTGGCCCACAGCACGACGTCGCTGCGGATGCGCTTGCCCGACTTCAGCTGCAGCACCACGCTGTCCGACTGCGGCTCCACGCGCTCGTAGGTCTCGTTGTGGCGGATCACCACCCCCTGGTCGCGCAGGTGATAGCCGAGCGCATGGGCGATCTCGTCGTCGAGGAACGACAGCAGTTGCTGGCGCGTGTCGACCAGGTCCACCTTGCAGCCCATGTTGCGGAACATGCTGGCGTATTCGCAGCCGATCACGCCCGCGCCGTAGATCGTGATCGAGTCCGGCGTGTACGGCATGCTGAGGATGGTGTCGCTGTCGAACACCCGCGGGTGGTTGAAATCGACGTCGTCCGGCCGGTACGGACGCGAGCCGGTGGCGAGCACGAAGTAATCGGCACGCAGGCGCTGCGGCGGCTGGCTCCCGGCGGCCCGCACCTCGATCGTGTGGGCGTCGAGGAAGCAGGCGAAGCCGCGGTGCACCGGAATCTGGTTGCGCGTGTAGAAATCGCGGCGCATCGCCGCCTGCTGCGCGATGACCGTCTCCGCCGTCTTCAGCAACTCCGGATAGGAAAAGCGCGCGACCTGCCCCAGGCTGCGGTACAGGGGATTGCGGTTGAACTCCATCATCCGGTTGATGGCGTGGCGCAGCGCCTTCGACGGGATCGTGCCCCAGTGCGTGCAGCCCCCGCCCACCTGCGCGTACCGCTCGACGACCCCCACCAGCTTGCCGGCCTTGGCGGCCTTCATCGCCGCGCCCTCACCGCCGGGACCGCTGCCGATGACGATCACGTCGTATTTCTTCTCGTTCATGCCTGATTTCCGAACCTGCCACCGTCGCGCACCCCCTGCACGCGAGCCCAGCGCATTATAGCGAGCCCCCCTGCCGGCAGGTCGCCGGACACACCGTCATGATACTTTACAGCACCACCGCCACGGAGCCGCTCAGGGGCCGTCAAGCAGGGCATTAACAGCATCAAATTCAGCCATTTGAGCAAACGTGGCCCGCTTGTTGCTGACCACAGGCACAGGCCATCGCGGTCTTTACCGTGACCGGCAGGCAGGTGTCGGTCATCGCCCCCGAATACTTCACTCAAGGGATCGTAAGCATGAAGAAGACCCTTCTTTCCGCCGCCGTCGGTACCGCGCTGCTGCTGGGCGCCAGCGCCGCCAACGCCGGTTACTACTCGTACGCCAACAACTTTCAGGGCAACTTCGACATCCGGGGTTTCGGCCTGAATGACAATGACGGCAACCCGAACACCTTCACGGCGACGCTGACCGGCCTCACCGGCTCGCTGGACCTGACGATCCCGCCCCCCGGGCAGTGGACCATCCAGCGCAACGGCGTGTTCAACGTCGACTACATCCCGCAGATCCCCGGCCCCGAACTGACGTCCGACACCCACGGTGCGTGGGTCGATCTGGCGAGCGCCAACTTCGGCTACACCGACATCAGCGGCAAGCACTTCGTGTATGACTTCACGAATGGCTCCTTCACCTCCGATGGCAACCCGGTCACCGGCGGCGACTTCACGATGAGCGCTGCCGCGTTCAAGCCCCTGTTCGGCATCTTCTTCGGCCCGATCCTGAGCCCGATCCTGTCGGCGATCATCGGTGATGGTTCGGTGACCGTTCACCACACCCTGTCGCAGGGTGCGTGGACCATCGAAGTGACCGAAACCGACGTCAATGGCCAGGGCTTCAGCGGTGCGCTGAACCTGCTCGACCTGCAGTCGGGCCAGGGCGGCCTGCCCCCGAGCAACGCCAACGGCGTCATCGACGGCTCGTTCCTCGCCAACGGTGCGATCCACGTGCCGGAACCGGCCTCGGTCGCGCTGCTCGGCCTGGGTCTCGCCGGCATCGGTGCTGCGCGCCGTCGCAAGACCGCCTGATCGACGCTGTCGGATTGCTTTACACAGCGGCGGCCTGCGGGCCGCCGTTTTCTTTTGCGCGCCCTCCACACGCACGGGCCCCGGGTGGACACCCGTGCGTGTCAAGGCACGGCTGAGGCCGGTCGCGATGCGATACACTCCGCGACATTTTTCCAAGGCCAGCACGCAGCCATGTCGACCCCAGCCCGGCACATCCTCGTTACCAGCGCCCTGCCCTACGCCAATGGCCCGATCCACCTCGGCCACCTCGTCGAATACATCCAGACCGACATCTGGGTGCGCTTCCAGAAACTGCGCGGCCACCGCTGCACCTACGTCTGCGCCGACGACGCGCACGGCACGCCCATCATGCTGCGCGCGCAGCAGGAAGGAATCGAGCCCGCCGAACTGATCGCACGCATCGGTGCCGAGCATCAGGCCGATTTCGACGGCTTCCTGATCGCCTTCGACCAGTACCACTCGACCCACTCGCCGGAAAACCGCCGGTTCGCCGAGCTCATCTACACACGCCTCGACGCCGCCGGACACATCGAGCGGCGCACGATCCGCCAGAGCTACGACCCGGAGCGGGAGATGTTCCTGCCGGATCGCTTCATCAAGGGGGAGTGCCCGCGCTGCGGCGCCGCCGATCAGTACGGCGATGCCTGCGAGGTCTGCGGGGCCACGTATTCCCCCACCGACCTGCGCAACCCGCGCTCGGTGCTGTCGGGCGCCACGCCGGTCGAACGCGAGTCGGAACACTACTTCTTCCGCCTGGCCGATTTCGAGGACACGCTGCGCACCTGGATCGCGGAAGGCCACATCCAGCACGAAATCGCCAACAAGCTGGCGGAGTGGTTCCACGACGGCCTGCAGGCCTGGGACATCTCGCGCGATGCGCCGTACTGGGGCTTCGAGATCCCCGGTGCGCCCGGCAAGTACTTCTACGTGTGGCTCGACGCGCCGATCGGCTACATGGCGAGCTTCAAACACTATTGCGATCGCACCGGGCTCGACTTCGACGCCTACTGGCGCCCCGACTCCAGCGCCGAGCTCTATCACTTCATCGGCAAGGACATCGCCTACTTCCACACGCTGTTCTGGCCCGCGATGCTGCACGGCGCGGGCTTCCGCAAGCCGAGCGCGGTGTTCTGCCATGGCTTCCTGACCGTCAACGGCCAGAAGATGTCGAAATCGCGCGGCACCTTCATCAAGGCCCGCACCTACCTCGACCACCTGCGCCCCGAGTACCTGCGCTACTACTTCGCGAGCAAGCTGTCGGATCGCGTCGACGACATCGACCTCAGCCTGGACGACTTCCAGCTGCGCGTGAACAGCGACCTGGTCGGCAAGTTCGTCAACATCGCCAGCCGCTGCGCCGGTTTCATCAACCGCCAGTTCGACGGGCGCCTGGCGACGGCACTGCCCGACGCCTCGCTCTACGCGACCTTCGTCGCAGCCGGCGATTCCATCGCCGAAGCGTACGAACGGCGCGAATTCAGCCGCGCGATGCGCGAAGTGATGGCGCTCGCCGACCGCGCCAACCAGTATGTCGATGAGCACAAGCCCTGGGTGCTCGCCAAGGACCCCGCCCGCAGCCACGACGTACAGGCCGTGTGCACCCAGGGCATCAACCTGTTCCGTGCCCTTGCGGTTTATCTCGCCCCGGTGCTGCCGCGCCTGGCCGCGGACGTCGCCGAATTCCTCGCCACGCCGCAGCCGCACTGGACGGACCTGCAGACGCCGCTGCTCGGCCACGTCATCGCCCCGTTCAAGCCCCTTCTCGCCCGCATCGACCCGGCCCAGGTCGAGGCGCTGCTCGCCGACTCGCGTGAAAGCCTCGCGCCCACGGCCGCAGTTCCTCCCCCCGCCGCCGCCGTGGCGCCGCTGGCCCCGACCGTCGCCATCGACGACTTCATGAAGGTCGACCTGCGCATCGCCCGCATCGACGCCGCGCAAGCCGTGGCCGAAGCCGACAAGCTGCTCAGGCTCACGCTCGATCTCGGCGGCGAAACCCGGACGGTCTTTGCGGGCATCAAGGCGAAGTACACGCCGGACGAACTGGTGGGACGCCTGACCGTGGTCGTCGCCAACCTCGCGCCCCGCAAGATGCGCTTCGGCGTCTCCGAAGGCATGGTGCTCGCCGCCGGCGACGATGCCGGCGGCATCTTCCTGCTCGCGCCCGACACCGGCGCAACACCGGGCATGCGCGTCAAATGAGCGATCACGCAGCGCGCTCGTCCGCGCGCGCTGCGGAACCTTGTCGATGTTTTTTACATAGGCATCGGCACAAAGCCGGCCTTGATTGGCGATTCGCTCTTAACCTTTTGCACGGAAAGCCGTTTTTTTTATGGCATGCCCTCTGCTTTAAGAACAGGCGTGAAGGCCCAAGGGCCCTGCAATCACAAATGTCTGCGACTGGAGAACGGGACAAATGACCAAGTTCACGAAGCTTTCCACGGCCCTGGCCCTGGCCTTGGCGACGCCGATCGCTGCCAACGCCGCCCTGCTGTTCGATCCGGACGGTGCCGGCCCGCTCGGCACCTACACCGTCGACAACCTCGACTGGGGTCCGACCAGCGTGCTCGCCGTCGGCGGCAACACTGCGATCAAGACCTTCCTGGCGACCGGCGTCGAAACCGAGTTCCAGGTCTACACGATGGCGAAGCTGCGCGCCGGCACGCTCGGCGGCGTCACGCAGTTCGACATGGATCTGATGGCTCCCGGCAAAGAGATCACCGTGATCGTCGGCTTCAAGGAGAAGGTCACCGGCGCCTCGCTGGTCGGTCCGCTGGGTGCCGCATCGTTCAAGTTCGTGTCCGGCGGCACGAACTTCGTCGAGCTGTTCTTTGACGGCACCGCCAACTCCGACCAGCTCACCGGCCTCGGCTTCGGCGACGGCACCAGCATCCTGCAGTCGACCGTGACCGCCAACAACGGCATCTTCAGCAGCACGCAGACCTCGGTCGGCCTGCTCGACAAGTTCGGAGCGGACAACTGGGCCGGCCAGCAGACGGTGTCCGGTAGCGGCTCGCAGGACGACATCATCGTCGACCTGCCGCCGACCACCGTCGACAGCGCGTTCTTCAAGAACCTGCCGCTGCTGACCTTCCAGACCTCGGCGATCTCGCTGATCGACCCGTTCACGACGGTCAACCCGGCGAAGCTGTTCACCGACAGCACCGGTGCGGCGAGCATCGTGCCGGTGCTCGGCACGATCAACGGCTCGAGCGGCGCCGACGGCGGCCCGGACTTCATCTTCAGCACCGACTTCAACTCGTCGGTCGATGCGGTCGTGCCGGAACCGGCGAGCATGGCGCTGTTCGGTCTGGGCCTCGGCGCCCTCGGCATGGTGGGTGCCCGCCGCCGCCGCCAGGCCTGAGCGCTACCGCCTGGCGAGGTCGTCATCCGGGCGGCCTCGTCGACGGACTGGAAAAGAGCCCGCAAGGGCTCTTTTCTTTTATGGGTATCGACATCGGAAAACGGCCGCGCGCGAATGGGCAACCGCCGTGTGGACGCTGCCCCGACATGGATCATCCGGGTGGGTGGAACGTGAAGACACAATGGCTTGACTATGTCCTGTCCACCGTCCTGCTGACGGTGCTTTCCGCTCTGGCACTCGGCCTTGCCGGGCTCGGCTCGTTCTGGCTCACGCGCCCGCTGCTCGGCCCCTACTTCCCGATCGCCGATCTGGCACTGGCGCTGCTCGGCTTCGGCCTGGGTGCCGCACTCGCCGGGCACATCGTCATCCGGCGCAGCGGTCTCGGCCCCGGCGATTATGCGATGGACAGCCCGGTGTTCACCGCCTGGAAGCTGTACACGGTGAGCTACGAGTTCGGCTGCAGCGCCCTGCGCCCGTTCACCAGCATGTTCGCCCGCCCGCTGGTGGCCAAGCTGTTCGGCGCCACCGTGGGGCGTGACATCGCGCTGGGCGGCACGCTGGTGGATGCGCATCTGATACGGATCGGCGACGAGGCCATCATCGGGCAGGGATCGGTCGTCACGGCCCATGCGATCGTCAGCGGGCGCATCATCCTCAAGCCGGTGGAGATCAGGCGCGGCGCAACGGTGGGCGTCAATGCCGTGGTGATGCCCGGCGTCATCGTCGGCGAACGCGCCATCGTCGCCGGCGGTTCGGTGGTCGCGATGGACACCGTGATCCCGCCTGACGAATTGTGGGGAGGAGCACCGGCCCGCCGGATCAAGAGCCTGGCGAGCGGCAGCGCCTGAAGGTACGTCACCGCCCCGCTCAGGCGGCGGTCGCCGTGCCGCACAGGGTTGTCGAGCGCATCGCCGAGATCGGCGCACACCGGCGCCCCCGGGCACCTGGCGGCATCGCCCGGCGTGAACTGGCCGGTGCGCACGAGGCAGCCGCCGAGACCGGCGGCCAGCGCGGCGGCGGCATCGACCTCGGCGTCGTCACCGAGCATCGTCACCGCGGCCGGCGCCAACCCCAGGCGCGTGCAGCCGGCGAGGAAGAGCCGGCGCAGGCTTGCCGATCACGCTCGCGCTGCGACCGCTCGCATACTCCAGCGCGACCTTGAACGGGCCGATGCCGAGCATGAGGCCGGCGTCGCCGCGGAAAGAGCGGTTGTCCCCCATCGCGACGAGGGCGGCCCCCTCCATCAGCACCTGCGACCTCCCGCGCAGCATCGCGCGACCCGCGCCGCGCTTGCTGTACTGCGCAAGAAGCCAACATCCGGCAGCGTCGCGGAACAGGGCCGCCCGCGTGTAGCGAAGGGTTCAGCCGAAACTGCACAGGTACTCGCACAGCCCCTCGTCGACGGCGATGTCGAAGTGCGAGTGGGCGGGGACGTGGAACACGGCGCCGGGGCCGTAGGTGGTCCAGCCGTCGGCGTCGGCGAGCCTGACGCGGCAGGCGCCGGCGATGATGTCCATGCGCTCGGGCAGTTCGGTGCCGAAGCGGAATTCGCCGGGCTGGATCAGCCCGAGGGTCTGCTTGTCGCCGTTGGGGTGCAGCACGGTATGCGAGATCACCTTGCCGTCGAAGTAGACGTTGGCCTTGCAGACGACGCTGACGTTGTTGATACGACCGTGCTCTTGGACCGACATGCGGGGTTTCCTCTGGATGGCCGGGGAACGGGGCGGCGAGAGCCTAGCGCGCGACGCGGCGCCTTGCATCGTCGCCGTGCTGCCGGCCCCGCACGCGCCTCAGGTGCCGGGCCCGGCAGCGTCTCGGCCCGCCAGCCAGGCGACGAAGGCATCGCCGTCACAGGCCGCGGCGATGCCGTCCCCCTGGGCATGATCGCAGCCGACCCCGGCGAGGAAGTCCCGCTGCGGGGCCCGCTCGACGCCTGCGGCGACGACCTCCAGTTGCAGCGCGTGCGCCATCGCGACGATGGCGCGGGTGAGTTCGGCGCTGCTGCGATCGTCAGGCAGGTCGCGGACCAGCGAGGCGTCGATGGCCAGGCGGTCGACCGGGAAGCGCTTCAGCGAGACCAGGCTCGAACCGCCACTGCCGAAGCCGTCGAGGGCGATGCGCACGCCCATGCGCCGCAACGCGCGCAGGTTGGCCCCGGCGAGATCGAGGTCGCGCGCCACCACGCTCTCGGCGAAGGCGAGTTCGAGGCACTCCGCCGGCATCTGCGCCGCCGCCAGGGCCTCGGCCACCCGTCGCGGCAGTTCCTGCCCGCGCAGATGCGCCGCCGCGAGCTTCACCACCACCGGCAGCAGCGGTCGGCCGGCCCGGTGCCAGCGGCGCTGCTCGCGGCAGGCGCTCGCGATCAGCCAGTCGTCGAGCGGATCGGCGAGGCCGCATTCGTCGGCGAGCGCAAGGATGTCGGCGGCCGGGCTGCCCGCCAGCGCGGGCTCGTCGCTGCGCAGCAGCGCCTCGCCCCGCACCACGCGCCCGTCGGCGAGCGCGACCTGCGCGCGCAGGTCGAGGTGCAGCAAACCGTCCGCGAGCGCCCGCCGCAGCGCGGTTTCGAGCCGTCGCCGGCGCTCGGCACGGGTGCCCATCGCCGGCATGAAGAACTGCACGGTGCCGCGCCCGGCGTCCTTGGCAGCGTACATCGCGGTGTCGGCATGGCGGATCAGCGCCTCCGGTTCGGCGCCGTCGTCGGGGAACAGCGCCACGCCGATGCTCGCGCCGACGTGCACGGTGTGGCCGTCGAGCTCGAAGGGCTCGCCCAGGCGGTCGCGGATCTTGCCGGCGACGCGCGTGACGCTGTCGATCTCGTCGACGTCCTGCAGCGCCACCACGAACTCGTCGCCGCCGCGCCGGCAGACCGTGTCGGCCTCGCGCACGCTGCAGCGCAGGCGGTCGGCGACCGCGCGCAGCAGGGCATCGCCGACGCCGTGGCCGAGGGTGTCGTTGACCACCTTGAAGCGGTCGAGATCGAGGAACATCACCGCCACGCGCCGGCCGCTGCGCCGCGCGTGCGCGAGCGCCTGGCTCAGCCGGTCGGCGAACAGCACGCGGTTGGGCAGGCCGGTGAGCACGTCGCGGTAGCCGAGGAACAGGATGCGTTCCTCGGCGGCCTTGCGGTCGTTGATGTCGTGCAGCGTGCCGAACATGCGCAGGGGGTGGCCGTCGGCGTCGCGCCGCATCACGCGCCCGGCCGAGCGCACCCAGCGGTACTGTCCGTCGGCGCAGCGCAGCCGGTGCTCGCGCACGAACTGCACGCTGTCGCCGCGCACGTGGGCCTCGATCGCGGCCTCGGTGTCGCGGCGGTCCTCGGGGTGCAGCAGTTCGTCCCAGGCCTGGTAGGTGGTGGGGATGTCGCCGGGCACGTAACCGAGCATCTCCAGGCAGCGCGGCGTCGCGATCAACTGCCCGCTCGCCAGGTCGAGCTCCCAGATGCCGTCGCCGCTCGCTTCGAGCGCCGAATGCAGCCGCTCCTCGGCATCGCGCTGCGCGTGCTCGGCGCGCTCGCGGGCCTCGGCGCGGCGCAGCGCCGACAGCGCGAACGAGATGTCGGCGGCGAGGCTGCGCAGCAGCGCCACCAGGTCGGCACGGAAGAACCCGGCCTCGGCGGCATAGACCACCAGGAACCCGGTCAGCTCGCCCTCCTCGTAGAGGCCGAAGGCCGCGGCGGAGCCGATGCCGAAACCGCGTGCCGCCTCGCGCCACGGCGCCATGTCGGGGTTGCCGAGGAAGTCGTTCTCGATCGCCCAGCCGTCGCCGCGGCAGGCGCGACCGGTGACGCCGCGGCCCTCGGGCCGTTCGCCGAGCACCGAGACGCGGATGCGCTCGACCATCGGCGCCGCCGGGCCCGCCACCGCGCACGGCACCAGCCAGCCGGTGGCGTGGTCGAGCTCGCCGACCCAGGCGAGCAGGAAGCCCCCGTGCTGCACGGCGATGCGGCACAGGGCGTTGAGCAGTTCGCCGCGCGCGTGGATGCGCACCAGCGCCTGGTTGGTCTCGCCGAGCGCCGCGTAGAGGTTCTTGACGCGTTCGAGCTGGCGGTCGGCCTCCTCGCGGCGGCCGATCTCGGCGGCGAGCGCCGCCGCCATCGCCTCCATCGAGCGCGCGAGGTCGTCCAGCTCGTCGCCGCTGTCGATGGCGATGCGCACCGGCGCCGGGTCGCGGGCGATGCGCGCGGCCGCCTGCTGCAGCGTGCGGATCGGCCGCGCCAGCATTTCGCGCGACACCCACAGCACCATCGCGACCACGACCAGCGCGGTCAGCAGCGCCGTCCACGCGGTGATCCAGCGGATGCGCGCGATCGCCGCGACGAGGTCGTCCTCGGGTTCGAGCACCATCACGCTCCAGCCCCAGGGCTCGAAGCGTTGCACGCCGTACAGCCAGGCACGGCCACCGGGCTCCTCGAAGCGCCCGGTGGCCGCGTCGGTGCCGGCGAGCAGATCGCCCCAGCGCGCCGGCCACTCGGCGACGTCCGCCCCGGAGGCGTGCAGCACCCGCCGCTCGGCGTCGAGCAGCACCACGCGCTGCGGCCCGCTGCGCGCGAGCCCGGCGATGGCGGCGAGCGCGTCGGCCTGGCGCATCTGGCGGCCGAGGGCGTCGACCTCGCCGCCGTAGCGCGCCGCCAGCTGCTCCTCCACGAAGCGCTCGGCGAGCCAGCCCACGCCCTGCAGCGCGCGGCTGCTCAGGGCCTCGTAGGCCGCCGCGTAGGCCCAGGCGCCGAAGCCGACGACCGCGAGCAGCACGGCCGGCAGCAGGGCGAGCGATAGCTTGTGATGCAGGCGCATGTCGCCGTGACCTTCCCCCTTCCCGAACGCCCGCCGGCCGCCTCAGCCTCGCCGCGACGGGTTCAGATGACCTTCGAGTAACGCGCGCCCTTCGCCCCTTGCAGGTAGCGGTCGAACACCATGCAGATGTTGCGGATCAGCAGGCGCCCGGCCGGTTGCACGCGGATGCCGCGGGCGTCGAGCACGAGCAGGCCGTCGTCGGCCATCGCCGCCAGGCGCGCCAGTTCGGGCGCGAAGTAGCGCGCGAAGTCCACTGCGTGCGCGGCCCCGACCACCGCGAAGTCGAGCGTGAAATGACAGAGCAGGCGGGTGATGACCTCGCGGCGCAGCCGGTCGTCGGCGTCCAGGTGCACGCCGCGCAGCAGCGGCAGCTCGCCCGCGTCGAGGTGACGATAGTAGGCGTCGAGCGTCTTCACGTTCTGGCTGTAGGAGTCGCCGACCATGCCGATCGAGGTCGCGCCGAGCGCGACGAGGTCGCAGTCGGCGTGCGTGCTGTAGCCCTGGAAGTTGCGGTAGAGCGTGCCGGCGCGCTGCGCGACGGCGAGTTCGTCGTCCGGCTTGGCGAAATGGTCCATGCCGATGTAGACGTAGCCGGCCTCGGTCAGCCGCGTGATCACGCGCTTGAGGATCTCGAGCTTGTCGGCCGCGCTCGGCAGCGCGGCGGCGTCGATCTGCTTCTGCGTCTTGAACAGCTCGGGCAGGTGCGCGTAGTTGAACACCGACAGGCGGTCGGGATCGAGTTCGAGGATCTGCGTCAGGGTGCGCTCGAAGCTCGCCACGGTCTGCCGAGGCAGGCCGTAGATGAGGTCGACGCTGACCGAGCGGAAGCCTTCGCGGCGCGCCGCGGCGATCGCGGCGAGGGTGACCGCCTTGGGCTGGATGCGGTTGACCGCCACCTGCACGTCGGGGTCGAAGTCCTGCACCCCCATGCTCAGGCGGTTGAAGCCGAGCTCGCGCAGCAGCCCGATCTTCGCCGCGTCGGCCTCGCGCGGGTCGATCTCGATCGAATACTCGCCGCGGTCGCCGTCGAGCAGCGTGAAGTGCTCGCGCGTCGCCGCCATCAGCGCGCGCATCTCGTCGTCGGCGATGAAGGTCGGCGTCCCGCCGCCCCAGTGCAGTTGCACCACCGGCCGCGCGCGGTCGAACAGCGCCCCCTGCAGCTCGATCTCGCGGCACAGGCGCTGCAGGTAGGGGCCGGCGCGGCGGCGGTTCCTGGTGATGATCTTGTTGCAGGCGCAGTAGAAGCACACCGTGTCGCAGAACGGGATGTGCAGGTACAGCGACAGCGGCTTGCCGGAGGCGTTGCTGGCGCGCGCGAGCGCGCCGTAGTCGGCGGCGGTGAAGCGCTCGTGGAACTGCACCGCGGTCGGGTAGGAGGTGTAGCGCGGCCCCGAGGTGTCGTAACGGGCGATCAGCGCGGGATCGAAGACGATCTGGGAAGAAGCTGCAGTATCCATCGTCACCTGCCGTGTGTGCCGCCGCCCGCGGGCGGCGCCGGGTCGCGACGGCAACTGCCGCCGCCGGCCACGCTAGCGTGCCCCCTCGCGCCGGCGTTTGACCGCGGTCAAACGCCGGCCGCGAAGTTCGCCGCGTGCTCGCGCAACTGCCGGGCGGTGAGCAGGAACACCCCGTCACCGCCGCGCTCGAACTCCAGCCACAGGAATGGCACCTGCGGGAAGCGCTCGGCCAGCGCGTGCTGGCTGTTGCCGACCTCCACCACCAGCACGCCGTGCGCACTCAGGTGCGCCGGCGCGTCGCGCAGGATGGCGAGCACCACGGCGAGGCCGTCGTCCGCGGCGGCGAGCGCGAGCGCCGGCTCGTGCGCGTACTCGGGGGGCAGCCCGGCCATTTCCTCGGCGCCGACGTAGGGCGGGTTGCTGACGATGAGGTCGTAGCAGCGCCCGGCGAGCCCGGCGAACAGGTCGGAGCGGATCGCCGTCACCCGCTCGCCGACGCCGTGGTCCCCGATGTTGATGCGGGCCACCTCGAGGGCGTCCGCGGAGATGTCCACCAGGTCCACCTCGGCCTCGGGGAAGGCATGCGCGCAGGCGATGCCGATGCAGCCCGAGCCGGTGCACAGGTCGAGGATCGCGGTGACGTGCTCCGGTTCGAGCCAGGGCTGGAAGCGCGCCTCGATCAGCTCGGCGATCGGCGAGCGCGGGATCAGCACGCGCTCGTCGACGTAGTACGGCAGGCCGCAGAACCAGGCGCGCTGCGTCAGGTAGGGGGCCGGCACGCGCGCGTCGATGCGCCGCGCGAACAGGGCGAGCACGGCGGCCTTCTCATCGGGGGTCAGCGCCGCCTCGAAGTAGGCATGGTGCAGGTCCGCCGGCAGGTGCAGCGCGTGCAGCACCAGCGCGGCGGACTCGTCGATGGCGTCGACCGTGCCGTGGCCGAAGTGCAGGTCCGCGGCGTTCATGCGGCTCGCACCCCAACGGATGAAGTCGCGCACGGTACGCAGGTGGGCAGCCGGATCGTCGGTCATGGTCGGGGCTCGCGGAATCGGAGCGGCAGTATTCCACAGCGCCCGCCGTCGCTGAACGCCGGCCCCCCACCCCGTATGGGGTAGCCCGGCACGCATGCGCTACACTGCGCCGCCTTCCGCCACCGCTTCCGACCGGCATGAACGTCCGCAAACTGCTCTTCGCGGCCCTGCTCGCCCTGTGCGGGCTGCTCGGCGGCATCCTGATCGGCAACCGCTACTTCGCCAGCGAACCGCCGCCCAAGATCACCGGCATCCTGCTGCCGCAGCCGCTGGAGCTGCCGGCCTTCACCCTCACCGACCAGGACGGCCAGCCGTTCGGCCCGGAGCGCCTGCGCGGCAGGTGGTCGCTGCTCTACTTCGGCTACACCTACTGCCCCGACGTCTGCCCGACCGCGCTCACCGACCTCGCCGCGGTGCAGGCGGCGCTCGCCGAAAAGGGCCAGGACGGCGACATGGCCTACTGGCTGGTCACCATCGACCCGCAGCGCGACACCCCGGCACGCCTGCGCGAGTACGTGCGCTTCTTCAGCCCGCGCTTCGCCGGCGCCACCGGCAGCGAAGCCGAGCTGCGCAAGCTGATGGCGCAGTTCGGCGTGATCGCGATGCGCGCGCCCGGCAGCAGCGACGGCGCCTACACGGTCGACCACTCGTCGACGCTGACGCTGATCGACCCCGACGGGCGCCTGCACGCGGTGTTCACCGCGCCGCACAGCCCCGACACGGTGCTGCCCGACCTGCTCGCGTTGAAGGCGCGTTACGCCGCCGCCCACTGACCACGAGCCCGCGCCATGACCGCCAAGCCCCCCGCCTCCCCCGACGCCGCGAGCCTCGGCGAGCACCTGCGCAACCTGCCGCAGTACCTGCTGCCGCAGGGCGCCGTCACCGCCTGGGTGCACCGGCTCACGCGCATCCGCGCGCCGTGGTTCAAGGACCGGCTGATCCGCTGGTTCATCGGCCGCTACGGCGTCGACATGTCCGAGGCGGCGAACGCCGACCCCGGCAGCTACGCCGACTTCAACGCCTTCTTCACGCGCGCGCTGCGTGACGGCGTGCGCCCGCTCGCCGCCGAACCGGCGACGCTGGTCTGTCCGGTCGACGGCGCGGTGAGCCAGGCCGGCGCGATCGCCGGGGACACGGTCTTCCAGGCCAAGGGCCACGGCTACTCGCTCACCGCACTGCTCGGCGGCGCCGCGGTCGATGCCGCGCCCTGGCAGGACGGCGCCTACGCGACGCTCTACCTGAGCCCGCGCGACTACCACCGCATCCACATGCCGGTGGACGGCACGCTGCGCGCGATGCTGCACGTGCCCGGCCGGCTGTTCTCGGTGTCGCGGCTCACCACGCGCTGCGTGCCGGGGCTGTTCGCGCGCAACGAGCGCGTGGTGACGCTGTGGGACACCGCCGTCGGCCCGATGGCGCTGGTGCTGGTGGGTGCGATCAACGTCGCCTCGATGCAGACGGTGTGGGCCGGCACCATCACGCCGCCGCGCGGGGGGCGGGTGCGGCGCTGGGACTACCCGGCGAGCGGCGAGGCGCGCGTGCACCTCGCGCGCGGCGAGGAACTCGGGCGCTTCAACATGGGCTCGACGGTGATCCTCGCCTTCGGCCCCGGCGCGATCGCCTGGGATGCCGGCATCCATGCCGACGCGCCGGTGCGCATGGGCCAGCCGCTCGCGCGCCCGCCCGGCTAGCCCGCGCGCGGCGCCCCCGCCCATCCCGTCCGGCGCCGGCCAGGCCCGCGGCGCGCGGACACCGTCCCCGCATCCCCAGGAGCCCTGCCCATGCCGCGCCTGTGTCCGCTGCTGCCCCTCCTCCTCGCCCTGCTCGGCCTGAGCCTGCCCGGCCATGCCGCGGAGCCGCCGCGCATCGGCCTGGTGCTGTCCGGCGGCGGCGCGCGCGGCTCGGCCCACATCGGCGTGCTCAAGGTGCTGGAGGAGATGCGCATCCCGGTGCACGTGGTGGCGGCGACCAGCATGGGCTCGATCGTCGGCGGCGCCTGGGCGAGCGGGCGCGATGCCGCCGAGCTCGAGACCATCGTCACCCGCATCGACTGGCGCGACCTGTTCCAGGACGACCCGCCGCGCCAGGAGAAGCCGGTGCGGCGCAAGCTCGACGACCGCCGCTCGGTGGTCAACGCCACCCTCGGCTACGGCGAGGGCACGCTGCGCCTGCCCAAGGGCGCGGTCAACGGACAGAAGCTCGGCATCTTCCTGCGCGACCTGACGCGCAACGCCGAGGGCATCCACAACTTCGACGAGATGAACATCCCCTTCCGCGCCATCGGCACCGACCTCGAAAGCGGGGGGATGAAGGTGTTCGACTCGGGCGACCTCGCGCTGGCGATGCGCGCCAGCATGTCGGTGCCGACCGCCTTCGCGCCGGTGGAGATCGACGGCCGCCTGTACGTCGACGGCGGCCTGACGCGCAACCTGCCGGTCGACGTGGTGCGCGCGATGGGGGTCGACGTGGTGATCGCCGTCAACCTCGGCACCCCGCTGCTCAAGCGCGACGAACTCGGCTCGGTGATCGGCGTCACCGCGCAGATGATCAACATCCTCACCGAGCAGAACGTGCAGGCGCAGTTGCAGGCGCTGCGCCCGGGGCGCGACGTGCTGATCCTGCCGCAGCTCAGCGACATCAGCGCGGCCGACTTCGAGCGCGCGCCGCAGGCGATCGCCAGCGGCGAGCGGGCCGCGCGCGCCGTCGCCGCCGAGCTCGCGCGCTACAGCGTCGACCCCGTCACCTACGCCGCGTGGCAGGCCCGGCACAACGCGCAGCGCCCGGCGATCGAGCACCTCGACGAGGTGCGGATCAGCGGCCTGAAGCGGGTCAATCCGACGGTCGCCGAGCGCGTGCTGATCCCGCCGAAGAGCGGCGACGGCCTGCCACGGGCCGACCTCGAGAAGCGCGTCGGCGAGCTCTACGGCTACGGCGACTTCGAGCGCATCGACTACCGCGTGCTGCGCGAGAACGGCCGCGACCTGGCGATCGTCGACACCGTCGAGAAGACCTGGGGCCCGACCTACATCCGCTTCGGCCTCGGCATGTCGACCGACTTCCGCGGCGACAGCAACTTCGCGCTGCGCAGCAGCATCAACAGCACCTGGATGAACGCCCTCGGCGCCGAGTGGAAGACCGACATCCAGCTCGGCAACACCGCCGGCTTCGTCTCTGAGTTCTACCAGCCGCTGCAGGCCGGGCCGGGGCTGTTCGTCGCGCCCTACGTGGAAGGCCAGCGCGAGACCATCAGCCTGTTCGACGGCGACCGCCGCGTGGCGCGCTACGACGTCAAGACCTACGACCTCGGCGTCGACGTCGGCAGCGCCATCGGCAACGACGCCGAACTGCGCCTGGGGCTGCTGTATGGCGGCAGTTCGAGCGACGTCGACACCGGCGTCGACGCCTTCCCCGACCAGCGGCTCGACGAGGGCGGGCTGCGCCTGCGCTTCGTCTACGACACGCTCGACAGCCTCGACTTCCCGCACGCCGGCACCCGCTTCGCGGTGTCGGCGTACCGGGCGCTGGAGGCGTTCGGCGCCGACAGCGAGTACGGCCGGGTGCGCACCGACTGGCTCAGCGCCTTCACCGTCGGCCAGGGCACGCTGCTCGCCAGCGCCTACGCCGGCAGCAACTTCAGCGGCGAACTGCCGTTCTACAACCAGTTCACGCTGGGCGGCTTCATGCGCCTGTCGGGCTACGACACCGACCGTTTCCGCGGCGACAAGGCCGCGCTCGGCCGGCTGACCTACTACTACCGGCTCGGCGCGCGCCCGGCGAATATGGACCTCTACCTCGGCGGCTCGCTCGAATACGGCCGCGTCTGGGACAGCCACAGCCCGCTCGACGCCGAAGGCGAACACGGTGCGGCGAGCGTGTTCTTCGGCGTCGACTCCTTCCTCGGCCCGGCCTACTTCGGCGTCGGCGTCAACGACGAGGGCGACACCGGCTTCTACATGCTGATCGGCCGGCCGTGGTGACGGCCGCCCCCGCCGCTGCGCGCGGGCCGGGGGCTCAGTCGAGGAAGATGTCGGGCAGCAGCGGCGCGCCCGGCTGCACCGCGTAGCGGCTGAAGTCGGTGACGCCGGTCTCGGCCAGCACTTCCTCGTCGATGAAGAAGCGCCCGGTGCAGCTGCGCGCATCGCGCAGCAGGATCGCGTGCGCGGCGTCGGCGAGGATCGCCTCGGTGCGGCAGTTCTCGGGTTTCACCCCCGGGATCAGGCGGATCGCCGCGGTGGCGATCACCGTGCGCGGCCACAGCGCGTTGACCGCGAGCCCCTGCGCGCGGAACTCCTCGGACATGCCGAGCACGCACAGGCTCATGCCGATCTTCGCCATGCTGTAGGCGACGTGGTCGCGGTACCAGCGCCGCGCCAGCGTCGGTGGCGGTGCGAGATTGAGGATGTGGGGGTTCGGCGCCCGCAGCAGGTAGGGGATGCACGCCTGCGAGCAGACGAAGGTGCCGCGCACGTTGACGCCGAACATCAGGTCGAAGCGCTTCATCGGCGTGTCGAGCGTGCCGGTCAGGCTGATCGCGCTGGCGTTGTTGACCAGCACGTCGATGCCGCCGAAGTGCGCCGCGGCCTGCGCCACCGCGGCCTGCACCCGCGCCTCGTCGCGGATGTCGACGGCGAGTGCGAGCGCCCGGCCGCCGGCCGCCTCGATCTCGGCCGCGGTGTCGTAGATGGTGCCGGGCAGCTCGGGATGCGGCTCGGTGGTCTTGGCGGCGATGACCACGTTGGCACCGTCGCGCGCGGCGCGCAGCGCGATCGCGCGGCCGATGCCGCGGCTGCCGCCGCTGATGAACAGCGTCCTGCCCTGCAGTGTCGCCATGGCCTGTACCCTCCCCTACGAACGCTTGTCCTGGCCGAGCAGGCCGCGCTTGAGCGAGGCGTCGGCCGGATGCTCGCCGAGCCAGATCGCGAGCAGGGCCCGCTGGAAATCCACGCCGGGGATCGTCCCGCGCAGCTGGTCGCGGATCGTCACCCGCGTGGAGCCGTCGGCGAGCAGGTCGAGCACGACCTCGTCACCGGCCACCAGGGTGTCGAACCAGCCGTTGAAGGTGTCGATGCGTGCCTGCAGCGCCGGCAGCTGCGCCGCCGCGGTGTTGGCGGCGAAGCCCTCGCGCCAGGCCTCGACCAGCTTGTCGCGCTCCACCCGGTCGTGGACGAAGTGCATCAGCAGCCGCTTCGGCCCGCGCAGCGCGAGCACCGCGTCGAACTCGCGCGCCGGCGCAGGCAGGTACAGCGCGGCGGCGTAGACCTTGACGAAGAACTTGCTGCGCACCCCCACCCCGTTCAGGGGCAGCGGGGTGCGCTCGACGGTGGCGCTGTCGGGCAGGTTCGCGCCGCCCACCTCGACCGCCGGCGCGACGGCCGGACCGAGCAGCAGCAGCGCCAACAGGCAGTTACGGATCGCCGGCATCGTCGTTTCCCCCTTCAGCAGCGTTCGAACAGGCCGGCGGCACCCATGCCGGTGCCGATGCACATCGTCACCATGCCGTAGCGCGCGCCGCTGCGGCGCAGGGCGTGGACGACGGTGGCGGTGCGGATCGCACCGGTGGCGCCGAGCGGGTGGCCGAGCGCGATCGCACCCCCGAGGGGGTTGACGCGCGCCGGGTCGAGGTCGAGCTCGCGCAGCACCGCCAGCGCCTGCGCGGCGAAGGCCTCGTTCAACTCGATCCATTCGACCGCGTCCTGGCGCACCCCGGTCTGCGCCAGGAGCTTCGGGATCGCCGCCACCGGGCCGATGCCCATGAGCGCCGGTGCCACCCCGGCGACCGCGTAACCGGCGAAGCGTGCGAGCGGGACGGCACCGCTCGCCGCGAGCGCGCGCTCGCTCATCAGCAGCACCGCGGCGGCGCCGTCGGACATCTGCGAGCTGTTGCCGGCGGTCACCGAACCGCGTGCGGCGAACACCGGCCGGAGCCTGGCCAGCGCTTCGACCGTGGTGCCGGGGCGCGGCCCTTCGTCGTGCTCGACCACGCGCGGCGTCAGGCGCACCTCGCCGCCCGCACCCGGCGCGCGCGCGGTGGCCGTGTAGGGCGCGATCTCGGCGCGGAAGTGCCCGGCGGCGATCGCCGCCAGCGCCTTCGCGTGGCTGGCGGCGGCGAAAGCGTCCTGGTCCTCGCGCGACACCTGCCAGCGCGCAGCCACCTTCTCGGCGGTCAGGCCCATGCCGTAGGCGATGCCGCGCAGCTCGTCGCGCTCGAACAGCGCCGGGTTCATCACCACCTTGTTGCCCATCATCGGGATCAGGCTCATGGTCTCGGTGCCGGCGGCGATCATCACCTCGGCCTCGCCGAGGCGGATGCGGTCGGCGGCGAGCGCCACCGCGTTCAGCCCCGAGGCGCAGAAGCGGTTGACGGTCATCCCCGGCGTGGCGTCGGGCAGGCCGGCGAGCAGCGCACCGATGCGGGCGACGTTCATGCCCTGCTCGGCCTCGGGCATCGCGCAGCCGACGATCACGTCGCCGATCCGCGCCGGGTCGAGCCCCGGGCATTGCGCCAGCAGCGCGCGGATCGCGTGCGCGAGCAGGTCGTCGGGGCGGGCGTTGCGCAGCGCGCCGCGGGCCTTGCCGACCGGCGTGCGCACGGCGGCGACGATGTAGGCGTCCTGGATGCTCGGCATCGGCGTTCTCCTCAGTTACGCAGCGGCTTGCCGGTTTTCAGCATGTGCTCGATGCGCGCCTGCGTGGGGGCGGTGGCGGCCAGCGCGACGAAGTGGCGGCGCTCCAGGTCGAGCAGCCACGCCTCGGTCACCTCGCTGTCGGCATCGAGGTCGCCACCGCAGAGCACCTCGGCGACGCGCACGGCGATGGCGTGGTCGTGCGCGGAGATGAAGCCGCCCTCGGCCATGTTCAGCAGCAGGAGCTTCAGCGTGCCGAGCCCGCCGCGGCCGAGCACGCGGATCGGCTGCGCCGGCGGCGGACGGTAGCCGCGCTCGGCGAGCGCGCGCGCCTCGCTCTTCGCCACGTACAGCAGCTCGCGCGGGTGCGCGACGATCACGTCGTCGGGCCGCAGGAAGCCGAGCGTGCGCGCCTCCTCGGCGCTCCTGCCGACCTTGGCCATCGCGATGGTTTCGAAGGCCGACTTGACGAAGGGGTAGAGGTCCGCGCCCTGCGCGGCGAGCGCGGCGCGGCGGACCAGCTCCTTGCTGCCGCCGCCGGCCGGCAGCAGCCCGACGCCGGCCTCGGGCAGGCCGATGTAGCTCTCCAGCGCCGCGACCACGCGGTCGCAGTGCAGCAGCAGCTCGCAGCCGCCGCCGAGTGCGAGCCCCTGCACCGCGGCGACCACCGGCAGCGGGCTGTCGCGCAGCGCCAGCAGGGTCTGCTGGAAGCGCGCGACGGCAGCGGTGAAGCCCGCGAGATCCCCCGCCGCGAGCAGCGGGCCGAATTCGACCAGGTTGGCACCGACCGAGAACGGCGCCTCGGTCGGCCAGATCACCAGCGCGTCGAAGCGCGTCTCGGCGAGCGCGAGCGCGGCGCTGATACCCTCGATCACCGCCGCGCCGAGGGTGTGCAGCTTGCTCTTTAACGACAGCACGCCGATGCGGTCGCCGTCGTGCCAGAGGCGCACGCCGGCGTCCTCGTAGGCGGTTTCGCCGTACGCCGGCGGCGCCTCGCCGAACACCCGCTCCGGGTAGGGCTGGCGCGCGTAGACCGCGAGCGCGGAACGCGACCGCCAGGCGTCGCCGGCCGGCGCGTAGCTGCCCTGCGGCCGGTGCACCCCGTCGACCGTCGCGACCCAGGCCGGCAGCGGCGTGGCGCCGAGCGCGCGCCCGGCGGCGATGTCCTCGGCGATCCAGCCGGCGACCTCGCGCCAGCCGGCGGCCTGCCAGGTCTCGAACGGCCCCTGCGCCCAGCCGAAGCCCCAGCGCATCGCCAGGTCGAGATCGCGCGCGTTGTCGGCGATGCTGGCGAGCCAGTGCGCGGCGTAGTGGAACACGTCGCGCTGGATCGCCCAGACGAAGCGCGCCTGCGGGTGCGCGCTCGCGCGCAGCGCGGCCAGCCGCTCGGCCGGGTCGGGCCGGGCGAGCAGCGCGGCGACCCCGGGGTCGACCGCGGCGCTGACCGGCACGTAGTCGCCGCGCGCCGGGTCGAGCACGAGGATGGCCTTGCCGTCCTTGCGGTAGAGGCCGGCGCCGCTCTTCTGCCCGAGCGCGCCGCGCGCGATCAGCGCGTCGAGCCATGCCGGCAGCACCATGTGCGCGGCCCAGGGGTCGTCGGCGAGCACCGCCGCGGAGCCCCTGACCACGTGCGCGAGGGTGTCGAGCCCGACCACGTCGGCGGTGCGGTAGGTGGCGCTCTTCGGCCGCCCGATCGCCGGCCCGGTGAGCGCGTCGACCAGGTCCAGCGGCAGGCCGAAGGCCTGCGTGTGGTGCATCACCGCGAGGATCGAGAACACGCCGATGCGGTTGGCGATGAAGTTCGGCGTGTCGCGGGCGCGAATCACGCTCTTGCCGAGCGTGGTGGTCAGGAAGGTTTCGAGCCGGTCCAGCACCTCGGGCGCGGTCGCCGCGCCGGGCACGAGCTCCACCAGCGCCATGTAGCGCGGCGGGTTGAAGAAGTGCACGCCGCAGAAGCGCGCGCGCAGCGCCGCCGGCAGCGCCTCGGCGAGGCGGTCGATGCCGAGGCCCGAGGTGTTGCTGGCGAGGACCGCGTGCGGCGCCAGCGCCGGCGCGATGCGCGCGTACAGCGCGTGCTTCCAGTCGATGCGCTCGGCGATGGCCTCGATGACCAGGTCGCAGGCGCCGAGCTGGCCGAGGTCCCCGGCGTAGCTGGCCGGGTGGATCAGCCCGGCGCGCGCCGGGCTGGCGAGCGGCGCCGGGTCGAGCTTCGCCAGCCGGCCGATGGCGTCGCGCGCGGTGCGACGGGGGTCGGCGGCGTCGGCCGGGAGGTCGAACAGCCACACCTCCACGCCGACGTTGGCGAGGTGCGCCGCGATCTGCGCCCCCATCACGCCGGCGCCGAGCACGGCCACGCGGCGAACGAACGGTCCTCGGGTCATATCGGGTCTCTCCTTGCGCCGGCTGCGGCGCCGCCGCGGCGTCGGTCGCTCAGAAACGGTACTGCACCGCCACGCCGACCAGGTTGGCGCTGCTGTTGTAGCTGCCGTTGAGCTGGTCACCGAAGGTCGGGCCGCTGCTGATCGCGTCGGAGGTGTCGGCGTCGCGGAAGAACAGGTGCGCGAGCCCCATGTCGACGGTGACGTTCTTGCTCGGCCGGTAGCTCGCGCCGACGCTGAGCCAGAAGCGGTCGGAATCGGGGATGCGCGCGGTGCGATCGCCGCTGTTCGGCACCGGCGACTGGTCCCACGCCATGCCAGCGCGCAGCGTCCACTGCTCGTTGTAGTAGTGGTCCACGCCCACCGACAGCGCCCAGGTGTCCTCCCAGTTCTCCTCGGTCACCGAGGCGCCGCCGGCGAAGCCGGTGGACTCGATGCGCAGTTCCTGGAAGCGGCTCCAGTTGGTCCAGCGCGCCGCCGCGGCGACGCCCCACTTCGGGTCGAGCCGTTTGTAGAACATCAGGCCGACCGTCTCCGGCAGGTCGACCTCGGCGGAGGCGTCGCTGCGCACGGTCACGTCGGCGGGCAGCGGGCGGTTGTTGACGAGGGTGCCGGCCTTGCGCGTGGTTTCGAGATCGCCTTCGAGCTCCTGCTTGATCTTCGAGCGGAAGCTGATGCCGAGGCGGGTGTCGGGGTCGATCTCCCACATCGCACCGAGGTTCCAGCCCCAGCTCCAGTCGTCGCCCTCGACCTTGCCGAAGCCGTCGGCCGCCGGCACCAGCGGCGGCACCGTGCCGGTCGGGCGCAGGCCGGGAATGCGCTGGGTGAGGGTGGCGTCGACGTACTGGTAGCTCACGCCGATGCCGATCGAGAACTGCTCGTTGATGCGGAAGGCGAGCGACGGGTTGATGTCGACCGTGGTCAGGTCCGATTCGACCGCGTGGTAGCGCCCCACCCAGTCGCGGCCGTATTCGGTGCGCAGGCCGAAGGGGGCGTTGACGCCGAGGCCGAAGCGCATGCGCTCGTTGATCTCGGTGACGAAGTAGCCGTTCGGCACCACCGCACCGGCACCGGCGTTGTCGCGTCCGCTCTCGCTGCGCGCGAGCGGGCCGACGTGGCGCGTCGAACTGCCGCTGAAATAGGCGTCGGCATCGATGAAGGTCAGCCCGCCCTGCACCGCGGTACCGCTCAGCAGGGTCATGCCGGCGGGGTTGTAGGCCACCGCCGAGAGGTCGTCGCCGACCAGGCCGGCACCGGCGAAGGCGCGGCCGAGCCCGGCGACGCTGGCTTCGGTGATCTGGAAGCCGGCCGCGTGAGCCGTGCCGGCGCACACGCTGCCGGTGGCGAGCGCCACGAGTGCCGCGTGAAGGTGGTGCTGTCGCATCGTGAATCTCCCTGCTGGGGTGGTCGGGGGGCGGGGCCGTCGGGCCCGCACCGGGGCGGCACGCGCCCGGCGCTGAACAACAGCCTGTGCCAGTTCCGTACAAGGTCAAGTCCCGGACGCGGCTGTGTCGGTGAAACCACCCGCGAACGCCCGCCACGGTGGCTTTCGGCGTACACCCGTAGCGCGCGGGCACCCGCCGGCGTTGCGGATCGCGGCGCGGCGCGCGCCCCGCGCAGCCGATGTCGCTGGCGGCGCGGGGCGCAGATGCGTATAGTGCGCGCCTTCGCGTCGACCACGACGCGATGCCTTCATCGCTCTCTGACCCTCCCCGGGATGGCGCCCGCGCCGCCCCTCGTTAGTCCGGTTGGCGACGATGTTTCCCGCACCGGCGCCTCCCGTCCTGCCCGCTCCCGCTGCTCGCGGTCCGTGCGCCGTGCCGTTGTGACTCACAATGGAACCGCCCGATGTCCTTTGCCGATTTTCAGTTCGACCCCGCCATCCTCCGCGCCCTGACCGAGGCCGGCTACACCGCGCCGACGCCGGTCCAGGCCGAAGCCATCCCCGAAGCACTCGCCGGCCGCGACGTGATCGCCTCGGCCCAGACCGGCACCGGCAAGACCGCCGCGTTCATGCTGCCGGCGCTGCAGGCCCTCACCACGCCGCTCACCGAACGCCGCCGCACGCCGCGCGTGCTGGTGCTGACCCCGACCCGCGAACTCGCCGCCCAGGTCACCGACGCCGCCAAGAAGTACGGCCGTTACCTGCGCGTCGCCACCGCCAGCATCGTCGGCGGCATGCCCTACGCCGCGCAGTTGCGCGCGCTCTCCGGACCGCTCGACCTCGTCGTCGGCACGCCGGGCCGCCTGCTCGACCACATGGAGCGCGGCCGGCTCGACCTGTCGCAGGTGCAACTGCTGGTACTCGATGAGGCCGACCGCATGCTCGACATGGGCTTCAAGGACGACGTGGAAGCCATTTCGGCCGCCCTGCCGCAAGACCGCCAGACCCTGCTGTTCACCGCCACCCTCGACGCCACCATGCAGCGCCTGGCCGAGCGCCTGCTGCGTGACCCGGTGCGCGTCGCGATCGAGGTCACCGCCGAGAACCAGGCGAACATCGAGCAGCGCCTGCACGTCGCCGACGACCACGCCCACAAGCGTCGCCTGCTCGAACGCGTACTGAGCTGCTCGAGCGTCGACAAGGCGATCGTGTTCGTCGCCACCAAGCGCGACGTCGACGCGCTCGCCGACGCGCTGCGTGAACGCGGCCTGGCAGCTGCGCCGCTGCACGGCGACATGCCGCAGTCGGTACGCAACCGCACCCTCGCGCACCTACGCAGCGGGCGCGTGCGCCTGCTCGTGGCCACCGACGTCGCCGCGCGCGGCATCGACGTCAGCGGCATCAGCCACGTGGTGAATTTCGACCTGCCGAAGTTCGCCGAGGACTACGTGCACCGCATCGGCCGCACCGGGCGCGCCGGCGCCTCGGGCATCGCCATCGCGCTCGCCACGCCCGAGGACATCCGCCACCTGGAGCGCATCGAGCGCTACACCGGCCAGGCCCTGCCGGAATCGGTGCTCGAAGGCCTGGAGCCGACGCGCCGGCTGCGCCGCCTGCCCCCGCGCCGCCCGTCCTCCTCGGGCCCGCGCGGCAAGGGCTATGGCCCGCGCCGCAGCGGCGAGGGCATGCGCAGCAGCAACAACGGCTTCGGCCGCGACGCGCGCACCGGCAGCGGCGAATCGCACCGCGCTCCGCGTGACGGCACGCCGGCACGCCGCCCCAGCGCCGACGGACGCCCCCAGCGCCGCCGCGAATTCTGAGGCGACTGCCCAAGACGAAAGAACCCGCCGTCAGGCGGGTTCTTTTTTGGTGACGGCGTCACGCAGGCGCGGCGGCGTTCAGGCGCCGAGGAAGGCGCGCAGGTCGTCGGCCCCGAACGGCCAGGCGAGTTCGGCACGGGTGTCGAGGCGCGCCAGCACCGGGATGCGGGTGGCGTAGCGCGCCATCAGTGCCTCGTCGTCGGCGATGTCGACCTCGACCGCCGGCTGCCCCAAGCATTCGAGCACGATCCGCTGCGCCCGCTCGCAGAGGTGACAGCCCACCGTCGAGTACAGCCGCACGCCGCTCACGCGCTCAGGCATCCGTCTGCTGCTGGATGCCGGCCACGTACCAGTTGGCGCGGGCATCGCCCATGCCACGCTGCACGTTCCAGACCTCGACGAAGCGTTGCGGCTCGGCACCACGCGCCTCGCGGATCAGGCCCGAGTAGCGCACGCTGGCGAGCACGTGGTCTGGGTAGGTGCGGAAGCTCACGAGTTCGGCATGCAGTTCCACCACCTCGGTGTAAGGCGCTTCGTTGCCGGGCTGCGCACGCTCGCGCGCCAGTTCGGCGTGCAGTTCGGGGGTCACGTACTCGCGCAGCTTCTCGAGGTCACCGCGATCCCAGGCGGCCTGCAGGTTGATGAAGTGGGTCTTGGCGCCCTGCAGGAAGCGGGCCTCGTCGAACCATGCCGGACGGGCTTCGCCCGCCTGCCCGCCGAGCCCGGAGCCGATCGTCGGCGCGGCCACGCGACCGGCGGCAGCGGCAGCGGCCGGCGCCGCGTAGGCCTGCGCCGTCGCCGGCACCGGCTGGACGCGCGCGCGACGCATGCGCCTGACGAAGAACACCACCGCGGCGAGCACCAGCACCAGCACCAGCACGTCGGCCATCTGCAGGCCCTCGAAGGCACCGCCGAAGAACAGGGCGCCGAGCAGTCCGCCGGCGACGAGCCCGGCGATCGGCCCCGCCCACCGACTGCCCGCTGGCCTGGCCATCGCCGGGTCGGCCGCGGGACGCGGCTGCGCCGCCGGTGCGGACGGGCCCGGCGCGGCCTGGCGAGACCACGTGGATTCCTGCCGCCCCATGCTCTTGCCGCCGCCCATGCGCGCAGCCTCGGCCTCCGGCACGAACCACGCGCCCGTCAGGAACAGCAAACACATCGCGAGGAAGGACTTCATCAATCGTCTCCGTGGTAGGGATTCTGGTGGCCTGTCGGCAAGCACGCATGTCTTTGCATGCGAAAACAAAAAGACATGCTGATTGCCCGGAAGTTCCCGACTGTGATGAAGTGTCGCACCGATGTGGGTCGGCGCGCCATTTGCTGACATACGGGTGTGTGTCACTATAAGGACTTCGTGAGGCACGCGGCGGAGATCACCGCAGGCAACGGATACCGTGGGGCACGTGGGCGTCGACACCAGTTCGTCTGTGAACGCAAGCTCATGAATCCATTGGATATCGCATCATACCGCTGGCGCGGCTAGAGGCCCGCGAGAGGTGCGCTAAGCGTCCGGCCCCGTAAGCCGGACGCGCAGCATGGGGAGTGTAGCGGTCCATACCGCCGATCTGATGATGTCAGTTTTTTTGCCACTCACCGATCCATGCAACCGGGCACCCGACACTCGTCGGGTGCCGGGGTATGCGAAGGCACCGTGGCACGCCCTCCCCTCCCGGCGCCTCACGACATGAACGCTCCGTCGATCACCGAGGCGTTCAACCGCTACTTCTACGTCACCCCCGCCGACACGTCGCAGTTGCGCGAGCGTGTCCACCGCATCCGCTACGACGTCTATTGCCGCGAATTCGGCTTCGAGCGCGAGGAGGACTGCCCCGACGGACTCGAGCGCGACGACTACGACGACCAGTCGCGGCACTGCCTGGCTGTGCATCGCCCCACCGGCCAGGCCGCCGGTTGCGTTCGGCTGGTGCTGACCGACCCCGCCGATCCCGATGCGCCCTTGCCGTTCGAACGCTACTGCAGCCACGCACTGCGTCGCGACCTGTTCGATTCGTCGACGGTGGAGCGGCGCCTGATCGGCGAATGCTCGCGCCTGGCGATCCCGGCCCAGTTCCGCCGGCGCGCCACCGACCAGCACAAGCCGGTGAGCCTGCCGGCGGAGCATCCGGTCGCCATCGCCGGACGCGACAACTTCCCCTACCTGCCGGTCAGCCTGTTCATGGCGATGACGGCGATGGGCCTCAACGCCGGCTGCGAATACGTGGTGGCGATGATGGAGCCGCCGCTGGCGCGGCTGATCCGTCGCTTCGGGCTGCCCTGCGCGCAGATCGGCGAGGTCGTCGACTACCACGGCCCGCGCGCGCCCTTCGTCTGGCGCCGGGACAGCGCCTTCTCCCAGATGCCGTCCGAGCTGTACAAGCTGCTGCACATGATCGACCGGCAGCTCTCCGCGAACGCCCACGACTCCTGACCCGCCCGCCGCGGGACGCCACGGTTTGCGAGAATTTGCCGGCCGACGGCCGCCTCCGGTGTCCGCGATGGCGGCGACTTGCCACAATACCGCCGCCGCGGGCCCGCCCGCCCTCCGATCAAGCGGAGCTTGGACCATGCAGGAACTTCTTCACCAGCTGATCGTGCGCCGAGCGCACAGCCACGGCGATGCGCCGGCGATCCGCCACAAGCAGTCCGCCATGCGCTACGACGAACTCGCCGCCACCGTCGAACGCCTCGGGCGCGCCTTCGCCGCCCTCGGGCTCGGGCCGTCCGAGCGCGTGGCCGTCTACCTGCCGAAGCGCCCGGAAACGGTCGCCGCCATCTTCGGTGCCGCTGCCGCAGGCGGTGTGTTCGTGCCGGTCAACCCGCTGCTGAAAGCCGAGCAGGTCGCCTACATCCTGCGCGACTGCAACGTGCGGGTGCTGGTGACCGACCGCGAGCGTGCCGCGCTGCTCGAACCGGTGCTGCGCGAGTGTCCTGATCTGCACACCCGGGTGGTGCTCGACGGGACCGCCGAAACCGGCGCCGCGCCGCGCCTGCACCACGTGGAAACCCTGCACTGGCACGAACTGCTCGAGGCCGGCGCCGCCGGGCGCCCGCACCGGCGCATCGACACCGACATGGCGGCGATCCTCTACACCTCGGGCAGCACCGGTCGGCCGAAGGGCGTGGTGCTGTCGCATCGCAACATGCTGAGCGGCGCCTGGAGCGTATCGAGCTACCTCGGCAACACCGCCGACGACCACCTGCTCGCCGTGCTGCCCTTCTCGTTCGACTACGGCCTGTCGCAGCTCACCACGGCGTTCCATGTCGGCGCCCGGGTGACGCTGATGGATTACCTGCTGCCGCGCGACGTGGTCAACGCGGTCGCCCGCGAAGGCATCACCGGGCTGGCCGCGGTGCCGCCGCTGTGGGTCCAGCTGGCGCAGCTGGAGTGGCCGGCCGGCGCCGTCGCGAGCCTGCGCTACATCACCAACTCCGGCGGCAAGATGCCGCGCGCGACGCTCGACACCCTGCGCGCACGCCTGCCGCACACCACGCCCTACCTGATGTACGGCCTCACCGAGGCGTTCCGCTCCACCTTCCTGCCCCCGGAGGAGCTCGACCGGCGCCCCGATTCGATCGGCAAGGCCATCCCGTACGCCGAGATCGTGGTCGTGCGCGAGGACGGCTCGCCCTGCGCGCCGGGTGAGCCGGGTGAACTGGTACACCGTGGCTCGCTGGTCGGTCTGGGCTACTGGAACGACCCCGACAAGACCCGCGAGCGCTACCGCCCGGCGCCCGGACAGCCGACGGGACTGGTCAACCCCGAACTCGCGGTGTGGTCGGGCGACACCGTGAGGATGGACGAGGACGGCTTCCTGTACTTCATCGGCCGCAAGGACGACATGATCAAGACCTCGGGCTACCGCGTGAGCCCCACCGAGGTCGAGGAGGTCGTCTACGCTTCGGGCCTGGTCGCCGAAGCGGCGGCGATCGGCATCAGCCATCCGACGCTCGGCCAGGCCATCGTCGCCGTCATCAAGCCGGCCGACGACGCCGGCAGCGACGATGCGCTGCTCGCGCACTGCCGGCGCCAGCTACCCAATTTCATGGTGCCGCTCGCCGTGGTACACCGCGATGCCCTGCCCCGCAACCCGAACGGCAAGATCGACCGCAAATCGCTGGCCGCCGAGATCGAGGGCCTGTTCACGGGAGCCGAGGCATGAGCGCGACGCGCCCCGGGCATGCCCCGCTGACGCAGTTTCCGGTGGTCGACGACTGCCTGGTGGTCGGCGGCATCGCGCTGCCCGAACTCGCCGCGCGCGTCGGCCGGACGCCCTTCTACGCCTATGACCGGCGCCTGATCGGCGAGCGCGTGGCGACGCTGCGCGCGGCGCTCCCCGACGGCGTGCAGATCCACTACGCGATGAAGGCCAACCCGATGCCGGCGGTGGTGCAGCACCTCGCCACGCTGGTCGACGGGCTCGACGTCGCTTCGGCCGGCGAACTGCGCGTCGCCCTCGACACCGGCATGCCGGCGCACGACATCAGCTTCGCCGGGCCAGGCAAGCGTCCCGCCGAGCTGCAATGTGCCGTCGCCGCCGGCATCACCATCAACCTCGAGTCCGAGACCGAACTCGAACGCGTCACGCGCATCGGCGAAGCGCTCGGGCGCCGTCCGCAGGTGGCGGTGCGCGTCAATCCCGATTTCGAGCTGAAGAGTTCGGGCATGAAGATGGGCGGCGGCCCCAAGCCCTTCGGCGTCGACGCCGAACGGGTACCGGCGCTGCTCGCCGCGATCGGCGCCCGCGCACTGGACTTCCGCGGCTTCCACATCTTCTGCGGCTCGCAGAACCTGCGTGCCGAAGCGCTGATCGAGGCCCACGACAAGACTTTCGAGCTCGGCCTGCGCCTCGCCGAGCAGGCGCCCGCCGAACTGACGATGTTCAATTTCGGCGGAGGCTTCGGCATCCCCTACTTTCCCGGCGATCTCCCGCTCGACCTCGCACCGGTCGGCGACAATCTCGCCGGCCTGCTGGAGCGCCTGCACGCCATCCACCCGCGCGCAGCCCCCATCATCGAGCTCGGGCGCTACCTGGTCGGCGAGGCCGGCGTTTACGTGTGCCGGGTGATCGACCGCAAGATTTCGCGCGGGCAGGTGTTCCTGATCACCGACGGCGGCCTGCATCACGCTCTCGCCGCCAGCGGCAACTTCGGGCAGGTCGTGCGCAAGAACTACCCCGTGGTCATCGGCAACCGCGTACGCGGCAGCGCACGCGAGGTCGCGAGCGTCGTCGGGCCGCTGTGCACGCCCCTCGATCTCCTTGCCGACCGGATGGAACTGGCCCGTGCCGACGTCGACGATCTCGTGGTCGTGCTGCAGTCGGGCGCGTACGGCCCGACCGCCAGCCCGGCGGCCTTCCTGAGCCACCCGGCAGCCGTCGAGGTGCTGGTCTGAACCGCGAGCCCGGAGGCTGCTCATGAAACGTCTCGCCCAGTGGCTGCTCAGGGCCGTCATCGCGCTTCTGGCACTCGTCGTGCTGAGCGTGGTCGCCGTGGGCATCTGGGGTTATCAGCGCAACGAACTGCCCCTGCCGGTCGCCGTGGGCAAGCTGGAAGCACTGGCGACGGGACGCTTTCCCGCGCTCGCGGAGCCCCTGGGACGCACCCTCGATGTCCTCGGGCTGCGCGACCTGCCCCTCGCCGCCGGCACCTTCCCGCCGGTTGCGCAGTGGCAGGGCATCGGTGCGCAACCCGAAGCCTCCGGGGTACCTCCGCCGCTGGAATTCCGTCGCGTCGAGGTGCACGACCCGGCCACCCTGATCGCGGCAATCCGGGCCGCCCAGCCGGGCGATGTGATCGAACTCGCGGCGGGCGTATACCCGCTCAACGTACGCGGAATCGACGTGTCGCGCGGCGGCACCGCGGAACGCCCGATCGTGGTCAGGGCAGCGCGCCTGGGAGATGCCCAGCTGCGCATGAATACCCTGGAGGGCTTCGTCGTCGGAGCACCGTACTGGCGCTTCGAAAACCTCGATATCCGCGGCGTATGCCCTGATCACGATGATTGCGAACACGCCTTCCACATCGTCGGGCGCGGCCACCATACCGTGGTGCGCAACAGCCGCCTCTATGACTTCAATGCGATGATCAAGGCCAACGGCTTCGAGATCGAAGGGCGCTTCACCGCTCCGGACGCGGCCTTGATAGAAGGCAATTCCCTTTACAACACGGCCGTGCGCAACACCGGCAATTCGGTGACGCCGATCGACGTCGTCGGTGCCGACGGCTGGGTGATCCGCGGCAACCTGATCGCTGACTTCATCAAGGGGCGCAGCGATCGGACCAGTTACGGGGCCTTCGTCAAGGGCAATGCACAGGGCACGGTGATAGAGCGCAACCTCGTGATCTGCGAGATGCATCTGAGCGGACAAGCCGGCGTGCGCATCGGGCTGTCGCTCGGCGGCGGCGGTACGGATGCATCGTACTGCCGTGCCAACGACTGCTCGACCGAACACCGTGACGGCATCATCCGCAACAATCTGGTGCTGAACTGCGCCAACGACGTCGGCATCTATCTCAACCGCGCCGCCGGCAGCAGGGTCTACAACAACACGCTCTATCGCACGGTCGGCATCGACGCCCGCTTTGGCGAAACCGACGCCGACATCCGCAACAATGTCCTGACCGGGCGCATCAAGGGCAGGGACGGCGCCAGCGTGAACGAGGCCGACAATCTCATCGGCAGCCGCCGCGAATTCGAGCGCTGGTTCATGGAGCCCGATGTCGCCGATTTCGGGCTACGCGATGGTGATGCGATCGTCAGCCACGGCAAGCCGCTGCCGGGCGTAACCGACGACCTCTGCGGCAACCCCCGCAACCCCTCGCAGCCAGATCTCGGTGCAATCGAATTCGGCAAGCTCCCCTGTCATCCCAATCAGGCACCGCGCTGACACAACGTCTGTACGCCGCATGGGCACGGAACCCACAGGCCATGACGGCAATGCCGCCCGCTGCGGTCAGCGCAGCGGACGTCCCGACGTTACCTCGTCGAGCAGGACGGCGAGTTCGCGGGTGCGCGCGTAGCGGCTATAGGCCGCCGCCGCCGCCGGCGTGACGGCAGGGGCACTGCCGTCACGCACACGCGCGACGAAACGCTCCAGCCCCTGTGCGATCGCCGTCGCATCGTCGAGCGGCACCAGCGTGTCGATGCCCGCCTGCAGCAGCGTGGTGGCGGTGTCGCCCGCACGGTCGGTGAGGGCGAACACCGGCCGTCCTGCCCGCAGGTACTCGTAGAGCTTGGCCGGGATCTGATGGTTGCAGTTGGCGGCCTGGAACAGCAGGAGGCCGTCGGCGGCGAGCATTTCGGCAAGCGCCGCTTCGTAGGGGATCGACGGCGCAAACTCGACGAGGTCGGCAATGCCGGCGGCGGCGACATGCTCGCGATGCAGCGCATCGTGTCCGGTGGCACGCAACACGATGCGCAGGTTGGCGGCATCGATCACGCCGCGGCGGCGCAGTTCTGCGAGCGCCGCAAAGAAGGGGCGCGGGTCACGCTCCGACGGGTACAGGATGCCGCTGTGCACCAGGCGCAGTTGATGCCCGGGGGCAGCAGGGGGGGCACTCGCCATCGCGGCCGCGCGGGTGAAGTTCTCCTCGTCGTAGCCGTTGCCGATCACCGCCCAGCGTTCCGCGGGAATATGCGGATAGCGCTCGGCATACATGCGCAGCGCACCGGGAGCGGTGAACACCACTTTCGCGGCGCGTTCGGCCGCCCAGCGCTCGATGCGCAGATACCAGCGCCGCTTGGCGGCCTCCTCGGGGTAACCGGGTTCGGTCATCGAATCGCGCATGTCGGCAATCCAGGGCAGCCCGCTGAGGCGAGCCAGCGTCGCGCCGATCAGGTGCGCCGTGGCGATCGGGTAGGTCGACCAGATCGCGCGCGGACGCAACTGCCGGATCAGCGCGAGCCCCGACACCACGGCTCCCAGCCACCAGGGCGCCCAGCGGTCGGGTAGCGCGAGAAAGCCGGGATAACGCCCCGCCAACGCGAAATGGCGCGCGGTATCGAACGCGAAGGCGCGCTTCAGCGGCATGCCGGCCGGAATCTCGTGCAACTGTTCGTCACCGGTCGTCACGTAGGCACGCGGGTGCGCGCTGAGCACCGCGGGCTCCCAGCCGAACTCCGGCAGGTACTGGGAGAACTTCAGCGTGCGCTGCAGGCCGCTGCTCTCGCGCACCGGCGGGTAATGAAAGGCAACGAGCAGGACTCGGTTCACCATGAACGCAGCCACTCCAGGGTCCAGTGGGCAACTTGGTCGCGCCAGAGACGGCGGGAGAACGTGTGGTTCGCCTCGGCAAACTCGCGCCGGCCGACCCTGGGCTGTTCGAGGAGACCATGCCAGGCCACGTGGGTTGCCGTAACGTCACGAAATTCCGCTGCCGTCAGGTCGTCACCGCTCAGGATCAGCAGCACCGGTCCGCCGAAACGGCGCCACCCGGCGGCCATGCGCTCGGGCAGCGGCAGGCCGGCATCGGCATCGCCGGCGAGGGCGGAGGCCGCTGGCGCGGCCGGACGTGTGAGGGCTCGTCGCACCATCCCGGCGAACGCCACCAGGGAGCCCCGCCAGTCGAACTCGCACCGCCACACCTTGCGCCACAGTTCCGGGCTGAACAGGCGCTGGCGGTAGTAATGCGTCAGGTAGGCCTTCGCCTCGCCGGCCTCGGTGCGCACCCAGGGATTCAGCAGCACCAGACCGGCGACGCGCGGATCGCGCCAGGCGTAGAACAGGGCGGCCGATGCCGCGTCGCACAGGCCCCAGATCACCACCTCGCGCAGGCCGCCCACCTGCTCTATGAAGGCGGAAATCGCGGCCTCGATGTCGGCGTCGATGCCGGTGAAGTCGCGTGCCTCGCCCTCCGCGTCGCCCATGCCGCGGTAATCGAAGCGCAGCACGGGAATCCCTGCCGCGGCGAGCGTTCGCGCCAGCAACACGAACTGCCGATGGCTGCCGACGCGGTACTGCGGCCCGCCCACCACGACCAGAACGCCACGCGTGGCGCCGGCGGCCCCCGGATGGAGGATCGCCGGCAGGCGCATGCCGCGGCAGTCGAAGGTGAAGGCGCGCTCGTCAGCGCTCATGCGGGGAGTTCCTGCAGAAAGGCCAGGCTGGGAGCGATCAGCGCCGGTGCCGCGGCGATTTCCTGGGTCCCCCAGAAGGCCTCGCCGACCACTGCGGATGCCTGCGCAGAGCATCCTGCGGCGGCCCATGCATCGAGTGTCCGGCGGGTGGCCGGCGACAGCGTTCGGCCCGATTCCGCGACGACTTCGATCCAGGCGGTGGGCATGGCGGGCGCCGCCGGCGCCCGACAGGCATCGATGGCAGTCGCCAGCTCCGGGTTCAGGGCGTAGCCGGCCACCTCGATCGACTCGCCCGCCGCGAGGCGGGCGCGCAGGCTCGCCGGCGTTTCCGGCTCGCCGTCGCGCAGCGTGGCGGCGAGCCGCAGACGCAGGAACTGGGTCAGAGCCTGTTCGCCGCTGCTCGTCGGCTGCCACAACAGGAACGCACGGGCATCCAGTGCACCCCGCTGCGCGGCGTCGAGCGCGAGCAGCGCGCCGAGGCGCAGCCCCCACACGACCGGCGTCCCCGGGCAGCGTTGCGCCAGCCACGCCGCCGCGGCGGTGAGATCCCCGCGCCACCCTTCCCAGCGGGCGTCACCGAAATCGCCCTCGCTGTCGCCCGTGCCAAAGAGATCGGGCAACAGCACGCCCCACCCGGCCGCGGCAAAGGCTCGCGCAGCGCTCACTGCCATGGCACGCGACTTGTTCATCTCTTCGGCGAACGGCGGCACGTAGAGCACGCCACCGCGCGGCGGCCTGTCGGCGGATGGCGGCAGGAAGAGGGCGAACAGGCGCTTGCGCCCGGCGTCGATGAACAGCGGCTCCATACCGAGCCGGCTCAGTCGGCGATGCGGGTGACGAAAGCGTGCAGGGTCCCGGCCGTTTCGAAGATGTCGGCGCTGATCTCGTCGTCGTCCACCGTGACGCCGAACGTATCCTCGATCGCCGCGATCAGGCTCACCACGGCCATCGAGTCGAATTCGGGAATGCCGCCGAGCAGCACGGTGTCCGGCACGATCTGCGCGGTGCGTTCGCCGAGCTGCAGTACGTCGCCGATCAGGGTACGGACATCGTCAAAGGTCGCCATCGGAACAGTCCACAAAATCGAAACGGGGCCGGAAGATAACCTTTAGCCCCCGGCGAATCCACCTCGCCGGCCACTGCCGACACGCCTCGTGACACGCGGCTCAGTCGCGCGGCAGCGGCGGCAAGCCGGGAAAGGAAGCGACGTTGCTCCCGCCCTCGGACGTCGTCAGCTTGCCTACGCCTTCCTTGTCCACCTCGTCGATGCGGATCACCGCATGGAACGGCACCAGGCTGCGCCGCACGTCGCTGAACTCGCTGCGCAGGCGCTCTTCGGCCGGATCTACCAGCAGGCCGCCGCGCTCGCCGAAAACGAGGTCCTCGATGACGATGAAGCCAGGCAGGTCACTCTGCACGACCTTGCGCGCGTAGACCTCGTAGAGTTTGCCCTGGCTCTGGAACAACACGCGATAAATGCGGCGGCCGGTGATTCGGGGCATGGTGATGGACTCCGTGAACGGGAAGTGGTCAGGCAGTCTTGACCACGCGGTCGTGCCAGGTGTTCGCGCAACCACGCCACACGAGCAACGACGTTGCAGAGATCGCGGACACTCGGACATGGCGGAAAGCGCTCCGAGGAGCCCCACGATTCCGGCCCCCCGGGTCGCCTGACGGGCACCGTGGCCTGCAAGGCGGCCACACGGTGGCGAGCATGCGGTTGATGACAGCGCCGGGAAGCCGCTGCTGCGGCCGGGCACCGGCACCACGGCCCCCCCCCCGCCTCTCCTCGTCGCAGGTCCACCTGCTTCAACCGCATGCAGCGCAAGCTGCCAACGACACCAAGGAGGGGGGTGGCCCAAGTGGTTTTCCGTTCAGCGAGGTGCACGACCGCCGGTGCCATTGCCGGGAGCCACGCACCGCACCGGGCTCTACGGACGCTTGCCGCCACGGGATCGCATCGCGTGGGCCGGACCAGCCCCGGACCGCCGCGCCCGCGCTATTTCCTCTTCGTGTAGGCGTACTGGTACACGTACTTGCCCGCACCGTAACGACTGCCGATCTTCTTCACGTCGTTGAAGATCACGCCGCGCAGATTGATCCCCGCCTGGCGCAGGCGCTTGACGCTGACTTCCACCTCGCGCAACGGATTCGCGCCGGCCTTGATCACCAGCAGCGAAGCGCCGGCGAGTCGCCCGACCACGGCGGCATCGGTGACGGCGAGCACCGGTGGGGAGTCGATCAGCACATGATCGTAGCGCTTGCCGACCTCCTGGACAGCCTGGGCGAAACGCTCGTGCAGCAGTAGCTCCGACGGGTTCGGCGGAACCGCGCCGGTGCTCATCAGGTCGAGTCCCGCAACGCCCGAGGGACGGATCGCGGCATCGAGGTCACACTGGCCACTGACGAAGTCCGACACGCCCACACCACGCTGCAGCCCGACGAACTCATGCAGGTGACCACGCCGCAAGTCGGCGTCGACGATCAGCACCCGCTTGCCCGCCGCCACCAGCACGGCCGCGAGGTTCATGCTGATGAAGGACTTGCCGAGCCCCGGGCTGGGCCCGGTGATCATCAGCACGTTGTTCTTCGCCTCCAGCAGCACGAAGTGCAGGGTGGTGCGCAGGCTGCGCAGGCTCTCGATGGCGAGATCCTCGCGATCCTGCGTGGCGAGCACCAGATTCTGCCCCTTGTTGGAATGCAGACGCCGCCCCATGCGTTCCTGCAGCTTGCTGTGCGGAATGGTGGCGTACACCGGCAGGCCGAGGTGCTTCTCGATGACGTCGGGGTCCTCGACGCCGCCGCGCAAGGCGTGGCGCACGAATGCCGTCACCACCCCCATGAACAGACCGAGCACGGCGGCGATCGCGATCACCAGCGGCTGCTTGGGCTTGTCCTGCTGGATCGGCGCCACCGCATGGTCGACGATGCGCACGTTGCCGACGGTGCCGGCCTTGGCGATCTCGAGCTGCTGGGCGTTGTTGAGCAGCGTGATGTAGAGGTCGGTCGCGACCTTGGCATCGCGCTCGAGCTGCAGGATCTGCTTCTGCTCATCGGGCAGGGCCTGCACCTTCTTGTCCAGGGTCTTCATCAGCCCGGTGATGCGCGCGATCTGCGCGTCGATCGCCACCACCTGCGGATGCGAAGGCGTGAAGCGCTGCACCAGCTCCTCGCGCTTCTGCCGCAACGCAACCAGTTGCGACTGCAGATCCACCGACTGCTCGAGCACGACCTGCGTTTCCTTGGGCATGTCGACCGAGCCGGCGCGGATGCGGTACTCGTTGAGCACCGCCATCGCCGTGTCCATGTTCTGCTTGAGCAGCGGCAACTGCTTGCCGAGGAAATCGAGCGTCGACTGCGCCTCGGCCGACTTGCGCTCGACGTTCTGGCGCAGGTAGAGGTCGGCGATCTCGTTGATGGCGCGCGTGGCGAGTTCGGGATCGTAATCGCTGTAGTCGACGCCGATCACGCCCGACGACTTGCCCTGCTCTGCGACCTTGAGATTGTTCGTCAGGTTCGTCAGCGCCGTCAGTTCGTCGTACTTGTATACCTTGAAGGCGACGCCGGGGCGCGCCTGCAGGTCGGAGACGAAGATGCGCAGCGTTTCGTGGCCGATCGTCTTCGCCGCCGGCTTGCCGACCTCGCCCTCGAGCACCGGGTTCTTGTCGGGGTCGAGCAGCGTGTAGTGGCCGTTGGCGCCGGCGATCAACCTGAGCTTCTGGTTGTAATAAGACACCGGCACCTCGAGGCTGTCGATCTGCAGCACCTCGCCGCCCCAGGGAAAGGTGTCCAGCCCGAACAGCGGCGCGTTCAGCCCTTCGTCCGGTGGCATGTAGCGCGCCCAGTTACGCCCGAGCACCGGGAAGTATCCCGGCTCCGTCTGGATGTCGAGGCGCAGGTTGCGGATGGTCTGGCCGAGCACCATGCGCGACTGCAGGATCTGCATCTCGGCTTCGGTCGGCGACTGGCTGCCGAGCAGCGAGGCCATGTCGCCGAGCGCCGAGTCGACCGAGGTCTTGTCCTGCTCGACCTGGATCAGCACGTCGACCGCGTAGGTGGGCCGCCCGAGGAAGGCGTACGCCACGCCGAGCAGGGTGATGGCCAGCGCCACGGCGATGATGAACCATTTCGATTCGCCCAGAATCGCCAGGTACTCACCGAGATCGACGTCATCGTCGGCGGCCTCGAGCGGGCTCAGGGTGTACTGCTGCAATTCGGGGTTCTGTTTCATCTTCACGCCAGTGTCTGGTTCGTTCGGTCGCACGGCGCCGCCAGCCGATGGCTGGCCGCGCTCCGCGCGATCGGAAGGGTCGGTGCGCATCGCCCGCTCAGCGCACGACGTGCTGGAAGGTGTTGGTCGTCCCTCCCTGGAACAGCGGGAAGTGCGTCACCGTCGACTCGCTGAGCACCTGTGCCGTCGGCAGGATCTGCGAGATCACACGGTTCCAGCGCGTGACACCCGCGGTATCGACGTAGACGACATCACGCGGCTGCAGCGGGAAACGGTCGGCCAGCAGCATCGAATCGGGCGAGCGGGCGTTCAGGTGGAAGATCTCGGGCTTCGGGCTGCCGCTGCGGATCACGTACAACTGCCCGGGATCGCCGAAGCTCTGGCTGATGCCGCCAGCATCGCTGATGGCCTCGGCGAGCGTCTTGCGGCCCTTGCTCATCAGCAGCGACTGCGGCTTGTCGACCTCTCCCATCACGAAGATCTTGTTGAGGCTGAGGTCCCAGGCGTTGAGCACGTCACCGTCCCTGAGCAGCACGTTCTGCTGCAGGTCACCGTTCTCGTACAGCCCCTGCAGGTCGATGCGGTAAACCTTGTCGTTGCGTGACAACGTGATCGTGCGCTGGTCGGCGAGCTCGGTGACGCCACCGGCCCGGTTGATCGCCTCCGCGACGGTCATCGGGATGTCGTTGATGAACTGGATGCCGGGCTCTTTCACCTCACCCACGACGTAGATCTTCTTGCTGCGGTATGCAGCCACGCGCACGTCGATCTGCGGGTTTTCGATGTACGTCGAAATCTTCCGGCTGATCTGATCGCGCAGCTGATCGGTCGTGAGCCCGGCGGCCTTCAGTACGCCGACGTAGGGGTAGAAGATCGTCCCGTCTTCGTTGATCAGGGTGCCGGCAGCTTCGGCCGAGCGGAACTCACCAGCCGGGATGGTCAGTTCGGGATGATCCCAGACGGTGATCGAGAGGATGTCTCGCGGGCCGAGGCGATAGCGGTCGTACTTCTCGCGCGGCGGGCGTTCCGCATTGGCATAGGCGAGGCGCTGGCGCTCCACCTGCTCGACGACGACCTGGGCATTGATCTCGGTGATCTTGGCCTTGGCCGTCACCGGGACGCCGTTCTCGACGACCGGCACCTCGACGCTGGACTCGCCATCGGTGTTCATCATGATCATGCCAGGCGCGAAGCCGCAGCCATTCAGCATCAGCGCGGCTACCGCTACCGTCGATGTGATTCGTATCATCAGACTCAACCCTTGAGTTTTGGCAACCAGTCTTCGAGCCCCTGGCGGATCAGTGCCAGACTCTGCTCGAACGCTTCCCGAGGCCGCCGGTACGGATCCGGCACGTCGAAGCCCCCCCACTCCCCCCAGCGATACGTCTTGCCGCGCACGCTGCGGTCGATCGACTCCACCGCCCGGCGGTGCCCGCTCTCCATCACCAGGATCAGGTCGGCGGCCCGCGTCAGTTCAGGTGTGAGCTGCTGCGCGCGGTGCGACGACAAGTCCAACCCCAGCTCTGACAGCACGGACTGTGCCATCGGGTCTGCAGGTTCTCCGATCAGGGCGGCAATCCCCGCCGACGACACCGTCACGCCGGCGTTGTCGGCCAGCGCATCGGCGAGCAATGCCTCCGCCATCGGGCTGCGACATATGTTGCCGACACAGACCACCAAGATGTTGTTAAAGATCATGTTTTAAAACCTGCTTCCGGCGTCGTCAGCGGCCGGGATGGATCACACACAACCAACTGTCACGAATCGCCCGCCGCACCGGTGCCCGCGCGCCGGGCCCGGCGCTGGTTTCGGGGCTTTCGCGAAAGCCGGTCGAACGATGGCGACGCCGTGTCAAAAATCCTGACGGTCGGCATTCAACCCCATGAAAATAAAACTCTATTACGACGTGCACCCCGCCCCTGAGGGCGCCTCGTCCGACGCGCTCACGCCGTGATCAAGCGACGCAACTCGGCAGTCCTGCTCGCCAGCAGTGGGGCATCGCCGCGGGTCTCGACGTTCAGGCGCAGCAGCGGCTCCGTATTGGAGGCCCGCAGGTTGAAGCGCCAGGTGGGGAAACTCACGCTGACACCGTCCGTGCGGTCGACCTGCGGGCCTTCGGTCTCGTAGTGCGCGAGGATGCGCTCGATCACCGCTGCGCTGTCGGTCACCTCGAAATTGATCTCGCCACTGCACGGAAAGGCCGCCATGCGCGCCTCCACCAGTGCCGACAACGGCTGGCGGCTGCGACACAGGCGCTCCACCACCAGGAGCCACGGGATCATGCCGGAGTCGCAGTAGGCGAAATCGCGGAAGTAATGGTGCGCGCTCATCTCGCCGCCGTACGCCGCATCCTCGGCGCGCATCCGTTCCTTGATGAAGGCATGCCCGGTCTTGCTCTGCACCGCCGTGCCACCGGCCGCACGCACCGTCTCGACGGTGTTCCAGGTCAGGCGGGGGTCGTGGATGATCTTGGCCCGGGGGTGTTTCGCCAGCATCTGCTCGGCCAGGAGGCCGACCAGGTAATAACCCTCGATGAAGCGCCCGGTTTCGTCGAAGAAGAAGCAGCGATCGAAATCCCCGTCCCAGGCGATGCCGAGATCCGCGCCGTGCGCCAGCACGGCCTCGGCGGTGGCCGCGCGGTTCTCCGGCAGCAGCGGGTTGGGTATACCGTGCGGAAAGCGGCCATCCGGCTCGTGATGGACCTTGATGAACTCGAACGGCAGGAAGCGCTCCAGTTCGTCGATCACCAGGCCGGCACCGCCGTTGCCGGCGTTGACGACGATCTTCAGCGGCGACAGCGCCGGCACGCTCACGTAGCCGAGCAGGTGCTGGATGTAGGCGCGCTTGTCGGTGTCGACGCGGACCACGCCGGCACGCGGCGCCGGCGCGAACGCACCGCGCTCGGCGCGGGCACGGATCGCGTCGAGCCCCGAGTCGCCGCTGATCGGGCGCGAGCCCTCGCGCACCAGCTTCATGCCGTTGTAGTCCAGCGGGTTGTGGCTGGCGGTGATCATCACGCCACCATCGGCGCCGCGGTGGAAGGTGTGGAAGTACACCTCCTCGGTCCCGCACAGGCCGATGTCGATGACGTCCGCGCCGCCTTCGGTCAGCCCGCGGGTGAGCGCCTCAGCCAGCGCCGGGCTCTGCAGGCGCACATCGTGGCCGACGACGACCTGGCGCGGCGCCAGTTCGGCCGCATAGGCACGCCCGATGCGCCAGGCGATGTCCGCGTTGATCTGGTCGGGCAGGCGCCCGCGGATGTCGTAGGCCTTGAAGCAGTCGAGGCGCAGCGCAGGCATCGGATTCCCTCTACTGGCCATCTTGGCGACCGTACACATCGTCGAAGCGCACGATGTCGTCTTCTCCGAGATAGGCCCCCGACTGCACCTCGATCAGTTCCAGGGGGATTTTCCCCGGGTTCTCGAGGCGGTGGGTGATGCCGAGCGGGATGTAGGTCGACTGGTTCTCGGTGAGCAGGAAGGTTTCGTCGCCGCGGGTGATGCGCGCCGTGCCCTTGACCACGATCCAGTGCTCGGCGCGGTGATGATGCATCTGCAGGCTGAGCGCCCCCCCCGGTTTGACGCTGATGCGCTTGACCTGGAAGCGGTCGGCGTTGTCGATCGAGTCGTAGGCGCCCCAGGGCCGGTACACCTTGCGGTGGTGGTGCCATTCGCCGCGGCCCTCCGCCTTCAGCCGTTCGACGATTTTCTTCACGTCCTGCACGCGGTCGCGGCGCGCCACCAGCACCGCATCGGGCGTCTCCACGATCACGGCGTCGTCGAGCCCCACGGTCGCCACCAGGCGATCGGCACGCACGTAGGTGTTGCGGGTGTCGAGCGCGTACACGTCGCCACAGAACACGTTGCCCGCTTCGTCGCGGCTGCCCACGTCCCACAGCGCCGACCACGCCCCGACGTCGTTCCAGCCGACGGCCAGCGGCGTGACCGCCGCGGTCTGGGTGCGCTCCATCACCGCGTAGTCGATCGAGTCCGACGGGCAGGCGGTGAACGCGGCACGCTCCAGCCGCAGGAAGTCCACGTCGGCGCGCGCGCTGGCGAGTGCCGCGCGGCAGGCCTCGACGATCGCCGGGTTGAAGCGCTGCAGTTCCTCGAGATAGCGCGAAGCGCGGAACAGGAACATGCCGCTGTTCCAGAGGTAGGAGCCCGAGGCCACGTAGGCCGACGCGGTGGCGACATCGGGCTTCTCGACGAAGCGCTCGACGCGGCTGACCCCCTCCCCCGCCGCCGCCCCGGCCTTGATGTAGCCGTAGCCGGTCTCGGCCGCGGTCGGCACGATGCCGAAAGTGATCAGGAAACCGGCCGCGGCGGCGGCGGCGGCGCGCTCCACCGCGGCACGGAACCCCGCGACGTCGGCGATCACGTGGTCGGCCGGCAGCACCAGCAGCAGCGGATCGTCGCCGCCGGCGAGCACGTGCAAGGCCGCCACCGCCACCGCCGGCGCGGTGTTGCGCCCCACCGGTTCGAGGATGACCGCCGTCGGCTGCACGCCGATCTCGCGCAACTGCTCGGCCACCATGAAGCGATGCTCCTCGTTGCACACCACCAGCGGCGGCGTCACGGCCGCGAGGCCGCGCACGCGCGACGCGGTGGCCTGCAGCATCGTCCGGGCGTCGGCGAGCGGCAGGAACTGCTTCGGATAGGCATCGCGCGACAGCGGCCACAGCCGCGTGCCGCTGCCACCGGACAGGATCACCGGGACGATCATGGGCGCGAGAGTTCCTTGCGAGGTTGACGACGGGCGAAGCCCCGGCACGCCGGGGCGACAGGTCGAGCGGCAGCCGGCCGCCGCCGCTGGCCGACCACCGGCGGCGCGGACACGCTCACGCCGGCGCGCGACGGCCGATGCCGTAATGCACGAAGCCGGACTTGCGCATCTGCACCGGGTCGTAGAGGTTGCGGCCGTCGAAGACCACCGGCTGGCGCATGCGCGCCTTGACGGCATCGAAGTCGGGGCTGCGGAACACGTTCCATTCGGTGACCACGGCCAGCGCATCGGCACCGTCGAGCGCGGTTTCGGGGCGCTCGCAGAGTACGAGGTCCGGCCGCTCGCCGTAGAGGCGGCGGCATTCGTGCATCGCTTCGGGGTCGAAGGCCCGCACGCTCGCCCCCGCGGCCCACAGCGCCTCCATCAGCGTCCGGCTCGGCGCCTCGCGCATGTCGTCGGTGCGCGGCTTGAACGCGAGGCCCCAGAGCGCGATCACCCGCCCGGCGAGCTCGCCGCGGAAATGATCGCGGATACGCGCGAACAGCACGCGCTTCTGCCGGTCGTTGACCGCCTCGACCGCCTGCAGCAGTTCGGCGGGGTAGTCGACATCGCGCGCGATGCGCTCCAGCGCCTTGACGTCCTTCGGAAAACACGACCCGCCGTAGCCACAGCCGGGATAGATGAAGTGATAGCCGATGCGCGGGTCGGAACCGATGCCGATGCGCACCTTCTCGATGTCCGCCCCGAGCCGCTCGGCGAGGTTGGCCATCTCGTTCATGAAGCTGATCTTGGTCGCGAGCATCGCGTTGGCCGCGTACTTGGTCAGCTCGGCCGAGCGCACGTCCATCTCCACCAACCGGCTGTGGCTGCGGTTGAAGGGCGCGTAGAGGATGCGCAGCAGTTCGGTGGTGCGCGGGTTGTCGGTGCCGATGACGATGCGGTCGGGGCGCATGAAGTCCTCGACCGCCGCCCCCTCCTTCAGGAATTCGGGGTTCGAGACCACGTCGAATTCAAGGTCGACCTCACGCGCGGCCAGTTCCGCGGTGACCGTCTCGCGCACCACGTCCGCGGTGCCGACCGGTACGGTCGACTTGTTGACGATGACGCGGAACTCCTCCATGTACGCGCCGATCGAGCGCGCAACCGCACGCACGTGCTGCAGGTCGGCCGAGCCGTCCTCGTCCGGCGGCGTGCCGACGGCGATGAACTGGAACAGGCCGTGCGCCACCCCGGCGCCGACATCGGTGGTGAACGCCAGCGTCCCGTTGGCGGCATTGCGCTTGACCAGTTCGTCGAGCCCGGGCTCGTAGATCGGGATCTCGCCGCGCTGCAGGCGCTCGACCTTGCCGGCGTCGACGTCCACGCAGAGCACGTGGTTGCCGACCTCGGCGAGGCAGGCACCGGTCACCAGCCCCACGTAACCCGATCCGAAAATCGTGATCTTCATCGCTGCCGCCCCGAGTGAGTGCACAGTGCGGCCTTGCCGCAGTCTGCGCGCACCTTAACCGTCACCCAAGATGCAGGCAAGCACGGCTGCTGCACTGCGACAAGCCCCTGAACGGGCGGCTTGATGCGGGGTTTCCGCGCTAGAATGCGGCGCTTCGCAAGGTCACCTTCCGTCTGGTCCACCATGGTAAAGACTCGTTTCGCTCCCAGCCCGACCGGCTTCCTGCACATCGGCGGCGCGCGCACGGCGCTGTTCAGTTGGCTGCACGCCCGCCACCACGGCGGCCGCACCGTGCTGCGCATCGAGGACACCGACCTCGAACGGTCGACGCCGGAAGCGGTCCAGGCGATCCTCGACAGCCTGGACTGGCTCGGACTCGACCACGACGAAGGCCCCTACTACCAGACCCGGCGCTTCGACCGTTACCGCGAGGTCATCGCGCAGATGCTCGCCGCGGGTACCGCCTACCACTGCTACTGCTCGAAGGAGGAAGTCGAGCAGATGCGCGAGGCCGCGCTCGCGCGCAAGGAAAAGCCGCGCTACGACGGGCGCTGGCGCCCCGCGCCGGGCAAGGCCCTGCCACCGCCGCCGCCGGGCGTGGCCCCGGTGGTGCGTTTCCGCAACCCCGCCGAGGGGGTGACGGTGGTCGACGACCTCATCCACGGGCGCATCGAGTTCGACAACCGCGAACTCGACGACCTGGTGATCGCCCGCCCCGACGGCACGCCCACGTACAACTTCTGCGTCGTCGTCGACGACATGGACATGGGCATCACCCACGTGGTGCGCGGCGACGACCACATCAACAACACCCCGCGCCAGATCAACATCCTCGCCGCCCTGGGTGCGGCGATCCCGCGCTACGCGCACGTGCCGATGATCCTCGGCGACGACGGGCTGAAGCTCTCCAAGCGCCACGGCGCGGTCAGCGTCACCCAGTACCGCGACGAGGGCTACCTGCCCGAGGCGGTGGTGAACTACCTGGTGCGCCTCGGCTGGTCGCATGGCGACCAGGAGCTGTTCAGCCGCGAGGAGATGATCCGGCTGTTCGACGCCAGTGACGTCAACAAGGCCGCCTCGGCCTTCAACACCGGCAAGCTGCGCTGGCTCAACCAGCAGTACCTGATGCAGGCCGACCCGCTGCGCCTGGCCACGCTGCTGCGACCGCACCTGGCGGCGATCGGCATCGAACCCGAGGACACCGAGCATCTGGTGGAGGTGGTCAAGGCGCACGTGGCGCGTGCCCAGACCCTGGTGGAGCTCGCCGAGGTCGCCGCGTACGTGTACCGCGAATTCGACCACTACGAAGCCAAGTCGGCGAAGGACCACCTCAAGGCCGCGGCGAGCGCGCCGCTGCGCCACGTGCGCGACGCGCTCGCCGCCCTGCCCGAGTGGAGCGCCGCCGCGATCCATGCCGCGGTCGAGGCCAGCGCCGCGGCGCTGGACCTGAAGCTGGGCAAGGTGGCGCAGCCGCTGCGCGTGGCCGTGTGCGGCCGTGCCGCCTCCCCCGGCATCGACGTGACGCTCTGGCTGGTGGGCCGGCAACCGGTGCTGCAACGCATCGACCGCGCCCTCGCCTACCTCGACCGCGGCAACGACTGACCCGCGAGTGCCGCGGCCGCCCGGCGGCGGCGGCCCGACGCCCCACCCGACCGTTACGACGAGCCTTTTCGGACCCCGCGATGAGCCACGAGCCGAGCAAGACCAACTTCATCCGTCAGATCATCGACGCCGACATCGCCAGTGGCCGCATCGCGGCGGGCGGCGTGCGCACGCGCTTCCCGCCCGAACCCAACGGCTACCTGCACATCGGCCACGCCAAGTCGATCTGCCTGAACTTCGGCATCGCCCGCGACTACGGCGGCCAGTGCAACCTGCGCTTCGACGACACCAACCCGGCCAAGGAAGACCCCGAGTTCGTCGCCGCGATCGAAGCCGACGTGCGCTGGCTCGGCTTCGACTGGGGCGATCACCTGTACTTCGCCTCCGACTACTTCGAGGCCCTGTACGCCTGCGCCGAGGAACTCATCGCCAAGGGTCTGGCCTACGTCGACGACCTCTCCGCCGAGGCCATCCGCGAATACCGCGGCACCCTCACCGAGGCGGGCCGCGCGAGCCCCTGGCGCGAGCGCAGCGTGGCCGAGAACCTCGACCTGTTCCGGCGCATGCGCGCCGGCGAGTTCGACGACGGCGCCCGGGTGCTGCGCGCGAAGATCGACATGGCGGCGGCGAACATCAACCTGCGCGATCCGACGCTGTACCGCATCCGCCGCGCCGAGCACCACCAGACCGGCAACGCCTGGTGCATCTACCCGATGTACGACTTCGCGCACGCGCTGTCGGACGCCTTCGAGGGCATCACGCACTCGATCTGCACGCTGGAGTTCGAGGATCACCGCCCGCTGTACGACTGGCTGGTCGAGCACGTCACGCTGGCGAGCCGGCCGCGGCAGTACGAGTTCTCGCGGCTGACGCTGCAGTACGCGGTGACCAGCAAGCGCCGGCTGACACGCCTGGTGAACGAAGGCATCGTCGACGCCTGGGACGATCCGCGGATGCCGACCATCGCCGGGCTGCGCCGCCGCGGCTGTACGCCGGCGGCCATCCGGGCCTTCTGCGAACGCATCGGCGTCACCAAGTCCGACAACCTCGTCGAGATGGAACTGCTCGACGCCTGCATCCGCGAGGACCTCGACGCCACCGCCCCGCGCGCGATGGCGGTGCTGCGTCCGCTGAAGGTCGTGCTCGGCAACGTCGCGGAGGATCACGTCGAATACCTCGCGCTGCCCAACCACCCGAAGGACGAGGCCCTCGGCGAGCGCCAGGTGCCGTTCACGCGCGAACTCTGGATCGACCGTGAGGATTTCGCCGAACACCCGCCGAAGGGCTTCAAGCGGCTGGTGCCGGGCGGCGAGGTGCGGCTGCGCGGCGCCTACGTGATCCGCTGCGACGAGGTCGTCCACGATGCCGACGGCGAGGTCATCGAGCTGCGCGCCAGCATCGACGCATCGACGCTCGGCGCGAACCCGTCGGATCGCAAGGTCAAGGGGGTGATCCACTGGGTGTCGGCACGCTTCGGCGTACCCGCCGAGATCCGGCTCTACGATCGCCTGTTCAACGTGCCCTTCCCCGACCGTGAAGAAGGCGACTTCCTCGCCTTCATCAACCCGGCGTCGCTCGCGATCGCGCAGGGCGTGGTCGAGCCCGTGCTTGCCGCGGCCGACGTCGGCGCACGCTTCCAGTTCGAGCGCGAGGGCTATTTCTGCCGCGACGCGCGCGAGCCGGCGCGGCTGGTGTTCAACCGCACGGTCGGCCTGCGCGACGCCTGGTCGAAGGTCGCAGGCCGTACCTGAGCGTTCACGCCGCGGGGCAGGCCGATTGACACCTGCCCCTTCCTCCCTATAATGCGCGTCTCCGGCGAGACGGGGCTATAGCTCAGCTGGGAGAGCGCTTGCATGGCATGCAAGAGGTCATCGGTTCGATCCCGATTAGCTCCACCACCCGCCCGTCGCAGGACACTTGATTTCCGCGTCCCCATCGTCTAGAGGCCTAGGACACCGCCCTTTCACGGCAGTAACAGGGGTTCGAATCCCCTTGGGGACGCCACCCGTACATCGGGGCTATAGCTCAGCTGGGAGAGCGCTTGCATGGCATGCAAGAGGTCATCGGTTCGATCCCGATTAGCTCCACCAAGATTCGAGGCCGCCGCAAGGCGGCCTTCTTTTTTGCCGCGCGGACGCCGCGGGCGCGATGCCGCCGACAGCCGCAGCAGGCACGTACGGCGGCGGGTGATCAGCCGAGGTTGAGGTTCTTGCGCACCAGCGCGGCGAGTTCGCCGACGATGCCGCGGCGGAAGGCCAGCACGCAGAGCACGAAGATCACGCCGAGCACCACCGGTGCCGGCACGTAGCTGCCGATCGGGCTGGAAGCCAGGTAGTTCTGCAGCGTCACCACGGTGGCCGCGCCGACGACCGGGCCGAGGATCGTGCCCATGCCACCGAGCAGGGTCATCAGCACCACCTCGCCCGACATGTGCCAGTGCGCGTCGCCAAGCGAGGCGAGTTGCAGCACCACCGACTTCAGCGCCCCGGCAAGGCCCGCGAGGCTCGCCGACAGCACGAAGGCCACCAGCTTGTAGCGATCGACCTCGTAGCCGAGCGAGATCGCGCGCGGTTCGTTCTCGCGGATGGCCTTCAGCACCTGCCCGAACGGCGAGTCCACGGTGCGCTGCACCAGCCAGAAACCGGCGACGAAGACCGCCAGCACGACGTAATAGAGCGCGAGATCGCTGCGCAGGTCGACGACGCCGAGAAAATGCCCGCGCGGCACGCCCTGCAGGCCGTTCTCGCCGCCGGTGAAGGGCGCCTGCAGGAAGAAGAAGTACACCATCTGCGACAGCGCCAGCGTGATCATCGCGAAGTAGATGCCCTGGCGACGGATCGCCAGCGCCCCCACGGCGAGCCCGAGCGCGCCCGCGGCCAGCGTGCCGACGATCAGGCCGAGCTCGGTCGGCAGCCCCCAGACCTTCAGCACGTGGCCGCAGACGTAGCCGGCGAGCCCGAAGAAGGCCGCGTGGCCGAACGACAGCAGCCCGGCAAAGCCGAGCAGCAGGTTGAAGGCGCAGGCGAACAGCGCGAAGCACAGCACCTTCATCAGGAACACCGGGTAGATCGCGTAGGGCGCGACCAGCCCGAGCAGCAGCAGAGCGGTGTAAAGCGCCTTCTGGTACATGGCGGTCTCGTTACGGGCGGACGGGCTGCCGCCGCGGGTTCATTTCTCTTTGCCGAACAGGCCGGCGGGGCGCACCAGCAGCACGATGGCCATGATCACGAAGATCACCGTGTTCGAGGCCTCGGGCCACACCACCTTGGTTGCGCCCTCGATCACGCCGAGGCCGAGGCCGGTGACGATCGAGCCGAGGATCGACCCCATGCCGCCGATCACCACCACCGCGAACACCACGATGATCAGGTCGGAGCCCATCTTCGGGCTGACCTGGAAGATCGGTGCCGCCAGCACCCCGGCGAGCGCCGCGAGGGCGACGCCGAAGCCGTAGGTGAGCGTGATCATCAGCGGCACGTTGACGCCGAAGGCCTGCAGCAGGCGCGGGTTCTCGGTGCCGGCGCGCAGGTAGGCGCCGAGCTTGGTGCGCTCGATCACCAGCCAGCAGGCGATGCACACCACCACCGAGACCACGATCACCCACAGGCGGTACTTCGGCAGCATCATGAAGCCGAGGTTGACCGGTCCGCGCAGCGCCTCGGGCGTGGCGTAGGGGTTGCCGGAGACGCCGAAGCCCTGCACGAACAGGCCCTCGATGATCAGCGCCAGGCCGAAGGTCAGCAGCAGGCCGTAGAGGTGATCCTCGCGGTACAGGCGGCTCAGCATCGTGCGTTCGAGCAGCATGCCGAAGGCACCGACCGCGAGCGGCGCGACGAGCAGCGCCACCCAATAGTTGATGCCGAGGTACTGCAGCCCGAACCAGGCCGCGAAGGCGCCCAGCATGTACTGCGCGCCGTGCGCGAAGTTGATGATGTTGAGCAGGCCGAAGATGATCGCCAGCCCCAGGCTCAGCAGCGCGTAGAACGAGCCGTTGATCAGCCCGACGACCAGTTGGCTGAGTATCGCCGGCAGCGGAATGTTGAACAGGTCCATCACGGCTCCCCGGGCAGACGGCTGATGCGCTCCGGGGCGGCGAGCGCCTCGCCGCCCCGCCCCCGACTCAGGACTTCTTCACCAGCGGGCACTTGCTCTCGGCGAGCGGCAGGTAGGCCTCGTCACCGGGGATCACCCGCAGGATCTTGTAGTAGTCCCACGGCGCCTTGCTCTCGGCCGGTTTCTTCACCTCGGCGAGGTACATGTCGTGGACCATGCGCCCGTCCTCGCGAATCTTGCCGTTGCGCGCGAAGAAGTCCTCGACCGGGGTCTCCTTCATCTTCTTCACCACCGTCGGGCCGTCGTCGGAGCCGGTCGCCTCGATCGCCTTGAAGTAATGCATCAGCGAGGAATACACCCCCGCCTGCACCATCGTCGGCATCTTGCCGGTCTTGTCGAAGAAGCGCTTCGACCACTCGCGGGTCTTGTCGTCGTAGTCCCAGTAGAAGCCGGTGGTCAGCGTCAGCCCCTGCGCCACCGGCAGCCCCAGGCTGTGCACGTCGGAGATGAACACCAGCAGGCCGGCGAGCTTCTGCCCACCCTGCACCACGCCGAACTCGTTCGCCGCCTTGATCGCGTTGGTGGTATCGGAACCGGCGTTGGCGAGCCCGATCACCTGCGCCCCCGAGGCCTGCGCCTGCAGGATGAAGGAGCTGAAGTCGCTCGCCGGGAACGGGTGCTTGACCGCGCCGAGCACCTTGCCGCCGTTGGCCTCGACCACCGCCGCCACGTCCTTCTGCAGGTTCTGGCCGAAGGCGTAGTCGGCGGTCAGGAAGAACCAGGTCTTGCCGCCCTCCTTCACCACCGCCGAACCGGTGCCCTTGGCCAGCGCGTAGGTGTCGTAGGTCCAGTGCACCGTGGTCGGGTTGCAGTCCTCGTTGGTGATGCGCGACGAACCAGCGCCCGAGATCAGCACCACCTTCTGGTTCTGCTTGGCGATCTCCATCACCGCCAGCGCGGTGCTGGTGGTCACCAGGTCGACGTAGGCGTCGACCTTCTCCACGTCACCCCATTCGCGCGCCTTGTTGGCGGCGATGTCGGCCTTGTTCTGGTGATCGGCCTTGAGCAGCACGACCGGCTTGCCGGCGACCTTGCCGCCGACGTCGGCGATCGCCATCTCCGCGGCGACGACCACGCCCGGCCCGGCGAGGTCCGAATAGGTGCCCGACAGGTCGGTGAGGATACCGATCTTCACGGCGTCGTCGGAGATGGCGGCGTGGGCGGCCGCGCCGGCGGTGAGCGCGACGGTCACGGCAGTGGCGGCGAGCGTACGGGCGAAATGCATGACGAGGTCCTCCTCGGGTGTTGTGTTCGGGTAGCGAAGCGGGGTGGCCGCGCCCCTCACGCGGCCGTGCGCGGTGCCGGGGCTAGACCCCGAGCCGCGTGTGCAGCGCATCCATCTTGCCGGGCAGCGCGGCGCGCGCGATCTCGTCGACCACCCGCCCGTGCTCGATCACGTAGTGGCGATCGGCGAGCGGCGCGGCGAAGCGGAAGTTCTGCTCGACCAGGATCACGGTGTAGCCCTTGGCCTTGAGCGCCGTCAGCACCTCGCCGAGCTTCTGCACGATCACCGGCGCCAGCCCCTCGGTGATCTCGTCGAGCAGCAGCAGGTTGGCACCGGTGCGCAGGATGCGCGCCATCGCCAGCATCTGCTGCTCGCCGCCGGAGAGCCGCGTGCCCTGGCTGCGGCGGCGTTCGGCGAGGTTCGGGAACATCGCGTAGATCTCCTCCACGCCCATGCCCCCCGAGCGCACCGCCGGCGGCAGCAGCAGGTTCTCCTCCACCGACAGGCTGGCGAAGATGCCGCGCTCCTCCGGGCAGTAGCCCACGCCGAGGTGCGCGATGCGGTGCGTCGGCCAGCCGATGATGTCGCGGCCGTTCAGGCTGATGCGGCCGGTGCGCCGGCCGGTCAGGCCGAGGATCGCGCGCAGCGTGGTGGTCTTGCCGGCGCCGTTGCGCCCGAGCAGCGTGACCAGTTCGCCGCGGTTAACGCGCAGATCGATGCCGTGCAGGATGTGCGACTCGCCGTAGAAGGCGTGCAGGTCCTCGACGTGCAACTGCTCGAAGTCGGGCTGGAAGGCACTGGTCATGTTCAGTGGCCTCCGGCCGCGTCGTCGGACTTGCCCATGTAGGCCTCGCGCACCTTCGGGTCCTGCGACACCGTCGCGTAGTCGCCCTCGGCCAGCACCGCGCCGCGCGCCAGCACGGTGATGCGGTCGGCGAGCTTCGACACCACGCTCAGGTTGTGCTCGACCATCAGGATGGTGCGCCCGGCCGACACCCGCTTGATCAGCTCGGCGACCTTGTCGACATCCTCGTGGCCCATGCCCTGGGTGGGCTCGTCGAGCAGCATCAGCTCGGGTTCGAGCGCGAGCGTGGTGGCGATCTCCAGCGCGCGCTTGCGTCCGTAGGGCATCTCCACGGTCACCGTGTCGCGGTAGTCGCTCAGGCCGACGTCGGCGAGCAGCGCCTCGGCGCGCGCGTTCAGCACCTCGAGCGAGCGCCCGGAGCGCCAGAAGTGGAACGAGGTGCCGAGCGAGCGCTGCAGCGCCACGCGCACGTTCTCGAGCGCGGTCAGGTGCGGGAACACCGCCGAGATCTGGAACGAGCGCACGATGCCCCTGCGCGCGATCTCGGCCGGCTTGGCATAGGTGATGTCGGCGCCGTTGAAGTGGATCTGGCCGCGCGTCGGCGTCAGGAACTTGGTCAGCAGGTTGAAGACCGTGGTCTTGCCGGCACCGTTGGGGCCGATCAGCGCATGGATGTGGCCCCGGCGCACCTTCAGGTCGACGTGGTCGACCGCGACGAAGCCCCGAAACTCCTTCACGAGCTGGCGGGTTTCCAGCACGAAGTCGTCGCTCATCTGTCCTCCGGCTACGGTCGCGCCCGTCGCGCCGATGGCCGCAGCCTCGATGGCGCTCGATAGGGGGAGATGCGGACGGACCGTGGTTAGGCGAAATCCACCGCCATCGACATCCCCGATAGCGGCAGGCAATGCGCATAAACGTAGACCATGCCGCCGGCCCGCGCATCCTGGACGGGCATCGAGCGTGCCCGCAGCGCATGACAGGCGTTCGCGGAACGGCCGCGCAGCCGCCGGAGCGGCTCCCTTCGAACGGGTGGCGGGCGATTCGAGGCGGCACCCCGCGCAGGGCGTTGCCCGCTGCGGCGGTTCACTCCTCGCCGTAGCTGTACGGCATCTCCGGTCCGCAGCCGGCCGGCGGCGCGACGAAGTAGATGCGTTCGTTGCTGCCGGTTTCGGCGTAGGCGTACGGCCCGGACTTGCCGCTGCCGCTGACGCCCACCGCGCGCACGTTGACGCCGTCGCCGCCGTAGATCGAACGCCCACCGCTCGACTCGGCGACCTCGAGCATCGAGAGGGTGTTGCCCGCCGCCGACACCCGGTTGACGACACCGATGTGAAAGGCCTCCGAGCCGGTGCCGGCGATCAGCTTGCCGTCGGCGTTGCGCTGCTTGGCGATGTCAGGGTTGTTGTCCTTGATGTCCTTGAAGAAGATCGCCGCGTCGCCGGGTTCGATCGCGCTCGCCGCGGTGCGCCGCCGGCGCAGCACGTCCGGCCAGGTCTTGCTGTCGGCCCAGAAGCTGCGCGGCGAAATGCCGGTCGCGCCGAACGGATTCGGGTTGTCCATGTGCGGCACGCCGATGCCCCAGTAGTTGGCGACGAAGCCGCCGCAGTCGGTGCCGATGCTGTCGTTGCAGTAGGTGTAGGTGTCATCGGCGCCGACCGCGCCGATCAGCGAGCCGAGCTGGATCGTCTCCTGGATCTCCCACGGGCAGGCCTTGCCGATGAAGGTGCGCGCGATCGACGCGTTGATGTAGTCGTAGTCCTGATAGTTGAAGGTCTTGGCGACGGCGACGCCCGGGATCTTCGTCACCGTGGCGAGCTTCGACATGAAGGTCTTGTAGGCGAGCTTCGCACTGGCGGAACGGCCGCCGAGACCGTTCTGCAGGTAGTTGACGATCGGCGTGCTGGTGTAGACCCAGTCGCCGTCGACGACCATCCACGACCACAGGTCGGCATACGCCTTCACATAGAGCGCCGGGCTGAGCATGACGGGCCTCCTCCATCGCGTTCGGGTTGATGGGGCGCAGCCGTCGCTGGCCGAATCCGCTCGATGACAGGTATGGCCGGCCGGGCACGCCCGGCCCCGCGCCTGCCCTGCCTGCGCCCCGCCCACCGCAGCGGGCGGCGGAGCACATGACATCCTCGACGTCCGCGCCCGTCAGGTATAGCCGATGGGCGCCGGGCCGGGCGCCGGCGCAGCCACCCGGCGATGGCGCCCCGCGACCGCCGTGACGATCCGCGCATGTCGGAGCGATGCCGCCTGCGGGTGCCGACGAGCGAAGGGGGCGGCCGCACGGCCGCCCCCCTGCTCCCCCGCATCGGGCCGCATCGGCGGCCCGCAGCTCAGAACTGCTCGGGCGCCAGCGCCATCAGCGTGCGCGCGCCGGCCTTGGCGCCGGTGAGCAGCGCGCCGGCGCGCGGCAGGATCTGCTCGGCGTAGAAGCGCGCGGTGAGCAGCTTGGCCTCGTGGAACGCCGGATCGTCGCCGGCGACGAGCTTGCGCGTGGCGGCGAGCGCGGCGCGCGCCATCTGCCAGCCGCCGCAGACGCAGCCGGCGAGCATCAGCACGTTGTAGGCGGCACCCAGCACCTCGGCGGGATCGGTCTCGTGGTTCGCGACCACCCAGTCGGTAACCTCGGCGAGGGCGTCGACCGCCGGGGCGAGGCCGGCGCGGATCGCGGCGAGGTCGTCGCCGGGGGCATCGGCGAGTTCGGCCAGCGTGGCGCGCATGTCGGCGAGCAGCGCCTGCATCGCGCTGCCGCGGTCGTGCGCGAGCTTGCGCCCGACCAGGTCGTTGGCCTGGATCGCGGTGGTGCCCTCGTAGATCGTGGTGATGCGCGCATCGCGGAAGTACTGCGCCGCGCCGGTCTCCTCGACGTAGCCCATGCCGCCGTGCACCTGGATGCCGATCGAGGTCACGTCCTGACCGGTCTCGGTGCTCCAGCCCTTGACGATCGGGATCATCAGGTCGACGCGCGCCTGCGCGCGCCGGCGCTCGGCCTCGTCGGGGTGGCGGCGGGCGATGTCGACCTGCGCGGCGGTGGTGTAGGCCAGCGCGCGCATCGCCTCGGTCTGCGCCTTCATTGTCAGCAGCATGCGGCGCACGTCGGGGTGGCCGATGATCGGCGACCTGGCCTCGCCCCTGTCGCGCACGGTGCGACCCTGCACGCGGTCGTTGGCGTACCAGCGCGCCTGCTGGTAGGCGCGCTCGGCGATCGCCACGCCCTGCAGGCCGACCTTCAGGCGCGCCTCGTTCATCATCGTGAACATGTGCGCGAGGCCCTTGTTGGCGGTGCCGACCAGGTAGCCGACGGCGTCCTCGAAGGCGAGCACGCAGGTCGGGCTGCCGTGGATGCCGAGCTTGTGCTCGATCGAGACGCAGTGGACGCCGTTGCGCGTCGCCGGCGCGCCGTCGGCGTCGAGCACGAACTTCGGCACCAGGAACAGCGAGATGCCCTTGACGCCGGGGGGCGCGTCGGGCAGCCGCGCGAGCACCAGGTGCACGACGTTCTCGGTCATGTCGTGGTCGCCCCAGGTGATGAAGATCTTCTGCCCGGTGATGCGGTAGGCGTCGCCGTCGGGCACCGCCTTGCTGCGCACGGCGGCGAGGTCCGAGCCGGCCTGCGGCTCGGTCAGGTTCATCGTGCCGGTCCAGCGGCCCGACACCATGTTCGGCAGGTAGGCGTCCTTCAGCGCGTCGACCGCGTAGTGGTTGATCGCCTCGATCGCGCCGAGCGTCAGCATCGGGCACAGCGCGAAGGACATGTTGGCGGCGTTCCACATCTCGTGGGTGGCGGTGCCGAGCAGTTCGGGCAGGCCCTGCCCCTCGTAGTCGACCGGACAGGCGAGGCCGTTCCAGCCGCCCTCGACGAACTGCCAGTAGGCGTCCTTGAAGCCCGGCGCGGCGATCACGCCGGCCTCGGTCCAGCGCGCGCCGTTGCGGTCGCCGGCGTGGTTCAGCGGGTCGAGCACGCTCGCGGCGAGCTTGCCGGCCTCCTCCAGCACCGCCTCGACCAGCTCGGCACCGACCTCCTCGCAACCGGGCAGGGCGGTGACGGCATCGAGGCCGGCCAGTTCGTTGATGACGAAGCTCATGTCGCGGATCGGTGCGGTGTAGCTGCTCATGACGGTACGGCTCCTGGAGATCGGTTACGGCGCGCGCCCCCGGGGTTGCGCGCGCAGGGGGAGTGGCGGGGGTGGGGGTTTCAGCTGAGGGCACGGGTCAGTTCGGGCACCAGCTCGAACAGGT